>NZ_JASHHX010000016.1 GCF_030056575.1 Rhodoblastus sp. 17X3 | reverse complement strand
AACCGTCTGGCCAACGCCGCCCGTGGTCTGCACGTCATCGACCAGCTCAAGGTCCGAACTGGCGGCGTAAATGGAGCCGGACGCCATCTGCTCCACATCGTCCAGCGACGCCGCGATCCTCGACTCGAAAATGGTCGGGTCTGCCATGAGGATTCCTCTCATCAGATTCTGCTGATCGAAAGCGCGCGACAGTCATACTGTCATTTGACGGGGAGCCGCGCCCCGCATGCAAATCTTTGGCGATGCATCCCAAACCGCAATCAATCTCGCGTTAGAGCATGCCCTCGTACCTGCCTGATGTTTGGCTTGAACGATTTGCTTGCGATGAGAGGATAATTATGAATCGCGCCGGGCCGAAATGCTCGGATGCGCCGCTGGCTACCCCTTTTGGTTAATGCCGACAACCATCAGGACGAATGCTGCGACCTTTCGGAAGAAGGCCGCCCGGCGTCAATTTCAGAAAATGCAAGCGCCTTGCTCAAACAAGCGCCTTGCTCAAATAAGTCCGCGCAGCGCCGGGCGGGAAATTCTCGATCCGGCCGGCGACTGCAAAACCATTGGCGCGGTAAAAATCCAGCGCGCGCGGGCTGAACGTATCGAGATAGATCCCGATGCAGCCGCTTTCGCGCGCAAGGCTTTCGGTGGCGATCAGCAGGGCGCGGCCCAGACCCTGACCGCGCCAATCCGGCGCGACGAGGAATTGGGCGACATAGAGCCAACGCCAGTGGATCAGGCCATTGATCCCGCCGATCCAGCCGCCCGCCGTATCGCGCGCCGCCAGAACGAAGGCGCTTTCGTCGCGCGGGCCGAATTCCGAGGCGACTTCCGTCGCCAGAGCCTCCCGCGTCATTTGGCCCGAATCGGGCGCGGCCTCGCGCTGGATGCAAAAATTCTTGGGTTGCGACGAATTTTCGGTCATTTGTCTCGCATATGAGAAATGTTCTCGCGCTGGCCCTCGCACTCTGGCCCCTGACCCTTGCTGGCGCAAGCGCCGCCGACTGCGCGGCACCCTTTGTCGTGGAGGCGCCGCTCGACGGATCGCTGCAACCGACGAGCCGGGTCGAAAATCTCCAGATCACCTTGCAAAGCTGCCGCCGCGAGGGCGCCGAAGAGGTTCTGGCCACGCGAAGCCTGCGCATCGGCGGCGAAGAGCTGTTTGTCGCGGTCGATCCCGAACAGCTCGCCACAAGGCTGGAGCGCGCAGCCTGCTGGACCTGCAAGCCGACCACAGCGGAAGCGCAGCTGCATACGCGCTTCATCGGGTCGGTCGAGCGCCTCGCGCGGGAGCCCGGCAAGGCCCTCGCCCCCGGCGCGACCTGGCTCGACAACGCCGGCCTCAAGAGCGGGCGCGGCGGCGGCGCCTTCCTGTCCGGCGATCTTTGCCCCTCGCATCGGCCGCTGGACCGCGCCTTCCTGAAATCGCTGGAGCAAGGCGGCGCGGCGACGCCCATCGCGCTCTCCATCACCGGCCGGTGGATGGAGCAGCATGTCGCGGATTTTCTCTGGTTGCGGCAGGAAAAGGCGCAAGGGCGGCTGGCGATCAGCTTCGTCAACCATTCCTTCCATCACCCCTATCGTCCCGGCGTCTCGGATGCGCAGAATTTCCTGCTCGTCCCCGGCGTGGACATGACCAGCGAGATTCTGGACGTCGAGCGGCTGCTAATCGCCAATGGCGAGATCCCGAGCGTCTTTTTCCGCTTTCCGGGCCTGATTTCAGACCGCGCTTTGATGGAGAGGGTCCGCGAGGCGCATCTGATCCCGCTCGGCGCCGACGCCTGGCTGGCCCTTGGCGCCGCCGCTCATCCCGGCGCCATCATCCTCGTCCATCCCAATGGCAACGAACCGCTTGGCCTCAGCGACTTTGCGCGCTTGCGCGGAGCTGGCCGGCTGCCGCAACCCTTCCGCCCGATCGACGACGCGCCTTAGGCCGCACAAAAAAAGACCCGCTGTTCGCGGGCCTTTAGCAGCGCTCACCAGCCAGCCTGACCCCTCCGCTGAAGGACATCAGCCGCATACAACGACTTTCCGCTTCTTGCCGTTCTTGTCCGAACTGCGGTCGTCGCGGTAGTCGCGCGGGTTGAGCGAGCACTGGTCCACGCGCGCTCCAGCTTCGATCGCCGGCGGCGGCGCGCTTTCATATGCGGCCACGAGGATGACAGGAGCGGGTGTTTCCCGAGTGGCGAGTTTCGGCTTTTGCGGCTGCGCGGCCACCGCCGCCAGACCCGCTCCGAGCGCCAGAACGAGAACGAAACGAAAAAGCTGCCGATCCAACCCCCGCATGGCCACACCCTCCGCACTGGCCGCCTGACAAGCCTTTAACGCAGAGAAGCGAAAAAAGTTTCAAAAAAAAATCTGACGTATCTAAAATGCAACGCTTTCTTAACCTTATCCCGGCAAAGCCGAATCGCGGCCTGGCTGCGCGCGAAGGAGCTTTTCATGGCAAATGGCGGCAGTCAGGATTCGCAGCGCTCCACGCCATCCGCCGCGGCGATCCAGCCGCGCGGCTGGGCGATCGTCTGCGACGCCCAGGCCGCGCATGCGGTGGGCCATTCCGCCAATCTCGCCGAACTACTTCCGGCAAGGAATGGCGTATTCCTCGGCGCCGCGCTGCGCGATCTCGTGGGTTCGGAAACGTCGCACGCCCTGCGCAACGCCCTTTCGCGCGCAAGCGCCGCGCCGCGCCCCTCGCTGCTGCCCTTCCGCCCCATCGCGGGTTGCGAAGGCGCCTTCGATTTCGCGGTCCATGGCGCCGGCGAGCGGACGATCATCGAGATCGAACGCGCGGCCGTGCACGATTTCGACGCGCTCGACCGCGCGCGCGCCCTGATCGACCGCCTTTCCCGCTCCGACAGCCTCGACAAACTGGCGCTGATGGCGGCGCGGCTGGTCTTTTCCGTGCTGCAATGGGATTGCGTCACGATCCTGCGGATCACGCCGGAAGGCGCGGCCCACACGCTCGCCCAGCATAAGCATCCGGACTGGCCCGACGCGGCGCAGAACGCGGCCCTATCGGCGGATTTTTCGGCCGAGGCCCGCGCTTTGTATCTGGATGCGCGGCTACGCTTCCTGTCCGATTGCGCCGCTCCGCCTGTCGAACTGATCGGCGCTCCCGCGCCCGGTCTCGCCCTGGCCCATTTGCGCGCCGCGACCGCCGATGAAGCCGCGCGCTCCGCCACGGCGGGCTTCGCCGCGCTGCTTGCTATGCCGATCCGGGTCGAGGGCGCGCTTTGGGGCCTGCTGTTGGCGCATGATCGCCAGCCGCGCAGCCTGAACATCAACGAGCGCGCGGTGTTCGAACTGTTCGGCGATTTCCTGTCGCTATCCGTGCAGTCCGCGCTTTGGCGGCTCGAAGCGGCCGGGAACCGCCGCCCCAGCGCACGTTAACGGCGACAAGCCCTCAGGCGGCCGCGCCGCAACACTTCTTGTATTTCTTGCCCGATCCGCAGGGACAGGGATCGTTGCGGCCGGGCTGCGCGCCGCGCACGACCGTCTCGCCCTTCATCGGCAGTTCCCGCGCGAAACGCCAGCGGCCCTCGCCGTCGCGCCCGAACAGGGACCGCTCCTTGTGGGTCAGTTTCTTGCCGTCGCGATTGAAATGGGCGGCGAAGCTCACCACGCCGGTCTGGTCGCCTTCCTGGCCCTGTTCCGTGGCGAGGATGTCGAGGCCGAGCCATTCGGATTTCTTCGCCCAGTCGCTCGTCGCGGCGCGGTCGAAATCCGTGCGCTGGTCGTCCGCCAGCGTGTCGAACAGATAATCGACGTCTCCCTGGGCGAAGGCGCTGTAGCGCGAGCGCATCAGGGCTTCCGCCGTCGGCGGAAATTTCGTCCGGGCGAGATAGGGGCCGCAGCAATCGGCGAAAGCGAGCTTGTCTTGCGCCAGGGCGCGGCAGGGGCAGGTTTGTTCGGTCATGGCGCGGGTTTTAGCCGATTTCGCGCGTCATGCAACGACAACAATCATTTTGGCCAAGTTAGCTTCGGTTAAGTTCGCTTCGGCCAAGTTAGCCTCGGTTCACTTGGCTTTGGCGAATTCCTCAAGCACCAGCTCTCCATAGGGCGACGGCTTCGGCGCGATGGCGGCTGCGGGCTGGACGGCGGCGGGATCGGGCTCAGGCGGCGTCACGGCGGCGGCGGCCGGCTCTTCCGCGGCCGGCGTCTCCGGCTCCGCCTTGTCGCCCGTCTTGTTCTGGGCGGGAACCGGGCCGTGATAAAAGCCGAGCTTGGCCGCTTCCGCCTTGTCCACGCAGGTTTTTTTGGACTTCCAGAAAATCTGGCCGCGCGCGCATTGCTCCGCCCCCGCCGGCGAAGAGGCGAGGCCGAGCGCGAGGCAAGCGGCGACCGCCAGCGTCAGGCCGGCGCCGCGAAGAGAAACATGGAAGGCGAAAAGCTGTTTCATACCGTCCTATTCTGCGAGAACGCGCCTTTTCGCAACCTCCCGTGACAGAAATATGGCCAGCGCGCACGGCTTTCTGCGCCGCCCATTCGCCAAGTTGGGCTTGCCTTTTGGCCACGCGGGCCGCATACGGCCCGACAATTCCTCAATTCCAACCGGCGAGCGTTCCCATGGGTTTCAAATGCGGCATTGTCGGCCTGCCCAATGTCGGCAAATCGACCCTTTTCAACGCGCTGACGCAGACCGCGGCGGCCCAGGCGGCAAATTATCCGTTCTGCACCATCGAACCCAATGTCGGCGACGTCGCCGTGCCGGACCCGCGCCTTGAGACGCTGACGAAAATCGCAGGTTCGAAGGAGATCATCCCGACGCGGCTGACCTTTGTCGACATCGCTGGCCTCGTGCGCGGCGCCTCCAAGGGCGAGGGCCTCGGCAACCAGTTCCTGGCCAACATCCGCGAATGCGACGCCATCGCCCATGTCGTGCGCTGCTTCGTCGACGGCGACATCACCCATGTCGACGGCGAGGTCGATCCGATCCGCGACATCGAGACCATCGAGACCGAACTGATGCTGGCCGATCTCGAATCGCTCGAAAAGCGTATTGTCGCGCTCGAAAAAAAGGCCAAGGGCGGCGACAAGGACGCCAAGGAAATCGTCGACCTGATGAACCGCAGCCTTGTGCTGCTGCGCGAAGGCCAGCCAGCGCGTCTCGCCAAGATCGAGCCGGAGGAGCGCAAGCTGTTCGCCCAATTGGGCCTGCTGTCGTCCAAGCCGGTGCTTTACGTCTGCAATGTCGAGGAAGCCTCCGCCGACAAGGGCAATGAGTTTTCCGAACGGGTGCTGGCCCGCGCCGCCGAGGAAGGCGCCGTGGCCGTGGTCGTCTCGGCGCAGATCGAGAGCGAGATCGCGGTCATGCCCGCCGCCGAGCAGAAGGACTTTCTGGAAGCCGTCGGACTTGATGAGCCGGGCCTCAACCGCGTCATCCGCGCGGGCTACGGCCTGCTCCATCTCATCACCTATTTCACCGTCGGCCCCAAGGAGGCGCGCGCCTGGACCATCGAAAAGGGCGTCAAGGCCCCGGCGGCCGCCGGCGTGATCCATACCGACTTTGAGAAGGGCTTCATCCGCGCCGAAACCATCGCCTATGACGATTACGTCGCCTGCAAGGGCGAGGCGGGCGCGCGCGAAGCGGGAAAATTCCGCCTTGAAGGCAAGGAATATGTCGTCGCCGACGGCGACGTGCTGCATTTCCGGTTCGCCAATTGATCGGCCAAATTCGCGCTCGCGACGGCGGACCGTTCGATTCGCCCTTGATCCATCCAGCGCGGCGCGGTCTATCCTCGTGGTGGGAAAGGCGGGAGCAATGAGCGGCGAAACTGGCGGCCACGATCAGGAGCATCACGGACATGATCATCAGGATCATGCCTCGCATGACCACGATCACGCGCGATATGATCATGGCTCTCATGACCATTCCGAAGGATGCTCGGGCCACCGCCACAGCCATGGCCACGGCCATGTTCACGCGCCGGCGAGCTTCGGCACGGCCTTCGCCATCGGCATCGGACTGAATGTCGCCTTCGTCGTGATCGAAGCCGTCTATGGCTTCCTCAGCAATTCCATGGCCCTGCTCGCCGACGCCGGGCACAATCTCTCCGACGTGCTCGGCCTCGCGGTCGCCTGGCTCGCCAGCGAACTGGTGAAACGCACGCCGACGCCGCGCTTTTCCTATGGCCTGCGCAGCTCCTCGATCCTTGCCGCCCTCTTTAACGCGGTCTTCCTGCTCATCACGGTCGGGGCGATTTCGCTGGAGGCGGTCCAGCGTCTTGGCGCGCCGGAGCCTGTCGCCGGGCGGACAGTGATGATCGTCGCGGCCATCGGCATCGCGATCAACGGCGTCACCGCCTGGCTGTTCGCCTCCGGCGGCAAGACCGACATCAATCTGCGCGGGGCCTTCCTGCACATGGCGGCCGATGCGCTCGTCTCGGCGGGCGTGGTGCTCGTCGGCTTGCTGATCCTGCTCACCGGCTGGCTCTGGCTCGATCCTGTCGTCAGCCTCGCCATCAACGCCGTGATCGTCTGGGGCACCTGGGGCCTGCTGCGGGAATCGCTGTCCATGTCCATGGCGGCGGCGCCGGCCCATATCGACCCGGACAAGGTCCGCGCCTTCCTGGGCAAGCGTCCGGGCGTTTCCGCCCTGCATGATCTGCACATCTGGCCGATCAGCACGACCGAGATCGCGCTGACCTGCCATTTGGTGATGCCCGGCGGGCATCCCGGCGATTCCTTCCTGCACGACCTCTCGGCGGATCTCGCCCGGGCGTTCAAGATCAATCACGCCACGTTCCAGATCGAGATCCATCCGGAACTGGCCTGCGCGCTCGCGCCGGAAGACGTGGTCTGAGAGTTATTTCCGCTCGCAGCTGTTGAACCCCAGCAGCGTATAGGCCGGGCAAAAGCGCACGACGCCCGTGAGCAGCGGGACGAGTCCCACCCAGCCCCACGGAGTCTGCGGGCCGACGAAGACGCAGGCGATGAGGATGAGGCCGACGAGGATTCGCAACATGCGATCGAGGCTTCCGACATTCGCGGTCATGGGGTTCTCCTTCGGGTTCTCCTTGTTCCGAACTTCAATCTTAGGACATCCCGCGCGAAAAGTCGGTGACATGGGTCACGCAAGCCAGATCGGCTGATGCGAGATCGGCGAGAGCCTTGCGGTCGGCGAGGCAGATACGCCCTCGCCCGAGCCGCAGCAGCCCGGCGCGCTGGAATTCCGCGAGCTGGCGGCTCACCACTTCGCGCGCGGCGCCAATGTCCTCGGCGAGGTCCTGGTGGGTTGCGCCGAGTTCGCCTTCTCCGTCGGCGCGGGCGAGCAGGGCTGCGGCCAGGCGGGCGTCCACGCGCAGAAAGGCGATGGTTTCGATCAGCCGCGTCATTTCCGCGAGGCGCGCGCCAAAACGCTCGAAGACGAAACGGGCGAAATCCGGCGATTCGCGCAGCAGCCGTTCGAACAAGACCGGCGGGACCACAACCAGCCGCAGATCCGTTTCGGCCGCCCCTTCGGCGGAATATTCCAGCCCGCCCATCAGGCAAAGCGTGGTCTGGACGCAGGTTTCGCCTGGCGACACGCGATAGAGCAGCAAGCGGCGGCCATTCGCCGCCGTGACGCTGACGCGCGCGACGCCTTCGAGCAGCAGCACGAAGCCCTGGCAAGACGAGCCGGGCGCGAACAGGATTTTTCCGCGCGGAACGGTGAGCTCGACCAGATGCGCCAACGCTTCGCGCGCCGGCGCCGCGAGGCGGCCAAAGGGCGCAAAGGCGTCGAGCCAGGAGGATTCGTGTTCGGGCTTCAGTCGCTCGCCTCCTTGTCATCCCCGGATTTGGCGTCAATGGCTGCGCCGCGGCAAACCGAACCGCCCGCCTGGACAGGCGGACAGGGCGTGTCGCCATAGGAACAGAAGACGCAGCAGTCGCCGGGCTTCGGCTTCAGGACCACGCCGCAGGACTTGCACTCGTAGAAAAACTGGCAAGCGTCTGTAGGCATGGTTTCGCGTGAGCGATGGCCGCAGTTCGGACAAGTCAGTAGAGAGGTCGGAATCATGGAGCCTCCGTCGCCGTCAATGCCGCCACATCGGCGCATTGGCGACGAGAAAGTCGCGAAAGACCTGGACGCGCGCCACCGTCTTCATCTCCTCGGGATAGGCGAGCCAGCAATCGAAAGTCGGCATTTCCGCGCCAAGATCGAGCCGCGTCAGAGGCGAATTTTCGCCTACCACATAATCGGGCAGCACGCCGATGCCCGCGCCCTGCTCGATGGCCCGCATCATCGCGAAGAGATTATTGATTGAAAGCACCGGCTCGCGCGGGTTCTTGACCTCGCGCCCCAACGTGAGCAGCAGGTTGAGATTACGCAGATAGGGCGCGCCGGTGACGCCGAAGGCGACGACGCGATGAGCGTCGAGGTCGCTCGCGTTGCGCGGCGCGGCGAAACGCTGCAGATAGCCGCGCGAGGCATAGGCGGAATAATGCACCGTGAACAGGCGGCGGCGGATCAGGTCGCCCTGGGTCGGCTCCCACAGGCGCAGGGCGACGTCGGCCTCGCGCATCGAGAGATCCAGCTCGTCGTCGGTGAGGATCACCACCACTTCGATATCGGGATAGAGATCGCGGAAATCGGCCAGGCGCGGCGCCAGCCAGGCGGCGCCGAGGCCGGTGTTGGCGGTGACCTTGAGCCGGCCATGCGGCTTGTCGCGCGCATCCGAGAGCCGCACGCGCGCGCTTTCCAGCTTGCTCAGCACCTCCTGAACGGTGCGGAACAGGATTTCGCCCTGCTCTGTCAGCAGCAGCCCGCGCGCATGGCGATGGAACAGCGGCGTCTTGAGATCATATTCCAGCGCGGCGACCTGCCGGCTGACGGCCGACTGGCTCAGGCGCAGCGTCTCGCCGGCATGCGTGAAGGAGCCAGCCGCAGCGACGGCGTGAAACACACGCAACTTGTCCCAGTCCATTCCGTCCCCGTTTTCTTCAGCGCATTTTTTTCTTTCCGCGCTTATAGCGTGAAAATTCGCGGGAGGACTCGTCAATTCATCCCGTCATCCCCAAATCTGGGAAAATCCGAATTTTGCACATCCCCGGAGGGCGCCATGTTCTTCTCGCGCAAGAAACTGCAAGTCCCCACGGCCGCCGAAGCCCTGCCCGGCCGGGCGGAGCCGATCCCGACTGCGGCGAAACATTGCGTCAGTGGCCGCGACCTTGCCCCGCCTTTTCCGGATGGTTTGGAGCGCATCCTGTTCGGCATGGGCTGCTTCTGGGGCGCCGAGCGCCGTTTCTGGCAGGCGGGCGACGGCGTCTATGTCACCGCCGTCGGATATAGCGGCGGCGCGACGCCCAATCCGACCTATGAGGAGACCTGTTCCGGCCTCACCGGACATGCGGAAGTCGTTCTGGTCGTCTATGACCCGAAAAAAATCGAACTTTCGCGCCTGCTCGCGCTGTTTTGGGAATCGCATGATCCGACCCAGGGCATGCGTCAGGGCAATGATGTCGGCACGCAATATCGGTCCGCGATCTATACGACCAGTGATGAACAGCTGAAGGCGGCCGGAAAATCGAAAGAGCTTTACCAGCAGGCTCTTTCCGCTCACGGTCGTGGCGCGATCACCACGGAAATACGCCCGGCCGGGGAATTTTACTTTGCCGAATCCTATCATCAGCAATATCTTGCCAAAAATCCGGCAGGCTATTGCGGCCTCGCCGGCAGCGGCGTCGCGTGCCCCGTCGGCGTCGGCTTGTGATCTTCGACCACGGGGCGCGAGAGAACGGCATGAACGGCGGGAATGTGCGTTTCGGTAAACGGGTCGAACTGCTCATCCAGAACATCTTGTTCGCCAGCCGCTGGCTTCTGGCGCCCTTTTACGTCGCCCTCGCCTTGGCCATGGTCATCCTGCTGATCAAGGCGGGGCAGCATTCGTTGCACCTGCTGCATGACTCTTTCGGGTCCGAAGAATCGACCGTCGTGCTCGACACGCTCGGCCTGATCGACCTGACGCTGACCAGCTCGCTGGTCGTGCTGGTCATTTTGTCCGGCTTCGAGAATTTTGTCGCCAAGGTCGAGCCGGACGGCGCCTCCAGCCGTCCGACCTGGCTGACGCAGATCGACTTCGGCGGCCTGAAACTGAAGCTGATGTCCTCCATCGTGGCCATTTCCGCGATCCAGACCCTGCGCGTCTTCATGGATCTCGAGCGGACCAGCGACCGCGACCTGGCCTGGAACGTCGGCATTCATCTGTCCTTCGTGCTTTCCGCCGTGCTGCTGGCGCTCAGCGACCGCATTTCCCATGGCTCCGCCAACCATGGATCGGAGGCCCAAAGCGCCGCCAACCCTGACGCAACGCCCGCCAAGGATGGCGGACATTAGCGCGCTGGTGTATGGAAGCCGCATATCAGGCCCTCAGCGGCGGAAGGAAAGACCATGCCCTCTTTGAAACGACTGAAGCCCGGCAAGCGCATGAGCCAGGCCGTGATCCGCGGCAACGCCGTCTATCTGGCCGGTCAGGTGGCGGAAACGGCGGCCGGCGGCTCGGTCGCCGCGCAGACCGCTGAAGTGCTCGCCCAGATCGACGCCCTGCTCGCGGAAGCCGGCACCGACAAGACCAGGATCATGATGGCGACGATCTATCTGGCCGACATTTCGACCTTCGGCGAGATGAATTCGGTCTGGGACACCTGGGTGGTCGAGGGCCAGACCCCGGCCCGCGCCACGGTCGAAGCCAAGCTGGTCGCCCCGGAATACAAGGTCGAAATCGCCGTGGTCGCGACCATTTGATTGTTTGGCCGCGACGTTGTCGCCTTCGTTCCTGACGCCCTCCTTCGCGGGAGGGCGTTTTCGTTCCAGCAGCGCGGAAAACTATTCCGCCGCCGCGCTGCGTCCGTTGAGCGGATTGTCCTCGTCCCAGCCATAGGAAAGCGTTTCGAAGCGCATGGCGGCGAGGTCGAACAGGGCCAGCCTCCCGACCATCGATTGGCCGAAGCCGACGATTTCGCGCACCACTTCCAGCGCCATCAGCGCGCCGACCATGCCGGTCAGGGCGCCGAGCACGCCGGCTTCCGCGCAGGTCGGCAGGCTGCCCTGCGGCGGCTTGTGTGGAAACAGGCAGCGATAGGTCGGGTTGGGCAGGCCATCCGGCCCCGTCTCGAAAGGCCGCAAGGTGGTCAGCGAGCCGTCGAATTGCCCGACCGCCGCCGTGACCAGCGGCTTTTTCGCGTAAAAGCAGGCGTCAGAGACGGTGTAGCGCGTGTCGAAATTATCCGAGCCGTCGGCGACGATGTCGCAGCCCTCGATCAGCTCCCTAACATTGGCCGGCGTCAGCCGCGCTTGATGGGTAATGACCCGCACAAGCGGGTTGAGCCGCCGCAGGGCGTCCGCCGCCGCCTCGACCTTGGGCCGCCCCAGATCCTGCTCGCCGAAAAGAACCTGGCGCTGGAGATTGGAGGCGGAGACGATATCGTCGTCGATGACGTGAATTTCGCCCACGCCCGCCGCCGCGAGATAAAGCAGCAGCGGCGCGCCAAGGCCGCCCGCGCCGATGACGCAGACCTTCGCCGCCTTCAGCTTGCGCTGTCCGGCGCCGCCAATGTCGCGCAGCACGATGTGACGCGCGTAGCGCTCGATCTCCGCGCTCGTCAGCTCCGGCAGAAATGTCATGATCAACCCTTGTCGCGCGCCCAGTCGAGCGCCTGTTCGAACCGGTCGTCGCCCCAGAACAGCTCGCCATCCCGGGCGACGAAGGCGGGCGCGCCGAAAATTCCCGCGCGCTGCGCGGCTTCAGTGTTTTCGCGCAAGACCGCCTTCACGCCCTCCGATTTCGCGCGCGCGAAAACCGCGTCGGCGGGCAAATCCAGAGCGGCGAGACTATCGCGCAGAACCTGTTCGTCGGCAATGTTGCGGCCTTCCCCGAATTCCACGTGGAAAACGGCGCGGCTCAGCGCCGCGCGGCTTTCCTCGGGTACGGCCAAGGCGAGGCGGGCGGCGAGCAGGCTGTTCTGCGGGAACGGGTCGGGCTGGCGCAGGGGCTGGCCCCGCAAGGCGCAGACGCGCTCCATGTCGCGCCACATATAGCGCCCCTTGGCCGGATAGAGATTGAACGGCGAACTCGTCCAGCCCTGAGCCGCAAAGATCGGCCCGAGCAGGAAGGGCCGCCAGCGCAGCCGCACGCCCGCGGGCCCCGCCAGCGCCTCGGCCCGCATCGCCGCGAGATAGGAATAGGTGCTGGCGAATTCGTACCAGAAATCGAGTTCGGGCAAGGCCGCCCTCCGCCAAAATACCGACGCTCTTGAGCCGAATGAAGGATTCAGTCTAGAGCAGGGGCGGTTGAAAGCTCAAGGACCGCCGTGACGCGCAATATCCTGATCGCACTCCTCGTCGGCACGGTCTATTGCTTCGCGATCTTCGCGCTCTGGCCGGGGCTCGATCTCGGCCTCGCGTCGCTCTTTTACAGGTCGGGCCATTTCATCGGGCGCGGCGAGGTGGGCGATCATTTCCGGCGCATCTTCTATGACGCGCCTTTTTTCCTTCTCGGCGCGCTGCTGCTCGCGGCGATCGCGAAATGGACCGGGCGGGCCGAGCGCGGGCCCAGCGGGCGCGCCGTCGCCTTTCTGCTGGTCACTCTGGCGCTCGGCCCCGGCCTGCTGGTCAATGGCGTGCTGAAGGAAATCTCGCATCGCCCGCGCCCCGAGCAGACGCAGGACTTCGGCGGACCGTGGCGCTTCCAGCCTTACGACAGCTTCGCCGGCCAATGCCGCAGCAATTGCTCCTTCGTCTCCGGCGAGGCGGCGACCGCCGCCTGGACGCTCGCCCCCGCCCTGCTGGTCCCGCCGCCGGGCCGGCCATTCGCCGTCGCGGCGGCGCTGCTGTTCACCCTGGCCACGGGCGCGCTGCGGATGTCCTTCGGCGGGCATTACCTCTCAGACGTGACCTTCGCCGCGCTTTTCACCTTTATCATCGTGCTGGTTTTTTATTGCTGGTATCGTCGACAGGAAAAGCCAGAGGAATAAAACCGAAGGATTAGAGGCGCATGGACTTTTTCGCCGTCGCTCTGGATGATGCCGCCTTTCTCCTGCGCGGGGCGCATGTCGTCGCCGCAATCCTCATGGTCGGCTCCGCCTTCGCTCTCCTGAAGCTCGATTTCGGTATGAAGCCGCGCGCGGAGGATCCGACGCCGCAAAGCCTCGTGCTTCACGCTGGCGCCGGTTTCCGTTTTTTGCGCGCGCGCGACGCGGATGCGGCGGAGCGGGCGCTCAGCTTCAAATGGGAGACCTATGCGACCTGGGCGAGCGGCTTCGCCCTGCTCTGCCTGGTGTTCTGCGCCGCGCCGCAGCTCTATCTGATCGATCCGCAACTCTGGAACGCCGCGCCCTGGGCGGCAATCGCCGCCGCGCTCATCCCGCTGCCGCTGACCTGGCTCGCCTATGACTGGCTATGCAAGAAGAGCGGCCTGAGCGGCGACGCCCTGCTCGTCGCCCTCTTTCTCTTTTCCGCCGTTCTCGGCCTTATGCTGACCCATCTTTTCGCCGGGCGCGCGGCCTATGTCCTGATCGGCGCCCATCTCGGCACGTTGATGGTCGCCAATATCGCCCATGTCGTCGCGCCTGTGCAGAAAAGGCGGATCGCCAGCCTGCGCGCCGGCCTGCCCGCCGATGAGGCGGACGCAAGGGCCGCTGGCGCCCGCGCGCTGCACAACCAATATCTAGCGCTGCCGACCCTGTTCTTCATGTTGTCGGGCCATGCGCCGCTGCTCTTTGCTGGCGCCAACAACGGCGTGGCGGCGGTGTTTTTCATCGCCGGACTCTTCCTGACTCGCCGCCTCTGGCTGAAGTTGTCGCGCGGGCTGGGCGTAGACTGGCGCCTCGGCGGCGCGGCGGCGGCCTGTCTCGCTTTCGGCTTCGGCCTTTCGGCGCCGAGCGTTCCGAAGCCGGGCGGCGAGGCCCGCAACGCCAGCCAGGCTATCGCGCTGGCGGTGCGCCCGGATTTTTCAGAGGCGCAAAAGATCGTCGACGGCCATTGCGTCGTTTGCCATGCCGCGCGCCCGCAAATGGCGGGCCTCGCAACGGCGGCGGGCGGGCTGGATTTCTCGACGCCCCGCTCGATCGCGCTTCATCGCGGCGACATCCTGCGCGCGGCGGTCTATTCGCGCGCCATGCCGCCGCCCGGCGCCGCCCCCGCGCTCGGCGAACAGGAAAAAAATCTACTGATCCGCTGGGCGCAAATCGAGCGCTGAAACGAAAACGACCGCCCGGAGGCGGTCGTTCGCGCATTTGCTGTCAGCTTTTTGCCGCGCCGCCTTCGTCAGAAGGCGGTCCAGGCGTAAACCAGGAAAGTGTTGTTGTCGCTTGCGTTGCGGCAGTTCCAGCAACCCGTCGGATCGATATTGCTCGCGCCGCCGTCGAATTTGGTGAACAGGGTGTAGGACATGCCCAGACGCGTGTTGAACCACGGCCAGATCTGAGGCCCGCCCTTCGAGAAGGGCAGATAGGCGATGTCAAAAATAAAACCGGCCGAGTTGGGCGAGGTGTTTACATTGGAGCCGAAGATGATCGCGTCCGGGCTGCCGTTGATGTTGAAATAAGTCCCTGTCAGCGCATAGGTGTGATCGTAGACATATTCGGCCGACAGCTTCAGCGTTTGCAGATAATTATTGGCGTTGGCGCTGTTACCCTGCGCATAGGTCGCGTTGAGACCCTGGTTTTCATAAATATAATTGCCGCGCAACGTGACGGCGTGCTGATCGCTGATCCACTGATATTGGGCATCGATGCCAGTGTCGTAGAAATGATCGACGCCAAAACCCCAGATATTGTTCGGGATGATGCTGGCGCTCATGCCATAGGCGCCGACCATCAGCGAATGATCGCCCCAGTTATGTTCGATGGCGACCCGATAATAGGGCGCGACGCCGTCGATGGTGAAGCCAAGCTGCGGCGGCGAAACGCCGAGAGAATTCTGGATGCGCGACGACAGCGAGCCATAGCCGCTGATTTCGGCGTATATCATGTCATTGACGAAGACATAGCCGCCGGCGCCCAGAACCTGGCTCGGGGTCCAGCTTTCGATCATGGTCGAGGCGACCGGCGAAAGCGCGAAGCTGGACTGGATGAAGGGATTGCTCCACACCGGGGTGGTGTTCCAGGGATCCTGAACGGTGGGATTGTTATTGACGGTCAGGCCGTAGAGCACATCGAAATTGTTGATTTTGACCGAGTCGGCGTAACGGATGTCGGTATTGTCGAGCGCGAAAGCGCGACCGTAATCGTTGCTGTAGGTCGCCTGGACGAAGGCGCCGAGATTGCCCCAAACCTTGCCGCCGTAAAACACGCTCGACTGTTGGGCGAGGTCGGTGAAATTGTTGGAGTTCGGGAAGCCGCCGTCAGGTTGCGGGACAGAGTAGGTCGTGCCAGGCGGTCCGTTGAGCCCGGTATTATAATGGGTGAAGGTCGACTGGATCATGAAGGCGACCGGCGGCATGTTCTTGGTGTCGCCGCCTTCCAGCGTATAGCCGCCCAGTTTGAAGCGACGGCCAAAGGGCGTCAGTTGCGGAAAGGCCGTATGACAGGCGGAGCAGGTCTGACCGGTCTGGCGCGCAAAGCTCGGCAGCGCCGACGCCGAATCGATCGAGGCGCCATAGAAGGCGGATGAAAGCGCGAAGGCCGCGGAAGCCGCACGCCCAAGCAACGCGGGAGCTCCGGCCTTAACTGTTCTTGCCTTGAAATAGCTGGAAATTTTTATCATGCGCTCCCCCCGTCGCCATACAGCGAACATACGCAAACTACTGAAAAACAGCCGCCTTCTATTGCGACTCACCCTTGGGCTGTATATCATGATATCGCCATCAGTTGGCCCTGGCGGATTTGATCCGAATCAACCAAAAAGCATAATTCTTGCCTCTGTTGCAAAAAGGCCCCAGTTCAAAAGTACTTGGTAGAATTGTTCTAAAATGCACATCAGCAACATTTGCTGCATCGCAATCGAGAATTTGCGAGCAAGCATTGGTGCGCGCGCGACGAACTCAACGATCCCGATTTACTAAGTTGCGATTGACGTGGATCATGGCCATTTAATGGCGGCCCCTATGGAATGGGCGTGTGAGTGGTCAAACTTTCGGGCTCGGCCCGTTCCTGCCACAACGGAGGAAATGCGATGACGAAGGAATCCAAAAAGCCTGAAATCCAAATGTCCCGTCGGACCCTGCTCCAGAATGCGGCTATCGCGGGCGCAGCCGCCGTACCCGTGCTTTTGGCGGGCGCGCGTTCCGCCGGCGCCAAAATGTCGCAGACCGCCGTTGCTTATCAGGGCAGTCCCAAGGGTTCTTCGAAATGCAGCAATTGCAAGCTGTTCGAGCCGCCGTCGTCCTGCAAATCAGTGGCCGGCGACATTTCTCCGAACGGCTGGTGCAAGATCTGGGTCAAGGCCTGATGGCGACCGCTTAGGCGCCTTTTTCGTACCCGAGGCCTTTTACAGCCTCGGGCGTTTTTTTTGAAATGTTACTACTTAATTTGTGAGACGAATTCGAAGCGATGGTTGCTGATTTGAATGTCCCGCTTTGCGGCTTGCCATATACGACGCCGAATTGCTTTGCGAGCAATATGCCTGCCGGGCTTTTTCAGTACGGCGGACAATATTAGCCTTGCCATCGAGGATAATGCTCAAGCGCCAATAACAGCGCAACAATGGGGGAGGAATTCATGTTCGGTGAAATGCATAAAATTTCGAGATGCCGTCATGCGCGCCGGCGCACCCGGGGATCCTTTACGGCCCGATCCGCCGTTGCCGGTTTGGGCATCCTGGCTTTATTGGCCGGCGGTTCGGCCGCCTTCGCGGAGAAAATTCGTTTTACCGCAGATTTGTTCGGTCGCGGCGAAGCCCCGCCGAACAACTCTCCGGGCAAAGGCCATGTCGACGCCACGCTCGATACGGCAACCAATACGCTGACATGGCGCGTGACCTATTCCGGCGTGTCCGGCGCGCCTATCGGCGCGCATTTTCATGGCCCGGTGGCCTATAGCGGCCTGACGTCCGAGGAAAACGCGCCCATCCAGGTGGGAACGTCCGGCAAACTCTCCAGCCCATTCGGCGGCGAGAGCGTGATCGACGCAAACCAGGCGAAGGATCTCAAAGGGGCGCGCTGGTATTTCAATCTGCATACGCCGCAATTCCCCGGCGGAGAGATCCGCGGCCCGGTCGTCAAGCGCTGAGGCGCCCATGAAATCCCGCGCCAGAGCGATCCTCTTTCTGACCGTGGCGGCATCGTTCGCCATTGTGTCAGACACCGGAGCCGCTTTGGCCGGCGATCCCGAGGCGGGAAAGGCGATTTTTCAGAACATCTGCCACAAGTGCCATGCCGCCCTGCCCTATACCGGCCGGATCGGCGACGCAAACCTTCCCGCCTTCCTAGCCAATCCCCGGCGATACAAGCCCACGACGGCGATGACTTTTCCCGGCCTGAAGCGGAAAAAGGATATCGACGACGTGATCGCTTATATCACGCAGGGACATTGACGCGATCGGCGGTCCCGGCGCAGCCAGTCCGCTCGCTTGAGAACCCGCGGACGCCTGTTTTCGCCCCGCCTCTCGCGCCCCCTGGGGCCACACGGTCGAATTGATCAAATTTCAAGCTGGAGCGCGCTGCGGCAAGAATTCGACAGCCCCGACAGATAGGGCGCGGAAAATGTTTTGGAGGAAAGCCGGACTCAACTTACGCGCGTTCACGCTCGCGATGGCGACCGGCTGCGCGATCCTCGCGCCAATCGTCGCGGAGGCCGAGGACGTCGAACCCAAGGTTCTTCCCGACGCCATCGAAGACGTTCCGTCGACCAAGCCCGACCCGTTTCCGGCCTTCGACAATTTCAGCTGGCGCGCTTTCGTCGCCTTGTCCTGGCCCGCCTTGACCGACCCTGCGCATAGAGGCCAGCCGGATCGCTCGAAGCAACTGGGCGATTCCGGCCCGCGCGTCTGGGAAACGTTCAAATCCCGCACCGAAATTTTCGTGTCCGGGCCGGATGGGCGCGCGATCGCGCCCGCCAAATGGACCAGCTATGCCGGCGCGAATCCTTGCGGTCCTGGAGCCGACAATCGGACAAAGACCCTGGCCTCGTTCCGCCCCTTTGCAGATTTCAATCAGGCCACTTTTGAGCCAGGAAGACTTTCCGGTCCGCTGGTCGCGCAGAACCGCACGTACACGCGATATGAAGTCCGGTTCAACAAGGCCGAATTCGACTCCATCGTCGATCACAAATGGAACCTCAGAAGCCGCCGGCCCAGTCCTGAAAAGCCGGCGCATTTCAGCGTCGGATCGATCGGGGTCAAGGCGGCCTGGCGCATTCTGAACGAGGCGGATTCTCCCGCCGCCCGCAAGCGCTATTATGTCGTCAAGGATGCGCTGGTTCTTGACGTCGCCAAGACAATCGCATCCGGAACCAATGTGTGCGCCACGCAAGACATTGCGCTGGTGGGACTGCATATTGTCGTCAAGACTCAAAACCGTCCCCAAGGGATCTGGAGCTCATTCGAACATATCGACAATGTGCCCCCGGCGGGGAAGGGCGAAGCGCGCGAACCGGACGCGAAGGACGCGCAAGCGCCTTATTCCTATTTCGACCCGTCGAGACCTTCGTCCGCCAAATTGGAATCGCAGGCTCCGCAGCCCGTCTCCATGTCGAATCCGCCGCATCTCGACCCCGATCCGGTCCAGGTTATACGCAAGCACCCGATCAATCCCGAGACGATGGCGATGAACCGGGCCTATTGGGCTCTCCCAGAAATCCGCGATACGGTCTGGGCCAATTACATGCTCGTCGTGACGCAATGGCCAACAGTGCCGCAGCCGGTTGGACCGCTCAACGACGGCCGATTTTTCCCGGGCATGAGCGCCGATCCGAACACCCCGGCGGAACCCTATCAGCGTGTCGGCGACATGTCGGCGCTGAACCAGAATCTCGCCAATACGACGATGGAAACCTACGTGCAGGACGCGCCAGCCAGCTGCATGGCCTGCCATCATGTCGTGTCGAACGCTTTGGGGCGCGACTTCGTCTCAATCACGGAACTGAATGGCGAATAGCGCCCGTTCGCAGGACCTGGTCCGCCGGAGGATGAAGTGAACAGACGAAGCAAGATGCTCCGCGCCCTGACCATCCCACTCGCGATAGCCGTTTGTTGCGGCTTCGCCCGCGCCGACGCGGGCGTTCCGGCTCTCCAGCCGAAACGCAAGGTCTTGCCGAAGGTTCAGCGGCAGAAAGGCGAGCCAAGCGGCCTGTTTCACGGAACCGGGATGGTCCTGGCCGTAGACGAGAAGACCGGCGCGCTGACGCTAAGACATTCGGATATTCCGGGCTTCATGCCAGCGATGGAGATGATGTTTCGCGTCGATCCGCCCGATTTGAGCAACGGGTTACGCCGTGGCGACAAGATCGTCTTCAGCATTGAAGGTCCTGGCGGGATCATCCGCAGCGTCAAGCTCATCCAGCGCGCGGAATAGCGCGGCCGTCAGAACTCGACGTCGAGTTCTTCCATTTCATCCGGCTCGACTTTGGCGCCCTCCGCCCATTCGAGCATCGGCTCCCAGTTCAGGATATGGTCGCGATAGGCGGCGCATTCGGAATCCAGCGCCACATTATAGGTGGCGAAACGCGAGCAGACCGGCGCGAACATGGCGTCGGCGACCGTCGGTCGCTCGCCGAACAGGAACGGGCCGCCATAGCGGGCGAGGCAGTCGCGCCAGATGGTGGTGACGCGCTCGATATCGGGCTTGGCGCCAGACCAGACGCGGAAATTCGGGAAATGCGCCTTCATGTTCATCGGCAAGGCCGAGCGCAGATTGCTGAAGCCCGAATGCATTTCGCCGGAGACAGAGCGGTTGTGGGTGCGCGCCGCGCGGTCGACGGGCAGGATCTGCGCCTTGGGGCAGACTTCCGCCAGATATTCGGCGATCGCCAGCGTGTCCCACACATGCAGGCCCTTGTGATCCAGCGCGGGCGTGAGGAAGGAGGAGGAAAGCAGGAGAAGTTCGGCGCGGGCGTTCGGATCCTCGATCGATTGGCGCCGCTCGTCGAAATCGAGCCCCGCGATCTTGCAGAGCAGCCATCCGCGCAATGACCAGGACGAGTAGTTTTTA
The DNA here is from genome assembly GCF_030056575.1 of Rhodoblastus sp. 17X3. Classification (GTDB taxonomy): domain Bacteria; phylum Pseudomonadota; class Alphaproteobacteria; order Rhizobiales; family Beijerinckiaceae; genus Rhodoblastus. The sequence goes on along the minus strand of NZ_JASHHX010000016.1, from coordinate 73,188 downwards.
CTGCTGATCGTCAGTACCGCCTTGGCCATTTTTTTCGCTCCCGGTCAGTAGCAAATTAGCCCATTCACGGGGCTGTTCGCAACGCGCAAATTATAGACATTGTGCCCTGCTTTTGAGCGCAAGTTGCCGAATCACAACCATTAATCGGCAAATGGCCCATCTTCAATTTTGCACTTAGACCTTTAGCAAATTGTATGCGAGCATTGCAAAGGCGTAACAGTTTATGCTTGAAATGAACGTGGCCTGAGAATGGCCTTTCAACACAGGATCGGTGCGCGCGTAATGCTGCTTTATGAAGCCTATCAAGCCCATTCAGACCTGATGGCGCCTGTAAAGGCCTTCGCGCGTTTGGCTCTTGAAGCACTAAACGGCCCGTACCCGGCCCTTAACGAGAACGTTCTGGTCCGCAATTTTTCCGCCGCCTATGAAATGATCGACCGCGCCGGTCTCACCCATGTGCGCCCGCCCTTTGGCTTCAAGACGGCCGCGGTCGGCAACGAGATCGCCAATGTGACTGAAGTGGCGGCGCTGAAGACGCCCTTCGCCACGCTGCTTCATTTCAAAAAGGACATTTCCGCGCAGCAGCCCCGCGTTCTGGTGGTCGCGCCCTTGTCCGGCCATTTCGCCACGCTTCTTCGCTCCACCGTGCAGACCCTATTGCAGGACCATGACGTCTATATCACCGACTGGCACAACGCCCGCGACGTGAGCCTCGCCGACGGCCCGTTCGGGTTTGACGATTACGTCGCCCATGTGATCCAGTTCCTGGAGCATATGGGTCCCGGCTCCCATGTCGTCGCGGTCTGCCAGCCCTGCGTCCAGGTCCTCGCCGCCGCCGCGATCATGGGCGAGGACGACAATCCCGCCGCCCCGGCCTCCATGACGCTCATGGCGGGCCCGATCGACACCCGCATCAGCCCGACCAAGGTCAATGAACTGGCCAAGGAAAAGCCGATGTCCTGGTTCGAGAAGAACCTCATCGCCCGCGTTCCGCTACGCTACAAGGGCGCCGGCCGCCGCGTCTATCCGGGCTTCGTCCAGCTCTCCGCCTTCATGGCGATGAACATGGACCGCCACGTCAAGGCGCATGTCGACCTGTTCCACAATCTCGCAGGCGGCGACAAGGAGAAGGCCACACACACCAAGGCCTTCTACGACGAATATTTCGCCGTGCTCGACCTGTCCGCCGAATTCTATCTCGAAACGGTGCAATGGGTCTTCCAGGAGCATCAGCTCCCGCTCGGCATGATGAAATTCCGCGGCCGCAAGGTTGATCCCAAGGCGATCCGCCACACCGCTTTGCTCACCGTCGAAGGCGAGCGAGACGATATTTGCGCAGTCGGCCAGACCATGGCGGCGCATGATCTCGCCGCCAATCTCAAGCCCTTCCGCAAGAAGCACCATTTGCAGGCGGGCGTCGGCCATTACGGCGTCTTCAGCGGCAAGAAATGGGAAGGGCAGGTCTATCCCATCCTGCGCAACATGGTCCTTCAGAACGACTGATACCTTTTCTCCTTGACCGCGACTCGTCGCGGTCAAGGAATCCCTCGCGTAAGCTCGGCGGCGCAGTCGCGCCTAACCACGCCTCACAGGTTCTCACCTGCGAGGTGTAGTATGAGTTTTCCGTGCGACGGCGCTCGCCGCGCGAAAAAATTTCCAAGCCTCATTTCCAGGCGTCGGCCTGCACCACGCTGTCTTCCTTCCAGGCGTCGCGCGCGTCGCGGTTCGCCTGCCAATTGGGCAGGAAGGTGAAGGCCTCGTCGAGAATATGCGGCGTGTGCTGGCCCGGCGAATATTTCAGCGCCCGCTCCAGATATTCGTCCAGCGCCGGCTTGAAGGTCGGGTGTGCGCAATTGTCGATTACGACGCGGGCGCGCTTTTTCGGCGACAGCCCGCGCAGATCGGCCAGCCCCTGCTCCGTCACGATCACCTGCACGTCATGTTCGGTATGATCGACATGGGTGACCATGGGCACGATGCAGGAAATGGCGCCATTCTTGGCGCTTGACGGCGTCATGAAGATCGACAGCCACGCGTTGCGGGCGAAATCGCCCGAGCCGCCGATACCGTTCATGATGCTCGACCCGCGGATATGGGTCGAATTGACGTTGCCATAAATGTCGGCCTCGATCAGGCCGTTCATCGCGATCAGGCCGAGGCGGCGGATCACTTCCGGATGGTTGGAGATTTCCTGGGGCCGCAGGACGATCTTGTCGCGATAGGCCCCCGCGTCGCGGTTGAATTCATCCGCCGCGTCCGGGCTCAGCGACAGCGCCGTGGCCGAGGCGAAGGCCATCTTGCCCGAGCGGATGAGGTTGAACATGCCGTCCTGCAGCACCTCGGTATAGGCCGTGAGATTTTCATAAGGCGCGGCCTGCAATTCCTCCATCACCGCATTGGCGACATTGCCGACGCCCGATTGCAGCGGCAGGAGGTCCTTCGGCAGGCGGCCCATCTTCACCTCATGGGCGAAGAATTCCAGAATGTGATGGGCGATCGCGCGCGAATTGGCGTCGGGCGGCGCGAAGGCGGAATTGCGGTCCGGCTTGTCGGTCTGGACAATGGCGATGATCTTTTCCGGGTCGCAATGCAGAAAGGTCTCGCCGATGCGGTCGGACGGCTTCACGATCGGGATCGGCTTGCGATGCGGCGGCAATTGCGTGCCATAATAGACGTCGTGCATGCCCTCGAGCGCGCTGTTCTGCCAGGAATTGACCTCGAGGATCACCTGTTCGGCGCGGTCGAGCCAGGTCTTGTTGTTGCCGACCGAGGATGACGGAATCAGCATGCCGTCCTCGCGGATGCCGGCGACCTCGACGATGGCGACGTCGAGCTTGCCGAGGAAGCCGCCCCAGACGAATTGCGCGACATGGGAGAGATGGATGTCGATATATTCCATTTCGCCGGCGTTGATGCGTTTGCGGCAGGTCGGATCGGACTGATAGGGCAGCCGCAGCTCCATGCCATCGACCTTGGCCAGGGCGCCGTCGAGTTCGGGCGCGGTCGAGGCGCCGGTCCAGACGCCAATACGAAAGGTTTCGCCGCGCGCATGGGCCTCGTTCATCCGCTCCGCGAGCGCCAGCGGCACTTCCTTGGGATAGCCCGCGCCGGTGAAGCCGGACATGCCGACATTGCAGCCCTTGGGAATCAAGTCGGCCGCCGCGCGCGCGCTCATCACCTTGGAGCGGAGGGCGGTATTTCGGATGCGATCGGAAACGGACATGACGGTCTCGCACGAATTTGGGGAGCAGCTCGGAGAGCTTTGCTCCTGCCTATGACGTCTGAGACCCGATTAGCTATGCGACAATGGAATGATACTCTGATGAATTATGGCCTTTACATGAAATATGGCTAGAGCTACGCCGGCGCGAGAAATGTCGGAACAATTCATATCTTTTTGTTTTATCGTGATTATTATTGAAAGCACCATTTGGAGCCGCGCTGAAAGCCACGCCGATCAGCCATTCAATTTTTGCATGGCTAAAAACGCGCGACGATGGCCCCTTCTGGCCTTTTCGCATGAAGATGATTACCTCCTGCCCAAAGAGGCCCGTTTGGAGCAGCAGGAATGGGAAAGGTCGTCAGCGTCGACGTTAAGCATAGCCTCGGCGCCGCGGAGGCGAAGAGGCGCGTCCAGGAGGGCGTCGACGCCCTGCGTCAGAAATACGCGTCCCATCTTTCGGCCTTGCAGATCGACTGGGCCGAAACGACCGCCGATGTCACCATCTCGGCGCTCGGGCAAACCTTCAAGGGCGCGCTGGAATTCCTGCCGGACGTCGTCCGCGTGTCGCTCGAGCTGCCCTGGATGCTGGCGATGATCGCGGAAAAGGCCAAGGGCCTGATGTCGCGGCACACCGGCGAAATGCTCCAGCTGCCGCCGCCCAAAGCGTAAATCCCAATGGGCCGCGCGCCGATGGAGCGCTCCGACATCATGCGCGCGGTCAGGAGCCGCGACACGAGTCCGGAGCTGGCGGTGCGCAAAGCCCTGCGCGCAATCGCCCCCGGCTATCGCCTGTGCCGGCGCGACCTGCCTGGCGCCCCCGATATCGCCTATCTCGGGAAGAAAAAGGCGATCTTCGTCCATGGCTGCTTCTGGCACGGCCATGACTGCAAGCGTGGCGCGCGCCAGCCGAAAGCCAACGCCGATTACTGGATTCAAAAGATCGCCCGCAACCGCGCGCGCGACGAAAAGCACCTCGCCGCCTATGCCGCGCTGGGCTGGCGGGTCTTGACGATCTGGGAATGCGAGACGCGGGACGAAGCGGCGCTGGCGCACAAGCTGCAGGCATTTGTCGGGAATCCAACTTAGCCCTTCGCCGGTCTTGGATTGCAGCGCACAAAGGCGTAAAGGGGCGCATCTTTCGAAACCATCGGGACCGCCGCGATGACTGCTGCCTACGCTCCTCTCTTTCCCCTCGGCAAGGACGAAACGCCCTATCGCAAGATCTCCGACAAGGGCGTGCGCGTCGAGAAATTCGACGGCGAGGACATTCTCGTGGTCGAGCCTGAGGCCTTGCGCCTGCTCGCCGAAGCGGCGATGAGCGACATCAACCATCTGCTGCGCCCTGGCCACCTCGCCCAGCTGCGCAAGATTCTCGACGATCCGGAAGCGACCGGCAATGACAAGTTCGTCGCCTTCGACCTGCTCAAGAACGCCAATATCGCCGCCGGCGGCGTGCTGCCCATGTGCCAGGACACCGGTACCGCCATCATACTCGGCAAGAAGGGCCGCCGCGTCTTCACCAAGGGCGGCGACGAGGCCGCGCTCTCCGAGGGCGTCAAGGACGCCTATGAGAAGAAAAACCTGCGCTATTCGCAGCTCGCGCCGATTTCGATGTTCGAAGAAAAGAACACCAAGACCAATCTCCCCGCCCAGATCGACATCTATGAAGAGGGCGAGGACTATTACAAATTCCTGTTCATGGCCAAGGGCGGCGGCTCGGCCAACAAGACCTATCTGGTGCAGGGCACGCCCTCCATGCTGACGCATGACCGTCTGCTCGAAGTGCTCAAGAAGCAGATCCTGGCGCTCGGCACCGCCGCCTGCCCGCCCTATCACCTCGCCATCGTCATCGGCGGCCTTTCCGCCGAGCTGAATCTCAAGACGGTCAAACTGGCCTCGGCGCGCTATCTCGACAACCTGCCGACCGAGGGCGGCGAGGATGGCCATGCGTTCCGCGACCTGAAACTCGAAGCCGAGATCCACAAGCTGACGCAGGACCTCGGCGTCGGCGCGCAATTCGGCGGCAAATATTTCTGCCATGACGTGCGCGTGATCCGCCTGCCGCGACATGGGGCGTCTTTGCCGATTGGCATCGGCGTGTCCTGCTCGGCCGACCGCCAGGCGCTGGGCAAAATCACCCGAGACGGCGTGTTCGTCGAGGAGCTGGAGCACGATCCGGCGAAATTCCTGCCTCATGTCGAAGGCGAACTCGGCGGCGCGGTGGTCAGGATCGACCTCAACCAGCCGATGAAGGACATTCTGGCGACCCTGACGCAATATCCGGTCAAGACCCGCCTGTCGCTCACCGGCACGATCATCGTCGCCCGCGACCTCGCGCACGCCAAGATCCGCGAGCGGCTGGAAGCGGGCGGGGCTATGCCGGATTACCTGAAGAACCATCCGGTCTATTACGCCGGCCCGGCCAAGACGCCCGCCGGCTACGCCTCGGGCTCCTTCGGCCCCACCACGGCCGGACGCATGGACGCCTATGTCGACGCGTTCCAGGCCGCCGGCGGCTCGATGGTCATGCTGGCCAAGGGCAACCGCTCGGCGCAAGTGACGGAAGCCTGCAAGAAGCACGGCGGATTCTATCTCGGCTCGATCGGCGGCCCCGCCGCACGCCTCGCGCAAGATTGCATCAGGAAAGTGGAGGTTGTGGAATATCCAGAGCTCGGCATGGAAGCGATCTGGAAGATCGAGGTCGAGGATTTCCCCGCCTTTATCGTCGTGGACGACAAGGGCAATGATTTCTTCAAGGAACTCAACCTCTCCTGAGATCGGAGTCCCGCGTGCAAAGCGATGAAACCCTGCGCAAACTCGGAGCGCTCGACCGGGAGTTGATCGAACGGCGCGTCCACGCCCTGCTGGAGATGCGCGCGACCGGCAATTTGCGCGGCATGCTCGAATATGCCGCCGAGGACATCGTCTATAACGTGAGGGGAAACTGGGCGGCCTTCCCCTACACGCGGCCGGTGCGCGGCAAGAAACTGGTGGCCGAAGCGCTGACGATGATTTCCGTCCAGTTCGAAAATCTGGGATCGGACGTGCACGATCTCATCATCGACGGCGACCGGGCTGCGATGCGGCGGACGGCGAGGATCCGCCATCGCGGCACCGGCAAGGTCGGAACGGTCGACATCGCCGATTTTGTCCGTTTCCGCGATGGGCTGGTGGTCGAGTTCACCGAAGTTGCGGATTCAATGGCGCTGGCGCAACTCGAGGACAGCTGACTGCGGCCCTTGCGGCGCTCGACGATTCATTTCAGACCTGAATTGCCTGAGACCTGACCAAAGACCTAAATGCAAAGCAACAAAACCCTGCATAATTTGGGCGCGCTCGACCGTGAAATGATCGAACACCGCGTCCGCACCATTTTCGAGCGGCGCGCGGAAGGCGATCTTCCCGGAATCCTCGAATATGCCGCCGAGGACATCGTCTATCACACGCGGGGAAGCTGGACGCTCTATCCCTTCGCACGTCCCGTTCACGGCAAGGCCGCGGTCGGCCAGATGCTGGCGACTATCGACATCATGTTCGAAAACCTCGGCTCGACCATTCACGAGCTGGTCGTGGATGGAGACCGCGTCGCCGTGCATCGGACCTCCCACATGCGCAATCGCGGTTCGGGGGCGCTGGCCTCTATCGACATCTGCGATTTTGCGCGTTTCCGCGATGGGCTGCTGGTCGAGTTTGCGGAATATCCCGATTCCGCCGCCCTGGCGCGTCTGGAAGCAGGCGCCTGACCGCGCCTCACCGCCCTGGAAAAATTTCGATCCGCACCCGCCCACTGGCCTGCCGCTTCGGCCTCGGCCCCTGCCCTTCCGCCTGAGCGGCAGTGGGGGCGGCCTTGCGCGCCCGGTTCGCGCCCGCAGCCTTGCGCTGGCCCGGGCGCGGCGGCTCCGCCTCGGTTTCCGCAGTCGGCGGCGGAGCCCGCGTAAACCTGTGTTCTCCGACAGCCGGACCGAACGCGGCGAGGCAATTGTTATAGGCGTCGGCGTCCTTGATCTTCTCGCAGGACTCGATCCCCGCGGCCGAGGCGCCAGACGCCGAGAAAAGCACGCAAGCCATCGCCGCCGCGATGCGCAGCGAGCCTACTCTCCCGAAGATGTCGAAAGCTCGTCGCCGCACCAAATTCGCCTTCCAGATGTTCCACGCGATCCGAACTGCCCCGCGCCCGAACTGAACCTAAACGCCCGGCGCGACGTTATCGTTTCGACGCGACGGCGCAGGTCTGGCCGCCGCACGTCTGAAAAAAACAACATGCAAGCCAGACGGGGAGCAACGACCCATGAAAACCTTTGTCACGCTCTATAATTTCACCGGACAGGGACGCCGCACGCTCAAGGACACCGTCAAGCGCGCGGAGGCGGCGAAGGCCGCCGCCTTGCAAAGCGGCGTCAAGATCCGGGAGATCCTCTGGCTGCAAGGTCAATATGACCTTGTCGCCATTACGGAATCGCCGGATGACGCCGCCGCCAACGCCTTCTCCATCACCCTGCTTCAGATGGGCAATCTTCGCGGCCAAACCCTGCGCGCCTTCACAGCGGCGGAAATGACGGAAATCCTGGCGAAGGTTCCCTGATCCGCCAGGATCCGTTTCAGCGCCTGGCGGCGAACAGCGAGAAAAATGCCCCCTGCGGGTCGAAACATTGCGCGATCCAGGCGCCGCCGCGCACTTCCATCGGGCCGTTGGCGATCTTGCCGCCGGCCTTCTCGACCTTGGCCAGAGTGGCGTCGAGCGCCGGCACGGTGAAATAAAAGTTCCAGAAGCTTTGCGGGATGTTCGGGGGACGCCGCAAGATGCCGCCGACCGGATGCCCGCCCGTGGAGAACAGCTGATAGAAGCCCGTCGGCCCCATATCCAGCGCCTCGCCTTGGAGCCAGCCGAATTTTTCCGCATAAAAGCCGAGGGCCTTTTCGACATCGCCGGTGTAAAGCTCGTGCCAGCCGACATGGCCGACCGCCATCGGCGGCAGTTCGGGCGCCTTGATGCCGCTGAGATCCTTCCATAGCGCGAAGGCCGCCCCCTGCGGATCGGCGACGACGGCGAAACGGCCGATCTTCGGCAAGGTCTCGGCAGGCCGCAGAAGCTGTCCTCCGGCCCTGACGATGGACGCCACATCCGCGTCCACGTCCCGCGACGTGATATAGCCGAACCAGGATGGCTTCGCGCCCTGCGCCTTGGCCTCCTCGGGCAGGAGCATCAGCCCGGCGGCCGCGTTTCCCTCCTGGAAGAACAGGCGGTAATCGCGCTCGGAATGACCGGGCGCCGCGCTCGTCCAGCCGATGACTTCACTATAGAAGGCCTGCGCGGCGTCGATGTCGCTGGTCAGCAGCTCGACCCAGCAGAATTTTTCCGTCATCTTTCCCCCCGATCATCCGCGAAGGACCGCTCCGGTCTTTTTGCCCGCCTCGGCGACGATTCTGGCCGCGACCGCCTCGATTTCCGAATCGGTCAGCGTCTTTTCGCGCGGCTGCAGCGTCACGTTGAGGGCGATGGATTTCTTGCCCTCCGGCACGCCCGGCCCCGCATAGAGATCGAACACCCCGACATTGACAATCAGATTGCGATCCGCGCCCTGCGCGGCCTTGATAAGATCGGCCGCTTTCACAGTGTTGTCCACGATGAAGGCGAAATCGCGCTCCACAGGCTGGAAGTCCGACAGCTCCAACTTCGGCCGCGCCTTGGTCGGCCGGGCCTTGGGCGCCGGCAAGGCGTCGAGGACGATCTCGAAAGCGACGATCGGCCCGGCGGCGTCGAAGGACTCCAACACGCGCGGATGCAATTCGCCGAACCAGCCGACGACATTCTTGGGGCCGAATTGCAAAGTCGCGGAGCGGCCCGGATGCAGGAAGTCCGGCCCGCCGGGAACGATCTGCACAGCGCCCGCCGACACGCCGAGAACGGCCAATACCGCCAGCGCATCGGATTTGGCGTCGAAGACATCGACCGGCGCGGCCTTGCCGGACCAGTCACGGCCTGCGCCGCTGGGCTTGGCCGTTCCCCGCCGCAGCCCGGCGGCGGCCACGAACTGGCCGTCCTCGGCGTCAGATTTGAACACCTGCCCGACCTCGAACAAGGCGACGTCGCCGAAGCCCCGCGCGACATTCGCCTGGGCGCCGGCGATCAGGCCGGGGACAAGGCTCGGCCGCATGTCGGAAAGTTCCGTCGCGATGGGGTTGGCCAACGCCAGTTCCGGCGCGCCGCCGCCGAAAATCTCGGCGCGGGCTTTGGAAATGAAGGACCAGGTCACCGCCTCGGCCATGCCGCGCGCGGCGAGCGCCCGGCGCGAGGAGCGCACGCGCTTCTGCAGCAGGGTCAGGACAGGACCGGAAATGGCGGATTCGCGCTCCAGCGGAACCGGCGTAATGCGGTCGAGGCCCGCGAGACGGATGATTTCCTCGACCAGATCGGCCTTGCCCTCGATATCCGGGCGCCAGCTCGGCGCGCGAACATGGACCCGGCCCGCGTCGGCCGCCTGGCGCGCCACGGCGAAGCCGAGCTTTTCCAGCGTCCCGGCCATTTCGCCGGGGTCGAGATGGACGCCCGTCAGGCGCTCCACCTCGCTCAAGGGGAAGTCAATTCCTGCCGCGGACGCGGGGACATGGCCGGCGACGACATTCTCCGACGGCTCGCCGCCGCACAGCTGCAGCACAAGTTCGGTCGCCAGCTCCAGCCCCGGCAAGGCGAAGGCCGGATCGACGCCGCGCTCGAAGCGATAGCGCGCATCCGACACAATGCCGAGCTTGCGGCCCGTCCGGGCGATGTTGTTCGGGTCCCACAGCGCCGATTCGATCAGCACGTCGGTGGTGTTTTCATCGCAGCCGGAGGATTCGCCGCCCATCACGCCCGCGAGCGATTCCACGCCATGATCGTCGGCGATGACCACGACGCTTTCGTCGAGCGGATAAGTGCGTCCATCGAGCGCCAGCAGGCTTTCGCCAGCTTTCGCGCGGCGCACGACGAGATCGCCCGCGACCTTGCCGGCGTCGAACACATGCAGTGGACGGCCGCGATCGAAGGTCATGAAATTGGTGATGTCCACCAGAGCGTTGATCGGGCGCAAGCCGATGCTGTTGAGGCGCTTCTGCAGCCACTCCGGGCTCGGGCCGTTCTTGACGCCGCGCACCAGACGCAGGGCGAACAGCGGCGCGAGATGAGCGTCCTCATGGCTGAAATCCAGCTTGACGCCAACGGGACAGGAGAACTTGCCCGGGATCGGCGCGCCAGCTTCTCCCTTGAGCTTGCCGAGACCAGCGGCGGCGAGGTCGCGCGCCACGCCATAGACGCTGGCGGCGTCTGAGCGGTTGGGCGTGAGGTTGATCTCAATAAGCGGATCGTCCAGCCCGGCCCAGGCGGCATAGCTGGCGCCGACGGGGGCGTCGGGGCTGAGTTCGAAAATGCCCGAGGAATCGCCCTCAAGGCCCAGTTCCTCCGGCGAGCACATCATGCCGGCGGATTCGACGCCGCGAATGACGCCCTTGGCGATGGTGAAATTCTTGGCCGGGATGAAGGCGCCCGGCGCGGCGAACACGGTTTTCAGGCCCGCCCGCGCATTTTCCGCGCCACATACAACCTGCAAAGGCGCGCCCTCTCCCGCATTTACTTGGCCCGCATTGACCTGACAGACCTGCAAACGGTCGGCATTGGGATGGGGCGCTGCGGAAATGATTTCCGCGATGCGGAAGACGCCAAGCGTCTCGGCCGGGTTCTCGACGCCTTCGACCTCAAGGCCGATCTTGGTCAGGGTCTCGACGATGGTTCCGAGCGAGGCCTCGGTGTCCAGATGCTCTTTCAGCCAGGAGAGGGTGAATTTCATTTTTCTGTCTCAAGTCGCGCGCCGCCGTCGCGGACGCGGCGCAGCCATGACGCGTTTTGCGAAAATCAGCTCGAAAGCCCGCCAGCGAGCGACGGCAGGTCGAGCGGCCTGAAACCGTAATGCGACAGCCAGCGCACATCGGCCTCGAAGAAGGGCCGCAGGTCCGGCATGCCATATTTCAGCATGGCGATGCGGTCGATGCCCATGCCCCAGGCGAAGCCCTGGAACTCGTCCGGGTCGAGGCCGCAATTGCGCAGCACATTCGGGTGGACCATGCCGCAGCCCAGAATTTCAAGCCAGTCGTCGCCCTCGCCAAAACGCATCTCGCCGCCCTTGCGCGAGCATTGAATATCCACTTCGGCGGACGGCTCGGTGAAGGGAAAGAAGCTCGGGCGGAACCGCATCTTCACATTGGGCACTTCAAAGAAGGTCTTGCAGAACTCTTCAAGGATCCACTTGAGATGGCCCATATGGGCCTTGCGGTCGATCACCAGCCCCTCGACCTGATGGAACATCGGGGTATGGGTCTGGTCGGAATCGCAGCGATAGGTGCGGCCCGGGCAGATCACGCGGATCGGCGGCGGATTTTTCAGCATGGTGCGCACCTGCACCGGCGAGGTGTGGGTGCGGAGCAGCTTGCGCGTCCCATCTTCCTTGCGATTGAAGAAGAAGGTGTCGTGCATTTCGCGCGCCGGATGGCCGGGCGGGAAATTGAGCTTGGTGAAGTTGAGGTCGTCGCTCTCGACGTCCGGGCCTTCGGCGATGGAAAAGCCCATGTCGGCGAAGATCGCCGTGAGTTCGTCCATCACCTGGCTGATCGGATGGATGCGCCCGGTCTCCAGCCCCGAGGCGCGAGCCGGCAGCGTCACGTCGAGCGTCTCGCTGGCGAGGCGGGCGGCCAGCGCGGCTTCCTTGAGGGTCGCCTTGCGCGCGCCCAGCGCCTCGCCGACCTTGTCCTTCAGGGCGTTGATCTTCGCGCCTTCGCTCTTGCGCTCGTCCGGCGACATCTTGCCCAGAGTGGCGAGCAGAGCGGAAATCGAGCCTTTCTTGCCGAGGGCGGCGAGGCGCACATTTTCGAGCGCGGCTTCGTCGCCCGCGGCCTCAATGGCGGCGAGGGTCTCGTTTTCGAGTTGGCTGAGGTCAGACATGAAAATTTCCGGCGAATTCGTGCACGGGTAATGCCACGCGGGAGCGGCGAGGCAAAGCAAAAAAGCCCGCCATCGCTGGCGGGCCATCGCGCTCGGGCGACCAATGCGCAACCCGGCCCCTGTGGCCGGGTTCAGGAACGAACGTGACGCCGAGCTTATGCGAGGGGCGCCGACCGCAACGCGGTCGGCAACAAATCAAGCGGCTACGGGAAGAGCCGCCTTGGCCTTCTCGACGATCGCCTTGAAGGCGGCCGGCTCGGAAATGGCCAGCTCCGACAGGACCTTGCGGTCAACTTCGACGCCCGACTTGGCGAGACCGTCGATGAAGCGGCTGTAGGTCAGGCCGAATTCACGCACGGCGGCGTTGAGGCGCTGGATCCACAAGGCGCGCATCGTGCGCTTCTTGGCGCGGCGGTCGCGAGTCGCATATTGCATCGACTTGTCGACGGCGGCCTTGGCGGCGCGGATGGTGTTCTTGCGGCGGCCATAGAAGCCCTTGGCGGCCTTGAAAACTTTCTTGTGCTTGGCGTGCGAAGTGACGCCGCGTTTGACGCGAGCCATGGATGATCTCCAAAAACGTTGAAACGAAAACAGATGCGGCTGAAATCAGCCGTTGGGCAGGAAATATTTCTTCACGTTGTCGCCATCCGTCTTGAACATGACGTTGGTGCCGCGAAGGTTCCGGATCTGCTTGTTCGTGCGTTTGATCATGCCGTGGCGCTTGCCGCGCTGGGCGTAAACCACCTTGCCGGTGCCGGTGATCTTGAAGCGCTTTTTCGCGCCCGATTTGGTCTTCAACTTGGGCATTTTGCTCTCTCTTGGTCTGGCGGCGAAAAGGTCTTGCGACCTGCCGCGCTGCGGCCTTGCGGCCCTTCGTCTCTTAAACGAGCGAAATGATCCGCCACGGCAGCCCTAACTGGCCGGGCGGATCGAAGCGGCGCTTATAAGGGCAAATGGGCGCTTTTGGCAAGGGGCGTGACGGTTCCAATGCGGCGCGGCGCTCAATTGAGACGGCGCGCGCTTCATTGACGAAGCCGGCGCGATGGCCATGATGGCTGGACCGCTGGGTTCAAGTTGAGGAAGCCGCCATGTTCACGCTCGCCAATCTCGTCACCTGGATCGTCGTCGGCCTGATCGGCGGCACTTTGGCCGGACGGGTCGTCACCTGGCAGAAGGCCGGCTTCGGGCTGTTGTCAAATCTCGCGCTGGGCTGCGCCGGCGCGATCGTCGGCGGCGCATTTTTCGAGCTGTTGAACCTCCTGCCCAGCCTGGACAAGGTTTCCATTTCCGCGCGCGACCTCCTCGCCGCCTTTCTCGGCTCGATCCTCGTGCTGGGCTTGCGCTGGGCGTGGACGCGCTGGACCGAGGAGACGGGCGGCGGCCTTGGTTAAGGCCTTTGGCTGACGGCGCCTCGGCCTATTCCAGCACTTCCATCGCCTCGCGGTCGAGCACCGAGGTCTTCTTGGTGTCGGGCAGGAAGAAATAGACCAGCAGCGAGCAGAAGATGACTCCGCTGGCGTAATAATAGAAGCCGCTTTCCATGCCCTGCTGCTTGAACCACAAGGCGATATATTCCGCCGTGCCGCCGAAGAACGACACCGCCAGCGCATAGGGCAGGCCGACGCCCGTCGCGCGCAGGGCGGCGGGAAACAGCTCGGCCTTCACCACAGCGTTGATCGACGTATAGGGCGCGGTCATGATCCAGCCGAGCGCGACAAAGGCGAAGGCCTCCCAGGGTCCTTTCGCGTGCGACAAAGCCGTCATAAGCGGAACCGTGCCGAACGTGCCCAGAACGCCGAAGGCGAGCAGGACGGGGCGGCGGCCGATGCGGTCCGAGAGCGCGCCATAGATCGGCTGCAGGCAAAGCGCAAAGACCAGCGAGGCGGCGCTGACCCAGGTGCTTTGCGCATCCGTCAGCCCCACGGTGAGCTTGAGGAATTTCTGCATGTAGATCGTATAAACATAGAAGGCCAGCGTGCCGCCCATGGTGAGGCCGATCACGATCAGCACCTCGCGGCGATGCGCCCAGAGCGCCCGCAGGCCCGTCTCGTGGCCTTTCGCCTTGGCATGCTGGAAGGCCTGGGTTTCTTCAAGATCGCGCCGCATCCACAGCGCGAAGAGCGCGAGCGCGGCGCCGATAAAGAAGGGAATGCGCCAGCCGAAGGCGCGCAATTGCTCCGGCGTCAGCACGAGATTTTGCAGGATCAGCAACACGGCCAGCGCGCCAAGCTGGCCGCCGATCAGCGTCACGTAGAGAAAGCTGGAATAGAAGCCGCGCCGGCCGGAATCGCCCATTTCCGCGACATAGGTGGCGCTGGCGCCATATTCGCCGCCAAGACTCAGGCCCTGAATGAGGCGCGCCATCACGAGCAGCACCGGCGCCCAGACGCCGATCTGGGCATAGACGGGGGTCAGCGCGATCACCAGCGAGCCGCCGCACATCATCAGAACCGACAGCATCAGCGAGATGCGCCGGCCATATTGGTCGCCGATATAGCCGAACAGCCAGCCGCCGACCGGGCGCATGAAAAAGCCCAGCGCGAAAACGCCCGCCGAGGCCAGCATCTGCGCGATCGGGTCCGTGCCGGGAAAGAAGGAGGGCGCGAAATAGAGCGAAAAGGCGGCGTAGACGTAGAAGTCGTAATATTCGACCAGATTGCCAAGCGAGCCGACGACGATGGCCTTGAGCCGCGCCGGATCGATTTTTTCACGCGCAATAACCTGCGTCATGTTTCCCCCCGTCCGACGGCCGGAAGCGGCCGGACGGACAGGATGAACCAACGGCGCAGCTCAGGCAAGCGCCTGAGCGGCAAGGCTTTTGGCTTATTTGGGCGCCAGGATCATGATCATCTGGCGGCCTTCCATCGAAGGCTCCAGCTCGATCTTGGCGAGGCCGAGGGTTTCCGCCTTGACCCGCTCCAGAACCTTGAAGCCGAGTTCCTGATGGGCCATTTCGCGGCCGCGGAAGCGCAGGACGAACTTGACCTTGTCGCCTTCTTCAAAGAAGCGGCGCACGGCCTTCATCTTGGTGTCGTAATCATGGTCGTCAATGCCCGGACGGAGCTTGATTTCCTTGATTTCGACGATCTTCTGTCGCTTGCGGGCCTCGGCGGCCTTCTTCTGCTCGGTGAAACGATATTTGCCGTAATCGAGGATCTTGCAGACCGGCGGTTCGGCGTTGGGCACGATCTCGACCAGGTCGAGGCCCTGCTCTTCCGACAGGCTCAAGGCTTCGAGAATATCGACGACGCCGCGATTCTGGCCTTCCGAATCGATCAGCTGTACCTCGCGGACTCGAATCTCCCGGTTGGTGCGAGGTCCCTCCTTCTGCGGAACCGGGGGGGCTTTCATGGGACGGCGAATGGCGTGTTCTCCTTGGAAACGAAGTCACGCGACCGGCAAAAGAGGTCGGGCGACCGGGAAATTGGGATTAGCGGCCACGCGGCGGGCGTGGTCGGCGTTCCTTTCGGAACTCGGGAAAAAGACGGCTACGGCAAAAACCCCCGCGACCGAGACCGCAGGGACCAACCATAGCCTAAATTGTGATAAAGCGCAGTAAAGTCAATTCCGCAATTGCCATCGTCGCGCGAAATTGACGCAAATCACGCTCAAAATCGCGCTCTTGCGGCCCAGCCTATTCGCCTGCGCCGAAGTGGCGGGCGTAGATCGCGAGCGTCAAGGCGTTCATGCGCTCCGCCGAAAAGTTCCGGGCGTGGGCGCGGGCGTGATGAACGAGATTTTCCCGCGCAGTCGCGCCGAGCCGCACGGCTTCCTCGACCGCGCGAATCAGGCCCGCCGGCGGCCCCGGCGGAATCAGCCAGCCCGTACGCTGCGCCGGCTCGACCTGCGGCGGCGCACAAATCTCCTCGACCACGCTTGCCGCGCCGGACGTCTGCAACACGGCGAGCGGGACGCCGAGCGCCTGGGTCTCGATACACAGCGTCGGCTCGCCCGCGGGCGCGACCACGAGGGCCGCCGCAAGGCAGGCGGCGGCGCGGTCCGGCCAATCGATCTGCAATACGGCGCCGCCGAGGCCGAGCCGCGCAGCCTCGGCGTCGAAGGCGTCGGAAGCCTCTTCGCCCTCGCCGCGCAGCCAGACGAAACGGGCGTCCTGCGCCTCATTGGCGAAAAAACCCTTGGCCTTGAGCTGGGCCGCCGCGGCGAGAAACATCTGGCGCCGCTCCGGCGGCAGGCCGATAGCGACGACAAGCCTGACATGCGGCTTCACGCCCAGGGCCTCGCGCAGGCGGCGAACGCGCCCGCAATCGACAGCCTCGGGCGAAAACTGGCGCAGATCGACGCCGCGCAAGCCGCGAAAGGCCTTGGCGGCGAGATTCGGCTGGCGCGAGACCGCCGCTTCCATTTCGGCGCGCGAGTAGAAAATCAGGGAATTGGCGTCAAGCACGGCGGAATCCGGCTCGTAATCGGCAACCAGCGGCACGCGCGCCTGTTTGGCCGCATAAAGCGCGGCGCGGGCGCCGGCGCCCGCATGGACGTGAATCAGTTCGACGCCTTCGCGCAGCGCCAGACGCGCAAGCCGCCGCCGGTTGAGCCAGGAGCGCCAAGGGTTGAGCGTCGCCGCCGCAATGGGAACGAAAATGCCGCCGCGCGCCTGCAGTTCGCTCGCCAACCGCCCGGGCGCGCCGGCGACAAGGGCGCGCGCGCCCGCGTCGGCAAGGCTCGCCGCCACTTCGACGCAAGCCAGCGCGCTGGCGTCGAGCGCCGGAACGATCTGAAGAATCGTACGGCCGAACAGGGCCTGGCTGTCAACCTCGCCTTCCACGCCCCATGGCGTCATGCCTGCTCCCGCATTACAAACGACGAATCATAGTCGGAACTGTATATCATCGGGTTTTGAAAAATGACCGATGATATCCGCGCCGAAGGGCGCGGCGGCATGAACCTGACGCGGACCCTTCGCCAGATGACCCAGATCGCCCCGCAAGAAGCCGCCCTTTTCTCCACCGGCCCCGGCGCGCCGCGCCTCGCCTGGCTCGCCCGCCCGGCGCGCGCGGAAAACGCCGTTCCCGGATTGGTCTGGCTTGGCGGCTTCCGCTCCGACATGCGCGGAACCAAGGCCGAATTCCTCGATTCGCTGGCCGAGGCCCAGGGCCGCGCCTGCCTGCGCTTCGATTATTCCGGCCATGGCGAATCGGAAGGCGACTTCGCCGAAGCGACCATCGGGCTGTGGGCGGAACAGGCGCTCGCCATCTTCCGCGCCCTCACGAAAGGACCGCAGATCGTGATCGGCTCCTCGATGGGCGGCTGGATCGCGCTGCTGCTCGCCCGTGCGCTGGCTCAGGCCGGCGAAGCCGACCGCCTCGCCGGCATGGTCCTGATCGCGCCGGCGGTGGACTTCACCGAGGCGCTGATCTGGCCGCAACTGCCGGAAGCCGTGCGCCGGACCATCGAAAGCAAGGGCGTGTGGATGCGCCCCGCCAACGCCTATGGCGAGGGCTATCCCCTGACCCGCGCGCTGTTCGAGGATGGCCGCGCCAACAGCCTGCTCGGCGGCGAAATCCGCACCTGGTGCCCGGTGTCGATCCTGCAAGGCATGGCGGACCCCGACGTGCCCTGGCGCCACGCCATGCGGCTGGTCGAGAGCCTCGCCTCGGACCCTGCGACCATCACCCTCGTCAAGGACGGCGACCACCGCCTCTCCCGTCCGCAGGATCTTCAGGCGCTTCAAAGGGCCATCGAATATCTTGACGGCGCGGCGGCGGCAAAGCCATGAAATCCGTCGGGAAGGCGACCAAGGACGCGCCATTGGCGCGCGGCGTCGCGCGTTTGAAGGAGATCCCCTCCGGCATTTGGGCGCTCGGCTTCGTCTCGCTGCTGATGGATGTTTCATCCGAGATGATTCATGCGCTGCTGCCGGTCTATCTCGTGACCGCCATGGGCGCGTCGATGGCGACGGTGGGACTGATCGAGGGGATCGCCGAAGCCACGGCTTCGATCATCAAGATTTTCTCGGGCGCGATCTCCGACCTGTTGGGCAAGCGCAAGCTGCTCGCCGTCATCGGCTATGGCCTCGCCGCGGTCACCAAGCCGGTTTTTCCGCTGGCCGGGTCGATCGGCTGGCTGGTCGCGGCGCGCTTCGTCGACCGGATCGGCAAGGGTATCCGGGGCGCGCCCCGCGACGCGCTCGTCGCCGACATCGCGCCCGCCCATCTCCGCGGCGCGAGTTTCGGCCTGCGCCAGTCGCTGGACACCGTCGGCGCCTTTCTCGGACCGGCTCTCGCCATCGCGTTGATGGCGCTCACCGGCGGGAGTTTCCTGGCGGTGTTCTGGGTTGCGGTCATTCCGGCCTTCCTGTCAGTCGGCCTGCTCCTGCTCGCGGTGCATGAGCCGGAGCGCCCCGCTGGCCAGCGCAAGATTCGCTTTCCGCTCAGTTTTCATGAGCTGCGAAAGCTCGGGCCGAGCTATTGGCTGGTGGTGACGGTGGCGACGCTGTTCGCTTTGGCGCGGTTCAGCGAAGCCTTCCTCATATTGCGGGCGAAAATGGTCGGCCTGCCGCTCGTCCTGATCCCGATGGTGCTGGTGGCGATGAATGTGGTCTATGCGCTCGCCGCCTATCCGGCGGGCGTCTTGTCCGATCGGACCAACCGGATCAACGTGTTGCTGATCGGCTTCGCCCTGCTGATCGCTGCGGATGTCTGGCTGGCCTTTTCGGACGGATTGCTGGGCGTGTCCATCGGCATCCTGTTGTGGGGCCTGCACATGGGCCTGACCCAGGGGCTGCTGGCGACGCTCGTCGCCGACACCGCCCCGTCGGAACTGCGCGGCACGGCCTTTGGCGTCTTCAACCTGCTCGGCGGACTGGCCCTGCTGGCGGCAAGCGTTCTGGCCGGGACGCTATGGGACGCGGCCGGGGCGCAGGCGACCTTTCTCGCCGGCGCCGGCTTCACCGCGCTCGCCCTGCTCGGGCTGGGCGTGGTGCGCTGGCGGGCGCCCGGCCTCGGAGCGTCGCATCACGGCTAGTGCTGGATGTAATGCAGCAATTGCTCGATGGTGAATTCCTGATGGCCGATGATGGCGTTGACGAGGTCCCCCATCGAGATCAGCCCGATCAGTTCGCCGCGCTCGAAGACGGGTAGATGGCGGAAGCGCGTCCGCGTCATCACCGCCATGCTTTCCTCGACCGATTGCTCGGGCCTGGCGTAGGGCACATCCGTCGCCATCACCTCGCGGACCAGCGTGGTCGGCGAGGTCCGGCCCTTCAGCACCACTTCCCGCGCGTAAATCCGCTCGGTGATGAGCCCGACCATTCTGCCGCCCTCCATCACGACCAGCGCGCCAACATTGCGGTCGGCCATGGCCTTGATCGCGTCGAAAACCTTGGCGTCGGGGCCGATCGTGACCAGTTCGCCGCCCTTTTCCTGAAGCAATTGCCGGATCGTCGTCATTTTGCCCCCTCGTCGCGACTTCCGTCGCGCCTTTCGCATCGGCGGGCGATCCAAAATCCTGTGGCGGCTAGTTGTCGTTTTCCGCGTTCAGGTCTTCCAGCGAGATGATCGCGTCCGATGTTTGCGCCTTCAGCCGCACCCCTGCGCCACCGCCATTGGCGTCGATGAATTCCATGCCCGCCTGCTCGAGCGCCGCGCGGATCGCAGCGATCGTGCGCGGCATCGGCGAGCGCTTGCCCAGTTCGAAATCGGAAAGAGTGACTTTGGAGACTTGCGCGCGTTCGGCCAGAGCCCCCGCCGTGAGGCCAAGCCCGGCCCGCGCCATCCGGCATTGTACGGGAGAAATCAATTGGTCGCTCAAGGTCCAGCCTCCGCGAGCAAAATTCTGCCCAATCTTGAATGATGCGCACAAACTTGAGCCAAAAATATGGCGCGCGGCCGCCCTGAGCGGCGAATGGCGCAAAAAAGGCGGGGCCGTGAGCCTCGCCTTGCGCTTCAGGGGCGCGACGGGATTTTGCCGGCCTTTTGCAACACGCCATAGACCTCTTCCAGCAACGCGCCATTCTTGTTCTGCTTGTCGTCGGGCTGGCTGTTGAGGCCCACGACGATGACCGCGCCGTTATCGGGGAAATAGGCATAGAGCACGCGATAGCCCAGCGTCATTCCCTGATAGTACCAATAGACGCCGAGCGCCGGGCGGATGCCCGCGCCAACGCCGAGCCCGAACGCGCTCGGATGCTCTTCGGAAGGCGCGGCGATGGGCTCGCCGGTCTTGTCGGAGACGAGCGTCATGAGTTCGTGGCGCTGCCTGTCGGCCAACAGCGGTCCCTCATAGAGCGCGCGCGCCCAGCGCGAGACGTCCTCCATCGACGAGACGACGCCGCCGGCGCCCTGCATCCAGGAGACGCTGTCGTGTTTGACGTCGCGCCCGAGCAGCGGCGCGAGCAGTTTGTCGTCGGGATCGTGGTTGAAAAAATAGCCGGAGACCATGCGGTCGGTAATCGATGCCGGATACAGGTTTTGTTCGTAAAAAGTGTTCTTCAGCCCGACCTGTTCGGCGAGATCGCGCACGACATCCGCATAGGCTTTGCCGCCGGCCTTTTCGACGATCATCTGGGCAAGGATGTAATTGGTGTTCGAATAGGTCCAGCCGCTGACGGGCTTGGGCTCGCCGTCATGCGGGTAAGCCGAGGCGACCAGCTCCTCCGGCGTGAACCTGTGGTCGGGATCCTCGCCCATGATCCTGGCGATGGACGGCTGATTGTCATAGCCGGGAATGGGGCTCGTCATGTCGAGCATCCGGTGGATCGTGACGTCCTTCCATTCGGGATATTGCGGCAGCCACTTGCCGAGTCTGTCCTCGATCGTCAGCTTCCCTGCGGCTTCGAGCTGCAGAATGGCGACCGAGGTGAAGGACTTCGTGATGCTGCCGATCTCGAACAGGTCGGCCGGCGCAGCCTTCGCGCCCGCGTCCGGGTATTTCGTCGTTCCAGCCGCGAGGTTGACGGCCTCTCCGGCGCCCTTCAGGCTGACGCTCAAAGACGCTGCGGAGATGTGTTCCGACTCGCCGCGAGTCGCCACATAGGCGTCGAGCGCTTTTTGCAAGGAGGTTTTGAAGGCCTCGTCGCTCGACTGGGCGGCGGCGGACGCGCACAGGCTCAGCGCGATCAGGGTGGCGACGGCTATTCGGCGCATGAGCTGTCCTGCAAAACTTGCGTGCGTTCGGTTCAGTCCAACGCCTGCCAGCCATCCTGCGGACAAAGCCCGGCCGAGACAACAGGCTGGATCGGCAAATTCCTGCGAATAATGAATCGTGGCGAAGCCGGCGCTCGCGGGGAATTCGTCGGACGACGCCGCGGCTCAATGCCGACTACAGCCAAGTAGCCGATTAAAGCCAAGTTTTGGCGAAATCATCAAGTTATGAAGCCGGATTGGTGGAGCTGAGGGGATTCGAACCCCTGACCTCTGCAGTGCGATTGCAGCGCTCTCCCATCTGAGCTACAGCCCCGCTCCGGAGCGGGTGTTTAGGGCGCGCGCGCTTTCCTGTCAATCTGCGCAGGAGATTTCCGCGCGATTTCCGCGCGAAATTCCGGAAAACTTGTTTACGCGCCCGCAAAGCTTTAAAAAGCCGCATCCGAACCTGGACCGGAGTCGCAATGTCCGCCGCCGCTTTCATCCTTCCCGTGTTCCGGGTGCTCGATATGGCCCTCGACCTCTATTGGTGGGTCATCATCATCATGGCGGTCATGTCCTGGCTGCTCGCCTTCGACGTGATCAACATGCGCAATGATTTCGTCCGGTCGGTCTGGAACGGCGTCAACGCGCTGACCGAGCCGGCGCTGCGCCCGATTCGCCGCTTTCTGCCGCCGATCGGCGGCATGGACATTTCGCCGATCGTTCTGCTGCTGCTGCTCTCCTTCATCCAGATGGAGCTGAACGCGCTCGCCCGGGCCCTGCTCGCCTCGACGATGTGACCTCCAACGGCGCGCCCTTCTGGAGCCGCCGCGCGGACGGAATCGACCTCCACGTGCGGCTGACGCCCAAATCCTCACGCGACGCGCTGGAAGGCGTGGAGACGCGCGCCGACGGCGCCCGCGCGCTCAAAGCGCGGGTGCGGGCCGTTCCCGAGGACGGCAAGGCCAATGACGCCCTGATCGCCCTTGTCGCGAAATCCCTCAAGGTCCCGGCCTCGCGCATCCGCCTGACCTCCGGCGCAACCTCGCGCCAGAAAACCCTGTTCCTGGAAGGCGACGCGGATGCGCTTGCCGAGCGGCTGCTGGCGCTGGTTTCCTGAGCGCGGGCCACAAAGGCGCCATTGCCAACACGCGCCGCCATGCCCTAAACGCAGAAGCGCGATTTCGCGCCGCAACTCCGGGGGCTTGCGGCACAGGGCTTGGGGGCACAGATGAGCAAGACCAATTCGGGCAATTTCTTCGAGGATTTCCAGCTCGGTCAGGTGATCGTCCATGCGACGCCGCGTACCGTCACCGTGGGCGACGTCGCCCTTTACACCGCGCTTTACGGTCCCCGCTTCGCGGTCCAGTCCTCGGACGCCTTCGCCCATTCGATCGGCTATCCCAAGAGCCCGGTCGACGATCTGCTGGTCTTCCACATCGTGTTCGGCAAGACCGTGGCGGACATTTCGCTCAACGCCGTCGCCAATCTCGGCTATGCCGATTGCCGCTTTCTCGTCCCGGTCTATCCGGGCGACACGCTCTCCTCAACTTCCGAGGTCATCGGCCTCAAGGAAAACTCCAACGGCCAGACCGGCGTCGTCTATGTCCGCTCGCGCGGCTTCAACCAGCGCGGCGACTGCGTGCTCGAATATGTGCGCTGGGTGATGGTGCGCAAGCGCGATCCCAATTCGCCGGCGCCGGCGGAGGTCACGCCGCAACTGCCGCGCGCGCTGGCGCCCGACCAGCTCGGCGACGCCTGCCCGGTGATCGACCCGCGCAAATATGATTTCGCGCTGGCCGGATCTCCCCATCGCTGGGGCGATTACCTGCCCGGCGAGCGCATCGACCATGTCGACGGCATGACGGTCGAGGAGGCCGAGCACCAGTTCGCCACCCGCCTTTACCAGAACACCGCCAAGGTCCACTTCAACCAATATACCGAGGGCCAGGGCCGCTTCGGCCGCCGCCTGATCTATGGCGGCCATGTCATTTCGCTCGCCCGCGCGCTGAGCTTCAACGGCCTCGCCAACGCTTTCCATATCGCGGCCATCAATGGCGGTCGCCATGTCAGCCCGCTTTTCGCTGGCCTGACGGTCTTCGCCTGGACCGAAGTGCTGGAGCGCGCCGAAATCCATGGCCGCGACGACGTCGGCGCCTTGCGCCTGCGCACCATCGCGACCAAGGACCAGCCCACGGCCGCCCATCCCTTCAAGCAAGGCGAGGGCTACGACCCGAGCGTCATTCTCGACCTCGACTATTGGGCGCTGATCCCGCGCTGAAGGCGGACAGCAAAAAACCCCGCGACGATGTCGCGGGGTTTTTTTCATGCGGGCGCGAAGGCCGATCAGCCAGCCGTGAGCAGCACGCAGAGCAGAAGCATCGCGGCCGCGGCGAAAATGGCCAGCGCGCCGATGCCGCCGAGGCCGAATGTGAAGCCGAGCACGACCGCCGCGACGATCACGAGCAAGACCACCGCGACAAAGATCTTGATGTCCTTGGCTTCGGTATTGTCGGCGGGATGGGCGTCGCTGCTCATGGGAATCCTCAAATGTGGCGGCCTGCGCCGGATCTGTCGAATGCTGAAAGAGCCGCCGGAACATAGGGCGCGGCAATCAGACACAGGCGATGAAAAGGGCGCCGCGCCACGCGCGCCGCCTCGCGTGCATTTGCCATAATACGGATTTCGCTAAAAAAAAAGAGGGCCTAAAGCCCTATTGCCGATTCTGTCCATGCCATCGCGACGCGGCCGCAATGACATGGATCAATAAATTTGAATTTCGGAATGTTCATACGGCGCCGCTCAGGCGCCGTTGTGCTTCAGGAAGTCCCAGACCGCGCGGCTGGCGTCGAAATCATTGTTTTCGCCTCCGACCGGCTCGATCTGCGGATCGGACTTGTGGCCCGGGATGCGATGCCCCCCGCCATCGACGCGAATCATTTCCACCGGCGCCTTGCAACCCGCATAGGACAGGACATAGGCTCTGGAATGATCGCTCTTGTCGCGGTCGGGGATCGGACGGTCTTCGCGTCGCGCGCCGCAGCCGTTGATCCTGGCGAAAACCGCCAGGGCCCCTTCCGCAGGCAAGCTGTTGAAGGCGGTTTCCGAAAATGTCGTCTTGCCCCCGGCATAGGGAACCAGCGGGTCCGCCTGACCACTGACCGACATATAGGCGAGCGGCGCCGAAGGCGCGCAATTCGCCAGATCGTTCGGCATGGCGGAAATCAGCGTCGCCAGCCCAGCCACCGGGCGGCCGATTCCGGCGCAGGCGGCGCGATAGGCGAAGGCGCCTCCGGACGAGACGCCGACGATAAAAATCTTGCGCGGGTCAACAGAGCCGTCGACGACGTAATGATCCACCAGGTCGCGCAGGAATTTGAGATCGCGGTCCGCGTCCGGTCCGGGATTCGCCGGCCAGCCGCCACTGACCGCTTCTGGATAGACGAAAATCGGTGCGTTGGATTGCGCAGCCCTCTCCAGCCCCAGCCCAGGCCGGACGCGAGCGCCGAGTCCGCCGCTCCGATGCAGCACGATGATCAGCGGCCGACGGCGCAATTTCAGCCGCTCGCGCAACACTACCACGGCGGAACGCGAAATTCCGCCGGATTCGATGGTCAACCGCGCCGAGGCCGAAGCCCGCTCCGGGAGGCAAAGAAGGATCGCGGCGGCGGCCAACAGGCCAGCGAGCGGCAACCGTCTGGAAGAAAAAGGTTTCAACTGCGAATTCTCCAACGGTATAAGGTTTCGCCGGTTTGCATTGCGAAAGCAAGGCATTCGCCGGGCCTCCCCATGAAATTTGCTCGATTTTCAGGCGCCCGATTTACATCGAATGGTTGAGGGCGTTGTCATTGCGCAGCGCACGCGTTTCGATTAGTGAATGTTTCCGACCTCTTAGGTTTAATTTAGGTTCCATGGGCGCGACCCGCGCTCCGCGGACCCTCGCCAACTCAGTCCGAACAGGAAGGGTGATTCCCATGGCCGAGGCCGAACCCAGCTCGATCCCGCTGGAGCAGCGCCGCCCGCTCTCTCCGCACATGCAGATCTACAAGTGGTCGCCGACCATGGCCGCCTCGATCGCGCATCGCGTCACCGGCGCCGCGCTCTATGCCGGCACCCTTCTGCTCGCGGCCTATCTGCTCGCCGCTGCCGGCGACGCCCACAGCTTCAATTTCACCTCGGCCATCTTCGGCTCCTTCCTCGGCCAACTGGTCCTGTTCGGTTATACCTTCGCCCTTCTGCTCCATCTGATGGGCGGCCTGCGCCACGCGATCTGGGACGCCGGCAAGGGCTTCGACGCCGAATCGCGCGACCGCCTCGCGATCGGCTCCTTCGCCGCCGCCGGCGTCCTCACGGTCCTGTTGTGGATCGTCTCCTTCATCATCCGCTGAGGCTTGCTCCATGGCTCAGAAATCCACTCTCCTAACGCCCCGCGCGCGGGTCAGTTTTCTCGGATCGGCCAAGTCGGGCACGCATCACGCCTGGCTGATGCGGCTGACCTCCTTCGCGCTGCTGCCGCTGACGATCGCCTTCATCCTGATCGTGCTGTCGCTCGCCGGCCGGGACTTCCAGAGCGCGCGCATCCTGCTCGGCTCGCCCTGCCCCGCCATCCTGTTGCTGCTCTTCGTCGGCGTCGGGATCTATCACATGACGCTCGGCATGCAGGTCATCATCGAGGACTATATCCACGGGACGCACGCCAAGCACCTGGCCCTGATGGCCAATACCTGCTTCGGCCTCGTTCTGGGCGCCGCCTCCGTCTATGCGGTGCTGCGCCTCAGCTTCACCTGATTCCCGTTTCCGGGCGCGGCTTCCCGCCGCCCCGGCGTCCGCAATTTCTCGCTAAGGGTTCATCCAATGGCATCGAACGACGCCCCCGCCAAGGCGGCCATCGGCGGCAAGGCCTATCCGATCGTGGACCACACTTTCGACGTCGTGGTGGTCGGAGCGGGCGGCGCGGGTCTGCGCGCCACCGTCGGCTGCTCGCAGGCGGGCCTGCGCACAGCCTGCATTTCCAAAGTCTTCCCCACGCGTTCGCACACCGTGGCGGCTCAGGGCGGCGTCGCCGCCTCGCTGGCCAATATGGGTCCGGACAACTGGAAATGGCACATGTACGACACCGTCAAGGGCTCCGACTGGCTCGGAGACCAGGACGCGATCGAATATCTCTGCCGCAACGCGCCGGCCGCCGTCTATGAGCTGGAGCATTGGGGCGTGCCCTTCTCCCGCACCGTGGACGGCAAGATCTATCAGCGCCCGTTCGGCGGCATGACTACCGATTTCGGCCGCGGCCCGCCCGCCCAGCGCACCTGCGCCGCCGCCGACCGCACCGGCCACGCCATGCTGCACACGCTTTATGGCCAGGCCCTGAAGAACTCGACCGAGTTCTTCATCGAATATTTCGCGATCGACCTGATCATGGACGCGGAAGGCCGCTGCCGCGGCGTCGTCTGTCTGAAAATGGACGACGGCACGATCCATCGCTTCCGCGCCCAGCTCGTCATCCTGGCGACCGGCGGCTATGGCCGCTCCTATTTCTCCGCCACCTCGGCCCATACCTGCACCGGCGACGGCGGCGGCATGGTTCTGCGCGCGGGCCTGCCGCTGCAGGACCTCGAATTCGTGCAGTTCCACCCGACCGGCATTTACGGCGCGGGCTGCCTGATCACCGAGGGCGCGCGCGGCGAAGGCGGCTACCTGACCAATTCGGCCGGCGAGCGCTTCATGGAGCGCTATGCGCCGTCCGTGAAGGATTTGGCGCCGCGCGACATGGTCTCGCGCGCGATGACCATGGAAATCCGCGAAGGCCGCGGCGTGGGCAAGAACAAGGATCACATCTTCCTGCATCTTGACCATCTCGATCCGAAAATCCTGCACGAGCGCCTGCCCGGCATTTCGGAAAGCGCCAAGATTTTCGCCGGCGTGGACGTCACCCGCGAGCCGATCCCGGTCCTGCCGACCGTCCACTACAACATGGGCGGCATCCAGACGAACTACCACGGCGAAGTGCTGACCAAGAAGGGCGACAATCCCGACGTGGTGGTGCCCGGCCTGATGGCGCTCGGCGAGGCCGCCTGCGTGTCCGTGCACGGCGCGAACCGTCTCGGCTCCAACTCGCTGATCGATCTCGTGGTGTTCGGCCGCGCAGCGGGCCTCCGCGCCGCGGAAATCGTCAAGGCGGGCGCCAAGCAGGACAATCTGCCGGAGAACTCGGCCGATCTCGCCCTGTCGCGCCTCGACCATTACCGCCACGCCAATGGCGGCACGCCGACCGCCGAACTGCGCCTGCGGATGCAGAAAGTCATGCAGAACAATTGCGCGGTCTATCGCACTGGCGAGGTTCTGGAAGAAGGCGTGAAGCTCATCCATGACGTGTGGCAGGGCCGCGACGATCTTCGCGTTACCGACCGTTCGCTGATCTGGAACTCGGACCTGCTCGAAACGCTGGAGTTCGACAATCTGATCGTGCAGGCGGCGGTCACCATGGTCGGCGCCGAAAACCGCAAGGAATCGCGCGGCGCCCACGCCCGCGAGGATTATGCGAACCGCGACGACGTCAACTGGATGAAGCATACCCTGGCGACCATCGATGACGCGGCCAAGACCGTGAACATCGATTACCGCCCGGTGCACAACTACACCATGACCGACGAAGTCAGCTATATCGAGCCGAAAGCCCGCGTGTACTGAGGTCAATCCCGGCCGGGGCCAAGCCCCGGCCCACCATTTCTCGCCAAAATTCTCGCCAAGAAACACGCCCTCGGGCGGCGCGATGAGAGAGAGCAATCCCGATGGTTGAACTCGCACTACCGAAGAACTCCGTTGTCGGCCGCGGCAAGAGCTGGCCCAAGCCCGCCAACGCCAAAAAGGTCACCGAATTCCAGATCTATCGCTGGAACCCGGATGACGGCCGCAATCCGTCGATCGACACCTATTACGTCGACCGCGAGGATTGCGGGCCGATGATTCTCGACGCCCTGCTCTACATCAAGAACCAGGTCGATCCGACCCTGACGCTGCGCCGCTCCTGCCGCGAAGGCATTTGCGGCTCCTGCGCCATGAATATCGACGGCGAGAACACCCTCGCCTGCACCCGCGCGATCGACGATGTGAAGGCGCCGGTCAAGATCTATCCGCTGCCGCATATGCCGGTGGTCAAGGACCTCGTCCCGGACCTGACCAATTTCTACGCCCAGCACGCCGCGATTGAGCCCTGGCTCAAGACCTCGACCCCGGCGCCGGAAAAGGAATGGCTGCAATCGCCCGAGGACCGCAGCAAGCTCGACGGCCTCTATGAATGCATCCTCTGCGCCTGCTGCTCGACCTCCTGCCCGTCCTACTGGTGGAACGGCGACCGCTATCTCGGTCCGTCCGCCCTGCTGCAGGCCTATCGCTGGCTGATCGATTCGCGCGACGAATCAACCGGCGAGCGTCTCGACAATCTCGAAGACCCCTTCCGGCTCTATCGCTGCCACACCATCATGAACTGCGCCCGCGCCTGCCCGAAGAGCCTCAATCCGGCCAAGGCGATCGCGGAAATCAAGAACATGATGATCGAGCGGCAGGTCTGAACCTGCCGCATAGGTCCAAACGCAAAAGGCGCGCCGTGAGGCGCGCCTTTTTCGTTGATCATTCCGGGGTCATTTCGGGTTCTTGGGCCGGTCGCCGGGGCGGCGGGTCCTGTCTTGTCGTTACGCGCGCGGCTGCAGCGAGAACACGCGGGTCTGCAGGTCGAGCATGGCCGTGGCGAAGCTCGTCGCATTGTCGGCGAATTCGCTCCACACCGAAGCCGGCGTCGGATCGCGCGCGACCAGTTTCCCGGTCATGTCGTCAGTCTCGAAGCGCAGATCGGCAGAGAATTTCTTCGCCAGGGCCTGCATCGCGGCGTTGCTCGCGAGGCAGGACATATAGAGCGCGTCGGCGCGGCGGTTGCGGGCCGCGCGAACGATGCGCGACATCAGCTCGGTGCCGACGCCGCGGCGGCGCCAGTCCTTCTCGACGCTGAACGCCGCCTCGACGGAGCCGCCGATGATATTATTGCCGACAGCCCGCAATTCGCCGGCGCCGCGCAAGACGCCATCGACGTAATAGCCATAGATCACGTCGTCGATGCCAAAGCAGCGCTCGGCATAGCGGATCAGAAAATCGTCGTTGACCGACATTGCGTAGCGGTCAAACCGGCTCTGCGCATCAAGGCGCAAGAGATGCTCCCGAAACGCCGAGAGATCGGCCGGCCATAACCTGCGTATGACCCCGCCATGGATCATCATCTGTTCCATGTGGTTATTCCTTGTCCTTCCGCGGCAATGCGCCGCTGTTGCTCGGACCTCCGAAAACGCTTCCTCACGTCAGAGTCTAATATGTTGCATCGCAACATAAAGTTCAAGCCCGAACTTTAGGCATTTTTCTGCATTGATTCCATTATGAATTTTGCAGATTTTACGCCCGCGCCTTCTTTTCGCCCGATCATCTAAGGAGCCGTTAAGGCTCCGTCAATGCTGCGTTGCGAAAGGGTATTTATGCGCAAAAGCATGAATAGTTCCTGAATGAACCGCGCAGGTCAGGCCAGCAATTCAATCAGGGCCGGAATGAGCGGTTCGTCCGCCGGGGGCATCGGGACGTCACGCAATTGATTGGGGCGCAGCCATTTCAAGGCCTGGCCCTCGCGCGAGGCCACAAAGCCCTCCCAGCGCCGGCAGACGTAAAGCGGCATCAGCAGGTGGAAATCCTCATAGGCGTGGCTGGCGAAGGTCAGGGGCGCGAGGCAGGGCTCCTTTACCGCGACGCCCAGCTCCTCACGCAGCTCGCGAATCAGCGCCTGTTCGGGCCGCTCGCCCGGATCCACCTTGCCGCCGGGGAATTCCCAGAGACCCGCGAGGTTCTTCCCCTCGGGCCTCTGCGCCACCAGCACGCGATTGTCGGCGTCGATCAGAGCCGCCGCGACGACCAGCAGAAGTTTCATTTTTCAGTGCGCCTCAGGAGCGGTAATCGCCGTTGATAGCGACATATTCCTTGGTCAGGTCGCAGGTCCAGACCGTCGCCTCGCCCTTGCCGACGCCGATATCGGCGCGAATCACGATCTTGTCTTGCTTCATGACAGCGCTCGCCGCCGCCTCGTCATAATCCGGGTCGCGGCGGCCCTCATGGGCGACACGGATATCGCCGAACCAGATCGACAGCAGGTCGCGCTCTGCCTTTTCGCCGGCCTTGCCAACCGCCATGACCACACGGCCCCAATTGGCGTCCTCGCCCGCCGCCGCCGTTTTCACCAGCGGCGAATTGGCGATGGAAAAGGCGATTCGCTTGGCCGCCTTGTCGTCCTCGGCGCCAGTCACCCGCACTTCAATGAATTTCCGCGCGCCTTCGCCGTCGCGCGCCACCTGCTGGGCGAGATCGAGCAACACCGTTTCGAGCTTGGCGACGAAATCCTTCAGGCGCTTGTCGCCTGCCTTCTTGACCTTCTTCTGGCCCCGCTTTTCCGCCGCGCCGGTGGCGAAAAGCATCAAGGTGTCGGAAGTCGAGGTGTCGCTGTCGACCGTCACGGCGTTGAACGTGGTCTTGACGCCTTTCGAGAGCAACTTCTGCAACGCTTCGGACGAGATCGCGGCGTCGGTGAAGACATAGGACAGCATGGTCGCCATATCCGGCGCGATCATGCCCGCGCCCTTGGCCATGCCGTTGATGGTCACCTCGACGCCGTCGATTTCGGCCTTGGCCGTGGCGACCTTGGGAAAAGTGTCGGTGGTCATGATGGCGCGGGCGGCGTCGAGCCAGCCTTCGGGGCGCGCCTCGCTCGCCAGCCGGTCCAGCACGCCCTCGAATTTCGTCGCGTCGAGCGGTTCGCCGATCACCCCGGTCGAGGCCAGGAAGATTTCACCCTCATCCGCGCCGACAGCCTTCGCCGCCAGCTTCGCCGTCAGCTCGGCCGCCTCGCGTCCGGCTTTGCCAGTGAAGGCGTTGGCGTTGCCGGAATTGACGACCAAGGCGCGGGCGCGGCCGCCACGCAGTTTTTCGCGGCACCAGTCCACCGGCGCGGAAGGGCATTTGGAGGTGGTGAAAACGCCGGCGACCGTCGCGCCATGGTCAAACACGGCCAGCAGCACGTCGGTGCGGCCCTGATAGCGGATGCCGGCGGCGCCAGCGGCGAGACGCACGCCGTCGAGCGGCGGAAGCTCGGCGAAAACCTTCGGCGCGAGGGGAGAAACAGGGGCGGCAGCGGCCATGGGATTGTCCCTTCAGAATTACGGCGGGCGGATTAGTCGTCGCCTTGCGCCCGGGCGTCAAGTCGCATCGGCGCCGCAGGCCGCCCTTCTTTCGCGAAAATTTCTCCGCCTCGGGGAATAAAGCGCCCGCACTTCGAGTCTCTAAGTCGCAACCCTGCGATACGGAGAGATTCATGGCGAAACATGACGAGGCGATGAAGGCCGGACCAAGCCGCCGGCGACTACTGGAATGCATGGCCTGGGCCGGGACGGGCATGGTGTGGAGTTTTGCTGGCGGCGCGCCCGTTTCGCGCCTGCTCGGCTCGGCGCAGGCCAAGGACGCGGGCTTTACCTTCGTCCAGATTTCCGACAGCCATATCGGCTTCGACAAGCCGGTCAATCCGGACCCCGCCGCCACGCTGAACGAGGCGCTGGACAAGATCGCCGCGCTGCCGTCGCCGCCCGATTTCATCATCCATACCGGCGACATCACCCACACCGCCACGCCGGAGCAATTCGACATCGCGCTCAAATCCATCGCGCGGCTCAAGCTCGACGTGCATTACGCGCCCGGCGAACATGACATCCTCGATGCGGCCACGGCCAAGGCCTATATGGAGCGCTTCGGCAAGGGCGCGCGCGACGGAGCTTATTACTCCTTCGACCATAAGGGCGTGCATTTCATCTCGCTCAACAATGTCACGGACCTCAAGGCCAATGGCCTCGGCTCGCTCGGCGGCGCGCAGCTCGCATGGCTCGCCGACGATCTGCGCGACAAGACCGATTCCACCCCCATCGTCGTGTTCTGCCATATTCCGCTTTGGACCATCGCGCCGGAATGGGGCTGGGGCACGCAGGATTCGCTGGCCGCGCTCGCGCTGCTCGCCCGCTTCGGCTCGCTCACCGTGCTCAACGGCCATATTCATCAGACCATGCAGAAGATCGAGGGCAACGCGACCTTCCATACCGCGCGCTCGACGGCCTTTCCGCAGCCGGCGCCCGGAACGGCGCCCGCGCCCGGCCCGTTGAAAGTGCCCCCCGGGCAATTGCGCAGCGTGCTCGGCATCACCGACGTCGTTTATGCGCCCGGCAATGCGCATCTCGCCATCACAGATTCGACGCTCGCAGGGTGAGGCGGGACATGAACAAATCCATCTTGCTGCTGGCGCTCGGCGCCGCCTTCATCCTGCCCTCCGCCGCCTTGGCGGCGGGCGACGCGACGCGCGGGGAGGCCTTGTATGAGGGCTGTCAGGACTGCCACTCGCTGGACAAGAATGAAGTCGGCCCGCGCCATCGCGGCGTCTATGGCCGCAAGGCGGGATCGCTGCCGGATTATTCCTATTCCGACGCGCTGAAAAACTCGAACGTCGCCTGGGACGAAAAGACGCTCGACCAATGGCTCGCCGATCCGCAAAAATTCCTGCCCGGAGCAAAAATGTTCTATCATCTCGACAATGAGCAGGATCGCGCCGACGTCATCGAATTTCTGAAGACGCGCGCCCGCTGAATTGGAGTGCGCTCGTTCGTGACCGCCAGCGATCTGGCGCGGCGGCGCTTCGCCGCCGTCGCGCTACCCCATCTCGACGCGGCTTATTCGCTTGCCAAATCGCTGGCGGGCAACGGCGCCGACGCGGAAGACATCGTGCAGGAGGCCTGCCTCCGGGCGCTGGCGGCGCTTGAGACCCAGCAGGTTGAAAAGCCGCGCGCCTGGATGCTGACGATCACGCGCAATGTCGCGCTGACCTTTCTGAGCCGCCGCGCGCCGCCAAGCCCGGCCGATATCGGCGATCTCGAACGCGACGGGCGGCTTTCGGCCGCCGAGCCGGGACCCGACGCCGAAACGCGGCTGATCGCCGCCGACGAAGGCGCGGCCCTGCGCGGCGCGCTCGCAGAATTGCCGCTGGCCCTGCGCGAAACCCTGCTGATGCGCGCGGTGCATGGCCTGAGCTACCGCGACATCGCCGTGGCTACGGCGGCGCCAGTCGGCACCGTGATGTCGCGCCTCGCGCGGGCCCGCGCGGCTCTGGCCCAAGCCTTGGGAGCAAAAAAGTGACGGAGGCGGACGAAAAAGCCCTGCGGCTTCAGGCGGCGCTGGACGGCGAACTCGACGCCGCCGGAATGCTCGCTTTCGAGCGCGCCTGCGCCGAAGATCCGGCGCTGGCCGCCGAATTCGCCCGCATGGCCTCGCTGGAAGAAGCCCTGCGCCGCGCCGCGCCGATCGAGCCTGCGCCGGCGCATCTGCGCGCCCGCATGGCCGCGCTCGGCGCGCCGCCGCGTCAGAGGCCATGGCTCTTTTCCGCGCCGCCGCCCGCTTTGGCGGCCAGCCTGTTGCTCGGCGCGCTTCTCGGCTATGGCGGCGGCCTGTTGCGCCCAGCGCAGCCGCAGGACGAGCGCGCCCTCGTTTCCGCCTTCATGCGCACGCAGATCGGCGGCCAAAGCGTGGATGTCGCCACCAGCGACCGCCATGTGGTGAAACCCTGGCTCGCCAGCCGCGCCCCGCTGGCTGTCGCCGCCGTGGATCTCGCCTCGGCCGGCTTTCCGCTCATTGGCGGCCGGGTCGAGGCGCTGGACGGACGAATCGCGCCAACGCTCGTCTATCGCCGCCGCGAACATCGCATTGAAGTGACGGAACTGCCGCTGTCGGGAGGCGCAGGCGAAACGATCGCGACCAGCCGGCTCGACGGCTATCATGTCGCGCGCTGGAGCGATTTCGACCGCTCCTATGTCGCGGTGACGGATCTGCCGGAGACCGAACTGGCGGATTTCGTCGCGGCGTTCCGCGCCGCCGTCGCAGCGGAGCGGGAAGAGCCGCGCGCCAAATGAAGAAGCCCCGCCGGAGCGGGGCTTCTCGATCTCTGGCTTACTTCTTCGGCGCTTCGGCCGGCTTGGCGGCGTCGGGCTTGGCCTCATCCGCCTTCGGCTCGTCCGTGCGGGTGATCTTGGCGGCCTCGCGCAGTTTCAGGATCGCCTCGCTCTGCGCGCGCTGGGCCACGAAACGCTCGAGCTGATCCTTGACCTGATCCATCGGCGGGAAGGGCTTCGTGCGCTTGTCCAGCACCTTGATGACATGCCAGCCGAACTGGGTCTTGACCGGGTCGGAGACCTGGCCGGGCTCAAGCTTGTAGGCGGCGTCGGCGAATTCCGGCACCATGCGGTCCTTGGTGAACCAGCCGAGATCGCCGCCCTTGGAGCCGGGATCCTTGGACAGTTCATCGGCGAGCTTGCCGAAATCCTCGCCCGCCTTCAGGCGCTTCTCGACCGTCTTGGCCTCGTCCTCGGTCGGGACGAGAATATGCAGGGCGTGAATCTCGATTTCCGGCTTCTGCGCCTTGGCGGCCTCGTCATAGGTCGCCTTCATCGCCGCGTCGGTGGTGCTGTCCTTGGCGACCTGGCCGAGATAGCCTTCCATCAGCAGCTTTTCGCGATAATAGATCATCTTCTTCTGGAAATCGGGCGTCTGGTCCATCTTCTCGGTGATGGCCTTCTGCGTCACAAGCTTGAGGTCGATGACATAATCCAGCAGGGCCTTGTCACGGGCGGCGTCGTTCATCTGCTTGGGCAGGGTCGAGCCCACGTCCTCGCGCGCCTGGGCGACGTCCAGTTCAGTGATGTCCGAGCCATTGACGGTCGCCAGCACCTTGTTCGTGGCCTTCGCGGGCGCTTGAGCCGGGGCGGGTGCGGGGGCCGGAGCGGGAGTCTGGGCCAGCGCGGGGGTCAGCGCCGTCGCGCAGAACGAAAGGACAAGCGCGGCGCGGCGAACGCCAGTGAAAGGGGAGGCGGAACGGGCCATCTGGTCATTTCTTCCTGATGAAGCGGCGCAACCGCCGCGGACCGGGGCTTTCTGCCCCAAATCGCGCTTCGCCACAAGCGGCGCAACATTGCCACGGCCTTAACTCTGGTTTAGATCAGTCCTTCAAACAGGATCGCTGGCATGCCCGAGAAAAAGCCCATCAACTGGACCAATGCGCGCACCCTCGCCGCCCTGGCCATCCTCGTCGGCACAGAGCTGGTCGGAGCCTCATGGGCCGCCGGCTGGGCGCTTGGCGGCCTGTTCCAGCTCGGCGCGGGCTGGGCCCGGGCCATTGAGCTCGCCTTCGTCGCGATCGGCTTCTTCGGACTCTATTACTTCATGCGCACGGCCATCGCGCACGAGCCCGTCCGCCGCTGACCGCGAGCCCGACGCTCCCGCAACCGAAGAAAAACCTTTTCCGGCTAGTCTGGCCGTTCCGCCCGGCCCTCAAGGCCGGACGCCGAACCGATTTCGGACAAAAGCCATGACCAGAACCCTTGATCGCCGGACCCTGTGCAAAACTCTCGGCAAGACCATCGCCCTGGCGTCCGTCGCGGGGCTGGCCGGATCGGGCGGCGCGCCCGCGCTCGCCGCCGCGCCGGGGCTGAAGCTCGGCCCCGCCCAGCCCTTTTCCTTCGAGACGCTGAAGGCCCAGGCCAGGACCATGGCGGGCGAGCCCTATCGCGGCCCGGCGACGCCTGCGCCCGACCTGCTGCAGTCCATCGACTACGACGCCTGGGGCAAGATCCGCTTCAATGATTCCTTCGCGCTCTATGCGGAAGGGCCGAACCGCTTCCCCGTGACCTTCTTCCATCTCGGCCGTTTCTTCAAAAAGGCCGTCGATATCTACGTGCTGGAAAACAACAGCGCGCGCGAGATCATCTATGATCCGAGCTATTTCGACATGCCGGCGGATTCCCCCGCCCGGCAATTGCCGAAGGGCGCGGGTTTCGCCGGTTTCCGCTTTCAGGAAGCCAAGGATTCGCAAAAATTCGACTGGCATAAAAACGATTGGGTCGCCTTCCTCGGCGCCTCCTATCTCCGCGCCATCGGCGAATTGCATCAATATGGCCTTTCCGCGCGCGGCGTCGCCATCGACACCGCCGTGGCGGATCGCAATGAGGAATTCCCTGATTTCACCAAGATCTATATCGGGCCGCAATCCGGCGATTCCGTCACGGTCTATGCGCTGCTCGAAGGGCCCAAGATCGTCGGCGCCGTGAAATTCGTGATGACGCGCGGCGAAGGCGTGGTCATGGACATCGACCAGGCTTTCTTCCTGCGCGGCGACGTGGTGCGCTTCGGAATCGCGCCGCTCACCTCGATGTACTGGTTCTCGGAAACCGCCAAGCAGACCGCCGTGGACTGGCGCCCGGAAGTGCATGATTCCGACGGCCTCGCCATGTGGACCGGCTGGGGCGGCCGGTTGTGGCGCCCGCTCAACAATCCCCCGCACGTCATGGCCTCCGCCTTCAGCGACAATAACCCCAAGGGCTATGGCCTGCTGCAGCGCGACCGCGTGTTCGACCATTACATCGACGGCGTCTATTACGACCGCCGCCCAAGCCTGTGGGTCGAGCCCAAGGGCGACTGGGGCAAGGGCGCGATCCATCTGGTCGAACTGGCGACCGATGACGAGATCCACGACAATATCGTGGTGATGTGGGTTCCCGCCGCGCCCGCCGTCGCGGGATCGGAATTCAACTTCTCCTTCCGGCTGCACTGGCTGGCCGACGAGCCTTTCCCCAGCGGTCTCGCCAAGGTCGTCGCCACGCGCCTCGGCAATGGCGGCCAGCCCGGCCAGCCGCGCCCGAAAGGCGTGCGCAAGTTCATGGTTGAATTTCTCGGCGGCGCCCTCGCCGACCTGCCCAAGGGCGTGAAGCCGGAACTGGTCGTGGAAACCTCGCGCGGCCATCTGGGCCATTATCAGATGATCGAGGCCGTGCCCGACGAAGTGCCGGGCCATTGGCGGGTGCAATTCGATGTGGCCGGGATCGAGGGCAAGGACCCGGTGGAGTTGCGCGCTTTCCTGAAGCTCGGCGACAAGCCGATCTCCGAAATCTGGATGTTCCAGTACCATCCGTTCTAAGAGATTTCTTTCCGGCGCGCGCTGGACGCGAGGCCGCTTTCGATTGACAGCGGCGGCGCTTTCGTCGTCAAACGGCGTCTCGCCGCCAGCGTGGATCGCGACAGGGAGGCAGGTCGAAACATGCATGCGCACGATCACGCCGCCCCGCCCGCGCGCCACGAGCCGGGTTTCTCGCTGCTGCGGCTCGCGGTCGGGCAGAGGCTCGCCATCGTTCTGGGCGCCCTGGTCCTGCTCTGGAGCGGCGTCTATTGGGCTCTGTCATGACCGCGCAAAAGTCGGCTCCCCGCGTCACGCTGCGCAATGTCACCCTCGGCTATGACCGCCATCCCGCCGTCCACCATCTCGATGGCGAGATCGCGCCCGGCGCGCTGCTCGCCGTCTGCGGCCCCAACGGCGCCGGCAAATCGACACTGTTCAAGGCCCTGACGGGCATATTGAAGCCGATGGGCGGAACCATCGACCTCGGCGGCGCGCGCGCGCGCGATATCGGCTATCTGCCGCAGGCCGCGCAGGTGGACCTAAGCTTTCCCATCGACGTGTTCGACATGGCGGCCATGGGCCTGTGGCGGCGCATCGGCCTGTTCGGCGGCCTGTCTCGCGTCGATGAGGCGAAGGTCCATGACGCGCTCGAAACCGTGGGCCTTGCCGGCTTCGAGCGCCGCCCGATCGGCGCGCTCTCGGGCGGCCAGACCCAGCGGCTCCTGTTCGCGCGCCTGCTGCTGCAGGACGCCTCGCTCATCCTGCTCGACGAGCCTTTTTCCGCCATCGACGAGCGCGCCGTGCAGGATCTGCTCGCCCTCATCGCGCGCTGGCATCGGGAAGGCCGCACCGTGGTCGCGGTCCTGCATGATTTCGCCATGGTGCGCGCCCATTTCCCCGAATGCCTGCTGCTGGCGCGCGAAAAGATCGCCTGGGGGCCGACCGAACAGGCGCTTTCCGCTGAGAGCCTCGCCCGCGCCAGGATGATGATCGAAGCCTTTGACGACAAGGCCGCCGCCTGCGGGCGCGCCGCCTAGCACGGCATGAAATAACGGAACCCCTTCATGAGTCCTTCCTCCCTCACCGAATATGTCACGCCGATCGAAGTCGGCGAGGAAATCGTCGGCGCGGGCTTTCTTGGCCGCACGCCCGCCTTCGCTCTGGCGGAGGGAACCGTCCTGCTCGCCGACATCGGCGAGGAGCGGCGGATCAAAGCCCATGAGGACGGCGCCATTCTGGTCGTCGCCTGCGACGGCGCGAAACTCTATACCGGCGGCGATGACGGACTTGTCGCCGCCACGGGCGTCTCGGGCAAGACCGAGAGCATCGCCAGGGAAAAGGGCTGGATCGACGCGCTCGCCTGGCGGGCCGACGGGGCGCTGGCCTGGTCGAGTGGCAAGAATGTCCGCGCCCGCGACGCCAAAGGCGAGATCAAGGGCTGGGCCGCTCCCTCCACCGTGCGCGGCCTCGGATTCTTCCCCAAGGGCTACCGCCTCGTCATCGCCCATTACAATGGCGCGAGCCTGTGGTTCCCCAATACTGCCGCCGCGCCGGAAAGCCTGAGCTGGAAAGGCTCGCATCTCGACGCAACCGTCTCGCCCGACGCCCGATTCGTCGTGACTTCCATGCAGGAGAATGCACTGCACGGCTGGCGCCTCGCTGATCGCAAGGACATGCGCATGTCCGGCTATCCGGCCAAGACGCGGTCGCTGGCCTGGTCGCATGACGGCGACTGGCTCGCCACTTCCGGCGCGGACGGCTGCATCGTCTGGCCGTTCTCGGGCAAGGACGGGCCGATGGGCCAGCCGCCGCGCGAATGCGGTGTGCGTCCGAATGTGCTCGTCACGAAAGTCGCCTTTCACCCCAAGGCCCTGATTGTCGCAATCGGCTATGACGACGGCTGGATCCTGCTGGTGCGGCTCTCCGACGGCGCGGAAATTCTCGTCCGCAAGACCGAGAACGAGCGTGACGCCGTCATGGCTCTCGCCTTTGACGCGACAGGCGGACGGCTGGCGTTCGGCACGAAAGCCGGCAAGGCCGGCGTACTCGATTTTCCAGCCTAAACTACTGTTTTTACAATCGTTATAATCTTAGTTCAGCCCGAAACGAAAAAAGCGGCGGCATTTTTCGCGGAACTGTTTTAGTATGAGACAGCAGGCGCCTGACTGCGCCCCGCGCTGCCTCACGCGCTCCGACGGACCGCCGGGCGCAGGCCGTCTTTTCCGTTCAAGCCGAGCGTGTCGTGACCGATATCGAAACCCTGCCCGAGCCTCAGGTCGAAACCCCGGTCGAGACAAAGGCGGACGCCGCGCCCGCCCCGGCGCCTGAAGCCAAGCCGGCCGGTCCCGCCCCCCAGGAAGTCGAGATCAAGTTCACGACGGACGCCGCGGGACTTGCCGCCGCGCTCGCCTCGCCGCTGCTGCGCGTCGAGGGCGCGTCGCCGGCGCGCAAGCTGATCTCGATCTATTTCGACACGCCCGACTGGGACCTCAAGAAGCGCAAGATTGCCCTGCGCGTGCGGCGCAGCGGACGCGGCGCGCCGGTCATGACGCTGAAATGGCCGCTGCAAATGGCGGGAGATTCCTTCACGCGCGGCGAGATCGAAGTCCGTGCGAGCAAGATGGAGCCCGATCTCGCGCTGTTCGACGCCGATGTCGCCGGCGGCCTGCGCCAGATCATTGGCGACGCCCCGCTCGAAGCAAAATATGAAACCCGGGTCAGCCGCGTCACGCGTCTGATCGCGCGCGGCGCGACCCAGATCGAAGCCGCTTTCGACGACGGCCTCATTCACGCCAGCGGACGGGAATTGCCGCTGCGCGAGGTCGAACTGGAGCTGAAATCCGGCCTGCCGCAGGACCTTCACGATTTCGCCGCCATCCTGGCCGAGGCGCTGCCCTTGCGCCTCGACATTGTCAGCAAGGCGGAGCGCGCTTCGCATTTCTGCCTGGGGAGCGAGCCCAAGCCTGTCAAGGCCAAGCCCGCCGCCCTGCCGGCCGACGCCAGTCTTGACGAGGCCACCGCGCAGATCATTCTCGGCGCAATCGACCATTACCTCGCCAACTGGGCCTCGCTGCGCGCCAGCGACGCCCCGGAATCGATCCATCAGATGCGCGTCGCGCTGCGCCGCCTGCGTGCGGCCCTCGGCATGCTCAAGCGCGCCATCCCCTGCCCCGAATTCGAAACTTTCCGCGCCGAGGCCAAGGAGTTGGCGACGGCGCTCGGCGCCGCCCGCGACAGCGACGCCCTGCGCGACCTGATCGAGGACGGGCCGATGGGCCATTTCGGCGACCGCAAGGATTTCGCGCCTTTGCTCGATGCGCTCGAACAGCGCCGCGCTGCGGCCTATGTCGATGCGCGCGCGCTGACCGAATCGGTCCGCCCCACCCTGTTCGTGCTGAAGCTCAGCGCCTTCGTCGCCCGCCGCGGCTGGCGCAACGCCGTCAGCGGCGCGCAGCTGACGACCTTGACCGAGCCCGTGGCTCTCTTCGCGGCGCAGGCGCTCGAACAGTTGCACAAGCGCGTGCTGAAACGCGGCAAGAAACTCGTGACCCTCCCCGACGAGAAGCGCCATGAAGTGCGCATCGCGCTGAAAAACCTGCGCTATGGCGCGGAATTCTTCTCGTCGTGCTTCGAGGAGCAGCGCGACTCGACGCCCTTCGTCCGCGCGGCGGCGAATCTGCAGGAAATTCTTGGCGCGCATAATGACGCGGCGAGCGCGGATCATTTCCTCAGCCAGTCGCACGCGACCGAGGCGGCGCGCGCCGCCGGGATCGTCTCCGGCTGGTATGCGCGCGGCGCGCTCATCGCGGACGAAGGGCTGGCGAAGGACTGGAAACGCTTCAAGAAGCTGCGGCCGTTCTGGCGCTAGAAACTAATCCAGAATCGCGTGGGGAACGAAGCGCGAGCGATTGCCTGTGACGGGCGAGACGTCCTCGCGCAGCCCAAGGCCCGCCGGCTCGTCGCCAACCAGCCAGCAGCCGCAGACTGGATAATTCCCGGAAAAATCCGGCA
Source organism: Rhodoblastus sp. 17X3 (assembly GCF_030056575.1). Classification (GTDB taxonomy): domain Bacteria; phylum Pseudomonadota; class Alphaproteobacteria; order Rhizobiales; family Beijerinckiaceae; genus Rhodoblastus. Next base: position 31,849 of record NZ_JASHHX010000016.1, on the reverse strand, counting down.
GAGGATTGAGCGCCTGCCGCACGAATCGCCCGCCATAGGCGAGGTCCGGACCTGCGACGACGCGGTCGCCGTCATGCAATTCGACATTGCCGCCCTCGCGGGAAAACAGCGGCTTGCGCGCGAAGCGCGTTCCCAGTTCCGCGGCGCGCGGATCGTCCTCGAAAAAGCACGGCAACAGATTGGGATGGCCCGGCGCGATCTCCCAGAGCAACGCCAGCATTCCCTTGCTGGACAACAGCATTTTCCACGCCGGTTCAACGAACCGCGCCGCGCGCAGCTCCGGCGCCTTCCCGAAGGCCTCGCCGAACATCCATTCCCACGGATAGAGCTTGAACATCAAGGCGATGTCGCGGCCCGAGCGGTCGATGAAGCCGCGACCCGGCGCGAGGCCGATGTCGCCCATGTCGATCAGGCTGGTCTGCAAGCCCGCCTGCCGGGCGCATTCCTCGACATAGGCCGTCGTGCCGGAATCCTCCACGCTGTCGCGCAGGCAGGCAAGATGGAGGAAACGCCCGGCGCCGATCCGGCCCCAGCGCGCGACCAGCTTTTCATGCAGGGAATTGAACTGGTCTGCGCCCGGCGGCAACTGCCCGGAGGCGATCATCTGCTCCAGCCAGAACCATTGCACGACCGACGATTCGAACAGGCTGGTCGGCGTGTCGGCATTATATTCCAGCAGTTTCGGCGGGGCCTTGCCGTCATAGGCGAAATCGAACCGTCCGTAGAGCGCAGGGTCGCGGCGGCTCCAGCTTTCGGCGATGACGTCGCGCGCATGGTCCGGCACGCCAAGCCGCGCCATCATTCGCTCGGTGACGACAATCCGGCGGACCAGTTCGTGGCAAAGCGCCGCAAGCTCGCCGGTCGCAGCTTCGAGATCGTCCTCGATCTCGCGTCGCGAGAAAACATAGCGGACGGATTCGTCCCAATAGGCTTCGCCGTCGATATGGGCGAAGGCGAAGCCGATTTTCGCCGCCTGTTCCGCGAAATCCGCGCGCGGGACCGAGGCCTCGCGCCTCATTCTCCGCCCCCGCCGTGAAAGCCGCCGAAGCCGCCGGAATGCGCGCCGCTCTCGCCGGTCGCGCCGAAGCCGCCGAAAGAGGCCGCATGTTCGCCGGACCCGCTGGAGCCGCTTGAGCCGCTCGAACCATACCAATGTCCGCCGCTCCCGCTGCGCCCGCCGCCGCCATGTCCGCTGCTGGCATGTCCGCCGCTGGCATGGCAGGCGGGCGAATTGGGGTCATTGGGATCGGCGTTCCGGCAATTGTCCTTGTTCAGGGCCTGATGGAGCGCGAGGCCGCCGATGGCGCCCATGCCGCAGACGCCGAGGATGATCGCGAGCGAGCGCAGCCGGCGACGGTCTTGCGGCGGTTCGCCGCCAAGGCCCTGCGGCGCGTGATAGACGATCGGCGGCGGGGTGATCTTTTGCGGCGGGTTCCGCCGTCCGAACGGCTTGGTCGGGCGGGGCATCGGCTCAGGGGCTCATGCAGGCGGCGGCGAGCAGCCCCGACGCGATCGAGACCGAGGCGACCCAATAGGCGGAGGCCAGGGCGTTCTGCGCTATGGCGTTCGACAGGCCCGGATGGAGCAGCCGCGCCACGCCATAGGCCAGGAACTGGCTGAGCATGGCGACAAGGCCCCAGACCATGAATTCAAGCGCGCTCCGGGTGTTGTGGACCGCCCCCGCGAGCGCGAGCGCGAAGCCGATCAGCGCGCCGCCGAAGGCGAGGCCCGCGGAGGCATTGTGCTGGCGCACGATCAGGTCGAATTCGTCATGGGCCGTCAGCCGCGTGTAGATCAGGCCGAAGACGATGCAATAGCCGATCGCGCCGACGAAATAGGCCGCGAACGCGACAAGTCCGGAAAACAAGCCGGGCAAGCGGAGCCCCCTGAGAAACCGAGAGCGCGGAGGAGAAGAGCCCGCGCGGGAGAACGATAGTCGGGCCCCGGTCGCATGACAATTGCGCGACCTATGGTTTGCCGCTTTTGCCGCTCCGTGATTAACTGAAGCTTCACTTCGCACGACGGGCCGCCATGACCCCCGAGCCTCCATGACCCCCGAGCCTCAGCGCCGCCTTATCGTCTTCACCGGCAGCGGCATTTCCGCCGATTCGGGCCTCGACACCTTTCGCACCTCCGGCGGCGAAAGCCTGTGGGCGCAATATGACCCTGAGGTCGTCTGCAATTTCGACTGCTGGGAAGAAAATTTCGAGCTGGTCCATGAATTCTATTCGCGCCGGCGCGAGGAACTCGCCCATGTCGCGCCCAACAAGGCCCATTTCCTCACTGTGGATTGGGAGAAGCGCTACAACGCCGAACTCATCACGCAGAACGTCGACGACCTGTTCGAGCGGGCCGGCGCGCGTTACGTCATGCATGTCCATGGTTTCCTCTCGGCCATGCGCTGCGTCTCATGCGGCGCACAATGGCTGTTCGGCTATCGCCGTTTCGACCCCGCGACCGACCGCTGTCCGAAATGCGGCCGGATGGAAAGCGTGAAGCCCAATGTGGTCTTCTTCAACGAGCCGGCGCCGCGATATGCGCAAATGTGGAAAAGCCTCGAAAGCCTGACCGAGGACGATGTGCTGGTGGCCATCGGCACCTCGGGCCTTGTGCTGCCGATCGGCCAGATCGCCCGCCGCTGCCCCGCGACCACGATCCTGTCCAATCTCGAATCCGCCGAAACGCCGCGCGACGAGGATTTCGACCATGTCATACATGGGCGGGCGGCCGAAATCGCGCCGCAGCTCGACGCGCTGGTGACGGAGATCATGGAACGGTAAAATGCGCGGCGGCTAAGCCATTTTGACAGGCGCCGGACCCACGCTTATAAACCCGATCCTCCGCGCGGCCGTTTTGACGACGGTCGCCGCCGCAGCGGGAGCCGGCTCGATGACCTTGCGCTTTATGGATCTGGACGCCTTCAAGGCGACGCCCCTGACCCGGGCGCCCTTCGAATTCCTGACGGTTCCGGGCTTTCTCAGCGCCGAGGCCTGCGCGGAGATCAACCGCGACTATCCGAAGATCAGCGAGAGCGGCAGCTATCCCGCAGCGCAGCTGTCCTTTGGCCCGGCCTTCCAGACCTTTCTCGACGAACTGGCGAGCGATGACTTCCGCGCCGCCTTCGCGGAGAAATTCGGCGTCGACCTCGCCGGACGTCCGCATACGATCACGGTGCGCGGCCGCTGCAGCCCCCGCGACGGCCGCATCCACACCGACACCAAGAGCAAGATCCTCACGATCCTGATCTATATGAACCCCGAGTGGGAACATGCGGGCGGACGCCTGCGGCTGCTGAAATCCAACGCCGGGCTCGACGATCCGATCATGGAAGTGCCGCCCGCCGCCGGGACGCTGCTGGCGTTCAAACGCTCCGACAATTCCTGGCACGGCCACGAGCCCTATTCAGGCGAGCGCCGCGTGATCCAGTTCAATTGGGTCACTTCGGAAGGCGACCGCCGCATCGCCATGCTGCGCCATCATCTGTCGGCGGCGGTCAAGCGCCTGTTCGGCAAAACTCCGGAGCAGCCCTACGCCTGAACCTTTCCGGGCTCAGGCTTTCGTCCAGATCTTGTCATAGACGCCGATGATCTCGTCGACCTCGCGGTCGCGGTTGAAGGCGTCCATGACGCGCGCCCGCGCCCGCGCGCCAATGCCGACGATCTGTTCCGGCGCGCGCATCAACGGTTCGATCGATCCGGTCAGCGCCTCGACGTCGCCCGTGGGCGCCAGCACGCCCGTCACGCCATCCTCGATCACCAGCTCCGCCGCGCCCGCGCGGGTCGCAACCACCGCATTGCCCGCCGCCATTGCCTCCAGCATGGTCAGGCCGAAGCCTTCGACGCGCGAGGCGAAGACATAGATCGAGATGCGCTTGTACCAGGCGGGAACGTCGTCGATGGGCAGTTCGCCCAGAAAGCGGATGCGCTCGCTCAGGCCCGCCCCAGCGATATCCGCCTTGAGCTTGTCCACGAAACCCGCATTATCCGGGGTGATCAGGCCGATGATGACGGCGGTGAAATCCGGATATTTGGGCAGAAGCCTCAGCATGGAGGCGACGAAAAGATCGATGCCCTTCTGCTTGCGTACGCGGCCGAAGACGCCGATGCCGTATTTTCCGGGCAGCCCGGTCGCGGCGAAGGCGGCCTCGCGGTCTTCCGGCGGCTTGTAGCTTTCCAGATCGATGCCGTGATGGATGACTTTCGCGGGACGCTCCAGAAAAGACGCCGAGATTTCGCTGGTGGCGATGATCTCGTCCATCTGCGAAATGAGAAAGCGAGTATAGGCCGAGTGGCGGCGCTGGCCGGCCGAATTGAAGATCACGGAGAAGCGCCAGCCGAGCCATTTCAGCACCAGCCCGACGAGCATTTCGACATTGCGGCGGGCGTGCCAGATGCGGACCTTGTGACGCTTCGGCGGCTGGAAACGCAGGCGCAGCAATTCGAGCACGGATAATTGCGCAATTCCCCCCGGCGCGTCGGGTCCGAACCAGGCGGCGTCGAGCTTGCTGGCGATCAGCGGCGCGATCGTGCGGTTGACCGCTGTGCCGCCGGAATAGCGCAAGCTCAAATTGGGGATGATGACTTCGATCTCGTCCAAAACCCGGTCCTCGAATATGCGATCCGCCGCACCCGTCGAGGGCGAATAGCCTATCGGCGGCTTTTGCGAAACCGCTTTGTGAAAATGACGCGGCGCGCAGGGCTTTGGGACAAATTCCCGAACCAGCGGTGAATAAGGCCATCAAGGCCCGGGATTCTTTGAAGTTTTTCGCATTGAGCGCGAGTGCTAGTAAAGCATCAGGTCGCGGCGGACGACGAAAAGCGCCTCATCATCGCCTTTCGCCTCCCACAGTTCATGTCCGTCGCGGCCATTTCAGGAATTCGATCGTCTGGGGAACGCGCGTGCAAGCGCGCATGGCAAGACGAGTGGCGCGGCGCTGGCCTCCCAGCGCATAAAATTTCAGGAATGGACGCACCTGCCGCGTCCCCGGCCTGAAGCTGGAAGCGGGAGAAATCGCCAGCGCCGAGGAAAATCCATTGGAGGCCTGCCTGCGTTAGCAACTCCGAAACTTGAGAGCGATCTTCCGCCATTCGCGCCGGAAAATCGCTCTTTTTTCATTTCAGCAGCTTCAGCAGCGCCTTGCCCGCCTTGCTGTGCAACTCCCTGGCGTCCAGCGTCCCCTCATTGTCCGGGTCCGCCGCCTTGAACCGCTTTTCGACCAGAGCGAGATATTCGTCCTTCGTCAAGGTCGTGTCCATGTCCGGGTCGGCCCCTTCGAGATCGGCCTTACTCACCCTTCCGCGCAGTTCCTTGATGTCGAGCGTGCCTTCGTGATCCTTGTCGAGCCTGTCGAACAAGGCGCCCGCGGCTTTCTTCGCCTCGGCGAGATCGATCGTCCCGTCGGCGTCGGGATCGAGCGCCTTCGGAACGCCGGCCATCGCTGGGCTGGCGCAAAACGCGGTGGCGGCGGCCAAAATGAAACGACGATCAAACATCGGAAGTCTCCAATATCATCGAAACAAGGCCTCAACGGTAATCGCGAGAAGGCGAAACGGCAAACGGCCGCCGTTCAGCATTCCGCCACGACGCCTGTTATTGCCCCTGCGCCTCCAGCGCCACACGCATCAGGTCCATCGATGTCCGCGCGCCGAGCTTGAGCTTCAACGACGTGCAATTATTGGCGATGGTCTTGTAGGACACGCCGAGCTTGTCGGCGATGGCGCCCATCGATTGACCCGCCGCGAGCAGGCGGACGATCTCCATCTCGCGCTGCGAGAGTTGCGCGAGGCGATTGTCGAATTTGGCGAAGGCCATTTTCTGCGCGAGCGCGCCGGGCAGATAGGTTCCACCCGCGCAGACCTGTCGCAGGGCGGCGACAAAGAGCGAGGGGTCGTCATTCTTTGCGAGATAGCCCTTCGCGCCGGTTGAAATGGCGCGGGCGGCGAAGGCCGGATCGTCGTTCATGCTGAAGATGACGATGCGCGCGGCCGGGTCCTGCGTCAGGATGCGCGTAGCTAGTTCGAAACCTGACAGGCCTGGAAGATTGATGTCGATCACCGCGACATCCGGCGTCTTCGCCATATAGGCGGCCAGCCCGGTCTCCGCGTCGGGCGCGTCGAAAACCTCAATGTCCGGCTCGGCGGCGAGCAGCGCCTTGCAGCCCGAGACAACCACCGGATGATCGTCGACGATCAGAACCCGCACCCTGCGCCTCCTCGATTAGTTTGCGTCAAACATGCGTTGCGCCAAGCCGCATTGCAAGCGGCTGCCCCCGCCCTTGACATTGCCAGCAGCCGAACCCGACCATCGCCCTCCCCGCCCCCGCCTGACGGTTGCTCCATGTCGCTCAAGGTCCGCATCGATCTGCTCTTCGGCCTGCTGCTCTTTCTCGGCCTCGCCGCCGATATCGGCCGCATGGCGCTGAACGCGCGCGCCCGCGTGCAGGCCGAGGGCGAGGCCATGACCCGGGTGACGCGCGACTTCGTCGAGGCGGCTCTCGTCAATTTCCACGGCGCGGCCGATCCGGAAGACGCCCTGCGTCAACTCGCGCGCAGCCTCGATTCGCTGCGCCATATCCGCATCGCCCTCGTCCGCGATCCCGCCGACGCCATGGCGGCGGTCATGGTCCCCGATGAATCGCGCCGCCAGTCCCCGGTCTGGTTTTCCAATCTCATTCGCGCCCGCAACCAGATGACGATCTTGCCCGCGACCATCGACGGCCGCAAATATGGCGATATCGTCATCGCGAGCGATCCCTCCGACGAGGTCAACGAGGTCTGGCAGGATGTCCGCAATCTCGCGCTCACCGGCGGCGCCATCGCGCTCGCCGCCCTTTTGGGCGCGAGCCTTATTCTCGCCCGCACCCTGCGGCCGCTCGATACCTATTCCGCCGCCCTCGGGCGCCTGAGCCAGGGCGATTACGAGATTCGCGCGCAAGCCGCCGGCTCCCCGGAATTCGTCGATCTCTGCGCCAAGATCAACGCTCTCGCCGAAGCGCTGCAGGATCTATCGGGCGCCAATCGCGCCCTGATTCAGCGCCTGATGGACGTGCAGGAGGAGGAGCGCAAGAAGATCGCGCATGAATTGCACGACGAGATTGGGCCCTATCTCTTCGCCTTGCGCGCCAATGCGACTGTGCTCGAAGCCGGGGTGCGGGAGGCGGGGCTGGAGCCGCTCCAGCGCCGCGTCGCCGCCATCCGCGAGCAGATCGAGGCCCTGCAGGGGCACAACAAGCGAATCCTGCGGCAGTTGCGCCCGCCCGCGCTCGACGAACTGGGCCTGTGCGAAGCTTTGAAAATCCTCGTCGAGGGATGGCGCGAGACGGAGCCGGGCGTCGATGTCGAACTCTGCCTGCCGGAGGCGTTCGACCTGCCCGACGAAAAGGAGAGCCTCGCGCTCTATCGGCTGGTGCAGGAAGCCCTGACCAATATTTTCCGCCATTCCAGGGCGACCCACGCCTCCGTGGTGCTGTCGCGGGTCGCGACGCCGCCGGAAATCCGCCTTCGCGTTCAGGACGATGGCGTCGGGATCGCACCGCAACAGCCCGCGGGACTAGGGCTCGCCGGCATGCGCGAGCGGGTGCGCGGCCTCGGCGGCCGGCTGTCCTTTGGAATGGCCCCCGGCGGCGGCGGCCTGATCGAGGCGGCGATTCCTTCGCGCTCCCAGAACATGTCCGAGCAAAACGCCAGTTGATCTGAAGCAACGCCGTCAGCCGCGCCGCGAAATATTTGACCAACCCTGTTCCCGAAACCAATCGGGATTTTTTCCCGGCCGAACAGGACCCTTTCCTCGGCGCCATATCTTTGCGATCACGAAAATTTGTATTAGTTTTCCAATTAAGGCGAAAAAAGCGCCAAATTGAGTCCTCGCCGCGCCGGACGCGGCGACACCGGCCTGTCGCCAAGCGGGGGGCCCGCCAACGATTTTGTGGGGAGTGAACATGAACCGTCTTCGTGCATCCTTGTTGGCCACGGTCGCCATCCTCGGCGCCCCGGCCTTCGCCTTTGCGCAAAGCGGCCAGCCCCTGCCCGACATCGACGTCACCACCGATGCGCCGACCTCGGCGCCGCCTGTCGCGATCCCGGCGGCCGACGCTGGAATCGCCGGCGCGCCGATCAATTTCACCCAGGACCTCACGCCCTCCAACAACACCCGCATCGACGCCAAGGAAATCGCGCGGACCGGTTCGCCGGCGGCGGCGGACACGCTCCAGCGCCTGGTGCCCGGCGTCGACATCCAGGGGACCACGGGCAATATGCTGTCGCCCGACGTGGTCTTCCGCGGCTTCGTCTCCTCGCCGGTTCAAGGGACGCCGCAAGGCCTCGCGGTCTATCAGAACGGCGTGCGCGTGAACGAGGCCTTCGGCGACACGATGCACTGGGACATGATCCCGACCTTCGCCATCCTGTCGATGGACATGATCTCCAACAATCCGGTGTTCGGCCTTAACGCGCTCGGCGGCGCCGTCAACATCAGGATGAGGGACGGCTTCAACACCCAGGGCGGCCGGCTCGAAGTCTCGGGCGGCTCCTATGGCCGCATCCAGGGCGCGTTGGATTACGGCAAGCAGGTTGGCGATTTCGCCTTTTATGGCGCGCTCGAGGGCGTGCAGGACGGCGGATTCCGGCAATTCGGCGCCTCCACCATCCGCCGTTTCTACGGCGATCTCGGCTATCGCGCCAACGGCAACGAATATCACCTGAATGCGGGCCTCGCCGACAATCTGTTCGGCGCGAGCGGTCCGGCGCCGATCCAGCTGCTCGATCAGGACTGGGGCGGGGTCTATACGACGCCGCAGACCTCGCATACCCAGATGGGCCAGATCGCGCTGTCGGGCAATTTCGCCTTTTCTCCGACCTGGAGCCTCAACACCAACGCCTATGTGCGGCGCTACATCCAGCACATGGTCGACGGCAACCCGACCAATACGCAGCCCTGCGACGACCCGACGCTGCTCTGCTATAACGACACGTCAACGCCGGCCAACGGACTGAATGGGCAACAGCTAAACAACCCCTTCCCGTCGAACGCCGCGCTCGGCGAGATCGACCGCTCCAGCATCCTCACCACCAGCGCGGGGGCAAGCGCGCAGCTGTCCAACAGCGGAACCTTGTTCGGCTTCAAGAACCACGCCACTTTCGGCGCGAGTTTCGATTACGGAACGACCAATTACAATGCGACCGCCGAGCTTGGCGTGGTCGCGCCCAATTATGTCGTCATCGGCTCAGGGACCTATCTCGGCCCCTCGGGCGATCCGGTCGCCATCGGCCCGGTCAGCGTCAATTCGATCAACCGCTATTTCGGCCTCAACATCCTCGACGCAATCGACCTCACCGACAAGCTCACGCTCTCCGCCGGCGCGCGCTTCAACCTGGCGTCGATCTCGCTGGTCGACCAGCTCGGCGGCGACGTCAATGGCGAGAACCAATACAATCATGTCAATCCGGTCGTCGGCCTGACCTACAAGCTCACGCCCGACCTGCTCGTCTATGGCTCCTATGCCGAATCCAATCGCGCGCCGACGCCGCTCGAACTCGGCTGCGCGAATCCGCAAAAGCCATGCATCATGGGGGCGTTCCTCGTCTCCGATCCGCCGCTGCAGCAGGTTGTCGCGCAGACCTTCGAAGCGGGCTTTCGCGGCCAGCAGGTCCTCGCCAACGACTGGGGCGCGGTCGGCTGGAAAGCGGGCGTCTATCGCACGCTCAGCACCAACGACATCCTGAATGTTCCATCTCCCACCCAGCAGGGCTTCGGCTATTTCGCCAATGTCGGCGACACCTTGCGCCAGGGCGTGGAGGCCCAGCTCAATTACCGCAAGGGGCCCTTCACGGTCCGCGCCAGTTACGCCTATATCGACGCGACCTTCCGCAATTATCTGACGCTCGGCTCGAACAGCCCCTCGGCCGACGCCAATGGCAATATTTTCGTCGTTCCGGGCGACCAGCTTCCGATGGTCCCGCGCCAGCGCGGCAAGGTCAGTCTCGACTGGGACATCAACGCGCAAGCCCGCGTCGGCGCCGACATCCTGATCACCGGCCCGCAACGCTTTGCCGGCGACGCCTCCAACCAGCAGCCCATGCTGCCGGGCTACGCCACGGTTTCGCTCAACGGCGCCTACAAGATCACGCGCAATATCGAAGCCTTCGCCATCGCCAACAATCTTTTCAACCACCGCTACTACACCTTCGGCGGCTATTTCCAGACGGACCAGCTGTTCCAGGCCTTCACCAATCCGGAAACCGTCGCGCCCGCCCAGCCCCTCTCGGTCTATGCCGGCCTGCGCATGACGTTCTAACGCATGGCGTCGCCAACGAGGACCGGCGCCTCGCGATAGACGCCCGGATAGAGTTGTTTCAGCGCGGCGATCTTTGGCAGGTCGTTGATGCGGATATAGGGATAGGTCGGGTTGCGGGCCAGAAAGTCCTGATGATAGGCCTCGGCCGGATAGAAGGTCCGCCCCGGTTCGATCTTCGTCACGATCGCCGCCTGATAGACCCGCGCCTGATTGAGCTGCGCCATATAGGCGCGGGCGATCTTCGCCTGCTCGTCGCTCGCCGGGAAGATCGCCGAGCGATATTGTGTCCCGCTGTCAGGCCCCTGACGATTGAGTTGGGTCGGATCATGCGCGACCGAGAAATAGATTTGCAAAATGCGCCCGAGGCTGATTTCCGCCGGGTCGAAGGTGACCTGCACGGATTCGGCATGGCCGGTGTCGCCGCGCCCCGTGATCTCGTAATGGGCCGTCGCCGCCTCGCCGCCCGCATAGCCCGAGACGGCGCGCGTCACGCCTTTCACATGCTGGAACACGCCCTGCACGCCCCAGAAACATCCGCCCGCGAGCACGATGGTTTCGGCGCCGCGCTGGCCTGCCGGCTCATCCAGAACCGGCGCCGGAATGACGCGCGGCGCTTCCTCCGCCCGCGCTCCGAGAGCGAAGGAGCCGGCGGCAAGCGCCGCCGCAATCGCGGCGATTCCCAGCGATCGCTTCAGAACGACAATGCGTGTCATGGACATTCTCCCATTCAACCGAAGGTAAAGGCGTAGGCGCGCACGCCGGGATCGAGGAATTCGATCTCGAACAGGCGGTCGCGGACCGCGCCTTTCTGCCGCACGAGCTGATAGAGCCGCTCGCCGCTCACAACGCCCTCGCCCTGGGCGTCGATATCGGCGCCGGCGCTGTCGCCCGGCGCCGCCCCGTCGATCTTCACCCGGAACCGCGCCGGCTTGCCGTCGGCGCCCGCGCCGAGCACGAGGTGCAGGTCCCTCGCATGAAAGCGGAAGGCGATCGCGCCGCCCGCGCGATTGAGGTCGGCGCGCTCCTCGCCGATGGTCCAGTCGCCGGAGAGGCTCCATTCGTTCAGGCGCAGATCCGCCCCGGCATAGACATGGGCCTGATTTTGCGCGGCGCCGCCCGGCGAAGCGAAGTTCTCGGCGCGGGCGAAGCCGAGATAGGTCTCCGGCGAGAGAACCTCGGCCATGTCGGGCGGGGCCTGAGCGCCGGTCGCAGCGACCTTGACGATCCCGGCCGGCGCAGCGGTCGCGCCCGCTTCCGCCAGCAATTGCTGGATGATTTTTTCCGATCCCGCGTAATCGCCCTCGCCAAAATGATGGTGGCGGATACGGCCCTGCGCATCGATGAAATAATGCGCCGGCCAGTAATGATTGTTGAAGGCGCGCCAGATCGCATAATCATTGTCGATCGCCACCGGATAAGTCAGGCCCAGATCCGCGACGGCGCGCTTCACATTGGCCGGGTCCTTCTCGAAGGCGAATTCCGGCGCATGGACGCCGATCACGACAAGGCCCTGATCGCGATATTTCTCCGACCAGGCGCGAACATAGGGCAGAGCGCGCAGGCAGTTAATGCAGGAATAGGTCCAGAAATCGACCAGAACGACCTTGCCCTTCAGCCCTTCGACCGTAAGCGGCGGGGAGTTCAGCCATTCCACCGCCCCTGCGAGCGACGGCGCCCGGCCCTCGATGGGCAAGCCGGCGGCCGGGGCTGCGCCCTTCGCCGCATCGCCGGACGCCGCCGGCGCCATCATCATATTGGGGCCGCCGCCCATCATCATCGCGCCCTCGGCGGGCGTCATCACGACGGAGGCGGCGCCCGCAGCCGCATTCGAGGGCGAAGCGCCGAATTTCGTCAGCAGCGCCTCTTCCCAGCTGCTGGTGTTGGCCAGCGACAGGCGGGCGAGGAAGCCGGTGTCGGCGCCGAGCGCAATGGCCGCGACCGCCGCGAGAACCGCAAGGCCGAAGGCGCGCCGCGCCCATTCGCCAAGCCCAAGCGAGCGCTTCATCGCGGCGAAGACCCGGCCGCCGACCAGCAAGGCAAGCGCCAGCGAGGTCGCCGCGCCGAGGCCATAGGCGAGCAGCAGGAGGGTCGTGCCGATGGTCGCGCCCTGCAGCGCGGCGCCGGTCAGGATGATCCCCAGAATCGGCCCGGCGCAGGGCGCCCAGAGCAGGCCGGTGGCCACGCCCAGCAGCAGCGCCGCGCCGACGCCGCCCTTGCCCTCTTCCCCATCGGCCTGTTGCGACAGGCGACCGCCCAAGGCGACCAAGGGCGCGGACAGGCGCTCGGCCAGGCCAGGCCAGACCAGCGCCAGACCGAACACGGCCAGCAGAGCGAGGGCCAAGGCGCGGCCATAGGAATTGGCGTGCGCCGCCCAGCCGCCGCCAAAGGCGGCGAGCGTGGCGACCAGCGCGAAAGTCGCCGCCATGCCAAGCAGCATGGGCAGACCGCGCCGGCGGAAGGATTGGCCCGCGCCGGCGAAGACGAAGGGCAGGACCGGCAGGATGCAGGGGCTGGCGATGGTCAGGGCGCCGCCGAGAAAAGCGAGAACAAACAGAAGCATGACGAGAAAGTTCCTATGGTCAGGCCGTCTTGAACTTCAACGCCACGCCATTCATGCAATAGCGCAGGCCCGTGGGCTTGGGCCCGTCGTTGAACACATGGCCGAGATGGCCGTCGCAGCGGCGGCAGGCCACCGCTGTTCGCACCATGCCGTAGGACCGGTCTTCCTTTTCGTTCACCGCCTTGTCGAGCGGCGCCCAGAAGCTCGGCCAGCCAGTGCCGCTGTCGAATTTCGTCGTGGACGAGAACAGGTCGAGGTCGCAGCCGGCGCAGGTGAAGACGCCCTTGCGCTCCTCATGCAGCAGCGGGCTGGTGAAGGCCCTCTCGGTGCCCTCCTTGCGCAGCACCGCATATTGATCGGGCGTCAGCAGCTTGCGCCATTCGGCGTCGCTGCGCTCCAGCTTGTCCTCGGCGGCGCGGGCGCCGCCGGAGGCGGCGAGAGCCGCGCCAGCGAAAAAGCCAAGAGTCGTGCGGCGTGTCAGCATGATCGATCTCCAGATCGCCGAATTTTCCGTTCAAGCGAGATACGTGCGGCGCGCCCCTTCGTTACGGTTCTACGTAAAAAAACGTCAGCCGGATCGAAGCATTCAAAGCGTGGGGACGATGACGAAGCCGGCTTTTTCCGGCGGATCGCAGTCGTCAATGGCCTGCAGCCCGGTCACGGCCGCACTTGGCGGGCCCATGCGCAGCTCCTCCACCAGAGCGTCAAGCGCGTCGGCCGCGCCGCTGGCCCGGGCCTCGACGGCGCCATTGGAGCGATTGCGCACCCAGCCGGAAAGGCCATGCCGCAACGCGGCGCGGCGCACAAATTCGCGATAGCCGACGCCCTGCACCCGGCCCTCGACGAAAATATGGAGCGTTTTTGGATTCGCCTCGCTCACGGTCCAACGCCTCGCCGCCCACGCATTGACATCGCGGTCAGGATAGGCCCCGCGAAAACACAGGGCAACGTGGAGCGTCACCGCCTTGGCGGCCCGCCTGGCCCCATGGGACCGCCGAAACCGCCAGGGCCGCCCGCGCCGCCGCCCCCGAATCCGCCGGGGACCGCAGACCCGCCGGGAGCGGCGGGACCGCCAAATCCGCCGGAACCGCCCGGCGAAGGGAAGCCGCCCGGGCCGCCCAAACCGCCGGGAGAAGGCATGGGCGCGCCGCCCGGCGAGGAGAAATTGCCCGCCCCGCCAAAATTATCTGGCGCGGGGACGGGCGCGCCGCCGTAATAGCCGCCGCCGCCCGGACGACCTTGCAATGGATTGGCGGCGGGACTGGCGGGAGGTCCGCCGAACGGTCCCCCGCCGCCCGCCGGCTGGCCGCCCATGCGACCCGGCCCTTGCATGCCGCCCGGCGCTCCGGGAGGCGTCCCCAGCGAGCCGCCTCGTCCGCCATCTGGCCCCGGACCATGGCCACCCGGCCCAAATCCCCCATTCGGGCCGCGTTCCGACGCGGGCGCGAGGCGCTCCGCGCGCAACACGCCATTGGGTTCGACACGGACGGTCACGACGCCGAGGCCGGACCGGCCCCCCGCCCGCTTGTCGCCTTCGACGACAAGGCCGGACCCCAGTTCAAGCCGCGACCCATCCCGCGAAAAATAGGATTCGATGGACACGCGCTGGACGGCGTTCAAGAGGGCGCGATAAGGCTCTGTCGTGGTCTGTGCGGTGAAGGTCCGGTCGACAAAGGCGCCGGCGACAGAAATGCGGCGGCCGGCGAGGGCCGGCTCCAGCCCCGCGATTTGCAGACCGCCGATCATCGCCTCGCCCTGAGGGCCAAGACGCACAGGCCCGGCGACGCGCATCAAAGCCGCGTCGCTACGCTGGATGAGGCTCGCCATGATCGTCCCGTCGGCCTGACGCAGGCCGCTCACGGCGACCCACTCGCCCGGGCGCCAGCCGCGCAGATCGACCCGGTTCATCGACACATTCTGGCCCAGCACGGTCATGCCGTCGCTGGCGACGCGCTCGACCGGTCCAACGACTTCGCTCGCCACGACGATCCTTCGCGTCGACAGGCCCTTGCCGGTTTTGGCGGCGATGACCTGAACGACCTGGCCGATGCGCAGGCTTTGGACGGTCTTGAGCTCCCCATCGACCTCAACCGGCGCGTCAGGCGGATAGGAGATGCGCAAACCATTGACGTAAATGCTGCCGAACCGCCGGATCGTGCCGATGACGCCCGTGCCGCCGATGCCCCGGTCGCCCTCGCCGGGATCGGGCGCGGCGCCGGTGCCGCCGATGCCGCGATCGCGGGGCGCGTTCTCCGCGGCGCCCGCCCGCGAAAGGGCGATGAGCGTGCTGGCGATCGAGGACAACAGCGCGCGGCGCGTCAAGGATGCGCCGCTCATGTCTTGCCTTCCGGCCTGCTCGGCGGGCTCGGCGGGCTCGGCGGGCTCGGCGGGCTCGGCGGGCTCGGCGGAGCCTCATTCTCGTCCGTGAAAATATAAAGCCCGAAATTCCAGCGATGCGGGCCGCCGGGATCGGAATCGCAGATCGCCAGCGCCTCGCGGTTCGCCGCCAGAAGCGCATGGGTCGCAAGGTCGCGCGACAAAGCTTCGAGCTTCTGCACTGCGGCCGCCGAAAGCTGGTCGTAATGAACGGCGCGCTCGAAAAAGCGCGGTCCGTCGCCCGAAACATTGGCGACGGCCGCGGCCATGTGGTCATGCAGGTTGCGGCCGAAATAATAGAGCAGCTGCTCATCGTCCTTGCCAGGCAGCAAGGCCCGCTCGATCAGGACGACGCGATCTTCATCGTCGATCCGCACCAGGCCCCGGTCGAGCCATTCGTCGAGAACGGCGCGCGCGCGCAGGTCACGCGTGACCGAGGCGACCAGCTCATCGAAAGAAGCCTCGCCCTCCCGGGCGTTGCGCGCCAGCGGCAGGGGCCGGCCCGCTTCATCGGTGAATTCGGCCGCGCCGAGCCAACGCGCCAGAATCTGGCTGGCGCGGGAAAGAGACGTCGGAACGACATTGACCGGGGCCCCGGCGCCGCGCAGCCGCCGCACCTCCTTGCGATGGATCCCCGTCAGCAGGCTGACGCGGCTGTCCGTCTGGCTTTTGTCGGGAAGCGCGAAATCATGTTCCGCGACATTCACATAAAGCTCGCGCAGAAGTTCGCACAGCGCCGGGAAGGTCACGCCGCTCTTGATCAGGAGCCGCACCAGCGGCCGAAGAAGGCGCGCGACGGGCCCCTGCAACTGCGGCCCGCCCGGCGCGCCTGGGGACGGTTCGGACATGGCGCAATCATAAAGACCGATTCCGTGGGAATCAATCACACATTCATTTGACGTGGGTATTTTTCCCACGTATAAGAAAATCAGGAATGCGGCCAGCCCCGCCCGATTGGAAGCTCTCATGTCGTCAAAGCCAGCTCCCAGTCAGATCGTCTGCAACGCCAAAGGGTCGGCGCGTTTTCAGCGCGCTCGGATCGGGCGCCGCCGCCATGAAACTGAGACGGCCTAATAGAGATCACCTTTAGGCCGAACCTGCGCGCAACATATTCTATGGTTATTCTGATGATGCATTTATCCTCAAAGCAATATCAACAGATCCATCACGCCATCCACGATGACGCGCATCATTCAGCTTGCGGATACGTGGCGGCCGGCCACAGCGCAGAGCCGGATCGGGGCTCGTTCAGCGACCTTGCCGCGAAGGTCATTTCGGCCTGGCCGTCGCCGCGTATTTTCGACGCCGGCTGCGCGATCGGCTTTCGCGTCGACGCCGCGCCCGCGATTTCGCAGGCGCCGGAACCCAAATGCGCCTTTCGCGGACTGGGAAGGCTGACCGATCCCATCGCCGGTCCTTACGATCTCATCGCCTGCATCGAGGTTCTCACCCATCTGCCCAAGGGCGATGCGGACGTCGCCATCCGCAACATCTGCGCCGCGACGACGCGCGTCCTGTTTTCCGCCTCCCCGGTCGATCTCGCCGGACCGGCGCAAGACAAGCTGCGGGCTCCGATCGACTGGCTGCGCGCATTCGCGGAACATGGCTTCGCCCCGGTCGCCTGTTTCGACCCGTCTTTCCTGCGTCCGTGGGCGATCGCGCTGGAAAGGAGCCCGCGCGCCCCGCAGGACGATCGGCTGCTTGTCCACGCGGAGCTGATCGCAACGCGGATCGAGGCCTGGAAAAACAGCGAAGCCCTGAAGGCGGAACTGACCGCGACGCGCCGCCATCTGCATGACGCCGTCGGCTCGCTGGCGACGCGCCACGCCGCCCTGAGCGCGAACAAACCCCGGATCGGACTTTTCCAGCGGTTCAGCCGCTTCCACCGCCGGCTCCGCTATCTGCAGCAATCGATTTTCTTCGATCCCGGCTGGTATGCGAGGAAATACGAGGACATTGGCGAGGGCGTCGATCCGGCGGTCCATTACCTGACGATCGGACGCAAGGAAGGGCGCGATCCCGGCCCGGTCTTTTCCGCCGCCGGCTATCTCGAAGCGAATCCCGACGTCGTCGAAACGCATTACGATCCGCTGGTTCATTTCGAGCGCTACGGAAAATATGAAGGCCGGCCGATGGCGTTCCGTTTCGAGGGAATCGAGCCGCTCGTCTTCGAAAACATGCCGCGTCCGCGGACGCAAAAGCGCCGGCCCTCGACGGGCCCCGCCCCGGAAGACGAAGCCACCTATCAGGACTGGATCGCACGATGTGACACGCTCGACGATGACGATCGCCAGGGGATCCTGACTCACCTGGAAATGCTGACCTACCAGCCTTTGATTTCCGTGATCATGCCGGTTTACGAAACGCCGGCGGCGCTGTTGCGGCAGGCGCTGGACTCTGTGCGCGCGCAACTCTACCCGCATTGGGAGCTGTGCATCGCGGACGACGCCTCGCCTTCGCCCCATGTCTCCGCGATCCTGGCCGAGTACGCCGCCCGCGACGCCCGGATCAGGTTGGTGCAGCGCGACGTGAACGGGCATATTTCAGCCGCGACAAATTCCGCGCTCCGGGTGGCCAGCGGCGAATTCATCGCCTTGATGGATCATGACGACCTGCTGGCCGAACATGCGCTCTATCATGTCGTCGTCGAATTGAACCGGACGCCGGACGCCGATCTCATCTATTCCGACGAGGATCGCGTCGACGAAAACGGGCGCCGCCACGACCCCTATTTCAAGACCGACTGGAATCCCGAGCTTTTCCTCGGCCACAACATGGTCAGCCACCTCGGCGTCTATCGGCGAAGCCTGGTCGAGAATATCGGCGGCCTGCGCCTGGGGCTGGAGGGAAGCCAGGACTATGATCTCGCCCTGCGCGTTTCGCGCGAAACCTTGCCCGACCGGATCCGCCATATCCCGGCGATCCTCTATCACTGGCGCAGTTCGACCGTTAAATCGTCCTTCTCGGAGAGCCAGCTGCAACGCTGCGTCGACGCCGCGCGCCGCGCCAAGTCCGATCATCTCCGCGCCACGGGCGACGATTCCATTATCGAGCCGCATCCGTTCCTGCCGCAATGGGAGCGCGTGCGGCGCATGGTTCCCACGCCGGCGCCGCTGGTCTCGCTGATCGTGCCGACCCGCAACCGGGCCGACTTGCTGCGTCCTTGTCTCGACGGACTGATGCGCCGGACGGCCTATCCCAATCTGGAAATCATCGTCATCGATCACGACAGCGACGAGCCCGAGACGCGGGAACTGTTGCGGGAGGCTTCACTGGATCCGCGCGTGCGCGTCATGCCCTATCGCGGCGTCTTCAATTATTCGGACATGAACAACAAGGCCGTCGCCATCGCGCATGGCGAATTGATCGGCCTGCTCAACAATGACGTCGACGTCATCGATTCCGACTGGCTCGACGAAATGGTGGCGCTGGCCTCGCGCCCTGAATACGGTGTCGTGGGGGCCAAGCTGCTCTATCCCGACGGCAGCGTGCAGCATGGCGGCGTGGTGCTGGGCGTGGGCGGCGTCGCCGCGCATTTCCATGCAGGATCAGGCGCGAAGGACGCCGGCTATTTCGGGCGCCTTCAGCTGGCGTCCAATGTCTCGGCGGTGACGGGCGCCTGTCTGGTGGTCCGAAAAGCCGTCTATGAAGAAGTGGGCGGCCTGAACGCCGCGGATTTGACCGTCGCGTTCAACGACGTCGATTTCTCGCTGAAGGTCGCGGCGCGGGGCTATCTCAATGCATGGACGCCGTTCGCGCTGCTCTTTCATCACGAATCGCCTTCCCGGGGGACTGATCTGCAACCTGAAAAAGCCGCGCGTTTCCGTCGGGAAGTCCTTTATATGCAGAGGACCTGGGGCAGGACGCTCGAAACGGACCCGTTCTACAACATCAATTTTTCGCTCGCCAATTCGAACTTCGAACTGGCCATTCCCGCCCGCCGCATAAGGCCCTGGATGGTCGCGTCTCCGGGCATCGCGCCCTGGCGCCGATGATCGAGCGCGCGCGAAGCCGTCGCGAACGGCTTACGCCCAAAGGTTGCGCGTTCCTGGTTAACTTTTGCGGTATGTTCAGAGCGTTCTTTCCAGATATCTGACGACCCGAAGCGGCGCCGCGAAGATTGCCGTGCGGGGACAAACCGATTGATCCCGAAGACCGCCCGACCGCCAAAGCCGCGTGGCTCGAGGAGGCTACCCATGTCGCGCACGATCACCACGCTCCTTTCAGGAACCTTGACGCTCGCCCCCACCGACAACCCGCTCACGATCACGTTTAGCGGCGGCGTCGCGGCGACCGCGCCGGGCGCCGACGCCATCGATGGCGGAGCCGGCGTCAATTGGTCGATCACGAATTCCTATGGCGCCATATCGTCAGCAACGGGATATGGCGTTTTCCTGCTCGGACAGGCCACGATCGTCAATTACGGCGCGATCTCCGGCAGTGGCGGCGTCCGTCTCGGCGCGGGAGGAACAATCGGCAACCGATATGGGGGCAGCATAACCGGCAAGGGCGTCTCAGGGCCCTTGGCGACCATATCGGGTGTTTTCGTCGACGGACCCGCAGGCTCTGTCGCTAACGCCGGAACGATCACAGCCTCGGGAACCGGCTACGGCGTCGGGTTCGCCGCCGGCGGCTCGGTCAACAACAGCGGCGCGATCGCCGGCGGCGAGGACGGCGTTTTCTTTGACGCCGGCGGCGCCGGCTCCGTGACCAACACCGGCAGCATTGCAGCCTCAATCGACGATGGCGTCGCCTTTCTGGCGGGAGGCAGCCTCACCAACCGTTGGGGCGGCTCGATCAAGGGCCTCGTCGGCGCGAATGCGGCCGCCGTGTTCGTAGCCGGGGGGACCGCGACGATCGCCAATGACGGCTACCTTGCCGGTCGGAAATACGGCGTTCTCATCGCCGCCGGAGGAACCATCACCAACCAGCAGGACGGGACGATCACCGGCCAAACCGCCGGAGTGAGCCTCAGCCACGGAGGAAGCGTCGCCAATTCAGGGTTGATCGTCACATCGACCGCGGGCGGCGCGGGCGCCGATCTTGAGCTGGGCGGCAGCGTCAACAACAAATGGGGCGGCGCGATATCGGGAACCAGCTATGGGATTTTCGTCCTCGGCGCAGCGGGAACGATCGTCAATCAAGGCCTGATATCGGCGACAGCCCTGACAGCGGTCCAGCTTGGCGCTGGCGGCGTCGTGACGAACCTTTATGGCGCTTCCATTCTGGGCCAGAACACCGCCGTCAACCTGACGAATGTTTCGGCCAATATCGTGAACAGCGGCGCGATCTCCGCCGTCGCAGCCGGCAGCGCGGGCGTCACCGTCGGCGCTGGCGGCCTCGTGACCAATAACAGCGGCGGAACAATTGCGGGCGTCGGATATGCGGTCTTCGCTTCAGGCGTTCCGGCGACCGTCAGCAACGGCGGTCAACTGACGGGCGCTGACGGGATCGGTTTGAACGCCGGCGGCGTCGTCAATAACATCTATGGCGGCGCGATCTCCGCTCAGATTGCCGGCGTTTTTGTCGGGGGCGGCGCCGGAACTATCACCAATGACGGCGTGATCGCCGCGAGCGCGCCGTCCGGCGGCGGCGTCGACCTCGAAAAGGGCGGCAGCGTCGTCAATCAGGGCGACGGCGTGATTTCCGGCGGATATGCCGGCGTGTTCATCAACGGCGGAAGCGGAACCGTCACCAATTCCGGGACCATAAGCGGCGGGATCTATGCGATCGATTTCGTGTCGAATAATGCCGCCAACTGCGTCATTGACGATCCCCAATCCGTGTTCAACGGCCTCGTCAGCGGCGGCGGCGGAACCCTCGAACTGACCAATGGCTGGGGAGACCTGGCCGGCCTTGGAACCTCACAGTTCCAGAACTTCCAATCATTGCAAGACGATTCCGGCGCCTATTGGACGCTCCATGGCGCGGGCAATTCGATCGCCGTTGTGATCGACAATGGCGTTCTCGCCATTGACGGCTCGCTCGACGTGTCGGTCGCCGTCGACGTCGGCAGCACGGGGAGCTTCCTGCTGGGTTCCGGAGACAGTCTCGAAATTGCGCAGTCTCTGGGCTCGGCGTCGCGGATCGATTTTCAGAACAGCGGGGAACTCGTCATCGACAACGCCGCCCTGTTCGGAACGGGCGTCGGCACGGCCGCCTACAAGGGCGATCTGCTGCAGAATTTCAGCCCCGGCAGCGCCATCGACCTGCACAATTTCTCGCTTGCCGGCGCGATCTTCAACTACAGCGCTCCGAGCGGGCTGCTCCAAATCACGAACAGCGCCCATCAGTTGGCGACGCTGGATTTCCAGGATTCGACATTGGCCGGCGGAGCATTCCATCTCGGGACCGACGGCTCCAGCGGCGTTCTGATTACCCGCAGCTGAAAGGCGCGCCCCCGCCGGACAATAAAGGCGAGGGCAGCAAAAAAATGTTCCAGGCCGGCCTCCACTCTTGAAAAAACGATCGACGCGAGATTTTTGTCGCCCGGCTCGGCGCACATTCGTTCGCCGGCGAACGGCATCTGGTTGAGTTCGAACGCGAGGTGGGATTAACTTGCACGCCCTACCGCCGGGCCGGCGACAGGTCAATCAGTGGAAATCAAGACGACAGGGTTTCCGAGACGTTGCGCCGCACAGTTGGCCAGGCGAGCATGATCCGCGACCTTGACGCCCTCCGGACCTTTATCGCCATCGCGACGCTCAGCAGTTTTGCGCGCGGTTCGGACAAACTCGGCATCTCCCGCGCCATGGCGAGCAAGCGCATCGCCGACCTCGAAGCCGAACTGGGCGTGAAGCTGATCAACCGCACGACGCGGTCGATGAGCCTGACAGAGGCCGGGCGCAAATTGCTGGCGGCGGCCGAAACCATGTTCGGCCTGCTGGAAAGCGCGGAGCAGGATATCCGCTCGGCGACGGCGATCCCGCGCGGAACCTTGCGCGTCAATGCGCCGATGTCCTTCGGCATCCGGCATCTCGGCCCGATCATCGACGCTTTTCTGCTCCAGCATCCCGAGGTCAATGTCGAACTCACGCTCGACGACCGCGTCGTCGATATTGTCGACGAGGGCTATGATGTCGCGATCCGCATTCGCAATCTCGGCGATTCCAGCCTGACGGCGCGACGCCTCGCGCCGGCGCGGATGGTCGTGTGCGCCTCGCCGTTCTATCTCGAAAAGCGGGGCAAGCCGGAGCAGCCGCAGGATCTGACCCGGCACGATTGCCTCGTCTATGATTATCTGGCGCGCCAGAATGTCTGGAGCTTCGTGCGGAAAGGCGTGAATGCCGACATTCGCGTCAATGGCCGGCTGCACAGCAACAATGGCGACGTCCTCGTGCAGGCGGCGGTTGACGGTTTGGGAATCATGCTCGCTCCGACCTTCATCGCCCATGAAGCGCTGCGGTCCGGCGCCCTGCTCCCGGTCCTGCTCGAATGGCGCGCCGTCGAGCCGAGCCTGTTCGCCGTGATGCCGCCCGGGCGCGTCGACGTTCTCAAGGTGCGCAGCTTCGTCGAGCACCTCTCGAAAGCGATCGGCAAGGAGCCCTATTGGGACAAGGATCTGCCGATCGCGTTTTGTTGAGGCGCGCCTCAGGCCGTGCGGCGCGTGGGCGCCAGAAGGTCGAGATCAGGGCCTTTGGGGATGATCCCGGTGGGGTTGATCGTCCGATGGCTGCCGTAATAATGCGTCTTGATCTGATCGAAGCGGACGGTTTCGGCGATTCCGGGAGCCTGGTAAAGCGCCCGGGTGTAATCCCATAATTCGGGATAATCGGCGATGCGCCGCCGATTGCATTTGAAATGCCCGACATAGACCGCGTCGAAGCGGATCAGCGTCGTGAACAGGCGCCAGTCGGCCTCGGTCGGCTTTTCGCCCAGCAGAAAGGCCCGATCCTTCAACCGAAGCTCCAGCGCATCGAGCGCCGCGAACAGCTGATCGAAGGCCTCATCATAGGCCGCCTGGCTGGTGGCGAAGCCGGCGCGATAGACCCCGTTGTTGATGGCCGGATAGATCATGTCGTTCAGCGCGTCGATTTCCGCCGCAAGCTCCGGCGGGCGCAACAGCGGCCCGCGCGCGCCCGGCCAGGCGTCCAGAATGCGGATGATTTCGGCGGATTCATTATTGACTATGGCGTTCCGCTCGCGGTCCCACAGGACCGGAACCGTCACGCGTCCGGTATAATGCGGGGCCGCCTTGGCGTAGACCTGCCAGAGAAAACGCGCGCCGTTGACGCTGTCGGCGCCTTGCGCCATCGTCCAGCCGTCTTCCAGCATCAGCGGCTCGACATAGGTCACGCCGATCGCCTGTTCGAGCCCCTTGAGCTTGCGATAGATCAGCGTGCGATGCGCCCAGGGGCAGGCCCAGGACACATAGAGATGATAGCGCCCGGCTTCGGGCTTGAAGGGCCCCTCAGCCGAAAGAGCGTTGCGGAATTGCGTCGCCGGCCGCTGGAACTGGCCGCCCGTCGAGGCGGTGTCGTACCAGATGTCGCGCCAGACGCCTTCAACCAGCATTCCCATGTGAGCCTCCCCTGTTTTTGCGCCTTGGCGCGGCCGGTCAGGCCGCCGCCTTCAGGTTTTCCACGGTCTGCGAAATCTGGCGCGCCGCCGACGACAACGCCGCTTCCTGAGCCTGCGCGCCCGAAGCGAGGCGCTCGGCAAGAATGAAGGTGACGTCCGTTATGCCCATGAACCAGAGCAAGGTGCGCAGATGCGGCTCCTGAGAATCCATCGACCTGGCCGGACCGTCCGAGAAGAATCCGCCGCGGCTGAGAACGACGATGGCGCGTTTGCCGGTGAGCAGGCCTTTGGGGCCGGCCGAGCTGTATTGGAACGTGATTCCGGGATGCAGGACATAGTCGAACCACGCCTTCAGCGAGGTCGGAATGCCGAAATTATACATCGGCGCGCCGATCACCAGAACATCCGCCGCCTTGAGTTCGCTCACCAGCTCTTCCGAAAGCGCTCGCGCCGCCGCCTGCGCCTCGCTGGACGGCTCGCCGCGAATGCCCGAGAGAGCGTCGGCGTCGAGATGCGGGATCGACGATATGGCGAGATCGCGCAGAACAACCTGACTGTGCGGCGCGTTCTGCTGAAGGGCGGCGACGGCCTGGTCGACCAGCTGGTTGGAGATGGAGTTTTCGCTCGAAAGGCTGCTGTGGATCGCGAGAATGTTGGACATTGGAAAATCTCCGAATTCGTTTGGCGCCAGAAACCTACGGCCTTTGACAATCGAAGATAATTCCATCAATTGTGACTTAACTGTTTCTTCAAAGAGAATAGTCGCCCTGCCCGAATTATTCAGTATAACAAAACAGTTATGTCATTCTTTGCGTAATTGTTTCCAACTAGGGATGGCGCAATTCTGTTTGCAACGGACGAGGTCGTCCGAACCAAGCCAGGAGCAGAGCCCATGACCATTGTAGCCGTTTCCTCCCCCCGTCCCCTCATCCCTGCGGTCGGCGCGCTGACCAAGGCTCTGACGCCTTACGCCGACCCCATGGTCCGCGTGACCGCCGGCCTCCTTTTGATGCCGCATGGCGCGCAGAAATTGTTCGGCCTGTTTGGCGGCTACGGGCTTGAGGCGACCGGCCAATTCTTCGCGGCCAAGCTCGGCCTGCCCGCCTCGCTCGCGCTGATCGCGGGCCTGATCGAGTTTTTTGGCGGTCTTTTCCTTGCGCTGGGCCTGCTGACGCGGCCGGTCGCCGCACTGGTCGTCGGCCTCATGGGCGCGGCGGTGCTGAGCGTCCATCTCGGCGCCGGCTTCTTCTGGACGGACGGCGGTTTCGAATATCCGCTGTTCTGGGGGATCGTCGCCCTGAGCTATGTCATCCGGGGCGGCGGCGCTTATTCGCTCGACGCGCGGATCGGCCGCGAATTCTGATCGCCAACTCCCGACGGAGGTCGCGCCGGTTCCGGTCGGCGCGACAGCCGACGCGCATTTCAGACGGCGGCGAGGCTCAAAGGGATTAAAATTTGCGATTGTTAACCCGGCTGCCGAAGGCGCGAGCATTCTGCGCCAACGGGCGGGATGGTAGCGGAGGCTCGTTTTGCATTGCCTCCGCCACCAAACGAACGCGCAATCTGGCGGTTCGCCGCGGAAATTTGATTTTTCCGCGGCCGACAGCCCTTGCGGGTGTTCATTGACGCCACGTGAACCCTCGGGATTGCGGAATCGGAACGCGGCGCTGTCGGCAAATCGCCGCGCTTTCAGTAGAGAATTTTAAGCACTTTTTCGAACGTTTGCGCCACGCCCCATAGGAGGGGGATTCCGACAGAGGCCCATGCCAGCGCCGCTTTGACGTCGAACCGGCCTTGGCCGACGCCATGATCGCCGACCGGTCCCGAGGGAATGGATTGCGCCGCTTGACGCGCCGCAGCCTCACGCTCGGGGATCAGCCATTTCGGATCGACCGGGCGCACAAGCGCATTGCAGATCATGCCGAGGAACAAAAAGCCGGCGAGCACATACATGGTGACGTCGTAGAGCCGGTCGGCGGGGACTCCGGCCGCCTTGTTGAACTCACGAATGTAATTGACCACCACCGGTCCGACGATTCCCGCCGTGGACCAGGCCGTCAGCAACCGGCCGTGGATCGCGCCCACATACTGGGTCCCGAAAATATCCGCCAGATAGGCCGGCACGGTGGCGAAGCCGCCGCCATACATCGACAGGATCGCGCAGAAGGCGCCAACGAACAGAGCCTTGCTTCCCATATGGGCGAAGGCGGACGTGCTGGCGTAGAGCGCGATTCCCACCAGGAAAAAGACGAAAAAGGTATTTTTTCGCCCCAACTTGTCAGAAATGGTCGCCCAGCCAATGCGGCCCGCGATATTGAACAGAGACAACAGTCCGGCAAAGCCCGCCGCGATCCCCGCGATGGCGGCCTTCTGACCGGCGTCGAGCGCGGCGAAGCCCAATTCCGGCTTGCCGATCAGCGCGCCGCCGAAAATCTCCTGCAACATGGGAGAGGCCATGCCAAGCACGCCGATGCCTGCCGAGACATTGAGGCAAAGCACTGCCCAGATCAGCCAGAACTGCGGGGTCTTCAGCGCATTGTCGAGATGGACGTCGCCATGCGTGATCATGCCCTTCCCGGCGGGGGCCGGCGCCCAGCCCTGAGGCCGCCATCCATGCGGCGGAACGCGATAGCCGAAGGCGCCGCCGAGCATGTACACGAAATAGACGCAGCCAAGCACCATGAACGTTTGCCAGACGCCGACAGAATTCGGAGTCTTGAAATAATTCATCAGCAGAGTTGCGAGCGGGGAGCCGATCATCGCGCCGCCGCCAAAGCCCATGATCGCCATGCCGGTGGCCATGCCGCGCCGGTCGGGGAACCATTTGATCAGCGTGGAGACCGGCGAAATATAGCCGAGGCCCAGCCCGATTCCGCCGATCACGCCCGGTCCGAGCCAGAGCAGCCAGAGCTGATGGGCATAGACGCCGAGCGCGCCGATCAGCAGCCCCCCGGCCCAACAGAAGGCTGCGACCACGCCCGCCTTGCGCGGACCGGCGCGCTCCAGCCAGCCGCCCCATATGGCGGCGGATGAGCCGAGCAGGACGAAGAACAAAGTGAACATCCAGCCGAGATCGGCGACTCTCCAGTCGCATGTCGTGGTGAACAGAGCCGTCATCAGGCCGGAATCGGCCGCGCAGGCGACGGGCCTGCTGATTCCTATGGCTTGGCTCAGCGGCAGCCAGAAGACCGAAAAGCCATAGGCCATGCCGATGCAGAGGTGGATCGCCAAGGCCGCCGGCGGGACCAGCCAGCGATTGAAACCCGGCTGCGCAATGGTCGCCTCGCGATCCAGCCAGCCGAGCGGCGCCTCGGGCGCCTTGGCCCTGATTGATATGCTCATCCTTTTCTCCCAGGTCTTGTCTTCATCGTTTTCTTGCGAGTGGAACTTGCGAGCGCTCAGCTCAAAGCCTGAACGACCAGCACGACGTTCAGGCCAAGAACGATCAAGGCCGAGAGTGTCGCAATTATTTGATTCCCTTTACTGTTCACGAAGGAGCCCATCAGGTCGCGGCGGCGCGCCAGAACCAGCAGCGCGACCATGGGGATGGGCAGCAGCACGCTTAGCGCGACCTGGCTCCACACCAGGGCGTCGATGGCCTTCACGCCCAGGCCGATCACGATGAATGAGGGGATCATGGTCGCCAGGCGTCGCAGCCAGATTGGAATTCGGAAGCCGACGAAGCCCTGCATGATCATCTGACCGGCCATGGTTCCCACAGCAGCGCTCGAGAGGCCCGACGCCAGCAGGGAAACCAGAAACAAGGCGGCGGCGCCCTTGCCCAGGAGAGGAGTTAAGGTGCGATAAGCGGTCTCGATTTCGGCGACGTCCGCCGCTCCCGGATGGAAGGCGGCGGCCGCCATCATCACCATGGCGACATTGACCAGTCCGGCGACGCTCAGCGCGACGATGACCTCGCGATTGGAAATGCGCAGAAGCTTGCTTTTTTCCTGTTCCGTTCTTGCTGGAACACGTTGCTGGGTCAGGCCCGAATGCAGGAAGATCGCGTGGGGCATGACGGTCGCGCCGATCATTCCGACGGCCAGCAGGAGCGCGGAGGAATCCTCGATCCGCGGCGTCACCGCTCCCATGGCCGCGCTCGACCAATCGACCTTGGCGATGATCAGTTCGAGCACATAGCTGACGGCGATGGCGGCAATCATTGCGCCGATCACGATTTCCAATTGCCGAAAGCCCTGCTTTTCGAAAAGCAGGATTCCGAAAACGACAATGCCCGCCGCGACCATGCCGACAAACAAGGGAATCTCGAACAGAAGCGAAAAGCCCAGCGCTGCGCCGATGAATTCCGCGATATCGGTCGCCATGGCGGCGATTTCGCTGGCGCCCCACATCGCCATCACAACCGGCCTGGGAAAATGATCTCGGCAGAGTTCCGCGAGATTGCGCCCGGTGACGATGCCCATCTTGGCCGACATGGCCTGGAACAGCATCGCAATGACATTGGCGAACAGGACGACCCAAAGCAGGTTATAGCCATAGCGCGCGCCAGCCTGGATATTGGTCGCGACATTGCCGGGATCGACATAGGCGACAGAGGCGACGACGGCAGGCCCGACGAAAGCGAGATGGCCGCGCAGCCCCCGGCCGCGGCCGGACAGGACCTGATGCGCGACCTCAACAGTTCGCGCGGACAAGGATAATTCGTTCGCAGCCTCCATCATTTCTCTCCCCGCTCATCTTTTTTTCGCGCGCGGTCGTTTTCGCCGTCGCGCGGTCCTTTCAATTTCGTTTCAGTCGCGCGACTGATCTCCGGCGGCGCGCCGGCGAAATTATTGGCGAGCAGATAGGCCGGGCTGGACCGCACCATCTTGTCGAGCTGGATTTCTAGGACTCCGCGGCGGAGGCGCTGGCCAAGGCCGGGAAACAGGCCGCGCCCCAGGCGGCGATTTCAATGAAATTGCGTCGGGTTGAGACCATTGGAAAGCCGCCGAGCTTCGATGAGACACGGCGCTAGCCGCTCCGAAAAAGGACGCGGCCCGCGAGAGGCCGCGCCCAGCTGCTTCCGGAGAGCTCAGCCGCGTTTCAACTTGGCGATGGTCGAATTGGGAACGCCGGCGAAATTGTTCGACAGCAGATAGTTCGGGCTGGTCTGCACCCAGCGATCGAGATCGATCTCCTCGAACTTGCCATTGTCCCAGGTCTGGACGATTTCGAGATCCTCGTCCCCGACGTTCTTGATGGCGTGGCCGAAGCCCATGGGAATATAGGCGACGTCGCCGGGACCGAATTCCGCCACCTTGCCTCGCCCGCCCGAGCCAAACATCGCAACCTGTCCCTTGCCGCGCAGGTAATAGTGCCATTCATTGGCGTTGACATTCCAATGCAGCCTGCGCATCGCGCCAGGCTTCAGCGTCATCACGCCGCCCGACATGGTTTTTTGCGCCGGAAATTCGTCAATGGTCGCCAGCCGGAAGGTCCCGCCATCGAAATCGCGCACCGCCTTCGCATTGCGTGTCAGCTGGAATTTGTGTGTCGATTCCTTGGGCCAGGGCGCCTCCAACGCATCAGACGGCTGCAAGATCGGACCCGACTGGATATAGGTCTCGCCTTTCGGGAAAGCGTCGAAAATGTCCTTGGGCAAGCCGAATTCAAGCGCCAGCATCTCCTTCGGCGTGACATCGACCCAGTCCGTGATGGAGAACGTGCCGTGTTCCGAGAAGGCGCCATTATCGAATGACAGGATGAAATGACAGGGCTTGTCGCCGATCGCCTGGATTGAATGGCCGTGCCCCTTGGCGAAATACCAGAGATCTCCGGGCTCGAAATTATTGACCTCGACCGCGCCGCTCGGCTCGATCACCACCGTCTGGCAGCGTCCCTCAATGACGAAAGCCCACTCCGCCGCCATGGCGTGCCAATGCAATTCGCGCGACGCGCCAGGGTTGAGATACATGTGAACGCCGGCGATTCCCTTGCTGATCGGGAACTGATGCACCGTTGCTTCCTTGGCCCAACCGCCGGAGGTGACCTTGGGCTTGTTGCCATCGAGCGAGAACTTGAAGTCTGGCATGGCGCCGACGTCTTTGGGGTCGTGATAGGCGACCACATCGCCCGGCGGCAGGGCTGTCGCCTCGCGGGCGTAGCCGCCGTCGCCGCCCTTGGCCATGAACTTGTCGGTCGCCTCGGCTATGCTCGCGAAGGTCACAAGCCCGGAAGCGCCCATCGCGGCCGTGCCAAAGAAATTGCGCCTGCTGGTGATCATATCGGTCCTCCCCATTGCGCCGCCTCCATTATTTGGCGGCGAATTTGTTGAGGCCGATGATGAATTGGAATTTGTAAATCGGAACTACCGATGATTAAATATCAGCGATCGGATTTTCCGATGAGGCGCTCCGGCCATGCTCGACCCGCTCCACCTCCGCACTTTCGTCGCAATCACGGAAGTGAAAAGCTTTTCGGAAGCCGGGCGCCAACTCGGCCTTTCGCAGTCGAGCGTCAGCGAACATGTCAAACGACTGGAGCAATTCGCCGGGCATAAGCTGTTTTTGCGCGACACGCATTCGAACAGCCTGACCGAACATGGACAAGCCATGCTGGAGTTCGCGCGCTCCATACTCGAGACCAATGAGCGGGCGAAGCGTCATTTTTCACTAGCCAAGAAAAGGAGGCGCTTCCTGTTCGGCGCCTGCGAAGATCTGGCGATCGGCTGGCTGCGCGAGATCATCCGCGACTTCACCCAGAGCCACCCGGACGTCGATCTCGACTTCACGATCGCCTTGAGCCGCACGCTGATGGAACTCTTCGACGAGGGCCGACTCGACATGATTCTGTGCAAACGCTGGCCTGACGGCGATCGCGGCCAGCTCGTCTTCCGGGACAGGATCGTCTGGACCGCTGCGACCAATAAGCCAGTGTTCCGCCATGATGAAGCGCAGCTTGTGCTCTATCCGCCGCCGAGCATCACCCGTTTCATGGCGCTCACCGCCTTGGAGCGCGAGGGCGTGCCTTGGCGCATTGCCTGCACCAGCGGCGACCTGAATGGCCTCGCGACAGCGACCGGCATCGGCCTCGGGATGATGGCGCATTCGAGCACGCTCATCCCGCAAGGCTTGCAAGCCTGCGACCCCGATCCACGCTTGCCGGAGCTTGGGCCGATCGAGTTCGTGCTGCTTCAGAAAAAGACTGGCGACCGAAAAATCATCGCTGAAATGTCCGAGGCGATCTATACAAGAACCGATCAAGGCCTCAAGGCGCCGCACCGCCGCGAACAGATCTGATACGATCTGACTCGTGCGGAATCACTGCGACATACAACAACGTGAATAGGCCGCCAATCGCCCGGTTCTTCGCTGCTTAATTCGTTGATTTTGAATTGGTAGCGGAGGAGCGATACCGCCTTTGCCCACTCCACCCAGATATCCGCTTTCGCCTTCGAGCGTACGCTTAGGCTGGACGCATTTTCGCTCTTCGCCGCTCCGCCACGCACCAAGGTGGTCGCCGCTGTGGGGGCATCCAACGATGTCGTCGGCGAGTATCGCGAAATAGCCTGCAACGATCGCGTCGTTCTGTTCATTGGTCCAATCATCTGCCATTGACGCCCTAGGCGCGGCCAGCCGGGAAGGAGCGAACCTGGGTCATGCCAGCAATTGCGTCGGCACGCCGGGCGCCGGACCAGCATCGGCAAGCCGCTGGTCAAGCGCATGCACGATGGCGCCATACTCCGAGGCAATGGCGAGGTGCAGCGCGTCCCCGGCACGAAGCCCTAGGGCATGCTGATTGGCGAACTTGGCCGCGACCCGAAACAGCCCATCTGTCACACCAAGCACGGTAAGGCTCTCCGCGACTAGCTTGTTGAACATGGCGAGCGCCGCCGCGCGTCTCTCCAGGCTGATCTGCCCGGTTCACAGCTTGAACGCCATAGCGAGATGCATGTCACTTGGCAGCAGATTCACGAGATGATTTGGCAGCGCGCGGCGTCCACGGTAGCGCTCGGCCGCAACGGGAGGGGAGCAGGCATTTGCCGAACGTCCGCAATGCGCAAAAAAACCACTGGAGCCAAGCACCGCGCGGACGAGAGTTTTAATCGATCATGGTTCGCTTGATGGTTCGCGATCTTGACATAATGTTCGCGTTATGTTCTT
>NZ_JASHHX010000015.1 GCF_030056575.1 Rhodoblastus sp. 17X3 | reverse complement strand
TTCCCCTGCTCGCAGCGTCCGGCGCAATGGCGCCTTGGGAACGCGTGCGATTCTTGCTAAACCAGACGCGACGTCACGGCCCTGCATGAAGACAAGGGCGCGGCGCATCCAGCGGCCAGACCGGGCGCGGAACATCTGGAGGAACGCCGCCCATGGCGCAGCTCGACCGTTCGCTGATCGCCAACTCGCCGACATTCGCTGGCCTGCGTCCCGAAGCTTTGGACGACATTCTGGCCCAGGCGACGCCGCTCCGCGTGCCGAAGGGCGAGGCCGCTTTCCGCCAGGGCGAGCAGGCCGATCGCTTCTTCCTGCTGCTGCATGGCCGGTTGCGGGTAACGCGCCTGAACCCGCAAGGGCAGCAAATGGTGGTGCGATTCATTTCGCCGGGCGACATGTTCGGCGTCGCCATGGCCATCAAGGTCGAGGCCTATCCGGGCACGGCGACGGCGGCGATCGATTCGCTGGCCGTGAGCTGGCCCAATGCGGCATGGAAGGACCTGCTCGCGCGCCACCCCGGCCTCGCGGTCAATACGATGCAGGCGCTGGGAGCGCGCTTGCAGGCCTCTCAGGAGCGGATCCTCGACCTGTCGACCCAGCAGGTCGAGCAACGCATCGCCGGCGCCCTGCTTCAACTCGCCCAGCAGGCGGGCAAGAAGACGGACGACGGCACGCTCATCGACTTTCCGCTCTCGCGGCAGGATCTTGCCGAAATGACCGGGGCGACTCTGTTCACGGTCAGCCGCACTCTCAGCGCCTGGGAGGAGCGGGGCCTGGTCGAACGCGGGCGACAGCGCGTCGTGGTGCGCGACATGGCGGGTCTTCAGGCCCTCGCGAACAAGCAGGACTGACGCCGGGACTTAGCATTGCGGGCGGTCGTCACTTCTTCGTCAGGCCCTCGATTTTCGTCACGAATTTGTCGATGTCGAATTTGGCGTCGGCTTTCTGTAAGACGATCTCGCCCTCGCCGTCGAGCAGGGTAATTGCGGCCGAATGGTCGAAGCCGCCCTTGTCGTCGCGGCGATAGCGCACGCCGAGCGCCGCCGCCAGATCGCGGACCGCCTTGTCGTCGCCGTGATAAAGCGACCATTGCGCGGGGTCGAGGCCGCGCTCGTCGGCATAGGCCTTGGCTGAACCCACATCACGCGTCTCCTGCGCAGCGAAAGCCGAGATTGTCCTGGCTGTAGGCCGCCTTCAGGCTGGCGCGCGAAGCGTAGCGCATGAAGGCGGGATAATCGGCGGGATCGCGCACGCCCGTGGCGCCGCCGCCGCAGAATTGCGCATCGTCCTTGCTCGACGTGTTGCGCTCAGGCTGCCCTGCGGAAGCGCAAGGAAAATCCATTCAGGCGGCGCGTCAAGGAGGACGTGAAAAAGCGGGCGCGCCATGTGCGCGCCCGCTGAGTGTTTCGGCCGGGCAAAGTGATTTGAAACGTCCGCGCGTTGCCCCCGGGGCGGAATCAGGGCGTCAGAGCGAAGCCGCTGTAACCGCTTTCCGCGGCCTCCGAGCATTTCTGCCGATAGGTCCCGACGCCTCCGGTATAGGACAGCACGCGGCGCGGCTTGCCCGGCACGTTGGAGCCCGTGTACCAGGAATTGGTCTTCGAGATCAGCGTGGCGTTCGCGGTCTCGTCATGGTGGCGCACCCAGCTGTCCTCAAGCTCCGCCGTGGGCTCGATCACCGCGACGCCCTTGTCGCGAATATAGCGGATGCAGTCGCTGATCCATTCCGTCTGCTGTTGCAGGCAGGTGGTCATGTTGCAGAGCGCAGCCGAGGGCGCCAGCGGCGCGCCGGTCATGAACAGATTGGGATAGCCATAGACCTGAATGCCATAGGTCGTGCGGATGTCCTTGCCCCAGTCCTGCTTGAGCGAGCGGCCGTCGCGGCCCTGGATGTCGATGCGGGTCAGCGCGCCGGTGCCGGCGTCAAAGCCGGTCGCCAGAACGATCACGTCCAGTTCATGAACGACGCCATCCGCCGTCTTGACGCCTTCCGGGACAATCTCGACAATCGGATTGTCCTTCACGCTGACCGCCTTCACATTCGGCCGGTGATAGACTTCGAGATAATTGGTTTCGAGCGGCACGCGATGGGTGCCGAAGCCGTAATCCTTCGGGATCAGGATATCGCACAGCTCGGGATCCTTGAGGCGCGCGCGCATCTTTTCGCGCACGAATTCGGAAATCTCCTCGCTCACGGCTTCGTCGAAGAACATTTCGGCGAAGGAGGCGAGCCAGAGCTTCAGCGAACCATTCTGGTGGATTTCCTCCAGCACCTCGCGACGGCGCTCGGGCGTCAGGTCGGCCCAGGTGTAGAGGAAATCATATTCGAAGCCGGTGAAGGTGTGGGGCAGCGTCTTCTTCAGCTCGTCGAAGCGATCCTTGTAGGCCTTGACGTCGCTCTCGCTGAATTTCGGATTCTTCATCGGCAGGACATATTGCGGCGTGCGCACGAAAACGGTCAGTTCGCCGACCTTGTCCGCGATGGTCTGGATCACCTGGATTCCGGTGGCGCCGATGCCGACCACGCCGACCTTCTTGCCCTCCAGCTCGATCTTTCCATGCGGCCAGCGCGCGGTGTGAAAAATGCGGCCCTTGAAGCTGTTCTGGCCGGGGAACATCTCGCTCATCGGCGCCGAAAGCATGCCGCAGCAGGTGACGAGAAACTGGGCGTCGATGACCTCGCCGGCCTCGGTGCGAACAATCCAGCGGCGCGTGTCTTCATTGTAATGCGCGCTCGCGATCCGCGTGCTGAACTGGATGTCCTTGCGCAGGTCGAGGCTGTCGGCGACATAATGCATCCAGCGTTCGATTTCCGGCTGCCCGGGGAAGCGCTCGCTCCAGCTCCAGCCTTTGTAAAGCTCTTCCGAAAAAAGATATTGATAAATATAGGCCTCGGAATCGAAGCGCGCGCCCGGATAACGATTCCAGTACCAGGTGCCGCCGACATCCGAAGCCGTGTCATAGGCGCGAACGTTCAGGCCCATCTTGCGCAACTGGTAGAGCTGATAGAGTCCCGCCACTCCGGCGCCAATGATGACGGCGTCCAGCTTCTTCGCCCTGTCCGTAGTCCGAACCGTCGTATTCATATTGAGAATTCCTCCAACTGAACGCCGCGATTCTTGTGCGGGGCGCGCGGCGAATTCGGTTTTGTTTGTTTGACCCGCGTCCCGAAATTAGGCGCGGCGCGGGCGCGGGTATTGAACGGCCCGGACAAATCTTTGAACGATCCTGCGCGGCTCATTCCCGGACGGCCCAGCTCAAGACTTCGCCTTGCTCCAGCGCAGAAATCTGCCGATCCGGGACATTCGCCGCCGTTCCCGGGCGGCGCGCCGGCGGCGGCGATGTTTGACTGAGCGCCCGTCTGAACGATGCGAAATCCCGCGGCGAAGAAGCCGAAGGGGCTGTCAAACGACGCGTCGCGGGCGGGAGGGGAGGAACAAAGTGAAAATCACGCACTCGTCGACCATGGCCCTGGCGGCCGCATCGCTGCTCACCCTCGCGGCCGGCCCGGCCCGGGCGGGTTCGGAACTGCAACCCGGCACCTCGGTCGGCCTCGCGCTTGGCGCGCCTCTGCCCGAAGGCGTCTACAGCCTCACGCTGCCCAATTGGGGCGCGCGTTCGACAAACCCCGCCACCAATGTCGGCGTCCTCACGCCGCTCTGGCTGGTCTGGTCAACGCCCTGGACCCTCCTCGGAGGCCGGATCGGCTTCGACGCCGCGACCCCGGTCGCTCAGGTCGGCATCGACAATCCGGTCGGCCTGAACAAGGCGGGCTGGGCCAATCCGTTGGTCGAGGTCAGCCTGAAATGGGCGCTCGGCAATAATTTCTATTTCGGCGTGCATGAAGGCGTGCATCTGCCCGTCGAAGGTCCGCTCGAGCAGATCGGCGTCGCTTATAATTTCGCAAGCTTCATGCAGGTCGCCTCGCTGTCCTATCTCAACGACGGCTGGAACCTCACAGCCACCTTCGCCTATGGTACGGGCCGCAACGGAACGACACCGGGCTCTTTCGCGCCCTCCTGGCTCAATTACGATCTCACCGCGACCAAGACGTTCGGAAAATGGGAAGTCGGCCCGATCGCCTTCGGCTCGGCCGACCTGTCGAGCCCGTACCCCGGCTACGCCCGCCAGAGCCAGTTCGCCCTGGGCGGGCTGGTCGGCTACAATTTCGGGCCGCTCAACCTGCAGCTCAAGCTGACGACCGATCTCGCCGAGCGCAATTATGGCGGCCGGGACACGCGGATCTGGGCGAATATCGTCGTTCCTATCTGGCTCGCGCCCACCCCCAACCAGCAGATCGCCGCGAAATATTGATACTCCCGCGCGGCGGCAAGGCCGCGGCCGCCGTCGCAGGCGGCCGCGGACAAGCTTGTCATCGCCGCGCAATGCGTATCAAATTCGTCGGACGACCAGGCGGGCCAGCCAGACATGACGCCGAAGAACGTCAGGGGCCGCGCCACAGGGAGGGTTGATGCTGGCGCTGGACCGCGCACTGCTTCTGGACGCCCATGGGCGGCCGATCACGAAGCATTGCAAGACGAGCTCGGACGATTGGGACGAAGTCCAGGACTTCTCCAATCGCTTTTACATGCCTTACAGCGTCACGCCGGTCGGGAAGAACCTGCGGCCGAAATCCGTCATGTACGCCACCAATATCAACCGCATCGTGGTGACGCGATTCAGCTATGGCGTGCCGATCTATCTCAGCAAATTCGATCCCGCTCACGGCAAGATCATCGTCCTGACGACGCTGCGCGGCCATCTCAAGCATTCGGTCGGCGCGACCGGCAGCGCGATCACCGCGCGCGGCGAGAGCTTCGTCGCCGATTGCAGCCGGGCTGAATATTGGCTCGAAGGCGACGCCCAGCATCTGCAGATCAACCTGACCATTCCGCATGACGTCGTCGAGGAAGTCGCACGGAGCTGGTTCGACACGACGCCGGACGAAAGATTGTGGCGGGAAAAGGTGAAATTCGGGGGCGGTGATTCGAGCTGGATGGCGCTGCTCGAATATGCGGCCCGGCTGCTGTCCGAGGCGCCGGAGAAGCTCGCGAGCGGGCGAATCGGCGCTCATCTCGAAGAAGCGATCTGCGTCGAACTGCTGCGCAACTGGGCGGGCCTCGCCAATGTCTCGCTTACCCGCGAACCATGTGGCGCAGCGCCGCGCCATGTGAAATGGGCGGAGAATTTCATCCGCGCCGAAGCCGCCAAGGCCCCGACCATCGCGGAAATCGCGAAGGAGGCCGGCGTGAGCGTCCGCGCTCTGTCCGACGCCTTCAGGCGCTTCCGAAATACGACGCCCGGCGCCTTCCTGCGCGAGCAGCGGCTGCAAGGCGTGCGCGACGCGCTCCTCGCGGCCGGCCCCGGCGAAACCGTCGCCTCGATTGCTTCCTGCTGGGGCTATGTGAATTTCGGCATGTTCGCGCGCGCCTATCAGCAGCGTTTTGGCGAATTGCCCTCGAAAACGCTCGGCCGGGCGCGCGACCGCTAGGCCGCCACGCCAAATTGGCGCGCAAAATGCGTGACGCGGCTCCGACCCGGCGTTTTGGTCGGGTTTCCAACATAGAAAAGTACAAGGAGCCGATCTTGCCCTCATTGCAAGAAACCCGCGCCACCGTGACATTGGCGCCCGCGAAAACTGCCGGACTGGCCGATCTGGGCGCGCCATTGGAAGGCGCCATGGTCAAGAAGGGCCGCGTGCATGAGTACCTGCAACATCTGACCGACGGCAAGATCGGTCGTCGCTTCCAGGATATTCGCGTCATCGGGATCAAGACCGTCGAGACGGGGGTCCCTTCCGCCAAAATTTTCGTCCAGTTCGAGGTGTTCGGCGACAACACGGCGGCGCCGGCAAACGGGGTCGGTTTCGAAGCGGTCCTCTTTGCGGGCTCGCAGGAATTGGCCAGCCTGTCGTCGAGCAGCCTGTTCCTGCCCTACGCCAATTTCTGGTATCCGAACCGCTTTGTGTTCGACGTGCCGATCTCCGACTTCGATCAAGCCGACCGCGTGGACTTCATCGCCAAGCCGGAGGAGGTTCGCGCCGCCTAGTAGAGGCGTCGACCGATCCAGCGATCTTCTCCGGGGCCCGCCGTGGCCTCGGAGCGACCTCGCGCCTGAATCCGCCTGCCTGTCCAGAGCCCAAACTGAGCAAAGCCCCATGAGCTATCCCCTCGTCAAACGCGTGTCGCATCGGCGGCTCGGCGAAATGCTGCGGATGATGTTGAGCGATCAGGTTTATTTCGATCTGACCCTGGAAGAGGGCCGAACATTGTCACGCGCTTTCACCGCCGTGGCCCATGACTGGCGGCGCACCGACTTCATCTATTTGAGCCCGGTCGGAGCCGATGTCGAATTTTCGGCAGCAGTTGCGCAAGACGGCGTGCGCGTGGAGACGGCGGACGGAGGGCGCCATTTGAATTGGGACGATGTGACGGAATTGGCCGAGCGGCTTGCCGTGGAGTGAGGCGCGGCGGCCCGCGATTGCTCGCCTCGCTCCTTCGTCGCCACACCAAGGGCCTTCCGAAAACTTCCGCCGAATTGGGACATTCGCCGCCGCCGCGAGGCGGCGCCTTTCGTTTCGCCGTGCTGTATTCCGGGATGCGTTCGGCAAGACCGCACGTCCGCCGAGAAGGTCCGGCGGACCCGCACAATCGAAGGCGCCAGCAAAGCGCGCCGAGCGGAAAACCGGGAGGAAAGAGTGATCGTCAATTCCTATTACAGCCAGGAAATCCATGGCCCCTATGAACTTCATGACATCGGCGACTTCGCCCTTGAGGAAGGCGGGACCATCAAGAACTGCCAGCTGGCTGTCGCCACTTACGGCAAGCTCAACGCCGCCAAGGACAACGCGATCCTGATCACCACCTGGTATTCCGGGACGTCGAAGATCATGAGCGACGTCTATGTCGGCGAAGGCCGCGCGCTCGATCCCGACAAATATTTCATCGTCATCGTCAATCAGATCGGTAGCGGACTGTCGACTTCCCCGCATAATACGGACGGCCCGAACGGCATGGCGAATTTCCCGAAGGTCCGGATCGCCGACGATGTTCGCGCCCAGCACAAGTTGCTGACCGAGACCTTCGGAATCACCAGCCTCGCGCTGGTGACCGGCGGTTCGATGGGCGCCCAGCAGACCTATGAATGGGCCGTCGCCTACCCCGAAATGGTGCGCCGCGCCGCGCCGATCGCGGGGACCGCCAGGACCACCGATCACGACTTCCTGTTCGCCGACGCCGTGCGTGACACATTGCTGTCCGACCCCGGGTTCAACGGCGGCGATTACGCAGCCTCGTCGGACGTCGCGGCAGGATTGCGCAATCAGGCCAAGCTCTGGTCGGTCATGGGCTGGAGCACGGAATTCTATGTCCAGCAACGCCCGAAGGCTCTGGGCTTCGAGACCATCGACGCGTTCATCGATGGTTTCATGAACGGCTATTTCGGCCCGATGGACCCGAATGACCTATTGTGCCTGGCCTGGAAATGGCAGCGCGCCGACGTGTCGCGGCATACCGGCGGGGATCTCGCCGCCGCGCTGAAGCGCATCAAAGCCAAGACCTTCGTCTTGCCAATCCAGACGGACATGTTCTTCCCGCCAGTCGATTGCGCCCGCGAGGCGGACCTGATCCCCGGCGCCGAATTGCGCGTGCTCAAGACGATCGACGGCCATCTCGGCCTGTTCGGAACCGACGCGGAATATGTGCGCCAGGTCGATGCGCATCTGATGGAATTGCTGGCGACCCCAGCCTGAACGCCGACGAGTTCTTTTGACTTTTTGTTCGCGCATGCGAATCTCGACGATGCGACGGCGCCAATCCCGCCGCATCGCCATAACAGGCTGAAAAGTCGAAAACGACAGAGGCCGCAGGGAGGATATGCCCGTGGGTGCGCTCGTGCCGCCGGAAGACTTGCCCAATTGGGTGCCCGGGAACGTGCTTTGCGCCAGCGATGATCTCGGCTGGAAAAGCGTTTTTCTACGCTCCTATCATTATCTCGGCCAGGACGTGATCGTGCCGGCAATGCGCGATTTCATGATCGTCGGCTATCGGCTCGGCGCCACGCCGATGCAAAGGCGCTTCGACGGCCAGTGGTCGCACGCGACCTGCGCGCCGGGCGCGGTCTCGCTGCTGACCCGGGCCGAGCAATCGCACTGGTTCTGGAGCGAGACCATCGACGTCACCCATGTCTATCTGGCGCAGGACCTCGTGCTCGACGTGGCGAGCGAAATCATGGAGCGCCCGATCGCGGAGGTGACGCTCGCCGACGTTTTGCATCTTGAGGACCCAGTAATCACCTTCGCGCTTCAGGCGATCGCCGCCGAAGCGCAGACGCAGGGGCTCGGCGGCCCGCTCTATGTCGAGACGCTGGCGCGCGGCCTGATCATCCATCTGATGCGCAAATACGCCTCGATCAAGCCTGACCGCGACCTGCAGGGCGGCAGGCTCAGCTCCCAGCAGCGGCGCCGGATCGATGACTACATCGACAGCCATCTCGACGAGTCGATCGATCTGAAATCCCTTGCCGATCTGGTCGATCTGCCCCCGTGCAATTTCGCCCGGCGGTTCAAGCGCGCGACCGGAACGGCGCCCTATGCCTATGTCCTCGACCGCAGGCTTGAGCGCGCGCATCGGCTGCTCGCCTTCACCTCCTTGCCGATCAAGGAAATCTCGGCAAGCTGCGGCTTCGCCGACCAGGCGCATCTGACCCGCCTGTTCGTGCGGAGCCGGGATCGAACCCCCGCCGCCTTTCGCAAGGAATTTGGCAAGGCGGCGCTGACGCGAGGTTGAGCCATAGGTCCGTGACGGCGCTAGTCCTTCAGCGCGGCCCCCAGCGCGTCGAGCAGCTGGCCTGTGCCCTGCTCGCGCGAACCGCCATCGTCATAGCCGTCGAGGAACACGCCCTGCTCGGTGACCAGGAGCCTGGTCGTCCCCTCGCCCGCATGAAGCTGCAAGGTTGCGAGCGACACGGATATCTTCTTGTCGTCAAGATGCATTTCGTAGCTGTAGACCAGCCGCTGGTTCGGAATCACGTCGTGATAAATGGCGTCGAAGGTCGAAACGACGCCCCCTTCCCAACGCCCTTTCAGCCGCTCGCTGCCGCCGGCCCGCACGTCCATGCGCCGTTCGAGCAGTTCCCAACGTCCGGGCGCGCCGGCGAACCATTTGGCCTTGGCCGCTTCATCCGTCAGCGCCTTCCACACGCGCGCGACCGGCGCGTCATAGACGCGCTCCAGATGGAAGGTCGCGTGGGCCGCCGAGCGCCGCCCGGTTTCGGCCCCGCCCTGCATGCGGATGACTTCCTTTTCCAGCTTGTCGAGCGTGGTGCGCCATCCCTCGGACGCGCCCCGCACCATCGGCCCGGCCAGCGCGGCGTCGAACAGGGTATAGGTCTGCGTCACGTCCATCCGCGTTCCGCCGAGCGCGTCGGAAAAATCGACCTCGGTATGGGCGCGGAACAACAGGCCGCCAGCCGCATTCGGGACCTCCATGTCGATCACCAGCCTCGAATGCGGCGTGACTTCGACGAAAACCCCGCGCGTCCAGTGCTCCTGGCCGGCCGGCGAGCGCATGCAGACATGGAACGGGCCACCAACGCGCATCTCGACTTCGGCTTCAGGGACCGAATAGGTTTCCGGGCAGAACCAGCGCTTGACGTGCTCCGCCGAACTCCAGGCGTTGAAAACGGTCTCCCGCCGGGCGTGAAAGATGCGGGATAGCCTGAGCGGCGGCGGTTGGCGCAGTTTCGCGTCCGCGTTCGGATCAGTGACTTGAGCCATCGTCTCCTCCTTCACTTTCAAGCGTTTTCAGATATTCGCCGAGACGGTCGAGGCGGCCCTGCCATTCGATCCGCCGCGCATTGATCCATTGTTCGGCCTGGCTGAGCGCCGCCGGATCGATGGCGCAGGTGCGCACCCGTCCGACCTTCTCCGATCGCACCAGCCCCGCTGCCTCCAGGACGTCGAGATGCTGCATGACTGCGGGCAGCGACATGGGCAAGGGCCTGGCCAGTTCGCTGACCGGGGCCGGGCCGCGGCTCAGTCGCTCGACCATGGCCCGGCGAGCCGGGTCGGCGAGGGCGTTGAACAAGCGGTTGAGATCAGCCTGTTGGTTAAGCATTTACCTAACTATCATGCCCCAGACAGTTAGGCAAGTGCTTTAGTATTGAAAATCCGACTCCGGCGGACGGCGCGCCGGGAACAGGGCCGAGCGCAAAATACCGCTATTCAATCCCGGCGTTTCTGCGCCATCCTGCGCACGACGGGCGCGTCCTGACGAAAAGCGCATTCCCCGGGCGACCGGGGCGGAGGGCCAATGAAAGACCCATATGAGATTTTGAGCGTCGCGCGCGACGCGGAGCCGGCGGACATCCGCAAGGCCTACCATCGGCTGGCCAAGAAACTGCACCCCGATCTCAATCCCGGCGACAAGGAGGCCGAGAGCCGCTTCAAGGAAGCCGCCAGCGCTTATGACCTGTTGTCGGACCCCGAAAAGCGGCGGCGGTTCGATAGCGGCGAAATCGACGCGTCGGGCGCGGAAAAGCCGCCTGAGAGATATTACCGCGATTACGCCGCCGAGGCTGGCCCCGGCTATCGTTACGAGAACCAGTCCGGCTACGCCGATTTCATGGATAATGACGATTTCCTCGCGGAAATGTTCCGGCGGCAGGCGCGTCGGGCGCGCGGCGCGGATGCACATTACCGGCTTGCCGTCGATTTTCTCGACGCCGTCAATGGCGCCACCAAGCGGATCAGCCTGCCGGAAGGCGGCTCGCTCGACGTCGCCATTCCGCCCGGCCTGCAGGATGGGCAGATACTTCGCCTGCGCGGCAAGGGCGGCGCCGCGCCCGGCGAAGGCGACCCAGGCGACGCGCTGGTGGAAGTGTCGATCAACCCGCACCCGTTCTTCACTCGCCACGGCGACAATATTCATCTCGATCTGCCGGTGACCTTCGGCGAAGTCGTGCTTGGCGCGGAGATCAAGACGCCGACGCCGACGGGGCCGGTCATGCTGAAGACGCCGAAGGGATCGAACACGGGCACGGTTCTGCGGCTGAAAGGGAAAGGCGCGCCCCGGCGCAACGGGCGCGGTGACCTGCTGGTCAAGCTCAGGATCGTGGCGCCGATGGAACCGAACGCCGAACTTGAGGCTTTTCTCGCCAGTTGGGCGCCCGCCAATTACGATCCGCGCCGGGACATGAAGCCATGATCATCACCAAGCTGGAATTTCTCGAACGGGCCCGCATTGATCCTCCGACCCTGGAGGTCTGGATCGAAGAGGAATGGCTCATTCCAACCCGGTCGGCGCCGGAGCCGGTCTTTTCCGAAGCTGATCTGGCGCGGGCGAAGCTAATTCACGACCTGATCGACGACATGGGCGTCAATTCTGAAGGCGTCGGCGTCGTGCTGAGCCTGCTGGACCAGATTCATGGACTGCGCCGGGCGATGGCCGAAGTCCTGAAGGAGGTCCACAACAGGTCCGGACATTCCGGGGAACAAAGCGCTGGGCCTTCGGGGAATGAAGTTCATGACGGGGGGTGATCGACGGGACCTATATCGGCGATCGGGAGACATCCATCTGGCCGGAGCGCCCCCCCCAACGGACAGGGCCGGAGCGCTGAAATTGGCGACAAACTCGG
This sequence comes from Rhodoblastus sp. 17X3, assembly GCF_030056575.1. Lineage (GTDB taxonomy): Bacteria > Pseudomonadota > Alphaproteobacteria > Rhizobiales > Beijerinckiaceae > Rhodoblastus. The sequence continues at coordinate 89,526 of NZ_JASHHX010000015.1, read as the reverse complement.
GAGCGAGTTCATGGCTGAAGTGAAACATCTGATCGAGGAATGGATCGAGATGCGGGCGACGTTCCAGCGCCAGCTCAAGTTGCTGGAATCCGGCGAAATTCACGCCGGAGAAAGCAGCACGGCGCAAGCGACGGTTGCACGGATCAAGGCGTTGATCGACGAGTTGAACGGGCTGCTGAAGGAATTTTCGCGGACCCACGCGCTGTAAATCCCGGCGCATTAAAGTCGGCGAGACGCTGTATTGGCGTATTGGCGCCCCAAGCGACCCGCCTCAGGCGCCGGCCCCGGCGGCGGAAGGCGACGCCTTTCGCCAATAATAGACCTGTCCGAGAATTGCGCCGAGGGTGGCGGCGAACATGTCCGATTGGGTGTCCCAGGGATCGCCCTGCGCTCCGAGAAAGGCGTCGGCGTCCTCGCCGAGCAACAGGGCCGCCCACCATTCGATGAATTCATAGGTCACGCTGATGGCCATGCAAGTCGTGACGGAGAGGAAGAAAACCCAGCCCTTGCTCGCGACGCCAGCCCTGCGCCGCAGGATTTCGGCGGCGATCAGGGACGGAACGAAGCCCTGAAAGAGATGTCCAAGACGGTCGTAGGGATTGCGCGCGAGCCCAAACAGATCCCGAACCCATTCCCCCGGCGGCGCCTTGGCGTAGGTGTAATGGCCTCCGATCATCAGCACGAGGCCATGAACGCAGATGAGAAAGAGAATATAGCGCGGCAGGGGAAAGCTTGTCCTCGTGGCGAGCAGGACCGGGATGGCGATGAAGACCGGAAAGACCTCCAGCGCCCAGGTCAGGCGATCCCCCGGGAAGACGCCCGAAACTGCAAGCCCCAGGATCCAGACGCCGATGACCCATGCAACATCGTTTTTTGCTTTCATCGCCGGCCCCTTCCGATGAACTGTCCCGCGGACAGGATCAGCCGGCAATATTGAACAGGACGCAAACGGAAAGCGAAAGGCGCGCCGCTGAAGCGACGCGCCCGAAAATCAGATAGCGATCCGGAAACCGGGCTCTCAGTCGACCAGGCGCGCGCGCAGCCGAGCGTATTCCTCGTCGGTGATGGTCTTGGACTGCTTCAGCTGGTCGAGCTTGAGCAACTCGTCCGCGACGCTATAGCCGACGAAACGCCGCATGTCCTCGCGCGCGTGCTTGACGTCTTCCAGACGGCGGACTGCCATGCCCCGGCCCTGGAAGATCAGATAGATCAGCACGCCGAGATAGGGCACGAAAATGAGCGCGACGATCCAGATCGCCTTGATCCAGCCCGAGACGTCATGACGGCGGAAGAGATCGCTGATCACATTGATCAGGATCCAGATCCACATGATGAAGAGGAAAATAGTGATGGCGTCAGCCAGAAAGTTCCAAAAATTAAAGCCGCCTTCGAAAAGCATGGTTCAGGTCCTGTCGTGATGCGAATTCATGGCGCAGCCAGGTCAATCCCTGACCTAATCGCCAAAAATTCTGAATATGGCTTTTTATAGCCTATTCCAAGGCCATGAACAAGCTACAGGCGTTAGCTATTCGTGTTTTTTGGCTCCAGAGCCCCAAGGGCGCCTTAATGATGCCTTTACCATGTTGGGCCAAAGCTGACGTCAAATTCGGGACGGAAAGCCCATGGGATATTTGTACCCGCCACCCGGCGACGCGCCGGTGATCGTGATGAAGGACGTCGGCGGCGACGTCCGGGCCTATAGCGCTCAGACGACCGCTTATATCCAGAGCGGCCGCCAGGTGCGCCTGCACGAATGCCGCTCGGCCTGCACGCTTGCCCTCGCGGTGCCGAACGTCTGCGTCTATCCCGACAGCGTGCTGCGTTTTCACAAGGCCTATAATCCGATCACCAAGGCGACCAATGAAGACGTCTCGAACGCGATGCTGTCCGCCTATCCGCCAGCCGTGCGCCAGCGCCTGGGCGTCCTGACGCGGCAATATAAGTCTCTGACCGGTTCCGAGCTGATTCGGCTCGGCGTGCGCGACTGCAACGCCCCCTCCCAGCCGCGGATCCTGATGGCGCGCGCGACGCCGGGCCCAGTGCGCGGAGAAAACCCGCTCTCCAACGCCTTCGGCGGCCTGATGTCGGGGTTCGGCTCGACGCAGATTCCCGCCTATAGCGGCTATGGCGCGCCGGTCCAGGTCCAGCGCGTGAAACCCCAGACCGCCGGGGTTCAGGTCGCCGAGGCTGCGCCGTCCACGGGAGGCGCGGCGCGTTCCGACGCAACCGCCGCCCAGAACACGGCCCCCGAAGCCGCCGCAATATCCGCGGAATCCGCCGTCGTCCCTGCGCCTCCCGTCGCCGGCGCGCCAATTCCCCCGCCGCGCCCGAGCGATCTCGCCCCTCCGCCAATACAAATCGCACGGTCCGAACCCGGCGCGCCTACTCTGCTGCCGAGCGATGCGTCCGAAGCAAGCCCGCAGCCAGCCGACCCGCCGCTGCCGCCCTTCAGGCCGCTGGCCCCCGCCGCGCCGCCGGCGAAGGTGACGCGTTGGGGCGTTCCTATCAATGGATCGGCGCCGGCGCTGGCTTCGGCGCGCTTCGCGCCCTTCCCCTATCGCCTGACCCGCAAAACCTGACCGCCCTTTCAGAACAGGCTCAGTTGCCGCGCGCCGCCGGCCGGCCTTTTGAAGAGATCGGCCCGCAGCCGGATACGCGTCTTGCCGAAACCGATCTTCTCGCTGGCCAGTTCGAAACGCCGCCCGAGCATCCAGGCGTAAGGGCCCGTCCCGGTCATGCGCTTGCCCCAGGTCGAGTCATAGATCTTGCCCTCGCGGGACGAGCGCAGCAGCGAGAGCACCTTGCGATATTTGTCCGGGAAGTGCTCCAGCAGCCAGCCGGCGAAGAGGTCCTGCGTCTCCAGCGGCAGCCGTAGCAAGATGTAGCCAGCCTCACGCGCGCCATGGGCGAAGGCGCGGGTCAGAATGGTCTCGATCTCATGGTCCGTGATCCCCGGGATGACAGGGGCGACCATGACCGCCGTGGGAACGCCAGCCGCCGAGAGCTTCTCGATCGTCTCCAGCCGCCGCGACGGCGTGGTCGCGCGCGGCTCCATCGCCCGGGCGAGATCGCGGTCGAGCGTCGTGACCGACAGCGCGACCTTGACCAGTCCTTTGGCCGCCAAGGGCGCGAGCAGGTCGAGATCGCGCAGGACCAAAGCAGATTTGGTGACAATGGCGACCGGATGGTTGGCTTCCGACAGAACCTCCAGAATGGAGCGCATGACGCGGTGTTCGCGCTCGATCGGCTGGTAGGGGTCGGTGTTGGTCCCGATCGCGAGCGTCCTGGGCTGGTAGCCGGGCGCCGACAGCTCGCGCTTCAACACCTCGGCGGCATTGTCCTTGACGAATAGCCGGCTCTCGAAATCCAGCCCCGGCGAGAGGCCGAGAAAGGCGTGGGTCGGGCGCGCGAAACAATAGACGCAGCCGTGCTCGCAGCCGCGATAGGGGTTGATGGAGCGGTCGAAGGCGAGGTCGGGCGAATCGTTGCGCGTGATGACTGTCCTCGGCTTTTCATGCGTGACCTCGGTCCTGAACGGCGGCAGTCCGTCGAGCGAGCCCCAGCCGTCGTCGAAATCGGCGCGCTGGAATTTCTCGAAACGGCCCGAGACATTGCTCGCCGCCGCCCGCCCGCGCCGGCGCGGAGGCGCGACCTGCGCGCCATCGTCAGCGCCCGAAGGCGGATTATGGACCGGTAACGCCATCGTCGCCTCCTGGGATTCAGCCGAATGATGAGAACAAAAACGATACAAAGAACATTTAAGGAACATTAATCCCATGTCAAGCCGCTTGCCAAAGGTGGGATTTCGACTAAACGCATCGCCCCATGGTCATGGCCGTCGTTCTGTCTCCGTCGCTTTTCGCAGCCGCTCCCGCGCCCCGGGCGGCGGAGGCCGTCGCGCGCAGCCTCTGCGCGCTGGTGCGCGCCGCGGTGGAAGGCGTGGTGCGGGACGCGATCATTATCGGCAAGGCCGATGACGAACTCGGCGAAATCGCCAATGAGGCCGGGTGCGGGCTGATCGAGGCCGCCACCGCCGCCGAGGGTTTCGCGCGCGCCGTCGCGCAATCGCGCAGCGAGATCGCCTTCGTGCTGAAGGGCGGATTCATCCCCCAGAATGGCTTCGTCGAGGAAGCGAGCGATCTCCTGCTTGGCGCCGCAGTCTTTCGCGGCGCGCGGCTGTTGCGAGAGCCCGCCAATCTCCTGACCCGGATCGCGCCGGGCCTGGCGGAGCCCGTCGGCGCCTTCTTGCTTTGCTCCGCCTTGCGCGCGGCTGGCCCGCACGACATCAAGGAATTGATCCGAAGGGCGAAAATTCGCCAAACGCTCCGTGTCCGCGCGCAAAAAGTGGTCTGAACGGCGCGGAACAGGCCGAAAACCGCGCCTTTGGCGCATTGCCGCTTTCCCCGCGCGGGCGGATCGACTAAAGTCGCGCGGAGATTTCCAATAAAATCAATAGCGCCAAGCTTTAGCCAAGGGTTGAGAATGACGTCCGAGACGATCTCCCAGACCGCCGCCCGCATCTTCAACGTCGTCCTGATCAAGCCAACCCATTACGACGATCAAGGCTATCCGATACAATGGTTCCGCTCCGCGATTCCGTCGAATACGCTGGCCTGCATGTACGGCCTCGCGCAGGACGCGGCGCGGCGCCATATCCTAGGCGACGACGTCGAGATTCGCCTGCACACCATTGACGAGACCAATACCCGCATCCGCCCTCAGGAAATCGTCGAGATGATGCGCGAGACGGGCGGCGAAGGCGTGATCTGCCTTGTCGGCGTGCAATCCAACCAATATCCGCGCGCCGTCGATCTCGCCCGCGTGTTTCGCGCTAAAAATATTCAGGTCGCCATTGGCGGCTTCCATGTCTCGGGCTGTTTTTCGATGCTGCCCGAAATTCCGCCGGAAATCCGCGAGGCGCAGGAGCTTGGCGTCTCGCTTTTCGCAGGCGAATCCGAGGCCGGCCGGCTCGACGGCTTTCTAGGCGACGCCTTCGCCCGCCAGCTCAAGCCGCTCTATAATTATCTCGACGACCTGCCCTCGCTCGAAGGCGAACCGCTCCCCATCCTGCCGCGCGCCCGCGTGCGCCGAACCATGGGCAAGCTGTCGAGCCTCGATTTCGGGCGCGGTTGCCCCTATCAATGCTCGTTCTGCACGATCATCAATGTGCAGGGCCGCAAGAGCCGCTACCGCAACGCCGACGATCTCGAACGCATCCTGCGCGAGAACCAAGCCCAGGGCGTGAACCGCTTCTTCATCACGGACGATAATTTCGCCCGCAATTCGCAATGGGAGCAGCTGTTCGACCGCATCATCAAGCTGCGCGAGGAAGAGGGCATGACTTTCGGGTTCACCATCCAGGTCGATACCCTCTGCCACAAGATTCCGAATTTCATCGAGAAGGCGACCCGCGCCGGCGCCAACCGCGTGTTTATCGGGCTTGAGAACATCAATCCCGACAATCTGATCGGCGCCAACAAGCGCCAGAACAAGATCACCGAATATCGCGCCATGCTGCAGAAATGGCGCGAGCACGGCGCCCATACCGCAGCCGGCTATATTCTGGGCTTTCCGGCGGATACCAAGGAAAGCATCCTGCGCGACATCGAGATCATCAAGCGGGAGCTGCCGCTCGACATTCTCGAATTCTTCTTCCTCACCCCGCTGCCGGGCTCCGAAGACCATAAGCGCGCGCTCGCGCAGGGCGTCTGGATGGATCCGGATCTCAACAAATACGACCTCAACCACCGCGTCACCCATCATGGGAAGATGTCGGACGCGGAATGGGAGGACGCCTATCGATCCGCCTGGAAGGCCTATTACACCGACGAGCACGTCAAGACCGTCATGCGCCGCTCGGCCGTCCACGGACTGCGCTCGATCAAGTCGCTGACGTCCAAGCTGCTGATGTTTCACCTCATGATCAAATATGAGGGCGTGCATCCGCTGGAAGGCGGCGCCCTGCGAATGAAATTCCGCACCGACCGTCGCCCGGGAATGAAGCTTGAAAATCCGTTGATCTTCTATCCGCGCTATGGCTTCAAGACCATTCGCAACGCCATCGGCTATTGGCTGACCATCCGCAAATTCCGCAAGTTCCAGCAGGAGGTTGTCGAGGCGCCTGACCGTGAGACCTATACGGACACCGCCATCGCCAAACAAAGCGCGCAGGAATTCGAGGACATGGAGCTCTATCACGCCACCTCGGGCGGCGAGAAAGCGCTGGCGCGCAAGAAGCGCGACGAGACCATCCGCAAGGATGCGCATCTGCACGCCGCCGAATAGCTCAACGTGATCGACCTGCGCGATCCGTCGCTCGACGCGCGAGCGGTGCGAGAGGCGCTTGGCCTCGCGCCGCATCCGGAAGGCGGCGCCTATCGGGAAATCTGGCGCGATGCGCCCGACGGCGGCGGGCGCGGCGCCGCGACCAGCATCCTGTTCCTGCGCGAAGCCGGCGAACGCTCGCACTGGCATCGCGTCGACGCAGCCGAATTGTGGATCTGGCAGGCCGGCGCGCCGCTGAAGCTGGAAATCGCGCGCGCTCCCGGACCGTCCCTGCGAATGGAGCGAAGCAATCCATCGCCATCTCTCAGCAGGCCAGAGAGTGGATTTCTTCGCGACGCTCGCAATGACGGAAAGAGCGTCCGCCTCGGCCCGAACCTGAACGCCGGCGAAACGCTTCAAGCCGTCGTCCCAGCTCACGCCTGGCAGGCGGCGCAAAGCCTCGGAGCGTGGACGCTGGCGTCCTGCGTCGTCGCTCCGGCCTTCAACTTTTCAGGCTTCGAGTTGGCGCCGCCCGGCTGGTCGCCCTGCTGACCGTTCAAATGTCCTGCCGACTGGCGCGGAAATCGGCGGACAGCAAGACACTTTCCTTCAACCGGGACTTTAACCGCCGTCTTTTGCAGCGCTGGGCGCCTTCTCAAGTTCCTCCGCCGCGATGAGCCGCAGGGTGGCGATGAGGTCGCGGAAGCGATCTTGTCCGATTTCTTTCGCCCATTCGGCCTGAACCTCGCGAGAAGCGGCGTAAATCGCTTCAACGGCGCCCCATGCGCGGGTCGTGAAATGGACGAGGCGGCGTTCGCCGTCTTCTCCGCGTCTCTCAAGATACCCGAGGTCCTCCATCTGCGCGATGACATGGTTCGTCGCCTGCCTCGACATGCCGAGGTGGCGCGCCAGTTGAGACGGGCGCACGCCATCCGGCAGCGGGTAGGAAAAGACGCGCAGATGCGTTTCCTGAAGATCGGCGAACCCGGCCTGTTTGATGGCTGCATCGATTCGGGCGCGAATGCGTTTGACGCACATGCGCAGAAGCGCTCCCACGAACGGCGGCCCATCGATATCCGCGGAGGGTGTTTTGAGCAGGGTCGAACTTGACATATTTTGTAAAGTCATTTTACTTGGTTAGCGTAAAGTCGTTTTACAGAGAGGGGACGCACATGGCAAGTTTCGACGGCGAGACGGTGCGGATCGGGCAATTGGATCTTCGCTTCCTGGTCGATGAAAAGCAGGGGTCCGGCGATCTGGTGATGTTCGAGTTCACAGTGCCGCCGGGCGCCCGCGTGCCTGCGGCGCATTATCACGAGAAGGTCGACGAGGTGATTTTCGGTCTCGAGGGAACCTTGACCGTCACACGCGACGGCGAGACTCATGAAATCAGCAAAGGAGACACCATTGTCATTCCTCGCGGCAGCGTCCATCACCACCAGAACCTGCACGAGGGCGGCGCCCGCGCCCTCGTCGTGCTGAACCCCGGAACTATAGGGCGGCGCTATTTCGAGGAGATCGCCGCAGCGGTGAATGCACCCGGCGCGCCCGATCCGGCACGCATCGGCGAGATCATGAAGCGCTATGGACTCGTTCCGGCGTGAGGGGCCGCTTCCCGCCCCCTGGCCGGGATTCACCGCTCGTCAATTGGCGAAGGTGTTGCACGACGAGACCTTGCCGGACTGCAAGCCGCGTTGCAGCCATTGGACGCGCTGCGCCGAAGAGCCGTGGGTGAAGGAATCCGGCACGGCGAAGCCGCGCTGCGATTTCTGCAAGCGGTCGTCGCCAATGGCCTGCGCCGTCGCGATCGCCTTTTCGACGTCTCCCGGCTCGATATTCTGCCATTTCTCATTGGCGTTGGCCGCCCAGACGCCCGCAAGGCAGTCCGCCTGCAATTCGATCCGCACGGAAATGGCGTTGGCCTGCCCCTCCGAGGAGGCGTTCTTCTGCGCGGCCTGCGCCTTGGGCAGGACGCCGAGCAGATCCTGAATGTGATGGCCCATCTCGTGCGAGATCACATAGGCATAGGCGAAATCGCCGCCGCCGCCCAGTTTGGTCTTCATGTCGCGGAAGAAAGAGGTGTCGAGATAGATCTTCCCGTCGATCGGGCAATAGAACGGACCCATCGCCGACTGCGCCGTGCCGCAGCCCGAAGAAGTCATGCCATTGAAGAGCACGATGGGCGCCGGCTTGAATTTCACGCCGGTCTGCGCGGGCAAAACCTCGCCCCAGACCTGCTCGTTCTGGGAGAGGATCGAGGCGACGAAACGCCCGACCTGGTCCTTCGGCACGCCGACCTCGCCCTTGCGCGCGACCTCCTGCTGTCCGCCGCCGCCCATGCGGCTGACCATTTCAGCGCCGCCGATCAGCAGGCGCGGATCGATCCCGAGCGCATAGCCGACCAGGCCCAGCACGATCATCGCGCCGAGGCCGAGGTGACCCGACGAGCCGCCCCCGCCGCCGGCATATTGGGTGTCGCCGCGGCGATCCTCGATATTCTCAGACTGACCGTAATCTTCCCATTTCATCGCAATTCGTCTCCGCGAAGGCGCGCGACTCTTCTAACAGCCCAAACCCCAATTGGGGAGGCTGTTCATTCATAGGCCACTTCGAGCCCGATCTTGTCGAAGGCCTCGTCGATGGCTTCGAGGATCGTCTGCAATTCGTTCATTTCAATTTCGGTTTCTTCGTCGGGCGGGTCCCAACAGACGATGTCGTCGAGCAAGACGATGAAATCCGCCGCCTCCTCGGCGCCGGGCGGCGCGGCGGCCGGCATGATGGTGCGGGTGCGGCCCCGCCAGACCACGCGTATCGCGCCTTCGGTCAGTTCCACCTCCGGCTTGTCGCCGCGCCTCCTGGTCATGCCCGTCTCCGCTCCCGCCGCATCATGAACCGTTCTGCTCTCCAGACAAGCCCGAAACGGCGAGAAATCCAAGCGCTGCCCGCTCAGCCTTTCGCATCACGCTCGGCAAGGCGGCGGCGCGCATTTGCGATTCGTCCAGCCAGCGCCCCCCTTCCGGCGCCGGGACGCCGCGCGGCGCCTCGGCGACAAAAACCGCCAGTTTCAGCGCGAAATGGGTGAAGACATGCTCGATTTCTCCCGCGTGACGCCAATCGGAGCGCGCGTGGGGCGGCGGCGCGTCATCGCCCGCCGGCGGCCGCGCCGCCCAATCCGCCGCCCGCTCGCCGCGCCAATCCGTGCCGAAAAACTCCTCCATGCCGCCGAGCAAACCGCGCGGCGGCCGTGTCCGGGTCAGGACGGCGCCGTCGGCCCTGCGCAGGTAAAACACCGCGCCGCGCCGCAGCGGCCTCGGCTTCTTCGCGGCCTTGCGCGGATAATCCTCCTGCGTCCCCGTCGCGCTGGCGGCGCAGTCAGCGCGAAGCGGGCACAACACGCAGGCCGGGTTGCGCGGCGTGCAAATGGTGGCGCCAAGGTCCATCATCGCCTGCGCGAAATCCCCCGGCCGCGCGCGCGGCGCGATCTCTGCGACAAGGGCCGAAATCTCCTTCTTCGCCGCCGGCAAGGGCGTTTCGACCGCGCGCAGCCGCGCGATCACGCGTTCGACATTGCCGTCGACGACAATGGCGGGACGGTCGAAAGCGATCGCCGCAATGGCCGCCGCCGTATAGGGGCCGACCCCCGGCAGGCGAAGCAGATCCGCCTCGCTGTCGGGAAAGCGCCCGCCATGATCCCGCACGACGCTCTGCGCGCAGGCGTGCAAATTGCGGGCGCGGGAATAATAGCCAAGCCCCGCCCAGGCCTGCATCACCGCCTCGACCGGCGCCGCCGCGAGCTGCTCCACGCGCGGCCACAGCGCCAGGAATTTCGCGTAGAAAGCGCCCACCGCCGCGACCGTGGTCTGTTGCAGCATCACTTCCGACAGCCAGACGGCGTAAGGATCGGGCTTTTCCCCCGGCGCCGCGCGCCACGGCAGCGTCCGGCGGCTGCGGTCGTACCAGGCCAGCAGCCTCTCCCCGACGCCGACGCCCGAATTGGTCTTGCCTTTGCCCATGGGACTCCCACTATGACCGGATGGCTCCGCGTCAAAAATATTCCAAACCCGTCCCGCTCGCCGATTTCGTTCGCGCGGCGGTCGATCCGGTTTTGGCCAGACAGGGATTCGGCGAATCCAGCCTCATATTGCACTGGGACGACATTGTCGGCGAGCGCGTCGCCGCCTGTTCCGAGCCGATCAAGCTGCAATGGCCGCCGCGCCCCGCCAAGCGCCCGCCCGATGCGGTCGTCGAGCCCGCGACCCTCGTCCTGCGCGTCTCGGGCGCCATGGCGCTCGAAATCCAGCACATGGGGCCGGTTCTGATCGAGCGCGTCAATTCCCATCTCGGCTGGCGGGCCGTGGGCAAGCTGGCGATCCGGCAGGGGCCGCTGAGCAAGGCCAACAGGCCGGCGCGCATCGCCCCGCCCGATCCGCAAGCTCTGGCCGAGGCGGAAAAGGCGGCCGAAGACGTCGAGGACGAAGATTTGCGCAAGGCTTTGGCGCGGCTGGGCGCACGCGCGCTGCGGGGGCCGGCAGGGCGGTGACCGGCTATTGGTTCCTGGCTCGACAATTCCGTCGGCAGGGGGCGTGGTCTAATTATAGAAATTCGTATTCTGTCACTATAATTCTTGTCACATTGGTTCGGTAATTTTGTCACCGTAATTCGCACGGTTACGTGTCCGGCAACGAGGGTTGCCGGACACTCTTTTTTGTTCCGTGAAGAGAATCGATTTTACTCACGCTTCGTGAGTTTAGGGAGCGGTTTATAGTCACTCAGCCCTTCTTTTTGAACAAACTATCTACAGGGTCTTCTCTTCCCTGTGATTTCTGATAGGCGGACGGAAGGCCTTTTTTGGGGTGCGCTTGATCCGCCTTCGGTTTTTTGGCCTCTTTATTCCCTCTAACCTGCCCCTTAGCCATCGTTCCCTCCCGTTGTCTTGCTTTGTGCGACGGACGGCCTCAATCGCTGCCGTTTCTGCATAATGGCGGAGCAGATTTTGCTGATATTCGTGCCTGCCCCGACCCAAAATGGTGATCGTAGGGCGCTCGTCACAGCCCACCCACTCCAAAAAGAGAATGATTTCTTCAGTCAGGCATGAACGCAATCCTGCGTTCGAGGCGCTTACTTCGCGGTTTATCAGAGCTGGATCAGCGTAATACCTGAATCGGCGTTCCCCCCTCGCTGCGTGCGCGCCGGGCGGCGGCCTCCCCCTCAATATTGTGCATTGCGGCCCGCGCGCTTTGCGACTCGCGGCGCGAGCGTATATGAAGGGCCAATCGTTTCCGTCACGCAGGATCGCACCATGTCTCGTTTCCGCTCCAGCGCCACGCGCCGTGGTCTGCTCGGTCTCGGCGCCGCGCTCGCTCTGGCCGCCACGCCCCTCGCCGCTCAGGCGCAAAAAGCCGCCGGGCCGGAAGCCGCCGCCAAGGTCCCGCTCGACCAGCTGATGGCCGAACCGCCGCTGCCCGACGTCTGGCTGGGCGACCCCAAGGCGCCCGTGACGATCGTCGAATACGCCTCGATGACCTGCGGCCATTGCGCGCGCTTCACCACGGACGTCTTCCCGACCCTGAAGTCCAAATATATCGACACCGGCAAGGTGCGCTTCGCCCTGCGCGAATTCCCGCTCGATCCGCTCGCCGCCGGCGCCGCCATGCTCGCGCGCTGTTCGGGCGACAAGCGCGAGGCCGTGGTCGAACTGCTGTTCCAGCAGCAGAAGAACTGGGCCTTCGTCAATAATCCGCTGCAGGCCCTGCGCGACACCGTCAAGCAGACCGGCATGGGTTCGGCGGCCTTCGACGCCTGCCTCAACGACCAGGCCATGTTCGACAAGATCAACCAGATCCGCGACACGGCGGCCCAGAAATTCGGCATCAGCGCCACGCCGACCTTCTTCATCAACGGCGACAAGAAGTCCGGCGAGATCCCCGCCGAAGAGCTCGACGCCGTCCTCGCTCCCTATCTGAAGTAAGAGTTCTTTCCGTATGCGTTATCTGCCGCTCAGCGCCGAAAACCGCGAGGACATGCTGGCCCGCATCGGCGTCGCCGCCATCGACGACCTTTTCGCCGATGCGCCGCGCGACGCCCTGCTCACCAGCCCGCTCGACCTGCCGTCGCGGAAATCGGAGCTGGAGGTGGAGCGGCGCCTCTCGGCTCTGGCGGGCAAAAACGTCGCGGCTGGCGCGGTTCCCTTCTTCGTCGGCGCGGGGGCATACAAGCACCACGTTCCCGCGACGGTGGACCATTTGATCCAGCGGTCGGAATTCCTCACCAGCTACACGCCCTACCAGCCGGAAATTTCGCAGGGCACATTGCAGGTCCTGTTCGAGTTCCAGACCCAGGTCGCCAATCTGACCGGCATGGAGGTCGCCAACGCCTCGATGTATGACGGCTCGACCGGCGCGGCGGAAGCGATCCTGATGGCGCATCGCGTCACGCGCCGCCGCAAGGCGTTGGTCTCAGGCGGGTTGCATCCTCATTATGCAGCGACGGCCCGCACATTGTCGGACATGGCCGAGGACGAGATCCGCATCCTCCCGCCCGACCCGCTGGCTTCGGAAGACCTGATCGGCGCGCTGGACGACAGCCTCTCCTGCGTCGTCGTGCAGAGCCCGGACGTCTTTGGCAATCCGCGCGACCTGCGTCCGCTGGCCGAGGCCTGCCGCGCCAAGGGCGTGCTGCTGATCGCCGTGGTGACGGAAGCTCTCGCGCTCGGACTGATCGAATCGCCCGGCGCGATGGGCGCCGATATCGTCGTCGGCGAGGGCCAGTCGATTGGCAATGGCCTCAATTTCGGCGGGCCTTATCTCGGCCTGTTCGCCGCGCGCGAGAAATATCTTCGGCAGATGCCCGGCCGGCTCTGCGGCCAGACCGTGGACGCCGACGGGCGGCGCGGCTTTGTGCTGACCCTTTCGACCCGCGAGCAGCATATCCGCCGCGAGAAGGCGACTTCGAACATCTGCACCAATTCCGGCCTCTGCGCCCTCGCTTTCTCGATTCACCTCTCGCTGCTCGGCGAGACGGGCCTGAAGCAACTGGCCCTGATCAACCACGCCAATGCCGTCGCGCTGGCCGACGCGCTGGAGAAGGTTCCGGGCGTAAAAGTCCTGAACCGCGCCTTCTTCAATGAATTCACGCTACAGGTGCAAGGCTCGGCGGCGGACCTCGTCGAGCGCATGGCGGCGCGCGGCGTGCTCGCCGGCGTCCCCGTCTCGCGCCTGCTGCCCGGCGCCGGTCTCGACGACCTGCTGCTGGTGGCGTCAAGCGAAGTCAATACCGACGAGGATCGCGCCGTCCTCCTCGACGCGCTGCAAGCGGAGATGCGCGCATGAACCGCGAAGGCCGCCCCACCCAGCCGCAGGTCGCAACGCCGCACATGCCGAAAACCTTCACCGGCAATCGCGCGTTGCAAGTCGCCGAGGCCTTGATCTTCGAGACCGGCCGCAATGACTTTACCGGTGTCGATCTCGACCCGCCCGCGCCGTTCACGCCGCGCCTCGGCGGGCTGGAGCGCAAGAGCGCGATCGGCCTCCCCGGACTTTCCGAGCCGGAGGCCATGCGCCATTACGTCCGGCTGTCGCAGAAGAATTACGCCATCGACCTCGGGCCTTATCCGCTCGGCTCCTGCACGATGAAGCACAATCCGCGCCTCAACGAGAAAATGGCGCGGCTGCCCGGCTTTGCGGATATTCACCCCTTGCAGCCGGTTTCGACCGTGCAGGGCGCGCTGGAACTGATGGAAGAGCTGGCCGGCTGGCTGCTCAAGCTCACCAATATGCAGGCCGTGGCGCTATCGCCCAAGGCGGGCGCCCATGGCGAAATGTGCGGCATGATGGCCATCAAGGCGGCGATTTCCGCGCGCGGAGAGGCGGCGACGCGGAAAGTGGTGCTGGCGCCGGAATCGGCCCATGGCACCAATCCGGCCACCGCCGCCGCGCTCGGCTTTTCCGTCCGCGTCGTGCCCGCCGGACCGGACGGGCTGGTCCATCCCGACGCGGTCGCCGCCGCGCTCGGCCCCGACGTCGCCGCGATCATGCTCACCAACCCCAACACCTGCGGGCTTTTCGAGCGCGACATTGTCGAAATCGCGCGGCTGGTCCACGCGGCCGGGGCCTATTTCTATTGTGACGGCGCCAATTTCAACGCCATTGTCGGCAAGGTGCGGCCCGGCGACCTCGGCGTCGACGCCATGCACATCAACCTGCACAAGACCTTCTCCACCCCGCATGGCGGCGGTGGCCCCGGCTCCGGCCCGGTGGTGCTGTCGAGCCGGCTGGCGGCTTTCGCGCCGGTTCCCTTCCTCAAGCGCGAGGGCGAACGGCTCACTTTGGTCGAGAACGCGGAAGGGACGGAAGCCTTTGGCCGCATGACCGCTTTCCATGGCCAGATGGGCATGTTCGTCCGCGCGCTCGCCTATATCCTCTCCCACGGCGCGGACGGTCTGGCCAAGGCCTCGGAAGACGCGGTGCTCGCCGCCAATTATGTCCGGGTAAGCCTCGGCGACGTCATGTCAGCGCCCTTCGGCGACAAGATCTGCATGCATGAGGCCCTGTTCGACGACCGCTGGCTCAAGGACACGGGCATCACCACGCTCGATTTCGCCAAGGCGATGATCGACGAGGGCTTCCACCCGATGACGATCTATTTCCCGCTCGTCGTCCATGGCGCCATGCTGATCGAGCCGACCGAGTCGGAATCGCTGGTCTCGCTGACCTTGTTCATCGCAACCTTGCGCGATCTCGTTTTCAGCGCCCTGCGCGGCGAGACCGAGCGCTTCCTCGGCGCGCCTCATTACGCCCCGCGCAAAAGGCTCGACGAGACCGCCGCCGCGCGCAAGCCGGTGCTGCGCTGGACGCCTCCCCAGCCGGTCAAGGCCTGAGGCGGCGCGCCCTTTTCCCCAACTTTCGCCGTGGCCGCGCTTGATTCAGGCCCTCTTCTGGCGCCTTGTTCCATTCTGGGAATGCGGCGTGCGAGGCAAAGGCGCGATCGCGCTGGCGGGAGCCAGCGGGCGCGCGCCAGGAGCGAACGCGACGCCGAGCTGATGCGAGGGGTTCGCCGGCCATGGCCGGCGAAAAATTGCGTAAAGACATGAAATTCGACAAGCTGCGACTGACCGGCTTCAAAAGTTTCGTGGAGCCGACCGATTTCGTGATCAACCCCGGCCTGACAGGCGTTGTGGGGCCGAACGGCTGCGGCAAGTCCAATCTCGTCGAGGCCCTGCGCTGGGTCATGGGCGAGAACTCCTACAAGCAGATGCGCGCCGCCGGCATGGACGACGTCATCTTCTCCGGCTCCGGCTCGCGCCCGTCGCGCAATCACGCCGAAGTCGCGCTGGTGCTCGACAACAGCGCCCGCTCCGCGCCCGCCGTCTTCAATGATTCCGACATTCTCGAAATCACCCGCCGCATCGAGCGCGAACAGGGCTCGACCTATCGCGTCAACGGCCGCGAGGTGCGCGCCCGCGACGTGCAATTGCTGTTCGCCGACGCCTCGTCCGGCGCGCGCTCGCCGGCCATGGTTCGGCAGGGGCAGATTGGCGAGATCATCGCCGCCAAACCGCAGGCCCGCCGCCGCATTCTGGAAGAAGCGGCCGGCATCGGCGGGCTGCATTCCCGCCGCCACGAGGCCGAATTGCGGCTCAAGGGCGCGGAAGAAAATCTGCTCCGGCTGGAGGACGTGCTGACCCAGATCGGCGCGCAGGCCGAATCATTGCGACGTCAAGCCCGACAGGCCGCACGCTATCGCGCGCTGGCCGCCGAAATCCGCCGCCACGAGGCGCTGACCGCCCTGATCGCCTCGCGCGAAGCGGCCCATGAGGCCGAGGAGGCGCAGCGGCTGTTCGATTCCAATGTGGTCGACGTCGCCGAGCGCACCCGCCAGCAGGCCGAGACCGCCCGGTTGCAGGCGCTCGCCGCCCACGCCATGCCCGGCTTGCGCGACGCGGAAAGCCAGGCCGCCGCCGCCCTCCAGCGTCTCGTCCTCGCCCGCGAAACGCTCGATGGCGAGGAAAAACGCGCCGCCGAGCGCAAGACCGAAATGGAGCGCCGCATCGCCCAGGCGGCCGCCGATCTCGCCCGCGAACGCGGCCATTTCGAGGATGCGGCGGCCACCCTGGCCCGTCTCGAAGCCGAGGACGAAGACCTCGCGGGGGCCGGCGAGGCCGAGGCCGATCTCGTCGAAGAGGCCCGGTTGCGCTGCGAAGAGGCCGAGGAAAAACTCCGCGCCTCGGAACTCGCGCTGGAAAAGGCGCAGGACGCCTTCGCCAACGCCGAGGCCCAGCGCAACGCCCTCGCCGAGGCGGCGCGGCGCGAAGAGCAGGCGCTGCTGCGTTTCGAGGGCGAATTGTCGCGCATCGAAGACGACATCGCCGCCCTGCGCGCGAGCGCCGAAAGCGATTCCGAACTGGCCGAATCGCTCGCCGAGGCCGAGCGCCTGATGGACGCCGCCGCGCAGGCCGAGGAAGACGCGATCGCCGCGGAATCGGCACTCGCGCTGGCCCGCGATGAGGAGAATTTTTTGCGCGGCCCGCTGGCCGAGGCCGAACGCAAGGCGCAAAGGCTCGAAACAGAGGCCGGGACGCTGGCCAAATTGCTGCAGACCGGCGCGAGCGGCGGCTGGCCCGCCGTGCTGGAGCGTATCGTCGTCGCCAAGGGCTATGAGGCCGCGCTCGGCGCGGCTCTCGGCGACGATCTCGACGCTTCCGACGACGACGCCGCCCCGGCGCACTGGACCATCACGCAAAGCGGCGGCGACCCCTCCTTGCCCGCAGGCGCCCGGCCGCTGACCGAATGGGTCAGCGCCCCGCCCGCGCTCTACCGCAGCCTCGCCCAAATCGGACTGGTTTCGCGCGATGCGGGGCCGGTCCTGCGCCAGCATCTCAAACCCGGGCAGAGGCTCGTCTCGATCGAGGGCGATCTGTGGCGCTGGGACGGCTTTACGCAAGCCGCCGAGGCCCCCACGCCCGCCGCTCGCCGCCTCGCCGAGAAGAACCGCCTCGGCGATCTCGAAATCGAGGCCGATGCGGCGCGCGAGGCGGTCGAGGCGCTTCTGGAGAAGATGGAATGGGTTCGGGTCGCCGTCGCGGAGGCTGCCGAGGCCGACCAGCGCGCCCGCCAGACCGCCCGCATGACACAGAAAGCGCTGGCCGAGGCCCGTGAAAGCGCCAACGCCGCCGAGCGCCGGCAGGCGCAATTCCTGTCGCGCCTCGCCAATCTCGACGATTCCCGCAAGCGCGCCGAAGAATTGCGCGACGAGGCCCGCGAACGGCTGATCGAATCGCGCGAGGCGCTCGACGATGTCGCCGAGCCCGCCACGCTGGCGGGCGAACGCGACGCCGCCCGCGCCGCCAATGCGCTGGACCGCGCCGAGGCCGCCGAGGCCCGCGCGGCATTGCAGTCTTTTTCGCGCGAGGCGGAAAGCCGGCTGCGCCGCCGCGAGGCTATCGCGCGCGAGACCAAGAGCTGGCTCGACCGCCGTGCGCGTTCGCAATTCCAGACCGAGGAAATCGAATTCCGCGTCGCCGAGGCGCAAGAGGAGCTGGCGAAGCTCGAGGACGCGCCCGACGAATTCCTGCTCCAGCGCCGCTCATTAGCCCAGAAGATCGAGGAGGCCGAGGCCGCGCTGCGCGACGCAGCCGACGCCCGCGCCAGGGGCGAAACCGCCCTTGCCGAGACCGACCGCGCCGCCCGGGCTGCGCTGGAGGCCATGAGCGCGGCCCGCGAGACCCGCGCCCGGCTGGAGGCTCAGGCCGAAGCCGCCAGGACGCGGTTGCAAATCCTCATCCGCGACATCGCTGAGCAGTTGAATTGCGCGCCGCAGGGCCTGCCGGCGCTCGCCGGCATCGCCGAAGGCGACGACCTTCCCGCCATGGACGGGGTCAGCATCCGCCTCGCCAGCCTGAAACAGGACCGCGAGCGGCTTGGCGGCGTCAATCTGCGCGCCGAGGACGAGTTGGCGACAGTAGAGGACGAACAGGCGAAGCTGATCGCCGAGCGCGACGACCTCGCCGAGGCGATCCGCAAATTGCGCTCGGCCATCGGCTCGCTCAACAAGGAAGGCCGCGAGCGGCTTCTGGACGCCTTCGCGCGGGTCGACGCGCATTTCCGCGACCTGTTCTCGCTGCTGTTCGGCGGCGGCTCGGCGGAGTTGCAACTGGTCGAATCGGACGATCCGCTCGAAGCCGGCCTTGAGATTCTGGCCAGGCCGCCGGGCAAGAAACCCGCGACCATGACGCTTCTTTCGGGCGGCGAGCAGGCGCTGACCGCCATGTCGCTGATCTTCGCGGTGTTTCTGACCAATCCGGCGCCGATTTGTGTGCTGGACGAGGTGGACGCGCCGCTCGACGACGCCAATGTCGAGCGATTTTGCGATCTGCTCGACGACATGGCCCGCAAGACCGACACCCGCTTCATCACCATTACCCACAATCCGATCACCATGGCGCGGATGGACCGGCTGTTCGGTGTGACCCAGGCCGAGCGCGGCGTGTCGCAACTGGTGTCGGTGGAGCTGGAGCAGGCGGAGCGCCTGCTGGAGGCGAGCTAAATCTCGCCCAACCGCGATTCGATTCGCTGGTCCGGGACCAGCCACATCGCCGCGACGGCGACATAGACCAGACAGCCGATCCATGGGCTGAAGCAGGTTCCGACCATGCCGGCGAGATAGGCGACAATCGAAATCTTGCCCTTGAAATCCTTGCCGATGGCGCGGCGCAGCAAGGTCTCGCCCCTGTGGGCGCGCAGCAGCGCGACCACAAGGATGTAATAGGCGAAAGCCGCCCCGAGCAGCACGAAGCCATAAAGAGCCACTGGATCGCGCGCGAAATGGCTCTCGCTGGCCCAGGCGGTGACGAAGGGCAGCAAAGACAGCCAGAACAGCAGGTGGATATTGGCCCACAGCACGCCGCCGTTCACCTTTTCAACGATGGCGAACATGTGGTGATGGTTGTTCCAGTAGATGGCGACATAGATGAAACTCAGGACATAGGCCAGGAATACCGGCCAGAGCGGAAGAAGCGCCGGGAAATCCTCGCCGTGCGGGGCCTTCAGCTCCAGCACCATGATGGTGACGATAATGGCGAGCACGCCATCGGAAAAAGCCTTCAGCCGCTCGCTCGTCACGCCTGTCCTCCGTCCTGCTTCGGCGGCAGGCTAAACCATCCGGGCGCGGGAAAAAACCCGCGCTGTCCGGCCCCGCGCCGCACCGCCGTCTGCGACCTTAGGAGACACCCGGATAAAATCATGTTTTCCCATTTATTTTCAATGTGTTATTTGTGTCATAGAAAAGCCGCGCTTATCTTGACAGGGCGAGGTCCCGTCAATATGGTGCGCCCGGTTCAAGAAGGGCGGGATGTTTCGCATCCCACGAGTCCGATTCCTCATCGGTTCTCGTCCGGACGACCTCCTGCTAGATGCGGCGGCTGCGATAATATCAGCGGCGCCTGCCCCGATCCCGCGCCGAGGCGCCATGAGCTAGGGGGCGATTGATGCAGGACGGACCGGACGACGCCGAGGAACTGAAGGCGCGTCTCGCCAAATTGCGAGGCGACCTGCAGGCGCAGCGCGAATCCGGCCGCAAGGAGGCCGATCGCAAGGCGGAAGCGGATTTGACCGACAAGGGCCTTGGGCAGGCGATGAGCCTCGGCTTTCGCGTGCTGTCGGAATTTGTGGCCGCCATCGTGGTCGGCGCCCTGATCGGGTGGCAGCTCGACGAGTGGCTGGGCACAAGCCCGTTCCTGCTGATCCTTTTGCTGGGATTGGGCGTGGCGGCGGGCTTCTGGAACATCTATCGCCTCGCGGTGCTGCCGTCGGGGCGAGGCGGCTCGAAAGAGTCTTGAATTGATGAGCGGGACCTCCCGCATAACCTTGTGAGCGGGGCCTCCCGCATTTAAGTGAAGGGCAGAACATGTCGGAAGCTGGTCCCGCGATTGATCCGATCCACCAATTCCACATCAACGTCATCGCGCCTCTGAGCATCGGCGGGGTCGACGCCTCCTTCACCAACGCCTCGCTTTTCATGGTGATCATTCTGGCGGTGATCGCCTTCATCATGCTGGTGGGCACGTCGGGCGAGCACATCGTCCCCAACCGCCTCCAGACCCTCGCCGAAATGTCCTATGAATTCGTGGCGAGCACGGTGCGGCAGACCGCGGGCGAAGCGGGCATGAAGTTCTTCCCCTTCGTCTTTTCCGTCTTCATGTTCGTGTTCTTCTCGAACCTGATCGGCCTCGTGCCCTACACCTTCACGGTCACCAGCCAGATCATCGTCACCTTCGCCTTCGCCGCTTTCATCATCCTGCTGGTGCTGGCCTACGGCTTCTACAAGAATGGAACGCACTTCCTGAACCTGTTCGTTCCGTCGGGCGTGTCGCCGATCCTGCTGCCCTTCATCGTCCTGATCGAGATCATCTCCTTCGCCTCGCGGCCGATCTCGCTCTCGGTTCGTCTCTTCGCCAACATGCTCGCGGGCCACATCACCCTGAAGGTGTTCGGCGGCTTCGTGACACTTTTGCTCGGCGCCGGCGTCTACGCCCTTCTCGCGCCGCTGCCGCTGATCGGCATCGTTCTCCTGACCGCGTTCGAACTGCTGGTCGCTTTCCTTCAGGCGTATGTCTTCGCCATCCTCACTTGCGTCTATCTCAACGACGCAATTCACCCGGGCCACTGATAATCCAACTCAACAACAAATAGTCGCCCTTCAAAATCGAATGGAGTTTCAAGATGGATCCTGTTGCAGCTAAGTACGTCGGCGCCGGTCTCGCCGCCATCGGCATGGGCGCCGCCGCCATCGGCGTGGGCACGATTTTCGGCAACTTCCTGTCCGGCGCGCTGCGCAATCCGTCCGCGGCCGATGGCCAGTTCGGCCGCGCGTTCATCGGCGCCGCCCTCGCCGAAGGTCTCGGCATTTTCGCCTTCCTCGTGGCGATCATTCTGCTCTTCGTGAAGTGATTTAAGTCGCGCGCCGGCGGGTTTTCGCCGACGCGCGTTTCGTCCCGCAAATTTAGGATCGACCCATGGCTCACGACGTTGAAGGGCACAAGGCCGGAACCGAGGTTCCTGGCGGCCCCGCTCACGAAGGCGGCGTTTTCCCGCCCTTCGACCCGAATAATTTCGCGGCGGAGCTCATCTGGCTGACGATCACTTTCGGCGCGATCTACCTGCTGATGTCCAGGATCGCGCTGCCGCGCGTCGCCAAGATCATCGCGACCCGCAAGGACAAGATCGACTCCGACCTCGCCGCCGCCGCCAAGGCGCAGGACGACGCGGCCGCCGCCGCCGCCGCGCATGAAAAGACGCTGGACGCGGCAAAGGCCAAGGCCCAGGCGATGGGCCAGGCCGCCCACGCGGACGTCAAGGCTCAGGCCGACGCCCGCCGCGCCGCCCTCGAAGGCGAGCTAAACGCCAAGCTCGCCGCCGCTGAAGCGCAGATCGCCACGACCAAGACCGCCGCCATGGGCAATGTCGATTCCATCGCCAATGAGACCGCCCAGGCCATCCTGCAACACATCACCGGCAAGCCGGCCGACGTCTCCGCCGTCGCCGCCGCGATCGCCGCGCTCAAGAGCTGAAGGAGCGAAACATGGACGCTGAATTTTTCGTCGCCCTCGGCTTCGTTCTCTTCGTGATGCTGCTCGGCTATCTGGGCGTGCACAGCAAGCTTGGCGCTGCACTTGACGGCCGCATCGACAAGATCAAGAGCGAGCTGGCCGAAGCCGCCCGCCTGCGCGCAGAAGCCCAGACCCTGATGCAGAGCTTCGCCGCCAAGACGGCGGAAGCGGAGGCCCAGGCCGCCAGCATCGTCGCCCAGGCCAAGGCCGAAGCGGAGGCCATGGCCAAGGAAGCCCAGGCGCGCATCGAGGAATATGTCGCCCGCCGCACCCGGCAGGCTCAGGACAAGATCGCTCAGGCCGAAGCCCAGGCGACCGCCGACGTGCGCTCCGCCGCCGCCGACGCCGCCGTCAAGGCCGCCGAGACCGTGCTGAAGTCCAGCGCCAGCGGTCCGGACGGCGCCGCCTTCGTCGATCAGGGCATCGCCAGCGTCAAGGCGCTGATCAACTGATTAGACCGCCAGTTGGGCGAAATGATCAGGCCGGGGCTCACGCCCCGGCCTTTTTCTTGACCTCGCCGAGCCCCCGAAAATCATGCCCGTTTTTGCGCCGGGACAGCGCATGAAATATCAGTCGGGCGCGCCGCCACGCTCTGGCCTTCCCAATTAAATCGTGCTTCTGTGCGATCGCGGCGGAAGCAGGCGCCCTGTATATTTGATCGGCGGCGACCGCCCCGACCGCAAGCAAAAATGAATGTCCGAATGGGTTTGCCATTCGCGACAATTTTTTTTGCCTGCGCGTTCGCTCCCGGCGACGCAGGCGACTTAAGGGGTGAAACATGAAAAAAACAGCGATTTGCCTGGCTCTCGGAATGGCTTTGGCGCCGACCGCCGGCTCAGCCCAGATCATGATCGATACGACCAAGATCACCTGCGGCGATCTGGCCGGGATGGGGCCTGCCGACGCCGACATGGTCGCGGCCTGGTTCAGCGGCTGGTTCAACCAGAAGCTCGGCTATACCCAGGTCGACCTCGACGCCTTCCACCGCAACATCGCCAGCGTAGAGAAATATTGCGCCGCTCATCCGAATGATCAGCTGTTCGGCGTGATCCAGGCGTCCGTCAATCAGATGATGAAGAAGCAGTAAGCCGCATCGAGCCATTCGGAGAAAAACTATGAAGACCAAGCTGATTCTCGCGGCGGCGATGCTCGCCTTGACCGTTCCCGCCAAGGCGCAGGTCATGCTCGACATGAGCCTCATCACCTGCGGCCAGTTCGCCAATCTGCCCGACGCCGACAAGCTGCTGATCTCGTCCTGGATGGGCGGCTATTACAGCTCGACCAAGAACCTGACCACCATCGATTCGCGCTATATGAAGCGCAACCACGAGGTGATCGGCAAATATTGCGCGGAGCACAAGTCCGACAAGCTTCTCGACGTCGTCATGAAGGAAGCCCACTAATCCGGCTTCTGGCGACTTCGGCCGCTGATCTGCTCCTGAGCCTCCTTGGCGATCGCCAAGGAGGCTTTTTCTTGCCCGCGCCCAAGGACGCATTTTTGCGAGGTCAGCCGGTGTTGCGCAGCCCCGCGGCGATGCCGTTGATGGCGATGAGGATGCCAACCCGCGCCTTGTGGTCGATCAGGCCAGCGCGCCAGCGCCGCAGCAGTTCGGCCTGAAGGTAATTGAGCGGCGCGATATAGGCGAAGCGATGCGCGATCGAGCGCGACAGCGCTGGATTGTCGGCCAGCCGCTCGATCTGGCCGGTCGCAATTTCGAGCGCCGCGACCGTGCGCGCCCATTCCGTCTCGATCGCGGCAGAAATCACCTCCGCCGCCCCCCGGTCAGGAACAAGATCAGCATAGCGCCGCGCGATTTCGAGATCGGCCTTGGCCAGCACCATGTCCATATTGGACAGCAGGGCGCGAAAGAACGGCCATTCCTCGGACATGCGCCGCAACAGCGCCTTCCTTGCCTCGCTGTCTTCGCGCAGGAAAACCTCGACTGCCGCGCCGAAGCCGAACCAGCCCGGCAGGGCGACGCGGCTCTGGCCCCAGGAAAATCCCCACGGAATGGCGCGCAAATCCTCGATCCGCCGCGTCGCCTTGCGTGAAGCGGGGCGCGAGCCGATGTTCAGCTCGGCGATTTCCGCGATCGGCGTGGCGGCATAGAAATAATCGACGAAACCCGGCGTCTCATAGACGAGGCCGCGATAGGCGCGGATCGACAGGCGCGACAATTCCTCCGCCGCCGCGAGAAATTCCTCCGGCGGCTTCTGCCCGTCCACCAGCAGGCTGGCTTCGAGATTGGCGGCCATCAAGGTCTCGAGATTGCGCCGCCCGATGTCCGGATTGGCGTATTTGGCGTTGATCACCTCGCCCTGCTCGGTCAGGCGGATCTGGCCGCGCACCGTGCCGGGCGGCTGGGCGAGAATGGCCTGATAGGAGGGGCCGCCGCCGCGCCCAACCGCGCCGCCGCGTCCATGGAACAGGCGCAGACGCAATCCGGACAGCGAATCGAACAAGGCCGCCAGAGCCGTCGAGGCGCGGTAAAGCTCCCAGTTCGAGGTGAGATAGCCGCCATCCTTATTGGAATCTGAATAGCCGAGCATCACATCCTGCACGCCGCTGGAGCGCCGGATCAGATCGGCAATTCCCGGCAAGGCGTAAAAGGCGCGCATGATCGGCTCGGCGGCGCGCAGATCCTCGATGGTCTCGAATAGCGGCGTGACGATCAGCTCCAGCTCCGCCAAATCGCGCTCGGACTCATGCAGCGTTCCGTGCAGCAGGCCGCATTCCTTCTGCAGCACCATGACTTCGAGCAGGTCGCTGACGCTTTCGGTATGGCTGATGATGTAATGGCGAATCACTCCGGCGCCGAATTTCTCGCGCGCAATCCGCGCCGTTTCGAACACGGACAGCTCGCTGAGCAGCCCGTCGGAATAGGTCAGGTTCGGGGCGCGCAGCGGACGCGGGTCCGCGAGCAATTGCAGCAGCAGGGCGATGCGCTCGTCCTCGCGCAGCGCGGAATAGTCCGGCGAGATCCGCACCGCCGCGAGAAGCTCCCTGAGCACCGCTTCGTGCTGGTCCGAACTCTGGCGCAGGTCGGTCGTGGCCATGTGGAAGCCGAACACGTCGATGGCGCGGATCAGCCGCGCCAGCCGGCCGCGCGCCAAAGCGGCGCCGTGATGGGCGATCAGCGACTCGCGCACGATAATGAGGTCGGCGCGCAAGTCCTCCGGCCGCGCATAGGGCGCGCCGGGGGCGACGGCGTGGCGCATCGCCTCGCCGCCGGTCAGGGCGGTCAGCGTTCCGGCGAGGCGGGCGTAAACGCCGATCAGGGCGCAACGGTAGGATTCATCGGCGCGATGCGGGTTATGATCGCCGGACGCCTTGGCCAGCCCATCCAATTCCGCCGAGCAATCGACCAGCGTCCGCGACATCGACAATTCGGCGCCGAGCAGGTGAACCTCGACGAGGTAATGCCGCAGGATCGTCTCGGCATGCGCCTTGACCGTGGCGTCCAGTGTCTGCGCGTCGACATTGGGATTGCCGTCGCGATCGCCGCCGATCCAGTTGCCCATGCGGAAGAAAGGCGCCACGGGACGACCGAGCCTTTGCTCCAGATCGGCGTAAAGCTTCGGGATCTCGCGGATGAAGGTCGAGCGGTAATAGAGCAGCGCGTTGTCGATTTCGTCGCGCACGGTCAGGCTCGACGTGCGCAGGATGCGCGTCTGCCAGAGTTGGACCACCCGGGCGTGCAATTGCGCCTCGTTCTCTCGCCGGTCCGCTTCGGTCCGGCACGTCTCGCGCGCCGTGAGCAGATCGGCGATTCCGCGCTCGGCGTCGAGCGTGCTGCGGCGCTGCACCTCGGTCGGATGCGCGGTCAGCACCGGCGAGACATAGGAATGGCGCAGCATGTCCTCGATCTTTTCCGGGGCGACGCCCACGGCCGAAAGCCGCTCGAAGCAATGGCCGAGGCCGCCGGGTTGGGTCTGCGGCTCGTGGGCGGCGCGGCGGCGCAGGAAGTGGCGGTCCTCGGCGATATTGGCGAGATGGGAAAAATAGGCGAAAGCGCGAATAACGGAGACGGTTTCCGCCGGCGTCAGGGACTGCAGCAGGGCGTCGAGCTCGCGCCCGGCGGCCGGATCGGCCTTGCGCTGGCCGGCGACCGAGAGCCGGCGGATCTTTTCGATCTGCTCGAAGACCGCCTCGCCCTCCTGCTCGCGCACCGCATCGCCGAGGATCTGGCCGAGCAGGCGAATGTCTTCAAAAAGCGGCCGCTGCTTGTCCGTCTCGTCCTGCGTCGCCGTTGCTTCCGTCATCATATTCTCCGCTGTTCGGCCGGCGCGTCACCAGATCGGCGAGGGCGCGGCCTGCTGCAAATATTCGGCGATGCGCGCCCGCGTCGAAGCCGTAGCTTCGGCGGGGAGCGCGTCGAGGGGGAAAAAGCCGCTTTCGGCGATTTCCCAATCGGGCGCGCGGGGTTTGACCTGGCGCGCGCCGCGCACGAGATAAAGCGCGACGTGATCGCGCCGCGAATGGCGGGGATTATGGTAGAGTCCGATCAGGCGGGGCGTTTCCTGCGAGACGAGGCCGCCCTCCTCCTCCATTTCCCGACGCAGCGACGCCACCGCCGTCTCCCCGCGCTCAACGCCGCCGCCGGGCAAATGAAATCCCGGGATATAAGTGTGGCGCACGAGGAAAACCCTGCCCTTCTCATCGAGCGCGATCACGCGCACGCCGAGCGTCATCGGACGCAGCAACAGGCCGACAACCCGCTGCCCCTGCCGGATGAATTTTTGCCATAACGTCATTTCCGACATGAAAGCTCCGCGACTGGATTCAGTCTTGAAATCAAATTATAGCTTTGATGCGCTTGCGAAATGGAAAACGGGCGGCAAGCGAAACGCCTGTCGCGCAAGGCTCCCGACGCCGTCGCTCTCTCGGAGAAGATCATGAGTTTGAAGAGCTTTTCCGAACTGACCCAACGCGAAATCCTCGCCATCGCCATTGCTTCCGAAGAAGAAGACAACCGAATCTATTCTACTTTCGCAGAAGAGCTGGCGGATCGCTATCCCGCAACCGCGAAAGTGTTTCATGAAATGGCGGCTGAGGAAGACGGCCATCGCCGCCAGCTGCTGGAGATCTATCAGGCCCGCTTTGGCTCCAATCTCCCGGCCATTCGCCGCGAAGACGTCAAGGGCTTCTACAGCCGCCGCCCGACCTGGCTGGTCAAGAACCTGCCGCTGGAGACGATCCGCAACCAGGCCGAGGCGATGGAGGTGGATTCGCAGCGTTTTTACATCCAGGCCGCCGCCGCATCGCAGGACGTAGGCGTGCGCAAATTGCTCGGCGATCTCGCCGCGGTCGAGAAAACCCACGGCGAGAAGGCGAACGCGCTTTCGGAAGCGATTCTGACCGAAAGCGCCCGCGCGGAGGAAGGCCGGACCGCGCATAAATTCTTCGTGCTGCAATATGTCCAGCCTGGCCTCGCCGGCCTGATGGACGGCTCGGTCTCGACGCTCGCGCCGCTGTTCGCCGCCGCCTTCGCGACGCAGAACAACTGGAGCACTTTCCTGGTTGGCCTCGCCGCCTCGCTTGGCGCCGGCATCAGCATGGCCATCGCCGAGGCCTTGTCGGACGACGGCTCGATCACCGGACGCGGTGCGCCCTTCATTCGCGGCGCGGTCTGCGGGCTGATGACCACCGCGGGCGGCCTCGGCCACAGCCTGCCGTTTCTGGTGCCGGATTCCTGGCCCCACGCTTTCTGGACTGCGACAAGCATCGCCGGAATCGTGGTTTTCATAGAGCTGTGGGCCATCGCCTATATCAGGGCGCGCTATATGGACACGCCTTTCCTCAAGGCCGTGGCCCAGATCGTCGTCGGCGGCGCTGTCGTGCTCGCCGTCGGCATTCTCATCGGCGGCGCCTGAGGGCCCGCCGCATGTTCCGTCTCGCCCATCTTTCCGACGCCCACATCGGCCCGCTGCCCAATCCCCGATGGCGCGAGCTGTTGGGCAAGCGCGCGACCGGCTACATCAACTGGCGGCGCGGCCGCTATCGCGCCCACGACATGGAGGCGCTGGGCGCGCTCGTCGCCGATCTGCGCGCCCATCGTCCCGACCATGTCGCGATCACGGGCGACGTCTGCAACATCGGCTTGCCGGCGGAATTTCAGCTCGCCGCGCAATGGCTGCACACCATCGGCGCGCCAGCGGACGTCAGCCTCGCGCCCGGCAATCACGACGCCTACTTACGTTCCAGCCTGCCCTATATGACGCGCGACCTGAGTCCGTGGATGCGCGGCGACGATGGCGCGAACGGCTTTCCTTTCCTGCGCCGGCGCGACGGGGTTGCGATTATCGGCCTGTGCAGCGGCGTCCCGA
This sequence comes from Rhodoblastus sp. 17X3, assembly GCF_030056575.1. Taxonomy (GTDB): domain Bacteria; phylum Pseudomonadota; class Alphaproteobacteria; order Rhizobiales; family Beijerinckiaceae; genus Rhodoblastus. The sequence continues at coordinate 61,334 of NZ_JASHHX010000015.1, read as the reverse complement.
CGCTGCCCTTTGTCGCCTCGGGGAAGCTCGGCCGCGCGCAATTGACGCGGCTGGCCGAACTCCTCCGCGAGACACGTGACGTGGCTCGAGTCGTTCTGCTGCATCACCCGCCGGTCGACGGCGGCGGCCGCATCCGCAATCTGGCGGATCATCGCGCTTTGGCCGAGGTGCTGGCGCGCGAGGGAGCGGATCTGGTGCTGCACGGGCACAGCCATATGATTTCACGAAAAAGCCTGCCCGGGCCGGACGGACCGATTCCGGTGCTCGGCATTTGCTCCGCGTCTTCGATCGGCCGCAATCCGCGCCGCCGCTCTGCCTATTTTCTGATCGACTTCGATCTGGAAAAGCAACGCATTGCGGTCACAACGCGTCAACTCGACGCCGCCGGGCAATTCCATTCGATCCCGGCCTGAAGGCCCAGAGGTTCAGCTTACCACAAGACCCTGGGGAGTCGGCGTTTCCAGCGCTCGCCGCGCGGCAGGCTGCTTGCGGCTTCCGTGCGACCGGACTGCGCAACGCGGGCGTTCGGCTCTGGCGCCGAAACGGGCGCCGCGACCACTGGCGGGACAAGCTCGATCGCGGGGCGGCTTTTTATCGCCGGGGATTTCTTGCGCGGCGCCGGGACAGCGCGGACCTTCGGCGCTGCGGCGGGTTCCGCGCCCTCCGCAACGATCACGACTTTCGGGGGACGGCCACGCCGGCGCGGCTTTGTCTCGGTCTCGCCAGCAACCTCCGGCGACGCTTCAGCGCTGGCGTCCGAACCCGGCTCGTCGACCGCGCCCGACTCCGATGCAGGCACTATGGCCTCGAGAATACGGCGGGGCGGCGCGGGTTCGGCGCGGGGCGGCACGGACTGCGGCGGCGCCGGCTGGTTTTTCCGCGCCTCTTCCGCTAGATCGGATTCGCTCCATTGCCGTCCGGCGCCCAAAAATCTGGCGAAGCCGCCTTTGCGGACTTTTTTGACTTCGACAGTAAAAGGCTTCTGCGGACGGCGCACCCGTCTATCTCCATACATAGGAAAATACGAATCAAATGAGTTCAATCAGTTTAAAGCAAATTATTTCTGTTTGATAGCGGTGTTGCTCGACCAAATTCTTGCCGATGCCGAAAAAATCCAAAAAAAAAACCTTTACCAACGCAGGGGCGTCGCATTCCGGCCTTCATGGCGCCGTCGACTTGACAGCTTACGACTTGCTTAGCTTTCTTCTGACCGCAAGGGATGGCGCCATGAAAAAGGTAGTTCTTTACCAAAAGTCTGGTTCTAAAAAGGATCGCGAGCAGAAAGACATGCTCGCCGCAGCCGGATATGAAGTCGAGACGCGTGACTTGACTGCGGAAAACTGGACTTCGGCCGGACTTCGCGCGTTTTTTGCGGAAAAGCCGGTGTCCGAATGGTTCGACCCCAAGGCGCCGCAGGTGCTGTCAGGCGAGATCGACCCATTGAGCGCCAATCCCCAGCAGGCGCTGGTGATGCTCTCGGTCGACCCGAGCCTCATCAATGGCCCGCTGATCAAATGCAACGGGCGCTGCGCTTCGGGACTTGACACAAAGGAACTGCGTTATTTCCTCGACGTTCACGCCCGCGGCGGCAAGCCCGCCATCGTCAAGCACCTGCCCTCGACCTGGAGCCAGACAATGAACGCCTGAACCCAAGATCGCGCCAGCCCGAAACCCTTTCGTCGAGTCTCAGGACTCGACGAAAGCCTTTTCGATGACATAGGAAGCCGGATCGCCGCCGGAGCCTTCGCGGAAGCCGCGCTCTTCGAGCATGCGGACCAGATCGCGCAGCAGGCCGGGGCTGCCGCAGATCATGACGCGGTCTTCGGCCGGATCGAGCGGGGGCTGGCCAATGTCGGCGAACAGCTTGCCGTTTTCGATCAGATCGGTCGCGCGGCCCTGATATTGATAGGGCTCGCGGGTCACGGTCGGATAATGGATGAGCTTTTCCCGCACGATCTCGCCGAAGAACTCGTTGTCGCGGGCCGCCTCGACGATATCGAGGCCATATTTCAGCTCGGCGACCTCGCGGCAGCCATGGATCAGGATCAGATGGTCATAGAGGTCATAGACCTCCGGGTCCTTGATGATGCTGGAGAAGGGCGCGATGCCGGTGCCGGTCGAGAACATGTAGAGGCGCTTGCCGGGCAGCAGGCTCGGCTGGACCAGCGTGCCGGTCGGCTTGCGGCCGACCAGAACCGTGTCGCCGACCTCGAGATGCTGGAGGCGCGAGGTCAGCGGGCCGTCCGGCACCTTGATCGAGAAGAACTCGAGATCGTCCTCGTAATTGGCGCTGGCCATGGAATAGGCGCGCAGCAGCGGCTTGCCCTCGACTTCGAGGCCGATCATGGCGAACTGGCCGTTGACGAAGCGGAAATGCGGATCGCGCGTGGTGCGGAAGCGGAAAAGGCGGTCGGTATAGTGCTGAACTTCAAGCACGGTTTCGCGGTTGAAGGCGCCGCCCTTTTTCTTGGCCGGGGCTTCCGCGGGCGGAGCCATCACGGTGTCATTCTCGGCGGCATTGCTCATCTTGACCAATCTCCGTGCAAGTCCAGCGCCGAAAACACGCCCTTGAGGCAGGAAACGCCATTGGGGCAGGAAAGAGGCGCTGGCCCTCGATTTCAAACCGATCCGCGGGAGCGACCGCGCTCCGCCGGGATCCATTCGCGCCGGGGGCTCAAATCGCGAGGCGAAACCGCCATCAAGCCGAGCGTCGACGCGCGTCCGGCCCGGCAAGAAAGGCGCCAAGCCAGCCCATAAGGCCCGTTTCCTATAACGGCCCGGCCGGATTGGCAATGTCGATTCTCGACCCCTTGTCAAATAAGGCGAATCTGCTCCGGGGAGCGTCCCGCGTGGAAAACTATTCCCCTCTCGCGGTCCCTCCCGCCGGATCAACACTACATACCGGGCGCCGCTCAACTGCGCAGGCCGGGCGCCTCCTGGCCGGTGCGCGCCACATATTCCGTATAGCCGCCGCCATATTGGTGAATGCCCTCGTCCGTCAGCTCCAGCACGCGATTGGACAGGGCGGCGAGGAAATGGCGGTCATGCGAGACGAACAGCATGGCGCCCTCATATTGCGACAGCGCCGCGATAAGCATTTCCTTGGTCAGAAGGTCCAGATGGTTGGTCGGCTCGTCGAGCACAAGGAAATTCGGCGGGTCATAAAGCATTTTCGCCATCACCAGACGAGCCTTTTCGCCGCCCGACAGCACCCGGCATCTCTTTTCCACATCATCGCCGGAAAAGCCGAAACAGCCGGCCAAGGAGCGCAAGGACCCCTGCCCCGCCTGCGGGAAGGAATTCTCCAGCGACTCGAACACCGTCTCCTCGCCGTCCAGCAGATCCATCGCATGCTGCGCGAAATACGCCATTTTCACGGTGCCGCCGACCGTGACCGAGCCGCCGTCCGGCCGCGCGGCGCCCGCCACCAGCTTGAGCAGGGTCGATTTGCCCGCGCCATTGACGCCCATCACGCACCAGCGCTCCTTGCGGCGCACCTGAAAATCCAGCCCGGAATAAATGCTGCGGGCGCCATAGGACTTGTCCACGCCCTTCAGGCTGACGACGTCCTCGCCGGAGCGCGGCGCGGGCGGAAACTCGAACAGGATCGTCTGGCGGCGGCGCGGCGGCTCCACCTTGTCGATCTTCTCCAGCTTCTTCACCCGGCTCTGCACCTGCGAGGCGTGCGAGGCGCGGGCCTTGAAGCGCTCGATGAATTTGATCTCCTTGGCGAGCATGGCCTGCTGGCGTTCGAACTGGGCCTGCTGCTGCTTCTCGTTCAGCGCGCGCTGCTGCTCGTAGAATTCATAATCGCCAGAGAAGGTCGCCAGCCCGCCGCCGTCGATCTCGACGATCTTTTTCACGATGCGGTTCATGAACTCGCGGTCATGCGAGGTCATCAGCACGGCGCCGTCGTAATTCTTGAGGAATTCCTCCAGCCAGATCAGGCTTTCGAGGTCCAGATGGTTGCTCGGCTCGTCGAGCAGCATGGCGTCGGGACGCATCAGGAGGATTCGCGCCAGCGCCACGCGCATCTTCCAGCCGCCGGACAGCTTGCCGACGTCGCCGTCCATCATTTCCTGCGTAAAGCTCAGGCCGGCCAGAATTTCACGCGCGCGGCCTTCCAGCGCATAGCCGTCCAGTTCCTCGAAGCGCCCCTGGACCTCGCCATAGCGCTCGATGATCTCGTCCATGTCGTCGGCGCGATCGGGATCGGCCATGGCGGCTTCGAGCGCGCTCAATTCGGCGGCGACCTCGCTCACGGGACCGGCGCCGTCCATCACCTCGGCGACCGCGCTGCGCCCGGCCATTTCGCCGACATCCTGATTGAAATAGCCGATGGTCACGCCGCGATCGACATTGACCTGCCCCTCGTCAGGGTCTTCCTGACCTGTGATCAGCCGGAACAGCGTCGTCTTGCCGGCGCCGTTGGGGCCGACGAGCCCGACCTTCTCGCCTTTCAGGAGCGCCGCGGAGGCCTCGATGAAGATGAGATGGTTGCCATTCTGCTTGCTGATGTTCTCGAGACGAATCATGCCGGGAAGCCTGTAAAAGTTTCGGCGTCCTTAGGCCATGTCGCCCGCCGGCGGAAGTGAATTTCGATCCTCTATGATTCCGATGAAATTCAGGATCCCGCCCGCCTGACCGAGCGGCATTATCCCGATCCCGCCCGCGAACTCGATCACTGGGTGCGCCGCTCCTCCATCAAGGACGCCCGACGGAGACCGGCGCCCTGCTGATGACCTTGACCTATGCGATCAAGGAAGGCCTGTCCTATGAGCGCCGCACCGCGAAGGGCGCGCGAAGCCCGCTGCAGACGCTTGCCTCGGGACGCGGCGCCTGCCGCGATTTCGGGGTCCTGATGATGGAGGCGGCCGGTTCGAGGTCTATCTCGACGGGCGCTGGCACACGATGGACGCGCGCCACAACCAGCCGCGCATTGGCCACATCGTCATGGGGCGCGGCCGCGACGCGGCGGACGTGCCGATCTCGACGGCCTTCGGCGTCGCCAAGCTCGTGCGCTTCGACGTGGTGACCGACGAATTGCCGCAACCGCGCACGTCCTGACCGCCATCGAAGCCGGACGAGGCCTGACCGGCCTTGCCTTCCGCGCGGATCAAGCCCAGCTCAGGACAAAGGCGCCCGCGGCGAGCCCGATGATCAAGACCGCGATGACCCAATGCCTTGCGGTCCAGTTGTGCATGATCATAGACGGACCCTCCCATTGAAAGCACGGCGCAAACAAAGTTTCGCTGATGCTGAGAGCCTTTTTCATAGCGTCGAAACGCAAGCTTGGCGAGGGCTCCCGCCCCGGGCGATTCCGGATGAGCCGCGCGTGACCGGACCGCGCTGCGTGAACGTCCGGATTTTCAATAATATCAGGTGTCTAGATGGTGCTGCGAGAGAGGATTGAACTCTCGACCTCTCCCTTACCAAGGGAGTGCTCTACCACTGAGCTACCGCAGCTGACGCCCCCGGAACCGACGAGACCGTCTGGTGGGGCGCGCGGTTTCTGCCACAGCGTTGCGGACATGGCAAGCGGCAGTTTCGGCGCGCAATCGCAAATTGTCGCAATTCGGTCGAGAAAGCTTGTTCGCAGCGTCATTCGCGCTTAGAACCGGCCCGCATGCAAGGGACGTTCATGGATCAGGAAGAAAAGCCCGCGCCGGTTGACGGTCCCGCCGAGGCGCGGCCCGCTCTTTCGCCCGCGAAACTGGCCGAGAAGCGGCGGCTCGCCGACGCCTTGCGCGCGAATTTACGACGGCGCAAGGCGCAGGTGCGCGGACGCCGGGCCGAAACGAGCGAGGATTCCGGGCCTCAGGAGGCCTAGCGCCGTCCGCCGCCGCGCCGCCGCCGCAATCTCCGGCCATAGGCGTGGACGCGGAAGACGCGCGATTCGCGCTGGACAAACATTGCGCGGCCTTATCGCCGCGCCAGAGCGAGGTGTAATGGATCGCATTCGCATTGTCGGCGGCAAGACGCTGAACGGAATCATCCCGATTTCGGGAGCCAAGAACGCGGCGCTGCCGCTGATGATCGCCTCGCTGCTGACGGATCGCACGGTCACGCTGGAGAACCTGCCGCGACTCGCGGACGTCAGCCTGCTCGTCCGCATCCTTTCCAATCACGGCGTGGATTATTCCATCGACGGCCGCAGGCAGGGCGAGGACCCGGATTCCGGCCAGACCGTTCATATGACCGCGCGAGAGATCGTCGACACCACCGCGCCCTATGATCTCGTGTCGCGCATGCGCGCGAGCTTCTGGGTGGTGGCGCCGCTGCTGGCGCGATGCGGCGAGGCGCGGGTGTCCCTGCCCGGCGGCTGCGCCATCGGCACGCGCCCGGTCGATCTGCTGCTCATGGCGCTGGAGCGTCTCGGCGCCTCGATCGAGATCGACGCCGGCTATGTCGTCGCCAAGGCGCCCAAGGGCCTGCGCGGCGGGGAGATCGACTTCCCGAAAGTCACGGTCGGCGGCACCCATGTCGCGCTGATGGCCGCCGCGCTGGCCCACGGAACGACCGTGATCCACAATGCCGCGCGCGAGCCGGAAGTCGGCGATCTCGCCGATCTGCTGACGAAAATGGGCGCGAAAATCCGGGGCGCGGGGACCTCGACCATCGAGATCGACGGCGTGGCGCGCCTCAATGGCGCCAAGCATCGTGTGCTGCCGGACCGCATCGAGACCGGCACCTACGCCATGGCGGCGGCGATGACCGGCGGCGACGTCTTCCTTCAAGGCGCGCAACCCGAACATCTCCAGGCCGCGCTCGACGCGCTTGAACTGGCCGGCGCCCATGTCGAGTCCAGCCCCGAAGGCATACGCGTCTGGCGCAATGGCAATGGAATCCGCCCGGTCGACGTCGAAACCGCCCCCTTCCCCGGCTTCCCGACCGATCTTCAGGCGCAGTTCATGGCGCTGATGACCCGCGCGGAAGGCGCGTCGCGCATCACCGAGAAGATTTTCGAAAATCGCTTCATGCATGTGCAGGAGCTGGCGCGCTTCGGCGCCCATATCCGGCTCGAAGGCGACAGCGCGATCATTGACGGCGTGCCACTGCTCAAAGGCGCGCCCGTGATGGCGACGGACCTGCGCGCCTCGGTGTCGCTGGTGATCGCGGCTCTGGTCGCCGAGGGCGAGAGCATGATCCAGCGCGTCTATCATCTGGATCGCGGCTTCGAGGCGCTGGAGCGCAAGCTGAGCCGCTGCGGCGCGGACATCACCCGCATTTCCGTGGGCGGCTGACGCCGCCCGATCCTTATGCTCCTGACCGGCTCTCATCAATGAGAACCGCCGTCAGATCTTGGAGAGCGCCTTGCCGACGGCGGCCGATACGGCCGAGGCGGCCGCTCCCGGGCTGACCGTGGCGGACGGCGGCTCGTTGACCGCCGGCGCCGGGGCCTTGGCGTGGAAATCCGCGACCTGCTTTTTCGCCGCGCCCAGAGCGGCGGCGTCGAGCTGCGCGCCGACCTCGTCGCGCTTCCTGGCGGCGTCCTCGTCGCCCTGCTGGGCCGCGACGGCGAACCAGAGATAGCTCTGTCCGAGGTTTTGCGGCACGCCCATGCCCCGCGCATAGAGAATGGCGAGATTGAACTGGCTGTCGCGCACGCCATATTCTGCGGCGCGGCGGAACCAGTTGGCGGCGGCGGCGTAATCGGGCTTGCCATCCACGCCTTCGGCCAGGATCACGGCCAGATTGTGCATCGCGCGGACATTGCCCTGGTTGGCGGCTTTTTCATAATAATCGCGGGCCTTGGCCGGGTCGCGCGGCGCGCCCACGCCCTTTTCATAAATCGCGCCCAGGCGATATTGCGCCTGCGGCAGACCCTGGGCCGCCGCCCTTTCGAACCAGCCGACTGCGGCGCCCTTGTCCTGATTGACGCCGCGGCCCTCGGCAAGCCGGGCGCCGTAATCGAATTGCGCGGCCGGGTCGCCCTTTTCGGCCATGTCCTTGATGGCCACCGCCTGGGCGCCGGCCTGAATTGACGACAAGCTATTGGGACGCGCGCCAATGGCGCCGGTCGCGAGCGGATCCGGCAGGCCCGCGCTCTTGCCGATGTCGGAACCCTTGGCGCTCTTGGGCGCCAGAACCGAACTCGGCATGATGGGCGCGGAGTTGAGCGTCGCGGTCGGCATGGCGACAGGCGCGGCCGAGGACTGCGGTCCGGGCGCGGCGGGCGCGGGCGCGGCCGGGAAGGCGGTGGCGGGCGGCGCCGCGGATTCGGCAGGCTTGGCCGGCGACGCGTCAGCGGCGGGCGCAGGCGCCTGGGCCGGAGGCTGCGCAGCCGGCTGCACCTTATCGACGTGCGGCTCGGGGACGGCCTGCATCGGCGGCGTGGAATTGTCAAAAAGCCGATAGGCCTGATAGGCGCCAATGGACAGCACCGAAACCGCCGTGAACAGCAGCGCCGGCATCCGGCGGCTGCCGCCCTTGCCGCTGACCTTCAGCGGACGGACGAAACGGGCGGAGGCTTCCTCCGCGACGGAAGCGGAAGCGGGAGCGGGAGTGGGCGCGCCCGGACGCTGCTGCTTGTCGGCGTCGAATTTTTCCGCCGCCTCGGCCGCGACGCGCGCGGCGAGCGCGCGGCGGGCGACGTCGATGTAATTGCTCTGTGTCGGCTTGGCCTCGGCCTGCTCGGCGGCCTCGGCGCGCGCGCCCAATCCTAGAACCGCGTCTTCTGGCTCCATTTTATCCCGTTCGCGCAAGGCGAAGGCGCGGGAATGGACCTGACGCTCGCCCGGACGCCCGGCGCCCGGCTCCATCAGGAAATCATTGTCATGGACGTCCAGTTGCGGCCGTCCGTCCTGCGTCGGCGTGGCGGGCGCCCGCGCGGCCGCTTCGGCGGCGCCGCGCGCCTCGATGACGTCTTCCTCGATCATCGCCAGACGATCGACGACCTTTTCAAGCGTCTCATGCACCGCGGAAAGGGTTTGCTGGGCGCGTCGGTCCGAGGATTCGGTCTTTTCCCGCAGGTCCGCGATTTCGCGGGCGTTGCGATCCTCGCTCTCGGGATCGCGGGCGAGGTCGAGCCGCTCGGTGATCTGCTCGATGGCGCGCTGCAGCCGGCGGTCGGCTTCGGTGTCGCCATGTTCAAGCCGCTTGGAAATCTCGGCCATGCGGCGCTCGACCGATTCGAGCGCCTCCGCGCCGATCATCGGCGCGGGCCCGGCGTCGAGCTTTTCGGACAGCGCCCGCAGCAGCGATTCCAGTTCCGGCGCGTGGGCGCGCGTTTCGGCTTCGGCGTCGTCGATCCGCGAGGCCAGCGCGTGATGGACGAAATCGAGCCGCCGCGAAAAATCATCCAGACGTGAATCGTCGATGATCCCCGGCGCGGGCGCATGATCGAGCGCCGCTCGGTCGATCCGCGAGGCCAGCGCCTCGTGGACGACGTCAAGCCGGCGGGCAATATCGTCGAAACGCCCGTCGTCGGCGATGGGCGCCGGCGCGCGATCCTGCGCCACGCGGTCGATGCGCGAGGCCAGCGCCTCGTGCATCACCTCAAGCCGCCGCGAGATGTCGTCGAAACGCGCGTCGTCGACGGCGGGCTGCGGGGCGCGTTCGAAAGCCGCGCGGTCGATCCGCGTGGCGAGATCGTTCAGACGCGATTCAATCTCGCCCCAGGGTAAGGCGATTTGCGCCGCATTGGCTTCGCGGGTCTGGCGCGCGACGTCTTCGAGCCGCTCGCCCAGACCGGCGACCTGACGCTCCAGACGCTCGATCGGGGCCATTTTCTCCATGGCCTGCGCGATCATGGCGCGGATCTGCTCGGACTGGTCGAAAACCTGAAGGAAATCGGCGCGGTCGGCGCCGCCGGTCTGCCGCAATTGCTCGATCTTGCTCTCGACCTCCTGCAATTGATGCGAGACGCCCTCGAAATTGGCGGAGGCCCCGGCTTCTGCGAGCGCGCGCCGCACATCGCTGGCGAGGGATTCGATCGGGGCGAGCACGACCTCGCGCATGCCTTCGTCGCGCGAGCGTTCTATGCGCGCGGAAAGGGCGCGAACGGCGCTCTCAAGGGAGCTGACCTGGCTGCGCGGCGCGAGATCGGCGAGGGTCCGGCCCATCGCCGCCACCTGCTTGCCGAGCGCTTCGAGTTCGGCGGACGAGGTCGGCTCGGGACGGGCGCTCGCGGCGCGAAGCATCGCCTCGCGCGTGGCGTCCACGCGGTTGGCGAGGTCGCGCATCGCGTTTTCGAGACCGGAGACGGCGGCGCGCGGCGCGACGTCGCCGAGGCTGCGGCTCAGGACGGAAATGTCGCGGCGCAGTTCCGCCAGGCCCTTGACGCCGGCGTCGGAGGGCGCGGCCAGCGCCGCTTCGACGCGGCCCGAAAGATCGCGGGCCAAGGTCTCCAGGGCGGCGCGCGAATGGGCGCCGGCGGCGGTGAAATCCTTGCGCATGTCCTCGATGCGGCCGGACAAAGCCTGAATGCCATTCTGCAGCAGGTCGATCCGCGCTTTCTCCGCCACCGCCGGAACAGGCGGCGTGGTCTTGGCGGCGGCGAGGTCGAATTTGCGCGCGAGGGCTTCGAAACGCTCGTCGAGCATGGCGGTGAGCTGCGGCGACGGCGGGCGCGGCGCGCGCGAAACGGCGGAATCGAGGTCGCGCTGGCGCGCGGCGATTTCGGCGACGGCGTCATCGAGACCCCGGCGCGGCGGCGCGGCGACAGCGGGCGCGGGACGGTCGAGGCGCGTCAGCAGAGCGTCGAAACGCTTTTCCAGACGGGAGAATTGTTCCTCGCGCGCGGCGCTGGGCGGGCTGGCCTCGACCCTTTCGAGCTGAGACAGAATGGCGGCGAGCCGCGCGTCGAGCTGGCGCAGCGGAGCCTCGTCGGCGGTTTCCTCGTTGCGGCGGGACATTTCCTCGCTGCGGCGGGACATGGCCTCGATCCGCCCCTCAAGCCGCTCAAGCGCCCCCCGCAGGGGGCGATCGTCGGCGAAGCGGTCCCTCTTCGTCAGCCGCGTCTCGATTTCTCCAAGCCGGTCCTGAACCGAGGCGATCATCCCGTGCAGCGGCTTGATTTCCTGCTTCTCGTCACGCTTCAGCCTGCGCTCGATCTCGGCCAGCCGCTCGTCGAGCCGCATGTGCAGACGGTCGTCGGCTTTCGACGGAGCGCCCGCGCGCGCGGGCCGGGCCAGGGAGCCGCTGCTGTATTCTTCGGCGTCTTCATCGTCCGGAGCGGGCGCGGCGGCGGCGGAAGAGCGCGACGGGCGGACGTCTTCGGCCTCGGTGCGGGCGAAAAAGTCGCGCGGCGCCGGGCGCGGGGGCGTGCGTTCCGTCGAAGCGCGGCGGCGCGCGGCGCGGTCGCGCAGCAGGTCGTCGTCCCAATCGGTTTCTTCGTTTCGCGCGACGGCCGCGCGCTCGCGCTCCATCCGTTCGCGCTCCACCCGTTCGCGATCTTGGCGACGGGCGGGTTCGGCGCGGCGGCGCGGCGGCGCATCGCCCTCGGCTTCGCGGCTCAGGCGGGCGAGCTGGGCGGCGACCGCCTCCAGTCGCTCGTCGGCGTCAAATTCCTGCGCGCTGACGCCGATCTCGGCGGCGCGGTCGGCGATCGCCCTGTTCATCCATTCCCCCAGCGTGACCCCGTCGCGGCGCGCGGCCTCCTTGGCGGCTTCCCGCACGTCGAAATCAACGCCTTTGATGCTCCAGGGAACCGCTTTGCTCATCTTCAAGTCCCGGTTGATCCGCCGGATGAACGGCTTCATGCGACGGTCGGCCCGGCCGAGGCGCGAATCGGATGCGGCGAAGCGCGGCGGCCTTCGCGTTAACTTTCGTTTCTCTCGGTAAACAACCGGTTAATTCTGCCCAATTTTGAAACAATCTCGCGGCGCGGCCGCCAACCCCGATTGCAACCTGAGATTACCAAGGTTACAACTATTACGTGTGTTACGTCGTGATTCGCGCTATTTCAGGACTCTCCCATGAACGCCTCCGCCCAACGCCAGCAAACACTCCCGCAACCCAAAGCCGCTACAGCCGAATTGTTCACCATTGGCGAGCTTTCGCGGATATATGGCGTCACGCTGCGCGCCTTGCGCTTCTATGAACAGCGCGGTCTGCTGGCTCCGGTCCGCAGGGGCGCGGCCCGCTTCTATGATTCCACCCAGAAGGACCGCCTTCAGATGATCCTGAAGGGCAAGCATCTCGGCTTCACCCTCACGGAAATCTCCGATCTGCTGGACGCCGAGCCAGGCCGGCCCAAGGCGGACGAATTCGCCCTGGACGAGAAAATGGTGATCTCGCAACTGCGCCATCTGGAAGAGCGCCGCGCGGACCTCGAACAGGCGATCTGCGAATTGCGCGCCACGCATCAGCGCCTGACCGGCGCCGCGAGCTGAGCGCCCCGCCTTCACGGGCGGCCGCCATTTTCGGCGCCAGCCGAATAGTTCAAAAAATCGTCTCGGCCCGCCGCGCGCGGGCCTTTTTTTTGGCTATTCTGGCAAGATCGCGCGGCCCGGATTGGTTGGCCGCAAGACGCTTCCGGCGCGCCCGGGCGAAAAAGCGTCGCGCCCTCTTGCCTCGTCCTGCATAATAGTTTATATGTGAACTAATGGATGCGGCAATCAAGTCGCGCCACCATTTTTTCCTGGGAGAACGCCATGCCGAGCTTCAAGGCTCCCGTCGCCGATTCGCTTTTCCTGCTCAACGACGTGTTCCGCATGCACGAACACGGCAACCTCGCCGGATTTGCAGAGTCCTCGCCCGACATTGTCGCGGCGGTGCTGGAAGAAGCCGCCAAGCTCGCCGAAGAGCAATTGCAGCCGCTCAACCTGTCCGGCGACCAGGAAGGCTGCCGCCGCAACGACGACGGCTCCGTGACGGCGCCCAAGGGCTTCAAGGCGGCTTTCGACGCCTATGCCGGCGGCGGCTGGATCGGCCTCGCCTTTGATCCCGAATATGGCGGCCAGGGCCTGCCCTATGCGCTCTCTGCGGCGGTCGGCGAATATTTCATCGCCGCCAACATGGCTTTCTCGATGTATCCCGGCCTGACCGCGGGCGCCGTCGCCGCCCTTCTGACCCATGGCTCGGAAGAGCAGAAGCAGCTTTACGCTCCGAAAATGCTCGAAGGCCGCTGGACCGGCACCATGAATCTGACCGAGCCGCATTGCGGCACGGATCTCGGCCTGCTCAAGACCAAGGCGGCGCGGCGCGAGGACGGCAGCTTCGCCCTCACTGGCCAGAAAATCTTCATTTCCGCCGGCGAGCACGACCTTGCCGAAAACATCGTCCATCTGGTGCTCGCCCGCATCGAGGGCGCCCCCGCCGGCGTGAAGGGCATCTCGCTCTTCGTCGTGCCGAAATTCCTGCCCGACGCCGACGGAAATCCCGGCGCGAAAAACGCCGTTTCCTGCGGCTCGATCGAGCACAAGATGGGCATCCACGCCAATTCGACCTGCGTGATGAATTATGACGGCGCGGTCGGCTGGCTGGTCGGCGAGGAGAATCGCGGCCTCAACGCCATGTTCGTGATGATGAACGAGGCGCGCCTGATGGTCGGCCTGCAAGGTCAGGCGCAATCGGAAGTCGCCTATCAGAACGCCCTCGCCTACGCCCGCGACCGCCTGCAGGGCCGGGCCCTCACCGGCGCAAAAAATCCTGAAAAGCCCGCCGATCCGTTGATGGTTCATCCCGACATCCGCCGCACCCTTCTGGAAATCCGCGCCTTCAACGAAGCCGGCCGCGCGCTCGCCTATTGGGCCGCGTTGCAGAGCGACATCGCCCATCGCAGTCCGGACGCCAAGGCGCGGGAAAAGGCTTCCGACATGCTCGCTTTGCTCACCCCGGTGATCAAGGGCGTGCTGACCGACCGCGGCTTCGACAATTGCGTCAAGGCCCAGCAGGTGTTTGGCGGCCATGGCTATATCGTCGAATGGGGCATGGAGCAGTTCGTCCGCGACGCCCGCATCGCCATGATCTACGAAGGCGCCAATGGCATCCAGGCGCTCGATCTCGTCGGCCGCAAGCTGCCGGCCAATGGCGGCCGCGCGATCATGGCCCTGCTCGGCGAGATCGGCGCCTACGCCAAGGCGCATGACACGGATGAAAACCTCAAGCCCTTGCTCGCCCCCCTGAGCGCCAGCCTCGGCCATTTGCAGCAGGCGACGCTCTGGCTGATGCAGAACGCCATGGCCGCGCCCGACAACGCCGGCGCCGCCGCGACCGATTACATGCATCTGATGGGTCTGGTGATGTTCGGCTACATGTGGGCGCAGATGGCGCAGGCCGCCCATGCCGACGCCGACCCCGGCCGGGCCGATTTCATGAATGCGAAGAAGGCTTGCGCGGCGTTCTATGTCCAGCGCATCCTGCCGGAGACGGCCCTGCGCCTCGCCCGCATCACCAGCGGCGCCGCCAATGTGATGAGCCTGCCGGCCGACCTGTTCTGAGGCGGTCCGCCAGTTCAGGCGCAGAAGAAAAGATCATTCCAACGAGGAAACGTCATGACGGAAGCTTTCATTTATGACGCTGTTCGCACGCCGCGCGGGCGCGGAAAGCCTGACGGCGCGCTGCATGAGGTCTCGACCCTGGGCCTCGCGGTCAGCGCGCTGACTTCCCTGCGCGAACGCTCCCTGCCCGACCCCTCCGTCGTCGAGGACGTCATCCTCGGCTGCGTTGATCCGGTCGGCGAGGCCGGCGGCAATATCGGCCGCGCCGCGGCGCTCGCGGCGGGCTATGGCGACAAGGTTCCCGGCCTGCAGATCAACCGTTTCTGCGCCTCGGGCCTCGACGCCGTGAATTTCGCCGCCGCCCAGGTCATCTCGGGCCAGCAGCACGTCGCCGTGGCCGGCGGCGTCGAGGCCATGAGCCGTCTCGGGATCGGCGCCTCGGGCGGCGCCTGGCCGGTCGATCCGTCCATCGCTGTGCCGAGCTATTTCATGCCGCAGGGGGTCTCGGCCGATCTCATCGCCACCAAATATGGCTTTTCGCGCGAGGCCTGCGACGCCTACGCCGTCGAGAGCCAGAAGCGCGCGGCGCGCGCCTGGGACGAGGGACGCTTCAACAAATCGATCGCGCCGGTGAAGGATTGCAATGGCATAGCGCTGCTCGACCGCGACGAGCACATGCGGCCCAGCGCGGACATGCAGTCGCTCGGCGCGCTCAAGCCCTCCTTCCAGATGATGGGCGAACAGGGCGGTTTCGACGCCGTGGCGATCCAGGCCCATCCCGAGATCGAGCGCGTCAACCATGTCCACCACGCCGGCAATTCCTCCGGCGTCGTCGACGGCGCCTCGGCCGTGCTGATCGGCAACAAGGACGCCGCCGCCATGCTCGGCTGCAAGCCGCGCGGCAAGATCCGGGCCTTCGCCAATATCGGCTCGGAGCCGGCGCTGATGCTGACCGGCCCGGTGGACGTCACGCACAAATTGTTCGCCCGCAGCGGCTTGTCCTTCAAGGACATCGACCTCATCGAGATCAACGAGGCCTTCGCCGCTGTCGTGCTGCGCTATCTGCAGGCCTTCGACCTCGACCCCGAAAAGGTCAATCCGAACGGCGGCGCCATCGCGATGGGCCATCCGCTCGGCGCGACAGGCGCGATGATCCTCGGCGCCGCGCTCGACGAACTGGAGCGCACCGACAAGACGCTCGCCCTTGTCACACTCTGCATCGGCGCCGGCATGGGCACGGCGACCGTCATCGAACGCGTTTGACGCGAGCGACCGGCCCTCTCCATGAGGGCCGGTTAGGAGCGAATGCGACGCCGAGCTGATGCGCGGGACTTTTTGACCGCCATGCGGTCAAAAAAACATCTAGATTTCGGGGATAGAACGATGAACCTGACCCAATTCCGCCTTGAGAAAGACGCCGACGGCATCGCCCTCCTGACCTGGGACGCGCCTGGCAAGAGCATGAACCTCATCGACGCCACGATGATGAGCGAGCTGGAAGCCGCGCTCGACGCCACCACGGCGGACGCCGAAGTGAAGGGCGTCGTGATCGCCTCGGGCAAGGACAGCTTTTCCGGCGGGGCCGACCTGACCATGCTCGAAGCCTCGGGCCGCGCTTTTCGCGACGCCGCGAAGCGGGACGGAGCCGACAAGGCGATGCTGGCCTTTTTCGCCGCCATTTCCAACCTCTCGCGCATCTATCGCAGGATCGAAACCTGCGGAAAGCCGTGGGCGGCGGCGATCAACGGAACCTGCCTTGGCGGCGGCTTCGAGCTTGCGCTCGCCTGCCATCATCGCGTCATGGCCGATGACGACAAGACCCGCGTCGGCCTGCCGGAAATCAAGATCGGCCTGTTCCCCGGCGCCGGCGGCACCACCCGCGTCTCCCGCCTGATGCCGACGCCCGACGCGCTGCAGATGCTGCTCAAGGGCGACCAGATCAAGCCCGCCGCCGCCAAGGCCAAGAATCTCGTTCACGCCTTGGCGCCGCGCGCGGAAATCGTGCAGAAGGCCAAGGACTGGATCAAGGCCGGCGGCAAGGGCGTCGCGCCCTGGGACGTGCAAGGATGGAAGGCGCCTTCCGGGAAGATCTTCTCGCCGGGCGGCATGATGATCTGGCCGCCGGCCAACGCCATCTACCGCCGCGAAACCTTCGACAATTACCCGGCTGCGCGCGCCATCCTGCAAAGCGTCTATGACGGGCTGCAACTGCCGATGGACCTCGCCCTGCGCGTCGAGGCGCGCTGGTTCACCAAGATCATCCGCTCGCCGGAAGCGCAAGCGATGATCCGCACGCTGTTCGTGTCGATGGGCGAGCTGAACAAGGGTGCGCGCCGCCCCAGGAATGTTCCGCCTGTCGCCATCGAGAAAATTGGCGTGCTCGGCGCCGGCTTCATGGGCGCCGGCATCGCCTATGTCTCCGCGCTCGCGGGCATCGAGGTCGTGCTGATCGACCGCGACCAGGAATCCGCCGATAAGGGCAAGGGGCATGCCGACAAGCTGCTCTCGACCGCCGTCGCCAAGGGCCGCAGCACCGAAGCCAAGAAGGCCGAAGTGCTGGCGCGCATTGCGCCGACCGCCGATTATTCCGCGCTCAAGGGCGTCGACCTGATCGTCGAGGCGGTGTTCGAGGATCGCGCCGTCAAGGCCGAGGCCATTGGCAAGGCGCTGGCCGTGGTGGGGCCGGACGCGATCTTCGCCTCCAACACATCGACACTGCCCATCACCTCTCTCGCGGAAAATTGGCCGAAGCCCGAAAATTTCGTCGGCGTGCATTTCTTTTCGCCAGTCGACAAGATGCTGCTGGTCGAGACGATCCTGGGCGCCAGGACAGGCGACCGCGCCTTGGCCACGGCTCTGGACTTCATCCGCGCCATCAAGAAGACGCCGATCGTCGTCAACGACTCGCGCGGCTTCTTCGCCAATCGCTGCGTGCTGAACTATATCCGCGAAGGGCACCTGATGTTCATGGAGGGCGTCCCCGCCGCCATGATCGAGAATGTTGCGCGCATGGCGGGCATGCCGGTCGGCCCTTTGTCGCTCAACGACGAAGTGGCGCTCGACCTCGGCTGGAAAATCCTGCAGGCCGCCAAGAAGGATCTGGGGCCGGAGGCCGTCGATCCGGCGCAGGAGAAGTTGCTGGAGGAAATGGTCGTCAAGCTTGGCCGGTTCGGGCGCAAGAACGGCAAGGGATTCTATGATTATCCCGCCAGCGGGCCGAAGGTGCTTTGGCCGGGCCTCGCCGATCTCCAGCCTCGGAAGCTCGACCCCGACAGCCTCGACGTCGCCGAGCTGAAGCAGCGCTTGCTGGTGACGCAGGCCGTCGAGGCCGCGCGCACGGTCGAGGACGGCGTGGTGGTCGATCCGCGCGAGGCGGATGTCGGCTCAATCATC
Source organism: Rhodoblastus sp. 17X3 (assembly GCF_030056575.1). Lineage (GTDB taxonomy): Bacteria > Pseudomonadota > Alphaproteobacteria > Rhizobiales > Beijerinckiaceae > Rhodoblastus. The sequence goes on along the minus strand of NZ_JASHHX010000015.1, from coordinate 43,557 downwards.
GGTTTCGGCTTCGCGCCTTTCACCGGCGGCGCGCTAAGCTATATCGACTTCATGGGAACCAAGGCTTTCGTCGCCCTGTGTGACAAGCTGGCCGCCAAATACGGCCCGCGTTTCGCCCCGCCAGCCCTACTGCGCGACATGGCGGCCAAGGGCGAGACCTTCTACGGCAGGTTCTCGGCAAAAAAAGACGCAGCCTGACGGCAGCGCTTCAATTGTGATAAGGAAAGAGGCGGCCTTGGGCCGCCTCTTTCGGCGAGAACCCCGATGGCCCGTCATCTGACCGTCTATTTCTCCCTGCTCAGCCCCTGGGCATATATCGGCCACGCCGAATTGCATGGCATCGCAGCCAAGCATGAGCTTCGGGTGGATTATCGTCCGGTGGCGCTCTCGCAGGTCTTTCCGGAATCCGGCGGCCTGCCACTGGCCAAGCGACACCCCGCGCGCCAGCGCTATCGCATTCTCGAATTGCAACGCTGGCGGGACAAGCGCGGCCTCGACTTCCACCTGCATCCGCAATTCTGGCCCTTCGATCCCGCCCCTGGCGACCGAATCGTCTGCGCCATGACTCTCGCGGGCGCCGATCCGCAGAAATTCATCGCCGCCGCCTTCGCCGCGACCTTCCAGCGCCAGCGCGATCTCGCCGATCCGAAAGTTCTGGCGGAAATCCTCGATGAAGCCGGCTACGATCCGCATTGGCTGCAACGCGGCGAGAGCGGCGAGGCCGAGACGAGCTATCAACGCAACCTCGCCCTGGCGCTGGAATCCGGCGTGTTCGGTTCGCCCTCCTATGTGCTGGACGGCGAGGTTTTCTGGGGGCAGGACCGGCTCGACCTGCTCGACGACGCCTTGACTTCCGGCCGCAAGCCCTTCAGCCCGGAGGCCTGACCCGGCAAAAAAGGCTTCCCCTTTGCTGCATTGCGCTATAGGAAGAGGCGGTTTTTGACAAAGAGGCGTTTTCGTGGCTTCAAAACGTATTTTGGTGACTGGCGCCGCAGGTTTCATCGGCTCCGCCGTGGCGCGGCGCATCATTCGCGAGACCCCGCATTCGCTTCTGGTCTTCGACAAATTGACCTATGCCGGAAATCTCGCATCGCTCGCACCGATTTCGAACGATCCCCGCTATCAGTTTCTGCGCGGCGATATTTGCGACGCCAAGGCGGTTCGCGAAGCCTTCGAATCCTTCCGCCCCGACTGGGTGATGCATCTCGCCGCTGAAAGCCATGTCGACCGCTCGATCGATGGCCCCGGCGAATTTATCCAGACCAATGTCGTCGGCACCTATGTCATGCTGCAGGAGGCGCTGCATTATTGGCGTAGCCTGACGGCGGACGAGGCCGAGGCCTTCCGCTTCCACCATATTTCCACCGATGAAGTGTTCGGCTCGCTCGGCGAGGACGGCCTGTTCCGTGAAGACACGCCCTATGCCCCGAATTCGCCCTATTCAGCCTCGAAGGCGGGCTCGGACCATCTGGTGCGCGCCTGGACCCACACTTATGGCCTGCCGACGGTGGCGACCAATTGCTCGAATAATTACGGGCCCTATCATTTCCCCGAGAAGCTCATCCCGCTGATCATCCTCAACGCGCTGGAAGGCAAGCCCCTTCCCGTCTATGGGGCGGGCGAGAACATCCGCGACTGGCTGTACGTCGAGGATCACGCCGACGCCCTGCTCACCGTGGTCGAAAGGGGCCGGATCGGCGAGAGCTACAATATCGGCGGAGTCAACGAGCGGAAAAACATCGACGTCGTCCACGCCATTTGCGACCTGATGGACGAACTCGCGCCAGATTCCGCCATCGGCCCGCGTCGCGATCTCATCACCTTCGTCACCGACCGTCCCGGCCACGACCTGCGCTACGCCATCGATTGCTCTAAAATCGACCGCGAACTGGGCTGGCGGCCGAGCGAAACCTTCGAGACCGGGCTGCGCAAGACAGTGCAATGGTATCTCGACAACCGCTCGTGGTGGGGCGACATCCGCTCCGGCCGCTATCGCGGCGAAAGGCTCGGCACGCTGGCCAGCTAAGCGAAAGGCGCCCAATGAGTACGTTATTGGTCGAAGCGACCGCAATCTCCGACGTCAAGATCATCACCCCGAAGAAATTCGGCGATCATCGCGGCTTCTTCTCCGAGGTGTACAACCGCAAGGCCTTCACCGAGGCCGGCATCGCGCTTGAATTCATCCAGGACAATCATTCGCTCTCGGCCCAGGTCGGCACCCTGCGCGGACTGCATTTCCAGTCCGCGCCCTTCGCCCAGGACAAGCTGGTGCGCGTCACCCGCGGCCGTATTCTCGACGTGGCGGTGGACCTGCGTAAAAGCTCGCCGACCTATGGCCAGCATGTCGCGGTCGAGCTTTCGGCGGAAAACTGGCGCCAGTTGCTGATCCCGATCGGCTTCGCCCATGGCTTTGTCACACTCGAGCCGGACACCGAAGTCATCTACAAGGTCACCAATTATTATTCGGCGGCCAATGATCTCGGCCTCGCGTGGGATGATCCCGACCTCGGCATCGCCTGGCCGGTCCCGCCCGGCGGCGTGACCCTGTCCGACAAGGACAAGAAGCATCCGCGCCTGCGCGACCTCCCCGAGATCTTCCCGTGAGCCGCGCGATGCGAATGATCGTCACCGGAACCAATGGGCAGGTCGCCCTCGCCCTGATCGAGCGCGGCGCCGCGCAGAACGTCAGCGTCACCGCCATCGGGCGCAGCTGGCGTCCCGGCCTCGATCTGGCCGATCCGGCGGCAGTCGCCAGCGTTCTCGGTTCGGTCGAGGGCGACGTCATCATCAACGCCGCCGCCTATACAGCTGTGGACAAGGCCGAATCCGAAGAAGAGCTCGCGACGCGGATCAATGGCGAGGGCGCCGGCGCCGTCGCTCGCGTCGCCGCCAAACGCGGCCTGCCGCTGCTGCATCTCTCGACCGACTATGTTTTCGACGGTTCACTCGATCGGCCCTGGCGCGAGGACGACCCGACCGGCCCGATCGGAGCCTATGGCCGCTCCAAGCTGGCCGGCGAGCAGGCGGTCCTGCGTGAAAACCCCGGCGCGACCATTTTGCGCACCGCCTGGGTCTATGCGCCGTTCGGGGCCAATTTCGTCAAGACCATGCTGCGACTCGGCGAAACCCGCGACGAACTCTCCGTCGTCGCCGACCAGCACGGCTCCCCGACCTCGGCGCTCGACATCGCCGACGCCCTGATCGCCATCGCGCGCAAGCGCCTCGCCCATCCTGACGATTCCGCCATGTCCGGCGTTTTCCACATGACGGGCTCCGGCGAAGCCGTCTGGGCGGATTTCGCCGAGGAAATCTTCGCCGAGGCCGAAAAACATGGCCGCAAGCCAGTTCGCGTGCGCCGCATAACGACAGCGGATTATCCCACGCCCGCGCGTCGCCCGGCCAATTCCCGCCTCGACAACAGCAAGCTCGCCCGCGTCTTCGGCGTCGCTCTGCCGGACTGGCGCGTCTCCACCCGCGCCTGTGTCGCGCGATTATTGCAAAATCCTGCATGAAACGGATCAATTGATGAAGGGCATTATCCTCGCCGGCGGCAGCGGCACGCGTCTGCATCCGATGACGCAGGTCATCTCGAAGCAATTGCTGCCGATCTACGACAAGCCGATGGTCTATTATCCGCTGACCACGCTGATGCTCGCCGGCATTCAGGAGATCCTCCTCATCTCCACGCCGCAGGATTTGCCGCTGTTCCAGCGCCTCCTCGGCGACGGAACGCAATGGGGCATCCAGCTCTCCTATGCCGAGCAGCCGCGCCCCGAGGGGCTGGCGCAGGCCTATCATATCGGCGCGGATTTCGTCGCCGGCCAGAAGTCGGCGCTCATTCTCGGCGATAATCTGTTCTATGGGCACGGGCTGCCGGGAATCCTGCGCAACGCCGCCGCCGTGTCGCGCGGCGCCAGCGTGTTCGCCTATCACGTCCACGATCCCGACCGCTATGGCGTGGTGGAGTTCGACGTCAGCGGCCGCGCCACCTCCATTGAGGAAAAGCCGAAACATCCCCGCTCCAACTGGGCGGTGACCGGTCTCTATTTCTATGACGAGCGGGCGACCGAGCTGGCCGCCAATCTCAAGCCCTCCCCGCGCGGCGAGCTGGAGATCACCGATCTCAATATCGAATATATGAAGCGCGGGGAATTGCGGGTCGAGAAGATGGGCCGCGGCTTCGCCTGGCTCGACACCGGCACCCCGGATTCGCTGTTGGAAGCCGCCGAATTCATGCGGACGCTGGAAAAGCGCACGGGCTACCGCGTCGCGTGCCCGGAGGAAATCGCCTATATTTCCGGCTGGATTTCAGAGCGACAGCTGCGGACGCTCGCCGAACCGCTCAAGAAAAGCGGCTATGGCGCCTATCTCTTGCAGCTTCTCAAAGGCCGTTGAGGCGCCGAAAACGCGCTCACGCAAATTGTTTTCATGGCCCCGGCGCCTTCAGGCGGCGGGGCCTTTTCCTTCTGCGGCGGCGCCGATGCCGGAATCCTTGATCAGCTCGTTGCCGCGGGCCGGATCGGCCTCGACGCCCATGCCCTTGAACAGCATGACGCCGAGATTATACATCGCGAGCTGGTGGCGGCTTTCGGCGGCGCGCTCATACCAGCGCGCCGCTTCCTCAAGATCTTTGGCCGCGCCCCGGCCCGTGCACAACATGACCCCAAGCTGGAACTGGGCGGGCGCATAGCCGGCTTCGGCGGCGCGGCGGAACCATTTCACCGCTTCCGCCAACTGGGCGTCGGACGCGGTTTCACCGGACATGAGGACGCCGACCTGATGCTGGGCCATGGAATTTCCGCCTTCCGCCGCCATCAGATAATATTTCACCGCATCCGCCGGTCGCGTCACGCCGGGCTCCAACCGCCCCGAATAATAATGTCCAAGCTGCAGCGCCGCATCCGCATTGCCGGCGCGCGCGGCGTCGAGCAACAGCTTCTCCGCCCTGGCCGGATCGCGCTTGCCGTGGTTGCCGGACAGATAGATCAGCGCCAGCTGGGTTTTCGCATTGCGATCGCCGGCGTCGGACGCCTCGCGCAACAGATCCACAGCCTGCCCGACGTCCGGCTCGCCCATGGCGCCGCTCAGATGCAGGCCCGCAAGTCTGACCTTGGCCTCCTGAACGCCATTCTCCGCCGCGAACCGATACCAGCGCTGCGCCTCGCCCAGATCCGCCCCGACGCCGGCGCCGCCGCTCAGGAAACTTGCGATATTATGCGCGGCGATCGGATGGCCCTGTTCGGCGGCCAGCAGGAACCAGCGCGCCGCCTCGGCGAGGCTGGCGGGCATGCCGATTCCTTCCGCGGCGAAACGGCCGATGGTGAATTGAGCCTGGACGTCGCCAAGCTCCGCGGCGCGGCGGAACCATGTCGCCGCCTCGCGCAAATCGGGAACGACCGCCCCGCCCTGGCTGTAAAATGCCGCAAGGGCGAGAATGGCGGGCAGGCTGTCCGCCTTTGCCGCGCGGCGCAGATGCGTCTCGGCGCGATCGAGATCGACCGGAAGGCCCTCGCCATTGAGGCACATGCGCCCGAACATCAGCGAGGCGTAGGGATCGCCTGCATCCGCCGCGCGGCCCATGTAATAGGCGGCATATTCGGGATCGACGTTGCGGCCCTGGCCGGAGGTGTAAATGGTCGCCACGGCGATCTGGGCGGCGACATGGCCCGCCAGAGCCGCGTGCTCATAAAAATCGGCGCCAAGCGAAAGGTCCGTCGGGACGCCGAGCCCGCGGTAATAGATGTCGCCCAGATTGAACTGCGCAGTGGCCGAACCCTCGGCGGCTGCGCGCTCGAACCAGTCGCGCGCACGGTCGAGGTCCTTTTCGACGCCGTGGCCTTCCAGGAAAACGACGCCCAGAACCTCGAAAGCCTCCGTGGCCCCGCCCGACGCCGCCCGCTCCAGCCAGGCGACTGCTGCGGCGGGATCGGCTTCAAGGTGCGAGGCGCGCGCCAGGAGATCGCGCGACACCGCCGCCGCGGCGGCCGGATCGCGAAAGGTGCGCTTCCATTTTTCGGCCATGTCATTGGAGGCGCCGTTCAACAGGATGCGGCCCAGCCGGAATTGCGACTCGACATGCCCCGCCTCGGCGGCGCGAAGGTACCAGGACGCCGCTTCGACCGCGTTCCAGTGCACGCCCAGCGCATTCTCGTAAATATAGCCGATCCGGAAAGCGCTTTCGCGGTCCCCCGCGCGCGCGCCCATCAGCCAGATGCGGAGCGCCTTGTGGAAGGATTTGTTGTCGAAAGCCCGCGTCGCGCGCGACTTGAGCCAGGGAAGCGAGAGCGCGACGACGGCTGTACGCGCGCGTTCGGGAATGAGGCGCGACGGCTGGATCATGGCTCGCGCATCGATTCGCTCCAGCCCCGGATCAGACCCTCCATCAGATAGGCGCCCGCAGAGCGGCGGCCGACCTTGATGTCTGCGGTGAGAGTCATGCCCGGAACGAGGCGGAAGTTTTCCGGAACGCCGACGAAATTCAGGGAATCGATGCTGATTCCGACCTTGTAGAAGGGTTCCTGCGGCTGGCTCGTCTGCTCATTGACCCAGAAGGCGTTCTCGCTGATCCACTTGACCGTGCCCGTCGCCGTGCCGTGCTCGACGAACCCGAAGGCGTCGACCTTGAGCACCGTCGGATCGCCCACGCGCACGAAGCCGATATCGCGCGTCGAAATTTTCACCTCCGCGACGATCTTGCCATTGATCGGCATGGCGGTGATGAGCTTCTCGCTCGGCTGCAGAACTGAGCCGACCGATAATTTGGCGAGCGACAGAATGATCGAATCGTCGAGCGCGGCAATCTGGACCAGGTCCTGACGTTTCTGCGCCTTGTCGAGCTGGGCCAGCGCCGTGTCGCGCGTATTCTGCGACGTCACCAGATCCTGACTGATCGTCGCCCGCCATTGCTGCGCGAAGGCGTCCCGATTGGCCTTGAGCGCCGCGACCTGGGCGATCGCTTCGTTCAGGCCGTTCTGGAGGTTCTCCACGGTGCGCTGCATTTCGATGTTCTGGTCTTTCGAGGACAGCTGGTTGAGCAGCGAGCCAGCGCCCTTGGCCAGCAATTGCGACCGCATGTCCTCGACTTTCCCAGCGATCTTGGAGCGCTCGCCATAGCGGGCGATATCGTTCCGCGTCTTGACGATCGCCGCCTCGGTCTGCTTGATCTGCTCGTCGAAGCTCTTGATTTGCGCCTTGTACTGGGCGTCGCGATCCAGATAGAGCTTGCGCTGCAACTCGTTGTAATGGCGCTGATCCACATCGCCCGTATCCGCGAACGCCGGCGCGCGGCCGGAGAGTTCCGCGTCCTCGCGCTGGATCTGGGCGTTGAGGCTGGCGACCTGCTGCCGAAGCTGCGTGGCGTCGGCGGCGGCGAAAGTCGAATCGAGCGTCGCCAGGACCTGCCCCTTGGAGACGCGCATGCCCTCACGGACGTCGATGCTCTTGATGATGGATTGATCGAGCGCCTGATACACCTGCGCCGGACTCGTCAGCTGGATTTCGCCACCCATGCTGGCGATGACGCGATCGACCTTGCAGACCCAGAGCAGCAGGCAGGCGATGAGCACGAGCGCCGTCAGGGCCTGCACCGTGATCTGGGTCGAACGCGGTTCCGGCGCCTCCCGGATCGCGGCAATGTCCGACTGGAAGCTGCGGATGACGGACTGGCTGGAGGATTTAGCTGACACCGCGCGTTCCCTTCACGGAAGTCATCGAATGCGCGGCCTCGATATGGCCGTTCTGCTGACGCCACAGCCCGGCATAGATTTCGCATCGATTGAGCAGTTCGCGGTGGGTTCCCATGTCGAGGAACTTGCCACGCTCCAGCACCAGGATCGCGTCCGAATTGACCAGCGAGGAAAGCCGATGGGAAATGGCGATCACCGTGCGGCCCTTCGCAATCTTCTTGATATTGGCGGTCACGATCGCCTCGCTGTCCGGATCGAGCGCGCTGGTCGCCTCGTCGAGAATCAGGATGCGCGGATCGAGAATCAGCGCACGGGCGATGGCCAGCCGCTGTTTCTGGCCGCCCGAGAGGTTCGGCGAGCCTTCATAAATATAGGTGTCATAGCCGCGCGGCAGGCGATCGATGAATTCCTCGGCGCCCGCCAGACGCGCCGCGCGGACGACCTCATCAAAGGTCGCGTTGGCCTTGGCGGCCGAGATATTCTCGCGAATCGTCCCGCTGAACAGGAAGTTTTCCTGCAGCACCACGCCGAGGCTGCGGCGCAGATGGGCGATATTATATTCGCGAACATCGACGCCATCGACCTTGATGAGTCCTTCGTAATCGGAATGCAGCCGCTGCAGCAGGCGCGTCACTGTCGTCTTGCCGGAGCCGCTTCGCCCGACGACGCCAATCGTCGCGCCAACGGGAACCTCGAAGGAAACGCCGTCCAGCGCCGGCGTGATGGCGCCCTGATAGGTGAACCGCACATTGCTGAATTCGACCTTGCCCTCCAGCTGCTTGCGGACGCCGCGTTCGCCGTGTCCCTCTTCCTTGGGCTGATTCACAAGCTGGCGGACGACTTCGACGGCGATGCGGACATCGTCATATTGATTGATGAGCTTCGCCAATTCCATCAGCGGGCCGGACACGCGCTGCGACAGCATCAGAAAGGCGAACAGCGCGCCAGCGAAATAGGCGTCGGTGCTGGTCAGCGCCACATAGACGCCGACGGCGAAGGACCCCGTCACGGCGAGGCGCTCCAGCGGACGCACGCCGGTCTGAACCACGGACACCAGCCATCCGGCGCGGTCCTGAACCTTGGCCACGCGCCCGACATGCACATCCCACATTTGCCGCTGGCGGCTTTCGAGCGAGAGCGATTTCACCGTGCGGATGCCGGCGAGGCTTTGATACATGAAGGCGCCGCGGGCCGTCTGCTCGCGGACGACGTCATTGCTCGCGCGCCGGATCGAGGGCAGCATGGCGAGCAGCCAGAGAACGATCAGGCCGCAGAATCCCAGCACGATAAAGGTCATCAGCGGGCTGAAGGCGAACATGACGGGCAGGAAGAACAGCAGGACGAGCGAGTCCAGCACGGTTCCAAACAATTGGCCCGCCATGAAATCGCGGATCTTCCAGAGCTCCTGCACGTCGTGCATGGTCTGGCCAATCTGGGTGCGCTCGAAATAGTCGATCGGCAGTTTCAGCAGATTGTCGAAGATATATTCCGACAAGCGCACGTCTACGCGCGATGTCAGGTAAAGCATGAGATAGCTTCGCAGATAGGCGAATATCGTCTCGAAGACGACGATGACGCCCATGCCGATACAGAGAACCGCAAAAGTGCTGAAGCCCTTGTAGAACAATACCTTGTCCGTCAGCAGCCGCCAGAACACGATCGGCGCGAGGGCGAAGAGGCTCAGGATCAGCGCGCAAATCACGATATCCCGGACCAACCGCCTCTCGCGGAAGATCAAGGTTCCGATCAGGCCGAGGCCGAATGGCTGCTCTTCGTCCGCAAGTTCGTAACTCCGGCGCGCGAGCACGATATCGCCCGACCAGGCTTCCTGGAATTGCAGCCAGTCGATCACGAGCAGCGCGTCGGCGGCGGCGTTCGGGTCGCGCAAGGTCACGCTCAGAGGCGTCCGCTCGTCTTCGGAATTGACAGAAAGCAGCACGAGGCTGTTGCCGCCCTTGAGGCGAACGATAGCGGGCAGCGCAGAACCCAGGTGGGTCAAGCCCTCCCAGTCAAGCTTGAGCGCCTTGGCTTTCAGGCCGGCATGGCGCGCGCAGTGAACCAGTTTCGCATAATCGACGTCCGTACTGGGCAGAGCGCTGTCCTGGACGAGTTGCGGAACCGTCAACTGCAGGCCATGCATGGCGCCGACGATCGTCAGGCACTCCAAAGCGGAGGCGTCGGCGGGCTTCGACGCGGCGATGGCGGGCGCTTTCAACTGAGTCATGGGGTTCTCTAAAAAATACGCGCAATGCTTACCAGCGTAACGCATTCTACCACAAGTCCGGCCGCTACAAGCGTGAAACGGCGATATTCCCTTTTGCTTTTCCCGCGGGCGCGACGAGAGCTTTTCGACCGCCAGTCGAGGCGGCCGAATTTTCCAGAGCGCGGCCGGTCCGCGCCCCCGCTTTGGCTCTGACGGCGCGAAGCGTCTGGACAGGGGGGGGCGTTTCTGTTATCGCAACCCCAACGGTCCGGCGCTCCGTCAGCGCATGGAAGACTTTTCCCAAGCGGCTATTCTGTCCTGGCGCCCAAGGCGCGGCGACGGGCGGCCTTTCGAAAACAGGAAGCAAGCGTGCAAGTTCTCGTTCGCGACAACAATGTCGATCAGGCCCTCAAGGCGCTCAAGAAGAAGATGCAGCGCGAGGGTATTTTCCGCGAAATGAAGCTGCGCGGTCATTACGAAAAGCCCTCCGAAAAGCGCGCCCGCGAGCAGGCCGAGGCCGTGCGCCGCGCCCGCAAGCTGGCCCGCAAGAAGATGCAGCGCGAAGGCTTGCTTCCGATGAAGGCCAAGCCCGCGGCTCGCTGATAGAAAGCCCGCGGCTCGCTGATAAAAAGCCCGCCGCGCGCTGACAAGAAGCCGGCCGCGCGCCGATTCGCCGGGTCTCCGGCCATCCGCGCAGTTCGGACCCCGTGATTTGACGCTCTTCGCCTCCCCGCGAAGGGCGATGAGGGTTTTTCCGAAACGCGTCGTCCCCTCGCCGGCCATGCCGGATTGGGGTAACAATTTATACACCACGCGAGGCTAGTTTGCGCCTCGCCCGTTCCCGCGCCGCGGCTTTCGCCAGCCTGGACGCCTCGTCGGGGGGACCGACTGGACCAAAGACGCAAAGCCGATTGGGATCGACATGGCGGGCCATCGCAATTATCTGATTTTCGCGGCGCTCGGGATTCTCGCCGCGCCTCTGGCCGGCTGCGAATCGGTTCCCGGCGGCGCGCGCGGCCCCGGATATGCCGAGATCTCGTCAGCCGATCCGAAGGCGCTCGAAGCCAATATAGCCTCGCTCAACGGCGTCGTCGCTGCGCATCCCGGCGATCCGGAAGCCTATAACACCCGCGGCGTGGCTTTCGCGAAGATCGGGCGCTACAACGACGCGATCGCGGATTTCTCGCAGGCGATCAAGCTCGATCCGCGCCATGCCTCGGCCTATACCAACCGGGCCCTCGCCGAACGCCAGGTCGGCGCCAATGACGCGGCGATGCAGGATTTCACCCACGCCATCGAATCCAACCCAAATCACGCTCCGGCCTATCTGGGCCGCGCCAATCTAGAGCGCGCCCAGGGCCAGCTCGATCCCGCGCTGCGCGATCTCGACCAGGCGATCCGCCTCAATCCGGAAAACGCGCAGGCCTTCCACGCGCGCGGCCTGATCTATCAGAAGCAGGGCAACAACCAGCGCGCGGTCACCGATTTCGACAACGCCATCGACCGCGACCCGTTCGCGGCGGCGCCCTATCAGGCGCGCGGCCAAAGCCTGCTGGCGCTCAACAAGCCGGACAAGGCGATCGAGGACTTCAACGCCGCGCTGAATGTGGACAACCGCAACGCGGCGGCCTGGTCCGGCCTCGGCCTCGCCTATGAAAAACAGGGCGACCGCAAGAAAGCCTACGAAAATTACCAGCGCGCCCTGTCGCTCAATCCCGATGATGCGGTCGCCCGGTCCGGCACCGGCCGCGTTCAGGGCTGAGCAGCCGCCGCAAGCCCTCGGGCGGTCGCCTCAGGCGCCTGCGTAAGACGAAAAACGCGTGCAAACGCTCTCATAGACCTTGCGCTTGAACGGCACGATCAGTTCCGGCAGCCGCTCCATCCGCTCCCAGCGCCAGGCGTCGAATTCTGGCTTGTGGCCCTCGGGCGACAGGATGTTGATTTCGGATTCCTGGCCGGTGAAGCGCAAGGCGAACCATTTCTGGGTCTGCCCGCGGAATCGTCCCTTCCAGGTCTTCTTGGTGATGTCCCCAGGCAGGTCATAGCTCAGCCAGTCGGGCGACTCGGCCAGAAAGCTCACGCTACGCACGCCGGTTTCCTCACGCAATTCGCGCAGGGCGGCGCGATAAGGCGCCTCGCCTTCGTCAATGCCGCCCTGCGGCATTTGCCACTCATGTTCGGCGTCGATGACGTCCGGCGAACGCCTGGATTTGCGGCGCCCGACGAAGACCAGGCCTTCTGAATTGAGCAGCATGATGCCGACGCAAGGCCGGTAGGCGAAAGCCTCCATGAACGAATCACCTCTTTTCGGCACGCGCCGTCGCATCGGCGCCCAGAACGGCGGAAACAGGAACCAGCGCGACGCCGCGACGCGCGAGATCCGAAGCGAAACGCGCGATGCGCTCGTTCGCCTCGGGCAGACCGGCGGCGAATCCAATGGCGACGCCCTGTTGCCGCGCGAGTGATTCCAGACGGAACAGGGCCGCGTCAATGGCTTCCGGATTTTTTGACGCGTCAATACGCAAATCGGCCTTGGCGAAGCCGACGCCATTGGCGCCGGCGACCTCGCCCGCGATGCTTTGCGGCGACGAGCCGTCATCGACAAAATCGAGCCCGCGATCGGCGAGTTCGCGCATCAGGAGCTGGGTTGCGGCGCGATCGGCGGTAAATTTTCCGCCGAGGAAATTGACCAAACCGATATAGCCGACGAAGCGGCCCATTTGCCAGCGCAGGTCGTCCAGCGCGCGGACGCCATCATTTGCCGGAAGAACGTGCGGCCCGGGCGAGTCCGCGGCGTCGAAGGGCTCCATCGGCGTCTGCAGCAAAATCTCATGTCCCGCGTCGCGCGCGGCGGCCGTCTGGCGCTCCAGTTGATCGCCATAAGGCGCGAAGGCGAGGCTGACGCCGGGGGGCAGGCGCCCGATGGCTTCGTCGGTGGCGGGCGCGTTCAAGCCCATGCCGCCCACCAAAATGGCGACTCGCGGCGCGCCCTGCTTGATCGGCGGCTGCAGCGACAGCGGACGCGCATAGACCTGGGCGGGCGTCGCGCCATCCTTGCCGCGTCGCGGCAACAGGCCGAACCGGCTCTTCTCGACCAGGCGGCGATCGGGCGCGGGGGGCAGCGGCGACGAACCGGCGACGTCCGGCACCTGAATGATGAGGGAGCCCGGCGCGCCGCTATTGCCGCGGAAAATCTTCACGCCGCTTTCGATTTCCACCTGCTGCGCGGTGGTGACGCCGTCGTTCCTGGCCTCTGGCGGCGGCGCGGACGGCGCCGGCGGGGGAACGGGTGGAGCGGGCGGCGCGGGCTGGATCGGCGCGACGGCCTCCGGCTCCCCGCCCGGCGCCCGGCTCTTGCCGACGAACAGCGCCGCTCCGGCGCCCGCCGCGATCAGCGCGACCGCGAGCAAGCCAAGCCACACCTTGCCCCCGCCTTTTTCAGGCGGCGGTTCGCGGTCCTGTCCGAGTGGGCGATCAAGATCGTCGAGCATGGCGCTTTCGCAAAGGGGCCGCGAATCGCCAAAGCCCCGCCTCATAAACTACACCAGTTCGCATGGCTGCAACCACGGGAACGCGCGGCGGGGCGCGCGCCTGTTTCGACATTTTCAGGCCAGGGCGGACGCAAGAAGGCCCGGAGCCGCATGTTCGCGGTCCGGGCCCTTTGCAATTGCCCCAGTCGAACGCCCTTACCGGCAGATCATCACTTGCTGTCGGCGGGGCCTGGCTTGAGAACCGGCTCGGATTTCGGTGCGGCGTCGGGCTTGTCCGCGTCCGGCTTGGCGTCTGTCTTGGGCGCGATCTTGACGGCGTCGGACTTCACGGTGTCAGCCTTGGAGGCTTCCTTCTTGTCCGCCGCGGCCGCCTTGGCGTCGGCTTCGGCCTTGGCCGTCTCGGCCTTCAGCGCATCGGCGGTCTTCACGCCGCGCAGCAGGTCGTAAGCCGCGTGCAGCGCCTTGTCCTTGGTTTCGTCGGCCGGGACATAGGCCTGCGAGCCATGCTGCTCATCTTCGCCATTCTTGAGATGGCCCTTGAGCGAGGCTTCGCCCTCGGTCTTGTCCCTGCCCTTCAGCTCGTCCGGCACATCCTCGAGCACGATGATGTCGGGCTCGATGCCCTTGGCCTGGATCGAACGGCCGGAGGGGGTGTAATAGCGCGCGGTGGTCAGGCGCAGCGCGCCATTGTTCTGGCCGAGCGGAATGATGGTCTGGACCGACCCCTTGCCGAAGGAGCGCGTGCCGATCAGGGTCGCGCGCTTGTGGTCCTGCAGGGCGCCGGCGACGATTTCCGAGGCCGAGGCCGAGCCGCCATTGATCAGCACGACCACCGGCTTGCCCTTGGAGAGATCCATCGGACGCGCGTTGTAGCGCTGGGTTTCGTCGGCGTTGCGGCCACGCGTCGAGACGATCTCGCCATGATCGATGAAGGCGTTGACCACCGCCACGGACTGGTCGAGCAGGCCGCCCGGATTGTTGCGCAGATCGAGCACGTAGCCCTTGAACTTGTCCGCTGGAATGTCCTTCTGGATCTTCGCGATGGCGTCCTTCAGGCCGTCAAAGGTCTGTTCCGTGAACTGGGTGATGCGGATATAGCCGATGTCGGGCTGGTCGACATGCGAACGCACCGACTTGATCTGGATGACCGCGCGGGTCAGGTTGATGTCGAGTTTTTCCTTCTTGGGGCCGCGCAGCACCGTCAGCTTGACATTGGTGTTGACGTCGCCGCGCATCTTGTCCACGGCCTGGTTCAGGGTCATGCCCTGAACGTTCTCGCCGTCGATCGCGGTGATGAGGTCGCCCGAGAGGACGCCGGCGCGGGCCGCCGGGGTGTCGTCGATCGGCGCCACGACCTTGACCAGGCCGTCTTCCTGCATGACCTCTATGCCGAGGCCGCCGAAGGCGCCGCGCGTCTGCACCTGCATGTCGGTGAAGCTCTTGGCGTCCATATAGCTGGAATGCGGATCGAGCGAGGTCAGCATGCCAGAGACGGCCGCCTCGACCATTTTCTTGTCGTCCGGCTTCTCGACATAATCATTGCGGACTTTTTCGAAGACGTCGCCGAACAGGTTGAGATTGCGATAGACGTCCGACGCGGCAGCCACCGCCGAGCCGCCGACAGGAATATTGGTGCGAGACCCGACGACAACGGCCGAAGCGCCAATGGCGACGCCCAGCAGTACCAGCGATGTTTTGCGCATTATCCGCGAACCCTTTGCATATCCGACTTCGACCACCACGGACCTGGGTCGATCGCCGCCCCGTCCTTGCGAAACTCAACATAAAGAACCGGCTGCGTGGCGCCAATTGCGACCGACGCCGCCGTTTTTGCGGTTCCGTCGCCCATGACCCCTACGGGTTCGCCCGCGAGAACGAACTGCCCGACAGCCACGTCAACTCGCGCCAATCCCGCCAGCACCACATAGTAGCCGCCGCCGGCGTTCACGATCAAGAGTTGTCCATAGGTCCGCCACGGACCGCTGAAGGCGATATAGCCATCGCTTGGCGCCGAAACAATGGCGCGCGGACGGGTCGCAAGCGAAAGTCCTCTCTCCACGCCGCCAAATTCGCTCGGGGCTCCGAAATATTTGATGACGCTGCCCGCCGCCGGCAGCGCCAGCATGCCCTTGGCGTCTGAGAAGGCGATGGCCGGGGCCAGCCGCGCCGGATCGCGCTGGGGGGCGTTGGCGAAGCGCGCCTTCGCCTCGGCGGCCTGCGCCTCGGTCAGCCTGGCGCGCTCCTCCTCGGCCTTGCGGGCCTGATCCGCCGCGTTGCGGGCGGACTCCAGCTCGCCTTCCATGCGCGCGATCAGATCCTTGAGGCTGGCCGCCTGGCTCGCCAGCGCCTGGGACCGGGCGCGCTCGGCGGTCAGGGCCTCCTGCGCGGCGCCGATCGACTTCTGCCGCGCGTCGATCAGGGCCTCCAGCCGCGCCCGCTCATTGCGGCGCGTCTCCAACTCGTGGGCGAGATCGGCCCTTTCGCCCGCGATTGAGGCGCGCAGGGCGATGAGGTCCTGCAGATCGCTGGCGAGCGCCTCGGTCTCCGAGCGCAATTGCGGCAGCACGGCGCCGAGCATGATCGAGGCGCGGATCGCGCGCAGCACGTCTTCCGGCTGGGCGAGCAAGGCCGGCGGCGGCTTTCGGCCCATGCGCTGCAGGGCGGCGAGCACCGCGATCAACACTTCGCGCCGGCTCGTCAGCGAGCGCTGGATCGCGGCTTCGCTGCCGGTGAGGGTGTCGAGGCGGCTCTGCGCCTCGGCCGCCCGGGCTTCGGACAGGTCGATCTTCTTGCGGGCGTCCATCAGAGCCGCCGCGAGCGCGGCGCGGTCGTTCTGAAAGGAGGCGATCTCGGTTTCGATTTTTTTGCGCTGCTCCTCGGATTGCGCGAGGACGTCCTGCACGCCCTGATAGGCTTGGCGCCGCGCTTCGAGATCGGCGGCCTTGGGATCGGGCGGCGTCGGAGTCTCCGCGCGCGCGGGCGCGGCCAGGCTCAGCCAGACGCAGGCAAAAGCAAGGGCGGATGAGATCCGTCCCGCCGCCCGCGCGCGCCGCCTGCCATTTGCTCCCGCCATCGCCCCGCTTTCGGCCGAATCATTCCGGCGAGTTTAACCCGGAATTCCCCCGCAGGGGGAGATCGGCGCGCGACTTCCAGCCGCCTGAGGCTTCAGCCCATCACAATTTCCGCAAGAGGCGCGGAAAGACGATATCTCAGGCCCTCCGGCGTGAAGTCCAGCACGCTTTCGCCCTGGATCGCCAGCGGCGCCATGCGGGTGAGCACGGTTCCGCCAAAGCCGGAGCGCGCCGGCGCCCGCACGGCGGGTCCGCCGCGCTCGCGCCAGGTCAGCGTATAGAACTTGCCGTCGCGATCGAGGCTGAAGCGAAGTTCGACGCTGCCGCCGGGCGCCGAAAGCGCGCCATGCTTGACGGCGTTGGTCGAAAGCTCATGCAGCGCGAGGCCGTAGGATTCCGCCGCGCGCGGATTGATTTCCACGAAATCGCCGGACACTGCGATCCGCTCGCGCGCCTCGTCGTCGAGTTGGCCAAACTGGTTGCGGGTCAGGTCGGCGATCTGGACCCCGCGCCAGTCGCGCGAAACAAGAAGATCATGGCTGCAGCCGATCGCCGAGAGGCGCGCCATGAAGCTCTCGATGAATTCGTCGGGCGAAGGCGACAGCCGCGCCGTCTGGCGGGCCACGGCCTGCACCACGGCGAGCAGGTTCTTGGAACGGTGATTGACCTCGCGCAACAGGAATTCGATATGTTCCGCGGCGCGGGTCAGCGGCGCGATGTCGCGATAGATCATTGAAATGGCCGCCACATCGCCGCTCTCATCGCGGATCGGCGCGGTGGAAAGGGAGAAATCCATTCCGACGCCGTCCTTGCGCCGCCGCCGCACGATTCGCGCCCTGGACGGTCCCGAAAAGGACTCATGCAGCTTCTCTTCATATTGCGCGCGGTCTTCCTCCGGCACGATCAGATTGGCCAGGTTCGCCCCGGCGATCTCCGCTGGCTCATATTGGAATATCTCGCTGAAGGCGCGATTGGCGTTGAGCACCGCGCCGCGCGTGTCGACGCTGACGATGGCGTCGCCGGAATTGGCGACAATCGCCGCCAATTGTTCAGCCGCGTGCTTGCCGCGTTCAAGTTCGGCCTCCTGAAGGGCGCGACGCTCGCCGCGGGCCGCCGCGAGATGGATCGCCGCGGGCGCGTCGACGCCGCCGCGCCGCAAGGCGAAATGGACATAGGCCGGGAGCGCCTGCCCCGAAGCGCCGCGCCAGAGCAGGAAAACATCCGCGATTTCCTCGCATTGGGCCAGGGCGGCGGAGAGATCAGAAAAAAAGGACTTTCCATCCCCGTCGATCAGATCGGCGAACCGCTTGCCGCCGAGCAATTCGGCTTCGGAATAGCCGGTCCAATCGCGAAAGGCGCGATTGACGCGCGTGAAGGACCCGTCGGGCGCGAGCACGGCCAGCCCGCAGGGGGCAAGTTCAAAACTGTCATCCATCATCATGCAGCGGGTTCGCTCCGGACCAGTTCTTTCGGAGGCCCCTTCGCACAGGGCCGCTGGCTTTCGTAACGCCTTTCGCGTGAACGGCTTACACGCGATGATAGGGATGGCCGGAGAGAATGGTCAATGCGCGAAACAGCTGTTCGGCCGCCAATGCGCGCACGATTTGGTGAGGCCAGGTCATCGCGCCGAAGGCAAGGGTCAGATCGGCCTTGTCCCGAAAGGCGGGATCGAGCCCATCCGGCCCGCCGATGACGAGGGCGCAAGCCGGCGCGCCCGCGTCGCGCCACTCGCCCAATTTGCGGGAAAACTCCTCGCTGGTCATGGTCCTGCCGCGCTCGTCGAGGCAGATTTTTCGCGCGCCCTGCGGCAGCGAGGCGGCGAGCGCGGCCGCCTCCTCCGCCTTGCGGTCCTCCGGCCGGCGCGCGCGCGACTCGTCGATCTCGCGCATTTCAAAGCCGGTGAAGCCGATCTTGCGGCCGCCCGC
The DNA here is from genome assembly GCF_030056575.1 of Rhodoblastus sp. 17X3. Classification (GTDB taxonomy): domain Bacteria; phylum Pseudomonadota; class Alphaproteobacteria; order Rhizobiales; family Beijerinckiaceae; genus Rhodoblastus. Next base: position 25,182 of record NZ_JASHHX010000015.1, on the reverse strand, counting down.
AACGCAGCGGTCGGCATAGCGCGCCACGAGTTCGCGCTCGGGGCCCGCCTTCAGGCGCCCGATTGCGAGCAGCAGCAATTTCATTGCGAAAAGACGCTCACGCCTCGGCCCGCTTCTCGCCCGGCCGGTCGACGCCCCACATCTTTTCCAGATTGTAGAACTGGCGCACCTCGGGGCGGAACAGATGGACGATGAGGTCGCCGGCGTCGATCAGCACCCAGTCGCAGGCGGGAAGGCCCTCGACCGCAGGCGTCGGCGCGCCGGCGTCCTTGAGCGCCCTGACGACCCGGTCGGCCAGAGCGCTGACCTGCGTGGTCGAGCGCCCGGTGGCGACGATCATCCAGTCGGCGATCGAGGTCTTTCCGGCAAGGTCGATCGAGACGATCTCCTCGGCCTTGAGATCGTCCAGCGCCGTGAGAACGGCGCGCATCTGCGGATCCAGAGCCGCCGGGTCCAATCCGGTTGTCGGCTGCGGCTCAGCTCCTGAAATTTCTTTGCGGGTCAGTTGAAAAATCCTCGCTTCTTGCGCTTCGCTGCGCTGAGCTTGCTACATACGCTTAAAATGGAGCCGCGCGCGCGAAGAATCAACCTTTGGCGCGATTCAGGCTGCGTGAACCCGGTTTTCCGCGCAGGATGAGACAGGCTGTTGCGCGGGAGCCGGTAATGATCGCCAGGCGTCGGTTTGAAATGCTCGTTTTTGCGGCCTGGCTGTTCGCCCTTGCCCCGCCCGGACGGGCGCAAGTCGCCCCGGCGCCGAATCCGGGCGGCCCGGCTCACTACGGCGACATCGGCGACCCGTCGAAATGGCCGCTTTCGGCAATCGGAACGGTCATGACCACCTGGGGGATCGCCCGTCTCCAGCAATGCACCGGAACTCTCGTCGGACCGCGACTGGTCCTGACCGCCGCGCATTGCGTCCATGTCGACGACAAGCAGGCGCCGCCGGCCAATGTGCATTTCCTGGCCGGGCTCAACAGAGGCGTCCCCGGCTCCCATTCCCCGGCCGCGCGGATCGAGGTTTCGCCGGATTATGTCCGGGCGGAAAAATCCGCGGTCAACGACTGGGCGTTGATCATTTTGCAGGAGCCGCTCGATATCAAGCCCGTCGCCGTTCAGGCGTTGAGCGCCGAGGCGTTTCAAGAGGTCGCCAAGGCCAATACGGCGTTGCAGGCGGGCTATGGCAAGGACCGCCCCTATCTCCCTTCCGTCCATCGCAACTGCGCCATCGCCGCCGGACCGAAAGATGGGACGTTCACGTTCCAGTGCCTGCTGAATCTCGGCTATTCCGGCTCGCCCATCCTCGCCGAAATCTCGGGCGCGCCGGTCGTCATCGGCATCATGTCCTTGTTGGCGACGCGGATCGACACGAGCGAGCGCTTCGGAATCGCTTGCGCATCGAAGCAATTCGCGGCGCGCGTGGCCGAACTGTCAAACGCAAAATGAGTTTCCTCGCGCGCCTCGAGCCGGGCTAAAGCGAACTGGCGGCCTTGCGTGCTTTCGCCAGCAATTCATCCACGGACAGCGCCGCCCCCGTGGGCTCCTCGACGACCGCCCCGAACTGCTGCGCGAGCGCCACGGCCACAGCCAGAGCGGCCAGTTCCTCGCGCGGATCGCCGCCCCAGCGGAAGGCCATCGCGACCGAATCCTCGCCAAGCGCGAATCTCGCACGCGTTTCGGCCTCGACCTCCTGAAAGCGCAGGTCGAAGCCGGCGTCCTCGCCGTCCAGCGCACAGGGGACATAGCCCTTGCTTTTCAAAGGCGCATAATCGTCGTCGACGACGACCCTGAAGCCGAGCGGATCGAGCGCGCCTTGCAGCGCCTTGCGCGACGGGACGTCGGCTTTCGTGAGATAGGCAGTCAAAACGCGCGCCATTGTCGCTCCCATTGCGATTGCGGTTGCGTTGGCCGCCCAAGCATCTCTCGGGCCAAATCGGGGCGACAAACATGTCGCCATGACGACGCGGGATCAGCTAGCCGCGCTTCTTCGCCCGCAATTGCGTTGACGACAACGGCGAGCGCGGGCCATGCAGCACGATCAGCGCCGGAGGGCGGCGCAGCGGGAGCGTTTTCGCCTGCGATTCAGGCAGGCGGTAACGCGCGAACCAGCCGCCCACCAGACCATGCACGGCGCGATGGGTCGAGCCGGGCCGGTCAATGACCAGAATGGGCATGGCTCGCGCGATTTCCCGCCAACGCCGCCAGCGAAAAAAGGCGCCGAGATTATCCGCCCCCATGATCCAGACGAAATGCACGCCCGGACAGGCGCGACGCAGGTAATCGACGGTCTGATAGGAAAAAGCCGCGCCGATTCCGGCTTCAAAATCCGTGACGACGATGCGCGGATCACGCATGATTTTTCGCGCTTGCGCCATTCGCTCGCCAAGCGGCGGCAGGCCCTCGCGCGATTTCAGCGGATTGCCGGGCGACACCATCAGCCAGATGCGATCCAGCCCCAGCCGGCGCAGCGCGATGGCGCAGACCAGAGCATGGCCCGCATGTGGCGGATTGAACGACCCGCCGAACAGTCCAATGCGCATGCCGCGCGCAAAAGGCGGCGCGCTCACGGAATTTTGGCTGGAGTCATGCCCGCGTCTGCCCCTCGCCATGCACGACATATTTGAACGAGGTCAGCTGGGCCACGCCGACCGGCCCGCGCGCATGCATCCGCCCGGTGGCGATGCCGATCTCGGCGCCGAAGCCGAATTCGCCGCCATCGGCGAATTGCGTCGAGGCGTTGTGGATCACGATGGCCGAATCCACCTCGCGCAGGAATTTCTCGGCCTTTTCCTTGTTCTCGGTCACGATGCAATCGGTGTGATGCGAGCCATAGGTCTCGATATGGTCGATGGCGCCCTGCACGCCGTCCACCAGCTTCGCCGCGATGATGGCTTCGAGATATTCGGTCGACCAATCCTCTTCCGCCGCAGGTTTTACGCGCGCGTCGACCTTGCGGGTCGCTTCGTCGCCGCGCACCTCGCAATTGGCGTCGAGCAGCAGCCGCACCAGCGGCGCCAGCAGGCGGTCCGCGCCCGCGCAGTCCACCAGCAAGGTCTCGGCCGCGCCGCAAATGCCGGTGCGGCGCATCTTGGCGTTGAGCAGGATCTTCTCCGCCTTGGCGAGATCGGCTTCGGCGTCGACATAGACATGCACGATGCCTTCGAGATGGGCGAAGACCGGCACGCGCGCCTCGGCCTGCACCCGCGCCACCAGGCTCTTGCCGCCGCGCGGCACGATCACGTCAATGGCGCCATTCAGACCGGTGAGCATAGCGCCCACTGCGGCGCGGTCGCGCGTGGGAATCAGGGCGACGCCGTCCTCCGGCAGGCCCGCTTCCTTCAGGCCCGCGACAAGGCAGGCGTGGATCAGCCGCGAGGAATGGAAGCTCTCCGACCCCGCGCGCAGAATGGCGGCGTTGCCGGCCTTCAGGCAAAGCGCGCCTGCGTCGGCGGTGACATTGGGACGGCTTTCAAAAATGACGCCGACAACGCCGAGCGGCGTGGCCACCCGCGCGATGCGCAGCCCGTTGGGGCGCTCGAATGTCTCCAGCACGCGGCCGACCGGATCGGGCAGATCGGCGATGTCGTCGAGGCTCTGCGCCATGCCGGCGATGCGCTTGTCGTCGAGCATCAGCCGGTCGAGCATGGAGGCCGCGAGATTTTTCGTCCGCGCATTGGCCATGTCGAGCGCATTGGCGTCGAGCAGATCCTTCACGCGCGCCCGCAAAATCGTGGCTGCGGCGCGCAAGGCGAGGCTTTTCTGCTCCGGCGGCGCGAGCGCCAGAATCCGCGCGGCCTTGCGCGCCTTCCGGCCTATCGCATTCATCAGGACGTCGAGATCGCCGCCCTCGCCTTCGACAATTTTCAGATTTTCCATCGCCGTTCTCTCAATCGCAGCCGCGATTTCTATCGCGATTTCTATCAGAGGGCGGCGTCGCCGCCAATGTCAGGCGAGCGCGTCGCCCGCCAGAGCCATATCGTCGCGGTGGACCATTTCCAGCCGCCCCTCGATGCCGAGGATTCCCGCAATTGCGCGGGAATTGCGCCCGATGATCCGTGCGGCGTGTCCGGCGTCATAGCCGACCAGCCCGCGACCGATCTCGCCGCCCTGGGCGTTGCGGATCAGCACGCAATCGCCGCGCGAGAAATCGCCCTCGACATTTTTCACCCCCGCCGGAAGCAGGCTGGCGCCGGCGACGATGGCGCGGGCCGCGCCGTCATCGATGGTCAGCACCCCCTGGGGCGCCAGCGATCCGGCGATCCATTTTTTGCGCGCGGTGACCGGTGTGGAGGGCGTCAGGAACCAGGTGCAGGGCTCAGCCCTCGCGATGCGCCCGACCGGATTTGGCTGCTGGCCGTCCGCGATCACCATATGGGCGCCGCCGGCGGTCGCGATCTTGGCCGCCTCGATCTTGGTCTGCATGCCCCCGCGCGACAGTTCGGAGGCCGCGCCGCCGGCCATGGCCTCGATCTCGGCGGAAATGCGCGGCACCACCGGAATGAGCCGCGCATTGGGGTCTTGCGCGGGCGGCGCATCATAAAGCCCGGCGACGTCCGACAGCAAGATCAGGAGATCGGCCGAGGCCATGGTCGCCACGCGGGCGGCGAGGCGATCATTGTCGCCATAGCGGATCTCGCTGGTCGCCACGGTGTCGTTCTCGTTGATGACCGGCACGGCGCGCATGGCCATGAGCCGGCCAAGCGTTTCGCGGGCGTTGAGATAGCGGCGGCGCTCTTCCGTATCGCCGAAGGTGACGAGAATCTGCCCGGCGACGATTTTGCGCTCAGCCAGCGCCTCAGCCCAGATGCGGGCGAGCGCGATCTGACCGACGGCGGCGGAAGCCTGGCTGTCCTCCAGCTTCAGCGCGCCGGGCGGCAGCCCGAGGACGGAGCGGCCCAGCGCGACGGCGCCGGAGGACACCACCAGCACATCCGCGCCGCGACGGTGCAAACCGGCGAGGTCGTCGGCGAGGCCGTGCAGCCAGTCGCGTTTCACTTCGCCGCGCGCGCGATCAACCAGCAGCGAGGAGCCAACCTTGACGACGATGCGGCGGAATTGATCGAGTTTCGGAAGAATGATTTCGCCCATCCTGGAACTCACGGCCGCCATGCTTCTTGCGGCGTCTTCGCCGCCTCCTCCCGACGCCGCGCGTCGATGATGCGCCACAGGGCGCGCAGCACATCCGTCACGCCCTCGCCCGCGATGGCGGACATTTTGAACGGCGGGCGCGGCTTCTCTCCTTCGGCCAAGGCGGGACCAGCGCTGCGGATGGCGCGCTTCAGCCGCTCGACCTGCTGCTTCAACGTCTCGACGTCGACGGCGTCCACCTTGGACAGGGCGACAATTTCTTCCTTCTCCGCCAGCCCATGGCCATAGGCCTCAAGCTCCCCGCGCACGATCTTATAGGCCTTGCCGGCATGTTCGCAGGTGGCGTCGATCAGATGCAGGATCGCGCCGGTGCGCTCGACATGGCCCAAAAACCGGTCGCCGAGGCCAAGGCCCTCATGGGCGCCTTCGATCAGGCCGGGAATGTCGGCCAGCACGAATTCCTTGCCGTCGACATGGACCACGCCGAGATTGGGATGCAGCGTGGTGAAGGGATAATCCGCGATCTTGGGCCGCGCGGCGGAAACCGTTGCGAGAAAGGTCGACTTGCCGGCGTTGGGGAGGCCGACGAGGCCGCCGTCCGCGATCAGCTTCAGGCGCAGGATGATCGTGCGCTCCTCGCCCTCCTGCCCCGGATTGGCCCGGCGCGGCGCGCGATTGGTCGAGGTGGTGAAGTGGAGATTGCCAAAGCCGCCATTGCCGCCCTTGCAGATCACCACGCGTTGGCCGATCTCGGTGAGATCGGCGATCAGCGTCTCGCCGTCCTCCTCGAAGATCTGCGTGCCTTCCGGCACTTTCAGCACGGCGTCCGCGCCGCGTCCGCCCGCACGGTTCTTGCCCATGCCGTGCATGCCGGTCTTGGCCTTGAAATGCTGCTGGTAGCGGAAGTCGATCAGTGTGTTCAGCCCTTCGACGCATTCCGCCACGACGTCGCCGCCACGCCCGCCGTCGCCGCCGTCCGGCCCGCCGAATTCGATGAATTTTTCGCGCCGGAACGAGACGCAGCCAGCGCCGCCATCGCCGGAGCGCACATAGATTTTCGTCTGGTCGAGAAATTTCATGGGTCAATCCGGCTCGCCCGCGCCGGAAGGGCGCGGGCCGCAAATGTCTTTTTCGCGCCCTGCGTTTTAAGACAAGGCTCTAGCGGAGGCGAGCCCGGGCCGCAAGCCGGGGCCCGCAAACCCCTGCCAATCGCGCCGTCGCAGAACCAGCCGCGCGACCGGGCTGTCAGAATGGCGGCCCGGCCCGGCTTCGATCCGGCCCTCGTCGACGAAACCGGCTTTTTCCAGCACGGCGCGCGAGGCGGCGTTTTCCGGCAGGATGAAAGCGGCGAGTTCGTCGCCCTCCGTCAACCGGAAAAACACGTCGCTCGTCGCCTCGACGGCTTCACTCATCAAGCCGCTTCCCCAAAAGGGCCGCCCCAGCCAGAAGCCGAGCCGCGGGCCAGCCTCATCCGGCTCGACGCCGATCATGCCGACGAACTTGCGCGGAAAGGACTTGAGCGTCAGGCCGAAGCGCAAGGCCGCGCCGCGGGCGTTGGCGGCGCGCGCCGCCAAGATGAAGCGGTCGGCGTCCTCGGGTCGATAGGGATGCGGGATCATCGCGGTCGCCCGCGCCACATCCCATTCGCTCGCTAGAACGGAAAGGGCCGGCGCGTCGGACTGGCGCGGCCAGCGCAGCCACAGCCGCCGCGTTTCGAGACGGAAAACGTCGTCGCGTGCGATATCTGGAAACATGAAAAGGCTCCGGTCAAAGCAAAAAGGGGAAACGGCGCCGTTCCCCCTTGAGCATTGGGCTCCGGATGCGATCCTGGCGGAAGAATGCGACCTTCTTCGCGCTGGAACGTGTCCTTTTGTCGTCTCGCTGCCTTCCGACCGCATGTCGGGGCCACGACTTCGGGACCATCCTGGGGGCTTTCGCCTTGGAGGTCCCGAGAATTCGCGACCTCGTTATTCCGCGGCCTGGGCCGCCGGGGCTTCCGTAACCGTAATGACGGAACGCTGCCCTTGGGTCTTGAACAACACCTTGCCGGCTACGAGGGCGAACAGGGTGTGATCCTTGCCGATGCCGACATTGGCGCCCGGATGCCACTTGGTGCCGCGCTGACGCACGATGATGTTGCCGGCCACGACATTCTCGCCGCCGAACTTTTTCACGCCAAGGCGCCGACCTTCCGAGTCGCGCCCGTTGCGGGATGAACCGCCAGCCTTTTTGTGAGCCATTTTTCCGCTCCGAAACTTTTCTACGACCGACTTTTACACGGCCCTGCGTCAATGGGTGAAGCGCGAGCCGATCAGGCGACCACTTCGGTGATGCGCACGACCGTCAGGTCCTGACGGTGGCCGCGCTTGCGCTTCGAATTCTTGCGGCGGCGCTTCTTGAAGGAAATGACCTTCGGGCCGCGAGCCTGTTCGACGATCTCGCCCTTGACGGAGGCGCCGGCGATGAAAGGCGCGCCAACCTGAGCGGCGCCGTCCTTCTCCACCAGGAGAACGTCGGAGAAAATCACCTCGGAGCCGGCTTCGCCGGCGAGGGACATGACGGTAATCTTTTCATCGGCGGCGACGCGATACTGCTTGCCGCCGGTTTTAATGACTGCGAACATCGTTCTTCCTCGTGTTCGATCCGGCTCTGCGCTCGCGCGCGACCGGCTTCTTTGCAGCTGAACCAGCAGGGATGGACCCTTGCGCGCCGCGCGATGACGGCCAGCCGGGGTCCGGCTTGCGGGCGAAGATCGGCCAGGCCGGAAATGGCAGGGCTGAAAAACGCAAATGCCGCGGCGGAGGCCACGACAAACCGTTGGGTTTTCTATGCCGCGCAAGGCGCAAAGTCAAGCCGCTATTACGCTCGCGCGGGGCGCGACATGAAATTGCGCATTCCGCACAAAGGCGCTTGCGCGTTCGCGCGGGGCCATGTTATTGCGCCGCCTCACCACCGGATGGGCGCCTGCCCTCCGACACACCTTGGATTGGAGAGGTGGCAGAGTGGTCGAATGCACCGCACTCGAAATGCGGCATACGGGCAACCGTATCGGGGGTTCGAATCCCTCCCTCTCCGCCACCCTTGCCTCGAGACTTTGATTTTCCTTAAACTGCTGGAAAGACAGCTGGTTTGCGGCCTCAACTGTGACCCAGTGGTGTGTTTCGGACATGAGTCTCGTGAGCAATATCGTGCGCCGTGGCGCCGTCTATTATTTCAGGCGGCGCGTGCCAGCCAAGATTCAGGCGATCTTGGGCCAAAAGGTCATTCGCGAAAGCCTCGGCGAGCGCGACCCCAAGATCGCGCGGCGCAAGGCCGCCGAACGCGCCCTGTTCTGGGAGCGCGAATTCGCCAAGGCTGAGGCCCAGCTATCGGCCAAATCGCCACAACCCCAGACGCGCGCCGAACTCAGCGAGGCCGAGATCGCCGCGATCCTTGCTGGCTATCGCAGGCATCTCCTCTGGTCGGACGAACAAATCCGGCTTCGCGGGCTTGGCGGCCAGGACAATGGTTTGCCCGACCATCAATATGACCTCCTCACCGAGGTCCTCCAGGACATCGAACAATTCGCGGCCGATGGGATAGCGCGCGGCCGCGCCCTGTCCCCAGCCAATCGGGACACGATGGACGCCTATCTGGGAGCGCGCGGTCTTCGCCTTGACCCCTCCTCCAGGGCCTATGAACGCGTTGCGATCGGCTTCCTGCACACGCGGGCGGAATGTATCCAGCTTTGGAAGGACCGCCACGCCGGCAAGATCGTCGAAACGCCCAGCGAGCCAGAGAACCCAACTTCATCGGTCGCCGCGTCCCCGAACGGGATTTCCTACGAGCCTCTGACGCTCGAGTCACTGATCAATGGCTGGAAGAACGAACGCAAACCTGTCCCAAAGACGGTCGACACCTTCACCCAGAAGCTGCGCAAATTTGAAAAATACCTGAATGGTCGGGACCTTGGCTCCGCGACGCCAGAGGACGCCTCGAAATGGAAGGCCAAGCGGCTCGAGGAAGGAAACAGCCCAAAATCCGTCCTCAACGATATCCATGCCTTGAAGGCCCTGTTCGGGTGGGCCCTCGAGAACCATAAGATCGCCGTCAACCCATTCGCCAAGGTGCGGCTGCTCATCAAGAAGAAAAACACGAAGAAAAAACGGTCCTATACCGATGAGGAGGTCAAGCTGATCCTTCTCACCGCGCGCTCCAAGAAAGGCGGCGCACGCTGGATCCCCTGGATCGAAGCGACCATGGGCGTTAGGGTCAACGAGGCCGCGCAGATCAACCGCGACGACGTCAAAATGATCCGAAACATTGCGTGCATCGAGATCACCGACCTTTTCGACGACGACGACGACGAGGAAGAAGAGAATATCGACGGCGAGGACAAGAGCGTGAAAACGGAGTCCTCACGACGTACGGTGCCGATTCCGGAATTCCTCATCGCGGAGGGCTTCATGAAATTCGTCGCCGGCAAGAAGCCTGGCGAGCCTTTGTTTCCCGACATGAAGCCGGACACCTATGGCCATCGTGGCGGTACCGCGTCCAAGCGTGTTTGCCGCATCGTTCGCGTAAACCTCGGCATCAAGGACAAGCGCGTCTCGCCAAATCATTCGTTCCGGCATTGGTACAAGGACCTGTGCCGGAATTCGGGGATCAACGAGGAAGTTCATGACGCCCTCACCGGCCACGCGGGAAAAAGCGAAGGGCGCAAATATGGAGATGGCTTCGTGGTCGAAACCCTCGCGCCGACCGTCGCGAGACTCAATTGGGGAAGACTCAACCTGGGTTGACCTCGTCCGAATCCTTGACGGCATGATTACGCAGAATAATAGGCTTCGCCCCGTCCGAGATCCGACCTATCAAACGATCGCCGGATTCACGCATCTGGCTGGGGTGGGAGGATACCCAGCTGAGATTCGGAGCTGTCGAAACGCCCGGAATCCTTGGCGTCGCAGACGCCGGAGACAGATGAGTGTTACACAGCTGGCGACAGTCGATCAAGGCGCTCGAGCCTAGTCTCGCCCCCTGCCCTCAAGCTGTTCATCGACAGACGAAATCCCGCTGTCGACCCGAAAGCGACCGTCTGGCTAGGGCATGATGGCTCTGAGATGAGGTGCTAAGAACCCAATATCAATTCAGCTGTATTTCTTTTCAAGCGCGTCCCATTCCGGTTTGCCGACGAGGCGTTGGCGTTCGGCGAAGGGCGTGACCAGTCCGCTCGAGTCTTTGACTTCCTTTTCGTCTCGCAAGACCGCGAGCGCCTTTTGCATCCCCGCCACCGCGCCCTGCAGGGCGGCATTGGCGTAGAGCACGATGCCATAGCCGAGCTCGCCGAGTTCGGCTGCATTGAAAATCGGAGTCCTGCCGCCGATGACCATATTTATCAGCTGGGGTCTGAACAGGCGTTTCGGCAGCGCGCGGATCTCGTCGGCGGTGGTGACGGCCTCGACGAAAAGAATGTCGGCGCCAGCCTCGGCGAATTTCTCGGCGCGCTCGATGGCGGCTTCGAAGCCTTGCACGGCGGCCGCGTCGGTGCGCGCCATGATCAGAAGGTCCTCATCGCGGCGAGCGTCGACCGCCGCCTTGATCTTCTTGACCGCCTCGTCGGTCGGGATCACGTCCTTACCAGAAAAATGGCCGCAGCGTTTCGGCGAAACCTGATCTTCCAGCTGGATGCAATCGGCGCCCGCGCGCTCCAGCGTGCGGACCGTATGATAGACATTGAGCGCATTGCCGAAACCCGTGTCGGCGTCGACGATCAGCGGCACGCTCACGGCGTCGCGGATACGCGCGGTGTGGTCAGCGATATCGGTCAGGCCCATAAAGCACAATCCAGACCCCACCGACAATTGCGCGGTACGCGACAAAGCACGCCGCCGGCGGCAGGTGGTCAGCCGAGAGCCTTCGCCGCCACAGCGGCGTTCTTCACCGCGCGCGCGGCCTTCGTCCGATCAGGCCGAGAAGACGGTGCCGTCTCACGCGCCTGAACCCACGGCTGTTGATGTCCGCAAGGAACTGACCCAGGTTTCTCACTGAGCTCTGCTGGATGTCATCAGGGATGAAAGATTCATTGACTGCGACAGCGCCGACGCCGCCGACGACGGCTAGGCAGTAACCAGCCGCGATTAGCCCCAACTTCTTCGCGACACTCATGTACCCAACAAGCCCTTGAACAGGATGTCCGTCGCCGACGGGTGCAAACTCACAGAATGGCCGATCGGCGTGAACGTCGGATTATCAACGCAGTCTCCCTTAGAAGGAAAAAACGCCCGCCAGTTCATCCGTGGCGGGCATTCTCTGCGTTCATTCAGCCAAGGAAGAAGCTGAATTAATCCACATCGTAGCATTGACTTAGCGGCGCGCAATTCGGGCTATTGATCGCTGGTTGAGCGAGTTGGGCCATGCCGCCCTCGCCGCCGCATCCCATCTCAGCCTAGTCGTGTTCCCGCCCGCAATGGGTTAGCTCCCCTGATCCTCCAGCCCGATGGTACCCGTCGGGCGGGAAGCCGCCCAAGGCGGAACGGACGAAAAAGGCCGGATAGCACTCCGAAAGCACGCATGCGGCCGATGCTGGAATAAGCGAAACCTACTTCCGCACGACGGCTTCGCTGATCTGGATGATCGGGGTCAGGTCGGTGTAGTTCGGGATGTCCGCCATGATCTCTTCGGCGTGAGGCCCAAAGCCAGCCTGAAACGCCTCGACTGTGTCGCAGAAGATATGGCACATCGCGACATAGGTTGCGGGAGCGCCCGGGGCTCCGCCGGCAAGGCCTTTGTCGACTGTGTAATAGAGGCAGCTGTCGCCCATCCTAGCTTTCACGAGCGGCATATGCCTGTCGCGATAATACGCATGATCGAAACGGGCGCCGGGGGCGTTGGGATACATAACGCTCACTTTGATCATGGCTTGCTCCTTGGTCTGGCGCCTCGCGGGCCATCCCGCGCCGGCGATCGCAATGAGGATAATGAGGGTTACCTTATTTGACTGCGGCCGCGCCGGCCATTGATTGTTCTGGCACCCGCTTGCGTTCGCTCAGGTTCGATACCGCGCTGTCGACCCGTTGCCGACATCAGCTTTCGGCAACCGCGCGCTGATACGGCCGGAGCCGGGACATGGTCATCCCTCCGCAACCAGCCCTCCCTACTCGATCGCCGTCAAAATGGCGGTCCAACCGCAATAACCGTGCTGCATCCAGCACATCAAGCCAGCGGCCTGTTGAGTTCAAGCTGCACGGTCCCTGACGGGCGGAAAGCGGCTTTAGGCGTATGGTTTGCTGTTGGTCGCTAAGCAGACATTGTTTCGAAAGCACATTTCGCGCACGAGGTCAGGCTTCGGCTTTTCCTCATCGCTATACGTTGGCGCCGCACGCGCGCTGCTCGCGAACGAAGTTTCGTCTTCTAGACGCATTTCGTAGCGCAATCGACCGGGATGCGCGCCTTTTGCAGCGGGCCTATGATTTCAACGCCTTCCGATGGCGACAGGAATCCGTCGGCGACCGAAATTCCCGATGGATTCGTCGAAATGGCCGGCTATGGCGACGCCGCAGCGCGGACAGAACCCACCCTGCGCCAAGGCGTGACGTTTGATCTGATACCAGTCGCGCACGATCAGGGGCTCGTGGCAGTTAGGGCAGAGGGTCGTGTCGCCGGCGGCGTCGTGGACATTGCCGAGATAGACATGGTCGAGGCCCGCCTCCATGGCGATTTTTCGCGCGCTGCGCAAAGTTTCGGGGGGCGTCGGCGGCGTGTCGAGCATCTTGTAATCCGGATGGAACGCCGAGAAATGAAGCGGAACGTCCCGCCCCAGTTCGCGCGCCACCCATTGCGACAATGCTGCCAACTCCTCGTTGGAATCGTTCTTTCCAGGAATCAGCAGTGTAGTGAGCTCCAGCCAGACGTCGGTCTCATGCTTCAGATAAAGCAGCGTTTCGAGCACGGGCTGCAGATGGGCGCTCGTCAGCTTGAAATAAAAATCATCGGTGAAGCCCTTGAGGTCGATATTGGCGGCGTCGATCTTCGCATAAAAATCGCGCCGCGCCTGATCGTGCATATAGCCGGCTGACACGGCGACTGTTTTGATGCCGCGGGCATGGCAGGCGTCGGCCACATCCATGGCGTATTCGAGGAAGATCACCGGATCGTTATAGGTGAACGCGACGCTGCGGCAGCCATAGCGGGCGGCGGCTTCGGCAATGGCTTCGGGCGAGGCCTCGTCCATCAGCCGATCCATGTCGCGCGCCTTGCTGATGTCCGAGTTCTGGCAGAACTTGCATGCGAGGTTGCAGCCCGCCGTGCCGAAGGACAGCACGCTCGAACCCGGATAGAAATGATTGAGCGGCTTTTTCTCGATCGGGTCGATGCAGAATCCCGACGAGCGTCCATAGGTCGTCAGAACCATTTCGTCGCCATCGCGCATCCGTACGAAACAGGCGCCGCGCTGGCCCTCGTGCAATTTGCAGTCGCGCGGGCAGAGGTCGCACTGGATGCGGCCGTCTTCCGTCTTGCGCCAGTAATGGGCGGGGTGAAATTCTGACATTATTGCTCTACCTGGCCGGTTTCAGGCTCGCTCCATTTGGTGACGCAATATCGGTAAAGGCGGAGGTCGTTCACCCAGAAATCGTGGGGCAATCCCGCTTTGCGCTTCAGATGGGCGAGAAAGTCGCTGGGATCGGGAAGAGCTTCCCAGACCTGCGGCAGAAAGGCGCCGCAATGGCGTCCCCACTGCAGCACGAGGCCGTCGAGATGCGGCCTGATCTGCTGTAACGCTTCCGCTTCAGAACATACGTGCAGCTGCTGCGTCGGCGACAGCAGCGAAACCTCGATTCGGGCGCGCTCCAGCGCCTCTCCCCCGAGCGGCGGAAAGCGTGGATCGGCGAAGGCCGCCGCGCGCGCATTGGCCGTCACATCTTCCAGCAGCGAACGATGCGCCTCGATGCTGCCGACGCAGCCGCTGAGATTGCCGTCTTGGGTCAGGGTGACGAAACAGGCGCCCTTTTCGCGCAGCCAGGGCGCGGAACGATCGGCGCGGCCTACCCGGCCCAGGGCGCTCGCAATGGCCGCCCGGGCGAGGCCGAGCAGAACGGGGCCGCGATCTTCGAGAGTGACGGCGGCTTCAGTCATGGCGTTCCGAAAATTCGATGGCGGCATAACCGACGACCCTTTGCTTGTCGCCGGCAGTGTCGCCGGAATTGCAATGGGATATGAGCTTCGGCGTCAGCCGCCGCCGGCGCGCCGCCAGCAGCAGCCCGTTGATCGGCAAGGCGCCGCAGGCCTGCTTATGGCTGTGAAGCAACTCGCCGCGCAGGATTCTTTCCATCGTGTCTTGATCCGTTCGCCGGGCCATGGCGTAGGGTAGGTAATGCGACAGGTCGGAACTGATCACAATCAGGGTTTCGGGCCCGCCCCACAGGATATCGAGCGCCTCGGCGACTTCTTCCGCCGTCGCATCGCCGACGGCCAGCGGGACCAGGGTAAAATCGCGCAGGATGCTCTGCAGAAAGGGCAATTGGACTTCGAGCGAATGTTCGAGGGCGTGCGCGGCGGCGCTCACCGCCACCCGCGGCGTCGCAGCAAGTCGGCGAACCGCGTCCTGGTCAATCGAAACCTCGCCGAGGGGCGTCGCGAAGCGGTCGGCCTCGGGCAGCGCCAATCCACGGACCGGCGCCCGGTGTGCGGGGCCGAGCAAGATCACGCGCCGAATGTTTTCCGCGTAGGGAAGCACCCTCGCATAGGCCGCCCCGGCGACCCGGCCCGAATAGACATAGCCGGCGTGCGGAACGATTAGAGCCTTGGGCCGTTCGCCCTCTTCCGGCGACCCCGATGGTCCAAGCAGCTGCGTCACAGCTTGCCGAAGCATGACGGCGTCGGCGGGATAAAACATCCCGGCGACGGCGGGCGGACGAATCACGGATCCTTGTTCCTCGAAAGGGGAAGCTTCCTGCTTCCCGTTGGCGCCATATATGGGAACGCCAACGCCGATTTTAAGGCTGCGGTGCCGTTCCGGGAGACGCCGCGGCGCTTCAAAATGAGAAACGCGCCAGCGTTTTTTTGAGCCCTGCGTCCTGTCCGTCGTTTAACGGATGCTCAGCGGACGAGGTCCCGCTGCGCCTTTTCGAATCGAAAGAGCATGAGGCGATTGCCGGACAGGCGAAAAACATCCAATCTTGTTCAGAGATCCTAGAGGTCCCTGGACATGCGCTTGCGAGAACCGCGGCCGATTGGGGCGGGCGGCCTTTTCGCCGACCTTTACGAGCTGACCATGCTGCGCGCGTATGACGCGCTCGGCATGGACGGCGAGGCCGTCTTCAGCGTCTATATCCGCAAGCTCCCGAAAAAGCGTAATTTTTTCATCGCCTGCGGACTCGACGAGCTACTTGACGATGTTGAGCGATTTCATTTTTCGTCGGAAGATCAGCGTTATCTTCGCTCGCTCAATCTTTTCCCCGAGGATTTCCTGGAGAAGCTGCGGAGCTTCCGCTTCATGGGCGATATTTTCGGTCTGCCCGAAGGAACGCCGTTTTTCGTCAACGAACCGATACTCGAAGTCCGCGCGCCGATCGGCCAGGCGCAAGTCCTGGAGACCCTGGTCCTCAACCGCATCGGCTTGCAGACCCTTCTAGCCTCCAAGGCCTATCGGGTCGTCAAGGCCGCCGCCGGTCGGAGGGTAATGGATTTCGGCGCCCGCCGCGCCCAGGGCGAGGAGGCTGCGATCCGCGGGGCGCGCGCCTTCGCGATCGCAGGCGTCGAAGGCACTTCGCAGTTGGCCGCTGGCGCGCGTTACAATCTTCCTGTCGCGGGAACGATGGCTCACAGTTTTGTCGAAGCCTTCGCCAGCGAGGAGGAAGCCTTCGCGGCCTTCGCCGAACTTTATCCGCGGTCGATTGTTCTGGTGGACACCTATGACACGCTGCGGGGCGTCTGCAACGCCGTCGCGCTCAGGCAAAAGCTCGGGCCGGAACGCGGCCCCGTGGGGATCCGCCTCGATTCCGGAGACCTCCTCGACTTGTCGCGCGCGTCCCGCGTCTTGCTGGATGCGGCGGGCCTCACCGACATGAAGATCGTCGCCAGCGGCGGCCTGAACGAAACGAAAGTCGACGCCTTGGTTCAGGCGGGCGCGCCGATCGATATTTTTGGGGTCGGCACCGACATGAGCGTTCCGGATGACGCGCCTTCGCTGGATATTTCCTACAAGCTGACGGAATATGCCGACGCCGGCCGGATGAAGCTTTCGCCAAAAAGGTTGACCTTGCCGGGCCGAAAGCAGGTTTTCCGGCATATGCAGGATGGCGTCGCCGATCGGCGATATCTGCTTTCGGCGCAATTGCATTGCTACGCCTGAGCAACCCGGTCTGCTCGGAGTTTCGTTTCTTGAGCTCCAGGGCATTGCCGCGCGCTGGTTTTCGCCAATCTAACAGCCAATTGACCTGAGATCCCTTGTCCCTCGGGTTTAGGGGAGAGTCCTGGGGCCCATTCGCAGAGTGGTTTCAATGGGCCATGAAGACCGGAATGGGCGAGGCGGCGAGTATCGTTCGTGTCGCGCCGCCGAGGATGAGTTCGGTCACCCGCCAATGGCCATAGCCGCCCATGACCAGGAAATCCGCGCCAATTTCGCGCGCATGGTCGAGGATCGTCGATCCAACGTCGTTCGAGGCGGCGATTTCCCGCAGGGTCGCCGCAATCCCGTGTCGCGCCAGATGCCGGGTGATCCCGAAGCCCGGCAGTTTCTTCGAACTTTCGCCTTCCCCAGTGACGCAGGTCACCTCGACCTCCCTGGCGCCGGCGAGCAGCGGCAGCGATTCGGCGAGGGCGCGGGCCGCCTGCGCCCCGCCGTCCCAACAAACCAGGGCCTTGTCGAGCCGAGCGCCGGCGGCCGGCGCCGGCGGGACGATGAAAAGCGGCCGGCCGGAGCCGAAAAGCGCGCTTGATATCAGATCGGCGCGGTCCTCGCCCCCATCCGGCTCTGCCGCGTTCCAATCGCCGCCCGCCGCGATGACGAGAAAGTCGAAATGCCGCGCCAGCCGCGCGAAATCGTCGCGCGCCTTTTCCCGAAAAGCCTGGATCAGGACAAATTCCATCTCCGCTTGGTTCGGCGCGGACGAGGCGAAGGCTTCATAAGATTTTTCAGCGTCGCGCCGACGTGTTTCGCGGATTTTCGCGAATGCCTCATAGTCGATGAAACCCCAATCGGGAGTCGTGCTGGTCGGCTCGGGCGCGGGATACGGGAAATCGAAGACGACCGCCGCCGCCGTCACGCGCGCGCCGGCGCGCTCGGCGAGCGTCAAGGCGAGGGCGTTCGCGGATTCCGCGCTTCCGCCGGCGCCGAGGTGAACGAGGATGTCTTTGATCCCCATGACATTTCTCCCAAAAGGCGTGGCGGGCTCGTCGGCACCGGACATTTCCCGCGATTTCCACCATTCATGCACGCCAGGCGCGCGGCCCACAACCGTATACATAGACAGCGCCCCGTGGAAACGCCTGTCCCGCGACCACGTCGCCGCAGAACGAAGTAGCGGCGGAGATCGGGCGCTGGTCGCGGCTGGCGGAGGCGGACAATCTCGCAAGTCGACGCCTGCTATGCCGTTGAGAAGGCAAGATGTGGCCCGGCGTCGATCAGACGGCGGATGGCGCGGCGCCCGGAGCGCCGCCGTCCTTATCCAACTGCACGCGAACGGACTCGGCGATGGTTGTGCGGCGGGACGATCTTATCTGTGCGAGCAAAATATCCATCGCCTCGCCGCGGCAATGGCAGGCCTCCACGCCGTTCGGCTTCGTTTTACAAACTGTCGATGCGGCGACATGGCGAGAAATAATTGCGCGAGGCCGTGTCCGGGCCTGATAGTGGATTTGTCCGTCAAGCTTTTCGACACGCATTTGCGCTCGTGGCCCCGAAACCATGCCCCGCCATTTCGATCCTCAACTCGTCAATGATCGCTTCGGCGACGCCGGACTTTATGTCGACCTGGTCTTCCAGCGCCGGGCGGTGCTTTTCGATCTCGGCGACCACGCCAATGTCTCGCCGCGAAAGCTTCTGCGGGTCGGCGAGGTTTTCGTCACCCATCGCCACATGGACCATTTTGCCGGCTTCGACTCGCTTCTCCGCCTTCTGATCGGCAGGGAAAAATCTTTACGCATCTATGGCCCGCCCGGCATGATCGAGGCGGTCGAGCACAAGCTGAAGGCCTATACTTGGAATCTTGTCGAGGGCTATGACGGCAATCTGGTCATTCGCGTCATCGATGTCGATGAGACGGGTTTTATGTCCGCGGCGGAGTTTCAGGGGCGATCGCGTTTCGTCCGGGCCGACTGCGAATGTCCTCAATATGACGACGGCATCTTGATCCGCGAGCCGGACTTTCTGGTCCGAGCTTCCACGCTGGATCATGGCATACCCGTTCTCGGCTTCACCCTACAGGAACGGATGGAGCTCAATATCCTGCGCAGCAAGGTCGCGAGCCTGGGCCTTGCGGTGGGGTCCTGGCTGCGCAGGCTCAAGGACGCCGTCCTCGGCGAAACCAGCGATGACTCGCCTATACAAGTCGACTGGCTCGACGCCGTAGGACGCCCCGCGACGCTGCCGCTCGGCCTGCTCAAGCGGGAGATCCTGAAAGCCGGACCCGGCCGCAAGATCGCCTATGTCGTGGATTGCGCCTTCACGCCGGAAAATGAAGGAAAAATCGTCGCCCTCGCCCGCGATGCCGATATCCTCTTCATCGAGGCGGCGTTCCTGGACGCCGATTGCGCGGTCGCCGCAGACCGTCGCCATCTCACCGCGCGCCAGGCCGGCTGGCTCGGCCGCAAGGCCGGAGCCAAGCGCCTCGTCACCCTGCACCATTCGCCCCGTTACAAGGAACAAGGCGAGTTGCTGACGGTGGAGGCGCAAAAAGCTTTTCTCGGCGGATGAAACCTCGAGGTCGAAGCCACATGATGGTTTATCCGCTGACGCAAATCGGCAGCCGGTTGATGATGGGGCGGTGGCCTCGGGCGGAAAGCGTCAGAATGACGGATTGCGAGTTATGATGAGACCATCGCGACAGGGGCTCGACAGTCTCGTTTGGGTCGACATGAGACATCCGTGGCAGACGCCGGGAATGTCGCTTCCGAGCCGGTTCCCGTCAGTCGGCAATGGCCGCCACCGGCGGAGAGCGGTCAAAGGCCGAAGGTCTGGTTTGGGACCGAGAACTGACCGAGACGCGACGGCAGGGTTGCGCCAATAGCAGCACTATATCCCGCCACCGACGCCCGCAGCCTGGACAGACCTCTACGTGCGTATGAACGCCGGCTATGCGGATGGTCGCAAAACAGAATCAAATCAGTAGCCGATATTAGAATGGCTATTTTGCTGGCTGCTCAAAAACGGGCTGCATCGGTCTATCGTATACGACATTGGCCACCTCACGCGGCGTGGTCCCAGAAAATCTCTCGCGAGGCTTCCGCGTTTTTTACTACAAGGTGAAAGGATCCGGGCCGAAATCGGTGATCCGCGGGCCTTGGAAAATCTGGCGAAGGCGGACCCAGATCGACGATCCCGCATATTATAGCCCGGTCTAGACCGGCTCCCGGCCGACAAAAAGCGTTCCGTCCACCTTTGGCGGGGCAATGCGGCTCGTCGCACTTCTTGCCCGGATCCGCGCTAGAACGCCATTTCGAACTTGCCCTTCACCGCGTTGTCGCTGGTTCCTCCCCCAATCAGGCCCGAATAATAGATTCCCAGCACTGCGGTGGGGCCGACGCGCCAGTCCGCGCCGACTTCCGCCGCGAGGGCGTTACGCGCAATCGGCGCGCCATAGACGGTGAAAGGAACCGTCGGCGCACTGGCGAACGCCAAAGATGCCGCCGGATTTAGCGCGCCAAAGACATAACGCCAGCCCAACATGGAGTGGAACGTGACGGGTGCGCTTTCAAGGAAGTTTCCCTCCGCGCGCACGCCGAGCGTCGAGGCGGCGAATCCATAGCCGCCGGAGGCGCCGTTGAGCGCCGCCGCGAAACCCGATTCCGAGAAGGAATCCGTATTAAGCCGCATGCCCAGCATCCCGGCGAAGGGCTCGACCCAGCTCGAGCGGCTATAACTGTCAGGCAGCGCGACCCGCCAGCCCGCCTCGCCGAAAGCTTGCTGGATGTTGCCGTTGTAGCCGGAGCTGTCGCTTGTATAGAAGCCGGGGAAGGCGACGTTGCTCATCGTGTTGAAACGATTGAACGTATAGAAGGCGCCGCCGCGTAATTGAAGCGCCTGCTGGCTCGTGCCGCCATAAAAGCCAATCGACGTGCTGTCGATGCGGCCGCTACTGTACCGCTGCGGATCGCTCAAGTCCGAATGGGTGTAGCTCGCCGCGACGCCAAAGCGATAATGGCTGTCGATCGTGGCGTCGGCGCCGAAGATGAAGCCCGCAAGGCTGTCATTTAAATAGGCGGCGTTGCCGTCGCCGGAAATGTGGCCGCTCGATCCGAAGGCCTGCCCCCAAGTGGCCCAGACGTGCGTGAGGTCCTTGGCGCCGAAATCGGCGCTGGCCATGAAGGGAGTGGACCCGTTGGCCTGAAACGCGCCATACGGCCTTGTGAGACGGTCGAGGACGGCCTCGCGCGGCAAGCGCATATCCTCGACGGCCGCCGACATCGCGCTGGCGTGTATTTCGCCAGACAAGGCGTTGAAGGCTTGACGGGCGCCGGATGCCGTCTGGCCGATCATCGCATCATACAGGGTCGAACCAGCGGGCTGCGCCTGCAGCGCGGTCGCGGTGCTGAACTGGTTGACCGTAAGCGCCACCGAAGAAAAGCCGACGCGCGGGACGAAACCGAGATAGACGTCATTGGCGTCGTAGGTAACGGTCGGCGAAAGAAACGCGAGGTTCGCAGTGGTCGAAAACGATGCAAACGCGCCGTGCAGCCCGCCGGCGGCGGTAATCAGCGTGTACCGGGTCGAAGGCGTGTAGGAGCCACCGGCCGCGACAACTTGCAGGCTCGCGCCGGATAGATTCGTTGCGCCGCCCGAAACGAGTTTGTCATTCTGACCGGCAGCATTCACGTTGACGATGAAGATCGAGCCCGGCTCAAAGCTCGCCGCGCCTGCAATGCTGAGAGTCGAATAAGGCGCGAGGACGCCGGGAGCGACAGTTCCGCCCCTTTGGACGACGATGCCGAAGACTGTTCCATTGCCACCGAGTATCCCGCCCACCACAGTGAATGCAGCGTTCGTTATTGATCCATTGATCGCCAACACGCCGTCTTGCACTTTCCAAGGCATGGCAAGAGTGTTTGTGCCGATGAGGGTCCAGGCACCGTTGCCGATCTTCTGATAATTACCGAAGCCAGTATATTGCGAGCCGATTTGGTTCACGTCGAAGCTCGCGTTCCCTGATCCTCCCAATCGCAAACTATCACCCGCACCGAACGCGGCAACATTGCCGACTATTGTAGACCTGCTCCACAGCTCCAAGACATTTGTTCCACCGGTGAATGTGATGGCGTTCGCACGCGTTAGGCCGTCGCCCGAGAGTCCGCCACTTATAGCGCCGCTGTTAACAACTGCGAGGCCGTTTCCGACTATTCCGACGCCGCCCGCGCCGCTCAGGCCCGGACCCGAAGCGCCGATGCTCGCGGAACCGCCGGTGCCGCCGGTGACCTTGCCGTAATTGGTGAATGTCGCCCCGCTCGTTCCGAACTGAACGGCTATGCCACCAGGGCCTCCATCGCCAACGCCAGCGAAAAAATTACCTCCGCCGCTGCCGCCGTTACCTCCAGCGATCGAACCTGAATTGGCAAAGGTCGCCTCGCTTGCGTTGAATTGCGCAGCGATCCCGCCCGCGCCACCGTTCCTGCCACTGGTGTTGCTGCTGTTGCCGCCGCTGCCATTGCCCCCTGTGACCATTCCGAAGTTGGCGAATGCCGCGCCGCTGGCCTTGAACAGTACGCCAGCGACGCCATCGCCATTGCGCAACATTCCGCCTCCGCCAGTCCCGCCGACGATCGTTCCGAAATTTGAGAGGGTTGCCCCGTTCGAGACGAATGACACGCCAACGCCGCCGTCACTGCCCGGCGATGAAAGTCCCATTCCGCTGATGTTTACGCCGCCGCTGCCGCCGATCACCGTACCGGAATTGATGAATGTTGCTTGGCTTCCGGAGAACTGCACGCCCACACCGCCGCTACCGCCAATCCCGTTCCCCCCTTTGGGAGAGGCACCCTGTTTGCCGCCATTTCCACCGCCTACGATGCCAGTATTTACGAATGTCGCCCCGTTGCCCTCGATCAACGCGCCAATTCCGCCGTTGCCACCATTGCCTCCACCACCGAAGAAGACGAAACCACCGATGCCACCATTCCCACCGGTGAACGAGCCCGAGTTGGTTAATATCGTCCCATTCATGGTGACCTGCACGCCTATACCGCCGTCACCGCCGTTGCCGCCAGAACCGTGAAGGCCGGCGTTGCCGCCGTTGCCGCCATCACCGCCGATTAAGGCGCTGGCATTGCCGATCGCGCCCGCTCCGGTGACAACGGCCCCATAACCGCCGGCTCCGCCCCCACCTCCACCACCGAAACCGCTGTCGCCGCCATTGCCGCCGACGCCGCCAAAAAGCGGGGTGCCGGTCAAGATGCCGTTAGCGCCGTTATAGCCGCCGCCACCGCCACCGCCGCCACCGAAACCGTCGCGGTCGGCTGCGCCTCCGCCTTTTCCATCGGGGCTTGTCGCGGCGCCACCAGCGCCGCCGGCGCCGCCACTAGAGCCTGCTCCCCCAGCTCCCCCCAAGGGGCTGGCCCCTCCGTTTCCGCCGTTCCCGCCACCTGCGCCTCCGCCACCCCCGCCGGTGCCCCTGTTAAAAGGATCTGTGACGCCGGAGTTGCCTGAATTACCCGTAAATCCGCTGCCGCCTGCTCCGCCGCTTCCGAGGAAGCCTCCGCCAGCGCCACCATCAGCTCGGCTCTCCAAATCGAGCCAACACGTCAGTAGAACGAGCGCCAGCGCTGTCGTTGCCATCATTCGATATGCGCTGCTTCGAAGCATTATTTCCCCACTCGACAAGCCGGCGGTCCGAGGCAACCATAACTTAGCCTGAAATCAGAGGGCTATGGATCATGGAAGCTCGATCTCGTATTTTTTGGACGCCGCCACGCACTCGTCGATAAAGGTCGGTGATGCTTTCCTCGCCGCGAAGCACCTCCAGCACGACGCGGTTTTTGTCTTCGGAGGCGAAATGCCGGCGCCTCAGGGTCACGAGCGCTGGTTCATTTCGAATTCGGAACGTCCGCTGAGTGTGCGTTAGCCGCCGGAGGGGCCTTCATGACGTAGGACCGCAACGAGCCGATAGCAGACCGGCCACGATTCGACCGGCATCCTTCTCCCTATATTCCCCAACCCTCAACATCCATTTTTCCGCGGTAGGTGGATCATGACCGACCGGCGCAGCCCGATGGGGCGGGCGAGTAGAATAGCTGGCCACACATCACCAACGTTTGATTTGCGAACCGATCGCGAAAGTCGCAACCACGACCCGGCCTGAAAATGGTATTTTTCCGGAGAACACTGTACCCCCGGTCAGAACAAAAAGGGGTACAGTGATGTCTTGAAAAAATACCAGAACACATGCAAAACGTAAAAAGCACGAGCGGCACTTGTCGCCTTGCGCCTTCTTGCACCGCGATATGACAATGAGCAATGTTCGGCCAATTCTGTTCGTCAAAAGATCATGACCGACGCGACGACTTTAAGTGACGTTAAATTTGTCGGCCGGTAGTTTTTAGATACAATTGACACCGCAGCCAGAGTCAATCAACATCGCACGTTTCGAGCAGAGCTTCTACCGGCCAGGCCATCGTATTAGAGAAAGCCCTAGCGATCTCGATAGCGTTTCAACTCATACATGAAACTTAAAGTTGCCTGTGCTCAGCGCCACATTGCCCGCCAGAGCTAATGTCGGCATTGTTGTCGACATGATCGTCTCGTTAAACCCGCTTGGATTGGCATAAACGAACGTTTCATTCAACGTCGCGTTGTAGAGCCAGCCAACGTCATGTGCGGCAAGCCCGTTATTCAAATTGTTGTCAACGCCGATTAGGCCTAAAGCATTTAGGAAGCCGATGATGTCGTTGGTCTTGAAACCCGCGATGGTGTCAGCCTGACTTGGCAGCGTCGAGAACACCAAGGTTTCATTTCCATTGCTGCCGAGGACATTGACGACATCAGAACCTTTATCACTGAGGGTGACTTTGTCGTTGCTCGTGTTCAGCGAGACGGTATTTGATCCGCCCGACGAGTCAGTAATCGTGATGCTGCACGTCCCGCCGGTCAGGCTGATGTTGTTATGTCCGGTAACATCGTTGATCGTAACGCTGCCGTTGCCAGCAATCCACGCCACCCTGTTGTTGCCTCCGGTCGTATCTGTAATTGCGACAATCACACCGCCGGCAGAAACATTCACCTGATCGCCGCCGACCGTTCCCTTGAGTGCGACGTTGCTATTGTTGTTGACCTGAATGGTGCTTCCCGTCGCGATTGTCGTATTGCCGAGTGCATCGGCAATCGTCGCAACGTACTGATGAACTCCGTTCGCTAAGTTGTTTTGCATATAACTCCAAATGCCGCCTGCCCCGAGCAGGTTCGTGGAGCCGCCGTTCATGTAAACGGACGCGACGCCCGAGCTATCGCTCGCAACCCCGCTCACTTTGACGGAGGGCGAGGTTGTCGCGGATGATAAAGTCACCGTCTCGGAGATCGTGGTATTCGGCGGAGCGGCATCAACCGTCAGCGTCGGCAGCGGTGCCGTCGTCGTGGTATTGCCGGCGCTGTCGGTCACGACCGCATGGAAGGCGTGGTCGCCGTTGGAGAGCTTGGTTGCAGTGTAGCTCCAGGTCCCGAGACCGCTCGCGGTGGCGTTGGCGAGGAAGATCGAGCCGTCGTATATCGCCACTGTGGCGATGCTGTTGCCTATAGCGGCGCTCGCGGTCACCGTAATCGTATCGGTGGTGTTGTTTGTCAGGCCAGAGTTTGATTCCTGGGCAGTGGCCGATGGCACGACCAAGAGTTGATACGGAGAAGAAATAACGCCCAGCGCTCCCACATCGTTAAGTTGCTGGCTCGCCGTAATGGTCAGCGTCGGCGTGCCGCCGTCCGTC
>NZ_JASHHX010000014.1 GCF_030056575.1 Rhodoblastus sp. 17X3 | reverse complement strand
TGACGACCGACAGCTCCGGATTGACCTGCTTCAGCCGGATCGCCGCCGCCAGCCCCGAAGGACCCGCCCCGACCACGACCACGTCATAATCCATCGCCTCTCGGGGATCTAACTCGACTTCGCTCATCTGAGTCTCCAGAACGGCGCCGGATCCGCACTCCGGCAAAACTGTGATTGAACTCTTCTTTAACGCGCCTGACGGCGCTGTCCACAGGGCAAACGGCCAATAGCGTCAAAATGTTTATATATGAACTATTGCGATGGCAAGCGACGAAAGTTACAAGGGACGATGATCGACGCGGGCGCCATGGATCGGGAAACGTTAGCCGCGCTTTTGCGCTGGTATTCCGATATGGGCGTAGACTGCGCCCTTGGCGAAACGCCGGTCGATCGCTTCGCGCTTTCGCTGCGGCCGCCGACGCCCGCGCCGGAAGCCTTGCCGTCCGAAGCGAGCGATTCCGCGCCCTTCGAACCCGCGCCGCCTCCCGCGCCGGCAGCTTCGCCTCCGCGCGCGCCCGTCGTTTCGCCCTCGCCCCCGCGCCCCTCCCTGGCGCCTGCCGCCGCGCTGTCCCATGATTCCGCCGCCGCGAGCGCGCGGGAACAGGCGGCGACCGCGCAAAACCTCGAAGAATTGCGCGAAAGGCTCGCCGCCTTCGACGGATGCGCGCTGAAGAACTCGGCGACGCAACTGGTCTTCGCCGATGGCGCGCCGGACGCCCGAATCATGATCGTGGGCGAGGGGCCCGGCGCGGACGAGGATCGTATCGGCCGTCCCTTCGTCGGACGCGCCGGGCAATTGCTCGACAAGATGCTGGCGGCCATCGGCCTCGACCGCACCAAGGTCTATATCGCCAATGTCGTGCCGTGGCGTCCGCCCGGCAACCGCACGCCGACCCCGCAGGAGCTGGCTTTGTGCCTGCCCTTCATCCGCCGCCAGATCGAGTTGGTGGCGCCGGATTTCCTGGTTCTGCTCGGCGCCTCGGCGGCCCAGACCCTGCTTGGCGAAAAAGAGGGGATCATGCGGCTGCGCGGCCATTGGCGCGACTATCATTGCGGCGACAAAATCATTCGCGCGCTGCCGATGCTGCACCCCGCCTATCTCTTGCGCGCGCCCATGAAAAAGGCCCAGGCGTGGCGCGATCTCCGCGCGCTGAAGCACGCGCTCGACAAGACGGGCCACAGCTGATGGCGGCGCACTTCGACCTGGAGGCCGAGTTGATCGCGCAGGGGCTCTGGCCGGTGGCCGGAATTGACGAGGTCGGGCGCGGTCCGCTCGCGGGCCCGGTCTGTGTCGCGGCGGTCATTCTCGACGCCGACAATCCGCCCGAGGGTCTGGACGATTCCAAGAAGCTTTCGCCGCTGCGGCGCGAGACGCTCTATGAAGAAATTCTCTCTCGCGCGCTTGCCGTCTCGGTGACGCTCGCCCCGGCGGCCGAGATCGACGCCTTGAACATTCGGGGCGCGACCCTGGCCTGCATGGGCCGCGCCGCGCGCGGACTTTCGGTCGCGCCGCGTTTCGCGCTGGTCGATGGCCGCGACCTGCCGCCCTTGCCCTGTCCGGGCCGGGCGATCATCAAGGGCGACGCGACCAGCCTGTCGATCGCCGCCGCCTCCATCGTGGCCAAAGTCACGCGCGACCGCCTGATGGCGCGGCTCGACGCGCGGCATCCGGGCTATGGCTTCGCGAATCACGCCGGCTATCCGACGCCGGCGCATCGCGCGGCGTTGACGGCGCTCGGACCTTGCCGCGAACATCGCCGCAGCTATGCGCCGGTGCGTGCGCTTTGCCCCACGTGACCGCCACGCCCCAGTCGTTTTGATCGAGGCCTGACGTCAAGCGTTCGTGATTTCGGAATCGGCTGGCGTCGCCTTAATTCTGGTGAGCTGATCCGCACGCCGGAAAAAAGGGCTCGCCCGGATCGCGCGGCGGATCGCTCGTCTGCCGCCCTTTGGGGAGGCCGCAATGATCACAGTCACCTGGCGCGATCTCGTCGGATCGGAATACGAGCCCGACATGGTTCAGCCCGTGGATCTGACGCATCTTCGCGTGCCGATGATCTGCACGATTTGCCTCTCGATGCAGAATCTCATGATCCGGGGCCTTGCGCTTGGCGCCGAGAAACCCAACCAGCCGCCGCAATTCGTCGGCAAGGGCGCCGTGACTGCGCATAATGTCGGCGCCGCAATCGACATTTTCTACGACGCCGGAAACAGCTCCAAGCGCGCCTTCGCCAATGCCCTTGTGGAATTGTTCATTCGCCACCGCGGTTCGCTCGGCTGGGGCTGGATGGCTTACAACTCGATCGCCTTCACCCCGACCAGCATGGGCGCGCCGGACGATCCGCATATCAGCCACATCCATATCGATTGGGTGAATCATGCGCTGACCAGGCGATCGTCGGCGCTCGCCTCCTTTCAATATATCGATGGGATGGGACTTCAGACCAAAAATGTCGGCGCGCAGGGTCAGGACGTTGCAATGACCACCAACGCCGCTTCGGACCGCGCCGTGCCGAACGACGTCGTCGAGGCTTACGAGGCCCTTTGCAAGGGGTGGTCGGCCGAAGCCGCAACGCGTTACCAGAATTATCAGAGGAAGGACTTTGACGATGCCTACGCCGGAGTCGCCAGCGGTACCGACCTCGACTGGCTGCTTGGATGGTGGACCGTTTGGGACGGCAATTATTACTATTATTACTTCGACCATGCCGGCCGCGTCGTCTATATCGAAACCAGGCCGCCGAACCGGCTGGCGCCGGCGTCTCCGCACAACCGGGGAACCTACGCGTTCGCCCCCTCCGGCCAACTCGTCGTCAACTGGAACGCCCTTCCCGGGCTCGCGGCGACGGTCGAGACCTTTTACAATGCGCGGCCCGGGGCGACCCAGATGAACGCGAACTCCAACCAATATTCTCCCCTGGTCGCCACGCGGCTCGCCTGAACCGCATGTTTTCGGGAACTCAAATCGCACCCGCGCGATAACTCTGCGACAAGCCCGCGTGGAGTCTCTCAATCGTTAATAATTAAAAACGTAAACGGCGGCATTTTATTAACCTATTGGCTGATGCGCACCGTATCAGGTGCATAAGCTCCGTCATGCATAACAATGCATTAATATTTCCGTTCAAAAAAGAGACAACCGCTCGCGCCAAACCTAAACCCGCTCTTTACCGCGATGCTCGTAAGTTCGGCTGGTCAGTCAGTCGCGTTGTGGTTTTGAGTACATGCGTATCCTTCGCGCCGGGACGGCCGGTCAAAAAGTCCAGAAACTGGTTTCGCGTACTGGACTTTCGCCGGTTCGGCGCCCGGCGTTGGAGGCCCATCCCGGCCTCGCATTGGCGCCGCCGCTCAACCGCATCCTGACCGGCGATTGCATCGACGCCATGTGCGGCCTGCCCGAAGCCAGCGTCGATCTGGTCTTCGCCGATCCGCCCTATAATCTTCAGCTCGAAGGCGGCCTCACCCGCCCGGACCAGAGCGAAGTCGACGCGGTGGACGACGACTGGGACAAATTCGCTTCTTTCGCCGATTACGACCGCTTTACCCGCGACTGGCTCGCCGCCGCGCGCCGCGCTATGAAGCCGGAGGCGACGATCTTCGTCATCGGCTCCTACCACAATATTTTCCGCGTCGGCGCGATCATGCAGGATCTCGGCTTTTGGATCCTCAACGATATCGTCTGGCGCAAGGCCAATCCGATGCCGAATTTCCGCGGCCGGCGTTTCACCAACGCCCACGAGACCATGATCTGGGCCTCGAAAAGCGCCGGCGTGAAGTCCTATACCTTCAATTACGACGCGCTGAAGGCTGGTA
Source organism: Rhodoblastus sp. 17X3 (assembly GCF_030056575.1). Taxonomy (GTDB): domain Bacteria; phylum Pseudomonadota; class Alphaproteobacteria; order Rhizobiales; family Beijerinckiaceae; genus Rhodoblastus. The sequence continues at coordinate 114,733 of NZ_JASHHX010000014.1, read as the reverse complement.
ACGAAGACCGCCAGATGCGCTCGGACTGGTTCTTCCCGATCTGCACGGGGGCCGAGCGGCTGAAGGACGAGGCGGGGCGCAAGACCCACCCGACCCAGAAGCCGGAGGCGCTGCTGGCCCGCATCGTGATGTCGGCCTCGAAACCCGGCGACGTCGTGCTCGATCCGTTTTTTGGCTCCGGCACTACCGGCGCAGTGGCCAAGAAGCTCGGCCGTCATTTCATCGGTTGCGAGCGCGATCCGGATTACATCGCGGCCGCGACGGCGCGCATTGCGGCGGCGGAGCCTCTGCCGGAAACCGCCTTTTCGACGCCTCTTGGCAAGAGACAGGAAAAGCGGGTCGCCTTCGCCAGCCTGATCGAGGCCGGCATGATCTTGCCCGGGACCGAACTGTTCGACGAAAAGCGCCGCTGGCGGGCGGTCGTTCGCGCGGACGGCGCCATCGCGCTGGGCGACATCGTCGGCTCGATCCACAAAATCGGCGCGCTGGCGCAGGGTCTTCCCGCCTGCAATGGCTGGACGTTCTGGCGCTGGGAACGCGACGGCGCCGACGCCAGCATCGACGATCTGCGCGCGGAATTCCGCGCGCGCGGGGGCGATTCCGACGAGGCGTGAGTTTCGAAATCTAGTGGCTCTCATTCAGTTTCTTTGACCGAATGGCCGGCCGGGATCGTCGCGCCGCCGCTGACAGTGACGGTGGCGGTCGATCCTGTCCCGCTCGCCCCGGTGGTCGCGTCGGTGATAGTCGAGATTTCCTTGAAGACAGCGCCTGTTACAGCGACCTGCGCGTCGCCCTCGCCCGGGAGGCGAGCGCAGATATTATTGTCGTCGAAAGCGGGCGCCGCACGCTTTCTGATCTCGGCGCGTTCGAAATGATCAATTTCGGCATCTCGGATCGCGTCGCCTAACACCGGATCCAGATCAACCATTACCAGAGCAAGACCTATTCCGAATTCCAGGTCAGGATGCGCAGGAGATCGGCGACGGTAGGCGTGGATCATCCGAAACGCCAGCGCGACGCCGGCGAGGCGCGTTTCCGGCAGCTGGATTCGAACACTGACATTGAACGTTCGATCCGCCGCTTCGACGCCGCGGTCGACACGTCCCTGAAGCGTATCAGGGGCTTCATCGCCGAGGGCGCGCCGCCGCGCTAGCTTTATATGCGAACCGGGAGCCACTCAGTTTGCAAACACTCTCGCCGGCGGGAAAATTGCCTTGGAACGTCGCCTTTTTGCCGCCAGACTTGGCTGCGATGAGAGTCGCGTGTTCCTTTGAGGCCGCCATGATCCGCGCCGTCCCTTTCGTTTGCCTGCTATGCCTCGCTGTCGCCCCGTCGGCGCGGGCGGACAGCCTGCCTTTTTTCGTCGGCGGCGCCTCGCCTTATGAAACGCCGCCGCAACTGCCGCCCTGGGACGAGGCGCAGCCCTCCGGTCGCTGGTCCGGCCTGACGGTGGGGACTGAAATCTTCGGCGCTGCAGGCGCCGGGCGGGGTGGGCGCGGCGGCTTCGGCGGCGCCGCCTATGTCGGCTATGGCAAGGAGCTGGACAATAACATCGTGATCAGCGCGCAGGGCTCGGCCGGCTATCTCCCGGGGCTCTCGCAATATCGTCCGCGCGGCTATGATTTCGGAATGGCCGAGGTCAAGATCGGCTATGACATGGGCCGCCTGATGCCCTATGTCACGCTCGGCGCGGGGCTCGCCAGACCGACCAGCGCGCTGAACGGCGCGCCTACAGGCTTCGACGCGCTCAACGACATGTTTGTTGGTTCGCAGGCCGCCACCACCATCACGACCGTCGGCGCGGGTGTCGATTACGCCATCACGGATCGCCTGACCGTAGGCGTGCAGGTCAATGCGGTCCAGCAGCGCGGCGGCTGGGGCGCGCCTCTCGTTCCGCAGCCCGGAATGCCCTGATCCCGGTTTAATCGGCGCCTTCCGTCCCTGGCGCGGCCCGCTTATAATACCAAGACTCGCAGGTTCTCATCTGTGAGTCGTGGTTAGGCGCGACTGCGCCGCCGAGCTTATGCGAGGGAATCCTTGACCGCGATGGGTCGCGGTCAAGGCTGATGATATAAGTAAGACAGCATGACCGCCCCGCATCCTAATCTCCACCCCCGCGCCCTCGATGTTCCTTCGCTGGCCGAACGTTTGCGCGCGGGCGACCGGGCCGCGCTGGCCCGCGCCATCACTCTGGTGGAGAGCCGCAAGCCCGAGCATCAGCAACAGGCGCGCGAACTCGTTCAGCTCGTGCTGCCGCACACCGGCCGCGCCATACGCGTCGGCATTACCGGCGTGCCGGGGGTCGGCAAATCCACCACCATCGATACTTTGGGCGCGAATCTCGTCGCCGCCGGCCAGAAGGTCGCGGTGCTGGCGGTCGATCCGTCTTCCTCGCGCTCGGGCGGCTCGATTCTTGGCGACAAGACGCGCATGGCCCGGCTCGCGGTCGAGCGCAACGCCTTCATCCGCCCCTCGCCCTCGTCGGGCACGCTCGGCGGCGTCGCCGCGAAAACCCGCGAGACCATGCTGCTGTGCGAGGCGGCGGGTTTCGACGTCATTCTGGTCGAGACGGTCGGCGTCGGCCAGTCCGAGACCACGGTCGCCGAAATGACCGATTTCTTCCTGGTGCTGATGCTTCCTGGCGCCGGCGACGAATTGCAGGGCATCAAGAAGGGCGTGCTCGAAATCGCCGACATGATCGCGGTCAACAAGTCGGAAGGCGAGAACCGCGCCCGCGCCGTGCGGGCGGCGGGCGAATATCGCGCCGCCCTGCATATCATGATGCCAGCCTCGCAAAACTGGTCGCCGCCGGTCGTGCTGGTCTCTGGCCTCGACAATATCGGCCTCGACGAAATGTGGGCGCAGGTGGTCGAACATCGCCGCAGATATGAGGCGACGGGCGAATTCGCCAAAAGGCGACGCGACCAGCAGGTCAAATGGATGTGGACAATGCTGGAGGACCTGCTGTTTTCACGGCTGCGCTCCAACGCCCAGGTGCGCGCGCTGCTGCCGGATCTGGAGCGCCGGGTGGCGGACGGGTCGCTGTCTCCGACCCTGGCGGTCGAGAAGATCGCGACGGCGTTCGGCCTGTGAACTTTTTCAATACGCGGAAATCTCTGCTCGTCGCGGGCTTCGGGTCCTTCCCCGGCCAGCGGACCAACCCGGCCGAGATCCTGACGCGGCGGCTGGAGCGGAAAAAGCGCGTCTTCGCCCTGGCGGGAATCGACCTGCATACGGCCGTACTGCCGGTCGATCGCTTCGCGCTGTCGCCGACGCTTTCCCGCCTGTTCGCGGAGACCAGCCCCGACGCGGTGCTGCTGCTCGGCGTGGCGGCGCGGCGAAAGCGCCTGACCATCGAGACGCTGGCGCGCAACCGCGCCTCGATCCTGAGGCCAGACGCCGCCAGGCAGCGACCCTTTTGCCGCTTCATCGTGCATGGCGGCCCGGACGTCCTGCACGGCTCAGGCGCCGCTCCCCGCCTCGCTGCGCTGGCGAGCCGCAACGGCCTGCCCGCCGCGCTGTCGCATGACGCGGGCGATTATCTTTGCAATGAAAGCTTCTATCTTTCGCTGTTGATGGACCGTTGCGCCTGTTTCATCCATGTGCCGAACTGGCGCGGCGCGCGCCTGGAAAGCGCGGCCCGCGTCATTCTGTCGATGGCGAAAGATTTCGCCTTGGCCTAATCTCCGCCGCCACAGCCGCCGGGAAAGATTTGGATCGACAGGAAAAACATGGACTTTTCGCAAACCATCGCCAGCCTGATCGAAATTCTCTGGCTCGATCTCATTCTCTCCAGCGAAAACGCCGTCGCGCTTGCCGTGGCGACCCGCGCCTTGCCGCAGGAGCAGAAGCGGCTGGGGATCAATCTCGGGACCGTCCTGTTCATCCTCCTGCGCATCGCGCTGGCTTACGCCCTGATGGCCTGCGCGGATCTGCCCGGCTTCGGATTCGCCGGCGCGGCCCTTTTGCTTTGGGCGGCGCTGGCGACGGCCATTCGCGGCGAAACGAACAAGGCGCCGGCGATTCAACCGCATCGCGGCCTCGGCGCGGCCATGGCCGCCGCGCTGGCCTTCGACGCGCCGGGGGCTCTCATCAACATGACGGCGGTTCAGGGCGCGGCGCAGGGCGTCAAGCCGCTGGTCCTGTTCGGCCTGGCCTTGTCCATCCCGCTGCTGGCGCTGGGCTCGGCGCAATTCATCAATGCGCTGCGCAAGCCGCCGCTGCTCTGGGCGAGCGCGGGCCTGCTGGGCTGGGTCGCCGGGCGGATGGCGGCGGCCGACACGGCCGTGCTAGCTAGCGCGATGCCGCCGGAAATGATGGCCGATTTCGCGCCGCCGCTTGGCGGGCTGCTCGCCATCCTGCTCGCCTATGGCTATTCGCGCGGGCGCAAGATCAAACGCATCCCGGAAGAATGAAGGGGGAGGACAAAATGCGCGCCTTTAATACAATTTTGCGCGGCGCCGCGCTGGGGACGGGGCTTTTGCTGGCCGGTGCGGGGCTTTTGGCGGACAAGGCCTCGGCGGCCGATATCGAGATCAAGGCGCCCTGGAGCCGGGCCACGGCCAAGGGCGCCCGGGTCGGCGCGGGCTATATGGCCATCGTCAACAAGGGGGCGGCGCCCGATCGCCTGGTTTCCGCGACAGCGGATGTCGCCGAAAAGGTCGAGCTGCATGAAACGGGCATGGCCAATGGCGTAATGACCATGCGCGGCTTGCCCGACGGCGTCGAGATCAAGCCCGGCGAGACCGTGACTCTCAAGCCGGGCGGCCTCCATCTCATGCTCATGGGCTTGAAACAGCCTTTGGCTCAGGGCGGCGAGGTCCGCGTCACGCTCAATTTCACCAAGGCCGGGCCAATCGCCGCGTCGCTTCCGGTCGGCGCCCTTGGCGCGACGGGACCGGAGCCGGCTGGCGACGCGCCGATGGGCTATTGAGCGCCTGATGCCGGCGGCGGAGCCCGAGGCGTTCCACTGGCGCTTTTTCGATTTCGGCATTGGGCCTCTGGCGCTGACTTCGCCGCGCCGGCGTCGCGCCTTGGTGCTTCCGGCGACGGAAATCGCCCGAGGCTTTCATCCCCTGCCGCCGGATTCGGGCGCGGGCGGGTTGGCGCTGTTCGAGGAGTTCTGTTCGCTCGGGGGCGGCGCGCTGATGTCCTCGGGCGGCGTCCTCGTCGCGGAAAGTCTCGCCGGGATGGAGCCGGGCGCGGGGTGCGGGCCGCTCCGCCGCGAGAGGGACGGAACATGGAGCGCGCGGGTCTGGCCGCTGACCCGGATGCAGCGCCTTTCCGGCGATTTCATCTATCTGCGCCAGAGTGGCGATGGCGATTACGGCCATTGGCTGCTCGGCGTGCTGCCGCTCGTCGCCATCGCCGCGCAATTTTGCGATCTGTCGCAGTTCAGCATCGCCCTTTCCCGCCAACCGGAAGCCATGGCGCGAATCGTCCGCGACAGCCTGTGCCTGTTCGGCGTCGCGCCGGAGCGGATTGTCGCTTTGGGCGAAGCGCCGGTCTTCCTGCAGCGCGCTGTCTATCCCCTGCCGCTGGAAGGCGGATCATTCGTCTCGCCGCAGGCGCTCGAGGTGCTGGAATCGCTGCCGGCGCGACTCGCCGGCGGCGTTGACCCGCCGAAGCGCATCTATGTCGCTGGCGGCGCGGATATGCCGGTCAATGCGGCGGCGCTGCTGGAGCTGTTGCAATCGCGGGGCTTCGTCGCCGTCGATCTGGCGGGCATGCTCTTCACGGAGCAGATCCGCGCTTTTTCGCATGCGGAAATCATCGTCGGCGCCAGCGGCGCCGGGCTGGCCAATATTGCGGTCGCACCGCGCGGCGTGCGGGCGATTGTGTTGACTCCGCCCGGAACGGAAGTCGATGGCTTTCGCGCGCTTGTCGAACGCAAACAGGGATGTCTCGTCGCGCTGCGCGGCGTCGATGCAAAAACGGGCTTTTCGGTCGATCTTGCCGCTCTTCGAGACTGTCTCGACGAATTCCAGGCTTGACCGCGCTCACATCGCGGACAGCGGAGCGAGCTTCGCTCCCGCCGAGTCGAGAATTTCCGTGAAACGGTCGGAGAGCAGGAAAGCCAGCTCGGTCTCCCGCGAATCGGTGACGGGATCGAGCCGCGCCAATTCGGCGTCGACATGGCCGGGATGGCACATGATGAGGTGTCTCGCGCCCGGCGCGCGCAGGAAAGTCGCAAAATCGGCTGCGTAATCGCCTTTGGCGTCGAAATCGGAAAAGCCGGAAAAGCCGTCATTGAGCGCAAAGCCCGCCGCGCGCGCCTTGGCGCGGAAGCCGCGCGCGAGCGCCGCCACGGTCAAGGCCTTGCCCCAATGTTTTCCGCGCGCAAAAATCCGCCTTGGCCGGTCGGCGCTGTCGCGCAGCCAGATGCGTCCCGCGTGCCCCCGCGCCAAAAGTTCGGCGATGAGATCGTCCGCGATGCCGGGCAGAACCTGCACATGCTGATGGCCGTCGACATAATCGGGCGGTGCGCCGTAGGCGTCCTCGAACGCGTCGAGCTGGCGGCGCAATTCGTCCAGGATTTCCCCGCGCGGCAAGGCCGAGCGCCACGCGGCGGGGACAATGGCGTTCATCGCGGGAAAGGCGTCATTGGGCGCGAAACTCCGCATTTTTCCCAACGGCGCGCCGAGCGTCAGGTTGAAATGCAGGCCGAGATCGGCCCGGGGCGCCAGAGCGCGGAAGGCTTTCGCGGCGTCCGGCCAATTCGCCTGCGTGGTCATGGCCGAAGTCGCGGTGAGCCGTCCGGCCGCCAGCGCCTCCAGAATCCCCGCCGTGACGGCGGGGGACAGAGCGAAGTCGTCGGCGCAGAGCGCGAAGCTGGTGGAAGTCGACATGGCCGATCCGGGTCAGACGCAAATTCGCCCCTTTCTTGCGCATTTTTGCGCTGCGGCCTAGATGTTCCTGCGACCATGCCGCACCCGCCGTGCGAGCGCCCGGCGACAAACAAGGACCCGATGGGAAATGTCTGACCGAATGAGCGTCGCGGCGCCGGAGCTGACAGTGGTCGTGCCGGTGTTCAACGAGAGCGGGAATCTGCGTCAGCTGGTCGCCCGTCTCGTCCCGGCTCTGGCCTGCGTCGAGAGCTTCGAAGTGATTTTCGTCGACGACGGCTCCAGCGACGACACGGTTGAAGTTCTTCGCGCCCTCAATGAACAGGATCCGCGCCTGCGCGCGCTCTCGTTTTCGCGCAATTTTGGCAAGGAGATCGCCATCGCCGCGGGGGTGGATTCCGCACGCGGGCGGGCCGCCGTCATCATGGACGCCGATCTGCAGCACCCGCCCGAGGCCATCGCCCAGTTTGTCGCCAAATGGCGCGAGGGCTATCAGAATATTTACGGCGTCCGCCTCAGCCGCGAGACGGATTCGGCGGCGCGGCGCTGGCTCACCGAGCAATTTTACCATCTCTTCGGCGCCTGCGGCGAAATCGAGCTGCCCAAGGGCGCGGGCGATTTCCGCCTGCTCGACCGCGTTGCGCTCGATGCGCTGAAAAACCTGCGCGAGCGGGCGCGGTTTTCGAAAGGTCTCTATGCCTGGATCGGCTTCAAATCCACCGGCGTGCCCTTTGAGGTCGCGGAACGTCATTCCGGCGTGTCGAAATTTTCCTATCGCAAGCTGACGCGCTTCGCCTTCGACGGCATCGTGTCGTTCACCACCGTGCCCCTCAAGGTATGGACCTATATCGGCATGGCTATCGCGGCCTTCGCACTGGTCAATGCGGTCTATTACGTGCTGGAGACCCTGATTTGGGGCGTCTCCGCGCCCGGCTTCGCCTCGCTGATCGTGTCGATCATGTTCTTCGCCGGCGTGCAGCTGATCTCGCTCGGCGTGCTGGGCGAATATATCGGGCGTGTCTTTGCCGAGGTGAAAGGGCGCCCGCTTTACATCGTCGCCGAAAAAATCGGCGCCGCCGCTCCGAACGAAACCTCGCCGGCCAAGGGCGAATGAGCGTAAAAAGATCGTCCCACCCGGAATTGACGGCGGTTCATGTATAAAAGCTTCCTCTCGGTCAGCGGTTTCACGCTGCTCTCCCGGGTCACCGGATTCCTGCGCGACGTGATGCTCAGCGGCCTCGTGGGCGCCGGACTGCTCGGCGACGCCCTCGCGGTGGCGCTGCGGCTGCCCAATCATTTCCGCGCCATTTTCGGCGAGGGGGCGTTCAACGCCGCCTATGTGCCGACCTATCTGCGCGTTTACGAGAAATCCGACATCTGGTCGGCGCGGCATTTCGCCAACCAGATCTTCACGCTGCTGCTCATCTCGCAGATCGTGATTTTGGCGCTGGGCTGGATCTTCATGCCCGGCTTCATCCGCCTGATGGCGCCGGGCTTCGCCGCCGATCCCGCGAAATTCGACCTCGCCGTCAGCCTCACCCGCATCACCTTTCCCTATCTGTTTTGCGTGACTTTGGTGACCATGCATTCGGCGACGCTGAACGCCCATGGCAAATTCGCCGTGGCGGCCTTCGCGCCAGTGCTGCTGAACGTCGTCACCATGGCTTTTCTGGCGGTGGCCTTTCTGTTTCCCAATGCGGCCTACGCGGCGGCGGCAGGCGTGACGGCCTCGGGCATCGCCCAGCTTGCTTTGCTGATGTTTTCCGCGCGCCGTCTGAATCTGATGGAGAAGATCGCGCGGCCGGGCTGGGGCGAGGATGTGCGCGCCTTTTTCCGCAGGTTCGGCCCCGCCGTGATCGGCTCCTCCGGCGTGCAGATCGCCATGTTCGCCGATACGATCATCGGCTCGCTGCTGCAGACCGGCGGCATGTCGTCGCTTTACTATGCGGAGCGGCTCTATCAATTGCCTATCGGCCTCGTCGGCGTCGCGGCGGGGACGGTGCTGCTGCCGGAAATGAGCCGCTGTTTCGCGCGCGAGGACTGGGAAGGCGCCTTCACGGCGCAGAACCGCACCCTCGCCATGACCATCGTGCTGACCGCGCCCTTTGTCGTCGCCTTCATGGTCATCCCCGACGTCATCGTGCGCGCGCTGTTCGAGCATGGCGCCTTCAAGGCGGGTGATTCCCTCGCCACGGCGGCGGTGCTGCGCGCCTATGGCTCCGGCCTGCTGGCGATGATCGCCATCAACGCCCTGCGCTCGGGCTTCCAGGCCATGGGCGACACCAAGACGCCCATGTATGTTTCCCTGGGCGCGCTGGCGATCAACCTGCTGCTGAAAATCCTGCTCTACAAGCCGCTGGGCGCGGTCGGCATCGCGCTGGCGACCTCGGCCAACGCCTGGATCAATCTCGGTCTGCTGATGTTCATCGGACTGCGCCGCTATCTGTTCCAGCCGGACGACACGCTGAAAGGCGTGGCTCTGGCCGCGGCGACGGCGACGGTCATTCTCGCCAATATCTCGCTCTGGCTGCAGGCGCCCTTCGCCGCGCTCGGCGGCAGCCTCGGCATTTTCGGCAGCCTGATCGCGCTGGCCTGTTTCGGACTGGTGGGGCTGGTCGTCTATGGCGGCGTCACGCTCGGCGGCTGCCGGGCGCTCGGCGTCACCGCCGCGCAAATGGGCTTGTCGCGGCTGGCTCGGAAGAAGGGTTAGCTGCGGCGGCTATCGGCGGATAGCGGACGATCCGAAATCTCGCCAGCAAGGACAAGTATCGGCGGAAAGCGGAAATCCCCGGACGCCGCCATCAGAGGTGAGTTTGGGCGGGAAGCGGACCCTCGGGCGAATGGAAGCAACAGGCCGGATAGCGGCCGCTGCACGAGATCATCACGCGCACCGATGCGGAGAAGAATTTAGGGTTTCGTATTACGTCTAGGTGACCGCCATGATCGTCTAACGCCCCGCAACACGCGTAACTCGTCACAACCCTAACGATTCTATGAAACCTCGGGCGAATAGGCCAAACTCGCTCGGCCCTTGAGATTGTCGAGGATATAATGAATCCGATACTTGCGCGCTACAACACCGGCCTCCCGTTCTCTGTGCAAGAGCGCGACATTGACTTGATCCTGATTGAGCAACTCCACATGTGTCGCTCTTTCGCCGACTGGCTAACCGGGCGTCTCGACCTTACAGGGGCTGTCGTCGAAACAGCACGGCACAGCGTTCATCGCGAGCATGGTGAAACCGATGTCCTGGTGATTGTTAGACTCGGGGAGGAAAGTGTCGCTGTCATGATAGAAGACAAGATTGGCGCGCCGATGCAGCCCAATCAATGCGAGCGCTACCATCTGCGGGGCAGTATCCTCTGCGAGGAGGGCGCCGTCGATCGTTATAAGACAGTTCTTTGCGCACCTGCGGGCTATCTAGCTGGCGTGCCGACCGACCAACGTTGGCATGACCGCGTTTCACTCGAAGAGCTAGGCCAGAGCATCGAAGGTGCAGCGTATCCCGGCTGGGAGTGGAGGCACGCGATCCTCGTAGCTGCGGCATCTCGACAGACCCGAGCGCGTGAAGCCGACAATCGAGCCAATCACGCTTACGATGCCGTCATAGCGCCTCTCAAGAGGGCTTACCATGACTTCGTGCAGGCCCGGTATCCACAATTGCAAGCATCGCGCCAGGAGGGTAGAGACCGCGAATATTATCTCGGGGCGCTAGGGCTACCGCCCGGAATCAGATTCAAGCATGCCTTCTTTCGAGGTGAGGTCAGCGCGATCTTCGAAAAGGCCTGGGCTCCGACCGCAGAACGCCATGTGGAGGGAAAGCTTCCGGAGGAAGCATGGCCTGTTCAACATGGCAGCGAGTTTCACGTTCGGATGCCAGTTGAAGTAATGGACCCGCAACTTCCGTTCGAAGAGCAAGAAGAAGTCGCGGCAAAGGCACTCGACCAAATCGGCAACATGGTGAACATGGCGTTGTCTGTCGCGAAAGCTCGTCCGTAAACAATAACCTCCTCGTTGGAGCGGTGGATAAAGCCCGAACAGTAGCCGTTTGAATTTTATGCCGATGGGACTGCAACGGGTCGACATCAGACAGTCGCGGACCTCGTCGGGAAAGGCGACTATGAGCCGGAGGCGGCCGATCGCTGTAAAGCCGTTCACCGCCCGTCGCAGTCATTCCTTGCCGGAAATCGTTACCGCAGATCGACGATCGCGCCCCGCCGCCGGGCAAAAACCTCGGCGGGTTCGGCGGCGGCGTAGCGCGATGGGCGCGTCAGGTCGAGCGCACCATGCTTTTCGGCGGTCGCCTTCATCAGGTTCTCGATCGAGCCGAGCGCTTCCGATGATTTCTTCGACAATTGCTCGCGGACCTTGAGTGTCTGCGCGCCCGCATTATTGGTCAATTGCACGACCGGGCCCTGTTCGGCGATGAGGGTCGAACCGGGCAGGGGCTTCAGATCGACGCCGCTATGGGCGAATTGCATGATGTCGTGCCAGGTCGCGGCGGGCAGGGTGCCTCCGGTCATGCGCTCCATCGGCAGGTCGTCGTCATTGCCGTACCAGACCACGCCGACGAAATTGCCGGTATAGCCGCAGAACCAGGCGTCCTTGTATTCATTGGTCGTGCCGGTCTTGCCCGCGACCTTGACGCCGTCGAGCATGGCGCGGCGGCCCGTGCCCTGTTCGACAACCTGCGTCATCATGAAGACGAGATCGTTGATATTGCGCGGGTCGATCACCTGCTGAGGCTGCTCGCCGTCGCGATCATGAGTGTAGATCAGCTCGCCGCGGCTGTTGGCGATCTCCAGCGCGGCATAGGGCTTGATGCGCTTGCCGCCATTGGCGAAGGCCGCATAGGCCGTGGCCTGATCCATCGGGCTGACTTCGTCGGCGCCGAGCGGCAGCGATTGCGTGTCGGGCAGGGGCGCCGTGACGCCCAGCCGGCGCGCCGTGGCGATGATGCGCGCGCGGCCCTTCTTGGCGTCGCCATCGCCAATCGCAATGGAAAGCCGCACGGCGACCGTGTTCAACGAATGGGCCAGCGCGTTCCACATCGGCATCGAGCCGGCATAGGAGCCTTTGTAATTCTTCGGGCACCAGTTGCCGAGGCAGATCGGCGCGTCCACCACCGTCGTCTGCGGCGTGAATTTTCCGCTCATCAGCGCCGTCAGATAGACATAGGGCTTGAAGGACGAGCCGGGCTGGCGCTGGGCGTCGGTGGCGCGGTTGAACTGGCTGGCGCCATAATCGCGGCCGCCGACCAGCGCACGCACGGCGCCGAGCGGTTCGAGCACAATGGTCGCGCCCTGTTTGGCGTGGAAAGCCGGTCCGCTCTCGCGCAGCATTTCGTCGATGGTGGTCTCGGCCTTTTTCTGCAGGCTCGAATCGAGCGCCGTGCGCACGGTGAAGACGCGGTCCTGCCCGAGCTTGCCGGATTCGGACAGCGCCTTGATCTCGTTGAAGGCCCAGTCGAGATACCAGTCGGGCGTGCTCGCCTCGGCGCTGCGATCGACCGGCGAGGCCGGGTTGCGCTGCGCCTCCGCGATCTGATTCTCGCGCAGATAGCCCGCGACGACCATGTTGTTGAGCACATCGAGCGCGCGGGCGCGGGCGGCGGGCAGGTTGACATGGGGAGCGAATTTGGTCGGCGCCTTGAACAGTCCGGCGAGCATGGCGGCCTGCGCCAGCGAAACGTCCTTGACCGAGCGGCCGAAATAGAATTGCGACGCCGCCTGAATGCCGAAAGTGCCACCGCCCATATAGGCGCGGTCGAGATAGAGCTGCAGGATCTGGTTCTTGCTGAGATGGGACTCCAGCCAGAACGCCAGAAAGGCCTCGTTGATCTTGCGGGTGAGGGTGCGTTCGTTGGACAGGAAGAGATTCTTGGCCAATTGCTGGGTAAGGGTGGAGCCGCCCTGCACCACGCCCGACGAACGGGCGTTGACGGTGAGCGCGCGACCAAGGCCGATGGGATCGACGCCCCAATGGTCATAGAAGCGGCGGTCTTCCGTCGAGAGCACGGCCTGCACGACGTAATCGGGATATTGATCCAGCGTCACGGCGTCGTCGTGGAGAATGCCGCGCCGCCCGACCTCCTTGCCGAAGCGGTCCTGGAAGGTCACGGCGAGGTCGGTCTTCTTCAGCCAGTCCCCCGAGGCGGTGAGGCGGAAGGCCGGCTGCGCCAGCACGACGAGGACAAGCCCGCCGAACACGCCGAGCGTGAGGCCCTCGCAGGCGAGTTCCACCGCGACGCGGCTCGCGCCGCGCACATGGAACCGCTCCATGAAGCTGGAGAAATTCCGCCACAGGTCGGCCGTGTCCGTGCTCAGCGAATAAAACGTGCTGTCGATCCACGAATCGAAGCCGAGCAGCGCATTGCGCAGCGCGCGGAACCATCTGGCTTGGTTGAAGTCGTAGGCCAAGGTTGCGGCGCTCCATCCGGTCTTTGCTGCGGCGCTTCGTGGGCCGCTTTGGCGCTTCGTGTGTCCATCGTCGCGGCGCTGGCCTTGACAGGCGGCGCGCGCCGACGCCTTTAACATTGTCTTAACTCTATCGGCCTTCAAGCGCAAAAGCCGCGCCATCCCCATTTGCCCCATTTTGAACCGGACCATGACGCAGACGAAGAAGACCAAGGCCGAAAGCGACGCCAAAAAACCCTTCTGGCGGGACCGCGCCCTGAGCGCGTTTTCGAAGGCGGAATGGGAAAGCCTGTGCGACGGCTGCGGCCGCTGCTGCCTGGTGAAGCTTGAGGACGAGGACAGCGGCGAAATTCATTTCACCGACGTCGGCTGTCGCCTGCTCGACCCCGCGACGGCGCGCTGTTCCGATTATGGACATCGCTCAAGGCGGGTGAAGGATTGCATCCGCCTCACGCCGGACAGCGCCGCATCCCTGACCTGGTTGCCGCCGACCTGCGCCTATCGCCTGCTCGCCCATGGCCAGGACCTGCCCGAATGGCATCCGCTGGTCAGCGGGCGGCGCGAGAGCGTGGCCGAGGCCGGGATTTCGGTGCTCGGCCGCGTCCATGCGCTGGAGGACGAGCTGTCGGTCGACGAGATGATCGACCGGATCGTAGCCTGGCCCGCCAAGGTCCCCAAAGCCGCCAAACCGGCCAAGCCGCGCGGGAAAGCGAAACCTTAACAGGAGCTTGCCTGTTAACCTGCGCTTAAGGCCTGAAATGGGATTTGGCGATCAGGACGGGAATGAGACCTGAACGAATCGCTGATTTGTGGATATCCCGCGTTCGTTCCCGGCGTAAAGGATTGCTTTCGGCCTCTTCCGAGACAGGCGCCCCAAAACGGGAAGGGCGGAATTTTGCACGAACAGAACGGGCGCGAATCGGCTTCGTGGCGATTGTCCCTCTTTGTTCCTGCGGTCAGTTTCGCGCGGCAAGCCAGATCATGTGGCGGGCGCCGCGCGAGCGGCCCGCGCGCACCGGGCGTTCCTCGACCTCGAAACCGGCCTTGCGCAAACGTCGGGTGAAATTTTCGTCCGGCCCCGACGACCAGTAAGCCACGATCCCGCCGGGCTTGAGCGCGACGCGGGCGGCTGCGAGGCCGGCGCCATTATACAGGCGGTCGTTGGCGCTTGAAGTCAGTCCATCCGGGCCATTGTCCACGTCAAGCAGAATGGCGTCATAGACGCCGGCGTTGGCGCCGACAATGTTGCCGACGTCGCCCTCCAGAATTCTCACGCGCGGATCGTCGAGGCAGCCGCCGAAGACCTCGGCCATTGGCCCGCGCGCCCAGGCGACAACGGCGGGGACGAGTTCCGCCACCTCGACTTGCGCGGCGGCGCCCAGCGCTCCCAGAGCCGCGCGCAGGGTAAAGCCCATGCCAAGGCCGCCGATCAGGATTCTGGCCGCCGAACGGTGCGCGATCTTAGCGAGGCTCAATGTCGCCAGCGCCTCCTCGGAGCCGCTCAGGCGCGAATTCATCAGCTCATTGTCGCCGAGCATGATCGAAAATTCATTGCCGCGCCGCTTGAGCCGCAGCGCGCCGCCGCCGGGGATTGACGCGGTGTCGAGGAGTATCCAGGGCAGCACAGGCGGGCTTTCTGTTTGTGGCGGCTGGATAGCAATATCCGGCCGATTGGAATTTCCTAAGGTCGCGTTACGAAATTGTGTTCGGAGTGGTGTCTAATTGGGAATATGAGGCCAGAAGTAGAATGGAACGGGCACGAATCAACTTGACCATAGAGGTCATGTTATGTTCTCCTTTTTCGGCATTTTAAACCGCTAGATTCGCGATAACTATATAAGTGAAACAGATGAACGTGGAAGATTTTATAAAACATATGACAGGTGAGTGGAAGGAGATCCTTGCGGGGGCGCCGGTTTCTTTTTGTATTGCTGTCGTAGTGGCTGGTGGGTTGATTTGGGGTGTGGTGAATTGGCGCTATAGCTCAATTATCGAGAACTACGAGAGCCGCCTAAAGCTCAAGGACGAACAGCTATCTGACTACAAAGAAAAACTCAATGGGGCGACGCCCGCAGAGGCGAAAGCGCGATTGGACACGTTGGAGCAACAGGTTAAATCCCTGCTTCCTCGCCGATTGTCTGGCGAACAAGCGCAAGCAATCAAGAACGAAATTAACAGTTCAAGGTTTGCAGTTGCAATAATTCATGATGCCGCAGCTGCTGACGTAAAAATGCTGGCAGGCGATGTTGCTCTTACTTTCCAGTCTAGTGGATGGGCTGTAACGACGCCGATTGCCATGGGACTTGGCAATGCTCCACCTTCTGGCATAGCCGTTCGCGTTCAAAATCCAAGCTCGTTGCGTCCAGCCGAACAGGCAGTCAAACGGGCGTTTGAAAACGCAAAAATTCCGTTTGATCTACAAGGCGGCCTGAGTGGTGTTCCGGCCAACTTCCAATTGAGTAGTCCTGATGTCGAAATAGTTTTGACATCCAGACTCAATTAGAGAGCTTATAAAAGCTATCTGATCGCTTCTTCACCGTAGAAATATTGAAAGTCGCTAGCCTTTAATCCGCCAGCGCGGTCAGAATCCGCGCCCAGCTGCGCGCGCCTTTCTGGAACGAGGACAATTCGTATTTCTCATTGGGCGAATGGATGCGGTCGTCGTCGAGGCCGAAGCCGACCATCAGCGAATCCATCTTCAATTCGCGCTTGAATAGGCCGACGATCGGGATTGAGCCGCCCGAGGCCGCCAGCACCGCGGGCTTGCCCCATTCGGCCTCCAGCGCTCGGCTGGCGCGCTGAAGCGCCTCGGAGCGGAACGGCAGCGACAGCGCCGGGCTGGCGCCGTGGCTGATGAATTCCGCCTCGCAATCCTCGGGCAGGCAGGAGCGCACATAGGCGCGGAAGGCCTCCAGAACCGCCTGCGGGTCCTGCTTGCCGACCAGGCGGAAGGAGAATTTGGCGCTGGCCTGCGCCGGCAGCACGGTCTTCGAGCCCTGGCCGGTATAGCCGCCGACGACGCCATTGACGTCGCAGGTCGGCCGCGCCCAGATCTGCTCCAGCACGGAATAATTGCCCTCGCCAGCGGGGACGGACAGCCCGACCTCGCCCAGAAAGGCCTTTTCGTCGAAATCGAGCGCCGCCCATTGCTGCTTGATGTCCGGCGGCAGTTCGGGGACGCCCTCATAGAAATCCGGCAGGGTGACGCGGCCGTTTTCGTCATGCAGGCCGGCGATGATCCGCGACAGCACATGAATCGGATTGACGGCCGGGCCGCCGAACATGCCGGAATGAAGGTCGCGGCTGGCGGCCTTGACGACGACTTCCTCCAACGCCAGCCCACGCAGCATGCAGGTGATGAGCGGGGTGTCGCGATCCCACATATTGGTGTCGCAGACCAGCATCAGATCGGCCTTCAACTCCTTGCCATTGGCCGCGAGGAAGGCGGGCAGGGAGGTCGAGCCGGACTCCTCCTCGCCCTCGAACAGGATCGTGACATGGCAAGGCAGTCCGCCATTGGCGCGCAAGGCGCGGCAGGCTTCCAGGAAGGTCATCAGCTGGCCCTTGTCGTCGGCGGCGCCCCGCGCGACGATCTGCTTGCGCCCCGGGGCCGCTTCGACGATTTCGGGCGCGAAGGGGTCGGCGCGCCACAGCTCCAGCGGATCGACCGGCTGCACGTCGTAATGGCCATAGAACAGCACATTGGGCGCGTCGGGCCGCACCGCCTTGGCCTTGGCGACCACCATAGGATGGCCGGCAGTCGGTCGCGACGAGGCCTCGAAGCCCAGCTCTTTCAGCTGCCCGACCAGCCAGTCGGCGGCCGCAGCGCAGTCCGGGGCGAAGGCGGGATCGGTCGAGATGGATTTGAAGCGCAGCAGCGCGAACAGCCGCTCCAGTGCGCCCTCGCGGTCGGCGTCGAGCGCGGAGAGGGCTTTATCGAGATTGGACATGACGGCTCCTGCCTGAATCGGATTATAAATTATCAGCGCAGGGCGGGCGCGTCACGCCTCGCATGGGAGAGCAGGATATGGTCATGATTCCCGACGGCTGGAGCGGCGACGACAAAAGGATCGCCAAGGTCTTCAAATTCTTCGCCTTCGCCGAGGCCTTGGCCTTCATGGTCGAGGTCGGGCTTTATTGCGAGCGGGTGGATCACCATCCGGAATGGAAGAACATCTACAACCGGGTCTGGGTCGAGCTGACCACCCATGATGCGGGGCGCGTCACGGGGCAGGACCTCGCGCTGGCCGCCCATATGGACGCAGTGTTCTCGCGCGGGCGCTGATCGGCTTTTTGGCGCTCACTCGGCCGCGCTGATGGCGGCGATCCGTTTGCGCGCCTGTTCGCGCGGCCCGGGCAGATGGATGCAGACTTTCGCGCCCTGGCCCGGGGCGGAATCGATGCGCAATTCGCCGCCATGCAGTTCGACCAGCGAATGAGCGATCGAGAGGCCGAGGCCGGGGCCCTTCATGCCGTCCTGCATCAGCGGCGAACGCTGCTCGAACGGCCGGCAGACCCGCGTCAGCTCCTCCTCATTCATGCCGCAGCCGCTGTCCTCCACAATGATGTCATGCGCCGCCCCTTGACGGACCGCGCGCACGGCGATGCGGCCGCCCTCGGGCGTGAATTTCAGGGCGTTCTTCATCAGAATGTCGACGACGCGGCGCAACAGCTCGGGATCGGCGACGACGCGGCTGTCGGCGGGGGCTTCGAAGGCGATCTCCACCTGTTTCGCAGCCGCCGGGGCGCGATGGGCGTCGACCGCTTCGGCCAGCGTCGGGGCGAGGTCGATCTCGCGGGCCTGAAGGGCGATCTGGCCGGCGTCGAGCCGCGACATTTCCAGCACGTCGCTGATCACGCCGTGCAGATATTGGC
Source organism: Rhodoblastus sp. 17X3 (assembly GCF_030056575.1). Classification (GTDB taxonomy): domain Bacteria; phylum Pseudomonadota; class Alphaproteobacteria; order Rhizobiales; family Beijerinckiaceae; genus Rhodoblastus. The sequence continues at coordinate 96,597 of NZ_JASHHX010000014.1, read as the reverse complement.
CCGATTGGCGGATGTGATTGGCGTATTGCACATAACGTTCGTTGCCGATCTCGCCGAAATATTGCTGCTCCATCACTTCCGCGAAGCCGATGATATGGGTGAGCGGCGTCCGCAGTTCATGGCTCATGTTGGCGAGGAAATCGGACTTGGCGCGATTGGCGCCTTCGGCCTCGGCCTTCTGCTCGAGATAGCGCTCGGCGAGTTCGGCGAGCTGCTGCGCCTGCAATTCGAGCGTCTGGCGGGATTTGCGCAGGTCCGCCACGGTCGCCATCAGGCGGCGCTCGCTGTCGAGCAATTGCTGCTCATGCTGTTTCAGCGCGGAAATGTCGGTGCCTACCGAGACATAGCCGCCGTCCTTGGTGCGGCGCTCGTTGATCTGGAGCCAGCGTCCGTCGGCGAGGCGCGCCTCATAGACGCGGCCGGCGCCGTCGTTCGGCAGGACTTCGGCCTGTTCGGCGAAGCTTTGCGACTGGGCCATGGCCATGGCGTAGGGCGTTCCGGGGACGATGCATTCGGCAGGCAGGCCGTGGAGGCGCTGGAACTTCGCGTTGCACAGCACGAGGCGGTTCTGCGTGTCCCACAAGACGAAAGCCTCGGAAATGGTCTCGACGGCGTCGCGCAGGCGAAGATCGGCGGCGGCGCTGCGTTCGGCGAGCCTGACTTGCTCGGAAATGTCGACGGCGATGCCGACCAGATGCGGCGTGCGTTCGCGGCCTTCGTGGATGACCTGGGCGCGCGCCCGGATCCAGATCCATTCGCCGCGGGAATCGCGGATGCGGAAGGCGTGGTCGACGGAATTGGCGCGGCGCGCGGTCAACTGCTCGGCGATCTCGCCAAGGTCGCCGTCGTCAGGATGGATCAGCTTCTTGACGTCGCCGAAAGACAGGAACTCGCCCGCGCGCTCCATGGCGAGCATGTCATACATGGAATCGGACCAATAGATGCGGCCATTGGCGAGATCCCAGTCCCACAGCCCGCAGCGTCCGCGATCGAGCGCGGCGTCGATGCGGTTGCGGATGCGCGCGCGGTCGGATTCGGCGTCTATGGCGCGGCTGGCCTGGGCGAAATAGGCAAAGGCGACGATGCCCATCACGGCGGAGGTGACGATGAGGAGTATGGCGGAGCGCCAGGCGGCGGAGCGCCATTCGGAAAGGGCGCTATCGACTGGCTGGATGATCGCGAGCTGGCCATAGGGCGCGTCGAGATTGCGCACGGTTGCGAGCGCCTCGGTGCCGTTCGACAGGGCGATCTGCATCGGCCCGGCCTTTTCGGCGAAGACGGTGAGGGGCTGCGAAGTCCCGAGATGGCCGGACAGCGAGTTCGCGCGGATCGCGCCCGGCGGCAAGGCGGCGACGATCTGGCCGTCGGGATCGGTGACGGCGATGATCCGTCCGCGGGTCAGGAAGCGGCCAAGAGCCGATTCCAGGATCATGGCGGCGGGCGCTCCCGGAGCCGCATGGCGGGTTGCGACATTGAGGTCTTCCGCCGCAAGACGGCCGACCATCTCCATCTCGGCAAGGGCTTCCGGCACCACCTTGTCATAGCTCTGCAGGGCGACCTGCGCTGCGACGCCGAACAGGGTGAGCAGAAACAGCACGATCATCGCCGGCAGGGCGCTATGCAGCAGGGGCTCAAGGCGCTCTTTCGGCGTGAGCGCGGCCATCGGGGCATGGTCTCCCTGCGTGGCCTGTGCGTCGTCGCCCTGCGCGGCGTGAACCGGGCGCGCGGTGGGAAAAAGATGCGTCACAGCGGCGCCGCCTTGCGGAAGGCTGGACGCCCCGGTCGGTTTCCAGATGGGTTCAGGCGGGCTCGATGCATCAAGACAAAATGAGGCATCGGCGGCGTTCGCACGCGCCATGACTCGCTCCCACAATGGTGAAAATTGACGATCCGGAGCTTTAAAGCGACGCCTCCGAATCAGTTCCATTCGAATCCCAAGGCGGCTTTTTGTCCAGCCTAAATTTTCGTTAATGAAAGCAAAATTTCGCCGAATTTCCTTGCGGCGCAAAAGGTCGCGGCGTCAGGCGAGAAGCGCGCGGGCGGGAGCGAGGTGGTCAAAAAAAGTGTGATAAAACAATAGGAGGCGAAGAAAATGCGATCGGCCGCGGGCGGCGCCTCACTATCGCCGCGCGCTTGGGCTGGCTTGCCGAAACGGGGCGAAAATGGAGCGAAAACAAGGCGAAGACGCCCCTCTGCGCCGGACGCGAAGGGGCGTCTTTGCGGGCTGGCGCGAGGCTGGATTTCCGCGTCAGGCGAGCGAGCGCGCCACAATGTCGCGCAGGTCCGGCGACAGCGCGCTATGCCCCGCGACGAGCTCCAGCGCCTCACGGGCGAGGGCGCGGCGGCCGGCTTCGAGATTGCGCCAGGAACGGAACGCCGAGAGCAGGCGCGCGGCGACCTGCGGATTGACCTCGTCGAGCTTCAGGACGGTTTCCGCGACAAAGCGGTAGCCAGCGCCGTCGGCGGAGTTGAAGCCGGTCGGATTGCCGGTGGCGAAGGCGCCGATCAGCGCGCGCACGCGATTGGGATTGGTCAGGCTGAAGGCGTGGTTATGCATCAGCCGCTTGACGCGCGCCAGCGTTTCGGGCTCGGGGATCATCGCCTGAAGCGAGAACCATTTGTCGACGATGAGCGGTTCGTCGGCGTGGGAGCGGAAGAAGGAATCCAGCGCGCGCTCGCGCTGCTGCGTGGCGTAGGCCGAGAGAACCGCAAGCGCGGCCATCTGGTCGGTCATGTTGGCGCCAGCCTGGAACTGGCGCATGGCGATTTCGGAGCCGTCCGACGAATGGGCGGCCGCATAGAGATCGAGGCAGGCGTTGCGCAGGGCGCGGCGGCCGGCGCTGGCGGCGTCGGGCGAATAAGGCGCGTCCGACGCCAGGCGGTCATAGACGGCGAGCAGGCGTTCGCCGAGCAGCTTGCCGATATCGGAGCGCAAGGCCCGGCGCGCCAGGAAGATGGCGTCGGGATCGACGTCCGAGCCGATGTCGCGGGCGATATCGCCTTCGCTCGGCAGGGCGGCCATTTGCGCGGCGAAGGCCGGGTCGGCATCGCCGGCCTCGATCGCAGCGCCGAGGGCTTCGGCGAAGGCCGGGTTGAAGTCGGGCAGTTCGCCGGCGCGGATCAGTTGCGTCGACCGGATCAGCAGCCGCGTGGCGAGGGTCTGGGCCGCCTGCCAGCGATTGAAGGGGTCGCTGTCATGGGCCATCATCAGCAGCAGGTCGTCCTCATCGAGATCGACATCGAGGATCACCGGCGCGGAAAAGCGGCGGACGAGCGAGGGGACAGGCTTGCTGGGCACGTCCTTGAAGACGATGCGGCGCTGCGCGTCGGCCAGTTCGAAAATCCCGTACTTGGCTTCGCGCGGGCTGGCCGGATTGTCCTGGACCAACGGGATTTCCTGGCCGTCGCGGCCGATCAGGCCGAGTCGGATCGGCATCAGCAGCGGCTTCTTCTCGGGCTGGCCTGGGGTGGGCGGCGTCGCCTGCGACAGGTCGAGCGTATAGGTCTTCGTCTCCGCGTCATAGGAGCCGCGCGCGGTGAGCTTCGGCGTGCCGGCCTGCTGGTACCAGTGGAAGAACTGGCCGAGGTCGCGCCCCGCGCTCTCGGCGAAACAGGACAGGAAATCCTCCACTGTCGCGGCCTTGCCGTCGTAGCGCTCGAAATAGAGCGCCATGCCGTTGTGATAGGCCTCATGGCCGATCAGGCAGCGCAGCATACGGATGATCTCGGCGCCCTTCTCATAGACGGTCGCCGTATAGAAATTATTGATTTCGCTGTAAGTGTCCGGGCGAACGTTGTGCGCCAGCGGGCCGGCGTCCTCGGGAAATTGCGCGGCGCGCAGCGTCCGGACGCTGGCGATGCGCCCCACGGCGCGCGAACGCTGGTCGGCGGTGAACTCCTGGTCGCGATAGACGGTCAGGCCTTCCTTCAGGCAAAGCTGGAACCAGTCGCGGCAGGTGATGCGATTGCCGGTCCAGTTGTGGAAGTATTCATGCGCGACGACGGTCTCGATGCCGGCGTAATCATGGTCTGTCGCGGTTTCCTGGATCGCAAGGATATATTTGTCGTTGAAGATGTTGAGGCCCTTGTTCTCCATCGCGCCCATGTTGAAGTCCGGCACGGCGACGATGTTGAACACGTCGAGGTCATATTCGCGGCCATAGACGAATTCATCCCAGCGCATGGCGTGGATCAGGCTCTCCATCGCGTAATGGGCGCGGTGCTCCTTGCCCTTCTCGACATGGATCGCGAGCTTCACATTGCGTCCGGAGGCGGTGGTGAATTCGTCCTCGATGGAGCCGAGATCGCCGCCGACGAGGGCGAAGAGATAACTGGGCTTGGGATGGGGATCGTGCCAGATGGCGTAATGGCGGCCGTTGCCGACCTCGCCGCTCTCGACCGGATTGCCGTTGGAGAGCAGCACCGGCGCCTCGCGCTCGTCGGCCTCGATGCGCACGGTGAAGACGCTCATCACGTCGGGGCGGTCGAGATAATAGGCGATGCGGCGGAAGCCTTCGGCCTCGCATTGCGTGCAATAGGCCGAGCCGGAGCGGTAGAGGCCCTCCAGCCGCGTATTGGCGGAGGGGTCGAGCAGGGTTTCGACTTCCAGCGTGAAGGGACGCGCGGGCGGATTGGCGATGGTCAGGCGGTCGGGGGTCGACACTTCGGAGAGGTTCAGCGCCTCATTGTCGAGCAGCGCGCGATAGGGCTTCAGGTCCCCGCCGTCGAGCACGAGCGGCGCGCCGGCGACGCCAGCCGGATTGGGGCGCAGGCTTAGGCGCGAAATGACCCGGGTCGCGATCGGATTGAGGCTGATGTCCAGATGGACCGAATCGATCAGGTAGTCGGTGGGGCGGTAGTCGGCGAGACGGACGGGCTGCACGTGATCGGCTTCAGGCTTGGCGGACATGACGCCTCTTAAGGGTTTGCGGGCGGATGGCCCGGACGGCGAAGGATCCCGCGATTCCGGCGGGAACGGCTGTTGCGCCCTATTTATGCCCGCTTGGCCGAAATCGCCATGCGACAAAAGAGATTATCCGCGCGTGGCTTGACCGTTTCCGGGCGGCAGGACAGAAAGGGGCGACGAATGGGGCGAGCGATGCGCAGGATTCGGAAAATCTGTGTCTATTGCGGTTCATCCATGGGCGCGGACCCGGCTTTTATCGCGTCGGCGCGGGATTTCGGCCGCATTCTCGCGGAGAGCGACATCGGCCTCGTCTATGGCGGCGGCGATCTCGGCCTGATGGGCGCGGTCGCCCACGCCGTGCTGAGCGCAGGCGGCCATGTCACCGGGATCATCCCGCGCTTCCTGCAAAAGCGCGAGAACATGCTCGAAAGCGTGCAGGACCTGCTGGTGGTCGAGGACATGCACGAACGCAAGAGGCTGATGTTCGAAAAGGCCGACGCCTTTGTCGCGCTTCCGGGCGGAATCGGCACCCTTGAGGAATTGGTCGAGCAATTGACCTGGGTGCAGCTGCAACGCCATGACAAGCCTGTGCTGATCGCCGATATCGCCGGATTCTGGCGCCCGCTGCTGTCCCTGCTCGACCATATGCGCGAACAGGGCTTCATCCGGGCGAATTGCGAGGCGCGCTATCTGGTCCGCGACAAGGTCGAGGATATTCTTCCCGCCCTGCAGGCGGCCTATGCCGAGGCGCTGGCGCCGGGCGCGTCCTTGCGCCCAGAGTTTTGACGATCAATCGTCCCAGTTGTAATCCGGGCCGATATAGCCGCGGTCGGTCATCACGACCCAGCTCTGGCCGCGCCGCTCGATCCGCTCCACCATGGCGCCGCCAGGCAGGATATCGCCGGGCTCGACTTCCTCGATCCGGCCGCCGCCTTCGACCAGAGCGCGGCCGGGGCCGATATCGCGCAGGACGAAGTTGCGATAGGGCGCCGGACGGGCAGCTTGCGCCGCGGCCTGTATTTGCGCCGGACGGGGCAGGGGCTTGGGGATCGAGGCGGTCGTCGTCTTGTCGATATTGCGTTCAGCCGCCTTTTCGGCGGCTTTTTCCGCAGCCTGGCTCTGGATCTTTTCGATCTTGGCTTGCAATTGCGAGGCCGCCGACGCGGCGTCGGCCTTCTCTTCGGCGAGGCCTTTTTGCAGCGAGGCGATGGTCGTTTCGGCCGCGCGCGATTTCTGGGTCTGTGCTTCCAGCTTGCTCTTCAGGGTTTCGACGTGGACGCGAAGGGCGGCGAGTTCGCGGCGCTGCGCCTGTGCGGCCGTGAGGGCCTCCGCCGCCTTGATCTCCGCCGGATCCGGGGCGGGCGGGCCGAAATAGCCGCCGATCTTGTCCGCCGCCGCCCAGCCCACGCCCAAGGTCAACAGCAGCGCGCCCGCGGAAGCGGAATACAGGCGCCATTTGGGGCGTGTCGGCGAAACCGGCCGGAATTCGATTTCCGGCGCTTCGTCCCAGGAGGCGTCCCAGGAGGCGTTCCACGAGGCGTCACGGGACGCGTCCCAAGCGGCGTCCCAGTTCGGCTCTGTCTGCCGCCGGGCTTGCGGCACGGGATGCGACGGGGGGATCAGATCGTTCATCGGAGGCTCCGCGCGGGTTGGCGCAACCCGCTGTTCCAGAGCCGTCATTTTCTATTGTTCGTCTTAACCCACGATTAACGACGCCGCGATTTTCGCAAGCCGCGTTGCCGATTCGCCTCACCCGTTGTCTTACTCGGCCGCGGCGGCGCCCGAGGCGGGCAGCCGCGTGAGCAGGGCGATCAGGGCGCGGTCCTGGATCAGCGCCATGCGCTCCTTGCGCTGCAGCCATTTCACGGCGTCGTCAATGCTGCGGGCGTCGCTGAGCTTGGCCACCGCCATGGCCCGTTCCGGCGTGATGTCGCCGAGCGCGCGATGCGGCGCGGGCGGCAGGAAGGACTGGTGCAGGGCGCAGAACGCCGGGTCGTCGTGGAGGGCGCGCAGCCCGTCGGCCTGGTCGTGGCCGTCGGCGGCGAGGGCCTCGGAGAGCGCATTGGCGCGCGAGGCGATGGGCGGCGGATTCTTTTCTTCCGGCGTCATCAGCAGGCCGACGCGGCGCAAGGCGAGTCCGATGGATTTCTGGCCGCTGGCCCAGGAGAGGAAGATGGCGAGGATCAGGCCGGCGATGGTTGGCGACATCCAGGCGGCCAGCGAGGGCGAGATCAGAAGCGCCGCGACGAGCGAGATGAAGCCGAGCAAAACATGGTCGCGGTGGCGGCGCATGATGGCCTTGAAGGGCACCGAGCCGTCGTCGCGCCGCTGCGGCTCCCAGCCGGTGTCGAAGCCGAAGATGATATGCATGACGTGTCCGGCATGGACCATCATCATGATCGGCGCCAGCAAGGCCGACATCAGCACTTCGAACAGGGTCGAGAAGACGAGGCCAAGCGCGCCGCCCGAGCCCTTCCGCGTCGGGCCGTCGAACAAGGCGACGATCAGACCGAACAGCTTTGGCGCCAGCAGCACCGCCATGGTCACGATGAACAGCTCCAGCGACCTTTCGGCGTCGAATCGCGGCCAGGTCGGGAAAAGCGTGAAATCCTTGGAAAAATATTCCGGGCGGATATAGCTCGCCTGCAGAACGAGCAGAATGCCGACCAGCAGCTGGGCCAGCCAGAGCGGCGAGGCGACATAGCCCATGATGCCGGTGGCGAAATGCTGGCGCGTGGGCCAGACCAGCCCCTTGGCGGGAAGCACGCTGATGTGCTGGAGATTGCCCTGGCACCAGCGGCGGTCGCGCGCCGCCACGTCGATCAGCGACGGCGGGCTTTCCTCGAAGGAGCCGCCCAGCGAGGGCAGCATATAGACCGAATAGCCTGCGCGGCGGATCAGCGCCGCCTCGACGAAATCATGGCTCAGGATATGGCCGCCGAAGGGCGGCTTGCCCTTGAGATGGGGCAGGCCGCAATGGGCGGCGAAGGCGGCTGTGCGAATGATCGCGTTGTGGCCCCAGTAATTGCCGTCGCGGCCCATCCAGCAGGACAATCCGTCGGCGATGACCGGGCCGTAGATGCGCGCCGCGAATTGCTGCACCCGGGCGAACAGCGTGTTGCGGTTGATGATCAGCGGCAGGGTCTGGATGATGCCGGCGTCGGGGTCGGCCTCCATCGCGGCGGCGAGCGAGACGATGGCGTGGCCGGTCATCAGGCTGTCGGCGTCGAGCACGACCATCTGTTCATAGGCGCCGCCCCAGCGGGCGACGAAATCGCCGACGTTGCCGGCCTTGCGCGCCGTGTTCTTGGCGCGATGGCGGTAATAGACCCGCGCCTTCGGACCGAGCTTGCCGCGCAGAGCGAGCAGGGCGCGCTCCTCGGCGATCCAGACGTCCGGGTCGGTGGTGTCGGAAAGGAAAAACCAGTCGAAGGACGCGCCGAGGCCGGTGGCTTCGACATCCTCGTAAATGGCCTGAAGCGCGCCGAACACCCGCGAGGGGGTTTCATTATAGATCGGCATGACCACTGCGGTGCGGGTCGAGAGCCTTTCCGGCTGGGCGGGCGGCTTGGGACGGACGAACAGCAGATGCAGGAAACCGACCACGGAGGCGGCGAAGGACAGGGCGATCCAGGAGAAATTGGCCAGGAACAGGACCAGCAGCACCCATTTCAGGAAGGTGATGCCGCCCACGTCGATGACGCGGTACATTTCATAGGCGCCCCAGCTGGTCAGGGCGAGGCCGCCGCCGAAGGTGACGAGGCGTGACAGCCAGGGCGAGCGGAACTTGTTGACGAATTTACGCCGCTCGGTCGCCGGATCGAAGCGCGACAGCTTCTGTTCCGGCATGTCGAGGCGCGATTCCTCCGGCATGGCGGGCGCGAAGGGCGCCGCCGGCGGGGCGTTCGGCGCGTGGGCGGGGGCGGTCTCGGTTACAGCGTCCATCTGTAAAGCCAGGTCTCGGAAAGGGGCGCGCCCTGGGATTCAAGGGTCAGGCGCATTTCGCAGGCGTTTTCGCTCGCGACGTCAATGTCGAACTGCACATAGCAGCTCTTGCGCTCGGGCGCCGGATAGGTGCGCAGGCTGGCGATTTTCCCCGGGAAAATGGTCAGATTGGCCTTTACATCGGCCATGCGGGCGACATCGCCGAGAGCGTCGCCGCGAAATTCGACCAGAAAACGGCGCTGCTTGGCCGCGCCGCCGCGCCCGCCGCGCGAGCCGGTGACGGCGGCGGCCGGCGGACGCGACGGGGGCGACCAGCACCAGAACTGGCGATAGGCGAAATCGGCCTGCTGGCCCTTGGCGAGCGGCGTTTTCGACCGCCAGAAGGCGATCATGTTCTGCGCGTTTTCGTTGTCGGACGGAATTTCGACCAGTTCGACGGATCCGGCGCCCCAGTCGCCGATTGGCTCGACCCAGAGCGACGGGCGGCGCTCCCAATGCTGGGTGAGGTCGTAGAAATCGTCGAATTCGCGGTTGCGCTGGAGGAAGCCGAATCCCTTGGGGTTATTGTCCACGAATTCCGAAATCTGGAGATTGTTGCGGTTCGAGACTGGGCGCCAGACCCATTCGCCCGCGCCGGTGAGCATCTGGAGCCCGGTGCATTCCGCCGCCGCGTCGCGCACGTCGTCGTCGCCGCGCCGGTCGAGCGGGCTGAAAAGGCTGGTCGCGCTCATGGTCGCCAGCCCGAAATAATCGAGCGCGGCGCGGGGAAACAGCGAACATTCGACGTCGATAATGGTGGCGTCGCCGGGGTGGATCGTGAAGCGATAGACGCCGGAGACGCTTTCCGAATCGAGCAGGGCGTTGATGGTCAGGGCGTTGGCGGCGCGGCTGGCCTTTTCGATCCAGACCGCGCGGAAGAAGGGAAATTCCTCGCCCCGCGCGTCGCCGGTGCGGATGGAGAGGCCGCGCGAGGTGACGCCGAGGTTCTGGCCGCGCGCCGCCGAGCGAAAGAAGCTCGCGCCCTGGAAGATGGCCAGTTCCTGCAAGTCGCCGCGATCGTCGCGCCGCAGCACGCGGAAGCCGGAAAAGTCGAGCTTGGTCGGCGGGGCGGGGAGATTGACGCCGCCGAAGACGAATTTGGAGGCGTCGTAATTCAACCGCCGCGACAGGCCGCCCTCTACGAGGTTGATCTGCATCGGATTGGTGAAGATGAAGCCGCGGTGCAGCGGCTCGATGACGAAGCCGCTTGAATCGTCGGTCCAGATCAGGCCGTCGGGCTTCGCTCGGATCGCGACATAGCCTTCATAGGTGAGGCTGGTCAGGGCGCCCGGCAGGTCGACGTTGGGCGCGACAAAGGGTTTCGAGGCCAGGGCGCGCGCCATGTCGACGACGGCAGGGCCGGAGAAGGGCATCGCGTCGGCAGGCTGTTCCTGGGCGAATGCGGAAGGCAATGTGTCGGCGGCGGCGAGGGCGGCGGCGCTTCCCGCCAATTGTAACACTTCCCGTCGCTTCAACATGGGAGAGGCAGTCCGTTCCGATTGTCTTGTCATTCTTGGCGCGGAAGACGCTCCTCGCCAAGGGCCGGCGCCCGCAAAAAGGTTCATACGAATGGCCTAGGGCTCATACGAATGGAGATCGCCCTTATCCGTCCGCTTTTCCCCGGCTGGCGGGTTATAAACTAATTTGCGGCGGTTGCGAGGCGGATTTTTTGCCTTGCCGGATTTTGCCGCTCCCCTATACACCCCAGCCTGTAAGCGCCAAACCCGCCAAACTTCAAGCCCCGATTTCTCGCACCGAGGGTCTCATGACGACGCAAACCGAACGCCGCGCCGCGCCGCGCCGCTGCCTCGCCATCGTTCTCGCCGCCGGCGAAGGCAAGCGCATGCGCTCCGCTTTGCCGAAAGTGCTGCACAAGGTCGCCGGGCGCTCGATGCTCGCCCATGTGCTGGATTCCGTGGCCCGGGCCGGCGCGGACGCGGTCGCGGTGGTGGTTGGCCCGGGACGGGACGACGTCGCCGCCGAGGCGCGCGCCGCCGCGCCAGAGGCCCGGATTCTCGTGCAGGCGGAACGGCTCGGCACCGCCCACGCCGTGCTGGCGGCGCGCGACGCCCTGGCGGAGGGCTTCGACGATGTTCTGGTCCTTTTCGCCGATACGCCTCTGACGCGCCCCGAGACTTTCGCCCATTTGCGCGAAAAGCTTAGCGACGGTGCGGGAATCGCCGTGCTCGGCTTCGAGCCGGAGGACCCGACCGGCTATGGCCGCCTTCTCACCGACAATGACGGCGCGCTGCTGGCGATCCGCGAGCACAAGGACGCGAGTCCCGCCGAGCTGGCGGTCGGCGCCTGCAACGCCGGATTGATGGCGCTCGACGGCAAGAGGGCGCTCGACTGGCTGGCGCGCATCGGCAATTCCAACGCCCAGAAAGAATATTACCTGCCTGACGCCGTGGTCATGGCGCGAGGAGAAGGCGCGGCCTGCGCGCTGGTCATGGCGCCGGCTCAGGAAGTGCTGGGCGTCAACGACCGCGCCCAGCTCGCGGTCGCGGAAGCGGAAATACAGCGCCGGCTGCGGCTGGCGGCCATGCTCGGCGGCGCCACGCTCGTTGCGCCGGAGACGGTTTTCTTCAGCTTCGACACCGTTCTGGGCTCGGATGTTGTGGTTGAGCCGCATGTCGTGTTCGGCCCTGGCGTGACGGTCGGCGACGGCAGCGTCATTCATTCCTTCTCGCATCTCGAAGGCGCGACTTTGGCGAAGAATGTCGCCATCGGCCCCTACGCCCGGCTTCGGCCCGGCGCGAACCTTGCGGACAAGGTGCGGATCGGGAATTTCGTCGAGATCAAGAAGGCGGATATCGGCGAAGGCGCCAAGGTCAATCATCTCACCTATATCGGCGACGCCAGCATCGGCCCGCGCGCCAATATCGGCGCCGGGGTCATCACCTGCAATTACGACGGCTTCCTCAAATATCGCACCAGGATCGGCGCCGACGCCTTCATCGGCTCGAACTCGGCGCTGGTGGCGCCGGTCGAGATCGGCGACGGCGCCTTTGTCGGCTCCGGCTCGGTGGTCACAGAGAATGTCGAAGCCGACGCGCTCGCCGTCGCGCGCGGCCGCCAGGCGGTGCTGCCAGGCTGGGCCGCGGCCTTCCGCAAGAAGATGGCGGCGCTCAAGGCCGCAAAATAGGCGAGGCGCCCGGCCATAAGGCTTAGACGCCGCCTTCCAAAGACGGCCAGGGCCGAGCTTTGCGAATTTTGCAAAAAGGTTGCAGAGTTTTCGGGAAAAAGGACTTGGCGGCCGGCGCAAGCTTGGCCCTTCGTCGCCGCGCCGAGGCCGTGTTAAAGCATTGTCGCGCAAATTGACTTGCGTCCGGGCTTGAACCCGGCCTTTCTGATCGGCGCGATCAATCGGAGATTTTGAATTCATGTGCGGCATTGTCGGCATTCTCGGTCAGGGTCCGGTCGCCGGACCGCTGATCGACGCGCTCAAGCGGCTCGAATATCGCGGCTATGATTCGGCCGGCATAGCAACGCTGGAAGACGGACGGCTGCAGCGCCGCCGCGCTGAGGGCAAGCTGCGCAATCTCGAAGCCCTGCTGCGCGAGAAGCCGCTCCATGGCTCGGTCGGCATTGGCCACACCCGCTGGGCGACGCATGGCCGCCCCACCGAGAACAACGCCCATCCCCACACCACCGACAAGCTCGCGGTGGTGCATAACGGCATCATCGAGAATTTCCGCGAATTGCGCGACGAACTCATCGCGCAGGGCCATGAATTCGTCACCCAGACCGACACCGAGGCCGTGGCGCATCTGGTGACGGAGCAGATCCGTCGCGGCCTGTCGCCGGAACAGGCGGTTGCAGCCAGCCTGCCCCGGCTCAAGGGCGCCTTCGCGCTGGCGCTTCTGTTCGAGGGCGAGGAGAACCTGCTGATCGGCGCGCGGCGCGGCGCGCCTCTGGCGGTCGGCTATGGCGAAGGCGGGGAGATGTATCTCGGCTCCGACGCGCTGGCGCTGGCCGCCTTCACCGACACCATCACCTATCTCGAAGACGGCGACTGGGTGATCCTGCGGCGCGGCTCGGCGGAATTCCGCAACGAGGACAACGAGCTGGTCTTGCGGCCCAAACTGAAGACGCAGGCCTCCGCCTTTCTGGTCGACAAGGGCAATTACCGGCATTTCATGGCCAAGGAAATCCATGAACAGCCGGAAGTGGTGGCGCGCACGCTCGCCCATTACATCGATTTTTCCGCTGGCGCGGTGCGGCTGCCGTTCGAGCTGCCGTTCGACGCGAAAAGCCTGACGGGCATCACGATCACCGCCTGCGGAACGGCCTATTACGCCGGGCTGGTCGCCAAATACTGGTTCGAGCGTTTCGCCCGGCTGCGGGTCGAGATCGACGTGGCGTCGGAATTCCGCTACCGCGAGGCGCCGCTGCCGGAGCAGGGGCTGATGATCGTGGTCTCGCAGTCCGGCGAGACTGCGGATTCGCTGGCCTCGCTGCGCTACGCCAAGGCCCACGGACAGAAGATCGTTGGCGTGGTCAATGTGCCGACCTCGACCATCGCCCGCGAGAGCGACGTCGCCGCGCCAACCCTCGCCGGTCCCGAAATCGGCGTCGCCTCGACCAAGGCGTTTACCTGCCAGCTCACTGTTCTGGCGGCGCTCGCGGTGGCTTTGGGCCGGGCGCGCGGCGCGCTCGACGCGGCGGAGGAGCGGCGGCTGGTCAATGAACTGATGGTCGTGCCGGGCCTGCTGGCCGAGGCGATGAAGCTGGAGGCAGGCATCGAGACGCTGTCGCAGCAGCTCGCCAAGACGACCGACGTGCTCTATCTCGGACGCGGCACCTCCTACCCGCTGGCGCTGGAAGGCGCGCTGAAGCTCAAGGAAATTTCCTATATCCACGCCGAGGGCTATGCCGCCGGAGAGTTGAAGCATGGCCCCATCGCGCTGATCGATGAGGAATTGCCGGTGATCGTGATCGCGCCGACCGATCCGGTGCTGGAAAAAACCGTCTCCAACCTGCAGGAAGTTTCCGCGCGCGGCGGCAAGATCATTCTGGTCGGCGATTCCAACGCCATCGAAGCGGCGGCGGTCACGCTCGCCGGTGAGATCCGCATGCCCGACATGGCGCCGGAATTTAGCTCCATCGTCTATGCCGCGCCGATCCAGATGCTGGCCTATTACACCGCGGTCCACATGGGCAAGGATGTCGACCAGCCGCGCAATCTGGCCAAAAGCGTCACGGTGGAGTGATTCTTGCGCAGGGGAGAGCGGAGGAATGCGCCTGATTCTGCTGACCAACGCGCGACAATATTGCGGACCGGGCGCGGTGACGGCGCTGGTCCAGAGCGGCGCGCAGGTCTTCTGTCATGACGCCTCCTTTGTTTCGCCCGATGCGCGAAAAAACTTCGAGCAGGAGACCGGCGCGCGGGCGCTGGGCGCCCAGACGCCGGTCGATATCCAGGCTGAAATCCTGGCGGTGGCGGGATTGCCCGACGCCATCGTCAGCAATGACGTCTATCCGATCACGCGCGACGCCATCGAGGATATTCCGCTCGACGATTTCCGCGCCACTTTTGACGCCGTAGTGCTGTTCCCGATCGAACTCACGCAGGCTTTCCTGCCGGCGATGAAGCAGCGGCGCTCCGGCAGTTTCGTCTTCGTGACCTCGGCGCGCGAGACCCGGCCGGAACCCGGCTTCGCTGTGCCCACCAGCCTGCGCGCCGCGACGACGGCCTTCGCCAGGGCGCTGGCCAAGGAGGCCGCGCCTTTCGGCATCCAGGCCAATGTCGTCGCGCCCAATTACCTCTATAGCGAGATGTATTATCCGCGCGCCAAATTCATCGACGATCCGGACGGGCGCGCGCTGATCGCCGAAAAAGTGCCCTTCGGCCGCTTGGGCGAGCCGGAAGAAGTCGGCGCTCTGATCGCCTTTTTCGCCTCTGGCGCTTCGCCCTTCACGACGGGGCAGGTGGTCTATTTTTCCGGCGGCTGGCCCTGATCGGGCCGTGGTCTCAGGCCTTCCCGCTGGGCGGGGCGAACCGCAGGGAATAGAGATCGGTCAATCGCTCGCTTTCGCCACCGGTAGACCAAATCTGGCCAAGAAACGACCTCCCTCGGCCAGCCATTGTCCCGAATGGCGCCGATCCCCATATGGTTTCAATAGTCAATTCACGTTCGTGACTTCGCCGCTGTAGCCCATCTGCTCTCGGCGCACGAGCGCCCCCCGGGAGGCCTTGACCGTGTCCGACAGGGAAGAGCAGCAACTCAGCGAAAAACTTGAAGAACTTGCCGAAACGCTGCGAAAGCGGCGGAGGGAGTTCGAGGAAACGGGACGTTTCTCCAATCTTCAGCACAATTTTGTGAGGGGGATTGAGAAAAGCAATGACGCCTTGCGCGCCAAAGTCGCGCAAGCGGCCCGGTCGAAGGGTGTCTGGGCTCTCGTAAAGGCCGAGTTTTGGGCCGATTACGAGGCGATGGTCAATGAGTTCGTCACTTTGGGCGACAGTGCTGACGCTGAAGCGCGGAAAAAGGCCTGAACGCATTGAATCGCCAGCGCCTTAGAGCGGCGAATGTTCTGCTCGCCTGCCGAAAGCGACCGCGCGTCGCGCGCGGGACATCGCCGTCGCGATGAGCACGCCCTTGATTTTGCCGGCGGGATCACGCTATTAGAAATAACCGAGGCTGTTCGCAGCCCAATCGTAGAGCCGCCCGTGTCCTTTGAGACCAACCAGACGCAGATGATGAAAGCCGGCGCTTTTGCCCCGGCCGCATCCGCGCGCGCGCTCGCCAAAATTCTTCTTCTTATCAACCCCTGAGGGCCGGCCGGGCTTTGCCTGGGCGCTCAGGGGATTTTCGCCGCAGCCTTTTCCGGCCCCGGCTTCGCATGTCCGCGACAATTGCTTGAACAGCTCAACAGGACTATGCCGAGCGCGAATTGGGGCGCCTATCGCCAGGAACATCTCATGACCAAGCAAAATCATTCCTCCGCCCAGACTTCGGACCAGACTTGTGGCAAAGACCGGGTCTTCATCTTCGACACCACCTTGCGCGACGGCGAGCAATGCCCCGGCGCCTCGATGACCTTTGAAGAAAAGCTGGAAGTCGCGGACATTCTGGACGCTCTGGGCGTCGATGTGATCGAGGCCGGCTTCCCCATCGCCTCGCAGGGCGATTTCGAATCCGTGTCCGAAGTCGCGCGCCGCGTGAAGAACGCCTCCGTATGCGGCCTGTCGCGCGCTTCCGCCAAGGATATCGACCGCTGCGCCGAGGCGGTGCGTCACGGCCGCATTCCGCGCATCCACACCTTCATCTCCACCTCGCCGGTCCATATGCAGTACAAGCTGCAAATGGACCCTGAAAAGGTGCTGGAGCTGATCGCCTCGTCGGTCTCCCGCGCGCGAAACCATGTCGAATTCGTCGAATGGTCGGCGGAAGACGGCACCCGCACGGAGCATGACTTCCTGTGCCGCGCGGTCGAGACCGCGATCAATGCCGGCGCGACAACGATCAATATTCCCGACACCGTCGGCTACACCACGCCGGACGAATATCGCGCCTTGTTCGAGATGGTGCGGTCGCGCGTGCCCAACGCCGACAAGGCGATCTTCTCGGTCCATTGCCACGACGATCTGGGTTTGGCGGTGGCCAATTCCATCGCCGGCGTGCAGGGCGGCGCGCGGCAGATCGAATGCACAATCAACGGCATCGGCGAGCGCGCGGGCAATGCGGCGCTGGAAGAAATCGTGATGGCCCTGCGCACCCGCGCCGACATCCTGCCTTTCACGAACGGCATCGACGCCAAATTGCTGACCCGGGCGTCAAAACTGGTCTCGGCGGTCACGTCCTTCCCGGTGCAGTATAACAAGGCCATCGTCGGGCGGAACGCCTTCGCCCATGAAAGCGGCATCCATCAGGACGGCATGCTGAAGAACGCCCATACCTATGAAATCATGACGCCGGAATCGGTCGGCGTGCAGAAGACCTCGCTGGTGATGGGCAAGCATTCCGGCCGCCACGCCTTCAAGGAAAAGCTGAAGGAGCTGGGCTACGAGCTGGGCGACAATGAATTGCAGGTCGCCTTCACGCGTTTCAAGGATTTGGCGGACCGCAAGAAGATCGTTTACGACGAAGACATTGTCGCCCTGGTCGACGACGAGATCGTCAGCTCGCATGAGCGGATCAAGGTCGTCGAACTGACCGTGGTCGCCGGGACCAAGGGGCCGCAGAAGGCCGCACTGACGCTGGACTTCGACGGCGAGTTGAAGACCCATCAGGCCACAGGCAACGGCCCGGTGGACGCGATTTTCAACGCCATCCACGCGCTGGCGCCGCATGACGCCAAGCTGGAGCTGTATCAGGTCCACGCCGTGACGGAAGGCACGGATGCGCAGGCGGAAGTCACGGTCCGGCTGTCGGAAGAAGGCAATGTCGTCTCGGGCAAGGGCGCCGATCCGGACACGCTGGTCGCCTCGGCGCGCGCCTATGTCGCGGCGCTGAACAAGATCATGGCGCGGCGCGGCCGGGAAAGGCTGGAAGCGATCGCCACGGTCTGACATTGAAAAAGCGGACAGGGTCGTCGGCCTGCGCCGTCCGGCCCTGTCCGCTGCGCTCCGGGAGAGAAGCCCGGAGC
The DNA here is from genome assembly GCF_030056575.1 of Rhodoblastus sp. 17X3. Taxonomy (GTDB): domain Bacteria; phylum Pseudomonadota; class Alphaproteobacteria; order Rhizobiales; family Beijerinckiaceae; genus Rhodoblastus. The sequence goes on along the minus strand of NZ_JASHHX010000014.1, from coordinate 79,115 downwards.
CTGTGAAAATGGCTCGCTCTTCAAATCATGGACCGAAAATTCCGGTTCACGCCGCCAGTGTCATCCCGGAAAGCTGAGACCGCATCCTTCAAACGGGGGATGCATCTCCCAGACTTTCGTTGCATTGCGGCAATACACCGTTTTCCTTCGGTTAAGCCCATTCGCTTCCGGCCGGGATTGCTGGCGGCGCGCGTCTTGTAACTTTCACCGGACGATGGCTTGATGGACCTGAACGGACCGTCGCGTCCTCGCTTTGACCGCGTGCAAGCGGCGTTTTCAAGTGGGCGTTTCATGGATATTTTGCTTTCGTCTTTCGGCGGCATTGCGCTGCTCTTCGTGCTGGCGACCGTGCTGGGCAGTTTTTTCACGGTCCAGACCGCCGAGGTCGGGGTCATCACGCGGTTCGGCCGCTATCTGCGCGTCGCCCAGGCCGGCCTGAACTGGAAGGTTCCCTATATCGACAAGGTGGACGGGCGGATGAGCCTGCGCGTCAACCAGATGTCTCTGACCATGGAGACCAAGACGAAGGACAATGTCTTTGTCACCATTCCGATCTCGGTCCAGACCCGCGTGCGGCCGGAAAAGGCCTTCGAGGCCTATTACGCGCTTTCGGACCCCGAGGCGCAGATCAAGGCCTATGTCGAACAGGTCGTGCTCGGCCATGTGCCCGGCATGATGCTGGACGACGTTTTCGCGAGCCAGTCCAGCATCGCCGCCGCGGTCAAGCATGAGCTCGACGTCGACATGGCGGCGTTCGGCTATGAGATCGTCAATGTGCTGGTGACCGACATCATCCCCGACCCCAAGGTCAAGGCTGCGATGAACGACATCAACGCGGCGCAACGCTCGCAGGTCGCCGCCAATGCGCGCGGCGAGGCCGAGAAGATCCTGGTCGTCAAGAAGGCCGAAGCCGAGGCCGAGAGCAAGGCGCTGCAGGGCCAGGGCATCGCCAATCAGCGCAAGGCGATCATCGAGGGCCTGCGCGGCTCGATCGAGGATTTTCAGCGGACGCTCGGCGACGCCAGCGCCAAGGAAGTCATGCAGCTCGTCCTGGTGACGCAATATTTCGACACGCTGAAGTCGATCGGTGAGCAGGACAAGACCAACACCTTGTTCGTCTCGCATGCGCCGGGCGCGGTGCAGTCCTTCACCGAACAGGTCATGCAGGCGATTTCCGCGACCAGCCGCGGCGACAAATGAGTTTGCCTCGCGCGGCGTCCTCCGCTAACGTCTCGGCAGCAAGGCTCCCTAGGGATTAATAGGGAACGGGGTGAAACTCCCCGGCTGCCCCCGCAACTGTAAGCGACGAGCGCAACGCCGCAAATGGCCACTGGATTTGTCCGGGAAGGCTGGCGTTTCGCGATGACTCGCAAGCCAGGAGACCTGCCCTTGCCCGCCGTCCCATGAGGGCCGGTGAACATACCGTCGCATACGAGGGTGTTATGCAGGGACTTCCGGAAGCGTTCGCGCAGCGCGGGCCATTGCGCCAAAAGCTGCTTTTTCTTTTCAGCGGGCTCGCGCTCGCCAATATCGCCGCGTGGGCCTGGGCCTTCGCGGTCTTTCACGACAAGCCGGTGCTGCTGGGCTCGGCGCTGCTGGCCTATTCGCTCGGCCTGCGCCATGCCGTGGACGCCGATCATATCGCGGCCATCGACAATTCCACGCGCAAACTGATGCAGGAGGGCCAAAGGCCGCTCGCGGTCGGGCTGTTCTTTTCGCTCGGCCATTCCGCCGTGGTGGTGGCGATGTCGATCGCCGTTGGCTTCGCCAGCGTGGCGATCAGTTCGCGGTTCGAGGATTTCAAGGCCGTCGGCCATATCGTCAGCACCAGCGCCTCGGCGCTTTTCCTTTTCCTGCTGGCGATCTTCAATATTTTTGTCTTCGCTTCCGTCTGGCGCAGTTTTCAGGCGGTCAAGCGCGGCGAAAACGTCACGGACGAGGATTTCGACCTGCTGCTGAACAAGCGCGGCCTGTTGTCGCGCCTGTTTCGTCCGGTCTTCGCCATGGTGCGCAAGAGCTGGCATCTCTTTCCGGTTGGCATGCTGTTCGGCTTCGGCTTCGACACGGCGACGGAAGTGGCTTTGTTCGGACTTTCCGCGACCCAGGCCGCCGACGGCGCGACGCTGGCGTCCTTGCTGGTGTTCCCTGCCTTGTTCACGGCGGGCATGTCGCTGGTCGACACCGCCGACGGCGTGCTGATGCTCGGCGCCTATGGCTGGGCCTTCATGAAGCCGGTGCGCAAGATCTATTACAATCTCACCATCACCGCCGTCTCGGCGCTGGTCGCTCTGGCGATCGGCGGCATCGAAACGCTCGGCATGATCGCCGACCATTACGAACTCCACGGGGCGTTCTGGGACTCGATCGGCGCGCTCAATGAGAATTTCGGCCTGCTTGGTTACGGCATCATCGGCCTGTTTGCCGCAAGCTGGTTGATTTCCATCATCATCTACAGACTCAAGGGCTTCGACCGGCTTGAAGCGAAAGCCTAGACAAACGCTTGAGCCAGTCGCGCGAAATCGGCTTCGCCGTGCGGTAGGCCGAAACGCAGCCAGCCCGGCCGCGTCGCGAAGGGGCGGGTCAGCACGCCCGCCCCGCACAGGCGCCGGAAGATCTGTTGCGCATGCTCATGACGGGCGAGGCGAAACAAGGGCGTTCCGCCGACAATCTCGAATCCGGCAGCCGCCAGCAGGGCGTCGAGGCGGGCGCAATCCCGCCCAAGTCGCGCGGCGGTCTCATTCAGCCAGGCGCGGTCGCGATAGCCCTCGATCCCGATCTCGACAGCCGCGCCGCTCACCGCCCAGGGGCCGATCGCCGCGCGCAGCGAATCGGTCAGGGATGTCTCGCCGAGCGCGAATCCGAGCCGCAGGCCTGCGAGCCCAAAAGTCTTGCCGAAGGAGCGCAGCACGAGGACGCCGGGCAAAGGCAGCAGCGGCGCGAGGCTATTTTCGCGCGGCAGAAGGTCGATGAAGGCCTCGTCCACGATCAGGCTTTTGCCTTCCGCCGACATGCCGCGCGCGAGATCGCGCAGGTCGCGCGGATTGCACAACCGTCCGTCCGGATTGTTCGGATTGACGACGACGGCGAGATCGGCGTGGGCCAGTTCGTCGAGTCTGTCGCAGACTGCGACCTCGGCGCCGCTGGCGGCCCAGACGCGTTGATGCTCCGCATAGGTGAAGCCGAGGATCGCTACTTTTTTCGCGCCCAGCAGTCGCGGCAGCAGCTGGATCAGCGCCTGCGTTCCCGGCGCTGCGACGATGCCCGCACCGGCGCCCAACCCGAAGCGTTCCGCCGCAGCCCCTTCCAGCTCTGCGATGGACTCCGCCTCCGGTAGCCGTGCGTAAGCCGCCGCGCTGACCGGCGCAAAAGGAAAAGGCGCCGCATTGATGCCGGTCGAAAGGTCGAGCCAGGGCTCGGGCGCTTGCGGAAACAGGCGGCGGGCGGCGGCGAGGCCGCCGCCGTGATAGGCTAGGGCGGTCTCGTCCGAAAGATTCGTCGCCGCAACCATGTTTTCCGCCTTCACCCTCGCGCTCGCCCTGGCGGCGCTGCTGTTCGAAGCCCTGATCGGCTATCCCGCGCCGGTTTACGCTGTATTGCGCCATCCGGTGAGCTGGATTGGCGCCCTTATCGCGCGGCTGGAGCAAATGCTCAACCGGCCCGAGTTTTCCCGCGACCGCCGCAAAGTTTTGGGCGCGCTGAGCCTAATGATCGTTCTGGCCGTCACGGGCGAAGTCGCGCGCCTTCTGAGTGACTGGGCGCCACAGAACTGGTTTGGCTTCATCGTCCTTGCCGTGCTGGCGTCGTCGCTCGTCGCGCAGCGCAGCCTCTATGAGCATGTCGCGGCGGTGGCCGAGGCGCTGGAGCGCGAAGGACTCGCCGGCGGGCGTGAAAAAGTGGCGATGATCGTCGGGCGCGACGTGTCGGCGCTCGATGTCGCCGGCGTGTCCCGCGCGGCGGTGGAGAGTCTGGCGGAGAATTTCTCCGACGGAATCGTCGCGCCGGCCTTCTGGACCGCCGCGCTGGGCCTGCCGGGCGGGGCGCTCTACAAGGCCGCCAATACGGCGGATTCCATGATCGGCCACCGGAACGAACGCTACAAGGACTTCGGCTGGGCGGCGGCGCGCTTCGACGATCTCGTCAACCTGCCGGCCTCGCGGCTGGCGGCGCTGTGGATCATTTTGGCCGCCGCCTTCACGCCGCGCGCGGAATGGCGCGCGGCCTGGGTCGCCGTGGGCCGCGACGCCGGAAAACATCGCTCGCCCAACGCCGGCTGGCCCGAGGCGGCGTTGGCCGGCGCGCTCGGCTTCAAGCTGGCGGGGCCGCGCGTCTATGGCGGCGAGATGGTGGATGACGTTTACATGGGCGACGGCCGCGCGGAGCTGGACGCCGCCGACATTCGCCGCGCGCTGACGCTTTACCGCCGCGCCTGCGCCGCGCAGATGCTCGTCTTGGCGGGGTTGCTGGTCATCGCGCTAGGGTGAGCAGCGCATCGAGATCGATGTGCTGTTCGAGATGGGCGGCGAGGGCGTCGAGCACGCGCTCGACTTCCACCTCATAACCAAGCGCCGAAGGCTCGGCGCCGATCCAGCGCAGGAGCGCGGCGCGCTGGTCTTCATCGCCGAACAGTCCGTGGACGTAGCAGGCGCGGATCGCGCCATCGGCCGAGACGGCGCCGTCGGCGCGGCCGTTCGCAAAGCGCAGCAGCGGCCGCGCGCAATCCGGGCCACGGGTTGTTCCAACATGCATTTCATAGCCCGAAAAACCGGCGCCCTCGGGAATGGAAACGCCTGCGCAGGCGTGCAGGATTTTCTCGGCGGTCAATTCGGTCGAGACGTCAAGCAGGCCGAGGCCCGCGATGGCGCCGGGCGGCCCTTCCATGCCGAGCGGGTCCGAGACCGTCTGGCCCAGCATCTGATAGCCGCCGCAAATGCCCAAAACCTTGCCGCCGCGCCGAGCATGGGCGAGCAGGTCGATGTCCCAGCCCTGCGCGCGGAAAAAGGCGAGATCGGCGATGGTCGCCTTGGTCCCCGGCAGGATGACGAGATCGCAGAGCGGCAGCGGTTCGCCGGGCGGGATCATGCGCAGATCGACATCGGGCTCAAGCTTGAGCGGGTCGAAATCGTCGAAATTGCTGATTCGCGGCAGCTGCGGCACGGCGATGATCTTGCCGCCGCCCTGCGTCTTCTCCCGGCGCGACAGGGCGACGGCGTCTTCGGCGGGCAGGCGCGCCGCTTGTGCGAAGAAGGGCACGAGACCGAGCGCCGCCCAGCCTGTCTTTTCTGCGATCAGGTTCATGCCCTCGCTGAACAGGCTGGCGTCGCCGCGAAACTTGTTGACGAGAAAGCCAAGCACCATGTCGGCGTCGGCGGGGTCCAGCACGATTTTTGTGCCGACGACCTGGGCGATGACGCCGCCGCGGTCGATGTCGCCGATCAGTACGACCGGGACATCATGCGCCCGCGCAAAACCCATATTGGCGATGTCGCCCTTGCGCAGATTGACCTCGGCGGGGCTCCCCGCGCCCTCGACCAGAACAAGGTCCGCCTCGGCGCGCAAACGGGCGAAAGAGTCTGAGACAAAGGAGGCGAGTTGCGGCTTGAGCGCCTGATAATCTCGCGCCTTCGCGGTCCCAAAAATCTTGCCTTGCACGACGATCTGCGAGCCGATCTCGCTCTGCGGCTTGAGCAGGACGGGGTTCATGTGGACGCTTGGCGCGGCATGGCAGGCGCGCGCCTGCAGCGCCTGCGCGCGGCCGATCTCGCCGCCGGCATTTCCGTCTTCTTGGGTCACGGCGGCGTTGTTCGACATGTTCTGCGGCTTGAAGGGCAGCACCTTGAGGCCGCGCCGGGTATAGGCGCGGCACAGCCCGGCGACCAGCAGGGACTTGCCGACGTCGGAGCCCGTGCCCTGAAACATCAGCGCCAAAGCCGTGCCAGAACCCGCCATCAGAACTCGATGCCCGCCTGCGCTTTCACCCCGGCGGCGAAATGGTGCTTCGTCGCCTGCATTTCGGTGACGAGATCGGCGGCGGCGACCAGTTCGGGTTTGGCGTTGCGTCCGGTGACGATGACATGGAGGTCCGGCCGCCGCGCAATGAGCGTCGCGACCACTTCGTCGAGCGGCAGATGCTCATAGCGCAAGGCGATGTTCAACTCGTCCAGCACCAGCAGCTTGATTTCTGGATCGGCCATCAGTTCTTTCGCCTTGTCCCAGGCGCGGGCGGCGGCGGCGATGTCGCGGGCGCGGTCCTGCGTCTCCCACGTAAACCCCTCGCCCAGAGTGTGCCAGGAGACCAGATCGGAAAAACGCTCCAGCGCCTTGCGTTCGCCGGTCTGCCAAGAATTTTTTTCTCCGCCCTTGCCGAACTGCACCACGCCGACCTTCCAGTCATGGCCGAGCGCGCGCAGCACAAGCCCGAAGGCGGCGCTGGACTTGCCCTTGCCGGGGCCGGTGTGGACCATCAGCAGTCCCTTGGACTCGACAGTCTTGGCGGCGACCTCGGCGTCCTGAACCTGTTTGCGCTTCGCCATTTTCTCGCGATGGCGCAGAGCTTCGGCGTCGTCCGTCTCCGGGCTCAAAGGCCGTCCTCCGTGCCGGTGATCTCGATGCCGAAGCCCGAGAGGCCGACATATTTGCGCGGCGTCTTGGTGCGCAGGCGAATCGAGGACACGCCGAGATTGCGCAGGATCTGCGCGCCGACGCCGATATCGAGCCAGTTTTTCGCGCGCTCGTTCTCGGCGCCTGCCTCCTGCTCCTGTCCGACCAGCGTGGCGGGAACGCCCGCCGCGCCGTCGCGCAGATAGACCAGCACGCCGCGTCCCTGCTTGGTGAAGCTTTCCAGCGCCTTGTTGATGGAAGCGCCGCCGCCGAACACGTCGCTCATGATGTCGGCGCGATGGAGGCGGGCGGGGATGTCACGGCCCTCGCCGATATCGCCCGCCACGATAGCGAAATGCTGCACCTTGTCGAACGGCGTCACAAAGGCGTAGCCGGTGAATTCGCCAAAGCGCGTCTTGACGGGAAATTCGGCGACGCGCTCGACCAGCGTCTCGCGCGCCTGGCGATAGGCGATGAGATCGGCCACCGAAATCTGCTTGAGATTGTGCTTTTCGGCGAAGGCCACGATCTGCGGCCCCATCATCACGGTGCCGTCGTCATTGGCCAGTTCACAGATCACGCCCACCGGAGGCAGTCCGGCGAGTTTGCACAGATCGACGGCGGCTTCGGTATGGCCAGAGCGCATCAGCACGCCGCCCTCGCGCGCCACCAGCGGGAACACATGGCCGGGACGCACGAAATCGCTCGCGCCGAGATTATTGTTGGCGAGGCCGCGCACGGTGTTGGAGCGCTGTTCCGCCGAAATGCCCGTGGTCAGGCCGTGCTTGACGTCCACCGAGACGGTGAAGGCGGTGCCGAGCGGCGCGTCATTGTCCGCCACCATGGGAGTGAGATGCAGCCGCCGCGCCTCGGCGACGCTGAGGGGCGCGCAGACGATGCCGCAGCAATTGCGGATGATGAAGGCCATTTTCTCCGGCGTGCACAGGCTCGCCGCCATCACCAGATCGCCTTCATTCTCGCGGTCGTCGTCATCGGTCACGATGACGATCTCGCCGCGCTTCATCGCCTCAATGGCCTGGGTCACCGAATTCGTCACGGAGTGTCCTCCCATCTTGTCCTCGCCACAGACCTCGGGCAGAAAGTCGTTCGGCGTTACGGCGCCTCCGGTTTCGCGCGCTATGGCTTGGGCCGTGTCGCGCGACATCCAGACGCTTTCCTGATTGCAGAGCTGGCTCACGGCGCCGGGCGTCAGGCCGAGGCGCCTTGAGAACTCGATCCGGCTCACGCCGGTTTTGCGCAACCATTCCGCCAGCTTCATGGCGGAGAAACTAGAGAATTTCCGGATTTTAGCAATACTAAAATCCGTTCGGGAGGCCCATGCGGTCACATTTTTATCTCATCACAATCCGCGGATTCTTGCTGCTCATGTTCGCGCTGACCCCGGTTTTCGCCGCCCCTTGGCCCGTGCCGGCGGCGCCTTGCGGCGATCTCAAGCAAAGCGGGCGCTCCTATACGATCTGCCGATTCGATCCGAAAACGGACGACCTGCGGCTGTTCTGGCGGGCGCCGGACGGCGAACCGCTGGGGAGTTTCGAGGCTGCGGCGGCGACGCTCAAATCGGGCGAAAAGCTGGTTTTCGCCATGAACGCCGGCATGTATGATTCGAATTACGCGCCGGTCGGTCTCTATGTCGAGAAGGGCGTCGAGTTGCGGCGGGCCAATACGCGCGGCGGCGCCGGCAATTTCCATCTCAAGCCCAATGGCGTGTTTTACATTGGGCCCGGGCAGGCCGGCGTGACGGAGACAGCGCATTTCCTCAGCCAGCGCCCGGCTGCGGACTACGCCACGCAATCAGGCCCGATGCTGGTGCTCAACGGCAAGATCCACCCTCGCATCCACGCCGAGGGAATCTCGGCCAAGACGCGCAATGGCGTCGGCGTGGACCGCGAGGGGCAGGTCGTCTTCGCCATTTCCAACGAGCCGGTGACTTTTTACGAATTCGCCAGCCTGTTCCGCGACGCGCTGCATTGCGAAAATGCGCTCTTCCTCGACGGCTCGATTTCGGCGCTCTATGCGCCCAATCTCGGACGCAATGATTTTACCTTGCCGATGGGGCCGATGGTCGGGGCGGTGGCGAGGACACAATTGCCCCGATGACTCGATCTACTTCGCCGACGAGGTATGCTCTTTTCGCGGACTTATCCAGTTAAGCGCAGTAATGGAAAAGAATCCTCCGATCCACGCGCCTATAGCCGCGAAAAGCACATAGACCCAGTTCGAGGTGTAGCTGATGACCGCGAATGCGGACAGCATGTACCAGATGCTGCTCCACGTCGCCGCCGCTATTCGTCTTCGCTCTGAAACCGAGGCGTTGAAAAAGACATAGACGGCGTCCGTAACCGCTGTAGAAACAGTAACGCCGATGGCGACAAAAATATCAATCGAGGGGAGGTGCATTTTTCAGCTGCTCAAAACATTGAATACGTAGTTGCGATTTTAAATAAATAATTATTTCTTATTGAATTACAATAGGATCGTCCCGCCGCGTTATTCCGACGCGTCGCCAAAACTCGCAAGCAGCCGGCTTTGCCGTGCGGGTGCGCCCGTTGCTGTCTGGTCTTCTCGTTATTTTTCGAACGGCCACGAAAAACCTTCGCCCTGCTGGCCGCGATGGCGCAAGAAGGCGTCGGCCAGCACGCAGGCGACCATGGCCTCGGCGATGGGCGCCGCGCGGACGCCGACGCAAGGGTCGTGGCGGCCTTTTGTGCGCAAATCCACTTCCGCCCCGTAACGGTCCACCGAGCGGCGCGGCGTCAGGATCGACGAGGTCGGCTTGACCGCGAAGCGCGCCACCACGGGCTGGCCGGTGGAAATGCCGCCCAGCACGCCGCCCGCGTGATTGGCCAGGAAAACCGGGCCGAAATTTGAGGAGTCTTGGCCCGCGCGCATTTCATCGGCGTTTTCCTCGCCGGTCAGTTCGGCGGAGGCGAAGCCGTCGCCGATCTCGACGCCCTTCACGGCGTTGATCGACATCAGCGCGGCGGCGAGTTCCGCGTCGAGCTTGCCATAGATCGGCGCGCCCCAGCCGGCGGGAACGCCGTCCGCGACCACTTCCAGCACAGCGCCGATCGAAGAGCCGGCCTTGCGGATGTCGTCGAGATAATCGGCCCATTCGACTGCGGCGACCGCGTCAGGGCAGAACAGCTGGTTGCGCGAGACTTCCTCCCAGTCCCAGCGGGAGCGATCGATCTTTTTCGGCCCAATCTGGATCAGCGCGGCGCGGATGGTCACGCCGGGGATGACCTTGCGGGCGATGGCCCCCGCCGCCACCCGCGCGGCGGTCTCGCGCGCCGAGGAGCGGCCGCCGCCGCGATAATCGCGAATGCCATATTTGGCGTCATAGACATAATCGGCGTGGCCGGGGCGATAGGAGTCCTTGATCTCCCCATAGTCCTTGGAGCGCTGGTCGGTGTTCTCGATCATCAGGGCGATGGGCGCGCCGGTGGTGCGCTGCACGCCGGTCTCGTCCGTCATGACGCCGGAGAGGATCTTGACCTGATCCGGCTCCTGGCGCTGGGTGGTGAAACGCGATTGGCCGGGCCGGCGCAGGTCGAGAAATTGCTGGATCTCGGCGGCTTCAATCGGCAGGCGCGAGGGGCAGCCGTCGACCACGCAGCCCAAAGCGGGGCCGTGGCTCTCGCCGAAGGTGGTGACGCGGAAGAGATGTCCGAAGGTGTTGTGCGACATGGCGGCCGGATCGTCTGAAAGGAACGCCGCGTTCTAACCCTAAAGCGCGCAAAAGGCCAAATGGCCCGCGCTTGCCTCGCGAGGCGAGGCAGGCTACCAAATTCACGGCGCGGTTTTTTCACGGCGTTTGCCGGCCGTCTGGCGGAATGGCGATATGGGGGGAATGGACAGCGCCTTGCGGCGCGTAAACGTGGAAGAGCCGGTCTCGCGCCTGGCGATCCTCTCGACCAAATTCGCCAAGCTCGCCCTGCTGCTCGCCGCGCTCGCCCTTGTCGCCGCCCATTCGCGCGGGGCGCTGGCGCGGTTTTTCGCCATCCTGACCTTGCAGCCCAGCGCCACGCCAGATCCGGGCGTCGGGCTGTTCATTTTCGTCACCGCGCTCTCGGTTGCCCTCGTGGCGGTCGGCCTCGCGCTTGGGGCTCTGGCGTCAATCTGGATCAAGGGCCGGCGCGGCGTCGGGAAGATCATCGCCACGTTTCTGCTGCTCGCTTTGCTCGCGCCTTACCCGGCCTTTCTGATTTACACCGCCGGCAGCCCGCCCTGGCTCGCCGATATTTCCACCGATGTCGAGGATCCGCCGGCCTTCCTGACCTCGCCCGACGCGGTCGCGGGGCGCGGCGGCTGGACGCCGGGTCCGCTCGATGCCGCGCGCGGGGAAGAGCAGCTCGCCGCCTATCCCGACGTCAAGACGATCGCGCTCGACATGGAAATGGACGAGGCCTTCAAGGCGACGCGCGAGGCCGTGCTGCAATTGCGCTGGAAGATCCTCGAAGAGGTGCGGCCCGGCGGCCCCAAGCGGCCGGAGGGACACATCGAGGCGCTCGCCCATTCGCCCGCCCTGAACTTGCCCGTGGCGATTGCCATCCGCATCCGCCCCGGCGAGGACGAAACCCGGGTCGATATGCGCGCGGTGACGCGCTACCTGCGCAACGATCTCGGAGCGGGCGCCAAGCTCATCGGCAAGCTGAGCGATTCGCTCGAAGAAAAGGACGAAGCGAATTAGCGCGCGCGCGTCCGCCTTCGACGATCATCAGCCGGAGGGCAAGCAAGAAGAGAGATAAGCCGGTGGCAACCGTATAGTCGACCGTTCTCGGCGGAAACCCGCTGTAGGCAGAAGGGCCGGTTTAAGCGGCATTGAGGTCGAAGGCGCAACGGAGAGAATGCGCCGTGAAGAGACAGAAGTCGACACAATCAGGAAGGTCGGCTTCGAGCAGAGGGCGGACGACGCTGTCCGACCGGAGTCGGCGGGAACCTGTCCACGTGCGAAGGACTGGTATCGGATGCTGACCAGTCTGTCGCACATGGAAAGGATGCGCCGATTCCCGTCACTGACGGACGCGGTGAAAATTTGCCTGCATCGTCTCTTTGCCGACCTTCATGAAATCGCCGTTGAATTAGCGCCCCCTGGATCGCTGACGACATCTTAGGCCATATTTTCCCCTTCGAGCAGCCGGTCTGGCGCGTCCCATGCTAAGCTGCCAGCCCTTTTCTGGCGACGCCAGCGGCACCTAAAAGATCCGATTCCTCTCACACATTGACGCTGGCTATGACCGTTCCCCAGCTATTGTAGTTGGCGAACAGCACTCTGGTGCTGCCATTGTCATATTCGTTCGAAATGTAAAATCCGTTCTGGACGCTCGGGTTGGCAATCGCGGACGAATAATCGCCCCAGCGGCCGATAAGATCCTTTCGGGGATCGACATATGCCGCGACGCTATTTTGATAGTCGTAAAGGCTCGAATAATTGTTCGCCGTCGGCGTCGGTGCGACGCCGCTGGACGCTTTCCAGACGGCATAATAATCCGCAGCATACATGTTGGGCCCGCTGGCGTTGAAGTTCACCAACAGGTCTCCCTGAGCGTCGACGGCCAGCGAGGCATTGAACGTGCCGGCGCCGCTCGTCGAACCGGACGAAGGCAGGAGATCGTTCAGATTGACGGTGTCGACGGCGCCGGTGGAGAGATTGTACTGGACAAGCTTGTCTGTCGGCGAACTCGAAGAACCCGCCGCCTCGAACACGGCATAGAGCAGATTGTGGCTAGCGTCATAGACGGCGCTGGTGACCCGCCCGTCTCCCGCATCCAGCATGTAGGTCGAGCCTTTCTGTGTCGCGGCGAATTGCGACTCGGCGGGCATGCCGCCGATCGTCGCCACGACCGCTCCAGAGGAATCGATGATGTCCAGATTGGCGCCGTTGTGCGACACGAAATATTGGATCGCACTTGACCCGTCCTCGATCGTCGCGGGCTGGTAAGAGGGTCCGCTGAGCGACGAAACAGTTATGGCGGAGGGCGTGGTAGCATAATTGGAAATGACCGTCAGGTTGTCGCCTTGATAATTGCCGGCCGTGTCGTACATGTTGGTGGTCACGTAAAGCGAGCCATTGTTCAGGCTCACGAGCGGCTGGTCGGTCCACAACGCGCCGTTAAAGGTGGTGCTGATGGAATGCACCGTCCATCCCGAAGTGAAGGAGGTCGGCGCCGCGGTCGATGAGACGGCATAGACGAAATAGCTCTTGCCGGTGTTCGGGTTCACCTCGTCCGCGGTAATGATGAATTTTCCAGCCTGCGCATCGAAAATCACGCGCGGGTCAGTGTAGAAAAAACCCGAGGCGGGGGAGCCAAACAAACTGTTTTCCCCCGACATGGTCGAGGAGGAAATCGCGCCACCGCTGAATTTGTCGATGCGAACCGCGTTGTTTTCCGCCGTCACAACAGTCTGGGAGCCGGAAGCAGCGTTATTGACGCCTAAGGCATTGTCTGGCGGATAATAATAACCCTCGGTCGACGAAAAGGAGATGCCGCCCCATTTCGCGCCGCTGCTGGTGGTCGTCGTTCCCGATGTCGCCTTAAAGGTTGAATAGGGCAAGGACGTCGTGCTTTGGGCCGTCCGGCTCGAAAGAGCGGCGACGAGCGGGGCTGGGATCTCGCCGGACTGAATGGCTGCAAGAACACCCACGCCCCCGTTTGTCGAGGAGGCGCCCGAAATGTCGTCATGATCGCCCCAAACGTCGCCTGCGAAGTTCGGACTTACGCTGTTGTTCCAGTCGTTGGACGCGCGGTTGAAAAATCTGGACATTTCTCCCCCCTCGATTGATATCTGGCAGGTAGAAGCGGATGTTTATCAACCCTTTTGGACCGAATTTCTCTACACGGAGAACTCAGTCAATCCTAGACTGCTACCGAAAACGACAGTTTTCAACCCGGAAACGTTGCCGTCGTCAGCCGATGGTTAAGTTATCGATTGGGAATTTCTACCTTGGGTCTCGAGCGCTGCTTCATTTGCTACCGCAACGTCCGCTGAGCGTGCGATAGTCGCCGGCAGGACCATCATTTCGTAGGACCGCTTCGAGCCGTTTGTCGACATTCCCGTCGCTGCCTTGGCGGGGCTCCTTGCATCATCGCCAAAGCTGACGTGATGCCCAACCGGCAACCCGTATGTCGCGGCGCGAAGTCTTCTATCTTCTACAGCCGCGAAAATTTGCCTGTCAGCTGCGGCGTCCCATTTGTCGCGACGAGGCCTCGCTCGTAAAGGTCTTCCAGGTGGGCGAAGGTCGAGAGCGCGGCGGCGCCTTTCAGCCGCGCGTCCAGCTTTTCATAGACTTTTTCGACGATCTCGGCCGGCGCGAGCGGCCCCGCGCCAAGCGCGGCAAGGATGGATTTTTCGCGCGCGCGGCGGTGGTGAAGAAGGGCCCGCAAGAAACGCTGCGGCTGTGACACCGGGCCGCCGTGGCCGGGCCAATAGACCGCGTGATCGAGAGCGCGGAGCTTTTCCAGCGAATCGAGATAGAGCCGCATGGCGCCGTCCGGCGGCGCGACGATGGACGTTGACCAGCCCATGATGTGGTCGCCGGTGAAGAGCGCCTTTTCCTCGACCAGCTCGAAACAGACATGATTCATGGTGTGGCCCGGCGTATGGACTGCGCGAATCGAGAAGCCGGAGCCCTCGAAAACCTCGCCGTCGCCGAGTTCGCGGTCCGGGCGATGGTCGGGATCATTGGAGGCGTCGAGCTTGTTGATCTCACCGAGCGCCATCTCGCGGGCCGGGAAATGCGGCGGGCAGCCGATGATTTCCGCTCCCGTGGCCTGTTGCAGAAGGCGTGCGGCAGGCGAATGGTCGCGATGGGTATGGGTGACGAAAATCGCTGCGACCGTCTCGCCTTTCAGCGCGTCGAGCAGCGCCTCGACATGGGCGGGCAGGTCGGGGCCGGGATCGACCACCGCGACCTGGCCTTCGCCGATGACGTAAGTGCAGGTCCCGGTGAAGGTGAAGGGGCCGGGATTGGGCGCGACGATGCGTCGGACCAGCGGCGAGACGCGCAGCAAATGGCCCACGGGGGCGTCAAAGGCGAGATCGAAGCGCGGCGCCTCATCTGCGTCGGGCTTTTCGCTCTCGTTTTCAGTGGTCTGGTCTGTGCCGCTCATGGCGCCATCGTAGCGTCCTGCGCGGCGCCGGCAAGTTCTAGTCGATCTTGCGGGCGGTCCAGCGTCCGCCGCAATAATCCGTATTGGAGGACCACGGGCCGGAGGCGGTCTGGCCCTTCACGTCGCCATTGGCGCGCACAACCTTCTCGCCGATGTTGAAATGGCCGACAAAGGTGTTGGTGTCGTCGATATAGCCCCAAGGCTCGACGCCCCCGGCGTCGATGGCGGTGACCCGCTCGTCCTTGATCGTCACGACGACCTGGCCGCCGGGCGGGCAATTGCCGACCGACGTCTGGATATCCACCCGCCATTGGCCGTCATGGACAGGCTTGGCCGCGACCGGGGTGGCAAGAGGCGCGGCAAGCGCGGATGCAAGCAGAAGGCTGGCGACAAGAACTTTCGCGCGCACGCGTCATCTCCCGGAACAGGCGGCCAGAGCGGCGGGGCGATTAACCGGCGATTCGGTTTTCGCAGTCGCCGCTTTTCCGAAGCGCGACCCGCTGAACGGCGGGGGCGGGCGCTTCGGGGCGTGAATGGAACGGGGTTTGGCTCGCATGCTTTGCGTCGATTGCAAAGCTTCAAATCACGCTGGCGCCGCGAAAATTTCGCGGCGCCGCAAAAAAGTCACGCCGCCTTGAGCGCGTCGCGGAGTTGCGCGAGGATGTCGCTGCCAACGAAGACGAAATCTTGCGCCCCGGCGTCGCGCCATTGCGCCTCCTGCTCGCCCGGACGTCCCGCGACGAAGAGATGCGCGCCGGCGGCGGCGAGGGACTTGGCGGCCTCGATTCCCTGTTCGGCATAGACCGCGTCGGAGGAGCACAGCACGGCGAGCTTCGCGCCGCTGGCCTTGAACCCTGCGACGAGCGCGACGGCGTCGGCGAAGCCGTCATTGCCGAGCGCTTCCACGCCGCCCGCCTCGAAGAAATTCTTGGCGAAGGTGGCGCGGGCGGTGAAGGCGGCGACCGGGCCGAGATTGGCCAGGAAAATCTTCGGGCGCGCGGAAGCGGCGTCGGCCTGGTCGCGCAGCGCTTCGAAGGCTTCCGCAACCCGGTGCGGCGAGAGGGTTTTGGGGTTGGCTTTTGCGTTGACGGCGGGCGCGGCCGGGGCGGGCAGCAGCACGGTCACGGGCTTTTCGTGAATGTCCGGGAATTCGCTGGCGCCGGTGAGCGGCTCCTTGCGGCGGGCGACGTTTTTCGCGCGCTCGTCGGCGGTCTTGGCCACTTCGGACTGGAAGGCGCCGCTTTCCAGCGCCTTGGCGAGGCCGCCGGCTTTTTCGATGTCCTGGAACAGGGCGTAGCCGCGCTCGACGAGGGAATCGGTGAGCGCCTCGACGCCGCCCGAGCCCGCAGCCGGATCGGCGACCTTGCCGAGGCTGGATTCTTCCAGCAGAACCAGTTGGGTGTTGCGGGCGATGCGGCGGGCGAAGACGTCGGGCAGGCCGAGCGCCTGGGTGAAGGGCAGCACGGAGATCGAATCGGCGCCGCCGAGACCAGCCGAGAACACCGCCACGGTGGCGCGCAGCAAGTTCACCCAGGGGTCGCGCCGCGTCATCATGCGCCAGGCGGTTTCGCCATGGACGCGAACAGGCTTCGCCTCAAGGCCGCAGGCGCGCTCGACGCTCGCCCACAAGCGGCGCAGGGCGCGGAATTTGGCCAGTGTGATGAATTCGTCGGCGTCGGCGGCGAGGCGAAAATCGATCAGTTTCCGTGCGGCGTCGAGGCTGAGCCCGGCGGCCTCCAGCGTGCGCAGGGCGGCGACGCCGCTGGCCAGCGCGAAGGCCAGTTCCTGCGCAGGCGAGCCGCCCGCGGCGTGGACGACGCGGCCGTCGGCGGCGATCAGGCCCTTGTCGAAGCCCTTGGCGATGAGAATCTTGGCCAATTCGGCCAGTTTCGGGCCTTCTTCTGCCCAGTTCAGCGGCGCGGCGGTCGCGGCGGCGGCGCCGATCGGATCGAGGCCGAAGGAAATGTCGAGCGTTTTCGGATCATAGCCGCGCGCGGCGACGAGATCGAGCAGAGCCGCGACATGAAGGCCGGAGTGGACGGGCAGATCGAGCACGATCCGCAGCCCGGCGTCGAGCTGGATGTCCTTCAGGGCCGGGGCAAGGGCGGCGGCGTCCTTGAGGCCGAAGCCATAGGCGCCGACCGCGCCCGCGAAGACGACCTGCAGGCCGGTGGCGCCGTTTTCGAGATCGGTCAGGGCCAGCTCGTTGGCGGCGGCGGCATCGGGATGATCGACGCGGGCGGTCACGGCCCAGTCGCCGCTGGCGCGGAAGGCGCGCGGCCTGTTGGCGGCGCGGGCATAGAGCGGCTGGATGTCGAAGCCGTCATAGGTCTTGGTGACCAGCTTCTGCGCGGGCGCGCCTTTCAGGGCGGCCTCAACCTTCTTGCGCCATTGCTCCTCGGTGGAGGGAGCGAAACTGTCGATGAAGGGCGCGGCTTGCTCGGACGCTGCCATGCGAAAATTCTCCTGCACTGTTTGCGTTCCTTTTGCCACTTTGCGCGCTGCGGCGCCAGATGTCCTTTGTCGAAGGCGAGGACGCGGCGCCCCCGTGTTTCCGCGCCGAAAAAATCATAGGGTGTCGGACGCCTGACGGCAGGCCCACTCGCGAATCACGAGAGGAGATCGAAGTGAGCGATTCGCAACATCCGTCCATGGGGCGGCACTGGCGGTTTCACATTCCCCACCGGCATCTCAGCTCGGTTTTCGGCGACGACTGGTTTGCGCTGAAGGCCGAAGGCTTCGCGCGCTTTTTCGGCACGCCCACCTTTCTGATCGGGCAGACGCTCATTGTCGCGGCCTGGATCGGGATCAATCTCGCCGGCTGGACCCAGTTCGACATTTATCCCTTCATCTTGCTCAATCTCGCCTTCTCGCTTCAGGCCGCCTACGCCGCGCCGCTTATTCTGCTCGCGCAGACCCGGCAGGCGGACCGCGACAAGGCGCATAGCGAGGCCGACGCGTTGCATCGCGAGGAACTCTACCAGCTGAGCGCCGAACGCCTCGGGGAGATGCACGGCCAGACCGGGCTGCTGGTGGAAATGCTCGGAAGGAACAATCAATTGACGGAGCAGGTCGGTTTGCTCATCGAGCAGAATATCGCCCTGACGCGCACGGTGCGCGAGTTGACGGAGCGTATCGAATCGCTCGCGGTCGACTTGCGAGACCGGTTATTGGCGTCGGGGCGCTGATACTATTTCTCCCTGATCGCGACTCGTCGCGATCAGGGAATCCCTCGCGTAAGCTCGGCGTCGCATTCGCTCCTGACCCATCCTCACAGGTTTTCACCTATGAGGATGGGCATGAGTCAAACGGCGCGGGCGGTGGCCAACGCCGGATGGCTCAAAAGCGCGCCGGGCGCTTTTCCAGAAAGGCGGCGATTCCCTCGCGGTAATCGGGGCCGAAATAGACCTTGCGGCGCAGGCCCTGCAAATATTCGTAGGTGTCGGGAGTGATCGGAGCCGCGGCGCTCAGCGCCCGCATGGCTTCTTTCAGGGTGGAAATGGCCGCTGGAGAGCGGCTGGCGATCTTTCGCGCCAAAGCCAAGGTTTCCGCCTCAAGCGCGTCGGGAGGCGCGAGCCGGTTGACGAGGCCGATCCGTTCCGCGCGCCTGGCGTCGATCGGATCGGCGGTGAAGAACATTTCCTTCACGACGGACAGGGGTAACTGGCTCATGAAATTGAGAATGCCGACGATGTTGTAGGGCACGCCGATCTTGGCCGGGGTGATGGCGAAAGTGGCGGTTTCGTCGGCGACGACGAGGTCGCAGGCCAGCACGAGGTCGCAGGCACCGCCCCAGACCGAGCCGTGGACCATGGCGACGACCGGAGCCGGAAAGCGCTTCACCGCGCGCAAAAGCTGTTCCAGGGGGTCGTCATAGGGCAGGGGGTCGATATCCGCCTTGGGCAATTCATCCACCGAATGGCCGGCCGACCAGACCTTTTCATTCTGCGCCGCGCGCAGAATGACGACGCGCGCCTGCCGGGACTTGAAGGTCTCGAAGGCCGCCAGCACCGCCGCGATCAGGCTCTGGCTGAGCGCATTGCGGCGCGAATAATGGTCGAAAGCGATGATTCCGACATGGTCCTGAAAGGAGGTCTGAATCAGCGGGGGCGTCGTCTCCGGGCCGGCTTTGGGCGTCGCGGGCTTCGAATCGTCGGTCGCATGGGTCAAGGCCGCGTCTCCTGTCGGCGGTAGATTATTGCCGCTCCCCAAGCGCATGGACGATCGCGCTACGAATGTCGATGTGGGGCGGATTGTTCGGCGGCTCGACCGGGACGCCGGGCGCCAGCTCGCCTTCAGGCGCCAGCACGCCGATCAGAACGTCGCCATCGGTGAAATAGCGGTCGCCGCCGCCATTCTTGCCGCGCAAGGTCGGGCCGACGCCCGAAATCTGGAAAAAGGAGCGGATTGCGCCGGCCTTGCCGAGCGATTGGCCGACGAATTCGCGCTCGGCGTCGAGATCGGAGCCGATATGATGGGTCACCTGCAAGGTGAAATGGCTCAGCCCCACGCTCCTGTCATAGCTGGCGGAGCCGAGCCAGAGCGGGCGATCCTGAAACAGCTTGTCGCCCACGCGCCAAAGGCGGATGTGGTGGCGATGGGCCGCCGAAACGCCCGCGGGCAATTGAAAGGCGAGGTCCTCGATGCGTCCGGCATAAAGCAGCGGACTGACCGGCGCCGACGGATCGGGGCGGTGGAAGGCGACGCTGCCGGCGATCTTGAGGCTGGAGCGCAGGGTCACCGAATCGGCCAGGATCCAGCCCGCCGCGCGAAAGGCGGCGGCAACCTCCGCCTCATCGCCTACAAGGCCGAAATTGATCGGATCGCCCGCGATGCCTTGTTTGGTGCGCGTCACCATTTCATAGCCCGCGAGCACGGATTGCCGTTCGGCGCGCCGCCAGATCGCGGGCAGGGCCAGATAGGCCAGCAGGAGCCAGATCGCGAGGATGACGCCGATGATCGTCAGCCACCCGTGCATGTTTCTCCATTCCTCGATAAAAGGCCGCATTCGCGCAATTGTGCAGATTCTTCCGCCTTAGGCGAGGGGCGCGCCTTCGCCGTCGCGTCGTCGCGGGGTCCTATTGTCGCCGCCTTTATGTTGCATCTGCTCGGTGGATAAGGCGCGGGCGATTCATCTTTGGTTAAGCCCGTGGGCGTTTTGTTGCGGCGCGGCGAAGCCCTCTGCGGCCCCCGACGAGGAAATGACAGTGCGAAAAATCTTGAACCATTGGCCGGCGCGCATCGCCGGCTCGGGCCTGTTTCTCTCTCTGGTCTTGATCCTGGCGCCCGGCGGCGCGGCGCGCGCCGGCGACGGCTTCAATTTTGGCGGCGTATTCGGCGGCGGATCCGACCAGACCGCCTATACGGCTGAAATCTTCACCGTTTCGACGCGCAAGGGCGGCAACCACTCCACCGAGCTGACGCCCGGCGCCAAGGCGCGCTTTTCGCTCGATTACATTTCCGTCCCGCCGGATCACAAGCCCGGCGCGATCGAACGGCCCGCCATCGGCGGGACCAATCCCGACCATCATTTCGCGGTGGCGTCGCGCAGCCAGCTCGACGAGGACGAATTCACCGAGCAGCTCGCGTCCCATCTCTCCGGCCGCGTCGGCGTCAACCGCGACGTGCTGGTCTACGTCCACGGCTTCAACACCTCGCTGGATGAGGCCCGCTTCCGCCTCGCGCAGATCGTCGTGGACACCAAGTTCGGCGGCGTCCCGGTTCTGTTCACCTGGCCTTCCAAGGCGGCGCTGCTCGCCTATGGCGCGGACAAGGAAAGCGCCACCGCCTCGCGCGACGCCTATCTCAACCTGTTGAACGATCTCGCGGAAACCCCCGGGATCGGCCGCATCCACATCCTCGCCCATTCCATGGGCACCTGGCTGACGATGGAGACGCTTCGTGGCGCCGCGCTCTCGGGTTCGGCCGATCTGCATGGCAAGCTGGGCAATGTCATGCTGGCGGCGCCGGACATCGACCTCTCGGTGTTCAAGCAGCAGATCGCGCGGCTCGATCCGTCGCATTTCTCGGTCTATGTGTCCAAGGACGACCGCGCCTTGCAGGTTTCTGCCGGGCTCCAGGGCGACCGGCGCCTCGGCGCGCTCGATCCGACCTCCGATCGCGACCGCGATCTCATCGAGGGGCTCGGAATTGGCGTTTATGACATTTCCAACCTGTCTTCCAACCTGATCGGCCACGACAATTACGCCAATTCGCCGCAGGTGGTGCGCCAGATCGGCGCTCGCGCCGCCGCGCCGCGCGCCGCCGATCAGGCGGTGATCGACGCCGGGGCCGACCGGACTCCGCGCCCGCCGCCAGGTCAGGTCACCACCGAGCCTCTGCCTCCGCCTGACGCGCCCGCGCCGGCGGCGGCGGGGAAAGAATGAACTTACGCCTGCCCTGAGGGCGTCGCTCGATTTTAGGAAACCGCCGCGTCACATTGCGCGGCGGTTTCGATTCCGAGTTCAGGAAAGGCGATGATGCGCCTTTTCTGGAAATCGGTGCGGGCGACGATCGACCCTGTTTTCTCCAGCTGATCGAGCATGCGCCGGGCGCGGCCGGGCGAATGGCTGCCGAAGAATTGCGCGATCTCGTCGTCGGGCGGGCAGACGCGGGCGGTGGCCGCCGCGCGGCTCAGCAGCAGAAACACCACCTGCAAATCATCGGGCAGCCGCTGGACCAGTTCGATGGCGCGCGCCCAGGCGTCCTCGTCGGCGTCGCCGGGATAGGCCAAGCGCGCGCGCATGATCGTCACCCGGCGGCGGAAGACCGCCAGATCCGGGGCGCCCGCGCCCAGGCGCCGAATGCGCCAGCGCACGAGAAAATCCTGATGCAGCGCGGCGGGAAGCTGGAAGGCGAAGTCCTTGTCGGCCAGCATTTGGCGCAGGATGCCGTCGATCTCCGCTTCGCGTTCGTCGTCGGTGAGGTCTGGCGGCGGCGCGGCGACGAATTGAGGCGAGGCGGCCTGTTCGATCTGCGCAAAAATATTCTGGGCGATTTCAAGCCGCGGTGCGCGCGGGCGCGACGGCGGCGCTTCTGATTTCTCACCGTCGCCCGGCGTGAAGATCAGGCTTTGCCAGTCCTGTCCGTGATGCGCATTGGGCAAGGGCAGCAGTTTAGGCGCTCCGCCGCGATCGGCCGTTGCGACCGGGCCGATGCGAATCGCCGCCGGCCGCCGCGCGATGGCGGGGCCAAGGCCGATAAAGGCGCCGCGCTCAAGGTCGCGGAAGGCCTCGGCCTGCCGGCGCTCCATGCCGAGAAGATCGGCGGCGCGGGCCATGTCGATGTCAAGAAAAGTGCGTCCCATCAGGAAGTTTGAGGCTTCGGCGGCGACATTCTTGGCCAGTTTCGCCAGCCGCTGCGTGGCGATCACGCCCGCAAGCCCGCGCTTGCGGCCCCGGCACATCAGATTGGTCATGGCGACGAGGCTCATGCGCCGCGCTTCGTCCGAGGCGTCGGCCGCGGCGGCGGGGGCGAACAGCTGGGCCTCGTCCACCACCACCAGCGCCGGATACCAGATGTCGCGCTCGGCTTCGAACAGGGCGTTGAGAAATTGCGCCGCGCAGCGCAATTGCCCGTCGACTTCCAGCCCTTCCAGATTGAGCACGACCGAGACGCGGTGGCGCCGGACGCGCGCCGCGATTACGGGCAGGTCGCGCTCGCATTCGGCGGCGTCGAGCGTCAGATGGCCATAATGCTCGACCAGCGAGACGAAATCGCCCTCGGGGTCGATCACGATCTGCTGGACGAGCCGCGCGCTCTGTTCAAGCAGGCGGCGCAGCAGATGCGATTTTCCGGACCCCGAATTGCCTTGAACCAGCAGGCGCGTGGCGAGCAATTCCTCAAGGTCGATGACAGCCGGGGCTCCCGCGCCTGTCAAGCCAATGTCGATGCCAGTTCCCATCCGCGTCCCATGGCCGCGCGCCAAAGCGTCGCCCGGCGCTCAAACCGATTGTTCAAATCAATTTCCTTGCGGCCGATTCTTTGCGGTCGAGCCGCCCAGCGCATCGGCCTAGGTAGCACCCCGCTGGCGAACAATCGATCTTTGCCGCCGCTCTTCACAGATATTTGGTTCGCCCGCGCACCGCTCGCCCTTCGATCCGCGAGATCATTTGATCGCCGCGCGGGGAAGGCCGTCGCGATAGCGCCCCCACATCAAGCGAAAAAGCTCTTCCAGATGGCGGGTATAGCCCGCTACGTCGAAGAGGGCCGCGTCCTGCTGATTGTCCGCCCGTATCAGGGAAGGCGCCTCGCCGGGGGGCAGTTGATCAAGCGACGGCGACAGAAGCCGCCGCCCCAATGCTCTCGGCCCGTTCGGCCAGAATCGCGCGAATATTCATCGGTACTTGACGGCGCGCTTTGGCCCGCGGATAGGGCAATTCCTCGATCGACTTGCCATCGGGATAGAGCGCCTCGTGCTCGGCCCAATTATCGAAGGCCAGACGCTCGACGTTGTCGACGAATGTCTCGGCCGGCGTGTTTTCTGCGAGGATCAGCGAATGATCGTCGAGTTCGACGTGATAATATGTGAAAACCGCCGGAACAGCGCTTTCCCGAACGATCGATAACCCGTTGACCAGCGCTCCTGCGTGAATCAGCGCCCCGCCGACCAGCAGCGCGTGGTCTGGCGAAAGCACAAGGTCGCGCGACGGAATATTTTCGCCAAGAGCGCCGGCCTTGACGCGGATCGGCCAAACGCGAATGGGGTCGGCGAATAGGGTCGAGATCGTCTGCCGTCCAAGCCAGATCACGGGCTTTTCGGCGCCGTCGGCGGTCAACACCATATCGCCACGCTTGAGTGCTTCCACGGCGACTTCGCCATGGGGCGTAAGGATTTGCGTGCCGGCCATGAAGCAGATCGCGAGCACGACATCGACTCCGGTCCCGCCGTCGGAGACAAGCTGGAAGGTTCCAGCGCCAAGGGTGGAGGGCTGGAAATTCAGTTTCGCCGTTTGCGCGCCATTGACGATCGTCGCGACGCCGCTCAAGTCATAGGAAATCGTGGCGCCGGCGGCGGCGATCCCATGGATGTCGATCACGTCTCCGGCGACGAAATTCTCCAGCAAGGGACTGGAAAAAGCAGACGCATTATCGACGATCAGCTTGCCGCCTGCGCCGAAGACGATCGCCGTGGCCTGGAGGCTCCAAAAGACCTCCAGCGAGCCATTGAGCAGCACCGTCGGAATCGAGTCGTTCTCGCTCAGCTTCCATGTCGCCCCTACATCAACCTGAAGCGTACTGAAATTCTCGAAATCGCCTGTGGGCCCGATGATCGGGCTGAAAACGCCGGCCGACGTTCCGGCCAACTCCAATGTGCCGCCGCCTCCGACGACCAGACCATTGAAGATCGCGCCGGGATCGACGATGAGGCGGTTGGCCGCGTTGGCGACGGCGAAATCGACAGAATAGGTGGCGCCGGTGATCGTGCCGGCATTGGTCACCGTGCCGCCATTGCCGGCGATATAGACGCCGCAGGATCCGGCGGCCGTTGCCGTGATCACGCCGTAGTTTGTCACGGTCTCCGTCGTATTCGACCCCGGAGCATTTGAGAGAAGCACGCCATAATCGTCACCCTGCAGCAAGGCTGACGCATTGTTGGCGCCGTTGACGACCGTGCCTCCCATCTGGAAATAGGCGGCGGCTTTTGTCCCGCGCATGGTTCCGTCATTTTGCAGCGTCCCCGAGTATCGCGAGAAGAACACGGCGGATGGGCCGGTCCCGGAAGTCGCGTTGAGGCACGTCACCTGGCCGCCGATTTCATTGATCAACGTGCCGCCGTTGAAGAAACCGACGCCGTCGTCGAATGTGGCGTTCAGTTGGCCATAGTTGTCGACCATGCCGTAGGAGCGCTCGATGAAGATGGCGTCCTCGGAGCCGGTGATGGATCCGCTGGCGTAATTGATGACGCTTCCGCCATCCTGGAGGCCGACGCCGTAGCCTTCGGACGTGATTGTCCCGTAGTTTTTGACCGATCCCGTCGCGTATTCGATATTGACGCCGGAAACAACGGCTATGGCTGAGGCTGTCGGCGTTCCGCTTGAGTGAATGGACGCATTGAGAGCGTTGGTGACCGTGCCGCCGTCGCCAAGATAGACGCCGGCTGATCCGGAGATCGACCCCTCGTTCGTGACGATGCTGCCCGGGCCTTGAAGGTAGACGCCGGCGGTTCCGATCGCGCCATTCGACGTAATCGTCCCCTTGTTGGACACGGTCCAGACGGCTGTTTCATTGCCGTAAACGCCATGATCTGTCGCACTCAGGATCGATACGCCGGAATCGACAAGCAGGGTCGTATTAGGCGCGGACAGCATGACGACGCTGGTCTGGTTGGCGGATAACTCCGTCGTCCCGCTCGTCCCCTGAAGCGGCGTGGGCGTGATCGGCGTGGGGGACGCCGGCGGCGTCGATGAGGCGAGCACGACGTCGAGTCCGGTCCCGCCATCGGAGACAAGCTGCAAGCTTCCCGCGCCAAGGGTGGAGGGCTGAAAATTGAGCTTCACCGTTTGCGCGCCATTGACGATCGTCGCGACGCCGGTCGCCGTATTGTAGGAAATCGTGGCGCCGCTAGCGGCAATCCCGTGGATGTCGATCACGTCCCCGACGGCGAAATTCTCCAGCGAGGGACTGGTGAAGCTGGACGCATTATCGATGATCAGCTTGCCGCCCGCGTAGAAATGGACCGACGTGGCTGTGAGGCTCGAGGCGACCTCCAGAACGCCATCAAGCAGCACAGTCGGAATCGAGACGCTCCCGCTCAGCTTCCATGTCGCGCCCAAGTCGACCTGAAGGGCGCTGAAGCCCTGGAAAGCGCCGCTCGTTCCGATGCTCCCGCCGAACGTGCTGGCGGACGTTCC
The DNA here is from genome assembly GCF_030056575.1 of Rhodoblastus sp. 17X3. Taxonomy (GTDB): domain Bacteria; phylum Pseudomonadota; class Alphaproteobacteria; order Rhizobiales; family Beijerinckiaceae; genus Rhodoblastus. Next base: position 53,533 of record NZ_JASHHX010000014.1, on the reverse strand, counting down.
GGCCAGTTCCAATGTGCCGCCGCCTCCGGCGACCAGACCGTTGAAGATCGCGCCGGGAAGGACAATGAGGCGGTTTCCCGCGTTGGTGACCGCAAAGTCGACAGAATAGGCGCTTCCGGCGATGACGCCGGCATTGGTCACCGTGCCCCCGGCGCCGTCGATATAGACGCCATAGGAGGCGGCGGCCGTCGCCGTGATCACGCCGTAGTTTGTCACCGATTCCAGGCTTGTGGATCCTGGAAGGTTTGAGAGGTACACTCCAAAATTGTCGCCCTGCAGCAAGGCTGACGCATTGTTGGCGCCGTTGACGACCGTGCCGCCCGCCTGGAAATAGGCGCCGGCTTCGCTGCCGCGCATGGCGCCGTCGTTTTGCAGCGAGCCCGAGAATTCATGGAATTTGACAGCAGAGGAGCCGGGCGCCGAGCCTGTCGTCTCGCCTCCGATCTCATTGATCAGCACGCCTCCGTTATAGAAGCCGACGCCGTCGCCAGCGGTTGCCGTCAGATGGCCGAAATTGTCGACAGTTGCGGAGGCGCGGACAGAGTAGATCGCATCCGTGGCGCCGGTGATCGACCCGCTCGCATAATTGGTTACGGCGCCTCCCGCTTCGAGAGCGACGCCATAGCTGTTTGAGCCGATCGTTCCGAAATTGCGGACCGTACCGAATCCATATTCGACATCTATGCCGGAAACAGCGGGCGCGCCGACGGTTGCCGGCGATCCGCTCGCGCTAATGCTGGCATTGAGGGCGTTGGTCACCGTGCCGCCGGCGCCGAGGAAAACGCCGCCCGAGCCGGAGATCGACCCGTCGTTCTCGACAACGCTGCTCGGGCCTTGAAGATAGATCCCGTCGGTTCCGGGCGCGCCGCCCGAGGCGATGGTTCCCTTGTTGGTCACGGCCCAGACGGCTTTTTCATCGCCGTAAACGCCATCGGGCGTTGTGGTCAGGATCGACACGCCGGAATCGACGACAAGGGTCGGGTCTGCGGCGGACAGCTCGATGACGTCGGTCTTGTTGACAGATACCTCAGCCATGACGCCCTCACGAGACGACGCGCATCGATCAGGCGACCGTCACTCTTCTATGTGAGAGCTATGAGAATCGCCGTGCGACCACGATGAATGCGTCATTCAGCGCTTGACCTCAGCACCCAATTCGGTTGCCTTGGCGCCCCTATCGGGGCAAGTTAAACTGCTTTCGCAGCATTGGCCAGCCGACGGAGCCGCCGCGAACGGGCGCCTTTCGCCTTATGGTTAGCGAACCGGCCGTCACTTTCCGGCCCTTCGGCGCCGGCGCGAAAGCCACCTTCGGCTACGCCCCTGCGGATGACCGCTTCGAGGCGGGAGCGGAATATCCCTAACCCGGCCTCGACCCAACAACGCGCCTCACTTCATCCCGCCGGTGACCCCGCGCAGAATTTCCTTGGCGATGGCCGAGCCGACGCTGCGGGCGGCGGAGGTCGCGGCCGAGCGGATGGCCGATTGCGCGATGGACGGGCGCTTGCCTTTGGAGCGGAACAGGTCCTGCAACCCGGCGCCGATTTGTGACAGGAGCCCGCCTTCCTCCTCATTGGAGCCCACCGGGGGGCCGGACGTGCGCCCCTGCGCCTTCGCCTGAAGGATCTCGAAGGCCGATTCGCGATCCACCGCCATGTCATATTTACCCTTGAAGGGGCTGGAATCCTGGACTTCCGCCAGTTCGGCGTCGGTGATCGGCCCGACGCGTGAGGCGGGCGGGGCGATCCTGGCCCGCGTGACCATGGCGGGCGTGCCGGAGGCTTCCAGCATCGAGACCAGCGCCTCGCCGACATTGAGCTTGGTGATGACGTCGGCGGTGTCGAGTTTCGGGTTCTGGCGAAAGGTCTGCGCGGCGGTCTTGACCGCCTTCTGGTCGCGCGGGGTGAAGGCGCGCAAGGCGTGCTGCACGCGGTTGCCGAGCTGGCCCAGCACAGTCTCCGGCACGTCGAGCGGGCTTTGCGTGACGAAATAGACGCCGACTCCCTTGCTGCGGATCAGCCGCACCACCTGCTCAATGGCGCGCAACAGCGCCTTGGGCGCGTCGTCGAACAGGAAATGCGCCTCGTCGAAGAAGAAGACCAGCTTCGGCTTGTCGAGGTCGCCAACCTCCGGCAGCTTGGCGAAGAGTTCGGACAACAGCCAGAACAGGAAAGTCGCATAGAGATTGGGGCTGAGGACCAGCTTTTCAGCTTTCAGAATATGGATGAAGCCGCGCCCGTCGACGTCCGGCTTCAGCAGGTCCAGAATGTCCAGCGCCGGCTCGCCGAAGAATTTGTCGGCGCCCTGGTTCTCCAGCACCAGCAATTGCCGCTGGATCGCGCCGATCGAGGCCGCCGAGACATTGCCATAGCGCTGCTGCAGGTCGGCGGCGTTTTCCGAAAGATAGGTGAGGATCGCGCGCAGGTCCTTCAGGTCCAGAAGGGCGAGGCCCTGTTCGTCGGAGACGCGGAAGGCGATATTGAGGACGCCTTCCTGCACCTCGTTGAGCTGGAGAATGCGGGCGAGCAGCAGCGGCCCCATTTCCGCGAGCGTGGCGCGGACCGGGTGCCCCTTCTCGCCGAAAATATCCCAGAACACGCAGCGGAACTGGTCCGGCTCATATTTGACGCCGATCTCCTGCGCGCGGGCGACAAAGGGCTTGGCGCCGTCGCCGGGCATGGCGATTCCCGAGAGGTCGCCCTTGATGTCGGCGGCGAAGACGCAGGTTCCGGCGGCGCAGAAGCCTTCGGCCAGCTTTTGCAGGGTGACGGTCTTGCCCGTGCCGGTGGCCCCGGCGACCAGACCGTGCCGGTTGCCGAAGCGCAGCGTCAGGTAATCGTAATCCTCGGCCTTGCCGACCAGAATCTTTCCGGGGATATTGTTCGGATCATTGGCCATGAGAGGGAATCGCTCCTGCGCTTTTCGCTCCGAGGTTAGCCTTCATTTTCTCTGCGACAATGGCGCCCTTTCATTGCGGGCCGGAAAAAGTTAAAGCAGCGAGCATGATCTGGCTCTTTTTTGCGCTTCTGACCGGCGTCGCCGTCCTCAGCATCCTTTGGCCTTTGTCGCGTCCGGCGCCGAAACGCGGCGAGGACGCCGCCGATGTCGCTTTTTATCGTGCGCAGATCGCCGAGATCGACGCGGAGCTTTCGCGCGGCGGGATCGAAAAGAATCAGGCCGACTCGGCCAAGGCTGAGGCCGCGCGGCGGCTGCTTTCGGTCGCGCCGGACGAGGTCGCGGTCGCGGATTCCCCTGGGGCGCGCAAGATCGCGGCCGTGCTGGCCCTGATCGCGGCTCCGGCCATTGCGCTCGGCCTTTACGCCAGGATCGGCCATCCCGCGCTGCCCGACCTGCCTTTGCAGGCGCGCTTGAGCGCGCCGCCAGCGCAGGAGGATTTCGCCGCCGTCGTCGCCAGGATGGAGGCTCATCTGGCCGCGCATCCCGAAGACGGACGGGCGCTGGAGCTGATGGCGCCGGTCTATCTGCGCGCGGGCCGCTATGACGAAGCCGTCAAGGCGCGCGGACAGGCGATGAAATTGCTGGGAGAGACGCCGGACCGGCTGGTGAAATACGCCGAGGCCCTGTCCTATGCCAATGACGGCATGGTGTCGCCGGAAGCCGTCGATCAACTGGAACGCGCGCTGGCGCTCGATCCCAGGAATTTGCAGGCGCGCTATTTCCTCGGCCTCGCCGCGGCCCAGCATGAGGACAAGGCGAAGGCGCGCGAAGTGTGGACGGCGCTGCTTGCCGATTTGCCCGAGGGTTCCCGCGCCCGGATCGACGTCATTGAAAAGCTCGCCATGCTCGACGCGCCGCTCGACGGCGGCCCGGCGCCAGCGTCCGGGCAGCCTTCGGGCGAGGCGTCGGGGAAAGGCGCCGCACCGCCGGCGGACGCCGCCGCCGCTGTCGCGGCCCAGCCGGCGGACGAACAGCAGAAGACCATTCACGCCATGGTCGATCGCCTGGCGCAGCGGCTGGCCTCGCAGGGCGGCAGCGCGGACGAATGGATGCGCCTCATTCGCGCCTACAAGGTATTGAATGAACCAGATCGGGCGCAAAACGCGTATGATCAGGCGCGCAAGGCGCTGCCGGACGCGGAATCGCAGCAGAAACTCGCGGCGCTGGCGAAGGAATTGGGGCTGAACGGCACATGACGCGCAAGCAGAAAAGACTGGCCTTGATTGGCTCCGCCCTCGGCGTGCTTGGCCTCGCGGTCGGGATGATGCTGTTCGCGCTGCGTGACAATGTGGTGTTCTTCTATGGCCCGACGGAAATGTCGCAAAAGCATGTCGGCCCCGGCCAGCGCCTGCGCATAGGCGGGCTGGTCAAGACCGGCAGCCTCGTCCATCTGGAAGGCAAGAGCATCACCTTCGCCGTCTCGGACGGCAACGCCGAAGTGCCGGTCGCCTATACCGGCCTGCTGCCCGATCTGTTCCGCGAGGGGCAGGGCGTGGTCGCGGAAGGCGCGCTCGACAAGGGCGGCGTGTTCCGGGCCGATTCCATCCTCGCCAAGCATGACGAGCGCTACATGCCGCGCGAAGTGGCCGACGCCTTGAAAAAGCAGGGCGTCTGGGCCGGCGGCGCCGAAAACCCAGCCGCCAGTCAAGCGGCCAAGCCGGCGGGAGCAACCCAATGATCGTCGAACTCGGCCATTACGCGCTGGCGCTCGCCTTCGCCTTGTCGATCATGCAGACCGTGCTGCCATTCTGGGGCGCGCGCGCCCATGAGGCGCGGCTGATGGCCGTCGCGCGGCCTGTCGCGCTGACGCAATTCGCCTTCGTCGCGCTGTCCTATGCGGCGCTGACCTATGCCCATGTGGCGTCGGATTTCTCGCTGGCCAATGTGGTGGAGAACTCCCATTCGACCAAGCCGCTGATCTATAAGATCTCGGGAGTGTGGGGGAATCACGAGGGCTCCATGATGCTGTGGGTCCTGATCCTCACCTTGAGCGGCGCCGCCATGGCCGCCTTTTCGCGCGCCATTCCGCCGCGCCTGCTCGCCGACGCGCTCTCCGTGCAGGGACTGCTCTGCGCGGCCTTCCTGATGTTTATCCTGCTGACGTCCAACCCCTTCGCGCGGCTGTCGCCGGCGCCGATCGAGGGCGCCGACCTCAACCCGATCCTGCAGGACCCCGGCCTCGCCATCCATCCGCCGCTGCTCTATCTCGGCTATGTCGGCTTTTCGATCGTCTTTTCGCTGGCTGCGGCGGCTTTGATCGGCGGGCGCATCGACGCCGCCTTCGCGCGCTTCATCCGGCCCTGGACGCTGGCCGCCTGGTGCTTCCTCACGCTCGGCATCGCCATGGGCTCCTATTGGGCCTATTACACGCTCGGCTGGGGCGGCTTCTGGTTCTGGGACCCGGTCGAAAACGCCTCGCTGCTGCCCTGGCTCGCCGGCACGGCCTTGCTGCATTCGGCGGCGGTGATGGAAAAGCGCGAGGCGCTCAAGATCTGGACGATCTTCCTCGCCATCCTTGCCTTCTCGCTGTCCCTGCTCGGCACCTTCCTGGTGCGCTCCGGCGTGTTGACCTCGGTGCATGCCTTCGCCAGCGATCCGCAGCGCGGCCTGTTCATCCTCGGCATTCTCGTGCTGTTCATCGGCGGCGCCCTTTTCCTGTTCATGATGCGCGCCTCTTCGCTGAAGCAGGGCGGGCTGTTCGCGCCGATCTCGCGCGAAGGCGCGCTGGTCCTGAACAATCTGCTGCTCACCGCATCCTGCGCGGCGGTCTTCGTCGGCACGCTCTATCCGCTGGCGCTTGAGGCGTTCAATGGCGACAAGATCTCGGTCGGCGCGCCCTTCTTCAACCTGACCTTCGGGCCGCTCATCGCGCCGGTCCTGTTGCTGGCGCCGCTCGGCCAGTTGCTCTCCTGGAAGCGTGGCGACTTGCTCGGGGCGGCGCACAGGCTGTTCTTCGCGGCGGTCTGCGGTCTCGCCGCCATGCTGGTTTTCGCGGCGATCAATGGCGCGCCGGTGGTGGCCTTCATCGGCGCGGGCGTCGCCGTTTACCTGATCGTCGGCGCCTTCACCGAGATTTTTGGCCGCATCTTCCCCTCGGGCCTCGGCGCGCCGAAAAACGCCTTCTACCGCGCCAAGGGCCTGCCGCTTTCCGCCTGGGGAACCGCCTTCGCCCATGCGGGCCTCGGCGTCACCTTGCTGGGCCTCGCCGCGACTGGCTGGGGAGTCGAGAAGATCGTGGCGATGAAACAGGGCCAGACCTACGATGTCGGCCCCTATCAGCTGGAAGTCCTCGGCCTGACCTCGGAGCAGGGCCCCAATTACAATGAAACGCTCGCGCATATGAGCGTGAGACGCGACGGCCAGATCGTGGCGCTGATCCAGCCGGCCAAGCGCTTCTTCAAGACGCGGCGGATGGCGACGACCCAGGCCGGTATCGTCACGCTGAACTTCGGCCAGATCTATGTCAGCATCGCCGACCAGAACGAGAGCGGAGCGCTTGACGCGCGGCTTTACTGGAAGCCGCTGGTGTCGCTGATCTGGGTGGGCGCCCTGGTCATGGCCTTCGGCGGGGGCTTGAGCCTGAGCGACCGGCGGCTGCGGGTTGGTGTGGCCCGTCGCGCGGCGAAAATTCCCGCCGGCGCGCAGGGCGCGAGCTGAGCCATGAAAGCCAGACTCTTCGCCTTTTTCACGCTTCTTGCGCTATCGGCTCCCGCCTTCGCGGTGCAGCCGGATGAAATCCTGCCCGACGCCAAGCTGGAGCAGCGGGCGCGGAACATTTCGGCCAATCTGCGCTGCCTCGTCTGCCAGAACCAGTCGATCGACGATTCCGACGCCTCGCTCGCCAAGGATCTGCGCCTGCTGGTGCGCGAGCGCCTCAAGGCCGGCGACTCGGATCCACAGGTGAAGGAGTTTCTGGTCGCCCGCTACGGCAATTTCATCCTGCTCAAGCCGCCGTTCGAATGGGACACGCTGCTGTTGTGGCTGTCGCCCTTCGCGATTCTGGGGCTCGGCGCCGCCGCGGTGTTCGCCGCGCGCCGCAAGGGCCAGGATGCCCAGGGAGACAAGGCCGTCGCGCCGCTGTCGGAAGAAGAAAGCGCCCGGCTGAAAAGCCTGCTCGGCCAATCACCGGACGAGGGCCAGGCCTGACGCAGACCCGCCTCTCGGCGCGTTCCGCCAACTTACCAAAAATTCATCTGGCCGAAACAGCCGCGTAAGACGGCGGCTTCCATATTCCGTTCCGAACAGCGGCGCGAATCGCCGCCGGCTTTTCGGAAAACGGTCTATGGAGCCCCCCATGCTGAACTGGTCTGCGCCTTCCTCCCGCCGTGAACAGGCGCCCCTCCGCGCCCGCCGCCGCCCGCTGCGCGTCGCCATGCTGGGCGCCGTCGGCGCCGCCGCCCTCATCGGCTCCGCCGCGAGCGTCGCCATGCTCCCCGCCCATGCGGAGGCCCCGGCCAATCAGGGCCTGGCTCCGGTCGGCCCGCCCTCCTTCGCCGATATGGTCGATCGCGTGAAGGGCGCCGTCGTCGCGGTTAAAGTCAATGTCGTCGAGAAGGCCGAAGCCGGCGGCCCGGACCAGGGCGGCGAAGGCCTGCCCCCCGGCATGCCGCCGGTTTCGCCCGACGATCCGCTCTATCGCTTCTTCAAGCGCTTCGGCGGCCCGAATGGCGTTCCCATGCCGCAGAAGCCGCACAAGGGCCAGGCGCTCGGCTCGGGCTTCATCATTTCAGCCGACGGCTATGTCGTGACCAATAATCACGTCGTCGAAAACGCGACCGAAGTGACGCTGACGATCGAGGGCGGCAAGACGGTTCCCGCCAAGCTGATTGGCGCGGACAAGAAGACCGATCTCGCCTTGCTCAAGATCACCGAGCCGGGGAGCTATCCCTATGTGCAGTTCGCGGACGCCATGCCGCGCGTCGGCGACTGGGTCATCGCGGTCGGCAATCCCTTCGGCCTCGGCGGCACCGTCACGGCGGGCATCGTTTCGGCGCGGGGACGCGACATCGGCTCCGGCCCCTATGACGACTACCTGCAGATCGACGCGGCGGTGAATCGCGGCAATTCGGGCGGCCCGACCTTCAACGCCAGGGGCGATGTGGTCGGCGTCAACACCGCGATCTATTCGCCCTCGGGCGGCAGCGTCGGCATCGGCTTCGCCATTCCCGCCGAAGTCGCCCGCGACGTCGTCGCGGCGCTCAAGGACAAGGGCTCGGTGACGCGCGGCTATATCGGCGTGCAGATCCAGCCGATCACGCCGGAAATCGCCGACAGCCTCGGCCTGAAGTCGGCGAGCGGCGCGCTGGTGGCGCAGGCCCAGCCCAATACCCCGGCCGCCACAGCGGGCATCGTCTCGGGCGACGTCGTGACCAGCGTCAACGGGACCAAGATCGAGAACCCGCATGAACTGTCGCGCAAGATCGCCGCGCTCGGCCCCGACGCCACGGCCAATCTGACGATCATCCGCAATGGCGCCGAAAAGGCCATCAGCGTGAAGCTCGGCAAGCTGCCGGAAGAGAAGGAAGCAAAGGCCGATGCGGTCCAGCCGGAAAAAGCGGCCAAGACCGCGCTCGCGAATTTCGGCTTCTCCCTGTCGCCGTCTTCGGACGTGCCCGGGGCGGGCAAGGAAGGCGCGGTCGTGACCGATCTCGATCCCGACGGCCCGGCCGCCCAGAAGGGTCTGCGTCCCGGCGACGTGATCCTCGACGCCGCGGGCAAGCCGGTCATGGGGCCGCAGGATGTGGTGAAGGCGCTCGACAACGCCAAGAAGGAAGGCCGTCGCGCCGTCCTGCTGCGCGTGCGGACCGGCGACAACACGCATTTCCTCGCCCTGTCCTCCGATCCGTCGTGAGGTCGGGCTACTTCCGGGCGTTCTAGCGAAAGGCCCTCCCAAACGGACGCGGCGCCCGCGTTTTTGGGTTCGCGCTCCTGAAGGCAGGCCGGGAAGCCCCCTCCTGGCCTGCCGACTTTTTTTCAGGAATCGATTATCATGCCGGACATGCGCATCCTGATTATCGAAGACGACCCCCAGGCCTCCGCTTATCTGGTCAAGGCCTTTCGCGAAGCCGGCCATAACGCCGATTCCGCCGCTGACGGCCTGACCGGCTATGGCAAGGCGGAAGCGGGCGATTATGACGTGCTGATTGTCGACCGCATGTTGCCCAAGCTCGACGGGTTGTCGCTGATCGGCGGGCTCAGGCAGCAGAAGATCGAAACGCCGGTTCTGATCCTCTCGGCGCTCGGCCAGGTCGACGACCGCGTCAAGGGCCTGCGCGCCGGCGGCGACGACTATTTGTCAAAACCCTATTCCTTCGCCGAACTGCTGGCGCGGGTCGAGGTTCTGGCGCGGCGGCGCGGCGGCGGCGCCAATGAGGAAACCAGCTATCGCGTCGCCGATCTCGAATTGGACCGGCTCAAGCACAAGGTGTTTCGCGCCGGCAAGGAAATCGTGCTGCAACCGCGCGAGTTCCGCCTCCTCGAATATCTGATGCGCCACGCCGGGCAGGTGGTGACGCGCACCATGCTGCTGGAAAATATCTGGGACTATCACTTCGATCCGCAGACCAATGTGATCGACGTCCATATTTCCCGCCTGCGCGGCAAGATCGACAAGGGCCACGAGGTGCAGCTGCTGCAGACCGTGCGCGGCGCCGGCTATACCTTGCGCGAAGGCGCAGTCGCTTGAAGCCGCGTCAGGTCCCGACCGCCCGCCAGCCGATGTCGCGGCGGCAGAAGCCTTCCGGAAAGTCGATGGCGTCGACGCCGCGATAGGCCAGCGCCTTGGCCTCGGCGACGCTGTCGGCCAGACCGATGACGTTCAGCACGCGGCCGCCATTGGCGACCAGATGGCCGCCCTCCGCCTTCGTCCCGGCATGCGTCACGCTCACGCCGGGAATTTTTTCGGCCTGTTCGACGCCGGTGATCTTGCCGCCCTTGCGCGGCGCGGCCGGATAGCCCTGCGCCGCCAGCACCACGGTCAGGGCGGTCTTGGGCGACAGGCGAACCTGTTGCGGGAGGCGCCCTTCGGCGCAGGCGAGCAGCAGCCTCAGCAGGTCGTCCTCCAGCCGGGCCATCATCACCTGACATTCCGGATCGCCGAAACGGGTGTTGAATTCGATCAGCTTCGGGCCGTCCTTGCCGATCATCAGTCCGGCGAACAGCACGCCCTTGAAGGGGCAGCCCTCGGCTTTCATCGCCGCGACAGTCGGCTCGATGATCTCCTTCATCACCTGTGCGACGATCTCGTCCGTCACCACGGGGGCGGGGGAATAGGCGCCCATGCCGCCGGTGTTCGGCCCGGTGTCGCCGTCGCCGACGCGCTTGTGGTCCTGCGCGGATGCAAAAGCCAAAGCCTTTTCTCCGTCGCTGAGCGCGAAGAAGGAGGCCTCCTCGCCATCGAGATATTCCTCGATCACCGCTTCCGCGCCCGCCGCGCCGAAGGCGCCAGCAAAGAGAGCGTCCACGGCTTCTTCCGCTTCGGCCATAGTCATGGCGACGACCACGCCCTTGCCGGCGGCGAGGCCGTCGGCCTTGACCACGATGGGCGCTCCTTTTGCGCGCACATAGGCCAGCGCCGGTTCGCGCGCCGTGAAGCGCTCGTAAGATCCGGTGGGGATGTTGTATTTGGCGCAGATGTCCTTGGTGAAGCCCTTGGAGCCTTCCAGCCGCGCCGCGGCCTTGCTCGGCCCGAACGACTTGATCCCCGCCGCATCCAGCGCATCGACCAGCCCGTCGACCAGCGGCTGTTCCGGGCCGATGACCACGAAGCTGATGTTCTGGACCCGGCAGAAGGCGATCACGGCGTCGAAATCGGCGACGTCGAGGACGACATTCCGCGCGATGGCCGCCGTGCCGGGATTGCCGGGCGCGACGAACAGCTTTGTCAGCAGCGGGCTTTTGGCGAGCGCGACGGCGAGCGCATGTTCGCGTCCGCCGGAGCCGATGAGAAGAACATTCATGAAGGGCCTCGTTTCGCCGTCTGTTTAGGCGAGGCGGGGCGAGGTTTCAACTTTCCCGGCGACTTGGCCAGGGGGATCAGAAATCGAATGCCTTGCACGGTGATGCAATGACGCGTATCGGCTCGAAGGCGTCATTCGCGGGCGACCGAGAAAAACAACGCCGCGCCAAGTTCCGGACATTGCACGGTCATGCGACGATCTTCCGTCTGGCTCTAAAGCAGCCGTCCGTCGTGGCGTTTTGGTCGGGCGCAAGGCGTGAAACGCTCACATCATGGTGGTCAAATGATCGGACCGAAGTTCAGATCAACAAAATCAAATTGATCTAACGCCAACCGCATTGACCGACGAAAGCAAATCTCTTGCGGGGGCGACCAGGCGGCGCATTGCAACTTCCGATAAGCGTCGCCAGACATGCGCCAGCCCGGAAGTGTGACCAAATTCAGCACGGCCGTCGCCGCCACTAGCGGTTTGTTATCACGGCATTCCACGAATTGATCCCGACTTCGGTCCGCAAATGTATATTTTCAAAAACTGTTGTTAATGTAGTGTAAATTTTAAATTTGCATTTTTATCTTTTGGTATTATGAAATAGCAACACAATATTAAAGACTCGTTTCATTTATTTTTTGATCTGTGATAGCGCTATTAACTACGGAGCCTTAGGCTACGTACTTCGCTTGGAAACAATCTGAAAATACCAGCCGGCGCAAAATCAACCAACATTACGGCCTCAGGGGGAGGGCGCTATGACTGACGCTAAAGGAGCGGTGGCCCGTCACGTCGGCGATGTCAACGCAGTTCGAGGCGCCATTGGCGCCATCGGGCGCGCTCCCGCCGTCACCGGCAGCCAAAATCTTCTACAGAATTTTCGACGCGACGAAGCCGGAAGTTACACCGTCATCTTCGCGGTTCTGTTGCCTGTGCTTGTTGGCAGCGTCGGCATCGCGACCGATATTGGCCTCTGGTACAAGACCAGGCAGACGATGCAAGGCGCGTCGGATTCGGCAGCGGCGAGCGCCGCCGCTGCTTATGCTGCGAATACTGCGAGTGATCTGACAGTACAAGCTGACGCCGTCGCGGATTCGTATGGTTTCGTCAAAGGCGTCAGGGGGGTTAGCATCGCCGTAAATCGTCCGCCGACTTCAGGTTCGTATACCGCCGATCAAAATGCTATCGAGGTTATCATTCGGCAGCCACAGGCGCGGCTGTTTTCTGCGATTTGGGGGTCTCAACAGGTCCCCGTCTCCTCGCGTTCGGTCGCTAAATCCTATGGCGGAGTCGCCTGCGTGCTTGCGCTCGATCCGACGGCGAGCGGGGCGATCAACGCGCAGGGAAGCACAGGCGTCGCGCTGAACGCTTGCGCCCTGTACAGCGACTCCAATAGCAGCTCGTCGGTTAACGTCGGCGGTTCTGCCACGATTTCGACGCTATCGGTTGGCGTTGTGGGCGGCGTTTCAGGCGCAAGCAAAATTACGACCGTGCAAGGCATCACCACGGGCGGCAGTTCGATCCCGGATCCTTACGCTGGCGCATCCTATCCTTCGTTCTCAGGTTGCGACGCCCACAACTACACCGCCAAGGCGACTGTCACCATCAATCCGGGCGTCTATTGCGGGGGCATTAGCCTCAACGCGGGCGCAAATGTCACGCTGAGTCCGGGTGTCTATTACATGGATCAGGGAAGCCTTTCGGTGAATGGCAGCGCTACGCTCACCGGAACCGGCGTGACAATCGTGTTCACCTCAAGCACCGGCAATAACTATGCGACTGCGACGATCAATGGCGGCGCGACCGTAAACCTCACGCCTCCAACCAGCGGTCCAACCGCCGGGATCGTTCTGTTTGGCGATCGTAATATGCCAGTCGGCGCCAGCTTCAAGCTTAATGGAGGGGCGTCGCAGGTTCTGGTCGGCGCGACCTACCTGCCGAAGGGCGCAGTGCAGTTTGCTGGCGGAAACAGCAGCGCCAACAGTTGCGCGCAGCTTGTTGGCGACACTGTCACTTTTACGGGCAATTCAAACTTCGCCATCAATTGCCCGGGCACGCCGATCAAGCCGATCGGCTCGTCCGCGGCAAAGCTCGTCGAATGACGCTGGAAAGGTGAAGATTCCATGTCGATGCAAAGAGTCTTCCGCAGCCATGTGACCGAGGCGAAATGGCGCCCGCGCATCTGCGCCTTCTTCTCCGGGAATGGAGTTGGAATCCAAGGGGTCGCAGCAGTCGAACTCGCCCTGCTTGGACCTATGGCGATCTTGATGCTGGTCGTGACTTTCGACCTCGGGATGGGCATTTATCGCAATATGCAAGTACAGAATGCAGCCCAGGCGGGCGCACAATATGCGATCGCACATGGCTTCGGGTCGCAGATCTCCAATGTCGTGACAAGCGCGACGAGCTTCTCCGCCATCGCGGCTTCGCCGGCGCCAAGCAAGTTCTGCGGCTGTCCTTCGAGCGCCGGCGTCACTGTGGCGACTTGCTCTTCAATTTGCACGAGCGGCATGGTCGCCGGAACCTACGTCTCCGTGTCGTCGCAGGGCACATACAGAACGATTTTGCCATACCCGCTCATCCGCAACAGCTTCCCGCTCGCGGCGCAATCGACGGTGCGAATCCAATGAAAAGCCGGGCAATCATAGTTGACCAACGAGGGGCGACCGCAGTCGAATTCGCGCTCACGTTGCCGATATTCACAGCAGCGGTTTTCGGGGCCATTCAAATTGGCCTCTTGCTATGGACGCAGCTCGGAATGCAAAACGGCGTTGAAGCCGCGGCCCGTTGCGCAAGCGTCAACGCCATTCTTTGTCCGAATGCAGCCAGTGTCCAGAACTACGCCGCGCAACATGCGCTTGGCCTAAACCTGCCGGCGTCAACATTTTCTGCAGCCAAACCGGGATGCGGCAATCAGGTTAGCGCCAGCTATACCTATCCGCTTATATCAAACAATTTTCCCGCCACAAGTTTGACGCTCAGAGCCCAATCCTGCTTCCCGATCTAGATCTCGGATGGCTGGAAACGCGCGATCGCAGCCAGTTGATGAACGCATGTTGACGCGCCGTTAGGCCTTAGCTGACCATGTGACGGACGTCTTCTTTCCGCGCAGTGAAACGTTTGTGCGCCGGACGGCGAATGTCGCCAACGGGTCCAGCCTGCCGAAGCCGCTGTGACGGCATTCCGCCGATTTCCGTCAATTCACGAATGGGAGCCAATTTGCAGGGCTCCGACCACTACGCGCCCGTCACCACTTGATTTCGGCGTTGATCCGACTGCGCACGTCGTCGAGCGTGATGCTGCGGAAGAAGTCATGCCAGGGCTGTGGCGCGAGGTAATCCATCTTGCCGTCGGCGTCCCAGACCATCGCGATCGTACCCTTGAGGCCGTTGAGCTTGGCCAGCGCCTGCAACTGGGCGATGGTCGCCTCCTGATGGTTCGGCGCGGCGCGGGCGAAGCCGGAATCCATGATGACGATCACCATATCCTGGCCTTGTTCATGCAAATGGGCGACGGGAATGGACGGCATGGAGGCTCCGTGGGCGTTTTTCGCGTAGGCGTTTCCGCGTCATCAGCATTTTTCGCGCCAATCGACCCCTCGCCAGAAGGCAGCCAAAAGAGTTAGCCTTGCGCAATGAGCGATTCCTCCGTCCTCACCAATGCGCCCGAATTGACCGTCTCGGAATTGTCCGGGGCGCTCAAGCGCGCCATCGAGGACCAGTTCGGCCATGTGCGCCTGCGCGGCGAGATTTCCAATTTTCGCGGGCAGCATTCCTCCGGCCATTGCTATTTCTCGCTGAAGGATTCCAGCGCCCGCATCGACGCCGTGGTCTGGAAGGGAACCTATGCGCGCCTGCGGACCAAGCCGCAGGAAGGGCTTGAGGTCATCGCCACCGGCAGGATCACAACTTTTCCAGGCAAAAGCTCCTATCAGATCGTCATCGAGCAATTGGAGCCAGCCGGTCTCGGCGCGCTGATGGCGCTGCTGGAAGAGCGCCGCAGGAAACTCGGCGCCGAGGGCCTGTTCGACGAAGCCCGCAAGAAGAAGCTGCCTTTTCTGCCGCGTGTGATCGGCATCGTCACCTCGCCGACGGGCGCGGTGATCCGCGACATCCTGCATCGCCTGAACGACCGTTTCCCGCGCCGCGTGCTGGTGTGGCCGGTGCGGGTGCAGGGCGAAACCTCGGCGGCGGAAGTCGCCAACGCCATTCGCGGCTTCAACGCGCTGGCGCCGCAGGGGGCCATTCCGCGCCCGGATCTTCTGATCGTCGCGCGTGGCGGCGGTTCGCTGGAAGACCTGTGGAGCTTCAACGAGGAAGAGGTTTTACGCGCGGCGTCCGAGTCCGGCATTCCGCTGATTTCCGCCATCGGGCATGAGACCGATTGGACCTTGCTCGATCTGGTGGCCGATCTGCGCGCGCCGACCCCGACCGGCGCCGCCGAAAAGGCCGTTCCGGTGCGCACGGAGCTTCTCGCCGATCTCGCCGATCTGGCGCGCCGCCACGATGGCGCGATCCTGCGCCTGCTGGAGCGCAAGTGTTCCGACCTGCGCGCCTTGGCCCGCGCCCTGCCGGGGCCGGAATCGCTGCTCGCGACGCCGCGGCAAAGGCTCGACCGTTCGGGCGACAAATTGCGCGCCGCGCTCGCCGCCGGTTTTTCCCAGCGTCAGCTTGCCTTGGCCAACGCCTCGCGTCTGCTGGCGCGGCATGCGCCGCATGCGGAATTGCAGCGCGCCTCCGGCCGCCTGGACACGCTCGTGTTCCGTCTCGCCGCCGCCCGCGCGAGCCTTGTCGAGAAAAGGCGGGATCGCCTGGCTGTTCTTGGCGCGCGCTTCGACTCCGCGCGTCTCGCCCGTCTCGCGTTGCTGCGCAATGACCTCCGCGCGGCGGAGGAGCGGCGGTTGGCTCTCGCAGCGAGGCTCGATGCGGCGATGGCCTCGGCCTTGGCGCGGCGCCGGGAAAGGCTCGGTCATGCCGAGCAGATGCTGGCGGCGGTCGGCTATGCGGCGGTGCTTCGGCGCGGCTTCGCCCTGGTGCGCGACGCCGATGACGTCGCCGTGCGATCGGTCGCCCAGGCTCCGCCCGGAGCGCGACTCACCTTGCAATTCGCCGACGGCAAGATCGCCGCGACCGCCGCAGGATCGCGCGACGCCGCCCTTGCGGAGGGCGCGCCGCCGCCGAAAAAGCGGCCTGCATCCTTGCGCAAAACGCCGGAGGGCGGGCAAGGCAGCCTTTTCTGACGCCACCCCCTGAAATTGAGCAGAAAGGCGCGACGCGCCGGAATTTTTGTTTTAGAAATCAGGGTCCATTGATCTGGATCAACATGTTAATTGCGCTCCTTACCGACATCCATGGCAATCGAGAGGCGTTCGACGCCTGCCGCCTAGAGGCGCGGCGCCTCGGCGCGGAGAAATTCGTCTATCTCGGCGATCTGGTCGGCTATGGCGCCGAGCCGTCCTATATCGTCGATTGTGTGGCGGAGGATGTCGCGCGCGGCGCCATCAGTTTGATGGGCAATCACGATCTCGCGGCGGTTGAAGGCCCGTCGGACTATATGAACGACGCCGCCCGGTCCGCGATCGAATGGACCGCGCGGCGGCTGGACAAGGCGCAAAAGGACTTTCTCGCCGCGATGCCCTATATGGCGACCACGGTCGGGGAGAGCGGCGCCGAAACCTTTTATGTCCACGGCGACGCCAGCGCGCCGGAGCGTTTCATTTATGTCACCGGCATCGACACCGCCGAGCGCTCTCTGAACGCGGTCAATGCGCATGTGACCTTCTGCGGCCATGTCCACCGGCCGCAACTCTATCATGTCACCCCCGGCAAGGCGCCGATCTTCTTCGCGCCGACGGCCAATCTGCCGACGCCGTTGGCGCGCAGCCGCCGCTGGCTCGCGGTGCTCGGCTCGGTGGGCCAGCCGCGCGACGGCAATCCGCTGGCGTCCTTCGCGCTCTATGACGATTTGCGCGGTACGCTGAACTTCATTCGCGTGAATTATGACGTGAACGACGCCGCGCGCAAAATCTTCGCCGCCGGCCTGCCGGAATTTCTCGCCGAGCGCCTGTTTCTCGGCTGGTGAGAGCCGAAAGCGGCCTTTACTGGAACGGCACGATTTCGGGCTTCAGGCCGCGCGCCAGCCGGTTGACCAGATAGCGTTTCGCCTTGAAAATCTGGCGATAGAGCCGAACGGCTTCGCGCTTCAGCGTGAACAGCGCGCCGCGCTTGCCGCTTTCGGCCTTGGGCGCGTCGAGCTTGCTGATGTCGCTCTGGAAACTATGGCCGCGCGCATAATGGCGCAGATAGAGCTGGTCCTGGATCGCGACTGCGGGCGTGAGCTGGTAGAGCCGGAGCTTCTGGCCGACGGGGTCTTCGGGAAAGACGATGTAATCCACCGGCAGCTTCGGGTTTTCCGTCAGGCGCAGGAAAATCGCGGCGCCGCGCCGGCTCAGGATATAGGTCGCGCAGCTTTCGTGGCGCGTATGGAGCAGCGCCAGCTTGCGGCCCAGCGGCGCCTGCGCCGGGGCGCCCAGCATGACCCGATTGAAATAGCTGTCGAGCTTGACCGCATGGGCGTCGGCGGGAATCCAGCCGTCTTGTGCGACAAAACCGGCGAAATCCGGAGAGAAATGCACGTCGTCTTCGAGGAAACAGGCATAGGCGTCGGACGTGGCCAGAAACCGCTTCCAGGCTTCGCGATGGCTTTCGAGGCAGGCGATCTCGAAGCGGGACAGGCCCTGTCCGGTTGGCGGCTGCAACCGGCCGTCGATTGCGGCCACGCGCTCGTGATCGACGCCCTGTAGCGCCTGCTCCATATGGGAGCGACGCTCCGCCGCGCGGTCGAGATTGATGTAATAGGCCTTCAATGCGCGTCCGGGTCCGTTTCCCTGAGGCCGTGTTCCAGCCCGTTTTCGGCGAGAATGGTCCACATCTCGACGCCAGGATCAATGCCGTTGGCTGATAAATAGCGATAGAGCGGGCCGCCGTCGAGATCGATCGGGCGATCGTGGCGCGCGGTCACGGAATCGATTACGGCGATATGCGGGCCGAACAGGCGATGAACCTTGTCTCCGACCAGGGCGTCGACGCCGAAGCCGCTGATTCCCTGCGCGAAGCACTCCCGCGTCGCGAGCAGCGCCCGGCGCGACAAGGCGGGCATCATGATCTCGACATAATTCACCAGCCGGAACCCCGGCGAGCCTTCCTTTTGGAACAGGGCCGGAAAGGAGCCATAGGAGCCGGCGGCGAGCGCCGGTTGCGCGAGGTCGAGCCCATGCATCTTCATCATGGCGAAAAACTCGTTCAGGCGCGGGGGCGCGATGGCGATGTCGTCGTCGAGGAACAGCACGTGGTCATAGGCCTGGAATATATCGGGCCGTTCCGTCAGAAGCTTCCAGATCGCCGTGGTCTTGGTTCCGTTCTGGGCGAAGACGAATTCAGCCTCGAGGGGCGGCGCTTTTGGCGGCTGATAATAGTTCAGCAGCAGGTCATAACCCCGGGAGGGGTCATGCAGCGCCGCCGCATGCTCGCCATTGGTCTGGACGAAGACGAGGCAGGGCCTTTTCACGGGGCCGTCCACCATCGACAGCAGGACGATACTGTCGTGAAAGGCGGCCTGGTTCGCCTTGAGATCGGCGAGGCGCAACACGCAGGAGAGCCTGCCGTCGCCCCGCCGCCTTTCGAAAACTTTCATCAGGGTGCGCGCGAGGCGCTTGTTGCGGCCGCGATAGGCTTGCGCCACGAAGGCGAGAGAGACGTCCGGCGCCGGATCTTGCAACTCGGCCAGGCCATGGCGCATGAACGCGGCCCAGGGCGACGAGGCGCGGCTCGCCTCCGGGTGTTGGGCGACATACCAGTCCTCGTCAAATTCCCGGCAGGCAGGCGCGCCGCGCGGAGCGCGCAAAAAACCCGCAAAGAGATTGCCGCCATCGCGTCGGGGACGGCGCTCGCCGAAATAGACCGGATCGAAGAACGGCGTCGGCCGCAAACCGCGCTTCTCGCCGATCGCCATGTAATGGAGCAAGGCGAGCGGCGCCAGATAACGCGACGAGAGATGCAGCCAGGCGTAATCCGCATGGCGGAACGCCCCGGATTTCAGGATGACCCAGATATCGGCGAGCGTGGTCAGAATCGTCCGGCCTCCGGCTTTGACGTTTTGCAGCGGCGCGGCCCCGCGCGCCTTCATTTCAAGCTTGTCTTGACCCAGCCCTGTTCCAGGTCCTCCGCTTCGATCAATTTTTCGAACTCTTCCGGGTCGCCGGAGGAGCCGACATGGAGCGAGCGATAGCCGGCGCGATCCGCCGAATAGAAGATCAGCCGCTCGACCGCATGGGCGGTCGTGCCGTCGACCTGCCCGCCTTCCGCCTCGAAAGAGCCGAAGCCGAGGCCGAGATCCAGGATTGGGCGGAGCGCCGCCGAGCGCGCCCAGAACATGGAGCCGGCGGGAAAATCGATCTGCGTCGCGCGTTCGAGCCGCACGCCCATGCGTCGCGCTAGATAGACCGTCTTGCAGTAATTTTTTCCCCATTTCACCGCCGGATGAACGGCGGGGAAAATCCGGGGGGCGACGACGCCGAGTTTCGGATTTTTCGTGAAGAGGCCAAGGACTCCGTCGCAGATTTCGGGCGAGCCGATCAGGCAATCGAGCATGAAACGCCGCCAGTCGGCCAGTTTGGTGTCATGCAGCGATTTTTTGGTGTGCAGGTGCAGGACGAGATCGCAGGCGAGCTGCTCGTCATGGAAGCCGACATATTTCGGCGCGATGTCGCGGCCGCGATTGTCGAAAACGCCCACCGTGACCGCGTCGCCATGGACAGGCTGTAGCGTTTCGAGCAGGAAGGCCTTCTTGCTCTCGGAATCGGTGGTGATGAAAATCTCGAAAGGCGCGCCGATATGGGCAAGGTAAGGCAGAAGCGCCGTAATTTCCTGCTCGTAATAGGCATGGATGAAGACGCCGATCTTCGGCCGCGGCTCGGCGGCGCCGCGCCGCGCGTCGATCGGAAGGCGAAGGTAGCAATAGTCCGGTCCCGTCTGCGGAGCGGGAGCTTCGCTTTGCTTGCGTCTGGACATCAGGCTTCGGAATTGCCTTTTTTGAAGTGGCGCATTGGGTTGTCTATCGTCTTCTGAACGCTTTTCGCCAATCTTTTATGGATCGGCAATCGGATGCGCTGATCATCCGGGTTCATGGCCGCGATATCGTCGTCGAATTGCCGCATCAGGCTGAAGGCGATCTCGCGCTCCTGCCAGCGTCCACCGAGAAATTCGAAGCGTTCGCGCAGGATGGCGTCCCGGTCCTCGTTCAATCCGCACAAGGCGGCGATGGACTCCGGCGGTTGCGGCCCGGTGGCGATCAATCCGAGCCCGTCGCCGTGCCGGAATTCGAAATGCGGCGCGCCGCCGGCGAGTTCGCCAAATAGTCGGCCGACGCCGAAATTCTCGCCGGCGCGCCGGACCCCGTGGAGCAGGATGACGCCGCGCGGCGACAGCTTGCCTTTCCACAGGTCGTAGATGGCGCGCGCCGCGTCATAATCCTGCGGCCCGTCGATATGCAGCAGGTCGATCGAGCCGTCGAGGAAAGCGTCGTGCGCCGCGTCGAAGTCCGCGCGGACCAATTGTGAAAAGCTTGCATAGCGGCGGTCATGGAAGGCCTTGAAGGTCTCGAAAACCTTCTGGCGCGTATTGCCTGTTTTCTCTTCGCCCGCGTCTTCATCGCCCAGCCAGTTGTCGACCGCGAAAAACCGCGCGTCGAGTTCCAGCCGCCGCGCCGCCTCGCAAAAGGCCGTGTAGGACACGCCGCGATCTGTCCCCAGTTCGACAAGGCTCCGGGGCCGCGCCGCGGCGACGAGCCAGAAAGCGAAGGGCACATGGGGCCACCAGCGGCTTTCCTCGCTCTGGAGCTCCGGCGTCCAGAACGCCGGAGCCAGATCGTTCAAAAGGAAAGCGCCGACCCCGGCCGGGCCCTTGTCTTCTGGACGATTCGCCACGCCTGCTTGATCCGCCATGTCAGCTTTTGTGCAGAACCCTGGCGACCTTGTTCGGGCGCAAGCGGAAGGCGTCGGGCATGCCGGAGCCCAGCAGCGGCCGCAGATAGAGGCGGAAGGCGTCGGTGACATCGGTGCCGCAGGGCGAGATCAGCTCGTCTTCCATCACGCGGGTCTTGCCGGCGACGCTTTCGAGCGGAACTAATTCGTAATCGACCGAATAATAGCCGGTGCGCTTGATCGACACCGAGCCGTTGCGGTCGCCCCACATGGCGTATTGCACGGCCTTTTCGCCGACCTCGCGCGCTTCGCGCTGGTCCACGTCGGAGACGCAGCCGATGAAGGAGCGCTGCAGATAGCCGAAGGTGTCGCCGCGCACGCGCTTGATCTTCAGCTTGTTCTTGATCTCCTCGCAGAGCAGGTCGGCGAGCGCGCCCGTGCCCGAAAGCTGGACATTGCCGTGGGCGTCATGCTCGATCTGTTCGGCGAGCTTGGTGATGATCGGCGCTCCGGCGGCGTCATGGATGCCCTCGGAGACAGCGATCACGCAGCGTCCGAGGCGCTCATAGGTGCGCTTGACGTCGGCCAGGAACTTGTCGATGTCGAACACGCGCTCCGGCACGTAGATGAGATGCGGGCCGTCCTCGGGGAATTTCTTGCCGAGCGCCGAAGCCGCCGTCAGGAAGCCGGCGTGGCGCCCCATCACCACCGCGACATAGACGCCGGGCAGGGCGGCGTTGTCGAGATTGGCGCCGGCGAAGGCCTGGGCGACGAAACGCGCCGCCGAGGGAAAGCCGGGGGTATGGTCGTTGCCGACCAGATCATTGTCGATGGTCTTGGGAATATGGACGCAGCGCAGCGGATAGTTGG
This sequence comes from Rhodoblastus sp. 17X3, assembly GCF_030056575.1. Classification (GTDB taxonomy): domain Bacteria; phylum Pseudomonadota; class Alphaproteobacteria; order Rhizobiales; family Beijerinckiaceae; genus Rhodoblastus. Next base: position 31,783 of record NZ_JASHHX010000014.1, on the reverse strand, counting down.
CCTTGATGGCCTCTTCCGCGACGATGCGCACCGTGTCGGAGGAATCATTGCCGCCGACATAGAAGAAGGCGCCGATTTCATGCGCCTGCAGGACCTTGAAGATCTCGTGGCAATATTTGGCGTCCGGCTTGTCGCGGGTGGAGCCGAGCGCGGAGGAGGGCGTATTGGCCACCATTTCGAGATTGTGGCTGGTCTCCTGCGTCAGATCGAGCAGGTCTTCGTCTATGATGCCGCGCACGCCGTGATGGGCGCCATAGACCTTGCTGACGCTGGCGAATTTGCGTGCTTCCAGCACGACGCCCGCGAGCGACTGGTTGATGACGGCGGTCGGGCCGCCGCCCTGGGCGACGAGAATCTTCTGCGGCGTCATGAAAAGCCTCCCCTTAAAATGCCGCGTTGTTCTAAATCGCCGGAGGCAAAAGGGAAACCCGTTTTTGCCGAACCAGCCCCTCTCCTTTCGGTAAAATAAGCATTTCGGGGCGCCCGAGGGGCCGGATGGGGCCATCCGGCCCGATGCGCGCTTGTCGCCGCGATGGCCCGCGGTCTAGATTGACGAAAGGGAGACGCGCCATTTCGACGGAGAGACCCGCCTTTTCCGATCTGCGCCACGGCGACGTCATCGACGGCTTTCGCCTGGTCGAGCGCATGCATATCGGCGGCATGGCGCATCTCTGGCGCGTGACGCGCGACGATATGTCGCCTCCGGCGATTCTCAAGGCGCCGATCGTTCAGGACGGCGATGACGCCACCGCCATCGTCAGTTTCGAGATGGAGCAGATGATTCTGCCTCTGCTCCAGGGACCGCATGCGCCCAAATTCATCGCCTCGGGCGATTTCACCCGCCAGCCCTATATCGTGATGGAGCTGATCGAGGGCGAATCGCTGCTTGAGAAGATAGACGACGCGCCGCTGCCGGTCGACGAAGTGGTCGAGATCGGCGTCGGCGTCGCCCGGGCGCTGGCCGACCTGCACAGCCAGAACGTCATCCATCTCGACATCAAACCCTCGAACATCATGCGCCGGGCGAGCGGCGAAGTCGCGCTGATCGATTTTGGCCTCTCGCGCCACGACCTGCTGCCGGACCTGCTGGCCGAGGAATTCCGCCTGCCGCTCGGCACGGGCCCCTATCTGTCGCCGGAGCAGATCGGTCGCGACCGCGGCGATCCGCGCAGCGACATTTTCTCGCTGGGCGTGGTGCTCTATTATCTTCTCACCGGGGTGCGGCCTTTCGGAGCGCCGCGCCAGAGGCGCGCGCTGGCGCGCAGGCTCTGGCGCGATCCCGAGCCGCCGATCCGCTACAACCCGGCCTGCCCGCCCTGGCTGCAGGAGGTGATCCTGCATTGCCTGGAGCCGGAGGCGGACAAGCGCTACCCCACCGCCGCCCAACTTGCGCTGGATATCGCGACGCCTGAGCAGATCCGCCTGACCGAACGCTCGGAAAAGCGCCGGGCCGATTCCTGGCTGACGGCGCGACGGCGCTGGTGGGCGCAGAAATTCGCGCCGACGCGCCACCCCCGCAGCATGGCCGCGCGGCAGGCGGCGGCGCCCATCGTCATGGCGGCGGTGGATCTCAGCGAAGTCAATGCCGCGTTGGGCGATGTGTTGCGAGAGACGGTCGGCCGGATCATGACCACAGCGCCGGGCGCGCGGCTCGCCTGCGTCAATATCATCAAGACCAGTCGGCTGCGCATCGACAGCGCCCAGGACGAGTTAGGCCGCAATCTCCATGTTCGGCGGCTGGTCGAGGTGCGCCAATGGGCGGCGGGTCTGAGCCTTCCAGCCGCGCAGGTCACGGCCCATGTGCTTGAGGCGAGCGATCCGGCGGCGGCGCTGATCGACTTCGCCCGCGAAAACCATGTCGATCAGATCGTGATCGGCGCCGGTTCGCCCGTTCGGCGCACCATCGGCCCGGTTGCGGCGCGGATAGGCGCCCAGGCGCCATGCACGGTCACGCTGGTCCGCCATCCGAGGCTGGCGGAGCTTGGTCCCGATGGCGGCGATTCGGCGACAGAGCCAGATTCGGGATTCGGGATCTGAATGGCCGCGCCGGCTCAAATCGACCTTTGGTTCACCCGTCTCGACAATTCCTCGGCGCTTTCCTTCCGTTCGGAATAGCGGTCGACCAGATAGGCCGCGCAGTCCCGCGTCAGCAAAGTGAATTTCACCAGCTCCTCCATCACATCCACGACGCGATCGTAAAAGGACGAGGGCTTCATCCGGTCATGGTCGTCGAATTCCATGAAGGCCTTGGCGACGGAAGATTGATTGGGGATCGTGATCAGGCGCATCCAGCGGCCGAGAATGCGCATCTGGTTGAGGGCGTTGAAGCTCTGCGAGCCGCCGCAGACCTGCATGATCGCCAGCGTCTTGCCCTGCGTCGGGCGAACGGCGCCGAGGCTGAGCGGGATCCAGTCGATCTGAGCCTTCATGATCGCCGTCATCGCGCCATGTCGTTCAGGCGAGCACCAGACCATTCCCTCGCACCATGTGACGAGATCGCGCAATTCCTGAACCTTGGGATGGTCCGCCCCGGAATCGTCCGGCAGCGGCAGGCCGCTGGGATTGAAGGTGCGCGTTTCCGCGCCGAGGCGGCGCAGGATCCGCGCGGCTTCCTCGCTCATCAGGCGGCTGAAGGAGCGCGGACGAAGCGAGCCGTAAAGCAGCAGGATCCGAGGAGCGTGAGCCTGATGCGGCGGAGCGCGCAGGCGGGTTTCGTCAATGGACTGGAAACAGGCCTCGTCAATGTTCGGCAGGGACTCGTCCGGTTTAATCAAGGCGGCGGCTCTTCCTGATGTGATGAACAATGCTGTTTTTCATTTTAACCCCAAAGCCTTGGCGCAAGAACTTGCGGAATCGCGTTGCCGTACGGCGGAACCCGACTCATACCAGCCGCGCGTCGCATTGACGATCTTGACCACAGACAGCATGACGGGGACCTCGATCAGAACGCCGACCACTGTCGCCAGCGCGGCGCCGGAATGGAAGCCGAACAGGCTGATCGCCGCGGCCACCGCGAGCTCGAAAAAGTTGCTGGCCCCGATCAGCGCGGATGGGCCGGCGACGCAATGGGCTTCGCCCGTCGCGCGGTTGAGGAGATAGGCGAGGCCGGCGTTGAAATAGACCTGGATCAGGATCGGCGCGGCGAGCATGGCGATCACCAGAGGCTGCGCCAGTATCTGCTGGCCCTGGAAGCCGAACAGCAGGACGAGAGTCGCCAGCAGGGCCAGCAGCGACAAAGGCTGAAGCCGCCTGAGCAAGGATGCGATGGCGGACTCCCCGCCGCGCGCGAGCAGAGCGCGCCGCAAGACCTGCGCGAAGAGGACGGGAACCACGATATAGAGCGCGACGGACAGGAAAAGCGTCGCCCACGGCACGGTGATCGCCGACAGGCCGAGCAGCAGGCCGACAATCGGCGCGAAGGCGATGATCATGATGAGATCATTGAGCGCCACCTGGCTCAGCGTGAACAGCGGCTCGCCCCGGGACAGATTGCTCCAGACGAACACCATGGCGGTGCAGGGCGCCGTCGCGAGCAGGATCAGCCCGGCGATATAGCTGTCGATCTGATCGGCGGGCAGATAGGGGCGGAATATCCCGCCGATGAACAGCCAGCCGAGCAGCGCCATCGAGAAGGGCTTGACCGCCCAATTGATGAAAAGCGTCACGCCAATGCCGCGCCAATGTTCCTTAACCTGCGCGAGGGCGGAGAAATCGATTTTCACCAGCATCGGTATGATCATGAGCCAGATCAGCGCGGCGACCGGCAGGTTGACCTTGGCGATTTCCGCTGCGCCGATCAGTTGAAAGGTGTTGGGGAAGAAATGCCCGAGCGCGACGCCCGCGACGATGCACAGGGCCACCCACAGGCTGAGATAACGTTCGAATGTCGACATGAATTCACTCCGACGCCCCTGCGGGCCCGTGTTCAGCGAGGCGTTGAAGGCGCGGCGGCGGGCGTGGTCGCGCCCTCCATCCGGCCGATCCCGTTCAGTCGGCCCGATAAGGTCAGACGGTCGAGCCGCTCGACCGGGATGGCGACAAAGGCGGAGATGCGGTTTCGGAGGTAGCGGAACGCGGTCACAAAGGCGCGCTCCTTTTCGATATCGCTCCCCTCGACGGCGGCCGGGTCTTCGACGCCCCAATGCGCGGTCATCGGCTGGCCGGGCCAATAGGGGCAGGCTTCTCCGGCGGCGTTGTCGCAGACCGTGAAGACGAAATCCATTTTCGGCGCGTCCTCGCCGGCGAATTCGTTCCAGCTTTTCGAACGGGTCCCATCGGTCGGATAGCCGAAGCCTTCGAGAACCTTCAGCGCGAAGGGATTGACGGTGCCCTTCGGCTGGCTGCCGGCGGAAAAGGCGCGGAATTTTCCCTCGCCGTCCTTGGCGAGAATTTTTTCGGCCAGGATCGAACGGGCGGTGTTGCCGGTGCAGAGGAACAGGACATTGAAGACGCGATCAGTCATGGGTGGTCTCCTGGACGGGCTCTTTTGCCGGACAGCAGGGGGAGAGGTCGGCGATCAGCGGCGCGCAGAGTTCGGCGCGGCCGCCGCAGCAATCCTTGAGGAGGAAGAGGACCAGCTCGCGGAGGCGATCGAAATTGGCGCGGTAGATGATCGAGCGGCTATGTCGCTCGCCATGGACCAGACCGGCGTTGGCGAGGATCGCAAGATGCGTCGATAGCGTATTTTGCGGCACGCCAACCAGCCGCGCCAGTTCGCCGGCGGGAACGCCGTCCGGCTCGCGCGTGACGAGCAGGCGGAAACATTGCAGCCGGGTCGGCTGCGACAGGGCGCCAAGGGCTCTGAGAGCTGCTAATTCATCCATATATCGAGAATAACAGAAATAACATGAGAGGCAACCTTCTCCGTTCGTCGCGGGCTCGCGTCGCGCGCGCCTTTCGGGATTGAACCGCGCGGCCAATGGCGATACATCGGTAAAACCCCCGAAAAAAATGCGGGGCAGAACGGATTGGGCCGATGAACCGCATTGATCGCCGCGTCCCGCTCAGCGGGCCGGCCGAAGTCGAATATCTCGACGGCGATTTCAAGATCAGAAAGCCCGGCGCCTATGTCGTCTGCGCCGCGACCGGGGCGCATGTTCCGATCGAGGAATTGCGCTACTGGAGCGTCGATCGCCAGGAGCCCTATGCCGGACCGGAGGCGAAACTGGCGAGGCTGCGCCAGCTCGGCCTGCTGCCGCCGAAAGCCTGAGCCTTACAGGCTCATCGGGCCGATGAGCCGCCCCGCGCCTCGAAATTTCGTCAGGACGTCGAGCAGGAGTTGGCGCAAGTCCTCGGCTTCTTCGACGACGAGCGTCACGGGTAGCGCCTCGGGCTGCGGCAGGTCCCCGCGCAGTTTCGCGAGAAAGGGCGCGATCTTGACCATGTCCTTTTCCGTCGTCACCAGCAGAGCGTCGAGCGCCTCGGCCTGCCGCTGCAGCGCAGCGATATCGGACGGCCGATAGGCGTAATGGTCCGGGAAGCCATGGCGCGCGACGAGGCGCGCGCCGCAGGCCTGAAGCGAATCGAAAAATTTCTGCGGTCGTCCGATGCCCGCGAAAGCCACGACCCGCGCGCCAAGCATCCGCAAGGCGGCGTTGGCGTCAGGCGCCAGCCGGCCATGGAAGACCGGCTTGCCGGTGGTTTCGAACAGGGCGGCGGCGGCGCGTCCCGCTTCGCCCTCTCCGATCACCAGAGCCGCCGAACTATGCTGAAGCTGTAGCTCTATCGGTGCGCGCAAGGGGCCGGCGGGCAGCAGTCGGCCATTGCCGAAGCCCACCCCGCCATCGATGACGGCCAGAGTGAAATCGCGGCGAAGGCTGGGGTTTTGCAGGCCATCGTCCATCACGATCAGGCTGGCGCCTCCAGCCAGGGCCAGCATGGCTCCGGTCGGCCGGTCGCGCGCCACCACGGTCTGGGCGACCCGCGCCAGCAGGAGCGGCTCGTCGCCGGCCTGGGCGGCGCAATGGCGGCGCTGATCGACGAGATGGGCTGCGCCGTCCGCGCTCAGCGCCCCGCCATAGCCGCGCGAAAGGAAATAGGGCGTTTCGCCCGCCCGTTTCAGCCATTTGGCCACGGCCAGCGCGGTTGGCGTCTTGCCGGCGCCCCCGACGACGAAATTGCCGATGCAGATCACCGGGGCGCTGATGCGAGAGCCGGGACGCGCCATCCGTCGCGCCGCCGCGCGACCGTAAAGCGCGGCGAAAGGCGTCAGAACAGCGGTCATCGCCCGCCCGAACAGGCCGGGCTTGGCGGACCACCAGAAATCCGGCGCGCGCATGGGACCTCGCTATGTCAGATGCTTAAATCTAGAAGCCCTACTGCTCTGATACAATCATCTGGGCGATATAATGTTCGAGCGCCAGCATGATTTTGTCGGCGGCGCCGCCGAGTTCGCCGACAATGCGGCGGGAGGCCTCGGCGGTGCGGCGCAGATAGACCGGATCGTCGAACAAGGCCTGTAGCTGGCGGGCGAGATCTTCGGCGTCCTTGACCGCGACGGCGCCGCCCTGGCTGTCCAGCGCGTCATAGACATCGATGAAATTGCCGATATGAGGGCCGTGCAGGATCGCCGAGCCGAGCTTGGCCGGCTCGATGGGATTCTGGCCGCCGTGGCCGGCCAGCGACTTGCCCATGAAAATCACGCTCGACAGGCGGTAGAACAGGCCCATCTCGCCAATGGTGTCGCCGATATAGACCTGCGTCGAGCGCGTGATGGGATCGCCGCGCGAGCGCAGGGCCGCTTCGAGGCCGGCGGCCTCGGCCTCGGCGGCGATCTCCGCGCCGCGATGGGGATGACGCGGGACGAGAACCGTCAGGAGCCCTGGAAAGCGTTGCGCCAGCGCCTTGTGCGCCTGAAGCGCGAGCGGTTCTTCGCCGGGATGGGTCGAGGCCGCGATCCAGATCTGGCGCGGGCCGATCTGTCGGGAGAGTTCGACAAGACGCGCCGGGTCGGCGGGCGGCGGCTCCACGTCATATTTCAGGTTGCCGATGGCGTCGACGCGGGGCGCGCCCAGTTGCAGGAGGCGGGCGGCGTCGTCCTGGCTCTGGGCGAGGCATAGGTCGATCTTGCCGAGCAGCGCCGAAATGAAGCCGGGAAAGCGCCGCCAGCGCGCGAAGGAGCGCGGCGACAGCCGGGCGTTGACAAGGGTGATGGGGATGTCGCGCGCATGGACGGCGCAAAGCGTATTGGGCCAGATCTCGGACTCAGCGAGGATGAACAGATCAGGCCGCCAATGGTCGAGGAAGCGCGTGATGAAGGGCGGCGCGTCCAGCGGCGAAAATTGATGGGTTGCGCCTTGCGGCAGTCTTTCGCCGAGGATGCGGGCGGAGGTGACGGTGCCCGTCGTGACAAGGACGTGGAATCCCTTGCCGGTCAGCCTCTCGACCAGCGGCAGCAAAGCAAGGCCCTCGCCGACGCTCGCGCCATGCAGCCAGGCGAGGCGGCCTTCCGGGCGCGGCAATTCGGCGAATCCGCGGCGCTCGCCGATGCGGGCGAGGTCTTCCTTGCCCTTTTGCCCGCGCCGCCACAGGAACAGGCCGCTGAACGGCGCAAGGCCGTTGGCGGCGGCGCGGTAAACGGGCAGAAACACGGCAGAACTCATCGCGGCCTGGTCTTGTGCTCAGCTGACGGATTTGGATGGCGGGGAGTCGCGGCATTCCGGCGACATTGCCGAGCCATTCGGGCCGAAAGGCGGCGAAGGCGTAAAAAACCGCGCTCCGGCGCGCTTCCGCCGTTCTTGCAGGCGACAGATAGCGCAGGCCGGAGAAAATAGCGAGAGCCCGCCGCGCGTTCGCGTGGAATCAGGGCGGCGGGACGAGTTCTCTCAATCGTCCGAGGGGTCGAGCACGCGGTGCATGTGGACGATGAAATAGCGCATCTGCGCATTATCCACGGTCGATTGCGCCTTGGCCTTCCAGACGGCGTGGGCGCTCTGGAAATCGGGATACATGCCGACCAGGTCGATCTTGGACAGGTCCTTGAAATCGGTGGTTTCGAGATTCTTCAGCTCGCCGCCAAAAACCAGATGCAGCAACTGCTTGGGCTCGACTTCATGGCTCATTCGCTCAGTCCTTCACGTCTAGGGCGGGGCGCGCGTGGGGAAGCTTTTGGGCGGACCCTCGCCGGGCCCTGGCCTCTCCTTCGCGCGCAGCGCGGATCAAATCGGCCTGGAGGCCGGGCGGTCCCGCGGCCAGCGCGGGATGTTTTGGTTCGGGCTGGTTGTACAATGGGGTCCGGCCGGAAAAATCAGTCAGCACGCCGCCAGCTTCATGAAGGATGAGATCTGCGGCGGCAATATCCCAATCATATGAATTCTGCCGCGCCAGCGCCGCGTCGAGATCGCCGTCGGCGACGCGCAGAAGGCGCATCGCGAGCGAGGGCAGACGCGGCTGCTGCAGGAAGGAAAGCCCGGAGCGCCGCAGATCCTCGGCCACCGCTTCCGGGACAGAGAGGCGCGCGCCGGCAAGTTCGCGGCGGTTCGAGACCGAGATCGGGACGCCATTGCAGCGCGCGCCGCCGCCAGCCGCCGCGACAAAGGTCTGATTGAGCGCGGGGGCGCGGACGACGCCGAAACAGGGCCGGCCGCCCACCACCAGGGCGACGCAGACCGAAAAGCAGGGGTCGCCGGCCGCGAAACCGCGGGTGCCGTCAATGGGATCGACCACGAAAACCGCCTCGCGTCCGAGCCGGTCAGGCGAATCGGCGGTTTCTTCGGAAAGCCAGCCGAATCCGGGGGCGAGACTGAGCAGGCGGTCGTGAAGGAATTGGTCGACGCGAAGATCGGCCTCGGTCACCGGAGAGCCGCAGCTCTTGTGGGTCACTTCGGCGTGGGTCGCCGCGCCGTGGCGGAAATAATCCAGCGCAATGTCTCCGGCCTCGCGCACAATTGCCTCGACGCGAGGCAGAAGCGGGGCAAAGGCGGACAGACCGGACAAATCGCGACCCTGATCAAGGAGACTTGCTATCGTGTAAACGCCCGTTCGTCGCAGCGCAAGAAATTTTGCACCTGCGAAATGCCGCGTTTTCCGAGCGTTTTCCGCACGGTTGCCGACAATTTGAACAATCCGGCTAACTCGGGATTGGACCTGCCGCCGACCAGAGCGGTTTGACTAAAATGCCGCCTATTTCCTTAGCAGGGTTGAGGCGAGTCGCGGCGAAAGATGGGCCAACAGCGGAAAATTCCCGCAGGAGCCCGACATGGTCACATCCCCCGCCGCGCCAATGACACGCCTCGTCGCCGCCGATCCGCGCGCAGACAATGGCCAGCGCGAGATCAGCATTTCGGCCGACGCGATCGCCATCGACCGCCGCGTCGGCGGCGTGAAAATGCGGTTCTGCCTGCCGGCGCCAAGCTTTCGCGGCGTCGCCCTCAGCGTCTATGAGGCCGCGCGCGGCTTCGTCTATCGCATCGCCCTGGTGCATGCCGACGCCGACCTGGACGTGGTGCTCGCGGAATCGGAAAATGAAGCGGACATCAGCCGGGACTGGCTGTCCTGGGCGAATTTCTTCCGCCTGCCGCGCCTGACCCGCAGCGCGAGCGGCGGCGACGCTGTGGTTGGCCGCCGCTTCGGCGAGGTCGAGGCCGGCGAGGTCAAGCCGCGCCGGCGCGGCTGGCCGCTCAAAGGCCGCCGCTCGATGATCTCGGCGCGACGCCTGTGTGGCGCCAAGGGGCGCGTGACGGCGGTTCATCGCGGCGAACGAGAGATCGTCTGCTACGAGTGAAGCCGTTTACCTGACGAGATAGAACAGCAGGTTCTCGCCGAACAGGCCTGTGAAGAGCAGGAAGCCCGCGGGGCCGTTGGAGCGGAACAATTTCAGCGCCAGGGCCTCGTCGGCGTTGTCCAACCGGCGGATCTGCCAGACCAGATGCCCCGCGAAGGCGAGCAGGCCGAGATGCGCCACGAGACCGGCGCCAACGGAAATGAGCGCGATTTCCGCGCAGAGCACCGCGGCGAGATAGAACAGGGCCACCGCGAGGGACAGATGGTCGCCAAAAAGTAGCGCGGTGGATTTCACACCCGCGCTGACGTCGTCCTTGCGGTCCTGAATGGCGTAAATGGTGTCATAGCCGATCGTCCACGCGACGCCGGACAGGTAAAGCCAGATCGCCGGCGCCGACAGTCCGCCGGTCTGCGCAGCCCAGCCCATCAGCGCGCCCCATGAAAAGGCGAGGCCGAGCGCGGCCTGGGGCCAGGACGTGAAGCGCTTCAAAAAGGGATAAATCGCCACCGGAATCAGCGAACACAGGCCGAGCAGAATGGCGAAGGAATTGAACGACAGCAGGACCAGAAGGCCGACGAGCGCCTGGGTCAGCATGAAGATCGCCGCGGCGCGCGGGCTGACCCGGCCCGAGGGCAACGGGCGTCCGCGCGTGCGCTCGACCCGGGCGTCAATCTCGCGGTCGATCAGGTCGTTGAAGGTCGATCCCGCGCCGCGCATGGCGACGGCGCCGATGAAGAACAGCAGGAGCAGCAGGTAATTCGGCGCTTGGAGACGATAGATTGTCGCAAGGCAGGTCGAGGAGAGGCAGGGCGCGAGCAGCAATTGCCAGCCGGCGGGGCGATCCAGCCGCGCGAGCTGGACATAGGGTTGCCAGCTTGCGGGAAGGCGTCGCCAGAGGCTTGCCGGATGCGCGTCCGGCAAAGCGCCGGCGTCGAGCGACGGCGCGGGCATGGCTCAGAGCGGTCCTGCGGGCAGCTTGGGCGGGGGCGGCAGGTTGCCGATGCCGCCGCCGCCGTTCTGCTGCATCTGCTTCGCCTTGGCGGCCAGCGCGCAGGCCTGTTCGGCAATCTTGGTCGTGCGTTCGCTGTTGGCCTTGAAATTATTCAGGAAATCGTCCGGAATATTGCACCAGTCCTTGTTCTTGACCATATAGGCGGCCATTTTCGCCTCGATCTCCTTCATCTTGCGCAGATGCGGACAGGCGGCGATCGGATCGAGCTTGTTGTCATGCGCCTTGGAAATCGAGTTCAGGGACTCGATTTCCGAATTGCGCTGCTTGCCGAAGACGGCGAGGTCTTCATTGCAGACCTGCGCGCGCGCTCCGCCCGAAAAGGCCGAGAAAGCCAGGAAAAAACCTGCAAAAAGGAAAATAGGACGTATCGAGGCGATCATCGCTTTGGCCATCATCGTTCCGCTCTTGTGCCGCCCCCGCCGCAATCATGCGAATTTTCACGGCATCTTTAGCAAACAGGGTGGCAGGGAGGCAAGGTCCGCTCGAACTTACGCGCCCGATCCTTGTTTTGCGCCCTTCAGATAGGGCGCCATGCCCGCGCGCGCCAGAGCGTCGGCGCGTTCGTTCATCGGGTCGCCCGCATGGCCCTTGACCCAATGCCAGGCGACGTCGTGACGGTTGGCCGCCTCGTCGAGCCGTTTCCACAAATCCTCGTTCTTCACCGGCTTCCTGTCGGCGGTGCGCCAGCCGTTGCGCTTCCAGTTATGCATCCAGGACGTCACGCCCTGCCGCACATATTGAGAATCGGTGTGGAGATCGACCGCGCAGGGGCGCGTCAGGGTCTCGAGCGCCGAAATGGCGGCGAGCAGCTCCATCCGGTTGTTGGTCGTGGCGGGCTCGCCGCCGCAAAAATCCTTTTCGGCGCCGTTGAAGGTCAGGATGGCGCCCCATCCGCCCGGGCCCGGGTTGCCGGAACAGGCGCCGTCGGTCCAGATCGCGACGCGGCGGGTCACTCGCCCAGCCCATATTCGGCGGCGCGTTCGATGGTCTGGTGGAAACGCAATTTGTCGAGATATTCGAGCGGGTTCTTGGGCCGCACCAGCGCCCCCGGGGGCACGTTCAGCCAGTCATAGAGCCGGGTGAGCAGGAAGCGCATGGCGGCGCCACGGGCGAGAACGGGCAAGGCGTCGCGCTCGGTCGGCGCGAGCGGGCGCAGGCTTTGATAGCCCTGGAGCAGGGCGCGGCCCTTGGTCGCGTTGAAGGACCCGTCGGTCTCGAAACACCAGGCGTTGAGGCAGATCGCCAGATCATAGGCGAGCGCGTCGGTGCAGGCGAAATAAAAGTCGATCAGGCCGGAGAGCTTCCGGCCGATGAAAAAGACATTGTCGGGAAAGAGATCAGCGTGGATCACGCCTTGCGGCAGGTCGCAGGGCCAGAGGCGCCGCAGGGCGTCGAGTTCCGCTGCTATTTCCGTCGCGAGGCCGGGCGAGACCTCTTCGGCGCGGTCGCGCGAGGACTCGAACAGCGCCGGCCAGTGTTCGACCGAGAGCGCGTTGTGGCGCGTCAGGGCAAAGCCCTGTCCGGCGAGATGCAATTGCGCCAGGGCGCGGCCGGCCTCTGCGCAATGAAGCGCTTCCGGCTTGCGGGTGGAGACGCCGTCGAGGAAGGTGACGATGGCGGCCGGGCGCCCCGCGAGCGTGCCGAGCGCGGCCCCGTCGCGCCGTTTGACCGGCAATGGGCAGGACAGTCTTTTCGCCGCCAGATGCTCCATCAGGCCGATGAAGAAGGGCAGGTCGTCCGGGTTCACCCGCTTTTCGTAGAGCGTGAGGATGTAAAAGCCGCTCTGGCAATGGAGCAGGAAATTGGAGTTCTCGACGCCCTCGGCTATGCCCTTGAACGAGAGGACCTCGCCGAGTTCGTAATCGGCGAGAAAGGCGAACAGAGCCTCGTCCGTGACATCCGTATAAACCGCCATTGTCCGCGACTCGACTTTTCGAAATTCCTGCACGCCCCGCATCGTGTTAGCGGGGCGCACAGCAAGCGTCAAACCAGCGGCTTGAGCGAGACGCCCTGCGGAACTGGCGTATCGTCGGGCACAAAGAAGTCCGGGGCGAGCGGGCTGGTCGGATCGACGCGATAGGCGTCGAATTCCGTCACGCCCCGTGCGGCGAGGATGACGTCGTCAATCAGGAATTGCCCCGTCAGTTCGCGGCTCGGCGAACAGAAGATGGCGTGGGCGGCGTCGGCCATGATGTCCGGCTTGCGCGAGGCGCGCATCAGCTTCTCGCCGCCGAGCAGATTGTTGACCGCCGCCGTGGCGATGGTTGTGCGAGGCCATAGGGCGTTGACCGCGACGCCCGCCGGGCGGAATTCGCCGGCGAGGCCGAGCACGGCAAGGCTCATGCCGAATTTCGCCATGGAATAGGCGGTATGCGCCGCGAACCATTTTTCCTTCATGTCGAGCGGGGGCGCCAGCATCAGCACATGAGGATTTTCCGCCATGGCGAGATAAGGAAAGGCGAGCTTGGCGGTCATGTAGGAGCCGCGCGCGTTGATCTGATGCATCAGGTCGAAGCGCTTCATGTCGATCTGCTGGCTGCCGCCGAGCGCGATGGCGCTGGCGTTGTTGACCACGATGTCGACGCCGCCGAAATGGGCGGCGGTCTGCGCCAGCGCCTGCGCCACCTGGTCTTCGTCGCGCACATCCACGGTCAGCGGCAGGGCGCGGCCGCCGGCGTCCTCGATTTCCCGCGCGGCGCTATAGATTGTGCCTGGAAGCTTGGGATGAGGCTCCGCCGTTTTGGCGGCGATGGCGACATTGGCGCCGTCGCGCGCGGCCCGGAGCGCGATGGCGAGGCCAATGCCGCGCGACGCGCCGGTGATGAACAGGGTCTTGCCTGCCAGGCTGGACATGATTCGCTCCCTTTGATTCTGCGAGCCGGGACTGCGCCCGCTTACTTGGCTTTGTTGAGAAAAGCCGCGAGCGCAGCTTGCGCCTGCGGCGACCCCAGCGCGGCGCGGAAGGCTTCCAGCTCGGCGTCGATGCGGGCAAGGATTTCCTCCTTGTCGCCGCGCAGGAATTTTCGCGCGGCGAGCAAGGCTGTGCGCGGCTTGGCCGCAAGCCTGGCCGCCTTTTCCCGGGCCGTGGCGAGCAGGGCGTCTGGGGCCACGATCGCGTTGATCAGGCCCGCCTCGCGCGCCTCCCCGGCGTCGAAGATTTCGCCCGCCAGCAGCCAGGCGCTGGCGCGGGCCATGCCGACGCGGCGGGGCAGGAGCAGCGAGGCGCCGGCTTCCGGCAGCAGGCCGAGATCGACGAAGGGCAGGGAGAAGCGCGCGGCTGGGCTGGCGTAAATGAGGTCGCAATGAAGCAGCATCGTCGTGCCCACGCCGACGGCGAGGCCATCGACCGCCGCGACGAGGGGCTTGGAGAAGGCGGCGATCTTGCGAATGAAATCGGCGCCCGCCATGTCGCCGCCGCTGACGGAGGCGACGATATCGCCGATGTCGTTGCCGGCGGAAAAGACGCCGCCCGAACCTGCGATCAGCACCGCGCCAATGCCCTGGTCGCGCTCGGCCTCGTGGAGGGCCACGGTCAGGGCGCGGTACATGGCGTTGGTCAGTGCGTTTTTCTTGGCGGGCCGGTTCAGAGTCAGCTCCAGGACCGCGCCATTGCGCGCGACCTCCACATCCGTCATGGCTTTCCTCTCCGTTCGGCTTGCCTGACGCGCGCGCCAATGTCATGAGCAAGCGCGACGGGCGTCGTTTTTATTTGGTTTATAAGTGAACCATTTTTTGTCTTCGGCGTCAAACAGGATTGGCGTTTTGAACAGGGAAGACAAGCGAAATACGCTTTTGCTGCCGGCAGGCCCGGGCGGAATCGCCGAGGCCGCAACGATCTTGCGCGCCGGGGGCCTGGTCGCCTTCCCAACGGAGACGGTTTACGGCCTCGGCGCGCTGGCGTCGGATCCTCGCGCTGTCGCCGCCATTTATCGCGCCAAGGGGCGGCCGAGTTTCAATCCGCTGATCGCCCATGTCGCGGACGTCGGCCAGGCGCGGCGCGAAGGCCGCTTCGATTCGCGCGCCGAAAAGCTGGCCGCCGCATTCTGGCCCGGGCCGCTGACGCTTGTGCTTCCGGTGGCGCAGGGCGGGAGCGTCTGCGATCTGGCGCGCGCGGGCCTCGACAGCGTCGGCCTGCGCATTCCCGCCAATGGTCTGGCGCGCGGCCTGATCGCCGCGGCCGGAGGCCCGGTCGCGGCGCCCTCCGCCAATCTTTCCGGCCATGTCAGCCCGGCGCTGCCGTCCCATGTTCTGGCCGATCTCAATGGGCGAATCGACGCTGTGCTCAATGGCGGCGCCTGTCCGGTCGGGGTCGAGTCGACAATCGTTTCCCTGCTCGGCGAAGCGCCGGTCCTGCTGCGTCCGGGCGGCGTTTCGCGCGCCGGGATCGAGCACGTATTGGGCGAAAGCCTCGCCGGGGCGGAGGAGGGAATCGACGCGCCTGTGGCGCCGGGACAGCTCGCCTCGCATTATGCGCCGCGCGCTGGCGTGCGGCTCGACGCCCTGGAGGTACTGGAAGGCGAGGCGGGGCTCGATTTTGGCGGACGATTTGCCGGCGCCCCCGGAACGATCCTTGACCTTTCGCCGCGGGGCGACCTCACCGAGGCGGCGGCCAATCTGTTTTCGATGCTGCGGCTCCTGGACGCCAGCGGGTTGCAGCGGATCGCTGTCGCGCCCATTCCGCAGGAAGGTCTTGGCGAGGCGATCAATGACCGCTTGCGCCGGGCCGCCGCTCCCAGGTCCTGAACCGGGCGCCCGTCGTTCTTTTGTGCGGCGCAATCTTGAATTTGGTTGGGATTTGAACCATTCTGGCGGCATGAATCAGATCAGTTGGGACGATTTTCGCCTGGTGCGCGGCATTGCGGAATCCGGTTCGCTGGTCGGCGCAGCGGCTTCGCTCAACCTCAATCATTCCACGGTGTTCCGCCGCCTTGGCGCGCTGGAGGAGATGATCGGGGCCAAATTGTTCGAGCGGTCGCGCAACGGCTATGCCGCCACCGCCGCCGGACAGGAGATGGTCCTGCTGGCCGAGCGAATGGGCCGCGACGTCACGGATTTCGAGCGGCGCATCGCCGGGCGCGACGAAAAGCCCTCGGGCCTGCTGCGGGTCACGACCAATGACGCGCTGTTCAATTATGTCCTCGCGCCGATCCTGGCGAGCTTTCGCAAGGCTTATCCCGATATCCAGCTCGACGTGCTGGTCACGAACCAGCCGCTGAACCTCTCGCGTCGCGACGCCGACATCGCGGTGCGCTCGACCTACGCTCCGCCGGAAACTCTGGTCGGCCGCCGCATCGGCTCCTCGGTCTGGGGGCGCTATGTGTCCCGGACACTTTATGAGTCCGGCTTCGACCCGGCCGATGAGAGCCATTCCTATATCGCTTTCAACGAGCAATTCGGCGGCGTCGACGTGTTCGACTGGATCGAGAAGGAAATCCCGCCGCACCGCATCGCGATGCGCTGCAACACCACGGTCGGGATCGCGCAATGTATCGCGCAGGGAGTCGGGATCGGCTTCCTGCCCCGTTTCATCGGCGACCAGCATCCGGAACTGGTCTGCACCGACGAGCCGATGGCCGGGCGGGGCGCCGTACTCTGGCTGCTGACGCACCCCGACCTGCGCCATGCCGCGCGCGTGCGCGCCTTCATGGATCACGCCGGCGCGCAGCTGAGCAAGCGGCGCGCCGTCTTGAGCGGCGGAAGCGGCAATGGCGAAGGGATCTGACTCTTAGCCGATCTCGACGATCACGCGGCCGCGCACCTTGCCCTCAAGGATCTGGGCTGCGGTCTCGATTACCTTGTCATAGCCGATGGTCGTGCTGAGTTCGGCCAGCTTGGCCTTGTCGAGGTCGCGCGCGAGGCGTTCCCAGGCCTGCAGGCGGACCGCCTTGGGCTTCATCACGCTGTCTATGCCTAGCAGGGAGACGCCGCGCAGGATGAAGGGCGCGACCGAGGTCGGCAGGTCCATGCCCTGCGCGAGGCCGCAGGCGGCGACGGCGCCTTCGTAAGCAGTTTGGGCCAAAACATTGGCCAGCGTATGCGACCCGACCGCATCGACCGCCGCTGCCCAGCGCTCCTTGCCGAGCGGCTTGCCGGGCGCGGAAAGCTCCGCGCGATCAATGATCTCCGCCGCGCCGAGATGTTTCAGAAAATCCGCTTCTTCCGGGCGCCCTGTCGAGGCGATGACCCGCCAGCCCGCCTTGGCGAGCAGGGAAACGGCGATCGAGCCGACGCCGCCGGCCGCGCCCGTGACCAGCACGGGGCCGCGATCCGGCGTCATGCCCTGCTTCTCCAGCGCCAGCACCGCGAGCGCGGCGGTGTAGCCGGCGGTGCCTATCGCCATGCTTTGCGCGGCGGTAAAAGCCTTGGGCAGCGGCACCAGCCAGTCGCCCTTCACCCGCGCCTTTTGCGAATAGCCGCCGAAATGGGTTTCGCCGACGCCCCAGCCATTCAGGACCACTTCGTCGCCGGGCTTGAACTCGGGATGAGTCGAGCTTTCCACCACCCCGGCGAAATCAATCCCGGGGATCATGGGAAAGCGGCGCACGACCGGCGACTTGCCGGTGATCGCCAGCCCGTCCTTGTAATTGACCGTGGAATGGCTGACGCGCACGGTGACGTTGCCGTCCATCAATTCCGTCTCGTCGAATTCCGAAAAAGCCGCGCGATAGCCGGACGCGTCCTTGTCGATGCGAATGGCCTTGAATTTGGTCATGGGGCCTCCTCGACCCAAAAGCGGGCCTTTGCATTTATTAGACGATCAGTCTAAAATCATTTCATGGAAATGGTCAATCTGCCGCCGCGCAAACGCGGGCGCCCGCCGAAGCAAGCTCCCAATCATGCCGGCACAAGAGAGGCGCTGCTGCGCGCGGGCGTCGCGGCGCTGACGAGAAAGGGTTTCGTCGCCACCGGGCTCGACGAGATCCTGTCGCTGGCGAATGTGCCGAAGGGCTCCTTCTATCATTATTTCGCGTCGAAAGAGGCCTTTGGCTCTGCGGCTATCGCCCGCTATGGCGCCTATTTCGCCGCCAAGCTCGATCGTCATCTGCTCGACGAGAGTCTCGCGCCGCTCGAGCGCCTGCGCGCCTTCATCGCCGACGCCGAAGCGGGTATGCGCCGCCATGAGTTTCGGCGCGGCTGTCTTGTCGGCAATCTGGGGCAGGAAATGTCGGCCTTGCCGGAAGCCTATCGCGACCAGCTCGACGCTGTCTTCGTGGATTGGGAGGCGCGGCTCGCCGCTTGCCTGCGGCTGGCCCAAACGCGAGGGGAAATCGGCGCGGGCCGGGATTGCGCGCGGCTGGCGCATTTCTTCTGGATCGGCTGGGAGGGCGCGGTGCTGCGCGCAAAGCTGCGCCGCAGCGGCCAGCCGCTGCGGGTTTTCGCGGAAGGCTTCTTCGCCCTGCTGGCGTGATTAAAGCACCTTGCCGGGATTCAGCGTGTTGTGCGGGTCGAGCGCGGTCTTGAACCTGCGCATGACGTCCATGGCCACGGAATCCTTCACCGTCGGCAGCAGGTCGCGCTTGAGCACGCCAATGCCGTGTTCGGCGGAAATCGAGCCGTTCATCCGCTTCACAACGGCGTGGACTGCCTCGTTCAGCTCCTCCCAGCGCGCCAGATAGGCGGTCTTGTCGGCGCCAAGCGGCTGGCTAACGTTGAAGTGGATATTGCCGTCGCCCATATGGCCAAAGGGCACGGGGCGCGCGCCGGGAATGGTCGCCTCGACCACAGGAACGGCTTCCGCCAGGAAGGCCGGGACCAGCGCCACGGGCACGCAGATGTCGTGCTTGATCGAGCCGCCCTCGAATTTCTGCATCTCGGACAGGTTTTCGCGCAAAGCCCAGAAGGCCTTGCGCTGGTCGAGCGAAGTGGCCACCGCCGCGTCCTCGACGATTTCCTGTTCGAAGGCGACCTCCAGCAGGGCCATCATGGTGTCGCTGAGGCCGGAGTCGGACTGCGAGGCCAGTTCCAGCAGCACATACCATTCATGCGGGCTTTCCAGCGGCTCGCGGGCGCCGGCGGAATGCTTGACGACGATCTCGACGCCGAAGCGCGACATGAATTCGAATGTCTTGAGGTCCGGCCCGGCCATGGTCTGGGCCAGCACCAGCAAATCGAGGCACTTTTCCGGGCTGGCGAGGCCGATCAGCGCCGTCTCGACCGCGCGCGGGCGCGGATAGAGCTTGACCACTGCGGCGGTGATGATTCCGAGCGTGCCTTCCGAGCCCATGAAGACGTGCTTGAGGTCGTAGCCGGTATTGTCCTTGCGCAGCTTGGAGAGATTGCCGAGCACGGAGCCGTCGGCCAGCACGACTTCGAGGCCGGTGACGAGATCGCGGGCGTTGCCATAGGCCAGAACGGCGGTCCCGCCGGCATTGGAGGCGAGATTGCCGCCGATGGTGCAGGAGCCTTCCGAGGCGAGAGACAACGGGAACAGCCGATCCACGCTTTCGGCGGCCTCCTGCACTTTCTGCAGGGTGACGCCGGCCTCGACGATCATGGTGTTGGAGGCGGGATCGATCTCGCGGACCTTGTCCAGCCGTCCGAGCGACAGCAAGATCTCACGACCGGTCTGGTCCGGGGTCTGGCCGCCGACGAGGCCGGTATTGCCGCCCTGTGGCACCACCTTCAGGCCGTGCTTGTCCGCAAAGGCGCAGATCGCCGCGACTTCCTGCGTGCTGCCGGGGCGCACGACGCAGGAGGCCTTGCCATGCCACAAGTCGCGCGGCTCGCTCAGATAGCCGGCCATGTCCTGCGGCGCGGTCAGCACATATTTCTCGCCGACGATCTGGGCGAGTTGCGCGGCGGTCTCCGCGGGAGAAAGCTCGGTCATTTCAGTCCGTCTCAGTTGTGGCGCGCTCCTGCTTTGCCCCAGACGGCGCGCCATCGCAAGTTTTTCAGCCTAGCAGGCGGCGTTTGCGCCCGGCCTTGACAGCGGCCTTCCGGAACACGCCGACCAGTTCCACATGGGGCGAATAGAGGAATTGGTCAACGGGCGTGACCGTCGCCAGCTCATAGCCGCCCGCGATGAGCATATTGGCGTCGCGGGCGAAAGTCTGGGCGTTGCAGGAGACGCCGACGACGCAAGGGACCACGCTCTGGGCCAGTTCGCGCATCTGCTTCTCCGCTCCGGCGCGGGGCGGGTCGAACACCACGGCGTCGAAACCGGCGAGTTCGCTCGCCAGCAACGGGCGGGCGAACAGGTCGCGCGCCTCTCCGGTCAGCCGGCGGAGCCCCGCCGTCGCGCGCCCGGCGCGCAGGCCGGCGGCAAGCGCCCCGGCTTCGCCCTCGACGCAGAAAACATCGGCCTTTTCCGCCAGCCGCAGCGCGAATGTGCCGATTCCGCAATAAAGGTCGGCTGCTTTCTTGGCCTCGCCTACAGCGTCGAGCACCAGTTGCGCCAAAATCGCCTCGCCGGCCGCCGTCGCCTGCAAAAAGGCGCCGGGCGGCGGCGTCACGCGGACGCGGCCGATCTGGATTTCAGGCGCGCGGCGCTCGACGAGCGGGACGCCGTGATTGGCGATGCGCGCGAGATCGAGACTTTCCGCCGCCACGATCAGCGCCTGCTCCAATTCGAATTCGAGCTTGCCGCAGCCGTGAACGTCGAGATCGAGACCCTGCAGGCCGGCGGTCACGACGATGTCGAGCGGCTTTTCCAGGGGCTTTAGTATTTCCGCCACCCTGCGCGCGGCGTTCAGGGCGCCCGCCATTTCGGGCGCGAGGATCGGGCAGGAGTCCAGTTCGTAGATGCGATGGCTGCGCGCCTCCATGAAGCCGACATGGGGCTGGCCGCGCTGGTCGTTGCGGGCATGGAATGTGGCGCGCCTACGTCCGGCGCCCCAGGCCGCGACGAGCGGCGCTACGTCCACCTCGACGCCGGCGTTGCGCAGGGAATCGGCGACGAGGCCGCGCTTCCATTCCGCATAGGCGGGGGCGCTCAGCGTCTGCACGGCGCAGCCGCCGCATTTCGTGAAATGCGGGCATGGGGCATTGACTCGCTCGGGCGAGGCTCTCAGAACTTCGACCAGCTTGCCGCGTTCGCCGTCCACCTCAGCGAGGATGGTTTCGCCCGGCAGGGCGTAGGGGGTGAAGATCAGGCCTCTCGGCCCCCGGCTGAGGCCTTCGCCGCGCGCGCCAAGGCGTTCGATGTCGAGATGGGCGTTGAGATTGATCACGGCCGGCGCGCTCCGAGCAGGAATTCACGATTGCCGTCGCCGCCTTCGATCGGCGAGGGGATCAGGCCAATCAAGCGCCAGCCCAGGCTTTCGACCAGAGATTGAATCTTTTCGCAAGCGCGGCGTTGGGCATGGGCGTCGCGGACAAGGCCTTTTTTCACGAAATCCGGCCCTGCTTCGAATTGCGGCTTGATGAGAAACGCCGCTTCCGCCTGCGGCGCGGCCAGCGTGAGGACAGGCGGCAGCACCAGCGACAGCGAGATGAAGCTGACGTCGCAGACGATGATTTGCGGCGGCGCAGGAAGATCGGCGGCGGCGAGGGCGCGGGCGTCGCGCTTTTCGTGCGAAGTCACGCGTGGATCGTTGGCGATGACGGGGTGAAGCTGGCTGTGGCCGACATCGACGCAAGTGACTTTGGCCGCACCGCGCGCGAGCAGGACATGGGCGAAACCGCCGGTCGAGGCGCCGATGTCGAGGGCCTGCTTTCCCGCGGGGTCGATGCTGAATGCGTCGAGAGCCGCCGCCAGCTTGACGCCGCCGCGCGACACCCAGGGGTAGGGGGCGCTGGCCTCAAGTCGCGCATCCTCCGCGACAGGCTCGGAGGGCTTCGCCACCATGCGGCCGTCGAGCGTCACGAGCCCGGCCTCAATAGCCTCCCGCGCCTTGGCGCGACTGGCGAAAAAGCCGCGTTCAACCAGGGCTATATCGACGCGACGGGTCATGTGGCGGGTCCTGCGGCGGGTTATGCGGAATGCAACTCATGCCAATGTCTAGGCGCGTGGACAGTCGCGCGCGTGGCCTTTGGGGGCGCGTTGCGGGTAGCATGGACAGCGAAACGCCGAAAGAGCGAGTTGAAGACCGGAGGGCGCCATGCTGGTCGAGAAATTTCGTCAGATCCTGTTCTGGCCGTTGCAATTGATGCCATTGCCGGATCGGGGCGACGTGCATTGGCGCCAGCTCGACGGAGATCCGAACTGGGTTTTGCTGGACGACGATTTTCCATCCGATCCCGCGCAATACCAGGAGCGGCATTACCGGGAATTCGTTTCCTTCCTGCCCCATGTCCAGCGATTCCTCTATGGCGAGCGCTCGAAATCCGTGCGCAGCTACGGGGAATCTCCGCTGCTGGTCTATCGCCGCACAGATATCAAGGCGGTGCGGATGCGGGCGCCGGGAGAGGCGGAATTCCGCTGTTTCAAGGTCGAGCACGCTGACGTCTTTTTCTTCTACGACGCCGATGTCATGATTCCAGTGATCGAGATTTCGGCCGAAGACATCGCGCTCGACGTGGCGATGGACACGATCAACCGTTTCGGCCGCGCCTATCCCGCCGCCTGGAGCGAGAGCGGCGAGCCGGCCAATTGTTTCGAGACAGTTGAATGGCTCGACGCCGCGGGGGCTCCCCTCGCCGCCGCCGATTACACCAACCGGTTGAAATTTTACGAGTCGGTAGCTCGTTCCCAGACCACGGACATCGCCGCCCACTGGGCCTTTATGCTGCGCCCCATGATGCTCAATCGCAGCGGCGCCACCTGCGCGGTACGCTACCGGCCGCTGGAATATCATCGCATGCCGATGATGACCTATCTTGCGGTGGAGGATCCCGCCAGCCTGACCCGCGCCGAATTCACCCGTCTCGCGCTCGCGGCGGTCCCCGCCGCGCGCGACTGGTTGCCGCTTTCATCGATCTATCTCGCCGATTTCGAGCGCGCCCATTGTTATGACCGGTTTTTCGATCCTCGCCGGACCGACGATCCGGATTGGCCCAACA
This sequence comes from Rhodoblastus sp. 17X3, assembly GCF_030056575.1. Classification (GTDB taxonomy): domain Bacteria; phylum Pseudomonadota; class Alphaproteobacteria; order Rhizobiales; family Beijerinckiaceae; genus Rhodoblastus. Next base: position 9,110 of record NZ_JASHHX010000014.1, on the reverse strand, counting down.
TGCGGATCATGTGCACGCCGCAGGCGTTCGTCATGATCGGCCGGTCTGGCGACCCCGGCTTCATCGACAGCGAGCGCGGCTTTCTTGGCCAGTTCCGCCACCAGTTCTTCATGCTCGGGCTGATCGCACATTTCCACCGCGCCGCGATCCTGATGATGTCGAACCGGCTGGTCGAGGTCATCAGCCGGCTGGAAAGTCATGACACCCGCTCGGTATCGCGCTTCCGTCATGACATTCGCGATATTTCCGCGACATTCCTGCGCTTCACCCACCGCTATTATTTCTGCGAAGTGTCGGATCAGGCAATCTTGCGCGACGTCTTCCGCATTTGGACCGGACAGCTGCGCACGGAGGCTCTGTTCAAGGAATTACGCGAGGAGGTCAACGACATGGAGGCCTTCATGGAGGCCGATCTGTTGCGCCGGCAGGCGGTGACCATTCTGCAGCTGACCGTGGTGACCTTGTTCAGCCTGGTCGGCACGATCACGACCGGATTCCTCGGCATGAATCTATTCAATCACGCCGATCTGCCGACGACGGACCGGCTGGTGATTTTCTTTCTCGTGTTCATCCCGACGTCGCTGCTCACGCTGTACACGGTGAGGAAGTCCCGACGTCTCGCGCATTTCCTCGACACGCTGGCGAGCGACAAGGCGAGCTTGCGGACAAAATGGGGCGCGTTCCTGGCGGTGTGGGACAGCCGGCGCGACGTTTCGGTCGATTGAGAGTTCCGGGCCGTGGCCGGGGGCGAAAATCGGCTCCCGGCGCTGTCCTTTGAGGCGTCAGGCGGTCTTGTCGAGTCGTCAGGCGGTCTTGGCGGCGGCGGCCGGACGGCCGAGCGCCTGAAAGACCTTGGCGACGATGCCCTTGGCGTCGAGGCCGGCCTTGGCGTAGAGGAGTTCCGGCTTGTCCTGATCGAGAAAGACGTCAGGCAGGACCATGGAGCGGAAGCGCAGGCCGCCGTCCAGCAGGCCATCCTCGGTCAGTTGCTGCGCGACGAAGGAGCCGAAGCCGCCGACCGAGCCTTCTTCGATCGTGATGAGCGCCTCATGTTCCGTGGCGAGCTTGCGGATCAGATCCACATCCAGCGGCTTGGCGAAGCGCGCGTCCGCGACCGTAGTCGAAATGCCCTGCGCCGCCAGCAATTCGGCCGCCTGGAGCGCTTCGGCGAGGCGCGTGCCGAGCGACAGGATGGCGACCTTGTCGCCCTGGCGGACAATGCGGCCCTTGCCGATCTCCAGCGGAACGCCGTCCTGCGGCAACTCGGCGCCGACGCCATCGCCGCGCGGATAGCGGAAGGCGATCGGTCCCTTGTCATAGGCTGCGGCCGTAGCGACCATATGGACCAGTTCCGCCTCGTCGGCGGCGGCCATCACCACCATGTTGGGCAGGATGCCGAGGAATGCGATGTCGAAGGCGCCCGCATGGGTCGCGCCGTCCGCGCCGACCAATCCGGCGCGGTCGAGCGCGAAGCGCACCGGCAGGTTCTGGATCGCCACGTCGTGGACAACCTGATCGTAGCCGCGCTGCAGGAAGGTTGAATAGATCGCGCAGAAAGGCTTGTAGCCCTCGGTCGCAAGGCCGGCGGCGAAGGTCACGGCGTGCTGCTCGGCGATGCCAACGTCGAAAGTGCGCTTCGGGAAGGCCTGCTGGAAGAAATCGACGCCGGTGCCGGTGGGCATGGCGGCGGTGATGGCGACGATCTTGTCGTCCTTCTCAGCTTCCTTGACCAGCGACTGCCCGAACACCTTGGTGTAGGAGGGCGCGTTGGCCTTGGGCTTGACCTGGGCCCCGGTCACCACGTCGAACTTGTTGACGCCGTGATATTTGTCCTCGGCGGCTTCGGCGGGCGCATAGCCCTTGCCCTTCTGGGTGACGACATGGATCAGCACCGGGCCGCCGACGTCGGCGTCGCGGACGTTCTTCAGCACCGGCAGCAGATGGTCGAGATTATGGCCGTCGATCGGGCCGACATAGAAAAAGCCCAGCTCCTCGAACAGGGTGCCGCCGGTGACATAGGTCCGGGCGTGCTCGACCGCGCGGGTGATCGCGCTTTCCACGGGCTTGGGCAGATGGCGGGCGATGTTCTTGCCCGCGTCGCGCAGCTTGAGATAGGTGCGTCCCGAGGAGAGGCGTGCGAGATAGGCCGACATCGCGCCGACCGGCGGCGCGATCGACATGTCGTTGTCATTCAGGATGACGATGAGGCGCGAATGCGAGGCGCCGGCGTTGTTCATGGCTTCATAGGCCATGCCGGCCGACATCGAGCCGTCGCCGATGACCGCGATGACATTGTTGTCTGCGCCCGAAAGCGTGCGGGCCACCGCCATGCCGAGCCCCGCCGAAATCGAGGTCGAGGAATGGGCCGCGCCGAAGGGGTCGTATTCGCTTTCCGAGCGCTTGGTGAAGCCGGACAAGCCGCCGGCCTGGCGCAGCGTCTTGATGCGCTCGCGCCGTCCGGTCAGGATCTTGTGGGGATAGGCCTGGTGGCCGACGTCCCAGATGACCCGGTCTTTTGGCGTATTAAAGACATAATGCAAGGCGACAGTCAGCTCGACCACGCCGAGGCTCGATCCGAGATGTCCGCCGGTGACGGAGACGGCGTCAATGGTCGCACGGCGCAGGTCCTCGGCCAATGCGCGCAACTCGCTCTCGGGGAGTTGGCGCAGGTCGGCGGGGAGCTTGACACGGTCGAGAACAGGGGTCGTCGAATTATTGTTCACGGCATACTCGATCAATATTCGCTCCCCCTCTGACAAGAAGCGCGAAAAGGTGCTTTACACGCTGAACGTCCAAGGGGCAATTGCGCGATCGTATTTTGTCGTCGCGGTGTTAATTTGCAGCAAAGCTTGGCTGTTTGGTCTCCATCCATCTCTTGACGGTCTTGTTTCGGACCGCTTTGATCGTTTCCCGACGCTGAGGCGCGGCGACAGGACCGGGCTTGCCGGCAGGAGACGACCATGAGCATGAGCCCGCAAAACCCCAATACGCTTCACAGCCTTGGCGGCGCGATCGAGCGCCTGCGCTCGCGCTGGGGCTGGTTTGTCGCCTATGGCGCGCTCTGCCTGATTTTCGGCGTCGCGGCCTTGATCCTGGCGGCGGTTTCGACGCTCGCGGTGGTCTTTTTCGTCGCGCTGATGCTGATTCTGGCGGGCGGCGTCGAAATCATGATCGGCCTCAATTCCCGCGACTGGCCGTCTCTCTTCCTGTGGCTGATCAGCGGCCTGTTCTATCTTGTCTTCGGCGCTTTTGCCCTGGCCCGCCCGGAAGTGGCGGCGGCGGTGTTGACCGCGGTCGTCGGATTCGGCTTTCTCTTCGCCGGCCTCGTCCGCATCTGGCTCGGCGCGCGACTGCCGGCCGGACCCAAGGCCTTCATAGTTCTTGCAGGCGTGGTTACCACGCTGCTCGGCGGCATGATTCTCGCTGGCTGGCCGGGCAACACCATGGTGATTCTGGGAACCCTCTTCGGGGTCGACATGGTTTTTCATGGCGCGAGCTGGATAGCCCTGGGGCTGAAATTGCGCCACTAAGGCTTCAAATGTTCGGCTGACGCTTGGCTTTTGCCGCCCCGGGGTGATAAACGCGGGCGACGGGCAAAGCTCATCTCCTGCGCTTTCTGACATGTGAAGTCAGCTCTTCTCTGACGGTCTAAGGATTCGATCATGGCGAAATGGGTTTATTCGTTCGGCGATGGCAAGGCTGAAGGCGCCAGCGCGATGAAGAACTTGCTGGGCGGCAAGGGCGCCAATCTGGCGGAAATGGCCAATCTGGGCCTGCCTGTGCCGCCGGGATTCACCATTTCGACCGAGGTCTGCACCTATTATTACGCTAATGGCCAGACCTATCCGGCGGATCTTGCCGACCAGGTCGCGACGGCTCTGGCCCATGTCGGCAAGCTCGCCGCGCATGTCTTCGGCGATCCGGCCAACCCGCTGCTCGTCTCGGTGCGCTCCGGCGGCCGCGCCTCCATGCCGGGCATGATGGACACCGTCCTCAATCTCGGCCTCAACGACGTGACGGTCGAGGCTATCGCCAAATCCTCCGGCGACGAACGCTTCGCCTGGGATTCCTATCGCCGTTTCATCCAGATGTATTCCAATGTCGTGCTCAACGTTGAGCACCATAATTTCGAGGAAATTCTGGAGCTCTACAAGGATCAGAAGGGCTATCACCAGGATACGGACCTCAAGGCGGATGATTGGCGCAAGGTCGTCGCCAGCTATAAGGAGGCCGTGCAGCGCGAGATCGGAAAACCCTTCCCGCAGGATCCGCACGAGCAATTGTGGGGCGCGATCAGCGCGGTGTTTTCGTCCTGGATGAACCAGCGCGCCATCACCTATCGCCGCCTGCACGATATCCCGGAAAGCTGGGGCACGGCGGTCAATGTCCAGGCCATGGTGTTCGGCAATATGGGCGAGACCTCGGCGACGGGCGTTGCCTTCACCCGCAATCCCGCGACCGGCGAAAATGCGCTTTATGGCGAATTCCTGATCAACGCCCAGGGCGAAGACGTGGTGGCCGGCATCCGCACGCCGCAGAACATCACGGAAGCCGCGCGCATCGCCGCGAAATCCGACAAGCTCTCGATGGAAAAGGCCCTGCCGGAGGTATTCGCCGAATTCGTCCGCGCGACCAAGCTGCTGGAATCGCATTATCGCGACATGCAGGACATGGAATTCACTGTCGAGCGCGGCAAGTTCTGGATGCTGCAGACCCGAAACGGCAAGCGCACGGCGCGCGCCGCGTTGCGCGTCGCGGTCGAAATGGCCGCTGAGGGCCTGATCACCCGTTCGGAGGCGATCGCGCGCATCGAGCCGGCCTCGCTCGACCAGTTGCTGCATCCCACGCTCGACCCCAAGGCCGAGCGCAAGATCGTCGCCACCGGCCTGCCGGCCTCGCCCGGCGCCGCCAGCGGCGAGATCGTGTTCTCGTCCGACGAGGCCGAGGCGTTGAAAGCGGCCGGCCACAAGGTCATCCTGGTGCGCGTTGAAACCTCTCCCGAGGATATCCACGGCATGCACGCCGCGGAAGGCATTCTCACCACCCGCGGCGGCATGACCTCCCATGCGGCGGTGGTCGCGCGCGGCATGGGCAAGCCCTGCGTCTCGGGCGCCGGCTCGGTGCGCGTCGATTACGCCAGTCAGACCATGCATGCGATGGGGCGTGCCTTCGCCAAGGGCGACGTCATCACCATCGACGGCGCAACCGGGCAGGTGATGGACGGCCTCGTTCCGATGCTCCAGCCGGAACTGTCGGGCGATTTCGCCGTGCTGATGGGCTGGGCCGACGGCGAGCGCCGGCTGAAGGTGCGCACCAACGCCGACACGCCGGCCGACGCCCGGATCGCGCGGCAATTCGGGGCCGAGGGCATCGGCCTTTGCCGCACCGAGCACATGTTCTTTGATAATGACCGCATCATCGCTGTTCGCGAGATGATCCTCGCCGACAACGAGGAAGGCCGCCGCGCGGCCCTGGCCAAGATCCTGCCAATGCAGCGCTCGGATTTCTCCGCTCTGTTCGAAATCATGCATGGCCTGCCGGTGACTATCCGCCTGCTCGATCCGCCTTTGCATGAATTCCTGCCGCATACTGCTGAAGATATCGCCGAGGTCGCCGCCGCAACGGGCGCGAGCCCGGAAAAGCTCAAGCGTCGCGCCGACGAATTGCATGAATTCAACCCCATGCTCGGCTTCCGCGGCGTGCGTCTCGCCGTCGCTTTCCCGGAAATCGCTGAAATGCAGGCGCGCGCCATTTTCGAAGGCGCGGTCGAGGCGCAGAAGAAGACCGGCGAGAACGTCACGCCGGAAATCATGGTGCCGCTGGTGTTCTCCAAGCGCGAACTGGACATGGTCAAGGCGCGCATCGACGCTATGGCCGCGGCAGTCTTCAAGGAGACCGGCGTGACCCTTCCCTATCAGGTCGGCACGATGATCGAATTGCCGCGCGCCGCCTTGCGCGCGGGCGAGATCGCGGAGACGGCGGAGTTCTTCTCCTTCGGCACCAACGACCTGACCCAGACCACGCTCGGCATTTCGCGCGACGACGCCGGCTCCTTCCTGGGAACCTATGTCCAGAAGGGCATACTCCCGCACGATCCCTTCGTGTCGCTCGATCAGGACGGCGTCGGCGAACTGGTCGCGCTGGCGGCGGAACGCGGCAAGAAAACGCGCGAGAAGATCAAGCTCGGCATTTGCGGCGAGCATGGCGGCGATCCGTCGTCCATTGCTTTTTGTGAAAAGACCGGGCTCGATTACGTCTCCTGCTCGCCCTATCGCGTGCCGATCGCCCGCCTCGCGGCGGCGCAGGCGGCGCTGGGCGCGGCGGCGCGCTCGACGGCCTGAGTTTCTCCCCCTCAACCGGCGCTGCGCGCCACCTTCTCCCGCGAGGGGAGAAGGGACCGCTTTGGCAAGGGAGGCGCATTTTGCGGCAGGCTCAACAGAAGCTGATCGTCGCGACCAGCGGGCGCGGGCTGTTCGAGTTCACCCGCGAGGCGCGCGCCTTTCTGCGCGCCAGCGGTCTGACGTTCGGGCAGTTGACAGTTTTCTGCCGCCACACCTCGGCCTCGCTGCTGATCCAGGAAAACGCCGATCCGTCCGTCCTTGACGATCTGCTCGCCTTCTTCGACCGTTTGGCGCCGGAAGGGCGCGGGCTTTACAGCCACGAGAACGAAGGCGCTGACGACATGCCGGCGCATTTGCGCACGGCTTTGACGCAGGTGAGCCTCGCCATTCCCTTCGCCGAGGGCGATCTGATGCTGGGGACCTGGCAAGGGATCTACCTGTTCGAGCATCGCCGCGCGCCGCATCGCCGTGAGGTGATTTTGCACGCTGTGGGAGAATGAGGCCGAGGCTTGCCAGAAGGCGCCGCGCCAGCTAGACCCGCGCTGCATTTGCGGAGGCTTCATGCGCGCGCCTGTTCCTGATCTGGCTTCCATCGCCGCCGGCGGCAAACGCGGTCTTTCGCGCGCTCTGGCGCTGATCGAGACGCGGCAGGGAACCGCGGAATTGGCGGAACTGCTCGACGCCGCTTTGGCCCGGACTCGCGCCCATGCCGCAGGACTGACCGGGCCGCCCGGCGTCGGCAAATCGACCCTCACCAACGCCCTTCTGCGCGACTGGCGCGTGCGGGGCGAGACGGTCGGCGTCATCGCGGTCGATCCCTCGTCGCGGCGCACCGGCGGCGCGCTGTTAGGCGACCGCGCGCGTATGGCGACCGACCCGGACGATCAGGGCGTTTTCGTGCGCTCCATGGCGGCGCGCGACCGGCTCGGCGGGTTGTCCGACCAGACCATCGCGGCGGCTGCGCTGATGCGCGCTTTGTTCGACCGGGTGCTGATTGAAAGTGTCGGCATCGGGCAATCTGAGGCCGATATTTCCTTCGCCGTCGACAGCGTCATTCTCTGCGTCCAGCCGGGTTCAGGCGACAGCCTGCAATTCATGAAGGCCGGCGTGATGGAATTGCCCGATATTGTCGTGGTGACAAAGGCCGACATGGGCGACGCCGCGAAACGCGCGAAGAGCGAGGTCGAAGGCGCGCTCACTCTGTTTGAGCGCGACGACGACTGGCGTGTGCCGGTGATCCTGGCCTCGGCGGCGAGCGGCGCGGGAATTGCGGAATTGCATCAGGCTCTGGCCGAACATCGCGCCTGGGCCGAACGAGGCGGCGCTCTGAAAGCCCGCCGCGACGCACAGGAAAAGGCCTGGGTGGAAGAATCGATCCGCGCGCGTTTTGGCAGCGAGGGGCTGGCGCGGGCCAATGCGATCCGGGCTTCGGCAGCGGGGCCTTTCACGCGCGAGCTGGAGATCGCGCGTGAATTGACTCGTCGGCTTGGGACTGTTTGAGGCGCGGCGTTCAGACCGTTCCGGCCGCTGAAATCATCCGGTAGTGGCGGGCCAGCGCCGTCAGGCCACGGCGCAGGATGAACAGGGCCACCGCGCCGGCCATTTTCGCGTCCTTGTAGGCGCCGATTTCGCGGCCGACATCGACGATCTCGCGGTCGTTGAGAACGATTGCGGCGAGCGCCTCGCGGAAATCTTCCGGGATCGCCTCGCGCGCGGCGCGATATTGCTGCAAGGCCTCGATCTGGCTCTCGCAGCGCCAGAGTCCATTGGGCGAATAGGCCGCCGAAACCTCCTGCGACGGATCGAGCGAACGCAGCGGGTCGAGGCCCGCGCGGAAAAAAGTCTCGCGGAATTTTTCGCCGGCCTGAGCCAGGGCGAAATTGCGCGCCTTGTCGGCGCTGTCGAGCTGGTTGCGGTCGCGCAGCCGCGCCAGTGGTCCGTCGTCGAGACGAATGCGGACGAAGTCCACCGTCGCCGTCTCGAATTTATCGCCGCGGGCGACCTCCACGACTTCGGAAAACGTCTCGATGCGCGCGGACTCGCCTGCTCTCAGCAGGCGTTCGACGCTGGGGCCTTCCGGCGCGCGATAGCCGGAGCGGGCGAATTTTTCCAGAGTCTTTCGCGCCGCTGCGCGTGTCGGCGTGTCGAGACAGGTGAGTTTGGGCAGGGTGATCTTGGATTTCCGCGTCTTGTTCATCTGGCGCTCAAATTCTGGCGTTGCGGGCTGGGTCAGGCGGCCGAATGGTCACTCACGGTCAAGGTGAGCTCCGACCCGGCGCCGCCATAGGTCGCGCTGAATCTTTCCGGCGACAGGCCGCGACGGATGATCCGGCAACGCGCGAGAAGCTCGACCAGCGGGCGCTCAAGCGCGCCGAATTGCCGGGTGCGGGCGTTGCGCGGCGCCGCGATTTCCAGTGCGAAAGTGGCGCCGATGCGCCCCGGCTTCTGGGCGTTGAGGCGGCGCGCCGCCCGGTCGAGCCAGTCTTCATATGCCTCGGAGCGCACCAGTCCCTGCGGCGTCGGAACGTAAAGGATGGAAGCCGGCGGCGGCGTCGGGACGCTCAAAGTGATGGTCTGGGCGGCGGGGCGCGGCTCGGCGCTCAGGCCGAACTGGCCCGTCTTCGGCAAGGCCGCGCGCGGCTTGACGGTCTCGACCCGCAGCGGCCGCGGGGCGGGGCGGGGGGCGCGCGGGGTCTTGTTGAAATAAAACAGACCAACACACACAAGAAAAAAAATTTTATATACAAATAATGTATAATTAAATTAGGG
>NZ_JASHHX010000013.1 GCF_030056575.1 Rhodoblastus sp. 17X3 | reverse complement strand
GCAAAAAAAAACAGGCGGCGGGCCAAAAGCCCGCCGCTTTTTTCATTCGGCGAAGTAGCGATGGAAAATCAGTTGGCGACGATCTTGTAAGAATCGTCCGCCTTCAGTTGCTCGCCTTCGAGGCCGTTCAGAAGCTGGAACTGTTCGAGCGGCCGGTCCGTCAGGACCATTTTCGCCGCCAGATTGGCGGCGGTGTCGTTTGGTCCGGCGACGGCGAGGCGCAGGCGCAGCGGCAGCGCCAGCTTTTCCTCCTCCGGCGTGATCGCGCGGAAGCTGTTGATCGAATCGTCGAATTTCTTGTTGGCCGCATCGCTGAGGTCCCGGACCGCGAAGATGATTCGATAGATGTCGTCGTGGAAGGAGATGACGGCGACGCGGAAGTTCCATTCTCCCGCGCGGGCGTCCGCGAAAACCGCGGGCAGGCCGTTCACGGTTCCCGAATGGATCGACGAGGTAAGCAGGCCGTCGATCCAGCCCGAGGTCAGATAATCGGTCAGGGTCTTGTCTTTCGGCGCGCGCACGCTGTCGAAACGCAAGGCCTCGGCGCCGCCGTCGGCCACGCCGAGCACGGCCTGGGCCGAATTTTCGAGGGCATAGCCTTCCGGCGCCTCGAAGGAAAAGCCGAGGCGGGGATGGAGGAATTTGTGACCGCGGATCGAGCCGTCCTTGGGATCGTCGCCATAGGTCATGCCGTCGATCGCCGCCAGATATTGCGGGCGCGCCGCCTCGCCCACGCCGGGGGCGCCGATCTGCCTGGCGGCCTGAAGCGCCGCCGCAATGCGCTCGGGCGTCGAGGGATGGGTGGCGAGAATGTCCGGCTTCGATCCGTCCTTCTGTCCGATCAGGGCCGCGCGCATGCCGCTGGAGCGCGCCAGAGAATTGAGGAAGCGCGCGGCGCCGAAGGGATCGTAGCCCGCGCGCGCAATGACCGCGATGCCCATCCGATCGGCGTCCAGCTCCTGCTGGCGGGAATAGCCCGCGATGGTCTGGGCTGCGCTGGCCTGGACTTCCTCGCCTTTTTGCCGGTTCTGAATGACCCGGGCCGCCTGGGTGATGACGGCGGCGGTCTTTTCCTGCTCGGCGCGCAGAAAGGCGTGGCGGGCGGCGACATGGGAGATTTCATGGGCCATGACCGCCGCGACCTCGGACGTGTCATTGGCCAGGGCGAGCAGGCCGCGCGTCACGAACAAATCGCCAGTCGGCAAGGCGAAGGCGTTGACGACCGCCGAATTGAGAATGGTCACGCGATAAGGCTGGGTCGGCGTGTCGCTCGCCTTGGCGAGCCGGACGAGAACCTCGTTGAGATAGTTCTCCGCCTTGGGCCAGCGATAATCGCCGCCATAGAGCGCGATCAGCTTCTTGCGTTCGATTTCATCCGGCGTGTCGCCCAGCGCCTTTGGCGCGGCGGTCGGCATGGGCGCCTGCGGCACCGCCCCCTGGCGCTCCAGCGTGGCGCAGCCTGCAAGCAGCAGCAGGGCCGCGAGTTGCGGCAGGGCAAGGCCGGCCGGCAAACGGCCCCCTCGCCGCCGCAGCAATTTGCGTCCGCCCGCCGTCATTACGCCCGCCGCCCAGGTTTTGCGTCCGCGCGATGGCGGGCGCCGCAATCAAATCCTATCAATTCCGCTCCGGCGATTCCGCGTTTTTAACGCCTGCGCTCCGCTGCGTCTCTTCAATAAACTCGATTTGCCCGGGATGAAACAATTCGATTTGCGGCGAAGGTCCGATCTCGACGACGCCGCGGGCGCGGACCTGCCGGTTGACCAGTGTCTTGTCGGAAAAGCCGGCGCGTTCAAAGGCCGGGAGGTTGCGCCGGGCGATGACCAGCGCGGCGCCGCCGCGCCGCGCCGCGAAATTGAGGTAAAGACGCGGATTGGTGCGGCCGACCGAGCGAATCTGACCCTCGATAATCGCCAAGGTCCCCGCGCGGGCGAAAAAAGCCGCCGCATCATCGGGCGCGAGGGGGGCGAAGGCGGGATCGGTCCAGATCCCGAGTTTCACCGCGCGCGCCTCCCGCTCGGCCGCCAGCACGCCGGAGCCGCAGGCGCCCGGCTCGGCGCTGGCCATGACGAGCCCCGCCGCCGCCAGCGTCTCGTCAGCCGATTCGCTCTCGCCCTCGATAAATAGTCTTACCGGGAGGCGGCCCCAGCGGTCGGGGCTAGCCAGTGGGAGGACCAGCAAGGTCTTGCCCGCGAGCAAGGCGGTCAGTACCGCAGCCACATCCTGCGGGCGTTTCAGCGCGGCGGCCGTCGCGCGCGGTGGTTCGAGCGTCGGGAAATAGACCAGACGGCCATCGGCGAGGACGAGATCGAGCCGCTCGCCGATTCGGTCGAGCCGCGCCGGTCCGCGCGCGCCGGAGACATCGCAACCCGGCGGCGCAGCGGGAGCGGGCGCCAGTGCGGCAAGCCAGAACAGGGCGGCGATCAAGGAGGATGGGCGGCGCATTCGGAAGAGCGGGTTAAAACGATGCATGAGCTTAGCATCATTGCGCGGCGCCCTGTTTTTCCGCGCCGAATTTTGTGATAGGCAGGGGCGCGATCATGCGTCCCGGTAGCTCAGCAGGATAGAGCAACGGTTTCCTAAACCGTAGGTCAGGGGTTCGAATCCCTTCCGGGACGCCATTTCCAACGCGAAAATGGATCAGGCGCGCATTTTCGCCCTGATCCAGAAAAACAGCGCGCCAATCGCCAGGATCACGAGCGCTTCCGCGGAGAGCAGCAGCGCGGATTGTTCGACCCAGGCGGCGGCAGGCGCCGCGACGGCCAGCAACACGCCTACCACGGCGATCCGCCAGGCGTTCGCGTGCAGGCCGGCCAGGAAGGTCGACAGGGCGAGCACGATCAGCAGCGCCAGTCCGGTGGCGTTGTCGTTGAGGACGCCCCGGATCTGCGGCAGGAACAGCAGACGCATGGCGACGAAACAGGCCAGCCAGTGGATGGCCTGTGTCCTGATAAGCCGCATGTGGTCGGGCGCGGGCTCGTCTTTCTCCCAGCCGGCCAGAATGCAGACCAGCGCATAGGCGGGCGCCAGCAATTGCCAGTACAGCAGGGTGGGGCCCCCGGAAAAATTATTGAGCGCGACGCCGACGAAAGCCCCCGCCAGCATGAGCGCGTAAGGCAATTCCGCGCGCAGCAAGCCCGGAGTCGTGGTTTCGGCTTCACTCATCGCATTGGCCTTTCAACATCAGCATTCGGGAGAGTGTAGCGCCTTTTCCAGGATTTGGCGTCGCGATGGGGGCGCGCATCCATTCGACGCCGAAGATCCGTTTCCGGTCGTCTTTCACGCTGATGACGAACCAGCCGTCCTGCTTCCATGAGGGCGCGCTTTAGGGCCGGCGAAAGCGCGAGCGCGCCCAACATAACTCGGCGGCTCGGATCGCCATCACCGACATCCGGGCTCTCCTTCGATCTTGATATATGAATTTGCGGGTCATGCGGATCGCGTCAAAAGACCTCAATGAAGGCTGGTCACCCCGTGCATCTGGAGCGCTTCGATGATTCCGTCGAAGGCCATGCCGATGCCCATGGCGGCGACGAAGAAGCCGACGATGCGCGTCGCCGCATCGATCCCGCGCGGCCCAAGCCGCTGCTGCAGCTGCTTGGCGCTGGCGAGGATCAGGTAGGTCACGCCCATGGTCGCCACCAGCGCCGCCGAGACCGCGACGAGGCCCGTCAATTCCGAAGCCGAGTTCTTGACCTGCGAGGTCATGCCCAGGATCGTCGCCATGGCGCCTGGCCCGAACATGATGGGCATGGCCAGAGGAACGAAGGCGGCGTCGCTCTGCTCAGCGCTTTCACCCTTGCCCGAGCCGGCGCCGCCGACCGAGGAGGGCGATGAGAACAGTTGGAAGCCGAGGCGGGTAAGGATGATGCCGCCGGCGATCCGGACCATGGCCAACGGCACGCCGAACACCTTCAGCAGCAGGGTTCCGAAGATCAGGAAGAAGAACATCAGCATGAGCGCGTAAAGGCACGACCGGAAGGCGAGCGAGCGGCGCGCCTTGTCGTCCAGCCGCGCGGCGAAGCCCAGATAGACCGGCAGCGCCTCGAAGGGATTGATGATCGCCAGCAGGGTCGTGAAGGTGGCGAGGAAAAGGGGCACAGGCCGGCTCCTGATGGGAATGGCGGGATGATAAGGCGACGCCGCCTTCGTCGCAAACGCTCGTCGTCGCGCCGCATCCTCGGGCTTGCGGCGCCATCTTTCGTCTGCCCGCCGATTATGATGGACCTCGCCAGACACAAGCCGCCGCCTGTCGCGCTTTAGCTTGTAAGGCCTTAGCGTCCAGCTATAAATTGAAATTCAGCGAAGCGGCGCGATTTCGAAACAATACATAACGGGCGCAACGCCGGCGTTCTCGCATTCGCCAATGCGACCTCGCTCAATAGATAAGGGAGCGCTTCGATGAGGACTTCCGCGTTTTTGCGCTGGCTGCTCACGGCGTGCGCCATTTTCGGAGCGAGCGCCGCCCATTCGGATGGCGCCGGAAACCCGACGCCGGCGACTTCAACGGATGGCGAATATTTCGATAAGCAGGGAAATCCCACCTACAAGATCGAGAAAGACGGCACGGTAGATTGGTACACTTACATCGGCTACACGATGTATGGCGCCAATTGCCTGCAATGCCACGGTCCCGATGCGCTCGGATCGAGCTATGCGCCTTCGCTGGTCGATGCGTTGAAGTCGTTGAACACGTCCGACGCGATGGGAATTATTATCGGCGGGAAGAAAAATATCAGCAGTTCCCAGGAACTGGTGATGCCTTCCTTCGGCCTCAACAGGAACGTCATGTGTTACATCGACGCAATCTATATCTATTTGAGGGCCCGTTCCGACGGAGCGCTTGGCAGGGGCTGGCCGGACAAATTAGAGGCCAGGCCGGCGGATTACGAAAAAAAACTGAATTCCTGCCTGGGCGGTTAATTCCGACGTCCGTCACGTCGCATTCCTGTATCTGCGGTTTCATTGGAGACCGCTTGCGCCGATCTGTCGCACGGATTGTCCGAACTGGTCGATCTGGTCGCCGAAACTGCCTCGCGTTTCCGGATCGACGATGGCGACGGGGGCGGAAAGGATCAGGCCGGCGGCATTCCCGACCGAACCCGCCGCGCCCGCTGTCACCTGCATCATCCGGGCCCCGACGCCGACGCGCTGATCGGTCAGCGTCTGGCCCGCCGCGATCCTGCGGCCGATGAGTTCGACGACGCGTGGATCCTCGGCGAATTTGCCGTGATTGAAAAAATCATGCGAGGGCAAGCGGGTCATGTCGACGACCGACAAATGCTCCTGTTCGATCATGCTCTTGTATGGCGCGACTTCGGGATCAATGGCCCCCAGTCGCGGCGCCTGCCAGAGCGCCCGCGACGCCGCCAGCGCGCGGTCGTTCTCGGACACGAACAGCACGATATGCGGGCGCCGGGGTCCGAGCGTGGCGAATTGCTGCCGCGCGATATCGACGTCGACATCGGCGTCCGCGAGCATGACCAGCCTGATTTTCGGGGCGACGCGGCCGTCGCGGATCGCCATCTGCCGCAGCGCCTCCAGAGTCACCCAATTGCCCATCGAATGGGCCAGCACGGTGACCGCCTTGACCTGAGGGTCCTTGCTCAAATCGCGCAATAGCGCCTCAAGCGCGTCGCGCGAATAATTGGCGCTGTCGCGATCGTAATTATAGGCGGAAATCTTGCCTTTCGACGGCCAGGTGAACAGAATCGGCGCGACGTCCGCGCGCGCGCCGGAATCATGCAGGATCTGGGCGAAGCGGTAGACCGCGTCCTCGTAGCGGTTGTTGAAGCCATGCACGAAGACCAGCGCCTGCTTCTCGCGCGACTGGCCGAGCAGGCGCGAGAACGAGGCTTCGGCCTGGTCCTTCGTGACGATCTCGGACTTGAGGGTCACGAATTCCGTTTCGGGATTGCCGGGCGGTTGGCGCGGCCACTCGACTTCGCCGATCTTGCGGTTGGCGTCGGGCGGGATCGAAACGACCATGTCGGCGAAGGCGACGTCCGGCGCGCGGCCGCCGCCAAACAGAAAGGCGGACGATTCCGCTTTCGTCCGCGTCGTCGCAACGACCATTTCGACATGGGTCGTGCCGGGCGCATGCGTGTCGGACGGGATGGGGACGAGAAAGCCCTCCGAGGTCGCGCAGCCCGAAAGTCCCAGGGCGAGGAGGATAATAACGCCTGTTCCACGCAAAGCCGGACCCTCTTTCGTCAGACCTCGATCGTTGTCTTATATCAGAAGATGAAAGTCGCCTGCGTGCGCAATCGCCAGTGGTCCGCCGGTTCGCGCTGCCGTCCACGCCTTTTTGCCTGCGCGTGATTTTGGCCGTAAATGGACATATGCGTGCGCCGCTGCCGTCGCCTTGATGTGGGCGATCCGATCCAGTCGGGGCGAAGGGAGTGGCATGGGCGCTGACAGGGATCTGATCATCAACGTCGCGGCGGGGCTGGCCGAGCCAGGAATTTTCATTGCCCACCGCCGAATCCTGGCGGGCGACGCCGGCGAGTTGCTTGCCGGGGAGGCCCTTGATTTCCAGATGGCGTCCGAACAATCGCGACGGCAGAGCGGCGCCGCCCGCGCCCTCGCGCGCGGGCTGCTGTGTCGCCTCGGTCATGACGGCGCCGCGATCGGCAAGGCGGCGTCCGGCGCGCCGCTTTGGCCCGAGGGCGTTGTCGGCTCGCTGGCCCATGACGACCGCGTGGCGATTGCCGCGATCGCGCGTGCGCGGGACTTCGCGGGCATTGGGATCGACATCGAGCCGGATGAAGACTTGCCTGCCGAAATGGTCGATCTCGTCGCGACGCCCGCCGAACGATCCCGCTATGAGCGCGCTTTCCTGCGCAGCCGGGTCCTATTCGTGGCGAAGGAAGCGGTGTTCAAGGCCGTTCATCCGCTTGATGGGGTTTTTCTCGACTTTCAGGACATCGAGGTCGATGTCGAAAGCCAGGTCGCCTATGTGCGTTCGGGCCGGGCTGTCCGCGTCAAGGTGAAGGCGTCGGGCCAGATCGACGGCCATGTGGCGGCCCTGGCCTTCATCCCATCGGCCAGCGCCTGAGGGCGGGGCGCGCAAAAGGGCTTTGCTGGGCGCGTGAAAATGCTATTGCAGAAGTCGAATCCTCGATCTGTGAACGGGCCAATGCGCTGGATCGGCCATTCGACCAATCTCGTCGGACTGCCGACCGAATTTCTCGCCAGCTGCGACTATAACGACGCGCCGCTGCCGCTGCGCATTTCCGGCGTGCGCGAATTCAACCGCGACCTGTTCGAAATGCTGGGCGAAGCTGAAAACGCCGCCGAAGCCGCGCAGGCCTTCACGCTCTACATGAACGCCATGTTCGGCATCGACCCCGAGCAGAAGGAAACCCCGGCGCCGGGCCGGCCGCGCCGCTATCGCTCATCCTTCCTGAAGCTGATCCGGGGCTGGGGCTTCGACAGCAATGGCGTCGAGGGCGCGGTGCTGAAAGGTTGGGTGGAAAGCCGTTTCGGCCTGTTCCCGACCTTTCACAAACAGCCGATGCGCCGCATTTCCAGCCCGGTCTGGACAACCTATGTCGAAGAGAAAATGTCGAGCCGCTTCCACAATAATTCGATTCAGACCCAGCTCGACCTGCTGTTTGAATTCTGCCAATGGGCGCTGGCGAAATATTTTGCGCCGGGCGCGACACATCTCACCCTGCATCGCGGCGTCAACGCGCTGGAGGACCATTCCATTTACGAGCGACGCGGCGACGGACGCGTGACCCTGCGCTTCAACAATCTCGTCTCCTTCTCCAGCGAACGCGATGTGGCGAGCTGTTTCGGCGACACCATCCTGACCGTGCGCGCGCCGGTGGCGAAAATCCTGTTCTTCAATGAATTGCTGCCGTCGCATCCGCTCAAGGGCGAGGGCGAAGTTCTGCTCATCGGCGGCGACTATCAAGCGGAGGCGCGCCGGTTGTGACCGCTCGATCCAGCAGCCGCGACGACCGCGCGCTCGCCGCCTTTCTCGGCCTCGCCATCGGCGACGCCCTGGGCGCGACCGTCGAATTCATGACGCGCGGCGAGATCGCGTCCGCCTATGGCGTGCACAAGAAGATCATCGGCGGCGGCTGGCTGAAGCTGAAGCCCGGCGACGTGACCGACGACACGCAAATGTCTCTGGCGCTCGGTCGTTCCCTGATCCGGCGCGGCGGCTTCGACGCCCGCGACGTCTGCGAGGAATTCGCCGCCTGGCTGCGCAGCCATCCGCCGGACGTCGGCAACACCTGCCGGCGCGGCATCCGCCGCTATATCGTTCACGGCGCGACCTGCGGGGATTTTTCGGAAGGCGACGCCGGCAATGGCGCCGCCATGCGGCTGCTGCCCGTGGCGCTGGCGACATTGGCCCGACCGGAAATGACCGAGGACTGGACGCTCGGCCAGAGCCGCATCACCCATCATCATCCTCTGTCCGATTCGGCCTGCCTGGCTCTGACGCGCATGGTCCATGTTCTGGTCGCGGGCGAGGGCAAGGCGGGCGCCCGCGCGCTGGCCGACGAACTGGCCGCCGCGACGCCGGCCTTCCAGTTCGCGCCCTATCGCGGCCGGACCTCGGCCTTCATCGTCGACACCATGCAGACCGTGCTGCATTGCTATTTCGGCGCGGAAAGCTTCTCGGAATGCGTGATCGCCACGGTCAATCAGGGCGGCGACGCCGATACGACGGGCGCGATCGCCGGCATGCTCGCAGGCGCGACCTATGGCCTCGCGGCGCTGCCGAGGGAATGGCTGGAGCGGCTGGACGCCGCCGTGGTCGCGGAAATCCGCGCCCAGGTTCCGTCGCTCCTTGCGCTACCGGACCGCGTCGAGCCGTGACGTCAGCCTCTCATGGAGCGGATTGACCCGGGTGAAGACATAATCGACCGGGCGCACCACGACTTCCTCGGCGCCCTGTCCTATCAGCCAGTCGGCCAAGGCCGGGGCCTGGGCTTTCGGCGCCGTGAAGATGGCGCGGCCATTGCCGCCGCGACGGCGGACCTTCGCGCCGAAGGCGAGCAGTCCATCCTCGAGCCCTGACGGCTCTTGTTCGAGCACGGCGACGATTTCACGGCTGTTGCGCGCTTCTTCCTCGGCGGCGATGCGCGACAGGATCTTGCGCGCCAACTCCCGTTGCGCGGGCGACCATTCCGCGCCGAGCGCGGCGACCAGATTGGCCTCCGAGCGCAGGATCACGCCGTCGTCGAGCACTTTCAGGCCATTGGCGACGAGGGTCGCGCCGGTCGAGGTGATGTCCACGATCAGCTCGGCCTGGCCCGCCGCCGGGGCGCCTTCGGTGGCGCCGAGGCTTTCCACGATGTGGTAGTCGGTCACGCCTTTGTCGCGGAAGAAGGCGCGGGTGGTGTTTACATATTTGGTGGCGACGCGCATGCGCTCGCCGCTCCGCGCGCGGAAGGCCGAGGCGACGTCTTCGAGATCGGCCATGTTGCGCACGTCGATCCAGGCCTGCGGGACGGCGACGACGACATTGGCGTGGCCAAAGCCCAGCGGCGTCAACAGCGCGACCTTGCTCTCGGCCTGCGCCTCGCGCACCAGATCCTCGCCAGTGACGCCGAAATGAGCGGCGCCGGAGGCGAGGTTCTTGACGATTTCGGAGGCCGACAGGAAGGCGACCTCGACATTGTCGACCCCTGTCAGGGCGCCGCGATAGTCGCGCGCGCCGCGCCCCGTCGTCACGGTCAGGCCGGCGCGGGCGAAAAAGGCGTTGGCGTTTTCCTGCAACCGGCCCTTGGACGGAACGGCCAGAACGAGTTTGTCGCTCATCTTATTTCGCTCCGTTCAGCCGCTCGATCCAGATCGCGGCGCCGACGGCGGGAATATCCGCCTTGGCGCCGAGTGTGGACAGCAGGCGGTCGTAGCGCCCGCCGCCGATGGCGGGGTCGCCCGACTCGTTTCCCGCGGGCGAGGCCTCGAAGACGAAGCCGGTATAATAATCCAGATTGCGCGCGAAGGAGGCGGAAAAGGCGACCGAATCCAGATCGACGCCGCGCGCCGCCATGAAGTTCAGCCGCTGGTCGAAGCTTTCCATTTCCGCGCCGAGATCGACATCCGCCGCCGCGAACAAGGCGCGCAACTGCGCCGAGGCCCGATCGGGCTGGCCCTCGATGGCGAAGAATTGCTCCAGCAGCCCGCGCCTGCCGTCGTCGAGACCGGCGCTGGAGCGCAGGGCCGATTGTTCGAGAAAGCGTTCGGCGATCTCGCCCGGGGTGCGGCCGCCGAGAGCCGAAATGCCGGCGATCTTCAGCAGATCCTCGACCAGCGCGCGGGCGCCCGCCTTGTCGGCGCCGTCGAGCGCGGCGAGCACGCCGGAATGGTCGCCGCGCGCGGCGACCGGTGCGAGAATCTCGGCGATCTTTTGGCCTTTGGCGAGGCCGCCGCGCAGGCGGCGCAGCCAGACCGGCGGCAGGCTCAATTTTTCCAGCAGGGCCGCGAGCAGGCCGGCGTCGCCGATGCGAATGCGCCAGCTTTCCGAGACGCCGCCCGCCGCCTCAAGCGCAAGGGCGAGAATTTCGGCGTCGGCGGCCTCGCGGTCGGCGCGGCCGAAGCTTTCCAGCCCGGCCTGCGGAAATTCTGGCGAAAGGCCCGAACGCTGGCGGAACACCGGGCCGTAACAGCAGAAGGCGGCGGCTTCGCCGGCCTGCGCCGAAGCGAGATAGGCCAGCGAAACCGGAATGGTGAATTCCGGCCGCAAGCAATAGTCCCCGCCAGCGCCGTCCGAGGTTTGCAGCAGGCGGCCGCGCATGTCCTCGCCGGACAGCGAAAGGAAGACCGAGGCCGGCTGCAGCACGGCCGGGTCGCAGGGCTGATAGCCCGCGGCTTCGAGCCTCTGCAGGAAAGCCTCGCCTTTTTGATCCCGACCGCCGCTCATAACTGCTCCAAGCTCGTAAAGTGCCACGCAGACCTAGCAAAAGCGCGCAAGGCGCGCATCCCCTTTCACCGTGAAGGGTGAACGGGAATTGCACATACCTTTGCCCCGCCCCTGATAAATCAAAGGTCGAGGCGCCCGGCGGCGTCAGCCGCCCGAGGAATTAAACATTTGGCCAGTCGGCGCGGATGCCGAGGGACATTTCAATGCCCCTCGGCATTACAGGCCGTGGCGTTCGAGGATTTCCCGCACGACGGCGACCAGATTGTCCTCGGAAACGGAAACCTGCGCCGGACGCGCCGCCTTCCATTCCTCGTTCGAGGCGATGGCCGAAGAAGCCTGCGCGCCGTCGATCAGGTCCTTGATCTGCACTTCGCCGCGTTCGCGCTCGTTGGAGCCCTGAATGACGACGCAGGGGCTCTTGCGGCGGTCGGCATATTTCATCTGCGCCTTCATGCCCGCCGCGCCGAGATAGAGTTCGGCCCGTATGCCGGACTCGCGCAGCCGCCCGACCAGAGCCTGGTAATGGGCGATCTGGTCGCGGTCCATGACCAGCACGACCACAGGGCCATTATGCGGCGGGCGCGCGACCAGCGGCGACTTGATCGCCTTGAGCGCGGCGTAGAGCCGCGACACGCCAATGGAGAAGCCAGTCGCGGGCGCGTCCTCGCCCCGGAAGCGCGCCACCAGTCCGTCGTAACGGCCGCCGCCGCCGACCGAGCCGAAGCGGATCGGCTGGCCCTTGTCATCGCTCGCCGCGATGGAGAGATCGGCCTCGAACACCGGACCGGTGTAATATTCCAGCCCGCGCACGACCGAGGGGTCGAGGCTGACGCGATTTTCGTTATAGCCGCCGGCCTTGGCGAGATCGTCGATGGCGCGCAGCTCCGCGACGCCCTCCATGCCGCGCGCGGAGGTCGCGACGATCGCTTCCAGCGCTTCCAGTGTCTGGGCGTTGTTGGAGCGCCGCGCCGCCGTGAAGGCCAGAACCTTGTCGATGGCCGCCGCGCCGAGCCCCGCGCCCTTGGTGAAATCGCCGGATTCGTCCTTGCGGCCGTGCCCGAGCAGGGCGTGGACGCCCTCCGGGCCGAGGCGGTCGAGCTTGTCGATGGCGCGCAGCACGACCAGACGGCGGCCGGCGTCTTCCGGCGCACCGAGGCCGATCGCCTCCATCACGCCGTCGAGAATCTTGCGGTTGTTGACCTTGATGCAATAGTCGCCGCGCGCGATGCCCAGGTTTTCCAATGTGTCGGCGGCCATCATGCAGAGTTCGGCGTCGGCGGCGGGGCTGGCCGAGCCGATGGTGTCGGCGTCGAATTGCAGGAACTGGCGGAAGCGGCCCGGGCCCGGCTTTTCGTTACGGAAGACATAGCCGCCGCGAAAGGAGCGATAGGGCTTGGGCAGGCTCTCGAAATTTTCCGCGAAATGGCGAGCGAGCGGCGCAGTGAGGTCATAGCGCAGCGATAGCCACTGCTCGTCGTCGTCCTGGAAGGAGAATACGCCCTCGTTGGGGCGGTCCTGATCGGGCAGGAACTTGCCGAGCGCGTCGGTATATTCCATGGCGGGCGTCTCGACCGCCTCGAAGCCATAGAGTTCGTAGATCTGCCGGATCGCCGCGAGCATGGCGTCGACGGCGGCGATTTCGTCGGCGCCGCGATCGGCGAGGCCGCGCGGCAGGCGCGCTTTGACGTTGGGCGAGCCGGGCTTGTCTTGTGTCATGATGATTGTTCCGTCCTTGCGCTTCTCTTATGCGCGGGCGCGGGCGCAGACAAGCCTTTGCGGCGGCGGTTCATCGTGCGCCTTGACAGCAGGGGCCCCGCCCTTTAGCCGCATGGCATGACCGGCAATTTCAAAAATCGCGAGTCGGCGGACGCTATCGCCCTGACCGGTCTCGCCCAGGCCCAGGACCGCTACGACGCCTTCCTGTGCGATATCTGGGGCGTGCTGCACAATGGCGAGCGCAGCTTCCCCGCCGCCGTCGAGGCTCTGCGAGAATTGCGGCGCCGCGGCAAGACGATAACGCTTGTCACCAACGCTCCGCGCCCCAAGGGCGAAGTGGCGGAGCAGCTGGCCTCGCTCGGCGTCGGCGCCGATTGCTATGATTCCATCGCCACCTCGGGCGACGTCTGCGCCCACGCCATCGCCGCGCGCGCGCCCGGACGGCCCTATCATATCGGCCCTGAGCGCGATCGGCCGGTTTTCGCCGCCGCCGCCGCGCTGACCGCGCATGATGTCGCCCCGGTCGCGCTGGAAGAGGCTGATTTCGCCGTCTGCACGGGCCTGAACGAGGACACGATTGAAACCCCGGCCGATTACGAGGCCGTGCTCGTCGCCTGCCGCGCGAAAAACCTGCCGATGATCTGCGCCAATCCGGACCTCGTGGTCTATCGCGGCGAACAGCTCGTCTATTGCGCCGGGGCGCTCGCCGAACGCTATGAGGCGCTGGGCGGCGTGGTCGAACAGGCCGGCAAGCCCTATGCGCCGATCTATCGCATGGCGATCGGCCTGCTGGAACAGGCGCGCGGCAAGCCGCTGGACATCGACCGCATCCTCGCCATCGGCGACGCCATCCATACCGATATCGCCGGCGCGGCGACCATGGGCCTCGACAGCCTGCTGGTCACGCAGGGCATTCATCGCGTCGAACTGCACGGCCCGGACGCCGGCGCGCTCGACGCCGACGCCTACAAGCAGTTCGTGGCGAGCCATGGGGTGACCCCGGTCTATCGGATCGGCCGCCTCGCCTGGTGACTACCCCATAAGGACCTATGGACTTTTGTGCGGCGGGGCGTTTCTGTCGCGCCGGCCTGCAAAACTCACAAGGGAAAGCCAGAACATGTCCGAGCCGTTCAAGACCTATTATTTCGAGGATCTCAGCGTCGGCATGCGCGAAACCTTGATGAAGACCGTCATGAACGAGGATGTCGTCGGCTTCGCCGAATTGTCGGGCGACCATAACCCGATCCATCTCTCGGACCATTTCGCGAAAAAGACCCGCTTCGGCGAGCGCATCGCCCATGGCCTCTATACCGCTAGCCTGATCTCCGCCGTGCTCGGGATGTATCTGCCTGGCCCCGGCGCGGTCTATCTGCACCAGACCCTGAACTTCAAGGGCCCGGTCAAGATTGGCGACGTCGTGACCATCAGCGTCGAAGTCACCGAGCTGGTCGAAAAGGGCCGCCGCTGCAAGCTGCATTGCGAGGCGACGGTGGACGGCAAGGTGGTGCTCGATGGGGAGGCGACCGTCATGGTCCCCGCGCGCGAGGCAAAGCCGCGCCCGACGGAAACCGCCGCCAGCTAAAAGGCGGGCGCCTCACGCGCCATCACGAAAACGCCAGACCTGCGCGCGTTTGATTTCGCAATCCTCCAGCGCGCGGGTCACCGGCACGCGATATTCCGCGATGGCCTCCAGCCGGTCGCGGGCGAGATAGGTGCGGCCCGGGTCGCCGATCAGCACCGCGGCGCCGCGCCCGCGCAAGGCCTCGAGCCAGTCCGTGACGCTCTGCGCCATGTCGCGCTCATAGGACACATCGCCCGCGACGACGACGTCCCAGCCCTCGTCGCGGCCAATCAGGTTCTCGATTCTGGCGTTGAGCGCGACACCATTGGCCTGCGCGTTGAGACTCATGGCGGCGCGGGCGAATTCATCGATGTCGCAGCCTTCCGCCTGCGCCGCGCCGGCCCTGGCGGCGGCTATGGCGACAAGGCCCGATCCCGAGGCGAAGTCGAGAACGCGTTTTCCGGCCACGGTTTCGGGATGATCGAGCAGATAGCGCGCCAGCGCCTGCCCGCCGGCCCAGGCGAAGGCCCAGAAGGGCGGCGGCAGGCCGATCTCGCCCAGCTCCTCTTCAGTCTTTTGCCACAGCTCGGTGGCCTCGTCGGCGAGATAAAGCGAGATCTCCGGCGCATGCGGAACGGGCAGCAGCCGGGTCTGCGCGCGGATGAAGGCCTCTCGGTCCAGAATCTGCGTCAATTTTCGAGACTGTCCTTGAGGCTGCGGCGCAGAACCTTGCCGACATTGGATTTCGGCAGTTCGTCGCGGAAGAAGAATTCACGCGGCACCTTATAGCCGGTGAGCCGCTCGCGGCAAAAAGCGCGCAGATCCTCCTCGGTCAGGCCATCCTCGCGCGGCACGACAAAGGCGATCACTTCCTCGCCAGTTGCGGCGAGCGGTCGGCCGATCACAGCCGCCTCGCGCACCTTGGGATGCTCGACCAGCACTTCCTCAACCTCATTGGGATAGACATTGAAGCCCGAGACGATGATGACGTCCTTGAGGCGGTCGACGATCTTGAACTGGCCGTCGGGCAGCATCACGGCGACGTCGCCGGTACGGAAAAAGCCGTCCTTGGTCATGGCGGCCTCGGTCGCCATGGGCCGGTCCCAATAGCCGGCCATCACTTGCGGCCCGCGCGCGCAAATTTCTCCGGCTTCGCCCATCGGGACAGGCTCGCCGGCGGAATTGCGGATCGAGATTTCCGTCGAGGGCAAAGGATAGCCGACCGTTCCGGAAAACTCCTCGAGATCGGGGCGGTTGGCGCAGAGCACGGGCGAGGTCTCGGACAGGCCATAGCCCTCGATGATCGCCTTTCCGCTGAGCTGTCGCCATTTGCGCGCGACCGCCGCCTGCATCGCCATGCCGCCCGCGACGCAGAAGACCACCGAGCTGAAATCGACCTTCCTGATATCGGGATGGTCGGCGAGGACGTTGTAGAGCGTGTTCACGCCGGCGAGAATATGGAAGCTGCTGCCGCGCAGGATCTTGACGAAGCCGGGGATGTCGCGCGGGTTGGCGACGAGCAGGCAGGAGCCGCCGGTGCGCATCTCGAACCAGAAACAGGCCGTCAGCGCATAGATGTGATAGAGCGGCAGGGCGGTGACCATGATCGTCGGCCCGACCTTGGCGAGCTGCGGCGCAAACCAGGCGGCGCTTTGCTCGACATTGGCGACGAGATTGCGGTGGAGCAGCATGGCGCCCTTGGCCGAGCCGGTGGTGCCGCCGGTATATTGCAGCACCGCGATGTCATCCGCCGCCACCTCGACCGCGCGCGGCGACTTGCCCCGTGTCGCGCGCAGCACGGCGGAAAAGGCGATCGCATGAGGCAGATCGCATTTCGGGACCGCCTTCTTCACATGGCGCGAAACGAAATTGACCAGGACGCCCTTGGGGCCGAGCAGGTCTCCGGGCGCGATCAGCACGATGCGCTCCAGCTTCAGGCGATCGGCGACGGCGGCGACGGTCGCGGCGAAATTTTCCAGCACGAAGAGGAAGCGCGGCGACGCGTCGACGATCTGGAACTCAAGCTCGCGCGAGGTGTAGAGCGGATTGACGTTGACGAGTGTCCCGCCCGCCTGAAGCACGCCGAGCATGATCGCGGGATAGGCCATCACATTGGGCGACATGATCGCGACGCGGTCGCCCTTGCGCAATCCGGCGGCCTGCAGCCAGACCGTCACCTGGTCGGCCGCCGCGCCAAGCTGTTCATAGGTCATGCGCGCGCCGAAACTTTCCAGCGCGACGCGCGGGCCATAGGCGGAGCGGCTGCGCCGCCACAGGTCCACCAAAGTCGTGTGGGGGTCGGGCGCGATTTCGGCGGGAACGCCCTCCGGATAATGGGCGATCCAGGGCCTCGCGCCCACGAGCTCCTCGAAAATTTCCATGCGTCTCCTCCGCTCGCCGCTTTGCGCGGTTGTTAGTTTAGTTATGAACTAAATCATCCGCGTCTGGCAAGCCGGTTTATATTCGATTCCCGCCGCGATAGGATCGCTCCGGGCCAAGGCCTAGCATGATCATAACCGGCGAGGCCGTCCATCGTTTCGGCCCGCGGGCGCCAGGGAGCAAGGCTTGTGCATTTTACCGCTCTGATCACTCTCGCGTCGCTTCTTTTCTATGTCTTTCTGGGCGTGGACGTCGCGAGAGCGCGCGTAAGCCGCAATGTCCGTGCGCCGGCCACGACCGGCGATCCCGTTTTCGAGCGCATTTATCGTGTGCAGATGAACACGCTGGAATGGCTGCCGATCTATATCCCCAGCCTCTGGCTGTTTGGCTTTTACGTCTCGGACCTCATCGCGGGGGTCGTTGGCGTGGTCTGGATCGCGGGGCGCTATCTATACAGGACGGGCTATGAGGAGGCGCCGGAAAAGCGGAGCCTCGGATTCATGATCCAGGCGACGGCGGCAGCGGTGCTGCTGTTCGGCGCCGCCATCGCGATCGTCTATCGCCTGGCGACGGGTCATTGAAGCGGACGGCCCCTCGCGCCGGCCCCGCGAAAATTGACTTCCGGCCGGGCCGGGGTTAAAAGGCGCCTTCTCTTAAGTGAGACGATTTTTGCAGACGCCGACCCGCGCCGGACGCGGGAGGCCAACGCCCGGCAGCGCGACGCGCCCCCGGGCGCGTTTTGCTTTGTATCGGCTCACTCAAGAGGCTGCATGTCGGCAGTGGGCGCTGCCCGTCCCACAGGGACGGGCTAGGAGCGAACGCGACGCCGAGCTTATGCGAGGTATGATCGCGACCCGTCGCGATCGACGGAAGATAAGGATTTTTTCATGTTCGAGGGCCTTTCCGAAAAGCTCTCCGGCATATTCGACGGCTTGACGCGGCGCGGCGCCCTCTCCGAGGAGGACGTCAACGTCGCCATGCGCGAAGTGCGCCGCGCCCTGCTTGAGGCGGACGTGGCTCTCGATGTCGTGCGCTCCTTCGTCGACAAGGCGCGCGCGCGCGCCGTCGGCGCGGAAGTGGTGAAATCGATCAAGCCCGGCCAGATGGTCGTCAAGATCGTCAATGACGTCCTGATCGAGACGCTGGGTTCCGACGCCGAGCCGATCGACCTCAACGCCGCCCCGCCGGTGGCGATCATGATGGTCGGCCTGCAGGGCGCGGGCAAGACCACCACCACCGCCAAGATCGCCAAGCGCCTGACCGAGCGTTTCAACAAGCGGGTGCTGATGGCCTCGCTTGACGTGAAGCGTCCGGCGGCGCAGGAACAGCTCGCCATTCTCGGCCGGCAGGTTGATGTCGCCACCCTGCCCATCGTCGCCGGCCAGACCCCGGTGCAGATCGCGCGGCGCGCCGAAGAGGCCGCCCGCTTGCAGGGCTATGACGTCGTCCTGCTCGACACCGCGGGCCGCACCCATATCGACGAGCCGCTGATGGCGGAAATGGCCGAGATCAAGGCCGCCGCCAATCCCCATGAAATCCTGCTGGTCGCCGACGCCCTGACCGGCCAGGACGCCGTCAATCTCGCCAGGAATTTCGACGAGCGCGTCGGCATCACCGGCATCGTGCTCACCCGCGCCGATGGCGATGGCCGCGGCGGCGCCGCTTTGTCGATGCGCGCGGTCACCGGCAAGCCCATCAAGCTGATCGGCACCGGCGAAAAGATGGACGCGCTGGACGATTTCCATCCCCAGCGCATCGCCAACCGCATTCTCGGCATGGGCGACATCGTTGCGCTGGTCGAGAAGGCGGCGGAGACGATTGACGCCGAAAAGGCGCAACGCATCGCCGACAAGATGCGCAAGGGCAAGTTCGACCTTGACGATCTGGCCGACCAACTCGCGCAGGTGGACAAGCTCGGCGGCCTCGGCGGCATCATGGGCATGCTGCCCGGCATGGGCAAGATCAAGGAGCAGATGGCCGCCGCCAAGATCGACGGCAAGATGATCGCCCGCCAGCGCGCCATCATTCTCTCCATGACCCCGCAGGAGCGCCGCAACCCGGACATCCTCAAGGCCTCGCGGAAAAAACGCATCGCGGCTGGTTCGGGCGCGAAGGTCGAGGACGTCAACAAACTGCTGAAGCAGCACCGCACCATGGCCGACATGATGAAATCGCTTGGCGGCGCCAAGCGCGGGCCGATGGCGCAGATGGCGCAGATGTTCGGCCTCGGCGGCGGCATGCCCCAGCCGTCGCCTGAACAGATCGCGGAATTGCAGAACAAATTCGGAGGCGGCGCCGGTATGGGCGCGGGCATTCCGCAAAACCCGCCGCCCGGCGCCTTCCCGCCCAAGCCGAGCCTGCCCGGCTTGCCGGGACTGCCGGGCGCCAAGCCGGGCTTGCCGGGGCTTCCCGGGCTTCCGGGCCTTGGCGGCCTGAACCCGTTCGGGAAGAAGAAATGAGTTTAGCCTCGCGGCGCGTCCGTGGGGTTCGGAACTGCCGGATGAGGGGCCGGCCGTTTTTTCGCTGAAAACTACGCCCGCTCCTCGGCGAAAACCTCCCGCAAGGGACTGATCCAAGGAAAATAAAATGTCGTTGAAAATTCGTCTGTCGCGCGGCGGCGCCAAGAAGCGTCCGTTCTACCGCGTTGTCGTCGCCGACGCCCGCTCGCCGCGTGATGGCCGCTTCATCGAGAAGCTCGGCACCTTCGACCCGCTGGCCCCGAAGGACTCGGAAATCCGCCTCGTCCTCGACGTCGAGAAGGCCAAGGAATGGCTCGGCAAGGGCGCGCAACCGACCGACCGGGTCGCCCGCCTGCTGGACGGCGTCGGCGCCATCAAGCGCGAGCCGCGCAATAATCCGGAAAAGGCCCAGCCGAAGAAGAAGGCCCAGGAGCGCGCCGCCGCCGCCGCCGCGGCCGCCGAAAAGGCCGCCGCCGCTTCGGAATAATCCCGCCAGGGACCGAATTCGGGGCGTCGCCGCTGTGTTCGCGGCGGCGCCTCTTTGCGTTTGAGGGGGCAGGACGATGGACGAAAAAGTTCTGGTCGGCGTTTTCGGCGCGCCCCATGGCGTGCGCGGCGAAATGCGGCTGAAATCCTACATGCAGGACCCGCTCGACATCGCCGATCACGGTCCACTCAGCGACGCCGCCGGCCGCGCCCATGAAATCGTCGCCGCCCGCCTGCTCAAGGACGACGTGCTCGTCGTGCGCGTGAAGGGCGTGGCGGACCGCGACGCCGCGCAGAAGCTGACAAACGAAAAACTGTTTCTTCCGCGTGAAAAGCTGCCGCCGCCGGAGGAAGACGAATTCTATTGCCGCGACCTGATCGGCCTGCGCGCCGAGACGCCCGAGGGCGACCTGATCGGCATGATTGTCGCCGTGCCCAATTACGGCGCTGGCGACATTCTGGAGATCGCTCCGCCGGCCGGCGAAACGGTGCTCTATCCTTTCACGCGCGCCATTGTTCCCGAGGTGGATCTTGCCAGGGGCAGGGTGATCGTCGTTCCGCCCGTCGAGACCGACGGCGAGCCGCGCGGCGACGCGGCGGACGAATGACCATGTGGTCGGCCAGCGTCTTCACGCTTTATCCGGAAATGTTCCCCGGGCCGCTTGGCCGTTCCATGGCCGGGACGGCGCTTGAAAAAGGTCTGTGGGCGCTGGAGGCGAAAAACATCCGCGAGCATGGATTGGGACGCCATCGCGCGGTGGACGACACGCCGGCGGGCGGCGGCCCGGGCATGGTGCTGCGAGCGGACGTGCTCGCGGCGAGCCTCGACGCCGGGCTGGCGCCGGACGATCCGCGACCGCGCCTGCTGATGAGCCCGCGCGGAACGCCTTTGACGCAGAAAATGGCGCGCGCCTTCGCCGGCGGACCGGGCCTGGTCATCGTCTGCGGGCGGTTCGAGGGCGTGGACGAAAGGGTGATTGAAGGCAGGGGCCTCACAGAGGTCTCGGTCGGCGATTACATTCTCTCGGGCGGCGAGATCGCGGCTTTGACCCTGCTCGACTCCTGCGTGCGCCTGCTGCCCGGGGTAATGGGCAAGGACGAATCCGGCTCCGAGGAAAGCTTTGAGGGCGGTCTGCTCGAATATCCGCATTACACCCGTCCGCGCGAGTGGGAGGGAAGAGCGATCCCCGAAACGCTGCTCTCCGGCGATCACGCCCGCATCGCGCGCTGGCGCCGCGAGCAGGCGGAAAAGCTGACGCGCGAGCGGCGGCCGGACCTCGCGAGAAAAGCGGACGAGGCATGATCGCGCCTTGCCAAAGGCGCGCAATCTGCTATGAGGACCGCAGCTTTTCGCCGCAATAGCTCAGCTGGTAGAGCACCTCATTCGTAATGAGGGGGTCGGGGGTTCGAATCCCTCTTGCGGCACCACTTTCCTTTCCGATCCTGTCCGAAATCGTCCATAACTATCTGAAAAACCGAAGCAAATGCTGTGGTTTGGCGTCCCGGCTTGTCTTTTGCCGTCTTAGGGCGTGCCCGTGTAGTCAGGCAATTTGCGGGTTTGGATACACGCTGGCGAAGGCGATACCCGCAATGCCGCTCGCAGACGTTGAAATCAAAAAGGCCAAATCGGCCTTTCAGCCTTACAAAATGCGGGACGAAGGCTGGCTTTTCCTGCTGGTCAAGCCGTCCGGCTCAAAGCTTTGGCAAATGGGCTATCGATTCGCGGGCAAAGAAAAGACGCTCTCAATCGGCATTTATCCGTCCGTTTTGTTGAAGGACGCGCGCGCCAAGCGGGATGAGGCAATGGCGCTGCTGGCGAAGGGTATCGACCCGAGCCAACAAAGGAAGATCGAAAAACAGGAGCGGGTATCGGCTGCGGGCATCACCTTCAAGATCGTGGCCGCCGAATATCAGGACAAACTCAGGCGCGAAGGCCGGGCGCCAGCGATGCTGAACAAGTTAAAGTGGTTGCTTTCGCTCGTTCCGCCCAAATTTGGCGAACGGCCAATAGGCCAGATTTCGACGGTTGAGATTTTGGCGGCGCTGAAATCAGTTGAAGCGCGCGAAAATCTGGGAACCGCCAAGAGGTTGAGGGCAACCGTCGGCGCGGTCATTCGTTACGCCATTGCACCCGGGCGGGCGGAAACCGACCCCACTCTTGCGCTCAAGGGCGCGCTGGTGGCGCCGAAAGCCAAGCATCGCGCCGTTGAGGCCCTTGACGGCCAACCGGAAACCGTCGCCGCACTGAAATTGTTGCCGCTGGTCTTTACCCGGCCCGGCGAATTGCGGATGGCCGAATGGTCCGAGTTCGATCTGGACAGGCGGGTATCGACGATACCCGCGAGCCGCACCAAAATGCGGCGTGAACATCTTGTTCCGCTTGCCTCTCAAGCCCTCACTGTTCTGGCGGATCTGAAAGACATAACTGGCGGTGGGCGGCTGGTTTTTCCGGGCATTCGCTCCAAAGAGCGTCCGATCTGCGAAAACACGCTCAACGCCTCACTGCGCCGCATGGGTTTCAGGCAAGACGAGGTTTCCGCGCGACCGCATCAACCCTGTTGAACGAAAGCGGCAAGTTCAACGCCGCCGCCATCGAACGCGCCCTTGCGCATCAAGAGCCGGACCCGGTTCGCCGCGCCTATGCGCGTGGCGCTTTTTGGGCGGAACGCGTTGAAATGGCGCAATGGTGGGCCGACTATCTCGAAACGCTCAAGCTCGGCGGGCAAATCATCGAGTCACGGCTAGCCGACCTTCGCCGTTTCAGCGGGCGCATCCCATGATACCCCAAATGCGAGGATCCAAGCCGATCAAACTCGATACGCCGCCGCATGCGGGCACACGCAATTGCTCTCGGAATCCGAATTCGTCACGCTTGAAAACGGTCTGAGCCCTTGGGACGTATGATCCCGAAACGCGCGATGCTGCGATAAAGAGTAATGCGCGCTACGCCGAGAGTGCGCGCGGTCGCGGCAATTTCCCAGCGATTGGATTTCAACGCGGCGATCAAACGTTCGCGCCCGACTTTCTGCCGCGCATCGAGAGGCTCGTCAGCGGGAGGCGACGACGATTCTTCTCGCCTTTTTTCGAAGACTTCGGGGGGCAAATCCTTGACCGTGACGAGGGGGCCGTCGACAACAGCCAAACAATAGCGGACGATATTCTGTAACTGCCTGATATTTCCAGGCCAGTCGTAAGCAAGCAAGACCGTCATGGCGCTTTCGTCGAACACAATGTTGTCCCTGTCGCCGGCGGATTCTTTCTGCAATATGCCTTCGATAAGAGCCCGGCGATCCGCGCGTTGGCGTAGGGCGGGTAATTTGAACGTCATTCCCGCCAATCGGAAATAGAGATCCTCACGAAACTTTCCAGAGGCGACCAGATCGCGAATGTCGCGATGCGTAGCGCAGATAACATGGAGAACGACCGGGATGGCCTGCTCCTCGCCGAGAGGATGCACTTCGTTTTGCGCGAGAACACGCAAAAGACGAGACTGCAGGTCAAGCGGCATGTCGCCTATTTCGTCCAAAAACAGCGTCCCTCCGCTCGCTTGGAGAATTTTGCCTTTCATCCCCTTTTTTCGAGCGCCTGTGAACGCGCCGTCGGCGTAACCGAACAACTCGCTTTCAATCAGGGACTCAGGAATGGCGGCGCAATTCAGAGCGACAAATTGCTCGCCTGCGCGTCCACTGGCGCCGTGCAAGGCGCGGGCGAACAGTTCTTTTCCGACGCCTGTTTCTCCCTGCAAAAGGATGGATATGGGTCGATCGACGACGCGCTTCGCCATCTGGATGTTTCGCAGCATCTCCGGATCGTCGCCGGCCAGCGACGCGAGTTCAGGGAAGCCAGAACGGTCGTTCCTTTTGCTGATCGTGTTGTTTGTCGACTGTCTGCTTTGGTAAAAACTCTGGCCAACCGTCACGCTTTTGGGCCAACGCAGAAGCGCAAAATAAGGCCGCCGATCTGCTCCTGCGTGAACCAGCAAGCCATGGCCGGTTTGCGCCGGCGTCTTCGCCAACAGTTCCTCGAATTCAATATCGAAGAGATCGGAGATCGCCCGCCCCAGAATCGTAGGCAAGCCACATCCCGCAAGCTCGCAGAACGCGACACGGTTCGCCCCGATCACGCGGCCCTCCGCGTTGATCGCGAGAAGGCTTTCCGTGGTCGTTTCCAACAGGCCGGCGCGCTCATTCAACTTCAAAATCCAGGACTTCTGGAACTCGCTGAAAAAGGCGGTTGTTTCGATGATATGCGCCGTGCCGGCGATGAATTGTTGCGCAAGAAATTTATCTTTTCGCTCTCCGGAAACGTCGAGCGACGTCGCATTCAAAACGGCCAGCAGATCGCCGCGCGGGCCGAAGATTGGGGCGGCGGTGCAGGTGACGATGCGATGGGCTTCAAGGAAATGCTCGGCCCGATGGACCGTGACCGGCGCCTTTTCAATGATGCACGCGCCAATAGCGTTGGTGCCCTCTTCGGGTTCGTCCCAGCATGCGCCAAGACCAAGTCCACCCCCGAGCAATGTTCCGTGTTGGCTCAAGAATTCAATCGTCACGCCGCTCGCATCCGCCAGCAGCAAGACATATCCGGCGGTGCTCAGCTGCTGATGTGCGCGTATGAAAATTTCGCGTGAATGAGCGAGCAAAGGCTCTACAGGTTCGCGATGCTGACGCAGAGCGGCGCCCGTCAGGACGCGCGGAGCGCGAACGCGGCCGGGGTCCAGCCGATACCCTTCCACCGACCGCCGCCATGACCTGACGATCAATGGATCGAATTCGTCAAGTCGCGCGACGCCGCCGTCCAGAGTCTTCGCGATCAGATCATTCTGATGCGCACTCTTGCTCGAACGCATGTATCCTCCAATAGCGCGCTGTTCTTTTCATTAAAATTGGAAACCTACCACACTTTATATTTCCATCAAACGGATATTGATACAACTGAATATCGTACAACTCGAGTGCTGGCGGGATGTTTTATGTAACTGACGCCTGTGACGGAAGATGTAACACATGTAACACTTTGTATCCATTCTCGCTGCACTGCAAAAGACTATTGCAAATTCAAGATCGAAACAATCTAACAGAATGATTCTGTTGCTAAAATCGGTCAGGGCGGCGACGAGACGTCTTCCGCCGTTACTGCTGGCATGGCCTTTGCGGCATCTCCCAAAAATCAAAAACATGGGAGGATCTGTTGAGGTTCAAGAAAATGCGCACGCCAGGGGGACGAAGCTCCGGTGAGTGCTTAACGCGTCGCACAGCGCTTCACTGTCTCGCGCTATCCATGGCGACCGGCATGTTCGGCGAAGGCGGACCCGCCTTCGCGACTGGAGTCGACAGCGCCAGGCCGCGCGAGGGCGACCGCCTTGTGGCGGAAGATTCCGAGGGGAAGCCCAAGGCGCTTCAGCTGCTGGACATCAAGATTGGCGACAAGCCCTTTGGCGCCTTCCCTTTCAATCCCGCCGACGGAATCAAGCGCGAAGGCTCCCGCCTCAATCGCATCATTCTGGTGCGGTTCGATTCCAGCGAGCTGACGCCCGATCAACTCGCCCGTTCGGCCGACGGCGTCTTCGCCTTCTCCGGGGTCTGCCCGCATCGCGGATGCGACGTGACCGAATGGAACGACAAGGATCGCATGATCCTTTGCTACTGCCATCTTTCGCAATTCGACCCGCGCAATCAAGGCGCGGTCTTTGCCGGGCCGGCGCCTCGCCCCCTTCCAATATTGCCGCTGAAATCGGAGCAAAGCGAAATCGTCATTGCAGGAGAATTCAGCTCCGAGCCGGGCGGTGCGAAAGCAATCGACTAACAAAAAACTCCAGGAGGAAAACAACGTGAAGAAAAGTTCGAAACATTTGGCTTTTGGCGCCTCGATGCTGGCCCTGAGCATTCTGCCCGCCACCGCTTACGATAGCGTGACGGACGCCCGCCTCGCCAGCCCGGAGCCGCAAAACTGGCTGCAATTCAGGGGCAATTACGCAGGCTGGGGCTATAGCCCGCTGGCCAGGATCAACGCCAAGAATGTGTCGAAGCTCAGTGTCGCCTGGGTCTATTCGACAGGCCAGCTCGAAGGCCACCAGTCGCCCCCCATCGTCAACAACGGCCTGATGTTCGTCACCTCGCCCGGCAATCAGGTGATCGCGCTCGACGCCAAAACCGGCGCGGAACTCTGGCGCTACCAGCACCAGGTTCCCGAAGAACTGATGCAATTGCATCCAACCAATCGCGGCGTCGCGCTTTATGGCGACAAGGTCTATTTCGGCACGACGGACGCCAAGCTGATCGCGCTCGACGCCGCGACGGGCAAGGAGGCGTGGCAGGTTCCCGTCGCCGATTGGAAGAGCGGCTATTACATCACGCTCGCTCCCCTCGCGGCGGAAGGCAAGATTCTTGTTGGCTCGTCCGGCGGCGAACTCGGCGTCCGTGGATTTGTGGCCGCGTTCGACGCGAGCACCGGCAAGGAGGCCTGGCGCACCTTCACCATTCCCGCGCCGGGCGAACCCGGCGGCGACAGCTGGCCCGCCGATTCCTATCAACGCGGCGGCGGCTCGACCTGGGTCAGCGGCAGCTACGATCCGAAAACCCGCACCACCTATTGGGGAACGGGAAACGCCGCGCCATGGATGCCCGACACGAGGCCCGGCGACAATCTCTACGCCAACAGCGTGATCGCCCTCGATATCGAGACCGGCAAGCTCAAGGGCTTCCATCAATATCATCAGGCCGACGCCTGGGACTGGGACGAAGTCTCGACGCCCATGCTGATCGATTATCAGCGCGAGGGCAAAACCATCAGCGGCCTGGTTCACGCCGGACGCGACGGCTATCTCTGGCTACTCGAACGCAAGCCGGAATCCATCGGCTATGTCGCCAGCTGGCCCTTTGTCCGGCAGGACGTCTTCACCAGCGTCGATCCCAAGTCCGGACGCCCCACCTACGATCCTTCCAAGACGCCGGGCACCGGAAAAACCGTGCATTTCTGCCCCTCGCTCTGGGGCGGCAAGGACTGGGTTCCCGAAGCCTATAATCCGCAGACCAAGCTGCTCTATGTCCCCGCCAACAACAACCTTTGCTCCGAACTCACGGGCGAGAAGGTCAGCTACAAGGCCGGCAAGCTCTATATTGGCGTCGCCCTCAGCAATATCCTGACCAATGTGCGGATGGACGACAAGGCGCTCGATCACGTCGGCGAAGTGCAGGCGTGGGATCTGAGCACCGGCAAGCAGGTCTGGACGCATAAATACAAGGAAATGAACTGGGGCCCCTTGCTGACCACCGGCGGCGATCTCGTCTTCGGCGGCGGCACCAATGACCGCAAGTTCCACGCCTTCAACGCCAAGACCGGCGACATGCTCTGGGACTTCCCGACCAATTCCGGCGTGACCGGCGTGCCCAGCACGTTCGAGATCGACGGCGAGCAATATGTGGCCGTGCAATCGGGCTGGGGCGTCGACGCCCAACGCATGCAGGGCGCCTTCGACGCGGTCCTGCCGCACAAGACCGTCGTCCCGCAGGGCGGCGCGATCTGGGTGTTCAAACTCCCCAAGCAAGGCTGATGCAGCGGGCGGGCTCGCGTGGCCCGCCCCTCCTTCTCCCTCAATCGTTCCGCGATTTCAAAATTGGTGATGCATATGAAAATCTTGCATGCAATCGCCCTGAGCGTCGCCTTGCTGGTCGCCGCCTGGGTCTATCTGAGCGTCGGCGTTCCAACGCTGCACTTCAATCCCTGGATCGGCTTCGTCGCCTGGGCGGCCTTTTTTGCAGCCGGAGGCGGCGCACAGGCCATTCCCAAGGCGGGATTCGCCGGGTTGGCGGGCATTGGGCTCACCTTCGCGACCTTGCTCGGCGTGCAATATGCGGGCGGTGGATTGCTGCCTTTGGTGGGCCTGGTCACGATCCTCGCTTTCGTGCTGGTCGCAATGGCGGATGTTCCGGCTCTCGCCTTCACGCCCGCCGCGTTTCTCGGCGCCGCCAGCTTTTTCGGCTCATCAAGCCCGCTCGACGCGAGCGCCCTGTTCATAGCCATCACCTGGATGGCGGGCGTCGCTTTTGGCTACGCCTCCGAATCGTTCGGCAAATCTATCGCCCGGCCCGCTTGATCCAACCTTCACTGCGAAATGAGAATTCACATGAACCAGCATATCCAGAATTCGGCCGACGGCCGCGTCGAATCCTATCGGAACTTCATCGACGGACGTTTTTCTGAAGCGCAAAGCGGCAGCGTTGAGGTGTTCAACCCCGCGACGCAGGAGTTTCTGGCGGCGACGCCAAACAGTTCCGAGGCTGCCGTCGACGAGGCCGTCGCGGCGGCGAAGCGAGCGCAACCGGGATGGGAGAGGCTGCCGGCGATCCAGCGCGCAGGCTATTTGCGCCAGATTTCGGCAAAAATTCGCGGCGCGCGCGACCGGCTGGCGGAAATCATCACCCGCGAACAGGGCAAGGTGCTCGGCCTGGCGCGCGTGGAGGTCGACTTCACCGCCGACTATATCGACTATATGGCCGAATGGGCGCGACGTATCGAAGGCGAAATCATTCCCAGCGACAGACCCGGCGAAAGCATCTTCCTGATGCGCAAGCCCATTGGCGTGACGGCGGGAATATTGCCCTGGAATTTCCCGTTTTTCCTGATCGCCAGAAAACTTGCTCCGGCTCTGCTGACCGGCAATACGATCGTCATCAAGCCGAGCGAGGAAACGCCAATCAACGCCTTTGAATTCGCCCGGCTCGTCGCCGAGACGAATCTTCCCGCGGGCGTTTTCAACCTTGTCGGTGGAACCGGCGCGACAGTGGGCGCGCATCTGACGCAACATGCCGATATCGGCCTGATCAGCTTTACCGGCAGCGTGCCGACCGGCATCCGTATCATGCAGGCGGCCGCGCAGAATTTGACGCGCGTCAATCTGGAGTTGGGCGGCAAGGCGCCAGCCATCGTTCTGGCCGACGCCGATCTCGACCTCGCCGCAACCGCAATTGTCGCATCTCGCGTCATCAATACCGGACAGGTCTGTAATTGCGCCGAACGCGTCTATGCCGACAAATCGATCGCCGATTCCCTGATCGAGAACATCGCAGCAAAGATGAAGGCGACGCGCTACGGCGATCCGATGAAGGATCACGATCTGGACATGGGTCCGCTGATCAACGCCGCCGGACTCGCCAAGGTCAGCGCCATGGTGAGCCGCGCGCAAGAACAGGGCGGCGACGTGATTGTCGGAGGCAAAGTCGCCGATCTCGGCGCCGGTCACCATTACGAGCCGACTTTGATTATCGGCTGTCGCGCCGACATGGAAATCATGCGCAAGGAGATCTTCGGCCCCGTGCTGCCGATCCAGACAATCGATGGTCTCGATGAAGCCATCGCCCTCTCCAATGATTCCGATTACGGCCTCACCTCGTCGATCTACACGCGGGATCTCAGCTCCGCGATGCGGGCGATTCAACAGCTGAAATTCGGCGAGACCTATGTCAATCGCGAGAATTTCGAAGCCATGCAGGGATTCCACGCCGGGCGTCGCAAATCCGGAATCGGGGGGGCCGACGGAAAGCACGGGCTTCACGAATATATGGAGACGCACGTCGCCTACATCAAAGTCTGATGCTGCTTAAACCTGCCAACGGGGCCGGCGGCCAACACACGGTCCAGCGGCCCCAGCCAGTTCGCCACCAGTTCTGAGTTTTTGAAAACCAGAGGCGTTCCAGCTCTGGGAAAGCGAACCCGCGCGCCCGGCGCTGCGCAGGAAAGAACGCGGGAGCCAAGTGTGAATAAGACTAGGCAATGAACAGGCGCCGCCGCGTCAAGTAACGAATATCTAGTCATGGAGGATTAAATGAAAAACGCAAAAATTGGAACTGTACTTGCTGTGGGAGCCGGGCTTCTCGGCCTTATGCCTATTGAGCAAGCAAACGCTGGCTCATTTACCCAACAAGGTGAAACTGTCGGTCTCGCAACGGGCGCCCCGCTGCCGGAAGGCCTCTATCTCATCGATATCGCCAGCTATGGCAACAATCGCGGCTCGGGCTACAATTCTGGCCTGGCGGTGCACACTCCGGTGCTGGCCTGGTCGACGCCCTGGACTTTGGCCGGGGCGCGAGTCGAATTTTTGACAACCCCTCCGCAAGTGATCGTCGGCAGTTCCGAACCGGGCAACAAGTCGTTTCTGGCTGCGTTCTACAATCCCTATGGAGCGGTTGCTTTGGCTTGGGATTTGGGGGGCGGCTTCGGCTTCACCAATTATCTTGGCGTTTACTTTCCAATCAACAACGAACTGAATCAGAATTTCTGGGTCTTCAACGAGAGAGCCGCCATCAGCTACACAGCGAATGGATGGAACCTCACGGCCTATACGGTGACTGGCTTGACAGGGACGGATGCGCAGGGTCAGAGAACGGCGCCGGATTATTTCAACTTCGATTTGACTGCTACCAAGACATTCGGAAAGTACATCCTGGGCGGCGGCGCTTTTGGTTCGTTCGACCTCAGCGGCACGAGCTCTCCGACTTACAAGCGGCAGAGCCAATTCGCGCTTGCTATTTTGGCCGGTTACGATTTCGGTTGCTTTACGGGCCAATTGTACTTGTCGCACGACGTGGCAAATAAAAACTATCTGGATAGCAACGGACACGAAGTCTTCGAAACCCGTCTGTGGGCGCATCTGATCGTTCCGCTGTGGGTGGCGCCGAAGCCGACCGTCGTCGCGGCCAAATACTGAAATACAAGAAAGCCGCCGCCGCGCAGTGGTCCTCCCGACACTGAAACGCGAAGCTCTGCGTGTTTGGCGCGGCGGCGGCTTGCAACAATTCGACTTCCGTCACAATCCGCTCTTCACATGACTTTGAAGGGTCAAATATTACCGCCGCCAATACCGCTTATATGAAATCTGCCTGCGTATCGCGAGACAATCAGCAGATCAAACCTCCGTCGGCGGGCTCCCCTCCCGGTCGCGCCAATCGGAGTCAGGCAACCCCGGCATATGCCGGGGTTGCTTGAGCAATCGTGAACTTGAAACGTTCGATGGGGTTTCCTCGACGTTCGATAAACAGCCTCCACATGAAGTGGACCTGTATGGGCGGCCGAGCGCCGCCATTCATCAGAAAAAGGAGAAATAACATGGCTTGGACAACGCCCGAACTCTGTGAGATCTGCGTCGGAATGGAAGTAACCAGCTACTTATCCGCCGAGATCTGAGCGTATAAGACGGATTTGGCGCGAGGTCGCATTTTCTTCGCGCCATTTCGAAACAGGCGGCGTTGAGCAGGGCCGTGAAGGCCGACGAACACGCCGGCTTTCGGGCGCGACATTTTCACAGTCCGCGAAGCCGCCGCCAAGGCGGGGCGACAAACAGGACTGTTGGCGTCCATGGTCGCCGGGCTTGACCGAAGATCTTGATCGGCAATCAGCAAGATAGGGGTCTATTGTGACCGCAGCCTTAATCTGCCCAAGGCCACCTCTGATCCGCTTGGACCCGGTGATAATTCCAGGCGCGGACGACCACCTTGGGTCACAATCGCCAGTCAGGCGCGCCTCAGCAATGGCTGCTTCGCATGAGCTTCTGCCGGTTTTGAAGACACCCGGTTAAGCTGATCCCACCTTCCGCTCGAACTCAACCGGGCTCAGATAGCCGATGGTCGAGTGCCGGCGAACGGTGTTGTAGAAACGCTCGATATAATCGAACAGGTCGGCCTGGCTTCGTCAAACACCTTATCTCGGCGTCCACGAAACCGGCAGCAGCTCAAATGATCCATCGCGCCGTGACGTCCGTACAATTTATCGCAAACCATAAGTCGCCCCTGCTTGCGTCTGATGGCGCTCCAGCAACGTCTTGCGAGCCTCCAAATGCGAATGATCCTGCTAGCCGCCATGGTCGGGTCTGCGGCTCTCGGAGCCACGTCGTTCGACCAAACCCAAGCCCAAACCCAAACCTGCTTTCGAGTTTGCCTTACGTCGAAACACACCTCGTCCGCCATAGAGGACGAGGAGATCCGCAGCTTTATGAAAGGTTGCCGAGACGAGTGTGAGGCGAAGGTGCAGGAAAGGCTCGCTTCACGCGGCATGGCCGGAGAAATCAAGACCTGCATTCCAGAACCGTTGGCCGATGCAGAATTGAAGAAAATTCGCTCGGCAAGTCCTTCTTTTCTCGCCTATGCGAATGCATTCACCTGGGATTTGCACAACATACTGGACAATAAAGTGATCGTCCGCATCGAAATGATCACCCAAAATCTGGGTTTGCAGGATGTCGTCATGTCTTCTGGCGGAACAGCTCTTCCCGGGGAGACCGCAACCTTCCTGATATCTGGCTTCTACGATGGTTATCCGAGCGTACGGGTGACAACGCGAATCAAAGCGATCTTCGCTTGCGAGCTTAAGTGATCGGTAGCCATTCGAACGCGAGATCATGCTTGAACGCCAGCGCGAAGGCGTCGCCAAAGCGGCGGAGAAGCCGGGCGGACTCGCCTGTCGGGCGCTGCTCTCGCGCATGGCGACGAGGAGCCTGCGCCGCCCGTCGCGGGGGTGCGGCGCACCCTCAATAAACGGAGGATCTGTTCTTCACACGCGCCAAAAATGACAATGAATTCGGGCGTTATGGCTCAATTCAATACATAAAGTGACGCAACGATATATCAACACATGCTCTGCTAACGTTACGGCGTGAATTGGACCTGTGTCGTTCGCGAGAACGGAAACGTCGTCGATAAATCTCAGAGAATTCCCGGCTCGCGGCATCGCGCCGGGCGTTTGCAGGAACCGATGATGGAAGGGGCTCGCCAGGTTCCGCGTCGATGTAACGTTGGTCAGTATGTAGATGAGCAAAGCGATTCATCTTGCGAGGCAGGACTTTCCGAAGGCGGCGCTCGTCGATATTTCTGCTCGCGCCGAGTCCTCGGGTCCCGGCCGCCCCCATGGCTCCGATGCGCCGGAGGCCCTGCGGCGTCAAGCTCCCATTCGGCTTCTTGGCG
Organism: Rhodoblastus sp. 17X3; assembly: GCF_030056575.1. Classification (GTDB taxonomy): domain Bacteria; phylum Pseudomonadota; class Alphaproteobacteria; order Rhizobiales; family Beijerinckiaceae; genus Rhodoblastus. The sequence continues at coordinate 95,268 of NZ_JASHHX010000013.1, read as the reverse complement.
TTCCCGGTCGCCTCAACGAGACGATCCTGCCGGACGAAGCCTGTTTCGCCAATCCGAACGAAACGCCGGACATCGTCCTATTGACGGAGACGAACGCCGCGGCCTTGCTGGCGCGGCGCCTCGGCCGCGGCCCCGCCGCGATTCTCCCCGTCGTCGATGCGACCCGCGGCGGTCGCGGAACGCGGGATCAGCGCCGCGCCGACATCATGCTTGACGGCGCCTCGCAGCGCGAGATCGACGAGGCCGTCGAGATGCTTCGTCCCGCGGTGCGGCGGCTTCGCTCCCTGCCGCGCGACGTGATCGAAACCGAAGACCGTCGCCTGATGCTGCTGGCGCGCCTGTTCGTGCGCGACCGCGCTTTGACGCCGCGAAGCGAGGTCGGCGCCCGCGAAACCTTCGTCTATGACGACGAGGTTGCGATACCGGGCGCGGCGGCGCTCGCGGCGGAACTGGCCAGCCAGGGCCTGATGGAGCGAAAATTCTTCGACAAGACCAATGTCTGCCCCCATTGCGCCTCGGCGCGGATGACGGTGCGCGAATATTGTTCGAGCTGCGGCGGCGCCGACATCGTCGAGGAGCCGATTGTCCATCACCTGAAATGCGCTTGCCAGGGGCCGGAGCGCGACTTCCGGCGCGGCGGCGAGCTGGTTTGCCCCAAATGCCTGCAGCAGCTGAAGAACTTCAGCGTCGATTACGATCGCCCGGGGTCGATCGCCGTCTGCCGATCCTGCAGCCACCTCTCCACCGAACACAAGGTCGGTTTCCTCTGCCTGGATTGCGACTCGCGCATTGATGCGCGGCGCGTCGACAGCACGACCATCTACGCCTATGGCCTGACCGCCGCCGGACGCGCCTGCGTGACCAGCGGGGCGCCGCTCCCGGAAGCTGATGGTGTTTCAATCGGCGGCAGGGTCCGCGCTTTTGCGCGCCGCCACGCCGCGCTCGGGCAGCCCTGCAGCATATTGTTCGCTCGTCTGCACAAGCCGCCGGAGATGCCGGACAGGGCCGACGCCTGGCGTCAGACCTGCGCTTTCTTCGATCAGATCATGCGGGAATGCTTCACGCCCGAAACGGAGATTATCGCTGCCGCACCCGTCTATCTGGCCCTGCTCGGACGCGACCTCAAGGCGGAGGTCGAGCGGCATCTGCCCGATATTCGCCAAAGGCTCGAACGGCATCTCTCGCTCGCGCCGAAAATCGAACTCGCCGTCTTTTCGCCTGACGAAGTGCCGGGGGTCGCGGAGCGGCCGAGAAAAGTTGCGTGAGCGCGATGGAGCTTTTCGAAAATGCACGCGGCCTGCTGGGCTCCCTGTCGGGATGGTCGTTTTTCACGATGTTCGGCATGGTGCTGCTGACGGACGCGCCGCGATTTTTTATTGGGATTCAGGCGACCGCGGCCGCATTCATCCTCCGCGACCACCGGCCTTACGGGCCGCTTCCGCCGCTTCCTCGCGTCTCGATCCTGCTGGCCGGCCATAATGAGGAAGACGCCATCGAAAAATGCGTCCGGTCGCTGCGAAAACAGAGTTTCCACGGCTTCGAAATCGTCTGCGTCGATGATGGATCCAGCGACCGGACCTTTTCGATCATGCGGCGCTTGCAGAGTGAGGGGCTGGTGCAGTCGATCGCTCGCCTGCAGTTGCGCGGCGGCAAGGCGGCGGCCCTCAATCTCGCGGCGCGCATGGCGCATGGCGAGATTTTCATCGTCACGGACTGCGATTGTTCGTTCGAACCCAATGCGATCGAGGAATTGCTGCGCCCGCTCGCGGGGAACGCGTCCATCGGGGCGGTGTCGGGCAATATCCTGGTGCGCAACTGGCGTCGTTCGGTGACCACCGCGATTCAGGCGATCGAATATCTCATCTCCATTTCGCTCGGCAAAACCTACTCGGGCGCGCTCGACCAGGTGTCGTGCATATCAGGCGCCTTTGGCGCCTTCCGACGCAGCGCATGGGTTGCGCAGGGCGGGATGGACACGGGCGGCGAGGATTTTGACTTCACGATACGGCTGCGGCTCGCCGGCTACAAAATCGAATTTGCCCGCCACGCGATTTGCTACACTGACGTGCCTGAAAGTCCCTTCGCCCTGTTGCGCCAGCGCAGCCGCTGGGAGCGGGACGCCTATTGGATCCGCTTCCGCAAATATCGTCGGCTGTTCAATCCATTCGCGCCATCCTTTCGCTGGCTCGAAGCGGCGCACCAGTGGGACTTCTTGCTGTTTACCGCTTTACCGGGCCTCGCTTTTCCCTTCTACCTGGGATGGCTGTTCGCCACATTCGGCGTCGCTGGCGCGACCACCTTGCTTGTGGCGGTCTCCATTGCGCTTTTCGGATTCGACCTCGCTTGTTTCGTCGCCGCGACCCTTGTCACGGGACGTCCGGATTATCTGCATCTTCTGCCATTCGTCCCGGTATACGGTCTGTTTCAGATCTATGTGATGAAATTCCACCGACTTTACGCCTACGCCACCGAGGCGGTCGCCTCCTTGTCCCTGACCGACAATTACGTTCCCAAAAAAGTTCGCGATCTGAATGATTGGCGATGAACCCGCGCGCGGGAGACAGAGAAAGAAAATGGCGATCCATTCCTTGCGTCCCGAGTTCCGGCCCGACAATGCGCGGAACCAGGTGCGCGCCAGCCAGACCCTCGCCCGGCGGCTCTATGTCTTCGGGCTCAGCGCCGGCGCCCTGTGGGTGGTCTATCTTTTCATCGGCTCCCTCGTGCTGCTGGACGCGAGTGGATTGGTTGTGCAGGAGCGCGAGATCGTCACCCAGCCCTTCGACGCGCAGGTTCTTTCCTTTGCGGGGCGGCCAGGCCAGAAAGTCGCGGCGGGCCAGCCGCTCGGCAATGTCGTCTCGACCCAGATGCTGGACCTGATTTCCAGCCTCGTCACCCGCAAGGCGCAACTCGAGGCGCGCCAGACCCAGATCGCGACGCGTCTGGCCGCCATCGAGACGACGCTGCCATCGGCGGAAAGCCGAAGCCGCACGGCGAAGGCCGTGCAGGCGCAGATCGAGAAGGCCGTCGCGTCGGGCTTTTCCACGCGCGTGCGTCAGGCGGAAGCGAGCCGCGACGCTTATGACGCCGCGCGCGAGGTCGAAGCCTTGCGCTCCGAACGCGGCGCGCTTGAAAGCGAGCGCGGCATGGCGAAATTGAATCTGGCGCATCTCGCCGACGCGCTTGACCGCGCGCAGGCGACCTATCGCGACGGAATCGTCGCCAGCCCCGTCGAGGGGACCCTCGGCGCCAAGGTCGCGGAGCCCGGCGCCGTTATGACCCACGGCGAAGTCATGGCGGACGTCTATCACGGTCCCAAATATGTGCTGGCCTATCTGCCGACAAATCGCATGTACGGAATCGCGCATGGCGAGAGGGTGATCGTGACGGATGGCGTGAACCGCGAAAGCGGCCGCGTCGAGAGGATCGAGACGATCACCGATCGGGCGCCGGCCGAATTCCAGTCCAATATGAGCGGCGTGGATCGCAACCAGGTCGCGCGCATCGTCTTCGACGAGCCCACGCAGTTTCCGCTGATGGCGAAGATCAAGGTGACCGGACCCTATGGCCTGTCGAGCGTGCTTGACGGCGCGCGCTGGGCCATGGCGTCATGGCGCAGCGAAGCTACGGCCGCGCCCGTCCAATCCGCGCATTGAATGGCCGGGGCCGACGCGTCCGCGGCCGCAAAAAATAAAAAAGGCCGGGCGAACCCGACCTTCTCCTAAACGCCTCGATGGCCTACGCCAGTACATCCGTGGTCACGGACCAGAAGCGTTATTCGTTACGCAGCCTGAAGATTCTCGGCCGCGCTCTTGCCGCTACGGTTGTCCTTGACAATGTCGAAGCTGAGCTTCTGGCCTTCCACGATCGTGCGCATGCCCGAGCGTTCGACGGCGGAGATGTGGACGAAAACGTCCGCGCCGCCATCGTCGGGCTGGATGAAGCCGAAGCCCTTGGTCGAATTGAAGAACTTGACGGTTCCGATAGTCATGACGATTTCCTTTTGATCGGTCACGGGAGATGCCCGCCACGCTGAGGCGCGGCTGGCGGTTCAGGTCGATTTTGGGAGAGGAAGATCGTCAGCGGCGCCATTGGCGCGAAAACAAAGTTCAGCAGCAAGATCGATGGCGCATTCATAGCGATGAAATGTGTCGACTGCAAGGCCGCGTTCCACTTTATGCTTTATGTGCCGATGACCGGGCGGTTCGCCGGTTTTTGCTTCCATTTGGCGCGGGCGTAAAAATCAGCTTTAATCATTCCATGCAGGCGCTTCGCTTTATTTTCCTGTCCGCTTTCGCGGCTGTCGGCTTCTTCGCTTTCGCGGCTTTTGGCCTCGCGGTCCCCTCGCGCGCCGCGCCGCCCGAGAGGAGCGTGGCGAGGCCGATCGCGGCCGAGGCGCGGCAGAAGGCGCTGACCGAATTATTCGCGAAATTGCGACAGGCGCCGGACGCACAGGCCGCCGCGCAGATCCGCAGCTTCATCGTCCGGCTGTGGGGACATTCCGGCTCGCCCACGGCCGACCTGCTGATGGCCCGCTCCGAAAGCCTGATGAAAAGCGCAAAGGGGCCGGAGGCCGCGGCCCTGCTCGACCGCATCGTGGCGCTCTATCCGGATTGGACGCTCGGCTGGCGGCGGCGGGCGCAATCGGCCCTGCTTCAGGGCGACAGCGAAGGCGCCATGCTTGATCTGGACCACGCTCTCGGCGTCGAGTCGCGCGACTTCATGGCGATGAGCGAACTGGCGACGCTGATGCGCGCCGAAGGGCGCAATGTCCCCGCGCTGGAGTTGCTGCGCCGCGCGCTGGAATTAGACCCGCGGAACGACCAGCTCCGCCAAGAGGCCGAGACGCTCGAACGTCAGATCGAGGGCAATCGGATCTAGTGTCACACCGCCACGCTGTGGCGGGCGGCGCGGGTCGGCAGATAGGCGTCGAACGCGGCCGCGACAAGGCGCATGAAGGGGCGCCCGGCCTCTGTGATCGAGACCCGCCGCCCCTCCTGCGACGCAACGCCCTCCCGGATCAGCTGCGCCAAATCCGCTTCCGCCGCATCGAAGGCCGCGACGTCGCCCAGCATGTTTTCCGCGATCACGCCGTAATCGACGGAAAAATCGCACATCAGCCGCTCGATCACCGCCGCGCGCGCGAGATCGTCGCGGGAGAGGGCGATTCCCTTCACAGTGGCGAAGCGCCCGGCCTCGATAGCGCGCCGCCACGACCCGACATCCGCCGCGTTCTGGGCGTAGCCCTGCGGCAACCGCCCTATCGAGGAAGCGCCGAAGGGCAGCAAGGCCTCGGCCTGGTCCACCGTATAGCCCTGGAAATTGCGCCGCAGATTGCCGGCCCGGAGCGCGACGGCCATCGGGTCGTCGGGCAGCGCGAAATGATCGAGTCCGATGGCGACATAGCCCCGATCCGCCAGGGTCTTGCGCGCGGTCGCGGCCTGGCGCAGCCGTTCCGCCGCGCCGGGCAGGGCGGCGGCGTCGATCAGCGTCTGCCGCTTGGCGAACCAGGGCGCGTGGGCGTAGCCGAAAAGCGCCAGCCGGCTCGGGGCCAGCGAGGCCGCGAGTTCGGCGGTGTTGACCACGTCTTCCTCGGTCTGGAAGGGCAGGCCATACATCAGGTCGAGATTGATGGCGCGGAAGCCCGCGACGCGCAGCAGGCCGACGGCGCGCTCGACAACCTCGAAGGGCTGGATGCGGCCAATGGCCTTCTGCACATGCGGGTTGAAATCCTGCACGCCGAGGCTGACGCGGTTGAAGCCCGCCCCGGCAAGAGCAAGGGCGAGATCGCCGTCAACATGACGCGGGTCGAGTTCGATCGAAATTTCGGCTTTGGCCGAAAAATTGAAATGCCCGCGCAGGGAATCCGTGAGCGCGCGCAACCGGGCGCCGCCGAGCAGGCCCGGCGTGCCGCCGCCCCAATGGGCGTGGACCACCTCCCGCGCGGGCGAAGTCCTGGCGACCATGTCAATTTCGCGCGCAAGGGTCTCGGCATAGGCGTCGAGCGGCTCATTCTTGCGCGTGGCCCGGGTGTGGCAGCCGCAATAAGTGCACAGCTCGCGGCAGTAAGGCACGTGGAGGTAAAGCGACAGGCGCGTGTCGACCGGCAAGGCGCCGAGCCATTCCGCGAACTGGTCCGGCCCGACCGCATCGGAGAAATGCGGCGCGGTGGGATAGCTCGTGTAACGAGGAACCGACTTCTCGGCGAGAACCAGATTTGATGGAATGGCGGTCATCTGGACTTTTTCTCATTCATCGTCGAGACAGACCTTGATGCGGATCAATGAACGGGACGAATGTTGGCGGCGTGGAGGCCGTGCAACATGGCCGCCCCGGAGGTTCCCATGCCGTCGTCATTCCCCGGTTTTCGCGTTCTCGTTCCAGATCCCTTGCCGGCCGGGGGGCTGGCGCGGCTGACCAAGACCTTCGACGCGCTGAAGCTCTGGGAGGAAGCCGACCGCGCGGCGGCCCTGCGCGCGGCGGCGCCGGACATTCGCGGCCTCGCCTCGACCGGCGCGCAAAGGATCGATTCCGTCTTTCTCGATCTTTTCCCGAAGCTCGAAATCGTCGCCAATCTGGGCGTCGGCTATGACCATATCGATGTCGCGGCGGCGCGGGCGAGGGGCGTCGTGGTGACCAATACGCCGGGCGTCCTGGTCGATGAGGTCGCGGATGCGACGATGGGGCTGCTGCTCTGCGCCGTGCGCCAATTGCCGCAGGCGGATTCCTTCGTGCGGCGCGGCGACTGGACGAGGGGGCCGTTCCCGCTGTCCGCCTCGCTCAAGGGGCGTGTGCTTGGCGTGCTCGGACTGGGCGATATCGGTCGGGCCATCGCGCGGCGGGCCGAGGCCTTCGGCCTGAAAATCGCCTATCATAATCGCAGCCGCCGCGACGATGTTTCCTACGCTTATGCCGCCTCGCCGGTGGAGTTGGCGCAGGCCTGCGACATTCTCGTCGTGGCCGCGCCGGGAGGGCCGCAGACGCGCCATATCGTCGGGGCGCGCGTGCTGGAAGCGTTGGGGCCGCGGGGAATCCTCGTCAATATCGCGCGCGGGTCGCTCGTCGATACGGCGGCTCTCATCGCGGCCTTGCAGCAGGGAAAGATCCAAACAGCCGCGCTCGACGTATTCGCGACGGAGCCCGACGTTCCCGCGGAATTGCGCGCGATGCCGCAGGTCATTCTGGCGCCTCACATCGGCTCGGCCTCGGTCGCGACGCGCGAGGCGATGGCCGATCTCGTGGTTGAAAACCTGACGTCATGGGCGTCGGGCGCGGGGGCCGTGACGCCTGTGGCGTGATTGCGCTCGTCGCCGCGGGCCGGGCAGGCTAGAACAAAGCCTCAATCAGGATTTTGCATGTTTTCCGCACGTTCTCCCTCTTCGGCACCCGCCCATCCCCCCGTCGCTTTCGGCAAGATCGGGGTCCTGCTGGTCAATCTCGGCACGCCGGACGGGACCGGCTATTGGCCGATGCGCCGCTATCTCGCCGAATTCCTGTCCGACCGCCGGGTGATCGAGGTTCCGCGCGCGCTGTGGCTGCCGCTATTGCATCTGGTGATCCTCACCACGCGCCCGTCACGCAAGGGCAAGGATTACGAGACGATCTGGAACAAGGAGCGCAATGAAGGGCCGCTCAAGACGGTCACGCGCGCGCAGGCGGAAAAGCTGGCGGAACGCATCGCCGGCGGCGCCTTTGGGGCAGGCGGCGGGAAGATCGTGGTGGATTGGGCCATGCGATATGGCGAACCCTCGGTCGCCTCGCGCATTGCGGCGCTTCAGGCGCAAGGCTGCGACCGGTTGCTGGTCGTGCCGCTCTATCCGCAATATTGCGCGGCGACCAACGCCACTGTCGCAGATTGCGCCTTCGACGCGCTGAAGGCCTTGCGCTGGCAGCCTACGCTCCGCATCGCCGCGCCCTTCTACGATCGCCCGTCCTATATCGACGCCCTCGCAAAGTCTTTGCGCGACGGGCTGGCGAAGCTGGATTTCGAGCCGGAGCGGATCGTCGTCTCCTGGCACGGCATTCCGCAGGACTATTTCGACAAGGGCGATCCCTATTTCTGCCATTGCGCCAAGACTACGCGCCTGCTCAGCGAGGCGACCGGGCTTGGCGAGAAAATGCTGATGACCTTCCAGTCGCGGTTGGGGCCGAAGGAATGGCTCAAGCCCTACACGATCGAAACCGTGAAGGCGCTTCCCGCGCAGGGCGTCAGGAAGATCGTCGTGATTGCGCCGGGCTTTGTCGCCGATTGTCTCGAGACGCTGGAGGAGCTGGCCGTCGAGAACCGCCACGCCTTTCTGGAGGCTGGCGGCGCGCATTTCGCCGTATTGCCATGTCTGAACGATAGCATCGAGGGAATCGATATGATCGCCGATGTCGTGCGGACGGAGGTTTCAGGATGGATATGAGCGCATTCTGCGTCGTGCAGACGACGATTGACGACGAGGTTCGGGCGGAGGATATCGCCGAGGCCCTGATCGAGCGCAAACTCGCGGCCTGCGTGCAGATCGCGCCAGTGACCAGCCATTATGTCTGGCAAGGCGCGCCCGCCAAGGAGAAGGAATTCCTGCTCGCGGCCAAGGCGCGCGTGGCGGATTTTGCGCAGATCGCCGCCGTCCTGCGCGAATTGCATTCCTACCAGACGCCGGAAATCATCGCCTTGCCGATCCTGACCGGCGACGCCGCCTACCTCGACTGGGCGCGGCAGGCGACCGAGCGCGCGGACGGCTGAGGGCCCCGCTTTTCAGGGAACGTCGCGGCGGCGGAAAATCACGCTCAGATTATTGGCGGGCATTTCGATGATTTCGGGCCAGCCGAAGCCCGCGATCTCGCCGCAGGCGGCGACCGCCTCCAGATCGCGCACGCCCCAGGCGGCGTCCTGCGCGCGCAGGCTCGCGTCGAAGGCCTCATTGCTCGGCGCGGTATGAGCGCCATTGCGCTTGTACGGCCCGTAAAGATAGAGCGGCGCGCCCGGCGGCAGGATTTGGCGGGCGCCGGCGAACAGGCCTTCGGTCGCGGCCCAGGGCGAAATATGGATCATGTTGAGGCAGATCAGCGCATCAGCCCGGTCGATTGGCCAGCGCGGCGATGTGGCGTCGAGATCGAGCGGCGGGCGCACATTGGCGACGCCGGAGGCCGCAATCCACGCCGCAATGCTGGCGCGCGCGCTGGCGCCAGGGTCGGTGGGGAGGAAGGTCAGTTTCGGCAATTGCGCCGCGAAATGAACGACATGCTCGCCCGAGCCGCTGGCGATCTCCACAGCCAAGCCCTCTTCGGGCAGGATCGCGCGCAGCACGGCGAGGATCGGATCGCGGTTGCGGCGCGTGGCCGGCGCGTAAAGGCGAGGGTCATCCATGGCGGCATTATCGCCCGAACACAAGCAGATGGAAACGTCTGTTTCCGCGTTGCAACGCGAACGCCCTCGCTTGATACAAATTCTCCTTGACCGCGACATGTCGCGGTCAAGGAATTCCTCGCATAAGCCAAAAGGGCGTCGGAGGACGCCCGCCTTACGACGAGCTATTGGGCGCAGTCGCGCCTAACCGGGACGTACAGGTTTTCACCTGTAAGTCCCGGTATAAGATCGTGCGCCCGAAAAGCCGGAGGCAGTGTTTGCGCAGAAGTGGCCCCGTTCTCATCACCGGCTGTTCGAGCGGCGTCGGCCACGCCGCCGCGAAGATGTTTCGCGCCGCCGGGTTCGAAACCTTCGCCACGGCGCGCGATCCCGCCGCGCTCGACGATCTTCGCGCCCTCGGCTGCCATGTGCTGGCCCTCGACGTCGCCGACGAAGAGGCGCGCTGCGCCGCTGTCGCGGCGGTCGAGCGCGAATTCGGCGCGGTCGGCGTGCTGGTGAATAACGCCGGCTATGGCCAATATGGCCCCATAGAGGAAATTTCGCTCGACCTCATGCGGCGCCAGTTCGAGACCAATGTGTTCGGCGGCCTGCGGCTGTCGCAACTGGTCCTGCCGGGAATGCGGCGCGCCGGGACGGGCCGCATCGTCACTGTGAGTTCGGTGGCCGGCCGCGTCGCGGTTCTGGGCGGCGGCGCCTATCACGCCTCCAAATTCGCCTTGGAGGCTCTCGCCGACGCCTTGCGGCCCGAAGTCGAGCCCTTCGGCGTCAAGGTGGTGAATGTGCTGCCGGGGCCGATCGCCACCCATTTCGAGGCGACGCTGCTGAAATCCATCCCCGACGGCGGCGCTGACAGCCCCTATGCGGCGTTCCGGAAAAATCTCGCCCGGCGCATGCATGAATTCCTTGATCCGCGCGGCTTCGGCGTCATGACCGCAGAGCACGTCGCGCGAGCCGTGCTCAAGGCGGCCACGGCGGCCCATCCGCGCACGCGCTACAATGTCGGCTTCATCGCCCGCTTCGGCCCGCTCGGCCGTGCGCTGACGCCGGACCGGATCGTGGATTTCGTGACGCGCCGGGACGTGTCGGGCTAACTGGCCGCCTTTTCCGCCAGCAGCGTCTTCTCCCAGGCCAGCGCCTGGCGCACGATTTCTTCGAGATTGTCGTGAATTGGCGCCCAGCCGAGCTTTTCCCGCGCCCGTTCATTGGCGGCGACGATCGCCGCCGGATCGCCGGCGCGGCGTCCCGAAATCTTCACGTCGAAATCGACGCCGGAGACGCGCTTCACCGTCTCGATCACTTCCAGCACGGAATAGCCGCGCTTGTAGCCGCAATTGCAGGTCAGGCTCTCGCCGCCCGCGCGCAAATGATTCAGCGCGGCCATGTGGGCGCGGGCGAGATCGGTGACCTGAATGTAGTCGCGCAGGCACGAGCCGTCCGGGGTCGGGTAATCCACGCCGAAAACCTCCATGCTCGGGCGCATGCCCAGCGCCGCCTGCACGGCGACCTTGATGAGATGAGTCGCGTTGGGGCTGGATTGGCCGGTGCGGCCCTTGGGATCGGCGCCGGCGACGTTGAAATAGCGCAGCGCGACATAGCGCAGGCCATGGGCGCGGGAAACATCTTCCAGCATCCATTCGACCATGAGCTTGGAGCGGCCATAGGGCGAAACCGGCTTGAGGCTCTCGCCCTCGGTGACCGGGTTCATCTCCGGTTCGCCATAGACGGCGGCGGTGGAGGAGAAGATGAAATGCTTTACGCCTTGTTCGACTGCGCAGGCCAGCAGGCTGCGGGCGGAGGCGGTGTTGTTGAGATAATAGCCGAGCGGATCGGCGACCGATTCGGGCACAATGATCTTGGCCGCAAAATGGATGATCGCCTTCACGCCCCGGCTCGAAAGCAGGTCCCTGACAAGGGGCTCATCGCCGAAGTCGCCGACGATCAGCTCGGCTTGCGGCGGCACGGAGGCGCGGCGCCCGGTCGAAAGATTGTCGAGCACGACGACCTTTTCGCCTGCGTCCAGCAGTTCGAGCACCATATGCGAGCCGATATAGCCGGCGCCGCCAGTCACGAGAACGGTCATCCAACGTCCTTTTTCGAATTCCTCCCGCGCCGCGCGGGCCGGGGCAGTTTTAGAGCAAAAAAGCCGGGCTGCGAAGCGGCGCCGGTCAGAAAGGCTAATTTCAACTTTCTTGGCGGAACCTGTCCGGCGGTGATAAGAACCTGCCGGCCCAGCCGTAATCTTCCATCACTTCTCAGCGAAGCGGATGTTCCATGCAGAAAAAGCGAATTCGTAAAGCTGTCTTCCCGGTCGCCGGCCTCGGCACGCGCGTGCTGCCCGCCACCAAGACCGTTCCGAAGGAAATGCTGACCGTGGTCGATCGCCCGGTTCTGCAGCATTGCGTCGAAGAGGCGCGCGAGGCGGGCATCGAGCATTTCGTCTTCGTCACCGGCCGCAACAAGGCGGTGATCGAGGATCATTTCGACATCGCCTATGAGATGGAAGAAACCCTGCAGCGCCGCGGCAAGCTCAAGGAGCTGGAGGGGCTTCAGGCCGATCTTCCGGCAGCGGGAGCGACCAGCTTCACCCGCCAGCAATTGCCGCTCGGCCTCGGCCACGCCGTGTGGTGCGCGCGCGACATCATCGGCGACGAGCCCTTCGCCGTGCTGCTGCCCGACATGATCACCTTGCCGGGCGCGGGCGGCAAGCGCTGCCTGCAGCAATGCCTCGACACCTATAACGAGCATGGCGGCAATGTCATCGCGGTCGAGCAGGTCCCGATGGAGGACACCCATCAATATGGCGTCGTCGCCAAGGGCCAGGACTTCGGGGCTTCCTTCGAGATCGCCGGCATGGTCGAAAAGCCCGCCAAGGGGACCGCGCCGTCCAATTACATCATTTCCGGCCGCTATGTGCTGGAGCCGCAGATCTTCGACCTGCTCGCCAAGGGCCAGAAGGGCGCCGGCGGCGAAATTCAGCTCACCGATTCGATGATCGAACTGGCCAAAACCCAGAAATTCTTCGCCCGTCATTTCGACGGCAAGACCTATGACACCGGCTCGAAGCTTGGCTTCCTCGCCGCCAATGTCGCGTTCGCGCTGGCCCGCCCGGACATCGAGCCGGGCTTCCGCGCCGAGCTGAAGCGCATCGTCGGGACCTTGTGACCAACCCGCCTGCGCCTATCACTGCTGAAGGCGCAGGCCCACCGTCATGATATTGGCGGTAAAGTCCGAGCCCGCCTGATTGGACGTCATGCGCTGGAAGGCGTAGGCGCCCTTGAGGACGATGCTGCGGGTCAGGTTGTATTCCGCCTTCACCCCCGCCGAATAATAGGTCTGGACCAGCGATGCGCCGGGATAGTTTTCGGTCTGGATCCCGGCGGTGGCGGTGATGGTGAGGTCGCGGCGCAAGGCGTGCGCGACTTCCAGCGTCCCGGTGCGCGTGATCGTCCCGGAAGCGCCGGCCACCGTGGTTTCGTCCATCGTGGTCAGGGTGCGCAGCGTTACCCGGGTCAGCGGCGTGGCGGTCCACACCAGCGAAATGTCGAACACCGGGCCGCGCAGATTGGCCAGGCGCGGGTCCTGATAATTGCGGTCGGCATAGCCCGCCGAGGCGGAGCCGACCAGCAGGCGCGTCAATTCGAAGGTCGAGCCCGCGCTCACCGAGGCGCCGGTGGAATTACGCGCATAGCCGGAAGTGCCATAGGTCGTGTCGTGGATGCGATCATCCACGACGCCCTCGACGAAGGGCTTTACCCCCGGCGTGAGTACATAGCTCGCGCGCAGCGTCACGCCGTAATCGTCATAGGAATCGCGCGAGAGATATTGCGTCGAGCCGTCGGCGAAATGCGCGTCGGCCCAGTAATTCCGCTCGAACGAGCCGCGCAGGGTCACTTCAGTCCGGTTGAAGACCTGGCTGACGCCCAGGCCCCCGCCGAAGGTCGCCACGAGCGGGCGCGAGGCCAACTGGGTCGAGGCGCCATTGTTGTAGAGATTGGGCGACGACTGGTACTGCGTCGAAAGCGTGTAATTGCCGTCGATATTGATCCTGGTGTCGCGCGCGACGTCGAGGCGGGTCAGGAACTTGCCCGTACCATCCGGCGCATTGGCGCTGGATTGGCTGAAATAATCATTATAGCCCAGCCGCATCTCTCCGGCGAAGCTGTGGTTCGACCAGTCCGAGACGCCCGCAAGACCGATTTCCTCGCGCAGGAATGTCGAGCCGCGCAGGTTGCCCGAGCCGGTCGAGGCCTGGTTGGGGTTGGAGTTATAGCCGAAACTTGTCTCCGAATAGGCGTGTGCGCGCAAGGGGCCAGCGTCGAAGCCGATCGGGGCGAAGGGCTCCGGGTCGATTTTCGGCTTTGGGCGCTGCGGTATCGGCGCGGGCAGGGCGGTCGTCGGCGACGGCGCGAGCAAGGCCGGGTCCATCGTTTCGGTGCGCAGGCCGAGAGCGTTCCGGCGACGGGCCTCGGCCGATGTGGGATAGGCGGCGAGGTCCGGCAGCGGATGGGCGAAGCTTTTGCGGTTCGATTTCGCCACCGGCTTGAACGGGCGCGGCTTGCCGTAATTGGCGGCGGATGCGGCGGGCCGGGGGATCGCCGTGTCGGGATAATAAGCGTCGGGCAGCGGCGTCGTCGTCGAAGGCGTCGCGCCGGGAATGGACGGCGCCCCGGCGCCGGGGCGCGCCGCGGGCGCCGAGTCCTGCGTCAGCTCGGGATCATGGGTCGTGGGCCGGAAATCCGCGCTTTGCGCCAGCGCGGCGCCGGAAAGCGCAGCAAGAGCTGCGCCAGCCAGGGCGAGCGCGGGCAGGCGCGCGCGCGCCTTGCCCGGATCGCGGAGCGATCGCGCGCAAGGGATGACGGTCTCGCGACGCGGTTCGACGGACAAGCTCTGGCCTCGCGGGGCGGCGGACCGGGCCGCCACAACTCAGGCCAGCGTTAGGCTCTTATGGTTAATGGAGCCTTACGTTTCATGGTTAACCAAACCTTGCCCGACGCCGCGACGCTCAAGCCGTGAGCGCGGGATAATCGGTGTAACCCTCGGCGCCGCCGCCATAAAGCGTCTTCACGTCCAGCGCGTTCAGCGGCGCGTCGCGGCGCAGGCGCTCGACGAGGTCAGGGTTTGCGATGAAGGGCCGACCGAAGGCGATGAGATCCGCAGCGCCCGTCGCCACCGCCTGCGTCGCCAACGCGCGGTCGTAGGAGTTATTGGCGACATAGGCGCCACGGAAGGCCTTGCGCAAGGCGGCGAAATCGAACGGGGCGATATCGCGCGGGCCGCCGGTCGCGCCCTCGATAAGGTGGATATAGCCAAGCTTGCGGGCGTCGAGCTGGCCGACGAGATAGTCGAATACGGCCTGCGGCGCGCTGTCGCTGACGTCATTGGCCGGGCTGACCGGCGAGAGCCTGATGCCGACGCGGCCCGGCGGCAGGATTTTCGTGATCGCGTCGACGACTTCGAGGGTCAGGCGGCAGCGGTTCTCGATCGAGCCGCCATAGGCGTCCGTACGATGGCTGGAGCCGTCCTTCTGGAACTGGTCGAGCAGATAGCCGTTGGCCGCGTGGATTTCGACGCCGTCGAACCCGGCTTCCTTCGCCCACTCGGCGGCGCGGGCGTAATCGGCGACGATGCCGGGGATTTCACTCAGCTCCAGCGCGCGCGGTTCGGAGACATCGACAAAGCCGCTGGCGGCGAAGGTCTTGGAATTGGCGCGGATGGCGGAAGGCGCGACGGGGGCGGCGCCATTCGCCTGCAGCGAGACGTGGGAGATTCGACCGACATGCCAGAGCTGGATGAAAATCTTGCCGCCGGCGTCATGCACGGCGTCGTTGATTCGGCGCCAGCCGCGCGCCTGCTCGTTGGTATAGATGCCCGGCGTATGGATATAGCCCTGGCCCTGCTGCGAAATCTGGGAGGCCTCGGTCACGATCAGGCCCGCGCTGGCGCGCTGGCGGTAATATTCGACCATCAGGTCGTTGGGCGCGTCGGTTCCGGGCGTGGCGCGGTTGCGCGTCAGCGGCGCCATGACGACGCGATTGGCGAGGCTGAGGTCGCCGAGCTGATAAGGCTGGAACAATTTATCGGCATGATGGGCGGACATGAAGGCGCTCCTGGCTGATTTCCAGCCGGGAGCTAAGCATGGCGCCGCGGCGCCGCAATGGCCCGCGACGCTCCGCCGCGGCAAGGCCGCCTATGCAAAAACGAAATCAGCCCTCGCCCAGCGCCGAGAGATAGAGGTCGAGAATTTCCTCCTCCTCGCGCCGCTTGGTTTCGTCCTGCTTGCGGATCGAGACGATTTTCCGCATGATTTTAGCGTCATAGCCATTGCCCTTGGCTTCGGCATAGACGTCCTTGATATCGTCCGCGAGCGCCTTTTTCTCTTCTTCGAGCCGTTCGATACGCTCGATAAAGGATTTCAAATGGCCGCCGTCGAGCGTGCTGGTGCTCATTGTCCGCCTGTGTTCTGTTTGGGAAATTGGGCCCCTGAATTGGACCAGAGCGGCCCCGTCGTCAAGCGGGCGCGCCGATCGGGAGGTCGGGATCGACGCGCGAGCCGAAATATTCCACCTTCTTCGTGTCCTCATCGCCAAGGATCGGCGGAAGGATGCGCGCGAGCCGCATGGCCCAGGCCTCGCATTGCTCCGGCGTCTCGACCAGGTCCTGCCGGATCTCAATCAGCGCGCCGGGCAGGCCGCGCCGGGTCGAATGCTCATACATGCTGTCGCCGATCAGCGCGCCGTCATAGGGCTCGTTGTCGCCGACGACGAAATTTTCTGCTCGCAAGGCCTCTGTCAGCAGTCTGGCGAGACGGGGGTCCTGGTCCCACAATATGCCGGCCTGCCAGGGCCGCGAGCAGCCCTTGAAACAAGGCGTGAAGGAATGGATTCCGAGCAGCAGGGGCGTCAGGCCGCGCCCAAGGACCGCTTCGACCATCTCCGCGCCGGCGCGGCGATAGGGCCGCCAGTAGGTTTCGATTCGCCGGGAGATTTCATCGGCGCCGATGCGGGCGTTGCCCGGAATGAGCGCCCCGTCAGAAATGCGCATGACCAAAGTGGGGTCGTCCTCGCCGCGATTGGGGTCAATGAGCAGGCGGGAGAACAGGGCCAGCGCCGCCGAGGCGCCGGTCAGCTCCGCGAGCCGTCGCGTCACCTGCTCGGCGCCGATGTCATAGGCGATATGGCGCCGGAGCGAATCAGGCGGCAGGCCGAGATCGCCATAGGCCGGCGGCAGCGCGTTGCGCGCATGGTCGCAGAACAGGATCAGGCGCTGGTCCGCCGACCCCGCGATCAGGTCGAGTGGCCGGAAGGCGTCGGCGACGCGCGGGGAAGAGTCGTCGGAGTGGATTTTCAAGGGGCGCTACAAACTCTCGCTTCTAAATCAAATCTAATGCAAAGCGCATCGACGCGGTCAAGCAATGTGTTTAAAAGACTTTTTGGCGCCCCGGCGTCACGCCTTGGCGATGCGTTTCAACTTTTTTGGGGCTGTTCACACCAATTCGGGGAAGGAGCGCGATGAGCAGGGCGCTTAAGCTTTCATGGCCGGCGGCCGCCTTCATTCTGGCCGCCGCGCAAACCGCGCCCGCCCGCGCCGATTTCCGTCTTTGCAACAACACCAATGCGCGCGTCAGCGTCGCCATCGCCTATACGAATGGAGCGAGCTGGGTGAGCGAGGGCTGGTGGAACGTCAAGGCCAGCAATTGCGAGACCCTTTTGCGCGGGCCTCTCGCCGCTCAATATTATTACATTTACGCGATGGACGAGCGCGGCGGCGAATGGAAGGGCAAAGCCTTCATGTGCACGCGCGACCGCGAGTTCCGCATTGACGGCCGCGAGGACTGTTTTGTGCGCGGCTTCGACCGGTCGGGCTTTTTCGAAGTCGACACCGGCAAGGACGCCAAGAACTGGACGGTGCAACTGACCGATCCCGGACAGCAGCACTGAAACTCAAACAAAAAACATCCGAGGGAACCCCATGAACAGGCGCAGCCGCCGATGTAAGATTCTGGCCACTCTCGGCCCGGCCTCCAATGACGAGGCCTCGGTCGAAAAACTTTGGCGCGCCGGCGCCGATGTGTTCCGCATCAATATGAGCCACGCCGATCCCGAGGCCATGCGGGAGACCGTCGCCATGATCCGGGCGGTCGAGGCCCGCGTCGGCCAGCCGATCGGCATTCTGGTCGATCTGCAGGGGCCGAAGCTGCGCGTTGGAACTTTTGCGGGCGGCGGCGTGGATCTTCTGGTCGGCCAGACCTTTTCCTTCGATTCCGATCCGACGCCCGGCGACGCCGAGCGCGTCTGCCTGCCGCATCCCGAAATCCTCTCGGCGCTGGCGCCCGGCCATAAATTGCTGATCGACGACGGCAAGCTCCGCTTGCATGTGGTCGAGGCCACGGGCGACCGCGCCCTGACGAAGGTCGATGTCGGCGGCCGCATTTCCAACCGCAAGGGCGTCAGCCTGCCGGATACGGAAATCGCCGTCGCGGCCATGACCCCGAAGGATCGCGTCGATCTCGAAGCGGCGGTCGAGACGGGCGTCGACTGGATCGCCCTGTCCTTCGTGCAGCGGGCTACCGACGTTCTGGAGGTCAAGCGCCTGACTGGCGATCGCGCCTTTGTCCTGGCCAAGATCGAAAAGCCTCAGGCCATCGCCCGGCTCGACGAAATCATGGCGGTCGCCGACGCTTTGATGGTGGCGCGCGGCGATCTCGGCGTGGAAATGCCGCTGGAGAAAGTGCCGGGCCTCCAAAAGAGAATCACCCGCGAGGCGCGCCGGTTGGGCCGCCCGGTGGTGGTGGCGACGCAGATGCTCGAAAGCATGATTTCCGCGCCCGCGCCGACCCGCGCGGAAGTCTCGGACGTCGCGACCGCCGTCTTTGAGGGCGGCGACGCCATCATGCTCTCGGCGGAAAGCGCGTCCGGCAAATATCCCTTCGAGGCGGTGACGATGATGAACCGCATCGCCGAGGAGGTCGAGCAGGACAATATCTATCGCGCGATCATCGCCGCCCAGCGCGCCGCGCCGGAGCGCACCGGCGCCGACGCGGTGGCGGTCGCGGCCCGCGACATGACGGAAACGCTCGATCTCAAGGCGATCGTCGCCTGGACCTCGTCGGGCGCGACGGCCTTGCGCGTGGCGCGCGAGCGCCCGCGCGCGCCGATTCTGGCGCTGACTCCCAATCGCGATACGGCGCGGCGGCTGACGGCGGTGTGGGGCGTGGAATCGGTCATCACCAAGGACGCCAAAGACGTCGACGACATGGCCAATCGCGCCTGCAAATTCGCCGTGCGCCAGGGCCTCGCCGCCGTGGGCGACCGCATCCTGATCATCGCCGGCGTTCCTTTCGGGACGCCCGGCGCGACCAATATGCTGCGCCTCGCCTTCATCGGCGAAGACGGTCTGCGGGCGGAATAGCGCGAATTTTACCAGGTTTCACAGGTGAGAGCCTGTGAGTCCTGGTTAGACGCGACTGCGCCCAATAGCCCGTCGAAAGACAAGCGTATCGTGACGCCTTTCCGGTCTATGCGAGGGTTTCCTTGGCCGCGATGAGTCGCGGTCATGGCGAAACGGCGTCAGATCGACATTTGGCCGGTCAGACGGCGCAGGAACGCGACCCCTTCGGCCAGCTGCGCGATATCGACATATTCGTCGGGCTGATGGGCCTGGTCGATGCTGCCTGGCCCGCAGATTACGGCCGGCAGGCCGCCGAACTGGAACTGCCCGGCCTCGGTCGCATAGGGCACGGCGATGGTGTGATTGGCCTTGGCGAGCGCCAAGGCCAGCGTGGAGGCTGCCGAATCCGGCTCCGCGCGCAGCCCGGGCGCCTCGATCTCGACGAAGGTCTCGATCTTCGCATTGGGGAAGCCGCCGAAACGCCCGGCGGCGAGCGTGGCGCTGAAGGCTTCGAATTTCTCCAGCGCCTGATTTTGCGGGACGTGTGGCAGGCCGCGGAACTCCCAGTAGAATTCACATTGCCGCGCCATGATGTTGCGCGCCGTGCCGCCCTGGATGATGCCGACATGCACGGTGGAAAAGGCTGGCTCGAATCGCCCCAGCGGATCGCGCTCGGCCTGCAGCTCCAGCCCGATCCGCTCCAGCGCGGCGACCAGTTCGCAGGCGATATGGACCGCGCTGACGCCAAGCCATGGCTTGGACGAATGGGCTTCGTGGCCGGTGACGCAGGTGCGATAGGTGGCGATGCTCTTGTGGGCGTCGGCGACCTGCATCATGGTCGGCTCGCCGATCACGGCCAGCGCGGGACGCGGCAGGTCGCGGCCGAAGCGCGCGATGGTGTCGAGGCAGCCGGCGCAGGTCGTCTCCTCATCATAGCTCAGCATGATGTGGATCGGCTTCTTTAGCGGCGCGGCCAGGAATTCCGGCGCCATCGCGAGGCAGATGGCGTCAAAGCCCTTCATGTCGCACGTGCCGCGCCCGAACAGCCTTTCGCCGTCGCGGCGCAGGACGAAGGGCGGCGAACTCCAATTCTGTCCCGTGACGGGCACGACGTCGGTATGGCCCGACAGCACCACGCCGCCGTCCTCATCCGGCCCGAAGGTCACGAAAAGCGCGGCCTTGTCGCCCTCGGCGTTGGGAATCCGGGTGAAGCGCGCGCCGAGGCCGAGCAGGTAATCCTCGACGAAGTCGATCAGCGGCAGATTGCTGCGCGAGGATTCGGTGTCGAAGGCCACCAGCCGGTCGAGCAGCGCAATGGCCCGGTCAAGTGTGGAATCGGCGGAAACATGCGTCATGAATGGAATTCCATCGGCGCCTTCGCGGCCTTCCGCCCTAGCAGTTTACGCGCCAATCGGGGCGGCGCAAGCCGGCCCAAGCGCCTAACGCGGCGAGGCGACAGCCGAATGACAGCCGCCCTCAATTGAGGACGCGGCGCTCCATCGGGCTGTCGAGCGAGAAAGGCGGAATTTCCGCGTCGAACGAGCGGCCGTTGGCGTCGACCATGCGATAGGTCCCCGACATCAGGCCGGAGGACGTGGTCAATCCGCAGCCCGACGTATAGCTGAAGCTGGCCCCGGGATCGATGATCGGCGTCTCTCCGACGACGCCGGGACCGTTGACGGTCTCGACCCTGCCGTTGGCGTCGGTGATGCGCCAGGTGCGCTCCAGAAGCTGAACCTGGACGTCGCCATGATTGGCGATCTCGATCGTATAGGTCCAGAAATAGCGGTTGAGCGACCCGTCGCTGCGCTCTGGCGCGAAGACGGGAGTGGCGGTGATTTGGATTTCGTGGGTGATCGCGCGATACATGCGGCGAATTTGCCTCGGGACCGGCGCTGCGTCGAGCCTAATTTTTCGGCGCAGCGCGTTTTTTAGGCGGCGGGGCGAGAGTTTTACGCCGCGCGACGGGCCTGAAGGCTGCGCGCGGTGGAGACGCCGACGAGAACGACGATGCCGCCGGCCTCATTGGTCACGCGAATATGGCCGCCGTGCGACTGGTCGGCGGCGACGGCGAGGATCTCGCGCCAAAGGGCGCTGTTGTCGGACACGCGCAACGATTTGATGTCGCGGCGGGCGCCCGTCGGGTCGATCATCTGGAAGTGATACAGGGTCATGGCGACCTCATCGTCGGCAAGGTCCTTTGCGACGTGCGCGGCTTAGCAAAATAATATGACGATCAGATTATATTGACGCCAGGGCGGAGCATTTTTCGGGCCATTTTCGGGCTCTTGTTGAGTATGATGCTTTACAGAAGCTTAATGCCCCCGCTTTACGGCCTTTTTGTGTAGAAAACAACGAATAAATTTGATGTTATTGTTTTGGCATGAACCGTTGCCGGTTCGGCAACGCAACAATCTACTATTGCGATCGCGAGATGCACGGCGGCGGACGTTTATTCGGCGGCGGCCATCTTTTGGACCGCCGGCGCCCGCAACAAGGGCTGCAGCAAATGTTCGGCAAGATGGCGCACGACGGGAGCGCAGAGGCCGTCGCCGCATAATTTATAGGCGGCGCTGGCGCTTTCGGGCAGCACATAGGAGTCGGGCAAGCCCATCAGACGGGCGGTTTCGCGCGGCGATAGCAGCCGGGTTCGAATCGTCTCGCCACGGACCTCGATCAAGGTCTGGCGGGAGCTGCCTCCGCCCGGCGTGCGCAAGCAGCCGGCCACGCCGTCGAAACGGACCTCGGCCCTTTGGCGCTTCTGGCCGTTTTCATCTGTTCGGGTGCGCCGATAGACGGCGCCGACGACGCGCCGCCCGCTGGCCTGAATGTCCGCAATTTTCTGCCGATGGGCTGGGGCCATCAGCGTCAGCAGGCGCGCGGTCGCTTCGGCCGGACGCCAGGGAGCGTCGGCGGGGGCGCCTTCGAGCAGGTCGGCGAGCTCGGCGTTGCGCAGCGGGGGCGCGGGCAGTCGCCACCACACCCAATCCGCCGCCAAAGCCTCGGGCAGGGCGGCGTGGGCGGCGAGAAGCGCGGGCGAAGACCACAAAGGCTCCGGCGCTTCGGCGGTAAGGGACGCCTCTTGCGCCTGTGCGGCGAATAGCGATTTGTCCAGCGCGACAAAAAACACGCGCGGGCGCGATTGCGGCGTGAACCAGCGCGCGTCGAGCGTCAGCGCGCCGACGCGATAGCCGATCTCGTCCAACGCGGCGACCAGGGCGCGGAAATCCCGCTTGCCATGCGAGGTCAGCACGCCGGCGACATTTTCCAGCACGATGGCGCGCGGCGCCCGGTTCCCGGCGCGAAGGGCGCGCATCTTTTCATGGAACAGCCAGAAGGCGCCGCTGCGCGTCTTCACTTCGTCGCCCGCGGCGCCCATGCCTCTGCCGCCGCCAGCCAGGGAAAGGTCCTGGCAGGGAAAGGAGGCCCAGGCGAGATCGGCCCGGCCGGGGAGGTCCCGCGGAGAAATTGCGGCGAGATCGCCGCCGACGAAATCCGCGTCGCCCCAGTTGGCGTGATAGGAGACGGCCTTGTCCGGATCAATGTCATTGGCGAAGAGGCAGGACCAATCCGCGCCGAGGCCCGCGCGGGCCATGCCGCCGCCAGCGAAAAATTCGTAGAAGGTGAGGCTTTGTCGGGGCATCTGGCTGCGAAGAGTGAGACTGCGCGGAAGAATCATGTCTCTCATTCAGTTCACAATGGCGCAGGTTTCGCCAGCGCGGCCGTCGCGCCGTCCCCAGAAAGCAGCGGAAAATCCGGCGGCTTCGGCCTGTATCATCACACATTCGAAGGCGCGGCGCTCAGCCGTGGCGCGCTTCTCGCCGCCGTCATATTCGATCAGCGCGGCGCGTTCTTCATAAAGGTCGCGCCAGTCGTCCGGCAGCAGGTCGAGCAGGTCGCGCCAGTCTGCGCGCAGCGGCCGCGCGCCGCCGGAATGAACCAAGAGAGAAAGGCCTTGCGCCATATGCGCCTCCCGAGCCAAGTCGTCGCTGCCAATGTTCTTATTTTGTTCTTGCGTAAAAGGCAAGCAGAAAACCTGGGAGTTGGTTTGTCAGCCCCGGTCTTCGGGCAGGATCGGCATGGGCAGGATGGAGACGCCTTCCTCCATCAGGTCGCGCGCCTCTTCGAGCGAGGCCTGGCCACGGATCGGGCGCACAGGCGCCGCGCCATCGTGAATCCGGCGCGCCTCCGTCGGGAATTCGGCGCCGACGTCCACCGTGGCGGCGACGATCTTGGCGTGAAGCTCATGCGCCATCGTCCGCAATTCGCGGTCGCTTTCGCCGAGCAGCGCGACATTCTGCTTCACCGGCGCGGCCGCTGTGCGCTTCTTGCGGGCAACCGCAGGAGCCATCACCGCCTTGCTGACTTTCGTCACATTGCAATGCGGGCAGGAGACGAGATCGTTCTCGATCTGGAAATCATAGGAATCATTGCTGGCGAACCAGCTTTCGAATTCATGGCTGTTTTCGCAGACGAGGGAAAAACGGATCATGGCGCGACCCGATCCGTCAGAAGAGGGTCGAGTTCGCCAGCGAACTCCAGCGCGTAGAGATCGTCGCAGCCGCCGATATGTCTATCGCCGATGAAAATCTGCGGCACGGTCCTGCTTCCGCTGGCGCGCGCGGTCATTTCGGCGCGTTTGGGCGGGTCGAAATCCACCGGGATTTCATCGAAGCGCGCGCCTTTCTCCGTCAGCAGCGCCTTGGCGCGTATGCAATAGGGGCAGGTCGCGGTGGTATAGATTACGATCTTGGGCATGGGCTGTTCTAATTCGGACCGCGCGCGCGGGCAATGGAAACCTTCACGATTCCGTTACAACCCGGGCGAAAACCAGCGCGTCGACGCGCTTCGCCCCCGCCCGGAGCAAAATGCGGGCCGCGGCGTTCAGCGTCGCGCCGGAGGTCATCACGTCGTCGACCAGCACGATTTTGCGGCCTTCGGCCTCGATCCGCCGCGCCGAGGGAACGTCGAAGGCGTCCTGGATGTTCCGGGCGCGCAGCCGACGGGTGAGCCCGACCTGCGGCGGCGTGGGCTTGATGCGGTTCAGCAGTTCGGTTTCGACGGGGACGGCGGAGGCCTTGCTCACGGCGCTGGCGAGCGCGGCGGCCTGGTTGAAGCGCCGGCGGGCGAGGCGCGTCCAATGCAGAGGAATCGGGATGAGCAGGTCGGCGTCGCGGAGCAATTCCTCGCCGGCGCGGGCCATCCAGAGGCCCATCGGGGCGGCCAGCTCGCCGCGATCGCCATATTTCAGTCGGTGGACGAGTTGGCGGGCGGGTCCCTCCTCGAAGCGGGCGACCGCCCGGGCGCGATGGAACACGGGCGGGTCCGCCAGCGCGGCGGGCGAGATCGTGCGGCCGCTTTCCCCCGCCGCGAGATCGATTTCGAACGGGGTTCCGAGCCGCTCGCAAAAGGGGCGCTCGATGAAGCGCATCGCGCTCCAGCAGGCCGGGCACAGGCCGCCATGCGCGGCGATGGCGCGGCGGCAGGCAAGGCAGGAGGGCGGATAGAGCAGGTCGAGCGCGACCCCGCCCGCCCTTTTCAGGGCGCGCGCGCCCTGTCGAAGCCAGGTCGGCGTCCGGAGCAGCATGGGATCGAACCGCAACATGCCGCGATACTAGCCGCTCGCTATTCCGCGCGCAAAATTTTGACGCCGCGCGGCGCAGGGGGCATAAGGGCGTGGTGTCGAACCCGCCGCTCATCTTCGATCGCGCCCTTTGGCGCAAACGCCTGACGCGCGCGCTGCGCGCAGAAAATCCTTGCGATTTCGTGGCGACGCGCGTGGCGGAGGACTTGGCTTTCCGCCTCTCGACGGTCAGCCGCCCTTTTCCGCGCGCGCTCGATCTCGGGTCGCCGCATCCGGCCATAGCCCAGGCGCTGGCCGCGCCCGGACGTCTGCTGGTGCGCGCCGCGCCGGTCGAGGCGGCTCTGGGCGAGGAGGGGCTGCGGCTGGTCGCGGACGACGAGGCCTTGCCCTTCGCGCCGCAAAGTTTCGACCTCGTTGTCAGCGCGCTCAATCTGCAATTCGCCAATGACGTGCCGGGCGTTTTCGCGCAGGCCCGCCGGGCGCTGGCGCCGGACGGCCTGCTGCTCGCCGCGCTCGTCGGCGGCCAGACGCTGGCGGAATTGCGCGCCTGCCTCGCGCAGGCGCAGGAGGAGATCGAAGGCGGCGCCAGCCCGCGCGTGGCGCCTTTCGCCGATTTGCGCGATCTCGGCGGCTTGTTGCAGCGCGCCGGCCTCGCCTTGCCGGTGACCGATTGCGACGCCTTTACCGTCCGCTATCGCGACGTCTTCGGCCTGATGCGCGACCTGCGCTTCATGGGCGCGACCAATGTGCTCGCAGCCGGGGCGCGCAGACCGCTGCGCCGCGACGTATTGTTGCGAATGGCGGCGATTTATGCGGAGAAATTCGCTGATCCTGACGGCAAGATCCGCGCGAGTTTCGAAATCATCTGGGCTTCGGGCTGGGCGCCGCATGAGAGCCAGCAGAAGCCGCTCGCGCCCGGCTCGGCGCAGGCCAAACTCAGCGACGCGCTCGGCGATAAGAGCGGCGATTTTTAGCGCCGAGCCCGGAGCCGGGATTCATGCCAGTGTGGCGGAAATGCTGCGGCGACGCCCCAAAAGCGGCCTTGGGGCAGAATCGCGACATCTTGCCCGTTGCCGCAAACATGGCGATGCCTTAGCCAAAACATGATGGCGAAGGCGTGGACCAAAGAGCGGGGCTATTTGCGCGCGATCGTGATGATCGCGCTCGCCTATGTTCTTGCGCTTGCGCCCGTCCTCTCGTCTCGCCTCCAGCCCGGCGCGGTCCTGGAAGCCGGGCTGGATCGCGCCAGCGCCTGGACGATCTGCGCCCCGGACGGGTCAGTTTCTGATCGTGATCACGACGGCGGGCGCCCCGCCGGTCATGGTCACGAACATTGCGCCCTGTGCTGGACCTTTGCGGCGCCGCTCGCGTCGCCAATGGCCGCGACGGGCTTCCCGACCCGCTATCGCGTCGCCGTCGCGCCTGATTTCCCGACTGCTATCCTTTCGCTGCGCCATTCCGGCTGGTCGACCAGCTGGTCGGCGCGCGCGCCGCCTTTCGCCGCTTGATCGGCCGCGAGGATTCGCTCCTCGCCTGACGTATTCAAGCCTCGAAAGCCCTCATCATGTCGAAAATCGCGTCCTGCCTGCTGGCGGGCGTCGCGCTCTCGCCTTTTGCCGCGCACGCCCAGCAAGCCTCTCCCTTGCCCAATATCGATGTCTATGCGGACCGTTATGCGTCCGAAGACGGTCCGTCCTCGCGCAATGGCAAGCCCACGCTGAACGCCACGATCATCTCCCGCAACGCCATCGCCACCCGCGCCCCGGTCACCAATGACGCCGCGCGCATGCTGTCGGGTACGCCGGGCGTGAGTCTCCAGACCGGCGGCCCGGTTTCGAGTCTGCCGATCATTCACGGCCTCAATGACGATCGCAACGTGGTCGTGCTGGGCGGCGTGCCGATCAGCTCGGCCTGCGCCAACCACATGAACCCGCCGCTGTCCTATATCGACCCGGTCGCCATCGGCTCGGTCGAAGTGCTGACGGTCAATGTGCCAGTGAGCAAGGGAGGCGATTCGATCGGCGGCTCGATCATCGTCAACCCGCGCGATCCCGTCTTCGCCGGCGCCCCGGCGCCAGCCGTCGTGAAGGGCGCGGAACCCGCCGCCGTCGAGGGACCGGCGGCCATCCTCTGGCCGCTCAGCCCCGGCGTCGTCGCCTCGGGCTCGGTTTCGACCTTTTACCGCTCGAATGGCGACGCCCTGAGCGTGTCGGGCCACGCCAATGTGGCGACCGATCATTTCAGCCTGCAATATGACGGAGCCTGGAGCAAAGCGGGCAATTACAACGCGGGCGACGGCTCGGTCGTGCGCTCGACAGGCTATGAGGCGCAGAACCAGTCCGCCACCCTGTCCTATCGCAACGAGGATCAGCTCCTCGCCTTCCACTATGCGTTCCAGAACATTCCCTATCAGGGCTTCGTCAACCAATACATGGACATGCTGGGGAATCTCGGCAACACCTTCGACCTGTCCTACAAGGGCGGCTTCGCCTGGGGCCGACTGGAGGCCAGCGCCTATTATCACCTGACCCAGCACTACATGAACTTTCTGGAGGACCGGGTCGGCTATGTCACCACGCCGCGGACCGGCATGCCGATGTATGTCAACGGCCAGGACTATGGCTACAAGCTCAAGGGCGAGATCATCGCGAGCCAGATCGATCTGGTGCGCGTCGGCAATGAGCTGCACATGCAGACGCTCAACGAGTGGTGGCCGCCGGTCCTACCGTCCGGGATGGGCATGCGCGGCATGGGCATGGGCATGGGGAAGAGCATGATGTGCTGCTCGACCTTCGTGAACGTCAATAACGGCCAGCGCAACGTGCTCAGCACCTATGCCGAGTGGGAGCGGCGCTGGACAAACCAATGGTCGACGCTCGTCGGCGTGCGCAATGACACGGTCTGGATGAACGCGGGCGACGTCCAGGGCTACAACATGATGATGTATGGCATGAACGCGGCGGCGTTCAACGCCCAGGATCATGCAAGGACGAGCATCAATTTCGACGCCGCGGCGCTCGTGCGCTATTACGTCGATCCTTCCGCGCAATATGAGTTCGGCTATACGCGCAAGACGCGCTCGCCGAGCATTTACGAGCGCTATGCGTGGTCCACCAATGCGATGGCCGCCTCGATGATCGGCTGGTTTGGCGACGGCAACGGCTATGTCGGCAATCTCAACCTGAATCCGGAAGTCGCGCATACGATCGCCGCGACGGCGCATTGGAGCGATCCGGCGCAACAAGCCTGGGACGTCAAGCTGACGCCCTATTTCACCTATGTGCAGGACTATATCGACGTCGACCAGATCGGCGTGATCGGCAAGGGCCCCAACGCCGCCAACCTGCTGCGGTTCGCCAATCACAACGCCGAGCTCTATGGCTTCGACATCTCGGGCCGCGCCCTGATCGCCCATACGGCGGATTATGGCGACTTCTCGATCTCCGGCGCCGGCGGCCATGTGCGCGGCTGGCGCACCGACGCGTCCATGAATCTTTACCACATGATGCCGCTGAACGGGAAAGCGGCGCTCGAAAACGCCATCGTCATCTTCGGCGGGCGCCTGACCAGCACGGTGGAAGTTCAGGCGGCCGCGGCCAAGACGCTCGTCCAGTCCGTGCGTCTCGAGCCGACCACGCCGGCCTATGCGATCGTCAATTTGCGCACGTCCTTTGAATACAGGAACCTGCGCTTTGACCTGGGCGTCGAGAACCTCGGCAACCAGATGTATTACAGCCCGCTCGGCGGCATCGACATCGCGGACTGGAAAGCGGGCGCAAATGCGCTGCTCCATACGCCGGTCGCGGCGATCGGACGGACGATCTATGGCGGCGTGACCGCCAGATTCTGAAAACCGAAGCCCGGCGCCGGCCCTTCGGCGCCGGGCTCAGCTCTTTTTCGGCGCCGTCGCGCCAAGAGCGGCGACCAGAGCGATTCCGGCGGAAACCAGCACGTTCCAGTCGGCCAGAGACAGGCCGAGGATGCGCAGCGAAACCTCGTCGCATCGTATGATGCGCATGGTCTCCATCTGCTTGCGAAAATCTTCCATCGAGACCGGCTTGACGAAATCGCCGGTGCAATCCGTGGGCCCGGGCCAGAATTTCCATTCGACGCCGGCGTGATAGGCGCCAGCGACCGCGCTGGCGACGAAGATCACGGCGAGAAGGCCAAGGATAAGCCGGGCCGCGAAGGGCTGCGCATTGCGGGCCAGGAAAATTGCAGCCGTCGCCAGCGGCAGCGTCGCGTAATAGGGATAGCGCTGCTTCAGGCATAATTCACAGGGCTCGAAGCCGAGGGACTGGAAGGTCCAGGCCCCGGCGAGCGTGACCGCCGCGCCCAGCAGCACGAGCGAGGCGGCGGGCAGAGGCTGCAGGAGGGATCGAATTTGCTCGAATTTGGTCATGGCGTCACACCAGATGGACCGCGGCCCAGAAGCCGAACACGATGATCGCCAGCAGGATCGCGATGAACCAGGCGAAATGCTTGTCCATCCAGACACGGACCGTGTCGCCGTAGCGATTCATCGCCGCCGCGACCAGGAAGAAGCGCGCGCCGCGCGTGATCATTGAAAGCACGATGAACAGCGGCAGACTATAGCCGAGCAGGCCGCTGACGATGGTGACAAGCTTGAAGGGAATCGGCGTGAGGCCCTTTACCAGGATGAAGGCCCAGCCCCATTGCGCGTAAAACTCCCGCAGCGCGCCGATGCGCGGCCCATAGCCGTAAAGCGCAATGATGTAATGGCCGACCGTGTCATAGAGCAAGGCCCCGATTGCATAGCCAAGGATGCCGCCCAGCACCGACGCGATGGTGCAGACCAGCGCATAGAACCAGGCCTTCTGCGGCTTGGCCAGCGACATGGGCAGCAGGATGAGATCGGGCGGCAGCGGAAAGAACGAGCTTTCGGCGAAAGCGATTCCGGCGAGGGCGAGCGTCGCATGGCGGCTTTCGGCCAGCGACAGCGTCCAGTCATAAAGCCTTTTGAACATCCGAATCCGATCCGTTGCGAACGCGCGGGTTTGTAGCACTTTCGCTCAGGCTCGGCCAAGGCAAGCTTGCTGATCTTATCCCCAAAAGCGGTCAGCGCCTTGTCAAAGGAGGGACGCCCTTTTCGGCGCCGATCGCAAGCCTGCGTCAAAAATGCGGAATCGCGCGCTCGCGGCGATTGACGGGAAGAAGTTGCACGCTATGATCCGCGCCGCTTCCGGGCTGTTCGCCCGCGTTGCCCCTGTGGCGGAATTGGTAGACGCGCTCGACTCAAAATCGAGTTCCGCAAGGAGTGCTGGTTCGATCCCGGCCAGGGGCACCACTTTCATATCCGAGACTGTCCGCAACAGTCCGTAACTGTCTGAAAAACAATAGCTATCATCCTCGTGTGGCGTCCAGGACTGTCTTTCTCTGTCCGAGGATGCCCGCTTGCAGCCACGATTTTTGCGGGTAGAATCGCGGGCGCCCTCAAGCAAGGGGCGAAAATCCTACCCGCAGGCGCCCGCAATGCCGCTCACAGACGTTGAAATCCGAAACGCGAAGCCTCGCGCCAAGCCCTACAAGCTGTCCGATGGCGGATGGCTCTATTTGCTGGTTGAGCCATCGGGTTCGAAACTCTGGCGCATGGGCTATCGGTTTGCGGGTAAGGAAAAGACCTTATCGCTGGGCGCTTACCCGCAACTGGCGCTGAAAGATGCCCGCAACAAGCGGGATGAAGCGAAGGCCCTGGCCGCGTCGGGCGTCGATCCGGGAGAGCGCCGCAAGACGGTCAAGGCGCGCGAGGCATTGGAGCGCGTCAACACATTCGACGCCATCGCCAGCGAAATGCTCGAAAAGAAGCGCCGGGAAGGCAAGACCGAAAAAACCCTGGCGAAAAACGAATGGGCGCTGGGATTCGTCCGTCCGAGCCTTGGCGCTCGACCGATTCATGAAATCACGGCGCCCGAAATTCTCGCCTGCTTGCGCGCGGTTGAAGAACGCGGGCGGCATGAGACTGCGGTGCGGCTGCGCGCGCTGGTAGGGCAAGTTTTTCGCTATGCCATTGCGACCGGACGATGCGGCAACGATCCGACCTTCGCTTTGCGAGGCGCGCTGACGACGCCAACCGTGAGACATAGGCCGGCTATTGTCGAGCCGGTTCCTTTTGGTGGGTTGCTTCGCGCGATCAATGGCTATGCCGGCGATCCGATGACACGCATCGCCTTGCAACTGCTTTCGCTGACATTTGTCAGGCCGGGCGAACTGCGGAACGCCGAATGGGCGGAATTTGATCTGGACGCGGCTGTCTGGTCGATTCCAGCGGGTAGGATGAAAATGCGGCGCCCGCATCGCGTTCCGCTGGCGTCGCAAGCCGTGGCGTTGCTCAGGGAATTGCACGACGGGACGGGCCGCTGCCGACTGTTGTTCCCCGGCCTTCGTTCCGTCGAACGGCCAATGTCCGAAAACACTTTGAACGGCGCGCTAAGACGGCTTGGTTTTGCTCAGGACGAAATGACGGCGCACGGTTTCCGCGCCGCCGCATCGTCCATGCTGAACGAAAGCGGCAAGTGGAGCGGCGACGCAATCGAACGCCAATTGGCCCACGCGGACCCGGACGAAGTGCGCCGCGCCTATGCGCGCGCCGACTTCTGGCCTGAGCGGGTCGAGATGATGACGTGGTGGGCGGATTATCTCGACCGGCTCAAAGCGGGCGGCGAGGTTGTCACCTTGCGGCCTGCCACCGGGCGGGACTGAACAGCATGGGCGACGTGCTGAAATTCACGGGGCAGACTTGCCCGATTTTTTATCCCTGGCGCGAAACGGTCGAATGGAATGGCCGGGCCTTGTCCATATTGCTGGTGCGCAAAGAGGAAAGCTGAGGCCCCCAGGGGGGATTGAATCTCTGGAGGGTCGCGGCGATTGTACCGGTTCCATACCTCTGCGCACAAAGCCGCGAATAAAAAGAAAAAAGTTGGAGACGTGGCTTTTGCGCATAGACGGGCAAATCCTGTGTTTCTGGTTTGTCCCGAATCGTTCGCGGCGGTAAGCTGGCGTTTGCGCGGATAGGACAGCCATCCGACAAGCCGGGACGCATCGCCCGGTTTCCGCGTGTTTCTGCGATGCTTGCGGATGCGCGCGGATGGGAAAAGATCTTTCGGATTCGAAATTTTATAGGCTTCTCTGTGACGCCTTTGTTGAAAACATCGAAGAAAAGGCCGAATCGTTCTTGGAAATGTCACTATGTGACCCAAAAGATATAAATGAAGTTAAAGCTGCCAAAAAGATAGTTCGCGAGTGTCACAATTATTTGATTGAGACGATAGAATATATTTTTAATGACGATGAAGAGACAAAAGCCAACGTATTAAAGGCACTGCATCTAATTGTTGCTCACTCGTACCAAATCGGCTCAACTGCGATTATATCGAAATCAACAAGGAAATTTTGCAATTATATAAATACAATTAATGCAAGAAACGCGCGTCGCAAAGATAACATTCAGATGATTATTGAGACATGCGCAAAAGAAACTTGGCAGAAAAAACCCAGACTGCGCAGCAATCTAAACCAAACTGCTCGCGAAATTCGCGCCACCGTTATGGCCGAAATTAGTGAGGCGTTCGGAAGCACTCCACCGAAAAGCTGGGAGCCGGCTGGCGAGACGACAGAAATCGAGCGAATCAGAAAACGCCTTGCTACGGCGTCGAAGACGAACAGGAGCCAAATCGGTGACCTCGCTACCCCGGACAATTGATATTCGTCCGAAAAAATCGCCGGACGAATGTCGTTGGTCCGTGGAAAAGTCGGCTACTGGCTGACAAGCGCGAACATTGCAATACTAATTCGGATCGCCAAGAACAGGAGGCGATTCGATGACACAAATTGAAACGGTTCGAACTGACGACAAGCGCGCTTTTCACGTCAAGGAAGCGGCCAAAATCTACGGCCTGAGCCGCAGCACGCTTTACAAGCAAATGCAGACTGGAACGCTGCGCACCGTCAAGATCGGCGGGCGTCGGCTGATTCCGCGCGATGCGATTGAGGCGCTTATTTCCGTGGACGCCAGAAAGGGCGCTGAGGCCAGGGAGTAAAATCCGATGGCCAAAGCCACAAAACACGCCGACCGCCCCCATGCGCGCATTTATGCCCACTGGCTAGAATTGCCCGCGTGGCTCGCGATCCGGCGCGAAGCGCAGCTCCTGCTTGTTCACATGTTGTGCGATTATCGCCCGGCCAAAAACAGCCGCCTGGAATGGAGCCTGACGCGGGTTCAAAAGGCTGTGGGTTGCAGCCGGACGATAGCCAGCGAGAGCCTGACGGACCTCGAAAAGAACGGTTGGCTCGCCGTTTGCCGCGTCGGACGATTTTCCGGCAGTCGTCAAACTTCTCTCTATCGGCTCACTATGTTCCCCAGCGAGGTCGAAGGCCTCCCCAAAACGGAAGAATTTTTACGCATCCGCAACCCAGCGCGCCCCGGTCGCAATAAGAACCGGACAGGTTTCAATAAGACGCCTGACAAGTCCTTGTTAAAACCGCAACAGGTTCTTGTTGAAACCGCGAACGGCAAAATCCCTGAAAAAACTGCGGCCAAACCAAAGGCGCTAATTCACGGAAAAAACGATTTATTTCCGCCTCAAACCAATTCCGAGCCGGTTGCGCTGGGAACCCTCGCGACACAGCTATTATCAGCATCTGGGTTTGCTGGCCTTGGCGCCAATGATTGCCGAGGGGCGGCGCGCGAAGCCTTGCGAAGCGCAGCGGCGCCGCCCCTTGCGCCTTCCGCCGTTCGCAATCCCGTCGCCTCAAATCGTAGGAGGTTTTGACCATGCCGCGCCCTCGCCAACGTGTTCGCCTCGAAGACGGCCTCAAACTGGACCTGAACCGTCTCATTCGACAAAACCTTGTGCGCCCCGGCGCGACCTGGAGCGGCACGATCCGTTGGAGCTATCGCTATTCCGGCGAAGAAATTTCGTCCGGCTCGATTAAGGCCGAAATGACCTATGAGCGGCGCGGATGGCTGCAAATTAACATCGGCGGCTCTGTTCAAATGATTGATCTGGTCTCTGCCCCGCGCCATTTCGGCGGGCGGCAATGGTATTTTATTTGCCCTTGCACGAATCGGCGCGCCTCGACCTTGTGGCGGCCTCCCGGCTCGTCAATCTTCGCCAGTCGTCAAACATGGGGGCGGCAAGTCGCCTATCGCTCGCAATTCGAGACCGATTACGACCGCGCCTTGTCGGCTGCGCACGACATTCGCTTTGCGTTGGGCGGCATGGATCACGTTGCAATTATCGACGGATTTCCGCCGCCAAAACCGAAGGGAATGCACTGGCGCACGTTTGAAGAGAAAATCAACCGCTGCGAAGCCTATGAGGCCGTTTGTAATCAAAGGCTTATGCAATTCTTGGAGCGTTTGAACAGATAAAATTCGCAACAGATTTCGATTGCCGATTTGCACAGCCCCGAAAATCAGCCATTTTGACGGCATCGCATTTGATTCATTCTCGATTGCCTCGCCAGTCCGCACCCGAAACGGCGCATGAACATCGCACCGCCTCAACCTTCCGCTAACATTGAAAGCTTTATCGCCCGTTGGTCCGGCGGCGACGGCGGGCAAGAGCGCGCCAATTATGCCTTGTTCCTTGCCGAGCTTTGCGATGTGCTAGGAGCGGCGCGTCCCGATCAGGCTTCGCACGACGCCTCGACCAACGCTTATACGTTCGAGCGCGCCGTAACCTTCCGCGAACCGGACGGCTCCAAATCGGCGGGCCGGATCGATCTCTATAAGCGCGGCTGTTTCGTGCTGGAGGCCAAGCAAAGCCGCCGCCCCGGCGCGGCCAAGGCGGCGCCCGAACAAGGCGACCTGTTGGCGGCGGAAGAAATCGACGCCACGCCGCGCGGCAAGCGAACCGCGACGCGGGCATGGGACGTGCTCATGATGAGCGCGCGGCGGCAGGCGGAAGATTACGCCAAGGCCCTGCCCGTCACTGAAGGTTGGCCGCCCTTTCTGATCGTCTGCGACGTTGGCCATTGCTTTGAGATTTTCGCGGACTTTTCCGGCCAGGGCAAAAACTATGCGCAATTTCCCGACCGGCAGGGCTTTCGGATTTATCTCGAAGACCTTCGCGACGCCGAAGTCCGCGAACGCCTTCGCCTGATCTGGCACGATCCGCATAAGCTGGATCCGACCAAGATCGCCGCCAAGGCGACAAGAAAAATAGCCGAACGGCTGGCCAAGGTCTCAAAGCACCTTGAAGAGGCGCGGGACAAGGACGGCAAACCGGTTCATGACCCGGAAGCCGTGGCGCTGTTTTTGATGCGCTGTCTGTTCACGATGTTTGCCGAAGACGTTGAGCTTTTGCCCAAGGGCAGCTTTCGCGACATTCTGCAAAAATGCGTCGCCAAGCCTGAGCTTTTTCCGCGCCTGATCGGCCAGCTTTGGGAGGCAATGGATACGGGCGGCTTTTCCTATGCGCTCGAACGCGACGTGCTCAAATTCAACGGCTATCTGTTCAAGGACCGCACCGCCCTGAAATTGCCGCGCGAGGAAATCAGCGAGCTTTACGAGGCCTCCAAGGCCGATTGGCGGCAAGTCGAACCGGCCATTTTCGGAACCCTGCTTGAGCAGGCACTGAACCCGGCAGAGCGCCGCAAGCTGGGTGCCCATTACACGCCGCGCGCCTATGTCGAACGGCTTGTGGTGACGACCGTGCTGGAACCGCTCAAGGCGGAATGGGCCAATGTTCAGGCCGCCGCCGAATCCCGCCGCGCGTCTGGTGACCCCAAGGCCGCCAGAGCCATCGTGAACGCCTTTCACGACAAGCTTTGCGGCCTGCGCATTCTCGATCCGGCCTGCGGAACCGGAAACTTCCTATATGTCTCGCTTGAATTGATGAAGCGGCTTGAGGGCGAAGTTTTGGAGGCGTCCGCCTCTCTGGCCGAACAGGCCCGCTTCATGGGCTATGAGGCCAAGACAATCGATCCGCACCAATTTTTGGGGCTGGAGGTCAATCCGCGCGCGGCGGCGATTGCCGAGCTGGTTTTATGGATCGGCTATCTGCAATGGCATTTCCGCACGCGTGGCGGCGTCCCGCCTGAGCCAATCCTGCGCGACTTCAAAACCATCAAGGTCATGGATTCCGTTCTCGCCTGGGACGGTAAGGAACTGGCGCGCGACGAACAGGGGCGCCCGCTGGAGCGGATCGACACAGAAGGGCGTCAATTCGAAGTCTGGCGCTATCGGAACCCGAAACGCCCGGAATGGCCGACCGCCGATTACATAGTCGGCAATCCGCCCTTTGTAGGTGCCAAATATCTACGAGAGCGCCTTGGTTACGATTATGCGCAGGCCCTCTGGGCGGCCCATCCGCAAATGAACGAAAGCGCCGATTTCGTCATGTATTGGTGGGACCGCGCGGCGGAGCTTTTGACCTGCAAGGGAACCGCGCTTCAACGGTTTGGCTTCGTCACCACCAATTCGCTGAGCCAAGTTTTTCAGCGCCGCGTCATGGAACGGCATTTGAAAGCCAAAACGCCAGTTTCGCTATTGATGGCGATTGCCGATCATCCCTGGACCAAGGCGACGCGCGACGCGGCGGCAGTACGCATCGCCATGACGGTCGCGGCGAAGGGCAGGCAGGACGGCGTTTTGTTTGAGGTTGTGCGCGAAGAAGGCCTTGAGACCGATGCGCCACATATCGAGCTTTCGGAAAAGCGCGGAACGATCAACAGCGATTTGACGATTGGTGCCGATGTGACCAAGGCGGCGGCGCTGGCCTCCAATGATTTTATTTGTTCTCCCGGCGTCAAGCTGCATGGCGACGGCTTCATTGTCACGCCCGCCGAAGCCGAATATTTAGGGCTTGGACGGCGGCCTGAACTGGAAAAGCATATTCGGCTGTATCGCAATGGCCGCGATTTGTTGGCCACGCCGCGCGGCGTCATGGTCATTGATCTTTTCGGCCTCGAACAAGACGAAGTCCGCCACCGCTTCCCGGAAGTTTATCAGCACGTCCTGGCCAGTGTGAAAGAGAGCAAGGACGCGCAAGGTAGGCCGAACGGGCGCGACGTGAACAATCGCGAATCCTACCGGCTGAATTGGTGGGTGTTCGGTGAGCCGCGTCGCGAGTTTCGTCCCGCGCTAGAGGGACTTTCGCGTTACATCGTGACGCCAGTAACTGCAAAGCATAGAATTTTTCAATTCATGCCTACTGCGGTATTATCAGATGATGCGCTAATGTGCTTTGGTCTTCACGATGGAGTGCAGCTCGGAATTTTGTCTTCTTATGTTTTTTTGATTTGGTTTAAAGCGAATAATTCAACTCTAGAAAATAGGCCTCGCTTCATCAAGTCTTCATGCTTTGATCCGTTTCCCTTCCCGTGGCCCTCGGAGGACTTGAAATCCGCCATTCGCGCCACGGCGGAAGAACTGGACGCGTTGCGCAAACAGGTTCAGGCGGAAAGCCCCAGCCTGACCCTCACGCAAATTTATAACGTGCTGGAAAAGTTGCGCGCCAGCGTCGCGCTCAACGCGGACGAAGAGGCGATCAAGACCAAGGGGCTGGTTCTGATCGTCAAGGAATTGCACGACAGACTCGACGCCCTTGTAGCGAAAGCCTATGGCTGGCCGGAAAATCTTTCAGACGAAGAGATTCTGCAAAAGCTCGTCGCCTTGAACGCCGAACGCGCGGCGGAGGAAAAGCGCGGCCTGATCCGCTGGCTTCGCCCCGATTATCAGATGCGGCGGGCGGGCGTCGCCGTCGCCACGGCGCCAAAGGTTAGGGAAGACCAATTGGAAGCCCCGCTGGTCGCGGCGGCGGCCAAGCTGCAAAAGCCGTCCTTCCCGACCGGCGATCTGGAGCGCACGGCGGCGGTTTTCGATGCGCTGATGGGCGCCAGCGCCCCACTGGACGAAAAAACCATTGCCAGGGGCTTCCGGCAGGGCGCCAAGGTCGAAGCCGCCATAGCCCGCGTTCTCGCCTCGCTGGCGCGCCTTGGCCACGTCCACTCCAGCGACGGCAAAACCTTCGCCCTCCGCCGCAGGGCCTAAGCCCGTTTGGTACGAAGTGCGCACGTTGGTACGCGCCCCCTACGGGCGCGAGGGCTGGGCTTGCAGAAAATTGAAGGGCCGGACCTGAGCCGGGCGAATGCCTCAAAGAATAAAGCAAATCAGAACATTTTAGGGGGTAAGAGGCTTGAGCTGTGCTGATGGTTTGCGCGATGGTTCGCGCCCCCAACGCGCGCGAGTGCTTGTGCGCACCGGACCGCGAACCGTTTGGCGATCTCCACCCGAAATATCAATCATATCACCGCTCCAGATGGCGGCTCGATCTGATCCCAAGCATCTGCAATCGTTGCGCACGCAGCCTCGGAATTCTTAAACCGGGAAACGGAGTTGGTCGGGGCCGGATAAATATGGCCTGACTGCGCATCGATGGTTAGGCAAAGGCGCTGCTCTGCCTCTGCTGCTTCGTCGGTAATGGTTCCCGGCAACCCAAGAACGCCGAACAATATGGCCGATTGCCATTCGCCTACCGCCGCAGGAAGGGGTTTTCCTTTCGCGTAGCGAAGCATGCCGCCACCGACCCTTATTTTGTTGGTCTTCGTTAATCTCCGAAGCTTGAATTGCAAAACAATGTTTAGCTTTGTGCCGCCCAATGATGCAACAATAGCTCGCCCGGGCGCTAATCGATCAGCCTCAGGAATATGCAATCTATCTGAAATAGTAGCGAAGCGTGTTATATAGTCAGCATTATGATCGTTTACATCGCGTTCAAAATCGCTGTCTGCCAACTTGTTTCTTATCCGATCCGCCTCGGATAGAAGGAAGTCATTATTTTCATAATCTCTAACGAAACGCGAAACGACGCCCTTAGCCTCGTCATGCTGAACGACTCTTGCGATAGGCTGATATTTACATCCTCTTAGAATTGTTCTTCTTGTGCGGTCGGATGCATTCATGTATTCTGCCAAATATCTTATTGTAATTTGTGGTTTTTTAACTTCGCGGTGAGTTTTATCGGAGGGCATGAAATCACTCCAAGAAAGGTAGCTTGCGATGGCGAATTTCTTTTTCAGCAAGAAGATCGGGGAGAATCATACGCTCTGTCTAGCCCCGTTGAGCGATCGGCTGTTGGCTGCATGTCAAGAAGAGGTGCCGGATCAAAGCGGATACTTTCTATTCGAGCGTCGGGAAGAAGGTGCTATCGAAGACGTGGAGATCATTGCGCGAATCCCCTCGGATGAAGCAGCGCTTCGTCTTAGTGCAATGATGGGAATGCATTAGCCCCCGCGTTTTTGTCCCGAATTTTCGATAGCGCTGCCGCGCGTGAGCCAGAAAGTCTGGGCCGTAACGCGGGCGAGGATGACGAAAATGGACCGAGAAAACGGAGTTTCGGAAGCGCTTTTGCGCGAGGCTCGAATTTTTGGCCCGCGAGAAAATAAACGCGGCCATGCGGATGGTTTGCGCCCCCAATGCGCGAGGCCACTGCGCAGGGAACTAAGCAAGCCCGACGCGCGAAGGCTGGTTTCCAACCGAAGTTGCCAGCTAGGTTTCCATTGCAAAGGCCAATGAAAATGCGCGCGCCCCACTGCGGCGATGAAGACAATTGAGGGTATTTTGAAGCGGGTTGAAGCGCGTGCCGTGCCGCCGCGATCCGGCCTAGCCGGAAAAATTGCGGGTATTTATGCGGGTATTTTGAAAATCGAATTATTTTTTTCGTAATTATATCATGTATTTATGTCGTCATTTCGATGCCGGCCAGGGCACCAAAAAGTCATCCAAAGCGGTCCAGAACCGTCCTGAACCCGGCGATGATCGGCCAACGCCCGAATGCGGAATTGGCGGCTTCGACATGAAGGGCGCGTGAAGGCGAAAACGCTGTGGAGATCGCTTGGGCGCGTCGCCGATCTGCAAGCCGCCCCGCTGCGGCGGGATCGAAAATGTGGAGCCGATCGGCGAAGACGCCGGCGCGCGCTCAATAAAGAGCTGCAAGATCGGGATTCTCGGCGGCGCGCTCGAGCAGGCGGCGATGGATCCTGGCCAGTACTTTTGGGGCCATGATTGGCGCCAGCCGGCTATGGACGAGAAACGTTCCGAAGGTCAGCTCTTCAATTGGGAGGGCGTATTGGAGATCGAGCCAGGCTTTGGCCTCCGCGCCCAACGTCGCCTCGTCGACGCCAGGCGCATATTCGGCGATGTCGCGGCTCTGATCGAAAACGCGGTCCGCCAGCACAAGGGTCGGCACGGTCATGTTCGGTTTAAGCCGCACATCGTCCGGTTGCTCGTGGCTCAGCCTGAAATGGATGTCGACGAAGACGCGCTTATAGGAGATGCCGCCCTCGGCGAGAGCAAGGCGCGCGATCATTGAATAACAAGAGGACGGCGCGTGATGAAGGCGCGGCTACGCTCCGTCGGTTTCGAGGGCTTCCGTCACGGCAGTTCCTCGCTGGAAGGGAAGGAAAACGAAATTCCGCGCGGTGACGAAAATCCCGCAGCCGGAAGGCTGCGGGATATGATCCAGCCCGGAAAAACAAAAGGCCGCTCGCGCATCGGCGGAGCGGCCTCCCGTCAGTTTAGCGGCACACAACCCGCCCCCAGCGGTCGCGCCAGCAGTGACGCGGATGGGGGCGCCATCCCGGCCCAGCCGGGCGGCACTGGACACGGCCCCAGCGGTCGCGCCAGCAATGGCGTCCTCCCCATTGCACGTTCGTGATTTCGGAGCCGCTTCCTGCGATCTGGGTCGCCGGCAGCGGAGAGACCGGCGCGGCGGAGGCGGATGTTGCGCCGACGATCAGGAGACCGGCGAAAGCGGCGAAAATGGCAAGCTTCGACATGGTTTCTGTCCTTTCACGCAACGCGAGCGTTGAGCGCACTCGGAACGCGTCGCGTCGCGTCGGGAGGTTCCGACGTCGCCGGTTAATAAAAGGTGAACGGCTCTTGCGACCATGCGCTGGCGTCCGGTGGCGCTATGCGCGGCGCGAATAGCCCTCCTGAAGTTCGCGCCCAGGCGGGTGAAGTCATAATCCATCCGCGGAAAAGCCGCCCGCTTTCGATGCGGACGGCCTACAGGTTCGTATTGGCTTTTTGGTCATGCGGCGCGGTTATCGCCAGTTTGGGTAGCGACGCGCGCCAGTTCGGCGTGGATTTTCCGCGCTCGACCGAATATCAACGATCCGGCGGCGCGCAAAGCGTTACTCCCAAAAATCCGGCCTCTTTGGGCGAACGCCCCAGTGCCAATCTCCGCCGCCGAAAAAGGGCTCTTCCTTGACGGTTTCCCGCGACGGGCGCGGGGCCGGATCGTTCGGCGCCGCCCTCGACATATTTTCGGCGCGGCAGAAGCGGCTCAAATAGGTGTCGATCGCCCTGTCGGACATTCCGAGGTCATGCAGAACTTCGAACGACATGCGATGCGCCCGCTCGCCAATTTCTGACGGCGCGAACGCCTCGCCAGCAGTTGTCGTGTCGGCGAAAGTGTCGCATTTCCTGTCAGAGCTAAAATTCTCGCTGGACATTTCACCGCTCCTCCCGGAGGCGGAACCGATTATATGACCTGAAACTGCGCCATGACGAGACGGCAAAGCTGCCTGTGATCTACCCCTTATTGCTTACGCCCTCCGAGCCGACAAAGGAATGCCGCCTCCCACCTGACCCAAATGGCGTTCGGCGAACCGCCGACTCCTTGATTCCAGAAGGCGAATTGGCGCCGGGTCGCATTGGCGATCTTTGCAATTTGTTAAGATTCGAGGGGCAGCCTCTGACGCAGTAAGCGCCAGGCCGCCTTGTCGTCATTGTGGGCGCAGCGCGGCGCGGAGCGGGAAACGCAGGTTAGCCAAATGCTGTCGCCGAAAGACCTGGCCGAACTGGAAACGATGCAGAACGATCTGGCTGACATGGCCGTCCGAGTCGGCGAATTGATGGAAAAAGCGAAGCCCGACCATTACGAAGGCGTTTGGTTCACGGTCGCCGAACGACTTTCGAGGGTCGAAAACGCCTTCAATGTTCTCGACGCGGTGCTTGTCCACGCCTGTATGGAAGTCGAGGGAGCCCTCCCGAAGGCGTTGAACTGGGATAACGTCGTGCAGTTCCGACCGGCGCGCGGAACAAACGAGGCTGCAAGCGCCTGACGGCCTGGCGGCGCGATTGCTACCGGCATATCCTTTTTTGAAAACCGCCAATGCCCGCCGCGCCCGCGCCTGCATCTCGCGCAGGATCATGGCGCAGCCGGACCTTCTCGCGACAGAAGCGCGCCATATCGGCCCACTCAAGGCCGCGCGCGGGAACCGAAATCCGATCCTGCCCTTCCCCCGATTTCCGTGAAAGGCAAATCGATGGTTTGGGCGTGAAACTCCCGACCGTTCGCCGCCGCCCCCTGCGCGACATGACAGCTTTGTTGCGTATCGGCCACAACGGGCGTTCTAAATCTCATCATTACAATTTTAGAGTTGCACTACGGCGCCTCGACGGACATTATTGGTTAATAAATAATTATTTTATGCTGCAAATAAGTTAAAGGCGGCCAGCCGGCGCGCTCAATGAAGTTGTAAAAATCTCATTTAAATTATCGTTCAGCTTGGATTTCGGTAGCGGCGAAAGGCCGGGTCGAAGTATTTTTGTTGGCGCGCGTTTTATGTTTGTTGCCTGTCGGCCCTGATTAGGGGCTAGGGCGAGTTTTGGTCGATGGCAAAATATAACAACGCGTAATTCAGGCAGTCGATCATTACTGATGATGTGAGTTCGGTTGTGATATTCGAATATTTTGATAAAAATATATCAATTAAAAGGAGCGTCTCAAGCGTCGTTGCGCCTCTGGCGCAATTTGTAGCTTTGGTAACCTGAGGGATATGCGATGTTGCCTGCCGATCAGTCGAGGCCAAACGGTGATGGGGGAAACTCTTTCTTCGCCAGCACGAGCGGCGCAACGATAGAAAACGAACGCCAGGACGCAAAATCGGATGCGCAGTCGGCGATTGTCATCATCGAGCGCGACGCCTTTCATCGTGATTGCTTGCTGTACAGCGTCGCCAGTCATTGGCCGGGCGAGGCTGGAGCTTATGCGAGCCTTTCAGAATTTGCGCAGGTTCACGCCGACAGGGGTCCGACGGTCGTATTATTGTCCAGCATTTCGCTGTCCCGGGGCGAGGCGGACGCCGAACTCGCCCTGCTGATGGATCTGGACCCGCCCGTGCGCTCGATGGTTCTGGCCAAGGCCGATGACCTCAACGAGGCTTATGCGGCCCTAAGCCTGGGGGCGAATGGTTACATCTCGATGAGCGCGGGATTTGAGGTTTTCATTCAGGCCCTGCGATTTGTCGCAGCGGGCGGCACTTATGTTCCGCCGCAATGCCTGCTGCTGGCCAGACAGGCTCAGGCGGTCGAGCCTGAACATGAGGCGGAGAACGCAATCACCGCTCGCGAGCTGGCCGTGATCAAGGCCATCCGTCAGGGCAAGCCCAACAAGGTGATCGCCTATGAGCTGAACATGTGCGAGAGCACAGTGAAGGTTCACGTGCGGCATATCATGAAAAAGCTTCACGCCAGGAACCGCACCGAAGTCGCGATCAAGGGCGCCGAAGTTGCGATGGCCGGCGCGAGCGCCCATTCAGCCTGATCGAATCCGACCACGCAGCCAGACTCTCCCGCCGCGCCGCTTCGAAAGTCGGCGCGTTGGGGCGGCGCGGCTCAGACCGACTTCAGCGCCTGATCGAGATCGGCGAGAATGTCGTCGATATGCTCCAGCCCGATGGAAAGCCGGACATAGCCGGGCGACACGCCGGTGGCGCGTTGGGCTTCTTCCGCCAATTGGGAATGGGTGGTTGAGGCCGGATGGATGGCGAGGCTGCGCGCGTCGCCGATATTGGCGACGTGGTAGAACAGTTTCAGTGCGTCGATGAACTTGCGGCCCGCATCGGCGCCCGCCGCCAGCTCGAAGCCGAGCAACCCGCCATAGCCGCCCTTGAGATAATGGTCGGCCCGGGCGCGGGTCTCGCCGGTCTGGAGCGACGGGTGGATCACATGCGTCACCTCCGGGCGCTTCGCCAGCCAGGCGGCGACGGCGGTCGCATTCTGGCTATGGCGCTCGATGCGTAGCGGCAGCGTCTCCAGCCCTTGCAGGGTGAGGAAGGCGTTGAAGGGCGAGAGGGCGGCGCCGAGATCGCGCAGCAGGGTCGTGCGCGCCTTGATGATATAGGCCACCGGGCCGATCGGCTTGACGGCCTGGGTCCAGACCGCGCCGTGATAGGACGGGTCGGGCGTGTTGAGCGCGGGCTGGCGTTCGGGGAATTTCTCCCAGTCGAAATTGCCGCCGTCGATAA
This sequence comes from Rhodoblastus sp. 17X3, assembly GCF_030056575.1. Classification (GTDB taxonomy): domain Bacteria; phylum Pseudomonadota; class Alphaproteobacteria; order Rhizobiales; family Beijerinckiaceae; genus Rhodoblastus. The sequence continues at coordinate 51,667 of NZ_JASHHX010000013.1, read as the reverse complement.
TGACGCCGCCGATCGACGTGCCGTGGCCGCCGATGAATTTGGTGGTCGAATAGACCACGATGGCCGCGCCATGGTCGAGCGGCCGCGCCAGGATCGGCGCCGCCGTATTGTCCACGATCAAGGGAATGCCGAATTCGCGGCCGATGGCGGCGACCTCGGCGATGGGAAAGACCGCGAGTTTGGGATTGGGCAGGGTCTCGGCGTAATAGGCGCGGGTGCGGTCGTCGGTCGCGCGGCGGAAGTTCTCCGGGTCGGCGGGATCGACGAAGCGGACTTCGATCCCCTGGTCCTTCAGCGTATTGGCGAAGAGATTCCAGGTGCCGCCGTAAAGGTCGGTCGAGGAGACGATATTGTCGCCGACGCGGGCGAGGTTCTGGATGGAATAGGCCGAGGCGGCCTGGCCCGAGGCGACCCCCAGCGCCGCGACGCCGCCTTCCAAAGCGGCGAGGCGCTGTTCAAGGATGTCCGTGGTCGGGTTTCCGAGCCGGGTGTAGATATTGCCGAGTTCCTTCAGCCCGAAGAGATTGGCCGCATGTTCCGTGTCGCGGAACTGGTAGCTGGTGGTTTGATAGATCGGCGGGGCCACGGAGCCGGTGGCTGGGTCGGCGCGCCAGCCCGCGTGAAGGACAAGGGTTTCGGGCTTTTTGGACTCGACCGCCATGATTTTTCCTCAATAATTATCGTCGGCTTCGCCCGGCGCGGGCTGCGGCGGCAAATAGCTCCGCGAGGGTGCGGCAGGGTAAGGCGAGGAAGAAAAATATTTTGTTTAGTAAAATAGTCAACTATTAACTTCGCGGTTCCTCCCGCTCAATTTTCGAGAATGTCCCGAAAGGCAGGCTCCCCGCGCAAGGCGTCGAGAACTTCCGCGCGCAGCGGCGAATCGCCGACGGCCCGGGCGACGACCACCGCGCCGACCATCGACGCCAGCATGGCGACGGCGCGTCGGCGCGCTTCCAAGGGATTTTCTGCCGGATCGCCCGCCGAACCGCCGTTCAGGTCGGCGGCGAAATTGGCGGCGAGCTTTTCGGCGCCGGCGGCGAGCGCCCTGGCGCTCTCGTCGGAACGGGCGGCCTCTGCGCCCAGGGCCGCGATCGGGCAGCCCTTGCCGGGATTGTCGACATGGGCGCCTGAGAGATAGAGCGCGACATAGGCCTTCAGCGCCTCGCGCGCGGAAAGGCCGTCCCGGGCGACGAGGCTCTCGGCCTTTTCATCGAGAGCCTGCAGCAGGACCTCGGCGACCAGCGCCTCCTTCGACGCGAAATGGCGGTAGAAGCCGCCATGCGTCAGGCCCGCCGCCGCCATGATGTCGGCGAGGCCCACGCCCAGGCCCCGCTCGCGCAACAGTTTGGCGGCAGTCTCGACAATATTTCTGCGGCTTTCGGCGGCGGCTTCCCGGCTCTTGCGCATGATGTGTTCCGTTCGCTTTCTTTTTCGCGCGTGACTTCACGGGCGGGATATCTGACTCCCGGCCTGCTCAGACGCAAGAGGCGGCGCTCATGAGGGAAAGCATTTGCCGAAGGCGGCGAGCAGGCGGGGCGGTCCCTTGAGCCGCAGCGCTCCGGTCGCCAGCAGCCGGAACAGCGAGATTTCCTTGTTGAGAAAGCGCAGCCAGCTCTCGCCGCGCGCGGTCACGCGGAGGTTGGGCTCCAGTTCGTGGCCGGGCAGAACCTGCAATTTGCGATTGTCGATCACCACCGTGGCCTTGGCGGCTTGCGGGCCGGTGAAGGTGAAATGATAGACCGCCTTCAGTCCCGCCGCCTTGCCAGGCTGGAAGGACAGGCCCATGCCGAACAAAAAGCCCTCGATCGATGTGGCGCGGGCCGCAGGACGCACCCAGCGGATTCTCTTGTGCGGGAAGCGGCGCGCGACATGGTCGGCGGCGTCGGTCTCCCTGACCACGAAGACCGGCTCGGTCCGCGCGGTCAGAGGATCGACCACGTCGCGCAGATATTGGCCCTTGTCGGCGCGATAGGCGCCGATGACGTCCTCGCCGGCGGGGCAGACCGCGAGGCAATAGGCGGCGTTGTAATTGGGGCCATAGGACAGGCTCTGCCAGCGCTGGACCGTTTCGGCATAGCTGACCTTGCTGCGGAAATCCGCCACCGAGCGGCTGCCCGCGACGTCCTCGACGAAATTGACGAAGCCGCCCATGAATTGCTGGTAATTATGGGTGAGGCAGGCGGAGAAATCGAAATAGCCGTCCGGCTTCAAGGCTCCGACCGGGCAGGCGGCGACGCAGAGCTTGCATTCGAAACAGGGGTTGAAGTCCAGCGGGCGGGCGAAGGAATCGCATTCGGCGGCGATCAGCACGGTGTCGAGCAGGACGAAACTGCCGAATCTGGGATGGATGAGATTGCGGTGCAGTCCCATCCGCCCAAGGCCCGCCGCCTCGGCCACCCGCTTGTGGGAGACGACCCAGCCGCGTTCGCGCGGAAAATTGTCCATCTCCATCGGGAAGGCCATGGCGGGGTTCAGCGCCCGGATTCCGCGATCCTCCAGCCGCCGCACGATCGCGCGGGCGATATCGTCGATCGCGTGGCCGGCGCGGTGAAACTCCAGATTGGAGATCGAACGGGCGGGGGAGCGCACCGACTCGCGGTTCATCCGTCCGACCACCGCCAGCAGGCTGCGCGTCGCGGGAAAAGCGGCGAGCACGCTGGCGCGCTCGGGCGCGAGCGCGGGGTGGTCGATCGGGACGAGGCCGCAATCGTCGGCCCCGCAGTCGCGCGCGATCTGGAGGAGTTCGGAGGAAGACAGCGGAGCGGGCGGCGGCGAAGCGCCCTGGATCATCTGTTCCGGCGAGGCGAGGGTCATGGCGGCGCATCCCTGAGGCTGACGAAAAGATGATAATCAACATCTAAAAAAGATGTCAACCATCATCTTCCTGTCGCGCAAGGTCCCGCTTGGTTCCGTCTAAGCTGAAATCCGTTCCTTCAGCGCGGTCCCAGCGGCCCGCGCAGAGTGCGCTGGGCCAGTCCGAAGCCCCAGAACCACAGCGCCGCTTGCGGCAGGAAGTAGAAAATCTTGGCCGCCTCGAACAGGTCGGGCTGAGCCGAAAGCCGGATCGTGAAGGCCAGGCCCTCGTCGCGCGCCGGCTGCGGCTCCAAGATCTCGACCCGGGCCGGCTCCGCCAGTCTGGGCGCCTGCGCCACCCAGGAATCCGCGCCGGCTTCGACGGCGGCGAACTTGGGCGCGGGAGCCGGCGTCGGCGCCGCAGGCCCCGCGCCCGCGGCGGGAATGCTGATCTGAATGGTCTTCCGGCTCATGCCGCCAGCCTTTCCTTGTTGGCCATGATCAGTTCGGCGAGGCTTTGCAGTTCGCGCGCCGCCTCGCTGCGCGGCGCCGCCTCAAGAACGGACAGGCCGCGCGCGGCGCTTTCCGCATAAATCACGCGCTGGACCAGGCCGACGTCGAGCACCGGCGTCTCCGGGAATTGCGCCAGCGCAGCGTGGAAATCGCGCCCGATTGCGGTATTGGCGATCTTGCGGTTGATGAGGAAGGCCGAGCGCAGGCCCTCCTTGAATTGCTGGGCTTCGCGGATCAGCTGGACCGTCTCGGCGGCGGCCCAGACGTCATAGGGCGAGGGCTGCACCGGAATGAGCGCCAGATCGCTGGCCATGATCGCGGCGCGTCCGAGTTCGTTGACGCGCGGCGCGCCGTCGATCACCACAATGTCGTAATTCTTGGCCAAAGCCGGGATTTCACGGTGCAAGGTCGGCTTGGCCATGCCAACCACGACGAAATCGGGATCGACCTGCCGCGCGGCGGACCAGGCCAGCGCGCTGCCCTGCGGGTCGGCGTCCACCAGCAGCACCCGGCGTCCGGCGCGGCTGAAGCAGGATGCGAGATTGACCGCAACCGTCGTCTTGCCGACGCCGCCCTTCTGATTGAGCACGCCAATGATCATGGGGGCCGCCTTTTGCAAGCGCGCGTCGGGTCGGAAGTCCGCCTTCCGCGCTGGATGGGGATCAACGCCAAACTCAGGCGGCGACGGACCGCCTCCGCACGAACGCAAAAGCACTTGCACGCGAATCACTTGACGCGACCGCGTTCGCAAGGATTTCCACAAATCCGCGCTTTGGCAAGCTTTGCGGCGGCTTCGCCTGTGCAAAGCCCTTATGAATCAGGAATAGGCGGCCATGTCCTGGCTGATTTCGATGGCGTGAACCACCGAGCGCGCGATCCGCGCGTTTTCCTCGGGGAAGCCGCCGTCGCGGATGAAACGCGCGAAGGTCGCCAATTCGTCGGCCAGCGCGTCATGCGAGTCGATCTTGTATTCGGCGGTCTTGGCGGCGGTGAAATTATCCGCCGCGACCCGCGCCAGCGAACTCGTTTCATAGACGCTGACGGTGGCGGACAACTCGTCCAGTTCGATGATCCGGCCGTCGAGCGTGACGGTCGCGGTGCGCCGCCGCTCCGAGGCGATCCAGCTGCTCTCGACATGGCCGGTCATGCCGCCGTCGAATCGCATGAACATCTGCGCCTGCGCCGCCGGGCAGCGGCCATAGGCGCGCTGGGCGTGGCGCGCGGAAACCGGATTCTGGCCGGAGACGAAAAGCGCATTGGCGATGTCATGCACGGCGAGGTCGAGCAGCACGCTGTTTTTCTGGATGCGGCCGATTCCACGCCGGCGGGCGTCGAAATGCAGGATCGGACGGTCCGATTCCGCGACCAGCTTCTTCACCAGCAGAATGCCCGGGTTGAACAAGGTGGTGTGGCCGGTCATGGCCACCAGCCCCTTGGCGCGGGCCAGCGCCGTCACGCCGTCGCAGGCGGCGGAGGTGACGGCGAGCGGCTTGGCGACGAGGACGCTCTTGCCTGCGTCGAGCGCGGCCCGGGCGAAATCGGCGTGAGTGTCGTTCGGCGTGGTGATGACGCAGGCCTGAACGGTGGCGTCGTCCAGAATGGACTCAAGGGAGGGCGCGGCGTCGGCCTGCGCCATCTTGCGTCCGTCATGATGGTCGAAAGTGCTTTTCAGGGTGAAATCGGGCAGGCCGCTGACCTTGTTGGCGAGGGTCTGCCCCCAGGGGCCAAGGCCGATGACGGAAATATTGATGGTCATGTTCGCCCTTTTTCGCGCGTCGGGAGAATTGCCGGGGCTTTCCAGCCGAGGCCGGGAGTTTCTGACCGAAGCGATGTTATTTGATCAATGAGCCGCGCGGCGGGGCCGTCGCCTGTGGCGGGATGCGGCGCGGCAGGCCTTAGCATGGCGACAGGCCGCCGCGCCAGCCCCGGGTCGCGGCGCCCTGCCTTTTGTCTAGTGACGCGGCGCGATTCGCGGCGTATAGGCCGCGCAGCGGCGCGCCAGCGCCCCCTGCCCAGCGCCCCTTGCACGGAGGATTTTGCCAAATGTCTGCGCCCATGATGCCCTTCATCGACCTCGCGGCGCAGCGCGCGCGCATAGCGGACAGGATCGACGCCGCGGTCCGCAAGGTCGTCGCGTCTGGCGCCTATGTCATGGGGCCCGAGGTTTTCGAGCTGGAAAAGCAGCTCGCCGCTTTTTGCGGCGCGAAACATTGCGTCTCCTGCGCCAGCGGCACCGATGCGTTGACCATGGTCCTGCTCGCCAAGGGCGTCGGGCCGGGCGTCGCCGTGCTTTGCCCCAGCTTTACCTTCGCCGCCACGGCCGAAGCCGTGGCTCTTCTCGGCGGAACGCCCTTTTTCGTCGATGTTCAGGAAGACACGTTCAACATGGACCCGGCCTCGCTGGAAGCGGGGATCGCCGAGGCGCGCGCGGCGGGGCTCAATCCCGTCGGCGTCATCTCCGTCGACCTGTTCGGCCAGCCGGCGGATTACGACTCCATCGAAAAGATCTGCGCGCGCGAAAAACTGTGGCTGCTCGGCGACGCCGCCCAGGCCTTTGGCGCGAGCTATCGCGGCCGCAAGCTCGGCACGTTCGGGCTGGCGACCACCACCAGTTTCTTCCCGGCCAAGCCGCTCGGCGCCTATGGCGACGGCGGCGCGATCTTCACCGATGATGACGAACTCGCCGCCGTGCTGCGCTCGGTGCGCGTCCACGGCCAGGGAACGGACAAATATGACAATGTGCGGATCGGCGTCACGGGGCGGCTCGACACCATTCAGGCCGCGATCCTGATCGAAAAGCTGGCGATCTTCGCCGATGAGATTGCCGCGCGCGACGAAATCGCGGCGCGTTACGCGGCCGGCCTGCGCGAGGTCGCAATCCCGCCCGCGGTCGCCCCGGGCTGCCAATCGGTCTGGGCGCAATACACCATTCGCCTGAGGCCCGGACAGCGCGACGGTCTCGTCGCCGCGCTGAAAGAGGCGGGCGTTCCGACCGCCTGCTATTATCCGGTCCCGCTGCATCGCCAGACGGCCTATCGGAAATATCCCGCCGTCGGCGGCAAGCTCGCCGTGACCGACCGCCTCGCGGAGGAAGTCCTGTCGTTGCCGATGCATCCCTATCTGAAGCCCGAGGCCCAGCAGCGCGTCATTGACGCGGCCAGAAAGCATCTCGGCTGAACGAGACCGGTCAAAAAAAGTACCCGCCGCGATTCCTCAGGAATCACGGCGGGTTTTTGATGCGCGATTGCTGGCGCGAAGGCGCTGCATTTACTGTTGGCCTAACCTTTGACAGGTCAAAGGTTGAGGCGCCCGGCGGCGTCAGCCGCCGCCGCGCCAGTCGGCGCGGATACCAAGGGCATTTTCAATGTGCTTGGTATTATTTCTTCTCGATCTTGGCGCGTTCGATCGCCTGAAGGATCAGGCTCTTGGCCTCATCCGCGTCGCCCCAGCCGGCGAACTTCACCCACTTGCCGGGTTCGAGATCCTTGTAGTGGCAAAAGAAATGCTCGATCTGCTTCCAGGTGATCTCGGGCAGGTCGGTGTAGCTCTTCACATTGTCGTAGCGCTTGGTGAGCTTGGAGCTCGGCACTGCGATGATCTTTTCATCGCCGCCGCCTTCGTCCGTCATTTTCAGCACGCCGATCGGGCGAACGTTGATGTAGGAGCCCGCGATGAGCGGACGCGTGTTGCAAACCAGCACGTCGCACGGGTCGCCGTCTTCCGACAGCGTGTGCGGAATGAAGCCGTAATTGCCGGGATAGCGCATCGGCGTATAGAGGAAGCGGTCGACGAAGAGCGTGCCTGCTTCCTTGTCCATTTCATACTTGATCGGCTCGCCGCCGATCGGAACCTCGATCAGGACATTCACGTCGTCGGGGGGATTTTTGCCGATTTTGATGGCGTCAAGACGCATTGCGCTCTCCGGTGGTTGCGTTTGCCGCCGCCCATTTGTCAGGGGCGGCGGCAAAAGGCAACCCGAACTTTCCGCCCATGCCAGGCGGGTTCCGAACGTGGTTTCCATCAATGGGAAAGGCCTGCGTCGCCGCCGTCAAGGCGCGGGAGGGCCAAAGCCGAAGGCGAGGCGGCCAAGCTTCTCTGCGCCGAAATATTCGCTGGCGCGGCGAACCTCCTCGCCGCCGTGACGGCGATAGAAATCCACGGCGCGCTGGTTGTCGCTGAGCGTCCAGACCAGCATGGTTTCGAGGCCGTTTTCGGCGAGATCGCGGCGCCCCGCGCGGAACAGCCGCGAGCCGAAGCCGAGGCCCTGGCAGTCCGGCGAGAGGTAAAGCTCGAAAATCTCGCCGCCGAAAGGCAGAGACGTGGCGCGGCTGCGTCCATAGGAGACATAGCCGCCGATGGAGCCGTGCAGGGCCAGAACGAGAAGCCGGCTGCCCTGCAGCACCGCCGAGCGCCACCAGTCCGGTCCGCGCCGCGCGATCAGGCGCTCCAGTTCGCGGCCGGGGATCAGGCCGCGATAGGCTTCACGCCAAGCCGCGTCGTGGACGGCGGCGATTTGCTCGGCGTCGCCCGGCATTGCTCGCCTAATGGTGATCAGCGCCTGAGACATGGACTGATGTTAAGTCCAAGGGCCCGCGCCTTGCAAGAAAACTATTTTTAATCCGCCCAATGCGCCGGGCCTACCTCAATTGAAGTGGAACCGGATATTCGTGCTGGTCGAAAAACGCCCACCGGGCGGCGGAGGCGTGTGGATTCCGCTCAAGGTCGTGCGCGCGGCGGCGTCGAGAACCGGATTGCCGGAGGAATGGGTGATCGACTGGCTGATGACCCGCCCCGACGGACCGACCGTGAAGGCGACGCCGACGGCGCCGGTCGCGCCCGCGGCCCGCGCGGCGGCGGGATAGAAGGTGCGGCGGCGGATTTCGGCGGCGAGCAGGCCGGAATAGGCCGCCGGCGACATCGACGACGCCTGGGTTGAGCCGCTGGCCGCGCCGCGCTTCAGCTCCTGCCGCGCTTCCTGCGCCTTGCGGCGGCGCTCGGCGGTCTCGTGCTCCTCCCGCGCCTTCTGGCGCTGGTCGTCGCGGGCCGCGACGGGTTTGGGCGGCGGCTTTTTCTCGACGACGGCCGGAGGCGGCGGCGCGACGGGCCTGGGCGGCTCGACCGGCAAGGGGACCGCCTCGGGAACGGCGACCTGCGGCGGCGGCGGGGGAGGCTCGACTCGCTCGGCTTGCTGCACGGGCGGCGGCGGCTCTTGTGGCAGTTCCTGCGCGGCCATTTCCGCGGGCTTGACCTCTTCCTGCTTCTTCTGGTCCTCGGCGGCGTCGCCGAGCGGAACAAGCGAGACTTCAACCGTGTCCAGCGGGGACAGGGCCGCCGGCCTCCCCTTGACGGCGACGAACATCAGGCTGTGAAAAGCGAGAATGAGCAGCAGCGCCAGCGGCCGCAGCCAAGGCGGCCGGACCATGTCGCGCGGCTCCGCCGCCAGCATCGGCCCGCCGCCGGAAAGGGCGCCGGCGACGCTCATTTTCTGGTCTCCGGCGCGGGCGGGGCGGGAGGCGCGTCGGCCTTCTTGCCCGAATCCCTGCCGGTTTCGGTCACGATGGCGATATGGGTGATCCCATTGGTGGCGAGCTGATCGAGAATCGCCACCATCTGGCCATAGGGGACGTCCTTGTCGCCGCGCAGATGCACGACGCGGCCCGCATCGTCGCCAAGCTTCAGTTTGACCAATTGCACCAGATCCGCCGCCGCGACCGGCTCGGCGCCGACGGCGAGGCCGCCGTCGTGGGCGACAATGACGACGACCGGCTCCTTCGGATTGAGCGGACGCGCCGCCTGGGCCTGCGGCAATTGCACCTTCATGCCGGCGGTGAGCAGCGGCGCGGTGATCATGAAAATGATGAGCAGCACCAGCATGACGTCGACCAGCGGCGTCACATTGATCTCGGCCTGCGGGCGGTAAAAGCCGGGGCGGTTGGAATCGGACGGCGAAAAGCCCATCAGGCGGCCTCCGCTTCCGCCTGCGCCCCGGTTTGGCTCGCCACGACCGGATCGCGCGTCAGTTCGACGGCGCGGTCGGCCGCACGGTTCATCAGGCCCTGGCCCAAGCGGGAAAAGGCGGCGCCGAGGCGATTATAGCCGATGGCGGCGGGAATTGCGGCGGCGAGGCCGTAGGCGGTGGCGGCGAGGGCCTCGGCGATGCCCGGAGCGACCACCGCGAGGCTGGTGTCCTTGGAGGCGGCGATGCCGACGAAACTGCCCATGATGCCCCAGACCGTGCCGAACAGGCCGACGAAGGGGGAGACCGAGGAAATCACCGCGAGATTGGCGAGGCCACCCTCGGCGCTGGTCAGAAGCTCCAGGCTGGCCCGGGTCATGTTGTCGGTCACCCGCTGGCGGCGTTCAGACACCGTCTCGCCGGCGATGCGGATGCGGGCCTCCTGGGCACCCTGCGCCTCAATGGGCGCGAGCAGATGGTCGGAATGTCCGGCCTTGGCGTCGCGCAAGGCGCACGACAGGCGCCGCAGGCCGAACAGGCTCTCGACGATCAGCAGCCAGCACCAGATCGAGGCGACGACCAGCAGGACCATGACCGCCTTGCCGACGAGCCCCGCCTGCAGGAACAAACCGATCGGGGACAGCGAAATATCTTCCATGGGGACTTCCAAGCGTTTCCGTTGCGGTTGTGATGGGTCTCGTCGCCCTTCCGCATTTTTGTGAACTTATACCGCTTTTTGCGGAAAGACAGGGGCGCCAAGGGGCAAAGCCCGCGCGTCTTGGCGTTTCCCGGCCGCGGCGGGAAAAAATCCCGATTTTCGAGGGAAACAAGCCCGCGCCCTGAGCAAGAAATAAGGATGCGGGCGGGCGTGCGTCAAAACGGGCCGCCATCGGCCAGCCGCCGGAGGGCGGCGCGATCGAGGATCGTCAGCTTCTGACTGGTCTCGATCCGCATGATCCCGTCCCGCCTCAGCCGGGAAAAGGTTCGGCTGACCGTTTCGAGGGCGAGGCCCAGGTGGTCGGCGATTTCGTTCCGCGTGACGGGCAGATCGATGCGGACCGGCGGGTCGGCGTCTTCGCCGGCAAGATCGAGAAGAAAGCCCGCCAGCCGTTCCGTCGCCGTCTTGCGCCCGAGGGCGGTGGCGAGGTTGCGAAGGCGATGGACCTCCCCAAACAGGGCGTCGGCGAAGCGCGCGGCGTTCAGCGCGACGGCGCTGCTCCCGTTGCTGTCGTGACGACGGACGATGGAATCGCGCAAGGCGATCGCCGCGCAATCATGCGCATCGCTCCAGGTCAGGCCGATCACGCGGCCCGCGCCCGCGATGTCGAGAATCTGCCGGCGACCGTCCGGCAAAAGGCGCGTGATCATCAGGACGCCTTGCGTCACTTCATAAACTTTTCCCGCGTCTTCGCCGGGACTGAACAGGGCGGTGCGCGCCGCGAGATAATGCAGGTCCGGCTCCGGAAGCGGGACCGCGGCGCCTTCGCCAGCGGCGGCCGCCGGGTCGAGGCGCATATCCAACTTCGCCGCCAACTCCGCCGCCAACTCCGCCGCGATGTCCGGCGTTATCGCAAAACTGGCTTCCATGAATTCTCTCCAATGACGGAATCGCGCCGGCGCTGGCGAGCCGATGGCCGCCGCGCCGCGCAAAAAAGGCGTCCCGGGCGCCGCATCGCCATGCGAGGGCCCGGTCGCCACGGATGTCAGGAGAGAATCGGGGGGCCGCGCGGGCGCGCCGCGACGCCCGGCGCCGCGGGCGGCATGGGCACCTGGTTCTCGGAAATCGCCGCGCCGACCACAAACGGCCGGTCGCAAGACTCCAACGGCGGCGTGGGCGGGAGGCCTGACGCGGCTATCAGCCGGCAGGCGTTGCAGCTCTTCCGGGCGCTTTTCTGGGCGGGGCCGCGCGATGTTTCGCCGCAAATCGGAACATTGGTCCCGTCAGGCAGGGCGAGAGCTGAGATTTCGGCGGCGAAAGCGGGCGCTCCCGCGCCCGGCGTGGTCGGGCCGGGGTCATGAGCGATTCCGATCGTGAGGCAAGCGACCGCATAGATGGCGGCGGCCAAGGCCGTGAAACGGACGTTGCGCATGAGCTCCAGCATAGGTGAAGGAAAAGCGCTGACGGGAGCCTTGTCAATAAAATTGCGCGAAGCGGACTTCGCTTCAGCGCCCCTTCGCCGCGAAGGCCGCCGCCGCGCCGAACAGGCCCGGCTGCGGATGGGCGATAAGCCAGACTGGCAGCTCCGCCATCAAGGCGGCGTAGCGTCCCTTGGCGGCGAGGCTTGAGGCGAAGCCCGTCTGAGGCAACAGGTCCGCGAAGCGCGGCAGAAGTCCGCCGGCGAGCGCGATTCCATGCGCGCCATGGGTCAGGGCGACGTCGCCGGCGAAGGCGCCGAGACAGGAGCAGAAAACTTCGAGCGCCGTGCGGGCGAGCGGATCGGCGCCGGAAATGGCCGCCTCCCACAAGGCCTTGTCATTCGCCGGGATGGGGGCCTCGTCCGCGCCGGGAAGCGCGGCGCGGATCTCGGCGAGGCCGGGCCCCGAGAGGACGCGCTCCGCCGAAACCCGGCCGAATTTCGTCCGCAACCGCGCCAGCAGCGCGTCCTCGAAGGAATCGCGCGGGGCGAAGCCGACATGGCCGCCCTCGGCCTCGACGACGCGATGGGACTCGGTCTCCAGCAAGGTCAAGGCGACGCCCATGCCGGTGCCCGGGCCTATGACGCTGATGGCGCCCGGGCGGGGCAGCGGTCGCCGGGGGCCCGAAATATGGGTGAAATCCTCGGGCGCGAGTTGCGCGACGGCGTGGCCGATGGCCCCGAAATCATTGACCAGAACCAGGCGCTCGACGCCGAGCTCCCCGGCCAGAGCGGCGGGCCGCAGCCGCCAGGGATTATTGGTGAATTTCAGCTCCTCGCCGCGCACCGGGCCGGCCACGGCCAGCGCCGCCGCCCGAGGCGCCGCGCCGGAACGGGCGAGAAAGGCGCGCCAGGCTTCGGCCAGCCCGGGAAAATCCGCGACCCGCAGCACGGTCGCCGGGCCAAGGCCACGCACGCGGCCGGCTGCAACCCGCGCCAGAGCGAAGCGCGCATGCGTGCCGCCGATATCGGCGACGCCAAGTTCTTCTTCCCGCATTTTCGCCCCCCGGGCTCCTGGTTATCGCGCCCGCCGCATATGGGGCAGTCCGCGTTCTGTCGCGCGGTCGTCGCCTTAGTCTTCGACCCCGCTCAATCGGGCGAGAAAAGGGGAATTTGTCAAATGACGCGTTTAAGACCCGTCTCCATGATGAAAATCGATCGCTGTGAGATTAAATAGATTGACGCCCAATTGCGACGGGATGCTGGCGCATGCAATGCGTCGGCAATAGTCGCGCCGCCGATGCGGGGAACATGGAGGCCGGCATGCGAGTCCCATTCGGAGCAGCGCTCGCGCTAAGCTTGATCCTTGTCGCGTCCGCGGCAAACGCGACTGAAAATGCCGCGCCGCATCACCGTCATACCGGCCATCATTCCGCGCGGCCTGTCGCCCGTCAAGCGCCGGCCGTCCAAAATCAAGGCCCCGCGGCTGACGCTCCGGCGCTGACGCCCTTTCGTCCCGGCGAGGGCAATACGAATGGGCTGAGCCGCGATCCCGACGATTGCGACACGGGGTGCGTCGGCGGCAATCCCGGTTGATGAGGCTTCAGAACCGGAAGCGGACGCCGACCGTCGGATCTATGTTCCGGGTGTGCAGGTAGCCGCTGGCAACGCCGCCATAGACATTCGAGACCATCACGCCGGCATAGAGATCGATGCGGTTGAGCGGTTTGTAATCGAGAAGGAACGAATAGGAAAAACGGCCGCCGGCGCACTTGCCGCTGCTCGTCGCCGAGCCCGACCCGGTGCAGACGCTGGACGAGGGCAGATAGTCGTTCTGCGTTTCCCAATAGGCGCCGGCGGAAAGATCGAGATTGTTCAGGGCCGCATAGCGAACGCCGGTCCAGACCGTGTTGAGAACGCGCGCCACGTCATAAGCGTTTGATGTGACGGCCCCGGGCGGCACGAAAATGCCCTGGGCGATGGTCGGCAGACCGTTGGCGTAGGCGTCGCTCGGATTTTCCGACCGGGCGTAGACATAGCCGCCATAGAATTTGAACGCGCCCCATGTGTATCGCGCCATCAGCTCGAAGCCGCCGGAATTCGACAAGGTCGCCTTCAGAATGGAATTCGGGTCATAGCCGGGGGGAAGCGCGCCGCCGGAATAGCTGGACAAGGCTACGGCGTTCCTCGCGAAGCCCGCGACGGCGTCGAAGGATAAATGGTCGAAATCGGCGCCCAGTTGAATCTGATATTGCCCGGTCGTCGCATTGCCCTGGTCATATCCGCCGATCTGCGCCTGGGCGGCGATGTGAAAGTGATGGTAGGTCAAACGGTAGGTCAGCGCGCTGTTGATGCGCGTGGTCGGACTGACCCCAAAACCGGAATAGATCGAAGAAAAGCCGATCTGCGAAAATGCGACCGAGGCTACCGGGTCATATTTGCCCAACGCGCTCGCCGAGAGCGCATTGCTCCGCCCGAAGGTCAAGGTTCCGTAGGTTGGATTGCTGAAGCCGATGAAGCCTTGCGAATTGTCCCATTGGCCGGCGCGGCTCGAATTGAAACCAGAGGTCTGATAACCGATCGCTTTGAGATTGTTATCCGCCAGCGAACGCGGGCCGTTGACCAGCATCAACGTGTGGGGATTGAATCCGGCTTCCGCCACGCCGATCAGCGTCCAGTCGTCGAAGAGCTTCTCCTGCATGGCGATGCCGACGACCGATGTGCTGATCGCGTTGGGGGCCCACAGCCAATGGCTGTTGGCGCTGTTTTTTTGAATGGCGTAATTCGGCTTGTCGGCGCTCTGCCCCACCGGGACGCCCCACTGGCTGTAGCCGTAACCGCCGTCGATATTGCCGAAGAGGGTGAACCCCGCATAGCTCAGCGGGCAGTCCTTGATGGACGAAGTGAGAAAATCCTGGACGCCGCCCCAACAGGAAGGCGCAGCTGGCGGGAGTTCGGGCGCCGTCGCAGCCGCGAGATCGGCCGCTTGCGCGCAACCGATGAAGGCGGACACAAAAAGACCAGCGCACAAAATCCCTTTCATCTTGTCTCCCGCGACTTGCAGTCGTCGCAGCAACGTCATCAGTCGCAAGATGATCGCCTTTTCAGGTGGCGTAATCCAGCGCGGAGCGCGTCCAAATTTCTCGGGGATCGCATCATAAGCGATGCGACGGAAACGCCTGAAGCTGACAGCGGCGGTTCAATGCAAAAAAACTCATTTTCTTCAAATTGTTATGGAAAATAAGCCGAGGCGCTGGCGGCAGGCTTTGTCGCCAGTCGATTTTCAAGACGTCCCATTTCCTTCCGATATGTTGCTGTTCGGCCACTCCAACCCACCGCCGAACATGACGTCGGCCTGACGAAATCCGCAAGTTGAGCCGCGTTCCGTCGGCGCCGATGTGGAAAAAGATGCGGCTGGCGCATATTTGTTCGTCTTTCCGCCTTGGAAGCGCGGTTCCTTTTTACCTGGCGATGGGCGAAAATCTCGGTCGAGGAGCCTCGCCATGGCGGATGGATCAAGCAGAAACTGGCTGGTGTTCCGATCCCTGCAAGGCGGCGCCGCGAGTTGGCGGGCGGATCTGGTCGCCGGACTGACGCTGGCGGCCATCGCCGCGCCCGAGCAGATGGCGACCGCGCGTCTCGGCGGATTCGCGCCTCATATCGGCTTTTACGTCTTCATCGCGGGCTCGCTGGCTTTCGCTCTGTTCGGCGCCAATCGCTATCTGTCGTCCGGCGCGGATTCGACCATCACGCCTATCTTCGCCGCATCACTGGCTGCGATGGCGCCGATCGGAGGGGCGGAATATCTGAACCTGGCGGCCTTGCTCTCCGTGATCGTCGGCGTTTTCCTGGCGGGGGCAGGGGTCTTCCGGGCAGGCTGGGTCGCCAATCTGTTCTCGATCCCCGTGCTTACCGGCTTTCTTGGCGGCATAGCTGTGCACATCGCTTTGTCCGAGGCGCCGGCCTTTCTCGGACTTGTCGCTGGATCGGGAAGCAGCTTCGACCGCATGGCGCAAATCATCCGCCAGTTCGAAGGCGTCAAGCCATTGGCCGTCCTGACCGGATCGGCCTGTTTCGCCTTCATCGCTGTCGTCGAATGGGCAGGCTCCCGCTTTCCGGGGCCGCTGTTGGCCCTGGCCGGGGCGACCGTCGCCACGATGATGCTCGGTCTTGAAGGCCAGGGGCTGCCAACCGTCGGCGCCTTTCACGTCACGCCGCCGCGTCTCGCCGCGCCGATCGCCAACGTCAACGATTTCGGCAAGGTTCTGGGCCTGTCCGCGATTATCGCCGCCGTGGTCATGGCGCAGAGCGCGGCGACCTCCCGCTCCTTTCCCGGATTCCCCGGCGAAGCGGCGGATATTGATCGCGACTTTCTGGGCCTTGGCCTCGGCTCCATGCTGTCTGGCCTGTTCGGGGCCTTTCCCGTCAACGCCAGTCCGCCGCGCACCGCCATCGTCGCCGAGGCCGGGGCGGAAACCCAGATCGCGGGAGTCACAGCGGCGGTCGCCGTCGCGCTGGTCGCGGCTTTTGGCGAAAGCTTCCTCAGCCATACGCCGGAGGCGGCGCTGGCGGCCATTCTCTTTTATATCGCAGGGCGGATTTTTCGGCTCGGGGCCATGCGCGATATCGCCGCGCGCTCCCGTCCGGAATTTATTCTGCTGCTCGCGACCTTGCTGCTGGTGGTTCTGGTGCCGGTCCAGACCGGCGTCGCTCTGGCGATCATCCTGTCGCTGATCCATGGGTTGTGGACAACGACCCAGACCGATCTGCATATTTTCGAGCGTTTCCCTGGCAAGACGATCTGGTGGCCGGAAAATGACGATTTCGACGGAGAAACGCTCGCGGGCGTGAAAGTGGTCGGCTTTCAGGCGCCTTTGTCCTTTCTTAACGCCGACCGCTTTCGGCGTGAACTGGTCGCGGCGGCGGGCGAGCCGGGATTAAAGCTTCTCATACTCGAAGCCAGCGCCATCGATTCGATCGATTACACCGCGGCCCAGGGCCTTGCCGCGGCGATAGGGGCTTGCCGCCACAAGGGCGTGGATTTCGCCATCGCGCGACTTGAATCCGTGCGCGCCCAGGCCGCTTTCGCGTGTTATGGCCTTTTCGACGCGCTCGGCGCCCCTGGCGTCGATGGACGCAAGCGCCTGTTCCGCAGCGTGGATGAGGCGACAAGCCAGCTGGCGGGCGACGCGCGAGCGATTTCGACACCTGCCGTCAAACGGCAATCATAGGCAGGAAATTGAGCAGAGGCTCGAATGCGTGACGTCAAACAAGCGGTCTATATCTGCGAAGACGAAAAAGTGCTCTCCGACGCGATGGCGATGGAATTGTCAAATCGTTATGAGGTTTTCGTGAGCGAGACCGGACGCGAGGCGATGGAGGCCGCGCGGGCCGGCAAAGTCGCCATTCTGGTGATGGACCGGAAGCTGAACGGCGCGGACGGCCTGGCGCTGGTCGAGGAATTGCGGGCAAGCGGCGATCGGACCCCGGTGCTGATGATCAGCGCGATGGGCGCGGTGGACGACCGCGTCGCCGGCCTGCGCGCGGGCGGCGACGATTATCTGGTCAAGCCTTTCGCCATGTCCGAGTTTTCCGCGCGAGTCGACGCTCTCGCCCGTCGTCTTGCTGGCGACAACGCGACGGTCCTGCGCGCGGGCCCCTTGCAGATGGATCTCATCGCCCGGCGGGTCCGCCGAGCCGGCAGGGAGATCGAGCTTCTTCCGCGCGAATTCAAGCTCCTCGAATATTTCATGCGCAGGCCGGGGATCCTGGTCACGCGCAAAATGCTTCTGGAAGAAGTCTGGAACTACCGGTTCCATACGCAAACCAATGTTGTGGACGTTCATCTGCGCAATCTGCGGGTCAAACTCGATGCTCCGGACGAGAAGCGGCTGATCGTCAACCTGCGGGGTGAAGGATTTCTGCTCGATGCCTCTGCGTGACTTTCTTCGTTCGACGCCCTTGCGGCTCGCGGCGGCTTTCGCTTTGGCTATCCTTCTCCTGACCGGCGGCGTCTTCGCCTTCGTTTACGAAGAGACCACCGAGGCGTGGATTTCGCAATTGCAGACCGTCTTCGCGGACGAGGCGGAGAAGGCGGCGGCAAGCGACGACGAGCGCTTGCAGCGCGCCTTGTCGCTCCGGCTTACCCGCGATTTCAGGCGGCTGAATTTCGTCGCCCTTTATGACCCGTCGGGTAAACTCGTTTTTGGCAATCTCGATCGCAAGCCAGATGTTCCCGCGGACGGGCGCACCCATTATCTCGCCGATTTCCGGCCGACTGAGGCGGGCGAGCCCGAACCGACGCTCATGGTCGCCCGCATAAGGCCGGATGGAGGGGTCATCGTTCTGGGGCGCAGTCTCTCGGAAGTTGCGATGCTCAGGCGAATTCTCGGGCGGGCGCTGTCCTTCGCCATATTGCCCATAGCGGCCGGCGCGCTCATGGCGGGATTTTTCCTGGCGCGCCGAAGCGGCGAGCGAATCCGGGAGATCGACCGCGCTATTGCGGAAATCGTGAAGGGCGACCTTCGCGCGCGTCTGCCGAGCCGTTCGGGGATCGACGAGCTCGACGGCGTGATCGCCTCCGTCAACGAAATGCTTGATGAAATCGAGCGGCTGCTTGGTCAGCTCGGCGCGGTCGGCGACAATATCGCTCATGATCTGCGCGCGCCGCTCGTCAACGTGCGGGCCGTTCTGGAGCAGGGGATCGCGACCGCCCCAAAAGGCTCGCCCGCGCGGCAATCCATTCAGACCGCCTTGCGCCAGATCGACCGCGCCATGACGACGATCGCCGCCTTGTTGCGCGTCTCCGCGATCGAGCGCGAGCGACGCCATTCGGCCTTCAGGGAGATCGATCTCGGGGAAATCTGCGCGGAACTGCATGAATTTTTCCTGCCTTTGGCCAAGGCGAAAGGCGTGAGCCTCGCCCTTTCCGCCGACGGATCAGTCCTGCGCCGGGGCGACCCGGACCTGATGCGCGAAGCCGTGGCGAATCTGATCGACAACGCGCTGAAATTCACGCCGCGCGGCGGCGGCGTGTGGATTGCGGCGACGGGACGCGACGGCCACGCCAGCATCGAGGTCAGCGATAACGGCCGTGGCGTGCCTGCCGCCGAAAGCCACGATATCTTCCGGCGTTTCGCCCGCGCCAGGAATGGCGCGGACCTGCCCGGGACCGGCCTTGGGCTGAGCATAGCCGAAACCATCGCGCGCCTGCACGGCATGGACCTGACCGTCGAGGATAATGCGCCGGGAGCCCGTTTCACGCTCGCGGAACGTCATTCTTGAGCGGGCGAAAGTCGATCTTCCGGCCCGGATAAAAAACATTTTAGTATGGGGCGCTTCAACCGGCGACTATAAGCCGAGGCGAAAACCGGCGCCCCGCTCTCGCCGCTTACAACCACGCGCAAGGCATAATGCTCGCACTCGTACGCATCGCGCTCAAGAGGCCCTATACGTTTGTCGTCATGGCGATGCTGATCGTCATCGCCGGCGTCCTGTCCTGGATTCGCACCCCGACCGACATTTTCCCGGCCATCCGCATCCCCGTCGTCGCGGTGGTCTGGACCTATAACGGCCTGCCGCCGGACGATATGTCGGGCCGCGTCGTCTATTATTATGAACGCGCGGTCAGCTCGACGGTCAACGATATCGAACATATCGAATCCCAGTCGATGTCCGGCTATGGTGTCGTGAAGATCTTCTTCCAGCCGACGGTCGACATCAGCTCCGCCCTGGCGCAGATCACCGCGGCCTCGCAAACGGTTCTGAAGCTGCTTCCGCCGGGCATCACCCCGCCCTATGTCTTGAGCTATAACGCTTCGAGCGTTCCCGTCATCCAGCTGGCCCTGTCGAGCGATTCGTTGCCGGAGGCGAAAATCTTCGACTTCGGGCAGAACATGATTCGTCCCCAATTGGCGACGGTCGCCGGCGCGGCGGTGCCCTCGCCTTATGGCGGCATGGTGCGCCAGGTGCAGATCGACGTCGATCAGGCGAAATTGCGCTCCTACGGCCTATCGGCAGAGGACGTCGTCGCCGCGGTCGGCAATCAGGATCTCATTATTCCGGTCGGCACCCAGAAAATCGCCGACAAGGAATATGTCATCAAGCTGAACGACTCCCCCGAGTCGATCGAGGCCCTGAACAATCTTCCGGTCAGAACCGTCGAAGGAGTGACGGTGCGCATCGGCGACATCGCCTTCGTTCATGACAGCCATCCGCCGCAGATCAACATGGTCCGCGTCAATGGCGACAATGCCGTTCTGATGTCCATCATCAAGGCGGGCTCGGCCTCGACGCTCGACGTCATCGAAGGCGTCAAGGGACTGATGCCGCGGCTGCGCGAAATGTTGCCTGAATCGCTGAAGCTTGTCGCGGTCGGCGACCAGGCGCCCTTCGTCGAGGGCGCGGTCAGGTCGGTTCTTTTCGAGGGCGGGCTGGCGGCCGCGCTCACCGGCCTGATGATCCTCATCTTTCTGGGAAGCTGGCGCTCGACCGTCATCATCATCATTTCCATTCCGCTCGCCATCCTGGCCTCGGTCGCCGCGCTTGCCGGGACGGGCGAAAATATCAACGTCATGACGCTGGGCGGCCTGGCCCTGGCGGTGGGCATTCTGGTCGACGACGCCACCGTGACGATCGAGAACATCAATTTTCAGCTTGAGCAGAAGAAGGAGATCGAGGCGGCGATCATGGACGGCGCCCGCCAGATTGTCGTTCCCGCGACCGTCTCGCTGCTGTGCATCTGCATCGTCTTCGTGCCGATGTTCAGCCTTGGCGGGATCTCGGGCTATCTGTTCCGTCCGATGGCCAAGGCGGTCGTTTTCGCGCTGATGGGCTCCTATCTCCTGTCGCGCACTCTTGTTCCGACCATGGCCAATTATCTGCTGGGCGGCCACGACCACGATTCGCACACGCCTCCCCGTGGATTCTTCGGGAAGTTCCAGCACGGTTTCGAACAGAGATTCGCGGCGGCGCGGCGGGGCTATGAAGGAATGCTCTCGGCGGCCATACGGAGCCGGCGCGCCTTTGTCGTGATCTTCCTGAGCTTTGTCCTGGCTTCGCTGGCGCTTGTGCCCTTTCTTGGCCAGAATTTCTTTCCGAGCGTCGAAACGGTTCAGATGAAACTCCACGTGCGCGGCCCGACGGGCCTGCGCATCGAGGAGACCGGCCGATTGTTCACCCGGGTCGAGGCGGCGATCAGCACGATCGCCGGCCCCGGCGTCATCGCCTCCGTGGTGGACAATATCGGTCTGCCGATCAGCGGCATCAACGCGGCTTATGGCAATTCGGGGACGATCGGCTCCGCGGATGGCGATATTCTCATCACCCTGGAAGAGGGGCAGGAAAAGAACAGCGAGGATCTGGTTCGCAGATTGCGGGAGAAATTGCCGGAACTGTTCCCCAACGCGACCTTTTCCTTCCTCCCGGCGGATATCGTGACGCAAATTCTCAATTTCGGCCTGCCGGCCCCGATCGACGTGCAGGTGATCGGAAACGACTTCGAAGGAAACCGGCTGCTGGCGAACAAGTTGTTGAAGCGGATTTCCGAGGTGACCGGCGTCGCTGACGCGCGCATTCAACAGCCGGCCGACCAACCGACGATCAATGTGGACGTCGACAGGATTCTCGCAAGCCGCCTTGGCGTCACCGAAAGGGATATCGCAACGTCGCTGCTCATCACCCTGGCGGGCTCGATCCAGACCAACCCGGTGTTCTGGCTGAACCCGAAAAGCGGCGTGTCCTATCCCGTGGTGACGCAGACGCCGCAATATTGGATGAATTCGCTTGAGGATCTGGCGCGCGTTCCAGTATCCCGCGGCAAAACGCCGCAAATTCTCGGCGCCGTTGCCGATATCGGCCGTGGCGAAAGCAACGCCGTCGTTTCTCACTATTCGGTTCAGCCGGTCATCGACATTTTCGCGACCAACAGCGGCCGCGACCTCGGATCGGTCTCGGCCGAAATTCGCAAGATCATCCAGGAATTCGACAAGGCGCGGCCGCGCGGCACGCGAATCGTCCTGCGCGGGCAGTCCGAGACGATGAATTCGGCTTATTCCCAACTTTACGGAGGATTGGCCTTGGCGGTGGCGTTGATCTATCTATTGATCGTGGTCAATTTCCAGTCCTGGCTTGACCCATTCGTCATCGTGGCGGCGCTGCCGGCCGCTCTCGCTGGAGTGACGTGGATGCTGTTCGCTACCCATACGACGCTTTCGGTTCCGGCCTTGACTGGCGCGATCATGTGCATGGGCGTGGCGACGGCGAATTCGATCCTCGTGGTGAGCTTCGCCCGCGAGCAGCTGGCGGAAGGGCTTGAGCCCTTCGCGGCCGCGCTCGAAGCGGGTGTCGGGCGTTTTCGCCCGGTTCTGATGACCGCGCTCGCGATGATCATCGGCATGGCGCCGATGGCCCTGAGCGCCGAACAGAATGCGCCTCTCGGCCGTGCGGTGATCGGCGGACTTATTTTCTCGACCGTCGCCACGCTGGTTTTCGTTCCCGTGCTTTTCGGCATTGTCCATTCCCGCCGGCCGGGAAAATCGATTGAGGCGTCCGATGAAAGATAACATCGCCTCCGAACCTTTGACTGGCGCGGTTCGAGGCCGGCGCCGGGGGCTTTGGCTGTTTCCCCTCGCCGCGGTCGGTCTCGCCCTTTACCTCGGCTTTACTTTCGTTCAGCGATGGGAAGCGGAGAAGCGCCTGGCCGAATGGACCCGCGAGCGCGCCGTTCCAACGGTGTCGGTGATTAGCCCGCATCGTGACGACAAACCCCAGATTCTCGCGTTGCCCGGCAATATCGCGGCATGGAACGAAGCCTCGATCCATTCTCAGGTCGCCGGTTACGTCAGGAGCTGGCGGACCGATATAGGCGCAATCGTCAAGAAGGGCGACATCCTTGCGGAGGTCGACACGCCTGAACTGGACGAAAGGCTGGCGCAGGCGCGCGAGGAACTCAGCCGCGCGGAGGCGGGCCGGGCGCTCGCCGGCGTGACGGCGGAGCGTTGGAGCGCCTTGCGGAGCTCGGCCGCGGTTTCGAAACAATCCGCCGACGAGAAGTCGAGCGATCTGAAAGTCAAGCAAGCCGATGTCGGGGCCGCCAGCGCCAACCTCGATCGGCTCAAGGCGCAAAAGCAATTCGCGCAGATCGTCGCGCCGTTCGACGGCGTCGTCACCGCCCGCAATATTGACATCGGCTCCTATGTCGGACCCGATCGCGCCGCCCAGCCCCTGTTCAAGGTGGCCGACATTCATGCCGTCCGCGTCTACGTCAATGTGCCGCAAACCTACGCCGCGCGGCTGACCGCCGGCATGCAGGCGACATTCACGACGCCACAATGGCCGGGCAGGAAATTCGACGCCCGCCTCGCCACGACGTCCAACGCCATTGGCGCGCAGAGCGGCAGCCTCCTGGTCGAGCTGGATGCGGCCAACCCCGACGGCGCCCTGTTCCCGGGCTCTTATGCCGACGTACATTTCGAACTGGAGACGGACCCGTCGCAGTTGCGCGTCGTCTCCAGCGCGCTGTCGGTCGGCCAGCATGGCGTTCGCGTCGCGACGGTCGACGCGGAGGGCCGCGTGAAATTCAAGACAGTCGTCATCGCGAAGGATTTCGGCGTAGACGTAGCGATCGCCTCGGGACTCGAGCCGCAGGACAGGATCATCAACAATCCTCCCGAGTCGCTCGCCGACGGCGACAAGGTCCGGATTTCCGGCGAACCTTCGACGGGCGCCGCGGAATGAGCCGACGTCTTCTTTCCGGCGTGGGACTTTGCTTGGCGCTGGCGGCTCTTTCCGGATGTGAGCTGGCTCCGCCTTATGCGCCTCCGCCCATTGCGGCGCCTGAACAATTCAAGACGTCGCCGCCGGCCGGACCGCGCGCCGGTGTCGCCGAGAACTGGTGGCGAAGCTTTCGCAGCCCGGAGTTGGACCGGCTGCAGGCGCGTATCGAGCTGGATAATCCGGATTACGCCGTGGCGCTGGCCCGATATCAGCGCGCCAAGGCGGTGCTGGACCTGGCCAGTTCGTCATTCTATCCGGCCGTCGTGGGCCAGCCGCAGCTCAGCTACAACAAGCAATCGCAAAACCGGCCGCTTCGTTCGGCAAACCAGCCGACCTATTACGGCGCCAATCAATTGTTCGGTCAGCTGAGCTGGGAAATCGACCTGTGGGGACGGGTTCGCGATCTCGTCGCCGCAACCAAGGCCGGCGCCCAGGCGAATGACGACCTCCTCGCGGCGACTCGCCTCTCGCTTCACGCCTCGCTCGCCCGCGCCTATATCGCCCTGAGAGGGGCGGACGCCCAGGCGGCGTTGCTCGCGCGGACGATCAAGCTCTATCAATCGGCGCTCGATCTGACCCAGGAGCGGTTGAAGCAGAATATCGCGCCGCCCATCGACGTCGAGCGCGCACGGGTTCAGCTCGCCAACGCCCAGGCGGCGTCGGCGGAAATCGCGCGCGGCCGCGCCGTTCTCGAAAACGCGCTCGCGGCGCTGTCGGGGGAAATGCCCTCGTCGTTCCGGATCGCGCCTGCCGCCGTCCAGCCGTCTGCTCCAAGGCCGCCCCGCGCTGCGCCGGCAAGTCTCCTTTTACGCAGGCCTGACGTCGCGGCGAGGGAGCGGCTGCTGTTTGCGGCGAACGAGCGGATCGGCGCCGCGAAGGCTGATTTTCTGCCGCGCTTCTACATCTTGCTGTCAGGCGGCACGCAATCCACAAATCTGAATCTGTTGAACTTCCACAACAGCCTCTGGAGTTATGGCCCCGGCGTCTCCGCGCCGATTTTTGATGGCGGTCAGAGGCAGGCGGCGCTGGACGTGGCGCGCGCCGAATTTTCGGCTGCCGCGGCGGAATATAAAGGGTCGGTTTTGGCCGCTTATCAGGAAGTGGAAGACGCCCTCGCATCGATCAGATGGCTGAGCGCCGAGAACGCCTCGCTGGCGGTCGCCGCCGGATCGGCGCAGCGGGCGCTGGACATGTCGATGAGTCTTTACAAGGACGGCGCGGCCTCCTCCCTCGATGTCGTCACGGCTCAGTCCGCTGCGCTGGACGCCGACAGGGCGAAGCTTGCCGTCGAGACTCGATTGTTGGAACAATATGTCGAACTGATGCTTGCTCTTGGCGGAGGATGGAGCGGACAGGCGCCTCCGCCCGAACCGCAGAGCCCCCCGCCAATTGCGCTTCTGGGTCCGCAAGGCCATGATCCGGATATTGCGGCGCCCGCCGCCGAGACCCAGAAATGAGCGTCATTCAAGGGGGAGGCGAATTCATGGACCGGTGCGACAATTGCCTGTTCTGGAAAATGGCTCGTCCCGGGGAGGGATGGTGCCGTCGACTATCGCCAAAACCCTCAGCCGAATCCGACCGAATCGCGCACTGGCCGACGACACATGGCGGGCAAGGCTGCGGAGAATTCGTCGAGATCGGCTCGGCCTATGATTTCGTTCTGTGCAGAGAATGCCGCTTCTGGCGCAAGCCGGCGGCAGGGCTGCAGCCCGTCGATCGGGGAGACAGGGCGAGCCATTGGTGGGCCCAGGCTGGCCTTTGCGTCCGACATGCGCCTGCGCCGGTGTCCGAGCCGGGGCCACGCGCCTTTTGGCGCGCGAGCCACGCCTCGGATTCCTGCGCGGAAGGGTTGCTGCGGCCGCAAGCGCCGCCGAAAGACGATACCGGCTCAAGCCTGGCCTAGTCGCATACCATGATATAGGGGTGGTGGAATTCCCAGTTGGAATTGATGACCCGCTTGCGCCAGACGCAGCGGCTGTTTCCCGAATGGGCGGCGTGCACCATCATCTTGTAGTCTTGTGGACTGCTGCCGTACCAGCTGAGGTAGTGGCGCGGATCATATTTATATTGGCCTCCCTCATAGAAGGCGCCGGGATTCACTGGTCCGGGATCTCCCGTCCAGTAAGCCTGGCCGTCGACGACTTTCATTCCCGCTGCCGCGGGGTGAAGGGCTCCGAGGGAGGCGGCCGCTGCGATGACGGCGAGTTTTGCGAGGGCATTCAAGCGTTGCATCATCTTGTCCTCCTTTAGCGCGCGCCCGCAGCCGCGAGGCGCGACGTCGTGGTTGGGTCTGGGGGACGGAGATCTCCGTCGGGGGCTTTGAGACAACCGTGATGAAGCATGACGAAGCTGGCACAAATTTACGGCGGATTAGGGAAGGTCTCGACTAAAATTATTTTTAGGAAATCAATGCATTGCCGGCGATACGGATCTCGCGCGTCTTTAAAGTTGACAAAAACGATAGAAACAGAGATTTATGGTCTGTAAGTCTGGGTCTGGGTCTGGGCGCGAGATTTGTTGGAATGGAGACCATTGATGGTTGGTCGGCTTTTGGGATTCGTGGCGTTCATGGCCGTTGTCGTTCCGGGCGAAGCGACGGCTGATGATCTTGCGCAGCTTAAGCAGCAGATTGCCGCGTCGCGGGAAAAGAATGCGGAACTCATCAAACGGCTCGAAAGGGTCGAGAAACGCGAGGTCGTTCCCGCGCAAGCATCAAAGCTGGCTCCACAACCCGCGCCGGCAGCCTTCGTCGCGCAAGGCGCAAAATCCTCGCTGGACGTCCTGGCCTCCGAGGCCCCTCTCAAATTCCACGGCATTACGCTCTTCGGCGTGCTTGACGCCGGCGTCGCCTGGCAAAGCCATGGCGCGCCGTTCAATGGCTATTATCCGCAGGGCCTCGAATACGCTATCCAGAAAAACAGCAATCATTCCATGTTCAGCGTCGCACCGGGCGGCATGGGCTATTCGGGCGTCGGGCTGAAGGGGGAAGAAGAAATTCTTCCCGGTCTCGCCGGCGTCTTTGGCGTCAATACCCAATTCAATCTGGCGTCGGGCCAGCTTGGGAATGGTCCGGCCTCCCTGGTCCAGAACAATGGTGTGCCGCTGGCCTATCAAAGCTCCAACGGCGATTCCGCCCGCGCCGGGCAGGCCTTTAATGATTACGCCTATCTGGGCGTTTCCTCCGCCGATTATGGCGTGCTCACCTTTGGCCGGCAGCGCACCCTGACCACCGACGACCGCTCCGTCTATGACCCTATCGCTGGCTCGCTGGCGTTTTCCCTGCTCGGCTACAGCGGCTCGTTATCGAGCGGCGACACCGAAAACAGCCGCTTCGACAATTCCATCAAATATCTGGTCCATGTCGGCCCGGCGCGTTTTGGCGCGATCTACAAGCTGGGCCAGCCCGGGTATGGCGCCAGCCAGACCAATGGGCCAACCTATCAGGTTTCCGCGGGCTTCGACGTTCAGGCCTTGTCATTCGACGCCGTCTACAGCCACGTCAGCGGCGCCATTACGCTTTCTTCGCTCAGTGTCGCCCAGGCCGCCAAGCTGCCCGCCGGCTCGCTAGCAGCCACAATTTCCGACAATTCCGCAGTGCTGCTCTCGGCGAAATACAGCTACGGGCCTTTCAAGTTCTTCGGCGGCTATGAGCATATCAACTATGCCGACCCGAATGATCCGATCGTCGCGCCATACGTCGATTCAAACGGCTATCCGATCAGCGTCGCAACCAATAACGCCTTCCAATATCATGATAAAGTCTTGCAGGTGTTTTGGGGCGGCGTGAAATTCGCCTATGACAGCCATCTGGATCTCAGCATCGGCTATTATCACGAATGGCAGAATTCCTACGGCAAGATCGCCTGCAATTTCGCCAACAACACCAAACTCGTCGCCAACGCCTCGACATGCTCGGGCGCGGAAGACGCGATCGGGTTCGTCGGCGAATATCATTTCAGCAAGAAATTGGAGGCCTATGCCGGCCTGATGTACACGGCCGTGTCAGGCGGTATGGCGAACGGCTTTCTGTATACCAACACCATCGATCCGACCGTTGGGCTGCGCTACACGTTCTGACCTTGCTTTCTAGAAGACAATCCAACCGGGCATCGTCGCGGGCGAGAGTGTATTTCTTCGCTCAGGGCTGAGCGCGCCATGGCGGGATGGTTGGTATTTCATTTGTGACAGTCTGATGAAAGCCGATCATCTCGCGCTGCACAATGTCGTAATTCTTTCAGCTTTAACGTCGTTTAGCCTTTAGTCTAGCTGTCAACTATTGCAACAAGGCAACACTGGGATTCTTTGTGGCTCAAAGGCGGCGGTTTTGGGCCTCCGCCAATTGCCAACCACCCGGGTTCTGATTATTCGATAATCAATCGCGATCGATGATCAATCTTTCGTGATCGGATTTCACAGCTGCGGCGGCGCCGCGGTCATTTGGATAGGGCCTTTCGGCGGCATTTCGCACAGGCGCCTCTGAGAACTGGAGACGGGCATGAAGACCAAACTTATGGCTGCTGTCGCCGCCATCGCGGTGATGACGGCGACGGGCGCGGCCCGCGCCGAGAGCGCCGATGTTGCGACGTTGAAGGCCCAGGCCGCTGAACTGAAGAAGCAGAACGAGCAGCTCGAGCAGCGTCTGACCAAGCTGGAGGCGCAGCCCGCCCGTCCGGCGGCGAGCAGCTTCATGGCGGCCGACCTGCCCGTCCTCAAGGACATTGCTCCGATGTGCCCGCCGCTCTCCCTGGATGGTCCGCTGACCTTCTGCGGCATCACCGTTTTCGGCACGGTTGACGCCGGTCTCGGCTGGGCCTCCTACGGCCTGCCTAGCAATGGCAAGCTCTATCTTGGCGACAACCTCATCAACAAGAACGCCACCCATTCCTATTTCGGCATTTCGCCGAGCAACCTGTCGCAGACGACCATCGGCATCAAGGGTTCGACCGAGATCCTGCCCGGCATTTCCGGCGTGTTCTGGGCCTCGACCGGCATCAACCCGCAGTCGGGCCAGCTCGCCAATGCTCCTGGCTCGCTCGTCGACCAGAATGGCCTGAACCGCAACGCCTATTCCAATAACGGCGACGGCTCGCGCGGCGGCCAGGCCTTCAATGATCAGCTCTACGTCGGTCTTGCCTCCAAGACTTATGGCCAGCTCACCTTCGGTCGCCACAAGAGCATGACCAACGATCTGGTCGGGGCCTATGATCCCGCTGGCGCCTCCTATGCCTTCTCCGTCATCGGCTATTCCGGCACGCCGGTCGCCGGCCTCGGCGACACCGGCAACAGCCGTTGGGACGATTCGTTCAAATATCGCGTCGAATATGGTCCGGTTCACTTCGGCGCCATCTACAAATTCGCCGATGGCAACGGTGGTTGCAACTATACCGGTACGCTGGTTGCTCCCAAGACCACGGTGCAGACCTGCTACGCCACTCACAATGATGCTGGTCAGGTCGGCGCTGGCTTTACTTACGCCGGCTTCGATTTCGATGGCGTCCTCGGCTATTTTCACCAGGCGGTCTCGAACGGCATCCTGAGCAGCGCGCAGGCCTTCGCCGGCGCCAGCACCTTCACGCCGAACGTCGGCCCCGCCGTCACCTCGCTCGGCGTGAACAGCAACACCCTGGCTGGCACCATTTCGGACAACACCGGCTGGGCGCTTGCCGGCAAATATACATTCAACCAGTGGAAATTCTACGCCGGCTGGTCGCACGTGATCTACCACAACCCGCAGGATAACGTCGGTATTGGCGCCCAGGGCGACCAGGGCGGCTATGTCCTGAGCACGGTCAACAACGCGGCCTTCGCGCACGCCAAGCTGCTTGACACCGTCTGGCTCGGCACGCGCTACGCCTATAACGAGAAGACCGACATCGTCGGCGGCTTCTATATGGAGCACCAGAACGGATACGGCACGACGGCGAACCTCGCGACCTGCTCGCTGCCGGGCTATATCGCTTTCAGCCCCTACAAGCCTGCTCTGAACCAGACTGCGCCGCGCAGCGCGACTTGCTCCGGCAACCTCTATGGCGCGTCCACCTTCGTCGATTACCACTTCACCAAGCGGTTCGACGTCTATGGCGGTCTGATGTACAGCAGCGTGACCGGCGGTCTGGCTTCTGGCTACTTCAGCGCCTCCAATTGGGCCCCCACCGTCGGCGCCCGCTTCACCTTCTGATCGTTTCTTCGCAAAATCGCGAAACGAAACCTTCGGCAATCCGAAATCCCGCGAGAGCAATCTCGCGGGATTTTTCATTTTTCACGAGAGCCGATTTCACGAGAGCCGATCCTCGCCGCGCATGTTGTAAAAATATTACATAAAGAAACGAATTTTCTATTCTGGCGATGCCTCAGCGCCAACTTCGCCAATAAAGCCCGCCATTTCAGCCATTTGTGCAAGAAACGCGCAATTGAGACCGAATATGGCGATTTTCTGGACTTCTCGAGGCCGGAAAAGATTGCTAGCAATATGTAAATCGATTTCCATCTTTGAAATCGAAATGTATTCGACGCGCCGAATATGGCGTTTCGCCTGATCCGATGAGGATCCGTGCTAGAAGTTTTCTGGAGACAATGATGAAAAACGAGTTGATGGCGGCTGTAGCTGTCTTGGCGGTCGTATCGGCGCCGGGCCTGGCTCACGCCGAATCGGCGCAGGACATTGCCGCGTTGAAGGCCGAGACGGCTGTTCTCCAAAAGCAAAACGCCGAGCTCGAGCAGAGGCTCAAGAACCTCGAGCATAAACAGGGCGAGCAGCAACAACAGGTTTCGCGACAGAAAGACAGCGGCGCCGGATCTTCCCCGCAATCCTTCGTCGCCGACGCCGCCAAAGCGCCGAAAGACCTGCTAACTGGCGACGGTCCGATTACCTGGAACGGCATTACGGTTTTCGGCGCAATCGACGCGGGTCTCGGCTACGCCGCCCATGGTTTGCCGCTGAATTCCAAATATTATTACGGCAACGAAATGCTGACGCCGAAGGCGCATAACGGCTATTTCGGCATCACGCCCAACGGCATGCAATTGTCGAATATCGGCGTCAAAGGAACCACGGAACTTCTACCCGGCCTGAATGGCGTGTTCTGGGCCTCGACCCTGTTTAACCCCCAATCGGGCGAATTGCAGAGCGCCCCCGGCGCGATCATCGCCAACCAAGGCCTGAACTACCGTTCTTACTCGCTCAACCTTGACGGCGCTCGCGGCGGCCAGGCCTTTAACGATCAACTCTACGTTGGCTTCTCGACCAAGACTTACGGTCAGCTGACCTTCGGCCGCCATCGCAGCCTCGCGAGCGATCTGCTGAGCGCCTATGACGCGACCGGCGGCAGCTCCGCCTTTTCGATCATCAGTTCTTCCGGCACCTATGTTTCCGGCCAGGGCGTGACGGAAACCGGTCGTTGGGACAATTCGTTGAAATATCGGGTCGAATATGCCTTTGCCCGATTTGCCGCCATGTATAAATTCGCCGATGGCTCTGGCGGTTGCAACTATCTGGCGACCACCGGACTGAAGCCGGTGGGAACGCCCCAGCAGTGTTTCGCTTCACATAATGACGCGGGCCAGGTAGGCGCCGGGTTCGACTATGCTGCCTTCAGCCTCGATGGCATGCTCGGCTATTTCCATCAGGCCACTTATATCGGCAGTCCATTGACGGCCGCTCAGCTTGGCGGAACGGACACCTTCGTTCCGACGGTCGGCGCGACGGTCACGACGACGGGCAATCCCAATTCGGGCACGCTCGCCGGAACGGTTTCGGACATGACCGGCGGCGCCCTGGGCGTCAAATATACCTGGAACCAGTGGAAGCTCTTTGCAGGCTGGTCCCACACGATCGCCCACAACCCTCAGGATCCGCTTGGCATCGGAGCGCCGAACGACCAGGGCGGATTCGCGATGAGCTCTGTCAACAACGCCTCGTTTCCGCACGCGCGCCTGCAGGATACGTTTTGGGTCGGCTTTCGCTACGCCTATAATGAAAAAACCGACGTTGTCGCCACCTATCAGCGTGTCAACCAAAATGCTTATGGTTCGTTCGTCGGCAACGCCGCCGCGACCGCTGCGGCATGCGACGTCGCGCGCATAAATCTGACGACGGGCGCGTCCATCCGCTCCAACGCTTGTTCGGGCCATCTCGATCAGGGGTCGATTTTCGTCGATTATCACTTCACCAAGCGGTTCGACGTCTATGGCGGCATGAATATCGAATCGGTCAATGGCGGCCTGGCTTCGGGCTATGTTTACACCGCCCAGTTCTCCCCGACGGTTGGCGCCCGTTTCAGGTTCTGAGCCATTCAGGAACTTCGCTCATGGCCTCGGGCTGAAGCAATCCGAGGTGAAGGGCAAATGGTGAATTGAGGCCGTTTTTCCGCTCGTCAAATTGCGCAAGCCGCCGCTTGCGCGATTTTTCAATTCCGCGCAACCAAGTAAAAGCCTTGCCAAGGCGGGGCGCGGCGTTTAGCAAGTCGAAAAATTTCCCGAAAACAGAGGCCCCTGATGGCGAGCTACAATATCTTCCTGCTGCCGGGCGACGGCATCGGTCCCGAGGTGACGGCCGAAGTCGAAAAGGTCGCCAAGGTCATTTCCGACGCGGGTCTCGCCAGTTTCGAATTCGAGAAGGGGCTTGTCGGCGGCTCCGCCTATGACGCGCACGGCAAGGCGATCAGCGAGGCGGACATGGCCCGCGCCCAGGCGGCCGACGCGGTCATGCTCGCCGCCGTCGGCGGGCCGAAATGGGCGGATGTGCCTTACGACATGCGTCCTGAAGCCGGCCTGCTTCGCCTGCGCAAGGACCTTGGCCTGTTCGCCAATCTGCGTCCCGCCGTCTGCTATCCCGCGCTCGCCGACGCCTCGGCGCTGAAGCGCGAGATCGTCGAGGGCCTCGACATCATGATCGTGCGCGAACTGACCGGCGGCGTCTATTTCGGCGAGCCCAAGGAGATCGTCGATCTCGGCAACGGCCAGAAGCGCGCCGTCGACACTCAGGTCTATGAGACCTACGAGATCGAGCGCATCGCGGCGGTCGCCTTCGAACTCGCGCGCAAGCGCGGCAACAAGGTGACGTCGTCCGAGAAGCATAATGTCATGAAATCCGGCGTGCTGTGGAAGGAAGTGGTTACCGAGGTCCACAAGAAGTCCTATCCGGACGTCCAGCTCGAGCACATGCTCGCCGACGCGCTCGGCATGCAGCTCGTGCGCTGGCCCAAGCAGTTCGACGTGATCGTGACGGACAATCTTTTCGGCGACATGCTGTCGGACGTGGCCTCCATGCTCACCGGCTCGCTGGGCATGCTGCCTTCGGCCTCGCTCGGCGCGGCCGACGCCAATGGCAAACGCAAGGCGATGTATGAGCCCGTCCACGGTTCGGCGCCTGACATCGCCGGCAAGGGAATCGCCAATCCGATCGCCATGATCGGCTCTTTTGGCATGGCGCTGCGCTATTCCTTCGGCCTCGGACAGGCGGCGGATCTGATCGAGAAGGCCATCGCCGACGTGCTGGCCGCGGGCCTGCGCACCGCCGACATCAAGGGCGAGGCGACCCATTCCATCTCGACCTCCGCCATGGGCGACGCCATCGTGGCGGCGCTGAAAAAGTCGGTCTGAAACAGATGCGCCGGCCGCTTCGAGCGGCCGGCGCATCACTATATTCCTTGAAGGGCGCCTTATTTCAGGAAGACGTAAATATCGACCTGAAGCGCCACGTCGCTGGAATCCTTGGCCTCGGCGACATATTCCTCCACGAAGAGATTGCGCGCTTCCAGGCCTTTTTCGTCGAGATAGGCTGTGATCGCCTCATAGGTCGAATCAATGTCGTCATAGGCGCCGCGATGCTCGAATCGCACGGCCTTGCCGCTTGGCGCCTGCCCGATCGAGACATCGGCGCCGAGATCGGCCTTCGAATCGGCGGGCGCTTCCACCGGCAGCATGGCGTCGAACTTGAATCCCGCGTCGTCGGTGTCGGTGAAGACCGCGAGCGGGCGTCCAGTTTCCTTCAAGCCGGCCTTTTGCGCGGCTGCGCGCAATTTGGCGATGGTCTCGGCGATCTTCGCATAGCCCTCTTCCCATTTCGCGGCGCCATGCGCCTGGATGGTGACGCGAGCGGCGATGTCCTCGACCTTGATCGCGCCTTCCTCGGCGGGGGCGTCTTTCGGCGCCTCGGCCTTGGGCGAGTCAGGCTTTGCGGGATCGGGCTTGGCCGGCTCAGGAGCCGCCGGCCCCGCGGCGTCCTTGGCGGGGCTTTGCGCCGGGGCCGGAGCCGGCGTCTCGGTTTTTGGCGCAGCCGGTTTGCTTGCGTCGCCCGCCGGCTGTTGCGCGGCGAGCGGAATCGGCGCGGCGATCAGCGCGACGGCCAGCGTCAGACGCCGCGCCCATTCCCGGCCTGAAAAAACCTTGCCGTTCTGCATCCGACAGCTCCCGATCTGGCGCGGCGCGCGCGAATCAATTCATTCTAACGCCCGCTATTTGGCTGAATATGGCCGCGGGCGCTCTTTTCTCCTATATTGCGCCTAAACCCAATATGAACGCGCGACATTTCCGGACCAAAAGCTTGACCGATTTTCCCGCCGCCGCAATTTCCAGCCTCGCCCTGCCGCCGCGTCATCCGCTGGCGGGGCGCGAGATCTTCAGGATGAACGGCGCTGGCAACGCCATTCTGGTCCTCGATCTGCGCGGCTCGGACGTCTTGCCGAGCGCCGAGGACGCCCGGGCGCTGGCGCGCGCGCCGGGCCTCGCCTATGACCAGCTCATGGTGCTGTCCGATCCGCACGTTGCGACTGACGACGCCTTCATGACCATTTACAATCAGGATGGCTCGCTCTCGGCCTCCTGTGGAAACGGCACGCGCTGCGTCGCCCATTATCTCGCCGAGCGTTCCGGCGCCGCGTCGCTCGCGCTGGCGACCTCGGCCGGGCCTTTGGCCGTGCGCCGCGAAGGCCCGTTCTCCTATGCGGTCGATATGGGCCCCCCGCGCCTCGGCTGGCGCGACATTCCGCTGGCGCATGAAGTCGTGGACACGGCCGCAGTCGATCTGAAAAAATTTGGCCTGCCGCCGGCCTCCTGCGTCAGCATGGGCAATCCCCATGCGATCTTCTTCGTTTCGTCCATCGAGGCCCATGACCTCGCCGCGATCGGGCCGGCGCTGGAGCATGATCCGCTGTTTCCGCTGCGGGCCAATATCTCGCTGGCCCAGGTTCTGTCGAGCGATTCGGTGCGGCTGAAGGTCTGGGAGCGCGGAACCGGCCTGACGCTCGCCTGCGGCACGGCGGCCTGCGCCACTCTCGTTGCGGGCGTGCGCGCGGGCCTCACCGAGCGGCGCGCGACCATCGCCTTGCCGGGTGGCGATCTGATCATCGAATGGCGGGCCGCCGATGGTCATGTCATCATGACGGGGCCGGTGGAGCTGGAATTTTCGCAAATCCTGACGCCCGACATTTTTGCGCCCGAGACGGCGGCGCGATGAAGCCGCCCCAGTCGGGCGCGCTCACCGCGCAAGAGTCGGGCGCGAAAATGTCGGGCGCGGTCGAAGTCCTGACATTCGGCTGCCGGCTCAATCTCGCCGAATCGCAGACCATTCGTGAACTGGCTGGGCAGGGCGGCGAAAAGGACCTCGTCGTCGTCAACACCTGCGCCGTCACCGCCGAATCGACCCGGCAGGCGCGGCAGGCGATTCGCCGGCTGAAGCGGGAAAACCCGTTGGCGCGCATCGTCGTGACCGGCTGCGCGGCGCAAATCGAGCCGCAGATATTCTCCGACATGGCCGAAGTCGCCCATGTCATGGGCAATGCCGAAAAGACCCGCGCCTTGTCCTGGGCGGGCTTCGCGCAAAGGGTCAATGTCGCTCCGGTGGCGGAGGCGGCGCGGCGCGACAATGCGGCGGCCAGCGTGCTCGCCGCGATCGAGGGCCATACGCGCGCCTTTCTCGCCATCCAGAATGGCTGCGACCATAGCTGCACCTTTTGCGTCATCCCTTCCGGGCGGGGGCCGTCGCGCTCCGTCTCGCCTGAGGTGGCTCTGGCCCAGGCGCGCAAATTCGTCGAGACGGGCCACAAGGAAATCGTCCTCACCGGCGTCGACCTGACCTCCTGGGGCGCGGATCTGCCGGGCGCGCCCAGGCTTGGCGGGCTGGTGCGCCTGTTGCTGCGCGAATTGCGGGACCTGCCGCGCCTGCGCCTGTCGTCGGTTGACTGCATCGAGGCCGACGCCGGATTGCTCGCGGCCTTCGCCGAGGAGGAAAGGCTCGCGCCCTATCTGCATTTGTCGCTGCAATCGGGCGACGATCTGATCCTCAAGCGCATGAAGCGCCGCCACAGCCGCGCCGACAGCGTGGCGTTCTGCGCCGAATTGCGGCGCCTTCGCCCGGACATGGCCTTCGGCGCCGACCTCATCGCGGGCTTTCCGACCGAGGACGACGACATGGCGGCGCGTTCGCTCGCGTTGATCGAGGATTGCGGCCTGAGCTTCCTCCACGTCTTTCCGTTTTCGGCGCGGCCGGGAACGCCCGCGGCGCGGATGCCGCGCGTGGCGCCCGAACTGGTCAAGGCGCGCGCGGCTTTTTTACGCGAGGCGGGGGAACAAGCATTGACGCGGCATTTGCTGGCGCAGACGGGGCGGCGGCTGCGCGTCCTGACCGAGCGCGGCGGCATGGGCCGGGCCGATGATTTCACGCCGGTCCGCACGCCCGGCCAGCCGCCGGGCAGGATCGTTCAGGCGGACGCGATCGGCTTTTCGGGCGGCGCGCTCGACGTAACGATCGATTCATCGTGAATCGAGATGCTTTCGGTTCGCTAACGCAAGACTCGTAAAATGTTCCTCTAAATGGAGCCATTGCGATGCGCTCCCCGGGGGGCGCGGGAGAGGCTGCGTTTTGACCCCGACTTTTCGCCGCGGAAGCGATTTCCGCGCCTATGTCCAGGATTCTCTTTCCGCGCAAGGCAAGCCCGGCGCGGCGAAGCCCGCGTGGACCCCGGCGCGTCATTGGGCGCCGGCGCTGCAGGCCCGGATCTTCGCCAAAATCGGCGCTCTCGTCGAAGGCCGCGCCGGCGCGGCGATGGGCGAATCGCTACGCCAGGGCGTCGCCGCCGCGCAGTCCCGTTTTTCCGCGCTGATGGCTTCCGCGAGCGCCCTGCTGGGTCCACAGGTCGAGACAGCGGCGAGGGAAGAGGCGCCGGTTGAGGCCGCCGAACCGGTTCGCGCCCGCCGCGCGCAGGCGCGCAAGACACTGGAGAACGGCGGGCGCGAGCCTGTCCAGGAGCCTCCTCAGGATCGCCCCGAGCCGCGAAAGCCCCGCTCCGAGCCGCGCGGGACGGGGGCGCGGAAAATCAACCTTGAGGTCAGCCGGCGCGAGATCGAGGCGGTGCAGGCCCGGCTCGACGCCAGAGCCGCCCCTGGCGATCCCGATGAAATATGGGCCGCCGATCTCGCGCGCGAATACAGGCGGGAGTTTCATCCAATCGAGGCCGGACGCGCCGCGCCCGCCGTCCCCTCCGAAGCCGGGGAAGCCCCGACGGCCGCCGATGGAGCTGCGGCGGCGCTTTTCCTCGCCGGCAAGGCGGCGTGGCGGGCCGGGCTGGTGCTGGAGCCCGTGATCCGCTTTCTGGCCGCCTATAGCGCCCCGATCCTGAAGGTCGCGGCGGTCGGGCTGGTCGTGGTGGGAGCCGGCGGCTTGCTGGCGCAATGGCCCGGGAACGACAGGGGCGACGAGACGGTCGTGGCTGCGTCGAACCCGGCGCTGCCCGGAGCGCAACGCGCGGTCTGGCTCGAAATTCCCAAGCCCTTGCGCCTTTACGACCTCTCCGCGCCGTCGCTGGCCCGTGAGAAGCGCCTTTATGCGGCGCGGCGCCATACGACGGGCGGCGGGCGCGAGGATGTTCTGACCTTTGGCGAATTCGCCGGGGCCGGCCCCTTTTTCCGGCTCTCGATCTATCGCCACGGGACCGAAAAAACCGCCGACGCGGCCTTTTTCGTCGATATGGCGCGGCGCGCCGCGCAGCTCGGCCTCAGCCTTGGCCGCGCCAATGTCGCCGACACGCAGGCCACGCGTTTCGGCGACCTGGAGACGGCGGCCATGACCATGACCGAAGGCGGCGTTACGCGCGACGCCTGCAGGGGCTTCCGCTTCAGCGCGGCGCAGCTCGGGTTGACCATCGCGGGCTTTGCCTGCGGCGCTGATGACGAGGCGGCGTCCGCGGGCGCGCTCGCCTGTCTGCTCAATCGCCTCGATCTGATTTCGGCCGGCGAGGACCGCGCCCTGCGCGACTTCTTCGCCGCCGCCCAGGCGCGCGGCGCGCGCGGCTGCGCCGAGCCGGCGTCCGCGCCCGTGAAAAGGCGCCCGGAAAAAACGATCCAATGAGCCAAAGGGTTGCAAGAAAACCGCGCAAGCGGAGTTTTTTAACTTTGGCGGCCAATTCGCTATCGCAAGTCCCGGCAAAGCGCTAAATTGCCGGCAAGCCGCATCAGGAGCCAATTATGCGCCGTAAGTCCCTTTTCGTTCTCGCGCTGTTATCGGGCGCGCTGGTCTGCGCCGGCGCCCAGGCCGAGAGCAAGCATAAACATCGTCAGCCCTCTCCACGTGTCGCGGCGGCCGCAGACGCCGCCGAGCTGACCGTCACGAAGCGCAGCTTCCTCGATCCCGGCAATGTCGTGCCGGTCGGCACCCGGAATCGCTACATGGACGACAGCACGTTCTATCAATCCCCTGCGCCGGGCGGCACCTACCGCAACGACCTTTTCGGCGACTGGATGCTGCCGGGCCCGTTCAACCTGCCGGCCGCCAATCCCCGCGCGCCGTGGTGAGCTGCGAAGCCGCGCAGTCCTAATGAAAACGGCCGGGCGATCGCCCGGCCGTTTTGCTTTTCAATGAGTTGGCGCACCTCAGTCCTTGGCGCGCTCGACATAGGTGTTGTCCTCGGTGAGGACGACGATGCGGGTTCCGACGCCGATATGGGGGGGCACCATCACGCGCAGGCCATTGTCCATCTTGGCGGGCTTGTAGGACGAGGAGGCGGTCTGGCCCTTCACGACCGGTTCGGTCTCGATCACTTCGAGCGTCACGCGGGCCGGAAGCTGGATCGCCACGGCGACGCCGTTGAAGATCGACAGGATGCACTTCATGCCTTCCTGCAGATAGGCGGCCTGTTCGCCGATCACGTCCTTGGGAACGATGACCTGTTCGAAATTGTCGTCGTTCATGAAAGTAAAGCCGTCGCCATCCGCGTAGAGATAGCTGAAATTCATGTCCTCGACATGGGCGCGCTCGACCTGTTCGGTGGTCTTGTAGCGCACGGAGGTCTTGTTGCCGTCGGACAGGCGGCGCATGTCGATCTGCGTCGTCGGCGTGCCCTTGCCCGGGAAGAAGCTCTCGGCGCTCAGCACGACATAGAGATTGCCGTCCTCGTGCTCGATGATATTGCCCTTGCGGACGTTGCTGGCGATGATTCTCACGTTCGATTTCCCTGCGGCGACTCCCGCCTCGCCGGTTGAAGCGGCGGGCGGTCGGGTCTATGGACCTGTTTGAAACTTGCGGCGACACTAATAACCAATCGTCGCCGCAACGCCAGTTTTTTGTCACATCAACATGGGGTAGGGGCGGGATGGCGCGAAACGCCGCCTTCTGGGCGCCGGAACATCATGCCGCGAAGCAGCCCCGCCTGCTGGCGCGGGCGCGAATCGTCAAGGCCTTGCGCGGCTTTTTCGAGAGCGAGGGCTTTGTCGAGATCGAGCCTTCAGCCCTGCAGGTTTCTCCCGGCAACGAAACGCATATTGCCGGCTTCGCCACCCGCTACGAGCCAATCGGCGGGGCGCCGACGCCTTATTACCTGCACAGTTCCCC
The DNA here is from genome assembly GCF_030056575.1 of Rhodoblastus sp. 17X3. GTDB lineage: Bacteria > Pseudomonadota > Alphaproteobacteria > Rhizobiales > Beijerinckiaceae > Rhodoblastus. Next base: position 12,732 of record NZ_JASHHX010000013.1, on the reverse strand, counting down.
GGAGTTCGACTGCAAGAAGCTGCTCGCGGCGGGCGAGACGCGGATATTCTCGCTCGCCCATGTCTTCCGCAACGGCGAGCGCACGCGGTTGCACCATCCCGAATTCACCATGCTGGAATGGTATCGCGCAGGGGCGCCCTATCGCGCCCTGATCGACGATTGCGTCGCCGTCTTGCGCGCCGCCGCGCAGGCCGCCAGCGCAACGGAGTTCCGCTTCGGCGGGTCGCGGCTCGATCCCTACGCCGCGCCGGAAATCCTGCCCGTGACGGAGGCCTTTGCGCGTCACGCCGGCATCGACCTCTCCGCCCTGCTGGACGACCGCGACGCCCTTGCGGGCGAGGCGACGCGGCTCGGCTTGCGGGTGAGCGCTGACGATCATTGGTCCGACCTGTTCAGCAAGATCGTCTCGGAGAAGATCGAGAAAAATCTCGGCCATGGCCGCGCGACGGTGCTGATCGACTATCCCGCGAGCGAGGCGGCTCTGGCGCGGCGCAAGCCGGACGACCCGCGCTTCGCCGAGCGTTTCGAGCTTTACGGCTGCGGCGTCGAGCTCGCCAACGCCTTCGGCGAGCTGACCGATCCCGTCGAACAGCGCCGCCGGTTCGAGGCCGACATGGCGGAGCGGACGCGGATTTACGGCTCGGCCTTTCCGATCGATGAGGATTTTCTCGCCGCGCTGGCTCTGATGCCCCCCGCGAGCGGGGCCGCGCTCGGCCTGGATCGTCTGGTCATGCTGGCCACCGGCGCGGTCCATATCGAGGACGTCCTCTGGGCGCCGACGGCGGCGCCAAGAGAAGCGGGACCATGAGCAAGCGCATAAGCAGGATCCTGACCCGGCCCGAGGAGCTGATCGCGGCGGGCTTTGCCGCGTCGGACGAGGTGGGCGTTCTGGCCGAGGTCGCGGCGCGCTACAGCTTTGCCGTGCCGCCGGGGGTCGCCGCCCTCATTGAGACCCGCGACGATCCGATCGGCCGGCAATTCCTGCCCGACGCGGCGGAGCTGACCCTGCTGCCGCAGGAGCGCGAGGACCCGATCGGCGACGACGCCCATGAGGTCAGCAAGGGCCTGATCCACCGCTATCCCGACCGCGCCTTGCTCAAGCTGACCAGCGTCTGCCCGGTCTATTGCCGGTTCTGCTTCCGCCGCGAGCGCGTCGGGTCCGGGACGGACGGCCCGCTCGATGCGGAGGCGCTCGACGCCGCTTTCGCCTATCTCGCCGCGCATCGGGAGATCTGGGAGCTGATCGTCACCGGCGGCGATCCGCTCGCCGTCTCGCCGCGCCGGCTGGCCGACCTCTCGACCCGGCTGGGGGCGCTGGACCATGTGAAGATCCTGCGTTTCCATTCGCGCGTCCCGGCGCTGACGCCGGAACGGGTGACCGACGAGTTGATTGGCGCCCTGCGCGCCAGCGGCAAGACGATCTATATTGCTCTTCACGCCAACCATCCGCGCGAATTGACGCCCGCCGCCCGGGCGTCTATCGCGCGGTTGATCGATTCCGGCATTGTCATGGTCAGCCAGACCGTGCTTTTGCGCGGGGTGAACAACAATGTTGAAACGCTTTCCGCCCTGATGCGCGCTTTCGTCGAGAACCGGATCAAGCCCTATTATCTGCATCAGGGCGATCTCGCGCCGGGCACCTCGCATCTGCGCCTGCCGCTGGAGGAGGGGCAGGCTCTGGTCCGGGCGCTGCTGGGGCGCATATCAGGGCTTTGTCAGCCTATTTATGTCGTGGATATTCCGGGCGGGCATGGCAAGGCGCCGGCCGGCCCGGTCTATTGGCGTCGGGAAGGCGCGCAATGGCGGGTTGAAGATTGGCGCGGAAAAAGCCACGCTTATGCCGATCCGCCGCCAAAGGCGCGAGATGATGTCTAAACGCCATTTTTTGGGCCGATTTTCACGATTTCTGGCGCAACAATTGATTCGGAGACTGCCTTGAGGCGCCTCATTTCCCGCGTGTTTTTCGCGAACATCCTGGCCGCGCTGCTCATCTGCGCGGCGGCGCCGGCGCCTGCGCAGGATGCGAAGCCGCAGGGCGCGCCCGCCACGATGGCGCCCACGGAATCCGCGCCGCCCGTCGATCCGAGCGCGCGGCTGGACGCCGCCAAGCTTAACCTTGACCAGATCGAGGCCAAGCTCGCGACGGACAGCATGACCGACGGCGAACTGGTCAAGATTCGCACCTCGCTCGATCCGATCTCGACCCAGATCCAGAGCGTCATCGCCGAAGTGTCGCCCAAGATGACCGCGCTCAAGGCGCGTCTCGACCAGCTCGGCGCGCCGCCCGACCCGAAGGCCAATCCGCCGGCGGCGCCGGAAGATCCGGCGGTAACGCAGGAACGCGCGGACCAGCAGAAGCTGTTCTCGGCCAGCGACGATCTCATCAAGCGGGCGAATGTCGCGCAATTGCGCATCGACCAGCTTGCGGCGCAAATCGCCGATAGGCGTCGGACCCTGTTTTCCAACGCCGTTTTCCAGAGCTCGTCGAGCATCGTTTCGCCGAGCCTGTGGATGGATGTCGCGCGCGACACCACCCACAATCTTTCCGCCGCCAAGGGGGCCGTCCTCGACATGGCGGGCCAGTTCGGCCGCGTCCTGTCCAATGGGGGCGCCATCCTGTTCGGCCTTTTGCTGCTCGCTCTGATCGGCGCTGTGGTCGCCGCGACCCTGCTCGCGCGCCAGGTCATACCGCGCGAGAAATCGGGACGCCCGCCAAGCGAACTGCAGAAGGCGGCCGCCGCGCTGTGGACCGCGGTGGCCGTGGCGGCCATTCCGATCCTCGCCGCGACGGCCCTTTACGCGCTGACCGACTGGTTCGGCCTCGGCGGGCAGGAATTCAAGCCGCTGTCCGACGCTTTCTTTCGCGGCGTGGTTCTCTGCGCCTGGGCGGTCGGTCTGGGCAACGCCATACTGGCGCCGAGCCGTCCGCTCTGGCGCCCGCTCGATCTCAGCGACCGCGTGGCGCAGCGGCTGATGAACCTCGTTCTGGTCGTCACGGGGCTGATCGCGTTCGGCAAATTGTTCGACGCGCTTGACGAGGTGCTCGGCGCCTCGTTGCCGGTCTCGGTCGCGGCGCGGGGAACCTTCGCCATGCTCGTGGGCCTGACGCTGATGCGGGGCCTCTATGGGATCGTCGCGCCGGACGACCCCGAAGAGGAGGAAACCGGCCGGTTCGCCGGTCTTGAGGATGAAAGCCCCTGGTGGCCGCCGATCCGCTTCGCCGCCTGGGCGGCGACAGTCGCGGTGATCGGAGCCGATCTGCTTGGCTATATCGCGCTATCATCCTTCCTCGTCACGCAGTTCGCCTGGACCGCCTTTGTCGCGGGCCTGCTGTTCCTGTTGCTGAAGATCGCCTCCGAGGGGTTGGAGCAGGCGTTCCGGCCCAATTCCCGTCTCAGCCGCGGGCTGGTCAACAGCGTGGGCCTGCGCCGGGAAAGCCTGGCGCAGATCGGAGCGCTGCTCGAAGGCGTCATTTCCCTGACTCTTTACGCGATCGCCGCCCTGCTGGTGATGGCCCCCTGGGGCCTGCAGTCGCATGACATGCTCGGCACGATCGAATCGGCCTTCTTCGGCTTCAAGCTCGGCGACGTCACCATCTCGCCCTGGAGCCTGCTGATCGCGCTCGTGCTGTTCGGCCTCGGCTACGCCATCACCCACGCGATCCAGAGCTGGCTCGAAAAGCGCTATCTCCCCCTGACCCAGCTCGATCAGGGGCTTCAGGCGTCGATCCGCACCAGCGTCGGCTATATCGGCTTCCTGATCGCGTTGCTGTTCGCGGGCGCCTCTCTCGGCATCAATCTCGAAAGGCTCGCGCTTGTCGCCGGCGCCCTCTCCGTCGGTATCGGCCTCGGCCTGCAATCGGTGGTCAATAATTTCGTCTCGGGCCTGATCCTGCTGTGGGAGCGCACCATCCGCGTCGGCGATCTGGTCGTGATCGGCGAAGAACAGGGCTTTGTCCGGCGCATCAATGTGCGCGCCACCGAGATCGAGACCGCGGACCGCGCGACCATGATCGTCCCCAACGGTAATATGATGACCGGGGTGGTGAAGAATTTCGTGCGCGGCGACCGCATGGGCCGCATCAAGATCCCGGTCCAGGTCGTCGCAGGCTCGGACCCGGAACAGGTGCGCGAGATCCTGACCGACGCCGCCAGATCCCAGGATCAGGTCGTGGGCATCCCGGCGCCGATCGTGCTGTTCACCAATTTCGGCGCGACTTCGCTCGATTTCGAGCTGATCTGTTTCGTCGAGGAGGTCGAGCGGGCGGCGCGCGTGAGGAGCGACGTGCTTTACGCCATTTTCAAAGCCTTCGCCGAGGCCGGATTGAGAATGCCTTCGAGCAGCACGATGCTCGACGTGGACGTTTCCAAATTCGAGCCAATGCTCGCGCGCCTTGTCCCCGGGGTCAAAGACATCAAACCTTAAAGTTTTTGGCGCATTCCCGCACGGCTCGCCCGCCCTGTCCGCCGCCAAAGACCGGAAAGCCGAAATCCGATGCCTGACCGCCGTTTCTCCACGCGCCTCGTTTTTGGCGCAGCGCCGCTGTGCCTGTTGCTCGCCGGCTGCGCCGACACCGCCGCGCCGCCTCCGCCCGCGGCGAGCGAATCCAGCCTTTATCGCTCCATGGCCGCGCCCGGCGCCAGCCTCGACGCCGCCGCCGCGCGCGACATGATCTCGCTCTATCGCCGCAATAATGGGCTGGGCGGCCTGACGCTCGATCCGGGCCTGATGGAGCAGGCGCGGGCGCAGGCCCAGACCATGGCCGCCCGGGACAAGCTCAGCCATGAGCTGAGCGGCTCGCTGACGGCCCGGCTCAATGGCGCGGGCTTCCAGAAATCGGCTGCTGTGGAGAATGTATCGGCGGGATACGACACGATGGCCGAGGTCTTCTCCGGCTGGCGCCAGTCGCCGTCGCACAACGCGAATCTGCTCGCTCCGGGCATGAAGCGCATGGGCGTCGCCGCCGCCTATAATCCCAAGACGCGCTACAAGGTGTTCTGGGCGCTGGTCATGGCGAACTGACGCCGGGGGCGATCTTAAAACCAAGACTCACAGGTTTTAACCTGTAAGTCTTGGTTAGGCGCGACTGCGCCGCCGAGCTTATGCGAGGGATTCCTTGACCGCGATGGCTCGCGGTCAAGGAAAAATGGTATTATTCGGCGGGCGCGAGCCCGCCATCGAAGTCCGAAGGGCCGAGCCAGCGGCGCAGGAAGGCGGAGGTCCAGCGCGCCACGGCGCGGTCATGCTGGAACCAGCCTTCCAGATGGCGCTGGCGCTCCTGGGCGCTCGGATGGTTCATGCGCTCCAGCGCGGTCACCGTCCATTTGCACATCATGGCGTAGGTGACGTCGGGGTGGAACTGCAGGCCGAAGGCCTTGTCGCCGACCTGGATCGCCTGGGCCTCGAAATCCTCGCCCTTGGCGAGGAGGATCGCGCCATTGGGGCAGTCGAAGCCCTCGCGATGCCATTGATAGACGCGCGTGGGGAAGGCGCAGTCGCACAACGAATGACCCTTCTGCGTCGGACGGATGGGATAATAGCCGACTTCGACGCGGCCTTCCGGATGGGCGCCGACCTTGTGGCCGAGGTGGCGGGCGAGCAGTTGCGAGCCGAGGCAGATGCCGAGAAAGGGCTTGTTTTCCTTGAGCGGCGCGCCAATCCAGTCGATCTCCCGCTTCAGCCAGTCCTCTTCGTCGTTGACGCTCATCGGCCCGCCGAAAAACACAGCGCCGGAATGGTCGCGCATCGTCTCGGGCAGAGGGTCGCCGAAGCGGGGACGGCGGATGTCCAGAGGCGCGCCGAGGTCGCGCAGCAGCCGGCCGATCCGCCCGGGAGAGCTATGTTCGCCGTGAAGGACGATCAGCACCGGCTTGTGTTGTGGCGGCGAAAACGGATCGGCGGAAAACAGCATTTTCAGGCGATCTCCCTGTCTCTGCGGCGCAATTGCAGCGAGCCGACAATGGCCAAGGCGATCGCCTTGGGGGTGAAAGGGCTGGTCCAGACGACGAATTTCGCCGCGAGGCCGGGAACGACCACGCGTTTGCCGGCCATCATGCCGTGATAGGCGATTTTCGCCACCTCCGGCGAGGAGAGCGCCACGCGGAACATTTGGTCCATCTTGGCGGAGAAGCGCGCGCGCGCCTGAAAACCTGTCGGCACCGGCCCGGGGCAAAGGGCGGTGACGCTCACGCCGCGCGGCGCCAGCTCCACCGACAAAGCTTCGGAGAGGGACAGCACATAGGCCTTGCTGGCGTAATAGACCGCCATGCCCGGGCCGGGCATATAGGCCGCGATCGAGGCGACATTCAGCAACCGCCCCCTGGCTTGCGCGAGTTGCGGCGCAAAAATCAGGCTCAATTCGGTCAAGGCGCGTATATTCAGGTCAATCATGCCCAATTGTTCGGCGTGATCGCCATCCGTGGCCGGACCGAGCAGGCCATAGCCGGCGTTATTGACGAGAATTTCGGCCGAGGCGCCCGCCGCTTCCAGAGCGGCGGCCAACGCGGCCGGGGCGCCGGCCTGGGTCAGATCGAAGTCGAACGCCAGCGGGCGCGGATTCCTCTGCCCGGGCAAGGCCGCGAGTTCGTCGGCGAGGGCGTCCAGCGCGGCGCGGTTGCGCGCGACAAGCGCGAGATCATGGCCTTGGGCGGCGGCGTAGCGGGCGAGATCGGCGCCAATGCCGCCCGATGCGCCGGTGATGAGCATGAGCTTGCGCGGCGCCGTCATGATTTCGACCCCGCTGTGGCGGGGGCGCCGAGATCCCACGGGCCGGGCGCGTCGGGTTCGCAGCCGTGCTCTTCGCGGACCTTGCGGCGCATCGCCAGACGGTCGCGCGCGGGCACGCCGAGCAGTTCGGACACGCGCCAGATGATGTTTTCCTCGAATTCCTGCACGGTTCCGTCGGCATAGGCGACGGTCCACATCATTTCGATGAGGCGGCGGCGGTCCGGCCCCGCCATTGAATCCTTCAGCACCGAAGTGAAGCCGTATAGGTCGACGGCCTCGCGGTCGCGGTCGCGCGCCTCGGACAGAAGCTGCTCGGCCTCGTCGCGGCCGAGGTCGAAGCGCTGCTGCAACAGCAACAGCAAGGCGCGTTTTTCGGATTCGCTGAAAAAGCCGTCGATCTCGGCGACATGGACAAGCAAGGCGGCGGCGGCGACGCGCAGTTCATTCCCGCCGAAATCGCGTTGTGCGGCTTCGGAGCCGGTCATTTCGTCAATGAACTGCCGCAACCTTTCGAACATGCTGAAACCTGGTCAAGACGCGCATTCACAATCCCAAGATGGGCCCTGGGTGCTGAACGAAGCATTAACCATGCCGAAATAGGTGGAACAACCAGTAATTTTACCGGCGCCGCGACGCAAAAACGCAAACAGGATTACCAATTGGTAAATGGCGCGGCGAAATTGCGCCCGATCAGCCCTTCTTGCCCTTGGCCTCAAGCTCGGCCTTGAGCGCGGCCAGCTTGGCGAAGGGCGAATCCGGATCGGCCTGCTTTTCGCGCGGGGGGCGCTTCTCGTGCTGGGGCGGACGTTCGCCGCGCTGGTCGTCGCGCCGCTTGCCGTCGAACTTGCCCTCGAACCGGCGCCCGCCCTCGCGCTTGCCTTCGAAGCGCGGCTTGCCGCCTTCCGGCCTGCGGTCATCGCGGCGCGGCCGATCCCGGCCCGACTGCGCGCCTTCCGCCGTCTGCCCTCCAACGGCCTGCCCCTCGGCGGGCGCAGCCTCGCCGGACGGCCTCGCCGGTCCGCCCTGATGGCGGCGCGGGCCGCCATGACGGCGGTTCTGTTCCTGCCCATGCTCGCGGCGGCGGCCATGGGGATGGCGCTGCGGGCGCCAGATTTCGATGAGGACCGGTTCAGCGGCGGCGTCTTCCGCCGGCGCCTGCTCTTCGGCGGTCGCCGCTTCGGCTTCGTGAGCGCTGGCGGCCTCGGCTTCGACCGTGGCGACGGTTTCGGCTTCCGCCCCGGGCGCGGCTTCGGCGACTGGTTCGGCGGCGGGCTCGGACGGTTCTTGGGACGGTTCTTGGGACGGTTCTTCGGCCGGCTCCGCCGCAGCTTCGGCTTCCGCCGGGGCCGCAACGTCCTCAGCGGCGGCCTCGACCGCGACCGCTTCCGCAGCGGCTTCGGTCGGTTCGGCTGCGGCTTCAGTTTCCGCGCTTTCAGGCGCGGCTTCGCCGCCTTCCGTCGCGGCTGCTTCTTCCGTAACGGCCTCGTCCGGCGCGGCTTCCGCCGTCACGGGCTTGACCGGCTCGGTCGGCGCCTTCGCCAGCAGCGGCACGGTGATGGCCGGGCCCGGGCGGGACTCGCTCACATAGCCCAGCGATTTGAGAATGCTGGAAAAGCTTTCGCCCGAACAGCCGGCGAGCGAGGTCATGGTGACCGTCACGACAAAGCCCTCGCCGTCGGCGGCGCCGGCCGGCGGCTCGCCGGGGGTCACGCCGGGGCGATAGGCGATGGCCGGGCGGATCAGGTCGGCGAGGCGCTCCAGAATGTCGACGCGAACGGCCCGGTCGCCGCAAACGCGGAAGCCGGCGGCGCGGTAGAGACCGCGATTGATCTGCTGGTCGGCCGGGAAGGAGGTGCGGCCGGAGGCGGCGAGATGCGCGACCTCGTCGATGCCCTTCACGACTTCGAGCCCGCCGTGCTTCAGCGTCCAGAGCTGGGCGGCGAGAGCGCGCGGGGCCGGCTTCAGCAAGGCCGGGAGGTAAAGATGATAGGCGCCGAAGCGCACGCCGAACTTGCGCAGGGCGGCGCGGGCGTCCTGCGGCAGGTTCTTCATTTCCTCGGCGACGCGGGAGCGCTCCAACACGCCGAGCGCCTCGCCGATCTGGAAGGCGAGGCCGCGCGCAACGCCTTCAAGGCCGTCGCCGATCTCAAGCTCCTCCAGAGCGCCGAGCGTCTTCTTGATATGCTGAGCGAGCCAGAGGTCGAGACGATTCTGCGCCATTTCGAGTTGGGCGCCGCTCAAATGCTCATCGGCGATCAGCCGCACGCGCGGCTTGAGGATATGGTCGCCCGCCGCAATGCGCCCGACCGGCTCGCCGAGCCAGCGGATGATTCCGTCATTGGCGAGGACGAAGGCCTCGTCGACCGCCTCATGCACGCGGCGCGCCCGCGCCTCGATCTCCGTCGCCAGCGCTTTCTGCGCCGCCGCGTTCAGGGTCCTCGCCTCCTCGCCCGCCGCCTGCGGGTCTGGAGTGAAGCAGAACCCCTGCAAGGAGCCGACGTGATGACCCTCGACCATAACCTGGCCCGTCGCGGTGACTTCGGCTTCCAACATCGTGTTCTCTCTCAGGCGGCGCATCAGCACGCTGGCGCGCCGGTCGACAAATCTTTGGGTCAGACGCGCGTGCAAGGCGTCGGATAGATTGTCCTCTACCTGACCTGCGACGCCCTGCCAATGCTCTGGATCGTTCAACCAGTCATTGCGGTTGGCGATGAAGGAGCACGTGCGGACGTGGCTGATGCGCGCGGACAGGGCGTCAATGTCGCCGTCAACCCTGTCAACGCTGGCGATCTGGCGCGCGAACCAGTCGTCCGGGATGCGTCCGGCCCGCACGATATAGCGAAAAACATTCATGACAAGATCGGCGTGGGCGGCCGGAGACGTCTTGCGATAATCGGGAATCTGGCAAACGTCCCATAATCTCGCGATGTCGGCGCGGGTCTTGGCGTTTCGACGCACGCTTTCGTCGCGCGACGCCGCTTCGAGCGCGACCTGGTCTTCCGCGACCGGCGCGCGGGAGAGGCCGGGCCGGGACGGGACGGTGTCCAGCGAGGCGATCAGCGCCTCGATGCTGGAAAAATCCAGCGCGGCGTTGCGCCATTGCAACAGCGGGATGGGGTCGAAAGCGTGCGATTCGACCATCGCCGCCAGTTCTTCGTCGAAGGGCGGGCAGCGTCCGCTGGTCCCGAACGTGCCGTCGCGGGTGTGGCGGCCGGCGCGGCCGGCGATCTGGCCGAATTCGGCGGGGTTGAGCCGGCGGTGCTGATAGCCGTCGAATTTGCGGTCTGCGGCGAAGGCGACGTGATCGACGTCGAGATTGAGGCCCATGCCGATGGCGTCGGTGGCGACGATATAATCGACGTCGCCGTTCTGGTAGAGGTCGATCTGGGCGTTGCGCGTGCGCGGGCTCAGCGCGCCGAGCACCACCGCCGCGCCGCCGCGCTGGCGGCGGATCCATTCGGCGATGGCGTAGACGTCCTCGGCGCTGAAGGTGACGATGGCGCTGCGACGGGGCAGGCGGGCGATCTTGCGCTCGCCGGCGAAGGTAAGCTGCGACAGGCGCGGGCGGGAATTGATGCGGATGCCCGGCAACAGCCGCTCCAGCACATCCTGCATGGTCGCCGCGCCGATCAGCAGGGTTTCTTCTGTTCCGCGCCGGTTGAGGATGCGATCCGTGAAGACATGGCCGCGGTCGAAGCTCGCCGCAAGCTGGATCTCGTCGATGGCGACGAAGGGCAGCGCGAGGTCGCGCGGCATGGCCTCGACGGTCGAGACCCAATAGCGCGGGTTTTTCGGCTTGATCTTTTCCTCGCCGGTCACGAGGGCGACCGCCTCGGCCCCTACCTTGGCGACGACGCGGTTATAGACCTCTCGCGCCAGCAGCCGCAGCGGCAGGCCGATCATGCCCGCCGAATGGCTCAGCATGCGCTCGATGGCGAAATGGGTCTTGCCGGTATTGGTCGGGCCGAGGATCGCCGCCACATTGTCGGCCATGCGCCCGGAAGCCTGGCGGGAATCGCCCTGTCGCACGGGAAAGAGAAACTCGTTCATCGACGTCATGGCCGTCGGGCTCCTGACGGGGCGTTAGGGACTTGTTTCATTTGAGGACGGCCGAATTGCAACCTGTATTTTTCATCCTGTTGTTATTGAACAATAAAATCAAATCGCCAACTCTGGTTGCGCCTTAATTTCATCCCGCGCGCGGGATGAAATTAAGGAATCGAACCTTGCGCGAACGAATCGGGCTCGAATCGGTGACCGCTGCGGAGTCTGTCTTTGTTCCCGCCATATATGGGGACGCTCGCGCAAATTGCCCCAGCGCTTGATTTGCGCGCCAGATCGCGCCGTTCCGGCGGCGCGGCGCGACGGACTCCGCAGGCGGGTTTTGTCAACAGGGCTCAGGGAGCGAAGCGGAGTTCCGACGCTTCAATCACCGCCGTGCCGGCCATGGTCATCAGCGACACGCGATAAGGCACGACGATGTGCAGGTTGGGCACAGGCGCCAGCCAGACGTTCATGTCCTTGTTCTCGGCCATGAACTGGGTCGCCTTGTTGCTGGGCTTGTGCCCGGCGATCGGGACATAGCGCGCCGAGCAGATCGTCACCGGGCCGGAATAGCCATTGGTCTTGACCTCTTTCACGCCGACATAAGTGAGCGTCACGTCGAAACGCGTATAGCCGTCGAAGACCGGGACGCGGCGGTTGCAGGCGCTGGGCCCGACGGCGCTCGCGCCCTCCGGCACCGGCATGACGAAGGCCGAAAGCGGGTCGATGATGTCGCGCTTGTGCGCTTCCGTCAGCGGCACGCGTTCGGGGTTCCTGCTGTCGTCCCAGGCCGGGGAGGTTTCCACCTGCCGCACCGCGCCATCGCTCATCGCCATGCGCAGGGTGCGAGTCTCCTTGGAATTGGAGGCGACGGTAGCGTAACCCGCCGGAGAAATGGCGCCGCCCTGATAGGCGCCGGACGAGGCCAGCGCCATGCGCAGGCTCGAGACGATGGCGGCAAGGCCCGTCAGCCGGACATGGAGATCGACCTTGTAGCGGCTATCGCCCACCGCGCCATCGGCGACGGCGACGCCGATCGGCAGGCCGATCAGCGAGACGCGGTAATTGGCGTGCATGGTCTCGGCCTGCGCCTCAGCGCGGAGAGGCGCCGCCGCGCCCGCCATTCCGGCGACCAGGGCGAGCCCGCGAATTGCCATACGGTTCATTCAGGCGGCCTTTTGGCGATCCGGGCGCGCGCGAAGCGCGGTCGCCCCATGATTCGAATCGATTGTCAGGGAATATAATGGCGTCGGCGCGGCGCGCAAAAGCTTTGCCGGGGGCGCCGTCGATGAAAATGTACAAAGGCGCCTACCCCCCCTTGCCGCGATCAATCTGCGCCGCTATAAGGCGGGCCTCCAAGGCGAAGTTCTTGGATGCGGCGGGGCGACCCGCCGAAAATGTCGGAGTGTAGCGCAGCCTGGTAGCGCACCTCGTTCGGGACGAGGGGGTCGGAGGTTCGAATCCTCTCACTCCGACCAATTTATTCCATTGATCCGTCTATCAGGCCGCCCGGCAGCGCCGGAGCGGCCGATCGGCGTTTTCGCGTCGGATCGTATTGAACGCCTCATCGTCATCCTCTAGTCTGCCGGAAACCGCCAAGCTTCCCCGAGGGAGCGTGAGCGCGCGACGGGTCCGAGCTGTTTTCCAGAAGGCGCAGACGCGCTGTCGGCCTGTAAATCCGTTGTTCGTTTGTCAGTTGTGTCCGGTACGGAACCAAATGGTCCATGCCGCGCTTCAAGACGACAACGGCGCTGCATTGAAACGAGGAGTCGTTCCGTCGGTCCGGATCATCGCCCGACGGAGATATGGCCTGCAATCGGGGGGTGAGGAAACATGGCTGCTATTTTCTGGAAAAATCCGGTCAGCGCGGATTGGACCTTTGGTCCGGACTGGTCGACCAATACGGTGCCGACTTCGGCTGACACGGTGTCGATCGCGCTGATCGGCAATTACACCGTCACG
>NZ_JASHHX010000012.1 GCF_030056575.1 Rhodoblastus sp. 17X3 | reverse complement strand
TTTTTCGAATTTTTTGCGACAGCGGTAGAAAAATCGAATGACACGACGGGAGTTTTATCAAATTTAATACGTTAATACAATAACTTACTGCAATAGCAAATTTTATTGCAGCGCCCAAGCTTTTCGGATTTGGCCCGCCATTCGGCCTAAAGGCTCGGCCCAATCGTCGCCCCGCGCGCAGCGAAACAGGCGCATCTTCGGATACCAGGGCGAGTCCTCGCGTCCGTCGAGCCAGCGCCATTCCGCGATGTGGCGCAGCGCGACCCAGACCGGACGCCCCAAGGCCCCCGCGAGATGGGCGATGGACGTATCGCAGGTCACGATCAGATCCAGTTCCGTCATCATCGCCGCCGTGTCGATGAAAGCGTAGGGACCGGAATCGGGCTCTTCGCCGAGATTTTCCACCTTTCGGGCCAATTCGGGCGGCAACTCCTCCGCCCGAGCCCCTTTCTGGAGGCTGAACAGCCGGGCGCCCTCAAGACCCGCGAGAGGCGTCAGCGCCTCCGGAGGGATGGAGCGGCGGGGATCGACGCGAAAATCAACATTGCCGCGCCAGCACAGGCCGACCTTCAAGCCTTCGCCACATAACCGGCCCCGCCAGACGGCATGCCTGTCTGGCTCGGCGAACAGATATGGCGTCTCGGCTGGAATATTATCGAGCCGCGTCCCGCAGGCGCGCGGCAGCGAGCTGATCGCCAGGACCGCGTCGAAATCGCCGGAAAGATCGCATTCGTCACGCCAGACGACGGGCGCGCCCGCCGAGGCGAGCAGGCGGCGCATCTTGCGTGGCCCGGCAAATGTCACCTGCGCGCCGGCGCGGGCGAGGAGCGCGACATAGCGGAAAAACTGGATGGTGTCGCCGAGGCCGTGATCATTGACGATCAGGATTTTCCGGCCCGCGAGGCTTTCGGGCGCGCCAAGATTGAAACGGGCCGACGAGACGGGGACCGGCCTCTTCCCCTTGGTCCAGCGATATTCATAGCCCTCCCAGCCCGAGGCGAAATCGCCAAGGAGAAGCTGGAGGCAGCCCTTGTTGCTGCGCGCTTCCTCCGAATTCGGATCAAACGCCAAGGCCTGGTCGAAGGCTCGCATCGCGTCGTCGAAGAGGCCAAGTTCCTTCGAGACGATGCCAAGCCCACAATAGGCCAGGGCATAAACAGGCTCGATGGCGATCGCCCGCAAATAAGCCTCGCGCGCGTCGTGATAAAATCCGAGGCGCATCAGCGCATTGCCAAGATTGAGCCGCGCCTTGGCCAAGCCTGGGTCCAGCGTCGCAGCGCGCTCAAACGCTTCGGAGGCCTCGGCCAGCTGGCCAAGGTCGAACAGGGCTCCGCCGCGATTGCAGTGAAAACCGGCGTTGTCCGGCTGCAAGGCGCAGGCGCGTTCAAGGCTTTGCAGCGCGTCTTCCGCCCGGCCCGCCGCCATGAGCAGGCCTCCGCGATTGAACCACGCCACTGCGTCATCGGGCTGCAAGGTCAGGGCGCGCTCGTAAAACGCCAGAGCGCCCGCTGCGTGGCCCCGCATCTGCAAGATGTAGGCGCCCGCACACAAGGCTTCGGGAAAATCGGGCCTGCGCTGAAGCGCCCGGTCCAGCATTGCGATGGCCGCATCAAGCCGCCCGGCCGCCCGTTCTTCCATCCCGCGCCGATAGAGCGCCCATGCGTCATCGCCTTGCGCGCTCGCCGCAGCCCCCATCTCAGCCGCCCAGCTTGAGATTTTGCAGGCTCATCAGGAGATCGACGCTGAAGCCGACCGACGCGCTGGAGCCCGATCCAAGCGCGCTGACCAGCGGCGAGGCCGACACGCCGGGATTTGCGACGTCATATTGCGCGGTGAAGCGTTCGAGAAAACTCCTGACCTTGGCCGGATCTTGAAAATCGGAATATTTCAGCAGCTTGTCGAATTGCGCCGCCTGGCGATCGACATTCTCTACCGAGGTATAAGACGAGAGTCCAAGCGTGGTCTGGACCACTTTGAGCAGGTTGGGATCCGCGAGGATCGAATAGCCGCTGGTGATCTTTGACGCGTTCTGCTGGAAATAGAGCGCCAGTTGAACGCCCGCGTTCTTGTTCCCCGCATTGGCCTTAAGCCTCTGCATGACATATTTGTTCACGACGTCGCTGGTCGCGGCGATGGTCTGCGTGGTGTCGGCGCCATAGAGCTGGAAATTGAACGCCTTGGCCAGCGCCAGGATTTTTGGGTTATTCAGCGTGTTCGCCAGAGCGCCCGAACGCGTGGCGCCCTGCTCCAGCAACTTCTTGATCAGGCTCTTGGCGTAGGTCATGTCGCTCAGCCCGAAGGCTGTCATCGCATAAGTGAAGAAGGCTGTCATCGCATAAGTGAAAATGCGCTTGTTATTGACGAACTGATCGATCGTTTTGATCTGGGCGATATTGTCCTGAAAATATTTGCTGGCCTGCGCAACGGTCGGATCCGCCGCCGTCATCGTCTGATAGCGGCTGAGATTATTCGCGATCGTCAGATAATTAGTGAATGTGCTCATCGCCGCTCCTCGCGCCCACGCCGGAAATTTCCAAACCCGCTGGCCCGCTCGGAGCGAGGCGGGAAGTCTCAGCCGGCGGCGCGCGCCGCGAGCGGAAAAGCCGGCGCCGGACGGGCGGCGGGCCGCTGCTCCATCCTGGCGGCAAGCGTTTCCGCGAAGGCGTTCGCAATGGAGTGATGGCGCGCCGGCGCCGTCGGCTGGGCGGCTGGCTCGAGGACCGCGATGGGCGGATGCTCTGGCGCAGCCGTCCGGGCGGCGGGTAGGTGCGACAAACTCGCCGGAGCCGGCGCCTCCTGCATGATCGAGCAGATCTCTTCGATCGACCTGTCGAGCGTGACTAGCGCGCGATATTCGGGCGCCTGCAGCAGCCGCTGGCGTATTTCCTCGCGCAGGTTTCGCATGGCGTTGACTATGTCTTGCGGCATCGATTCGCCTCCTTGAGCATTGAGCCATCTTCGCCGCTCAAGCTGACGCGAAACTGGACGCGGCGCTCAAGCCGCCCCGCCGGAACGGCAAGCTTCGCTAAAGGCCGGCGCCCTTGAATGAGGCCACCACGATCGGCGCTCCTTCCGACGCGACCAAAGCTGAAAGCTCGTTCGTTCATGATTGCTGCCCTTTCACCTACGCCCGACCGCGCCTGCGCCAGCCAGTCCGACAGCCCCGCCATCCTGCGCCTGAAGCTGCTCGAAACGAATTTCGCCGCCGCGGGCCCGCTTTCGGCTGACGCCCGCGCATCCGCGCAGGATCTCATGCGCGCGCTACGGCGGGCCATAGCCGAGAAGCCGAGTCTGTCCTTCGCCGACGCCGTGGCGAAGATGAAGACCTTCGATGACCTCTCGCAGGATGGCGTCGGCGAACGAATCGATGAGACGCAGAAGGCCCTGCTGAAGAGCGCCCTCGCCGATCTTGCGCGCTTGCGGCTTGCCGACCGGCCATGATCTCCCGGTCTTCCGACGGTCCACCAGAGCGCGAAAGGCGTCGTTTCGCGCCGCACGAAATCCTGGCGAAAAAGCTGCCACACGGGACGAGGCCGACGGCGCCCTCCGTGCGCAGCACGACCGAAGCCGAAGGCGGCTGTTTGGCGTGGCGGAAGGAGCCTTCGTCGGGCATGACCAGATGCACCCGCGCCGCCTTGACGCCGCGCATGGTCTGGATGGTCCGCGCCAACTCGCCTTCAAGCGCCCGGACGCGGGTGATTTCCTGCATGAAGGAGGTGAGGCCAAGCGAGCCGAGCTTGTCGAACAATTCATAGCCCGTGCCGCCGGAACGCGGCAGGCCCTGCTCGGCGAGCAGCATGCGCGCCCGGGCGGTGTCGCCATAGCCGACATAGACGGCGGCGCCGTCGGCCGAGACGTCGAAGGCGACCCCCGCGTCCTTCAGGGCGGCGCCGATGCGGGTGACGTCCTGCTTGTCGAGGCCGGAATAAAGGATCTCATTGGTGCGCCGGCTGAGGAAATAGCCGGCGGCGCCGACCAGTCCGAAAACGGCCGCGCCGATCGCCGCCAGCAGCGCGAGGCGGCGCGGCCCCAGAGCCAGCAGGTTCGAGATCAGGCGTTCGACTTGTTCGCGCAAATTCATTCCGGCTTCCGGCGCTGAAGGGCGGGCGATGCGCGATCTTCGGCCGGCAAACTTGCGCGGGGGTTTTGATGGGAAAAAAAGCGGCGCTCTCTGGCGCTCGGGAATCGGCAGTTCGCCGGCGAAGCTATTGCTCCGCTGGCGTATTCACTGGCCTGATCGGCGCGTCGGGGGGCGCTTAGTTCCGGCGCGCTCCGGTGTGGATGATGGTGCCGACATGCTCGCCGCGCAGGGCGGCGGTGATGCGGCCCGGGACGAGGCCGTTGACGATCTGCACGCGTTCGATGTGACGCGCCGTCGCCATGACCTCAGGCAGCGCGCGGTCGATCGGCAGCGTGCCCTGGGCGTCGAGCAGTTCCGCCGAGGTCGTCTCGCGGATCAGCTTGGCCTGGGCGCCGTTCGGGCCGCTCGGGTCGACATCATAGACGCCGTCCACGTCCTCGACGATGGTCAGGCCAGCCGCGCCCAGCGCATCGGCGACCAGGAAGGCGCCGGTGTCCGCCCGATGGATCGGGAGGCGGGACGTCGGGAATTCGTGGTGGTGATAGGGCGGGAAACCGCTGCTCACCACGCCCCGGGCCGCCTGAAGGTGGATCGCCAGCTGGTTCGCCACCGTCGGGTGTTCGATATAGGACACGCCGTCGGGCGCCAGCAGCGCGCCGAGGATATGCCCGTTCTGGCCGGCCTCGGTCGCGGCGAGCGGGGCGAGCGAGCCGACAGGCAGGCCGAGGTCGAGGCCGACGCTATAGAGATGGCGGGCGCGCACGCCGGCGCCGGTCAGGATCAGCAGGCGATGCTCCGGCAGCAGCTTCCGCAATTCGTCCACCACGGGCAGGATCGCCTCGGCGCCGCGATCCATGATGGCGCGGCCGCCGATCTTGACGACCTGGAGCCAGGGCAGCAGGCGGATCGGGCGGACGCCGGCGACGGGACGGGTGAGCTCGCTGTCGAGCAGGGTCTGGCGCGCGAGCGGCGAAGTGACGTGTTTGATGGTGTTGGTCATGGCGGAAATCTCTTCAGCTCGCGGTGATGATCGTGCCGACATGCTCGCCGGCCAACGCGCGGGTCAGATTGCCGGGGACGAGGCCGTTGACGACCTGCACCTCACGGACGTGACGCGCCGCCTTCAGCAGGTCGAGCATCGGGAATTCGAGGATCGAGTCGTGCAAGCCCCGCGCCTTCATCTCGTCGACCGAGATCTTCGGGATGAATTTGGCGTCCTTGTCGGTCTTCGGATTGCCCGTATAGAGGCCGTTCTCGTCCTTCACGAAGATCATCGCCTTGCAGCCGAATTGCTCGGCGACCAGGTAACAGCCGGCGTCGGTGCGATAGGGCGGAATGACGCCTTCGCCCGCCGTGCGGGTCCACAGGCCATAGGGCGGCATGCCGCTGAAGATAACGGCGTTCACTTCGGTCAGATAGAGCGGCACGGCCGAGAGGCCGGCGCCGGTGACGTCGGAAATGCCGTATTTGGCCAGCAATTGCCCGAGCATGACGGCGTTCTGGTTGGCGACCGAGGCGCCGAGCTGCGACAGCACGCCGGCGGGCAGGTTCAGCCCCGCGGCGACCGAATAGAGGTGGCGGGCGCGGGTGCCGGCGCCGGTGCCGATCAGCATCTGATGGTTCTTGCGGCAGGCGACGATCTCGTCGACCAGCGGATAGACGGCGTCGCGGCCGCGGTCGATCACGCTCTGGCCGCCAATCTTGACGACCGTCGCGTCGGGAAGGATCCGGTAGTCAGCCGAGGTTTCAGCCGCCGCGAGAAGCTGCGGATCTGTCAGCGACCGCTGCATGAGGAGCGCCTCGAGCTCCGCTGTCGTGTTTGCCATGTGGGCGCCTTTCGTCATCGATATAATCGCATTTCCGTATGAGCGATTTGATACCGGCTTCGGAAAGGTCCCACAATATGTGAAAAAGATGCGGCTTTTCCCACGCGGGAAGAAACGACAGAAAATGCACGATTTCGCACGTCCTGTTGGCGGCTTGAACGGGGATGCGCGAGCCGGCCTAATTGGGCGGGTGCGACTCGGCCAATTGGCCCAGGACAGGCTCCGCGAGCGGCGATTCGCTGGCGACGGCCCAGAGATTGAAGGACGCCGGACGGCGCAGATGGGCCACCGAGGCGAAGCCGGCGGCCATCAGCTCCCGCGTCAGCAGGGGCGCGGTGAAGCCGCATTTATGGGCCATGTAATGATTGCCGGCGGCCAGCGCGCTGCGCAGGCCGAACAGAATGTCCAACGGAGCGATGGCGGAGTCCGTCGAAGGCAGATTGGCCGTTAGCGTTCCGGTCGTCGTCGGCGTGGCCGAGAGCGTGGTCGAATTGACATTGACGATCTGCATGCCGGCGAGCGAATTGGCCGCCATGGTCGGCGCGCCATTGGCCAGGCTGTAGCCATTGAGGTAATAGCCGGCGGCATTGACCAGATCGCCGTTCTTGTCCGGGACGAAGGAGCGCGCGCGGGTCAGATATTGCTGGCCGGAGGCGTCGGAGACGACGAAAAAGCCATTGCCCGAGACCGCGAGATCAGTGGACGAACTGGTTCCGGTGAGGGTGCCCTGCTTCGCGACATCGAGGCGGGTGCTGGTCATCACGCCGCCGGCGGACGTCTGGCCCACCCCGGCCTCGTCGACCAGAGTGGAAAATTCCGTATCGGCCTGCTTGTAGCCTGCAGTGCCGGAATTCGCGATATTCTGGCCCACATTGGTCAGATAGTTCGACTGGGCGGCCATGCCCGTCACGCTGGCGTTCATGGCGTCGTAAAGACCCATCTTTCCATCTCCGAGGCTGCGTTCGATCGCTTTTTTGCGCCTCGAGGCTTGCGCGAGGCTGGCTGGCCGCCGCCCCCGCAAGCCTTGCCGGCGCGCCCGTCCCGGGGCGCCTCGGCCTTAACGGCTCGCTCATCTTTTCGGCCTAATCTGGGGCTGGAGGCTCTGGCTCTGATCGCCGCCTCGTCTTGGTTTCCTGCCCGACGACCATGGAGAACGGCTCGATGCGCGTAGTGCTCGTGGCGGCCCAGCGGCCCCTGAGGGAGTCGATCGCCGCGATTCTGGAGACGCGGGGCCATGAGGTGATCGGCTTCGCGGAGGCCGGGCGCGCATTGGCCCATCTGAAGGAGGATCAGGCGGCCAACGCTTTCATCGTCGCCGGCGCGGAAAGCGCCATGGCAGGCATGGAGATCTGCTGGGAGGGGCGCCTCCTGGCGAGCTTCGAGCGTCCGATTTACATCGGCCTGCTGTCCAAGCCCATGTCGTCGGACAATATGGTCGAGGCGCTGGATTGCGGCGCCGACGACGTGCTGCAATTGCCGCTATCCGCCGACGAGCTTTACGCCCGCCTTCGCTCCGCCGAGCGTTTCAACCAGATGCAGTTGAAACTGGTGGAAATGGCGACGCGCGACAGCTTGACCGGGATGCTGAACCGCCCCGCCTTCTTCGAACGGGCGGTCAAAATGTGCCGGGAAGCCGCGGCGCCGCTCGCGGCGATCATGGTGGACATCGACCATTTCAAGTCGATCAACGACCGGTTCGGCCACGCCGCGGGCGACACGGCCCTGCGCGCTGTCGCCCAATGCCTGATCGGCCGGGGCGAGCTTGCAGGACGGCTCGGCGGCGAGGAATTCGCCCTGCTGCTTCCGCAGGGCGATCCTGACGAGGCCTGGCTCGCCGCCGAAGCCCTGCGCGGTGAGATCGCCGCGCGCGAAATCAACGTCGAGACCGCTGACCTCACCGTGACCTGCAGTTTCGGCGTGGCTATCGGCGCGCCCCGCGATGACATCGACGACCTCCTGCGCCGCGCCGACGCCGCCCTCTATGTCGCTAAGCGCGCGGGCCGCAACCTCGTCGCCTTTTTCGATCCCGAGACGCCCGACGTGCCGAACCGGCCCAACAGCGTCATCCGCTGCCATGTGGACCCGGACGACCGTTCGCTTCGCCGCGCCGCCGGCTGACGAGGCGCTCCCGGCGTCATTTTTAAGGCTTTGACCGGCCGGGACCCGTCTCTGGGCCGGCCTGAGCGGCTTGTGTCATCCGCATGTAATTTTAGTCGGCATATTCGCGATCAGTTCCCCTCCCGCAAGGAAGCGATCATGACCGCAGCGACGCAAGACGAGGTCCAACCGGCCGTCGTTCGCCCCAATCTCGACCATCCCGCCGAACCGAAAACCGTCTGGGCCCTGATCGCCATTGGCGTCGCCGCCCTGCTCTACGCCGCCTGGTCGATCTATGCGGACATGGGACAGGAGATTCACGCGGCCAGGTTCTGGCCCTTCCTCATGCTCGGCGTCGCGCTGCTGATCGCGCTCGGCTTCGAATTCGTCAACGGCTTCCATGACACCGCCAATGCGGTTGCGACCGTCATTTACACCCATTCGCTGCCGGCGAATTTCGCCGTGGCCTGGTCCGGCTTTTTCAACTTTCTGGGCGTCCTGACCTCCAGCGGCGCGGTGGCCTTCGGCATCGTCTCGCTGCTGCCGGTCGAGCTGATCCTGCAGGTTGGATCGGACGCCGGCTTCTCCATGGTCTTCGCCTTGCTCATCGCGGCGATCATCTGGAACCTCGGCACCTGGTGGCTGGGCCTGCCGGCCTCGTCGTCGCACACCCTGATCGGCTCGATCATCGGCGTCGGCGTCGCCAATGCGCTTATGCGCGGCCGAGATGGAACTTCGGGCGTGGATTGGGGCAAGGCGACCGAAATCGGCTACGCCCTGCTGCTGTCGCCGCTGGTCGGCTTCGTCTGCGCCGCCGGCCTGTTGCTGCTGATGAAGCTGCTGATCCGCAAGCCGGAGCTTTATTCCGCCCCGACCGGCGAAGCCAAGCCACCGCTGTGGATCCGCTCGCTGCTGATCTTCACCTGCACCGGCGTCTCCTTCGCCCATGGCTCCAACGACGGCCAGAAGGGCATGGGCCTGATCATGCTGATCCTGATCGGCACGGTCCCCACCGCCTACGCCCTCAATCGCTCGCTGCCGGCGAGCCATATCGAGCAGTTCGTGCAGTCCTCGACCGCCGCCTCGAAGGTCGTGGACGCCCACGCCGCCGGCTACAACATCATCGGCGACCCGCGCCCCGTCGTGACGGCCTATATCTCGCGTCACGAGATCACCGGCGGCACATTCCCCGCGCTGTCCGTGCTGATCCGGGATATCGCCAATCAGGTGAAATCCTACGGCTCGATCGACAAGGTGCCGCTCGACCAGGTCGGCAACACCCGTAACGACATGTACCTGACTTCCGAAGCCATCCGCTTCCTGATGAAGGACAAGGAAGCCGAACTTTCGGCCTCCGACACGGCGACTTTGAAGAGCTACAAGGGCTCGATGGACCAGGCGACCCGGTTCATCCCGACCTGGGTGAAGATCGTCGTCGCCATCGCGCTCGGCCTCGGCACCATGGTGGGCTGGAAGCGCATCGTCGTCACCGTCGGCGAGAAGATCGGCAAGACCCACCTCACCTACGCCCAGGGCGCCTCGGCGGAACTGGTGGCCATGACCACGATCGGCGCCGCCGACGCCTTCGGCCTGCCGGTCTCCACCACCCACGTGCTGTCCTCTGGCGTCGCCGGAACCATGGCGGCCAATGGCTCGGGCCTCCAGCTCACCACCCTGCGCAATCTGGCGCTGGCCTGGGTGCTGACCCTGCCCTGCGCCATGCTGCTCTCGGGCGGCCTCTACTGGTTCTTCCGCACCATCTTCTGATCGCAAGCCCAACTTTCAATAAGCCAAGGGGCGGCCGATCGGCCGCCCCTTTCTTTTGCGCGGGACATGGCGAGAAACGAGACAGCACGAAAAAAGCGCCGCTCTTGCGAGCGGCGCTTCGGCGTTCCGGTGACGGCGAGGCGGCGTCAGTTCGCCTTGCGCGGGCGCAGGCGGATCATTTTCAGCACGTCGCTGCGGATATATTTCTCCTCGATCACCTCAAGGCCCGCCGCTTCGAAATAGTTTTCGGTGGTCGGCGTATAGGTCGCGGCGAAGGTTCCATTGAGCCAGGCCGACATCAGCTTCTGGCGGGCGCGCACCAGCGGGCGCGGCGAGAGGCGGTAATCGACGATGCGGATTTCGCCGTCCGGATTGCAGACGCGGCGCAATTCGGACAGCGCCGCCGCCTGTTCATGGTCCTCGATACAGGCGAAGACGAAAGTGGCGACGATGCCGTCGAAAGTGTTGTCAGCCCAATCGAGCCGGGTAAGGTCGGAGCAGCGCAACTCAACGATCATGCCGAGCTTGTCGGCCCGCGCCCGCGCGCGCTCCAGCATGGCGGCGCTGGCGTCGCAGCCCGAGGCCTTCACGCCGTCCGGATAGGCCAGAAAATTGCAGCCGGTGCCGCAGCCGGCGTCGAGAATGGCGCCCTGCAGGCCCTCGAACATGCGGCGACGCAAGGCGCGTTTCCAGCCGATCTCATAGGGCGCGTCGAGCAGGTCGTAGATCGAGGCGATGCGCTCATAGGTTTTGCGGGCGTTCAGACTTTCGACTTGCATCGACTGAGACATCGGCTTTCCTTTCGGCCGCGATTGATCTCGCCTGCCTATGAAAATCAGGTGACAGCACCATGAAGGTCTGGTCTTTTCCCGTCATGACCGCCCCGTTCAACCTCGCCGCGTTCTGCCTCGCCGAAAACGCCGCCCGCCATTCGGGCAAGACCGCGCTGGTCCTGACCGACGGCGCCCACGACCGTCGCCTGAGCTATGGTGAACTCGATCTCGCCGTGCGCCGCCTCGCCGCCGGCCTGTCCTCGCTCGGCCTGCCGTCCGGCGCGCGGGTCATGATCCGGCGCGGCAACGACCTCTTCTATGTGCTGAGCTTTTTCGCCTGCGTCGGCGCCGGGCTGGTCGCCTTGCCCTCCTCTTCGCAACTCACGGAGGAGGAGGCCGATTTTCTGGCGGCGGATTCCGGCGCCGCCGCCCTCATCTGCTCGGACGGCCTGACCGCCCATGGCGCCCGGATCATCGACGACGCCGAACTCGCTCGCCTCGCCGCCTTTCCGCCGCGCGACTACGCCGCAACCGCGTCGGACGACCCGGCCTATCTGATCTACACGTCCGGCACCGCCAGCCGGCCGAAGGGCGTGCTGCACGCCCAGCGCGTAATTCTCGGCCGCGCGCCGATGCTGGACCATTGGCTCGGCCTGACCGGCGCCGACGTCATGCTGCACGCGGGCGCGATCAATTGGACCTACACGCTCGGCGTCGGGTTGATGGACCCATTTTCACGCGGCGCTACGGCGGTAATCTACAATGGCCCGGCCGATCCGGCCGTGTGGCCGCTGCTGATCAGGCGTTTTTCCGCGACGCTGTTCGCCGCCGTCCCCGGCGTCTATCGCCAGATGCTGCGCCAGCCCTCCTGCACGGCGGAAAATCTGGCCAGCCTGCGTCACGGCCTCACTGCCGGCGAGGCGCTCGCCCCCGCCTTGCAGGCGCAGTTCCGCGAGCGTCTCGGCAAGCCACTCTATGAAGCGCTCGGGATGAGCGAAATTTCGACTTATATTTCCAGCGGCCCGACCATCGCGCCCCGCCCCGGCTCTCCGGGCAAGCCGCAGCCGGGCCGCAAGGTCGTCATCCTGCCGCTGGAGGCCGGCGAGACGCCGCTGGCGGCGGGCGAAAGCGGGCTGATCGCGGTCCATCGCTCGGACCCCGGCCTGATGTTGGGCTACTGGAACCGACCTGAGGCCGAGGCGGAGGTGTTTCGCGGCGACTGGTTCCTGGGCGGCGACGTCGCGGAAATGGATGCGGACGGCTATCTCTGGCTGCACGGGCGCGCCGACGACCTGATGAACGCGCAAGGCTACCGCGTTTCGCCGGCGGAAGTCGAAGCCGTGCTGAGCCATGCGCCGGGCGTGGCCGATGTCGCGGTCGCGGAGCGCCAGGTGCGCGAGGACGTTTCGGTCATCTGCGCCTTTATCGTGCTCGCGCCAGGCGCGGCGCTCGATGAGCAAGCCCTCGCCCACCATTGCGCGGAACATCTCGCCGCCTACAAGAACCCGAAGCTTTATATGGCTTTGCAAAGCCTGCCGCGCACCAAAAACGGCAAGATCGCGCGCCGCCTGCTGCCCCGCCTTTGGGCGCAGGGGGAAAATCGCGCCGCCGCCGATCAGATCTGAAAAGCCAGCGCCGCGTCAAGCGGCGAGCCCAGGGCGCGCATGTCGGCCAAGCTGTGGTTGTCGAGCACTTCCGCGATGGCGTTGCGCGCCTTGACCATCATCAGCCGCACCGCGCAGGTGCGCTCGTCGGAGCAATCGTCGCAGGCGCGATAGGCGGTGACGCTGGCGCATTGAATCGGCGCCAGCGGTCCGTCAAGCACGCGCACGATATTGCCCACGGTGATCTGGCTCGCCTGCCGCGCCAAAGCATAGCCTCCGCCCTTGCCCTTTTTCGAAAACACCAGGCCGGCGTTGCGCAATTCCGAGAGGATCTGGTCGAGGAACTTCTTGGGGATATTATTGGCATCTGCCATGTCCTGAACCTGCGCAAGCGCGCCCGGAACCAGCCCGGCGAGATGGACCATCGCCTTCAGCCCGTATTTCCCCTTGTTGGTCAGCATATGTCCCGTTCCCGCGATTTGGCGCCGAATCCGGACAAAATAGCAGCAATCTTTGAGAAAACCCATAAAGACGATGGAAAAACGCCTAAGCCGCTTTTCGCTTTTGTCGCAGGTCCATGGCATATTCGCGCCATGCAGGCCGAATCGCCCTCCAGATCGATATTCCGCGTCTTCGCCGACCGCAGGCTCGCGCTCATGCTGGCGCTGGGCTTTTCTTCCGGCCTGCCGTTCCTGCTCGTCTTCTCGACCCAATCGGCCTGGCTGCGCGAAGTCGGCGTCGCCAAGGAGCATATCGGCCTGATGAGCTGGGTGGCGCTGGCCTATTCCTTCAAATTCCTGTGGGCGCCCCTGCTCGACCGCTATGATGCGCCGATTGTCGGCCGCTGGCTCGGGCGGCGGCGCGGCTGGATGGTCCTCACGCAAGGCGCCATCGCTCTCTGCCTTTGCGCTTTGGCCTTCGGCGATCCGGCTAACAACCTGCTTTACACCATTGGTTTTGCGTTCTGCCTCGGCTTTTTCGCCGCGACCCAGGATGTCGTGATCGACGGCTGGCGCATCGCCGTCGCCCCGCCGGAAAAGCAGGGCGAAATGTCGGCGGCGAGCCAGGTCGGCTATAAATTCGCCATTCTCTGCGCGGGCGCGGGCGCGCTCTATCTCGCGCAATTCGCAAGTTGGCGCGCCGCCTATCTCGCCATGGCCGGAATGATGGCGGTCGGCCTCGGCGCGAGCCTGCTGGCGCCCGAACCCGCCGCCCATGTGGTGGCGCGGCGCGACGGCCACGACAATGTTTTTGCGGCCTATGCCGATCCGTTGAAGGATTTCTTCCGCCGCAATGGCCGCTTCGCGCTGCTGTTCCTCTGCCTGCTCGCCATCTACCGCCTGCCGGATTTCGTCTCCGGCGTGATGGCCAATCCGCTCTATATCGACCTCGGCTTTTCGAAGGCCGACATCGCCACCGTCACCAAATTGTTCGGCTTCTGGGTCGGGCTGGGCGGCATCGCCGCAGGCGGCGTCGCCGTCGCGCGTTTCGGCCTGATGCCCTCGCTGCTGATTGGCGGAATCGCGGCAAGCGCCTCGCATCTGAGCCTCGCTGCGCTCGCGGCGACCGGCGCCAGCCTCAAGATGCTGACCCTGGCGATCTGCGTCGAGAATTTCGCTGGCGGCTTCGCCGGAACGGCCCTGATCGCCTTCATGTCCTCGCTGACTTCGCCGCTTTACGCGGCAGCGCAATACGCCCTGCTGTCCTCGCTCTACGCCTTGCCCGGCAAGATTTTGGGCGGCTTTTCCGGCTTCGCCGTCGCCGCCTTCGGCTATCCGGCCTTTTTCATCGCCACCTCCTGCATCGGGATTCCGGTGGCCCTGATCTGCCTTGCGGTCTGGCGCGTTCAGGCGCGGCAGGAGGCGCAATCGCGGCGGGAGGCCCAAACAAAGCAGGAGGTCGAGGTGCCGCTGGAAGCCAAGGAAAGCCGGCCCGAACCGGCCTAGGCGTCAACGAAGCCGTCCTTTCGCCAAAAGCCGCGCTGGCGCGACAGCGATTGAACTGGCATGAAATCCCTCGTCGGTTCGCCCCGGCCCATCGAGATCGAATCCCATACGGAACCCCGCCGCATGAATCTTTCGCTCCAGAACGTCCTGACCATCGCCACGAAACCCTTCGCCGACCAGCGTCCCGGCACCTCTGGCCTGCGGAAGAAGACGAAAGTTTTCCAGCAGCCGCATTATCTGGCCAATTTCGTCCAGTCGATCTTCAGCTCGCTCGAAGGTTTTGGGGGCAAGACGCTGGTGGTCGGCGGCGACGGGCGCTTCTTCAACCGCGAGGCGATCCAGATCGTGATCCGCATGGCGGCGGCCAATGGATTCGGCGAAGTCCTGATCGGACGCGGCGGCATCCTCTCGACGCCGGCGGCCTCGGCGCTCATTCGCGCGGAAAAGGCGTTCGGCGGCATCGTGCTGTCCGCCAGCCATAATCCGGGCGGGCCGGACGAGGATTTCGGCATTAAATATAATATTTCCAACGGCGGCCCCGCCCCGGAAAAGATCACCGAGGCGATTTTCGCCCATAGCAAGAGCATCGAGAGCTACCAGACCATCGAGGCGCCCGACGTCGATCTCGACGCACTCGGCGAGACGCGGGTCGGCGGGGCAGTTGTTCGGATCGTCGATCCGGTCGCGGTCTACAAGGCGCTGATGGAAAGCCTGTTCGACTTCCCGGCCATCGCGCGCACGTTCCGTGACGGCTTCACGCTGAAATTCGACGCCATGAGCGCGGTGACCGGCCCCTACGCCAAGGCGATTTTCGAGGACGCGCTGGGCGCAGCGCCCGGCAGCGTGGTCAACGCCGAGCCCCTGCCCGATTTCGGCGGCCATCACCCCGACCCCAATCTGGTCCACGCCAAACACCTCTATGATCTCGCCATGTCGGCGGAGTCGCCCGACCTCTGCGCCGCCTCGGACGGCGACGGCGACCGCAACCTGATCATCGGGCGCGGCCAGTTCGTCACGCCGTCGGATTCGCTGGCGATCATCGCCGCCAACGCCCATCTCGCGCCGGGCTACAACGCCGGCATCGCCGGGGTCGCGCGCTCGATGCCCACCAGCGGCGCCGCCGACCGCGTCGCCGAAAAGCTGAAGATCGGTCTGTACGAGACGCCGACCGGCTGGAAATTCTTCGGCAACCTGCTCGACGCGGGCAAGGTCACGATCTGCGGCGAGGAAAGCGCGGGCTCAGGCTCCAACCACGTCCGCGAGAAGGACGGCCTCTGGGCCGTGCTGATGTGGCTCAACATTCTCGCGGCGCGCCAGCAGAGCGTGAAGGAGATTGTGCGTGCGCATTGGGCCGAATATGGCCGCAATTATTATTCGCGCCACGATTACGAGGAAGTGGCGAGCGACGGCGCCAATGCCCTCATCGCCGATCTGCGCGCAAAACTGCCGGCGCTTGCGGGAACGAGCTTCGGCGCGCTCAAGATCGAAGCGGCCGATGATTTCGCCTATAGCGATCCCGTCGACGGCTCGGTTTCGAAACAGCAGGGAATCCGTATTCTCTTCGCGGACGGCTCGCGCATCGTCTATCGCCTCTCCGGCACCGGCACCTCGGGCGCGACGCTGCGCGTCTATATCGAACGCTATGAGCCCGACCCGGCGCGGCACGATCTGGAAACGCAGTCCGCGCTCGCCGATCTCATCGCCTGCGCGGAAAAGATCGCGGACATTCGCGGACATACCGGGCGCGAAAAGCCCAGCGTGATTACTTGATTTTCTGATTCGTTGATCGCGGTAAGCCGCAATCAACGTCCCCTCGCATAAGCTCGGCCAGAAGCCCGTCGAAAGGCGGGCGTCTTTCGACGCCCTTTCGCACTCGTTCCTAACCAGTTCTCGCAAGCGAAAATTGGTTTTAACGGCGCACGAAAACGGTCGCGACGTCATCGCGGAAAACCTGCCGCCAGTCGGGCGAGGCGGCGAGAACCTGATTGGCCGGCATAACGCTTGGCAGCAGTGTCCAGCCGATCTTCGGATTGGCCAGCAAAGCCGCCAGCGTTTCGGGCTTGCGGCCGGCGACCGCCAGCGACAGGTCGTAATGCATCATGCCGAACAGTTCGGCGCGGCCATCGACATAGGTCGGCACATGCCGGCTGACGAGAAAGCCGCCGAATCGATCCTCGTTCAGCACCCCGCCCTTGGCGCCGGCGGCGCGGGCGGCGTCAAGCGCGGCCTGCGGCGCGACCTCTTCGGGCAGAGTCAAAGGCCCCTGCCAAACCGCCATTGCAGCCGTGACCGCGAGCAATAATGCAACGCCGAATGCCGCCAGCGGGCGTTTTTCACGCGGCAAGCCCATGACGCCGCCCAGAGCCGCTACCGGCGCGCCGAGCAGCAGGGCGATGACCATCAGGCCAAGCGTTTCCTGCCGCACATGGGCAAGCATGGAATGCAGCAGCGCAACCAGAAGGGCGACGCGGGGCGCGGGCAAGCGCAAGCCGCTGAGCAGCGCGGCGCCGATTCCGAGCAGCAGGATGAATTCGAAATGGCCGAAGCCCGCGAAATTCTGCGGGCGCCATTCGACGATCAGGCTCATCGCCGGGCCGAGTTCGAGGACGCCGCGCGCGGCGGCGATCACGCCCCAGCCATAGGGATGGATCAACGCCGCCAGACCGCAAGCCAAGGCGAAGGCCAGCCAGCGCAGGGCAAGCCGCATACGCGAGCCTTCCGTGCGCGCCAGGGCCTCCCAGGCGAAAAAGGGCGTCAGAATGAAGCCGAACAGGAAGGAGCCGTGCAGATTGGCCCAGAGCGTCATCAAAAGCGCGGCGCGCAAACGCGGCGCGCGGCCCTGCTCGGCGGCGTCCAGCAATTGCGCGGCAAACAGGGCCACGACGGGCCACGCCAGCACGTGCGGGCGCGCGAGCAGGTGAAAATTGCCCGCCAGCGCGATGGCGACGATCGCGGCGAGCGCGAAGAGCGCGCCGGCACGGCGCTCGATATTGGCGAAGATGATCGCATAGGCCGCGCTGGCGGCGCAAAGGGCGAGCAGCGCCGCGCCGGACCAGCCCGCGAGCTGGAAAGCCAGCGCATAAAGAACCTGCGACAGCCATTCCTTGGCGATCCAGGGCTGACCGGCCATGGTCCAGGAATAGGTATCGACGGTCGGGAAACGGCCCGAGGCGAGAATGTCCTGCCCGGTGCGGATATGCCAGAGCATGTCCGGATCGGCCATCAGGCTCGCGATGGAAGGCAGCAGAAGGGCGAAAATCCCAAGGCCGGCCAGAAACGCAAGCGGCCAGTCGAGCGCCGGCGCGGAGGCGAGCGCGGGCAGGATCAGGCGGCGCAGCAGCAAATTCCGCCGCACCGGCGCATCCTGCGCGGCGGAATCATGAAAAACAGCCGAATCCGTCATGCCGTCATCCCAAAACGAGACGGCGAAGCCTATATGGAAAAGGTTGACGGATTGGTCCGCCGGGACGTTTTGGCGGGGTCGCAAAGGCTGAAAGATTCGCGACCGACCGGCCTTGCCTTTATACTCACAATGAGTATATGTAGGAAGTGTGAACAGGAGAGCATCCTGAAGAGCCGTTCCGACGGCCTTTTTATCGGTTGTAGTTATGCTCACGTTGAGCATAACAGGGGGTGAGCGTCATGCAGGTTCTTTCGTCTTTGCGTCGTTCGGCGGCCCAGATGTCCGAGCAGCCTTCGGCCCAGCCGGGTCCGGCCGCCCTGCGCCATGGCGTCCTTCCGATGCCCAATCTCGCCTGGACGCCGGAAGTGGCCCGCGAGACCGCGCATCTCTATGAAAAGGTCAAGTCGATCATCCCGCCGATCGAATGGCCCTTCCACGCCCCCTATGTGAAGGCGATCAACGAGCTGAAGAAGCAGCGCAACGCCGTCATCCTGGCCCATAATTACCAGACGCCGGAGATCTATAATTGCGTCGCCGACGTGGTCGGCGACTCGCTCCAGCTCGCCCGCCTCGCCGGCCAGTCCGACGCCGACATCATCGTGCAGGGCGGCGTGCATTTCATGGCCGAGACCTCGAAGCTGCTCAGCCCGGACAAGACCGTGCTGATCCCGGATTCGCGCGCCGGCTGTTCGCTCGCCGCCTCCATCACCGGAGCGGACGTGCGCGCCCTGCGCCGCAAATATCCGGGCGTTCCTGTCGTCGCCTATGTCAACACCTCCGCCGACGTGAAAGCGGAAGTGGACATCTGCTGCACCTCATCCAACGCCGTGAAGGTCGTCGAGAGCCTTGGAACCGACACGGTCATCATGGTTCCCGACCGCTTCCTCGCGGCCAATGTCGCGCGCCAGACCAAGGTGAAGATCATCGCCTGGCGCGGCGCCTGCGAGGTGCACGAGCGCTTCACCGCCGAGGAGCTGCTGCGCTATCGCGCGGACGACCCCTCGATCGAGCTGATCGCGCATCCGGAATGCCCGCCGGAAGTCGTGGACGTCTGCGACTTCTCCGGCTCGACCGCGGCCATGATCGATTACGTCAAGACGCGCAAGCCGAAGCGCGTGCTGCTCGTGACCGAATGCTCGATGGCCGATAATGTCGCGGCGGAAAACCCCGGCGTGGATTTCGTGCGCCCCTGCAATCTCTGCCCGCACATGAAGCGGATCACGCTGCCGAAAATCCTCGACAGCCTCGTCTATATGCGCGAGGAAGTGACCATCGACCCGCTCCTCGCCCAGCGCGCCCGCCGCTCGGTCGAACGAATGATCGAGCTGAAGTAAGCGGGTCTTTCGCTCTTCCGAGCGCTCTCCCGCGCGGCGCTCCTTGGCGCTGGAGAGAAGGAGGCCTGAAATGTCAGAACCCGACATCCTGATCGTCGGCGGCGGTTTGGCCGGCCTGTTCTGCGCCCTGAAACTGGCGCCGCGCCCGGTCGCCATTCTTGCCGCCGCGCCCATTGGCCAGGGCGCCTCGTCCGTCTGGGCCCAGGGCGGCATCGCCGCCGCAGTGGCCGAAGGCGACAGTCCGGAGCTTCACGCCGCCGACACCAAGGCCGCCGGCGCTGGCATTGTCGACGATGAAACCGCTCTGTCCGTCGCCCGCGAGGCGCGGGCGCGCGTCGACGACCTACTGCGCATCGGCGCGCCCTTCGATCACGATTCCGCCGGCAATCTCACCCCCTCGCGGGAGGCCGCCCACTCGGCGCGACGCATCGTGCGGGTCAAGGGCGACGGCGCCGGCGCCGCCATCATGCAGGCCCTGATCGCCGCCGTGCGGCGCACGCCCTCCATCACGATCCATGAAAATCTCGTCGCCGAGGACCTGATCCTCCAGTCTGGCCGCGTCGCCGGGGTTCTGGCCCGCGACGCCTCAGGGCGCTTGCGCGCCTTTCCCGCCCGGGCCACCGTTCTCGCCAGCGGCGGCATCGGCGCGCTTTACGCCCTGACCACCAATCCGCCGCAAGCCAATGGCGCGGCTCTGGCCTTCGCGGCGCGCGCCGGGGCGCGCATCGCCGACGCCGAATTCGTGCAGTTCCATCCGACCGCCATCGATATCGGCCGCGACCCCGCGCCGCTGGCGACCGAAGCATTGCGCGGCGAAGGCGCCATTCTGGTCAATCGCGCCGGCAAACGCTTCATGCCCGCCTTGCACAAGGACGCCGAGCTTGCCCCGCGCGACGTCGTGGCGCGCGGCGTTTTCGCCGAAATCGCCGCCGGGCGCGGCGCCTTTCTCGACGCGACGGAAGCGGTCGGCGCCGCCTTCGCGGAAAAATTCCCCAATGTCGCGGCGACCTGCCGCTCAGCCGGCGTCGATCCCGCCCGCCAGCCGATCCCGATCGCCCCGGCGGAACATTATCACATGGGCGGGATCTGGACCGACGCGAAGGGCCGGACTTCCCTGCCCGGCCTGTGGGCCGCGGGCGAGGTCGCCTCGACCGGCCTGCATGGCGCCAATCGCCTCGCCTCCAACTCCCTGCTGGAGGCGGTCGTCTTCGCCGACCGCGTCGCGCGCGACATCGCCGAGACCCTGCCCGGCCTGCCTGCCCCCAAGGCCCCACAGCCCGTAACGCCGGCCGAAACGCCCGCGCGAGCCGACGCGGAGAGCGTGACGGAAGTGCGCCGCATCATGTCCCGCCATGTCGGCGTGCTGCGCGACGCTGTCGGCCTGCGCGAGGCCCTGCGCGCCCTTTACGCCCTGCGCGACAAGGCGCTGGCCGAAGGCTCCGCCGATCTGCGCAACCGCGCCGAGGCCGCGCTTCTCGTCGCCGCCAGCGCCTATCTGCGCCGCGAAAGCCGCGGCGGCCATTTCCGCACCGATTTCCCGTCGGCCGATCCCGCCCAGGCGCATCGTTCCGTCATCACGCTCGACGAGGCCCTGCGCCTCGCCCGCACCGTCGCCGCTTCCGAGGCCGCATGAACCTGCCCGAACTCAATCCCCATCTGGTCGAAGAAGCCGTGCGCGCCGCGCTCGCGGAAGATTTCGGCCGCGCCGGCGACATCACCTCGCAAGCCACCATTCCGGCCTCGGCCCAGGCAAGGGCCGTCATCGCCGCGCGCAAAAAGCCCGGCGTGCTGGCCGGACTCGGCCTCGCCCGCAAGGCGTTCGAACTGGTCGATCCGACCCTGCGCTTCGAGGCTCTGGCGCAGGACGGCGATCATTTCGCGCCCGGCGCCGTGCTGGCGCGGATCGAGGGGTCCGCCCGGGGCATTCTTTCCGCCGAGCGCGTCGCCTTGAACTTCCTTGGCCGGCTATGCGGAATCGCGACCCTGACCTCCCATTACGCCGAGGCCGTCGCGGCGACCAAGGCCAAAATCTGCTGCACGCGGAAAACTACGCCCGGCCTGCGCGCCTTCGAGAAATATGCGGTGCGCTGCGGCGGCGGGGTCAATCACCGCTTCGGCCTGGACGACGCCGTCCTCATCAAGGACAATCACATCGCGGTCGCGGGCGGCGTGGCCCCCGCCCTGCGTGCGGCCAAGGCCTTTGTCGGCCATCTGGTCAAGATCGAGATCGAAGTCGACACGCTCGACCAGCTGCGCGAGGTTCTATCGGAAGGCGCCGACGCTGTCCTGCTCGACAACATGACCCCGGCGGAATTGCGCGAGGCCGTGGCGATGATCGGCGGCCGGATGAAGGCGGAGGCGTCCGGCGGCATTCATCTGGGCGGATTGCGCGAGGTCGCGGAAACCGGCATTGACCTGATTTCCTCCGGCGCCCTCACCCATTCCGCGCCGGTGCTTGATCTTGGCCTGGATATTGAAATCGGCTGAGCCGCCCTTGCCCTGACGGCGTAAAAACGCCATCTTCCTCGGGTCCAACATCGAAAAGCGCGCGACTCGCCGCGCGTTTGGGAAAGTCCGGTTTCGTGCAATTCAAATCCGCTTCCGTGAACAAGAAGGTCGCGCTCGGCCTCGCCATCGCATTCGGCCTTCTCCCTTTCCCCAGCCAGGCGCGACAGGCGGTCGAGATATCGGCGCCCTTCGAGGTCGGCGAAAGCCCAGCCGGAAACTATCTCTCCGCGCGCGTCGCCGAGGCAGAGCATGACACGCTGGCGGCCTCGACCTTCCTGCGCGAGTCCTTGCGCTCCGACCCCAATAATAGCGAGCTGATTCAGCGCGCCTTCGTCGCCGCGCTCGCCAATGGCGACATGCCGGACGCCTTCGCGCTGGCGCAGAAGCTTGTGGCGCGCGATTCCCACAATTCCTCGGCCCGCCTGACTCTGGCCGTGCGCGACTTCAAGGCGAAATCCTTCGCCGCCGCCCGCAACCAGCTGAACGCCGGCGTCGCCGTCGCCCAGCGCGACCTCACGACCATCCTGCTCACTGCCTGGAGTTATGTCGGCTCCGGCGAGACGAAGAAGGCGCTGGCGCTCGTCGACACCATGAGCGACCCAAGCTTCGCCGTGTTTCGCGATTTCCACGCCGGACTGATGCTCGACGTCGCCGGACGGACGCAGGAGGCCGGCGCCCGGCTCAAGGCCGCCTATGCGGGCGACCAGACCACGCTGCGGCTGGTGGACGCTTATGCGCGCAATCTATCGCGGCAGGGCAAGACGGACGAAGCGAAGGAAGTCTATCTCGCCTTCGCCAAGGTCCAGCCGCGCAATCCCATCGTGCTGGCCGCCCTCGCTGATCTCGCCACGGGCAAGAAGCTCGAGCCGATGGTCAAGAACGTCAACGCCGGCGCGGCCGAGGTCCTCTACGGCCTCGGCGCCTATGGCCTGGGCGCCGCCGCGGGACGGCAGGGCGATGAGATCGCCGCGATCGTCTTCCTGCGCCTGGCCCTGGCTTTGGCGCCGGATAATGCGCTCGCCCTCGATACGCTGGGCGAGGCCTATACCAAGATCAAGCAATATGAATCGGCGATCGAAATCTACGACGAGGTGCCGGACGCCAGCCCGCTGCGCGTCACCACCGATGTCCGCATCGCTCTCCTGCTCGACGCCATGGGCAAGTCCGACGAATCGATCAAGCGCCTGCGCGAAATCGTCGCCGAGAACCCGCAGAACGTCGACGCCTTCTCCGCTCTTGCCGACGTATTGCGCACGCACAAGCAATTCGTCGAATCGGCCGACGCCTATACGCACGTCCTCGCGCTGACCAGCCCGACAGAGAAGAGCCGCTGGGCGATCTATTATTTCCGGGGCGTCGATTACGAGCGCGCCAAGCTTTGGGACAAGGCCGAGCCCGATCTGCAAAAGGCGCTGGAGCTTTACCCCGAACAGCCGCTGGTCCTGAATTATCTCGGCTATTCCTGGGTCGACCAGGGCCTGCATCTCGACGAGGCGTTTAAGATGCTGCGCCGCGCTGTCGAATTGCAGCCCGAGGACGGCTATATCGTCGACTCGCTCGGCTGGGCCCATTACAAGCTCGGCCATTTCGATGAATCGCTACGCCTGCTGGAGCGCGCCATCGAACTGAAGCCGGGCGATCCGGTCATCAACGACCATCTCGGCGACGCCTATTGGCGTGTCGGGCGTAAGCTCGACGCCAAATTCCAGTGGAACCACGCGCGCGATCTCAACCCTGAAAAGGAAGATCTGCCGAAGATTCTCGACAAGATCGAGAACGGCCTGCCGGATTCGCCCGGTCAAGCCGGCGAAGCGCCCACGCCGCCGCCCGCGGCTCATAACGTCACGGGCAATGGCGGCTGATCATGCGTTGGGATCGCCTTCCTCGCCCTGCCTGAGGGCGGCGACCAGCGCAGTATCGAAATAACGTGTCCAGTCGATGATTTTGAAGTCGCGCCACTTGAGGCGATCGACGCCTTCGAGTTCGACCACGACGCCTGTGCCGCGATGGCGCAAAGTCATCTGCCACGACATGTAGGACGTGCGCGGCATGTCGACGACGAAATCCTCGACGACGAAATTCACGATTTCGAAATCAATATCGAAGGCGCGCCAGGCCTGGCGAATTTCGTCCTTGCCGACCCGCACGCCCGCGGCGGGGATCAAGGCGCGCGAGCCAAGCAGCCGATACGTCGCGTTATCGTGGAAGAAAAAAAGCCCAGGCTCATTGTCTCCGCGCGCGCGCTTTGCGTAAATTTCCCGGACGATGGCGAGCCGTTGCTCTGGAGTTAAATCTTCAAGATTCATATCATTCCATTAAATTTATTATTTTGCCAATTTTATTGGTCGCCACAAATTTTCAACCGCAATAATGATACAAAAAACGATCGTTTTTAGCTTAAATATAAAATCCGCACTATTGGTTTCCTTTCACTGAAAAAACTCCCGCTTCAGCTCGCCCGCAGCGACTGCGAACGATCCCCAAAGCATATGTGCTTGTAGAATATACGAAAAAGCCGGAATTGCCAATTTAGGCGACAGGCTTGAGCCTCAGAAGCGGGCCATGGGGACGAATGATCTGAAAAACAAAATGTTACTGCGCTCGAACGAGTCTGCATCCAAAGCGCCCCAAAGAAAAAGCGCGCCCTCGCGGGCGCGCTCCAGATTTCGTTCAGCTCTCGATACGGCTCAGTTCTTGGCCTTGTCGACCAGCTTGTTCTTGCCGATCCAGGGCATCATGCCGCGCAGGCGGGCGCCGACTTCCTCGATCTGATGCGAATCGTTGACGCGACGGATGCCCTTGAAGCGGGCGGCGCCGGCGCGATATTCCTGCATCCATTCGGACGTGAACTTGCCGGTCTGGATGTCGTTCAGCACCCGCTTCATCTCAGCCTTGGTCTCGGCGGTGATGACGCGCGGGCCGGTGACATATTCGCCCCATTCCGCCGTGTTGGAGATGGAATAGTTCATGTTGGCGATGCCGCCTTCATAGATGAGGTCGACGATCAGCTTCACTTCGTGCAGGCATTCGAAATAGGCCATCTCCGGCGCATAGCCGGCCTCGACCAGGGTTTCGAAACCGGCGCGGATCAGTTCGACCAGGCCGCCGCAGAGCACGGCCTGCTCGCCGAACAGGTCGGTCTCACATTCTTCCTTGAAGGTGGTCTCGATGATGCCCGAGCGGCCGCCGCCGATCGCGGAGGCGTAGGACAGGCCGATGTCATGGGCGTTGCCCGAGGCGTCCTGATGGATGGCGATCAGGCAGGGCACGCCGCCACCCTTGAGATATTCGCCGCGCACGGTATGGCCGGGGCCCTTGGGCGCGACCATCAGCACGTCGATGTCCTTGCGGGGTTCGATCAGGCCGAAATGGACGTTGAGGCCATGGGCGAACAGCAGCGCCGCGCCGGGACGGATGTTGTTCGCAATGTCGGCGCTGTAAATGTCGGACTGGAGTTCGTCCGGCGTCAGCATCATCAGGACGTCGGCCCACTTGGCGGCATCGGCGACGCTCATCACCTTGACGCCCTCGCCTTCCGCCTTGGCGGCGGTAGCGGAGCCCACGCGCAGGGCGACCGCGACGTCCTTCACGCCGGAATCGCGCAGGTTCAGGACATGGGCGTGGCCCTGCGAGCCGTAGCCGACCACGGCGACCTTCTTGCCCTTGATCAGATTGATGTCGGCATCGCTATCGTAATAAACGCGCATTTTGCAGCTTTCCGGGTTTGATGGGGCGCGGGCGCCGCCGCAGTTGAATTTCGATGAGGCCTAATAAGCGCAGAAGCCCGTCGCGTCAAAGGAAAGCGGCGAAAAATAAGCCTTCCGGCTCCGCTTCCGGCTTGTTCCGGGCTCAGAAATCGTCCTGGGAGGCGTCGCGCTCGGCCAAAGGCTCGTCGGCCGCCTCGGCTTCGGTCTGCCCCGCGATGACATAGGAGCCTTTCAGCCAGCGGTGCAGGTCGAGATTGGCGCAGCGTTTGGAGCAGAAGGGCCTGTAAGCCGGATCGACCGGCTTGCCGCACATGGAGCAGGCTGGAGCCCGCGTTGTCGCCTTCTCGGCCATCAGGCGACCACCCCGGGCTGCGTCCAGGCCTCGGAGACCGGAAAGCCCAGCCCGTCGAGCAGCGCCATGGTCTCGTGGAGCGGCAGCCCGACCACAGCGGTATAGGAGCCGACCAGCTTGACCACAAAGCCGCCGGCGACACCCTGGATGGCGTAGCCGCCAGCCTTGCCATGCCATTCGCGCGAGGCGACATAGGCGGCGATCTCCTTGCCCGACAGCCTTTTGAACCGCAGCCGCGCCTCGACCAGCCGCGACCGCTCGCGCCCCGAGGGGTCGATCACCGTCACGCCGGTATAGACGCGGTGCGCCCGTCCCGAGAGCAGCCGCAGGAAGAGATCGGCGTCCTCGCTGGTTTCGCATTTCGGCAGGATGCGCCGGCCGACGCAGACCACCGTGTCCGCGGCGACGACATAGGCGCCCTGCAGCTCGGCTCGGCCAGCCGCCGTCTTTGCGCCGACGCGGGCTTTTTCCAGCGCAAGGCGCGCCGCGAGCTTGCGCGGCGATTCGTTGCGCCCGGGCGATTCGTCGAGATCGCAGGGCAGAAGCGCGTCGGGCTCAAGCCCGATCTGTTGCAGCAGAGCCAGCCGGCGCGGCGAGCCGGAGGCGAGCGCCAGGCGCGCGGAACGGAATTTCGGCTCTGAGGTCACGGGCTTTCCGAACAGGGTGGCCTATTTGAAGCGATAGGTGATCCGGCCCTTGGTCAGATCATAGGGCGTCATTTCAACCAGCACGCGATCACCGGTGAGGACGCGGATGCGGTTCTTGCGCATCTTGCCCGCCGTATGGGCGATGATTTCATGATCGTTTTCGAGCGTCACCCGAAAAGTCGCGTTCGGCAGCAACTCGCTGACGACGCCGGGAAATTCCAATAATTCTTCTTTTGACATCTGGGTCCTTGCATTGCTCGCGCCCCGGTTGAACGCCCGCGCCGGAAAGGCGGCGGATCACGGGATAGGTCGGAAGTCGCGTTGCCATCATAGACAGACGCAAGCATGATAGTTCGATCGGCAACAGCTTGGCTCGTCCAGGATGGGTTGCCTGGGCGGCGGGTTCGCAGTATCCAATCCGCCAAACGCGCCCGCTCAACTCGCCGCGCTATAACAAATTGCGACGCGCCTGCCAATGGCGCGCAGGGGTAGGACCGCCCAAGACTTTTCGGCAACACTGAAGGTTTTCGGGATGAGTGATCTGTTGGTTTTGCAAAGTCGCCTGATCCGCACCTGGTTCGAGCTGATCGAAGTCTATATCGCCACGGTCGCGACCGTTTCGGCCCGCATGCCGATCATCGCCGCCGCGGCCTCCGGTTTCGGAGACAAGCGCGCCCATCGTGAGACCCATGTGATGGTGGCGGAAAAACTGCGCGCCGCCTCGCAGGGAGCGGAAGCGGGAGCCCTTGAAAGCGCCAAGGTGGCCCTGAGGGTGATGACGGGTCAGAACCATCCGGTCGCCGTGGCCGGCCATATGATGGACGTCGCCGCCGCCGCGACGCGTCCGGCGCGCCGGAAAGTCCGCGCCAACGCCCGGCGGCTCACATCTTCGCGCTGAGCAGGCGCCGGGCCGCGCCAGGACATGATCGCGCCACGACATAAAATTGAAATGGACGCCCCTCTTCGCCACTTGAGGGCTGGACAACCCGCAAATCGCTTTCTATAAGGCCCGAACCTCGACGGCCCGCCGTCGAAGCGCCCAGGTAGCTCAGTTGGTAGAGCATGCGACTGAAAATCGCAGTGTCGGTGGTTCGATTCCGCCCCTGGGCACCATTTATCCCATAAAATCAGCAACTTACGACCTCGCCTTGAGCGCACTAAGACTCGCGTTTTGCCTTGGGTTTCACCGGGGTTACAAAAGCCGCGCGCTTGAATGAAACAGGCAGAAAGGGTTTGCGCCTGGAGTGGTAGTCGTCAAAATCATCAACGCAGGGAATTTTGAACGTAGGGAATTTTGACCACCACAAACGGCGAGGTCGCCCCCCGGCCTTGCGACGATTTCCGATCGAATCAGGCCGTGAGCGCGGCTCGCGCCTCCTTTTCAGCCTGAGAACGCTTCACCCATTCCCAACCCGAGCGCGGCTTATGGGCTTTCGCCAGTTCGGGGAATTTTTTCGGCTCGTACGCAGCGATTCGGAGCTTTTCGCGCGCAAGGCGTGGATCGAGCTTCATCTCCGCGCAGATCGCCTTGAGCCTAACCGTGTCCGCGGTCTTAGGAGCACTCACCTCGGGCTTCGCGGCGGAAATCGGCTTGCCGGTCAGGGCCTTCGTCGTGGTCGCCATGATCGTCCCTCCTTTGTCGGACGATCAGACGATTAAGATGAGGAACGAGGGCGTGTCAGGGAAAATCCCGGATCTTCTAGCGGGTTTCGGTGACTGGTGAGGCGTAGACGAATCGGGTCAAGCGCTTAGACGCCGCGCGGTCTGACCAAGTACCGAATGTGCAGCTAGTTCGATGCCGGTATGGGCGGCGTAGCACAGCGGTAGTGCAGCGGTTTTGTAAACCAAAGGTCGCAGGTTCGATCCCCTCACCCGGCACCATTCCCCCACGGAGCATCGAAATCCTAAACCGTAGGTCGGGTGTTCGAGTAATCCCGGGGGACGCCAGCCCTTCGTATTGTTGGCTGAAAGTCCAGCGGTTGCCCCCTTCATCCGACCTCGTTCTCAATCAGGACGCGGCTCGTTGCCCCTGTCCCCATCGCGAGGTCGAGCCGATCCTTGGTGCGCCCGAATCCGGAAATCGGCGTCCTGCCTGTGGTCGTAAAGACATAATCGGACCCGACGAATTTCGGGATGGCCTTAATGATATCCAGCGCCATGCTGGACAGTGGAACTTCATGCGCACGTCCATTCTTCGCCATTTCGGCAGGAATGGTCCAGACGGCGCGCACAAAGTCCAGTTGCGACCATTTCATGCCGGTGACTTCGCCTCGGCGCTGACCGGTCAGCAATAGAAGCTGATAGGCCGGACCGAACGGAAAGCCAATGTCAGCAGTCGCGGCCCACAATCCTTTGATCTCGTCATCGGTCAAAATCCGATCGCGCGACCTTGACTTCGCCGGGGCCTTCATGCCCGCGATCGGATGGTTTTCGATGACGCCGCGGTCCAACGCCCAAGCGAAAAGCTTCTTGATGACGGCCATGGCGTGATTTGCTCCGGTCGGCGCGCCGTTGGTCGCGACCTGATCCAAGACCTTGACTACGTCTGCACGGGTGATTTCAGCAATTGGGCGATCTTCCAGCGATGCAAATTTCCGCAGGGTGGCTTGTTGCGATTTCCAACTCCTGTTCTTCGGCTTGGCGTAAATGTCGATGAAGTCCTTCATCACATCGCCAAGCGTCGCCGGCTTCGTCTTCGCCTCGGGCTTCTCATAAGTCCCGAGCTGCATGTCACGCAAAATGGTTCGCGCGACGTTCCGCGCCTCGGCCAGCGAAATGATCGGATAAGTCCCGATCGTATGGCGAAGCTGCTTATCGCTTACACGCCCCATGACGAACCACGTCTTGCCGCCCGTGACGGCAACACGGATGCCGAAGCCTGGCAAGGACGTGTCGCGGACCTCATAACGTCGGTCCGCGCGAGGTTTGAGGTTGTCGAGAAGCTTGACGCTCAGGTTCTTCTTCATGCCGAATGCATGACACGACACGCTCTCAAAATCAGGGGCGTTGATCTCGTCATATGAAACTCCATGTTCGATCAATTGCGGCGAAGAAATGGCATAAAGCGTCAAAATTTCAGCGGTATCCCGGTTTGAATTTCAAGGACCCAAAAAAGACATGCGGTTTGTAGCGCGGTCGGCCCTTATCGGCGGAGAGCGGACCACCGCCGAAGGCGCCGGCAAGGTCCCTGCCGGGCGGTGAGCGGTCGCAGGCCTAAGGTCCGGTTTACTATAGACATCGGCCGCACCGGCATCGGCAATGCTGCGTCACGAGCGGAAATTCACGGTTGTCCGCGCGGTGTCATGCATCTGCTCATTACGAAAATCTGCGCGCCACGTCGAAGCTTTTCGCCCCAGCATCGAACAGGCATTCCGATCCCGCGCAACTTTTTTCATGACGCAGATTCATTATTTCAGAAATCGAAATTCACATTATCAATTCAGAAGCCGTTCATCTGTAACGATTCAAGTGGTGGTTCGTATTCTCCCGTGAGGATCCGCAATAGATCTGGCGATCCTGTAACTGTACCCGTTACTCAGGAGACGAATATGTTCAGCCGTAATACGAAAAACACTTCTTGGTATAGCCGCAACATTGCCAACAACGTCGCCCTTGGCTTAGCCGCTTTCATGTTGTTTGGAGCCCAAGTCGCCGTCGCCAAGACCGGCGGGAAGAACGTCAATCCTCGCGCGATGCAGGCGCATTCGGAAATTACATCCCAGCCGTCCCGGACTTGCGTTCCGGCGAATGGCGCGCAGATTCTGGGCAGTTTCGCCGGCGCCGACGATCTTATCGACGTCAATACCGGAGAAATCTGCGGAAAACGCTGAACGCAATATCTCCAGCGCGTGATGAGGCTCCCCATCGGGAGCCTCATTCTATTTTGCAGCCGCCAGAGACTTGCGGATGCGCGGCGCCGCATATTCGATGAAGCAGCGGGTCTTGATGGGGATCAGGCCCTGGCCTGCGTAGACGAAATTGACTGGCAGCGGATCGGGCGCGTAATCCGCCAATATTTCCTTGACCGCGCCAGACTGGATCGCGGCTTCCGCTTGGTAGGACAGGACGCGCGCG
This sequence comes from Rhodoblastus sp. 17X3, assembly GCF_030056575.1. Taxonomy (GTDB): domain Bacteria; phylum Pseudomonadota; class Alphaproteobacteria; order Rhizobiales; family Beijerinckiaceae; genus Rhodoblastus. The sequence continues at coordinate 98,157 of NZ_JASHHX010000012.1, read as the reverse complement.
ACGCCCAGATTGGCCGCCGCCGCGTCGATCGCCGCCCATGCGCCGTCGACGACGTACCGGCTTCGCACCGGCTGCTCCAGCAATTTTCCTTCGTTGCAGAACGTCCAGCTTTTCGGAGAGTCCAACGCATCGAACGTGATGCAGGCGTGGCCCTCAAGGTCGCCGGGCGTGTTCGGTTCGCCACGGCCGGCGAAATAGGCGAGACTGCCGCAAAGGATATGGCGGACGCTGCCCAGGCGCGTCGCCATCATGGCGCTGTCCGGCAGCGCGCCGATCCTGATCGCCAGATCGACGTGGTCGTCGATGAGATGCAGATTCCGGTCGGACAGAATGAGCTTGATGTTGATCTCGGGAAAAGTCGCGAGAAAGTCGTGGATCACCGGCCCAACATGCAAGCGACCGAAACAGACCGGCGCCGTAAGCGTCAAGTCGCCCCGGGGCGCTGAAAACTCGCCTGCGGCGGCGCGCTCTGCCTCCTCGATTTGCTCCAGAATCTGCCGGCTGGCGACCAGGAAATTCTGGCCCGCCTCCGTGACCGCGATCTTGCGAGTCGAGCGGGTCAACAGCCGCGTTTTCAGATGATCCTCCAGATCGGCGACCTTGCGGCTGACGGTCGCGAGGGACAGATCGAGCTTGCGGCTGGCGCCGGAAAAACTGCCCGTCTCCACGACGGCGACAAATATGCCCATGGCCTCGACGCGGTCCATTTTCTTGCCTTTCGCAATTGTGATTCTATACTTCCGGCTCTACTCATTTTCGTGACCTATAATACATTTCTCTCATGGCGACCGAAGCCAGTCCCGCCAGATCGAGAGGATATAGATGAGATTTACTATTCCGACCCCCGAAATGGCGCCCGTCGCCGCGCGACCCATGCTCGACGCCGTTCACAACCAGTTCGGCGTCGTTCCCAATCTTTTCCGCCTTGTCGCGCAGAGCCCCGCCGCGCTCGAGGGCCTGACCGGCCTGTCCGGCGCGCTGAGAAAGACATTGGACGCCAAGACCCGCGAACGGATCGCGATTGCTGTCGCGCAGGCCAATGGCTGCGATTATTGCCTCTCCGCGCATAGTTATATTGCGCTCAATCTTGCCCATCTCGATGCGGCCGAAATCGCCCTCAACCGCAAAGGCGCCTCGTCCGATCCGAAGGCGGGCGTGGCGTTGCGCTTCGCCCTCCAAGTCCTGGAGACCCGCGGCAAGGTCGCCGACGCGGATCTCGCGACTGTGCGCGCCGCCGGATTTTCCGACGCCGAGATCCTCGACATTGTCGGCCATGTCGCTTTGAACGTCCTGACCAATTTCTACAACAACGTCGCCAAGACGGAAATTGACTTCCCGGCGGTCGCCGACGCCGACGCGGCCTGACCGCGAAACGATCCGGCGGCAGGACTTGAAACGCACCTTGCCGCCGGTTTCGGCCCGCCTTCGCTCCCCTCCCGGCGAAGGCGGGCTTCGCCGATCATCCATCCACATTGTCGTTGGCGTCGCGACGCTAGCCAACAAATTTCACCAGTTCGACGAGGTCGGTTCCAATCGCATCCGGCCGCACGCCCAGTTCCTCCAGCGGCGCATCGAGACGGTTCACCCAGAAGGTGGTGAGGCCAAAGGCTTTTGCTCCCGCAGCGTCCCAACCGCCAAAGGCGGCGAAGACAATTCTGTCTCTCGACAAATCAAACGCCGTCTCCGCCATCTGATATGCGCGAGGATCGGGTTTGAAGGCCTTCACCAGATCGGTGCTCAGGCGATGCTCGAACAGGTCCGCGATTCCCGCCGCTTCGCTCAGCCCTGCGAGTATTTCGGGAGTGAGGTTTGACAAATAAGCGAGGCGGATTCCGGCATTTCGCATGGACCTCAATGCGGCGACTGAGTCGGGCCAGGGTTTGAATGCGAACGCCGCGTCCATCAGTCTGGCCCGCGCCGAGGCGTCCAATTCGACCTTCGCCGACTTGCAGGCGAAAATCAGCGCCTCCTCCGTGACGTGCCGGAAGTCCGCATAATCCCTGTTCAGCGTCCTGAGCCAGCAATATTCGAACTGACGGGAGCGCCAGATTGCGAAGATCTCCTTGCCCCTGCCGGGGTAGCATTCCTCGACGGCGGCAGCCGGCGCGCGCGGATCGAAAATGGTGAAGGCGTCGAAGGCGACGGCGCTCGCCCGGCCCGCGCGAGCGCCCGCCGGCGCAACGTCGCTGATTATTCCTACGACGGCGACAGCGGATCCGGCACGGGTGAGCAGCCGACGACGGCTGATCGCGCCGCCGCCAATGGGATTTTCGGTCATCGCAAGTCTCCTTGTCACACGGCTTTGGCTTCGCCGCCATCCATGCGGACGGCGACGCCGGTCATCCAGCGCGCCGCCGGCGACACCAGAAAAGCGACCAGTTCGGCGATTTCCTCCGGAGCGCCATAACGGCTGACTCTGGCCTCATCGATAAAGCGCTGACTGGCGGCTTCCAGCGATAGCCCATGGGCCGCACCATAGAGGGCCAGCATGGAGCGGCGGCGGTCGGTCATGACCGGGCCAGGGAGCAGGCTGTTGACCTGCACGCCCTCCTCGATCCCGCGCTCGGAGAACGCCTTGGCCAGCGCCGAAATGGCGGCGTTGATCGTGGCCACGGCCGCCAGCGAAGCCTTTGGCGCCAGCGCGCTGGCGCCGGAGGTCAGCACAACGGCGCCTTTCGCAGCCTTCAGCGCGTCCCAGGCGCACAAGGTCAGCCGCCGCGCGCCGTGGAATTTCAGCGCCAGGCCGTCCTCCCATTCCTCGTCTGTCAGAACGAAGAGATCCTTCTGCGGCACGGCGCCGGCGACATTGACCAAGGCGTCGATGCGGCCGAATTTCTCGAGCGTCCGGGCAACCACTTGCCCCGGCGCTTCCCGTTGACGCAGGTCGAGCGCCAGCGGAAAAGCGCGCGCGCCGGCCGCCTCGATGGCTGCGGCGATTTCCTCCAAGTCGCCGGCGCTGCGAGCGACGGCGACCACCGCGGAAAAATCCTCCGCCAGACGGCGGGCGACGGCGCGGCCGATGCCGCGACTTGCGCCGGTGACCAGCGCGACCGATTCCGACCGCGCGTCGTGAGTGAGCGGGCTCATGCCATGGCGCTCAGGATCGGCGACGCATCGGCGACCATATCGAAACGCACGATCTTGCCCTGACGCACGCGCCAGAGATGCGCGAAAGCGGCGCGCATGGCCTTGCCCGTGGCGCGATGGACGCCGGCATAGGCGCCGATGGTCACAATGCGATCGGCGTCCCCGATAAATTCCGATGGCCGGACCGAAAAATCCGCCCAGTCGCGCGAGAGCGGGACCAACAGCTTTTCGAGCACTTCGTCCGGTGTCCGCCACGTGCCGCTGTAATAGGGAAAGCTTTCCAATTCAGTCCATTCCAGGTCCGGCGCCAGCAGCGCCGTGAGACCGTCCACGTCGCCGGTTGTGAGCCGCTCATAAAAGGCGCGGACGATCGAAATTGACTGGACATTCTCGCTACGCAGCGAGGCGATCAGATGCAGCGCTTCGGTCATGCCGCGGCTCCCATTTCACAGGCGAAGACTTTGGCGAGGAAGATCTTGATCGCCTCGGCGATTTCCCGGGCGTGGGTTTCCAGAGCGAAATGGCCGGCGTCGTAGAAGCGGATTTCCGCATCGGGCAGGTCGCGCCTGAAGGCTTCGGCGCCCGCGGGCACGAAGAACGGATCGTTGCGGCCCCAGACTGCAAGCAGCGGCGGCTTATGCGCGCGGAAATAGGCGTGGAACGCCTCATAGGCGACGACATTGCTTCGATAGTCGAGGAACAGGTCGAGCTGGATCTCGTCATTGCCCGGACGGGCCAGATAGAAATCGTCGAGATTGCGGCCGTCGGACGAGACCAGCGCGGGGTCGGCGGCGCCTTGTGTGTATTGAAACAGGGTGGTTTGCGGCGCGAGGAAAGCCCGCAGCGCATTGCGGTTGTCCGCGTTCGGCGCGTCCCAATAGGCCTTGATCGGAGCGAAGGCCTCGGAAACGCCCTCGACATAGGCGTTGCCGTTCTGGGTCACGATGGCGGCGACGCGCTCGGGATTTTTCAGCGCGAGGCGCAAACCGACCGGCGCTCCATAATCGAACACGTAAACGGCGTAACGCGTCACGCCGAGTTTTTCGGTGAAACGGGCCATGACATCCGCGAGGGCGTCGAATGTATAGGCGAACGCCTCGCGCGGCGGCTGGGCGGATTGGCCGAAGCCCGGAAGATCAGGAGCAATGAGCCGGAATCTTTCCGCCAGTAGGGGGATCAGATCGCGGAACATGTGCGAGGCGCTGGGAAAACCATGCAGCAGCAACAGGACCGGGGCTTCGGCCGCTCCGGCCTCGCGGTAGAAAATGTCGAGGCCGTCGACATTGATGGTTTGGTAGCGGACGGGGAACATAGGGAGGCTCCTTGAACGAATGGAATAACCGTTTAAATTACGTCAATAGGGTTATGAGCAGAAGCATAACTTGTCAACGGCGTCCGGAGCGGTCATGCTCAGAAAAGCGCCGCCTGCCGCGAAAAGGAGTTTTTCGCAAAGTGAAACAATCGCTGCCTCCCGCCCTTTTCGTCGCCGACGCCGCCGGACTCGATTTCCTCAATACGAAAGCCACACCCGGCGCTGTCGTGTTGGACTGGCTCGAAGACGGCGAGGCTTTCTTGCGCTGGATGGAAGCCGCGCGTCTTGTGACGCCGGACGATGTTGAAACGGTGCGGCGGCGCGCCGCTCCAGGCGAGATCGACGCCGTGGCGGCGCAGGCCCGCGCCTTGCGCGAATGGTTTCGCGACTTTGTCACGCCGCGCCTGCGGAAAAGCCTCAAGCCTGAAGATCTCGACGTTTTGGCCCCGCTCAACGCCGTCCTCGCCCGCGACGCGCGTTACAGCCAGATCGTTCGGGCGCCCGGGGCGTCTCCACCCTTCCTGCTGGCGGAGCGGCGCGCCAACCCGACGCCGGCCGCTCTTCTGCAGCCCATCGCCGCCGCGATGGCCGAATTGGTCTGCACGGCCGATTTCGTTCAGACGAAACAATGCGAGGGCGAGGGCTGCACTCTGCTGTTCCTCGACACGACGCGCGGCAAGGCGCGGCGCTGGTGCAGCATGGCCATGTGTGGCAATCGCGCCAAACAGGCGGCTTATCGCCGCAGGAGTCCTTCGGGCTGATCATAACCTGTTAAAGATCGTAATAAGGTTATGATCAGCGTGCGGCTTCGCCGCGACCGGACGCCGCGTTCAGCCCGCGCCGGCGCCTTGGCGGGCTTCGGCGAGCAATTGGCGAATGGCGGCTTCGTTGCGCTCATATTCGCCCTCGCCGAAATGGCGACGACGGATCCGGCCCTGCGCGTCGACAAAATAAAAGGCCGGCCAATATTGATTCCCGTAGGCGCGCCAGTTGGCATAGTCGTTGTCGAGAGCGACCGGATAGGAAATGCCTAATTTCGCTACGGCGCGACGGACATTGTCCGCGTCCTTCTCATAGGCGAACTCCGGCGTGTGCACGCCAATCACCACGAGGCCGCGATCGCGATATTTGGCGTGCCAATCACGCACATAAGGCAGCGTGCGCTGGCAATTGATGCAGGAATAGGTCCAGAAATCGACCAGCACGACCTTGCCGCGTAAGGCTTCGCGGGTCAGCGGCGCGGAATTAATCCAAAGCCCGCCAGTCGCCAGCGGCGGCATCGCACCCTCGACCGGAAGGGATTCTTCAGCCGCGCGGACGCCTTCGACGCCGAGGCCGAAAGCCGCGGCGACGGCGAGCGTGGCGGCAAGGCTCTGCCGTCGGGTGAAAGACGGATTGGATCCAGACGTCCCGATAATGGGCGCCGAGAAAGAGTGCTGTTTCGTCGTCATGGGAGAACTCCTCGCGCCGCGGCGCGGCGTCTGCATGTCGTTACGAACGGCGATCGGTTCGCGTTACATCGCTGGCGACGAAGCAGGGGGACTGCATCAGATTATTTCAAGGAAACCGGGGCTTTCCCTATTGTTTCAGATTCCGGGAAAGTCTTTTTTGGCGCGCGCCGCGCGGCCTGCGGAACGCGATATAATTCAGTAAATAACGTTAAAACAATTGGTTATAAGAAAGCTCGGCGCGCCCCGCCGCGCGAAAATGAGCGCCGCTCCGCGAAACAAATTCCATATCGCCTCCGTAAGGGGAGGTGACGGAGGGCGACCGCAAGTGAATCCGTCATCGAATGGCCGAGGCGTACAAAGCTCCGGTCATTGGCGCCGCCCCTTCGCGGATCGAGATCGCGCCGACGACCTGTCGTGTCGCAGTCCCTCGTCCGGGATGTCGGAAACCCACGCGGCGCCGCCGCATCGTTTGAAACAGGAGAAGACTATGAACACCAAGACCCTCGCCACCCGCTTCGCCGCCTGCGCTCTATTCGCCTCGGCGGCGATCTTCGCCGTCCCGTCTTTTGCGCAGGATGCGATGAAGGGCGACGCCATGAAAAGCGACGCCATGAAGGCCGACGCCATGAAGGGCGACAAGATGAAAGGCGACGCCATGAAAGGCGACGCTATGAAGGCCGACAAGATGAAAGGCGACGCCATGAAGGGCGATGCGATGAAGGGCGACAAGTAAGGCGCCTTTCGGGGCGCCCAATGCGCGTCTCGCCGCGCGGGCGCCCCAACTCCAATTCTTGTCAGGTTGTCATCATGACAGACGTTCTCCCGCTTCAGGCGGCCGCCCAAACGCGAAAGAAGATTTTCGTCGCGCGGCACGCGCTCGTCACACGCGTCACCCATTGGGTCAATGCCATCTGCATATTCGGCCTGTTGATGAGTGGCCTGAATATTTTCATGGCCCATCCAGCGCTTTATTGGGGGCAATCTGGATCGGACCGCGACCCGGCCGCTTTTGAGATCGGCGCGACCTCAAGCGACGCCGACACGCCTCACGGATTCATCCGTTTCGGCGACAAGCGTTTCGAAACAACCGGCGTGCTTGGCGCAGTCCGGGACGCCGATGGCGACTGGCATGAACGCGCCTTTCCCTATTGGGCGACCTTACCCGGTCCGCGCGACCTGGGGCTTGCCCGGCGCTGGCACTTTTTCTTCGCATGGCTTTTTGTCTGCAATCTCGCCGCCTATTACCTCTTCGGTCTGACCAGCGGCCATTTGCGCCGCGACCTGCTGCCCAACGGCGCGCAATTGCGGCCGAAGGCGCTGCTGCGGGATATTGTCCACCATTTCAAGCTGCAATTTCCGCAAGGCGAGGCCGCACGCCATTACAATCCGCTGCAAAAGATCGCCTATCTTGGGCTGATCGGCATCGTGCTGCCCTTGGTCGCGTTGACCGGCATGACCATGTCGCCCGGCATGGACGCGATCTTTCCGTGGCTCGTCGATCTGTTCGGCGGTCGGCAATCGGCGCGCACGCTGCATTTCATCGCCGCCAATCTCATCGTCCTGTTCATCGTCGTCCACCTGCTCATGGTCGTTCTCGCCGGTCCGATCAATGAAATTCGCTCGATGATAACCGGCAAACTCAAAATTCTTCCGGAGGAAACCCCGTGAGCCCGATTCTTCTACCGCGCCGTAAATTTCTCGGCCTGGGCGCCATCGGCCTCGGCGCCGCCGCACTGGCCGTTTCCGGCCGCCTCGCCGATGTTCCGAGCTTCGAAGAACTGATCGGCGACGCGCAATATCTGACCTATGGCGCGCAGCGCCTGCTCGGCCGCAACGCGCTGGCGCGGGAATTTTCCGCGAAGGACATTTCGCCCGACTTCAAGGTCAATGGCACGCACCGGCCCGACACGCCGGAATATGAGGCTTTGCTCGCCGAGAATTTCGCCGGCTGGCGGCTGGCCGTCGATGGACTGGTGGTCAATCGCTTGTCCCTGTCGCTCGCCGATCTCCGTGCCCTGCCGCAGCGCGCGCAAATCACCAGGCACGATTGCGTCGAAGGCTGGAGCGCCATCGGCCAATGGCAAGGGGCGCCGCTCGCGGAAATTCTCAAGCGCGCGGTCCCGCTGCCGGCGGCGCGCTTCGTCGTCTTCCATTGCGCGGATTTCTACGAGCGCGCAGACGATGGAACCGGCCAATATTACGAAAGTATCGATCTGGTCGACGCCTTTCATCCGCAGACCATTCTCGCTCATAGCCTCAACGGCGCGCCGCTCTCGGTCGGCCATGGCGCGCCGGCGCGGCTGCGCGTCGAACGGCAGCTAGGATACAAGCAGGCCAAATATGTGATGCGAATCGAATTGGTGGAGCGGCTCGACGGCTTTGGCCGCGGCAAGGGCGGCTTCTGGCCGGATCGCGGCTACGAATGGTATGCGGGAATCTGAGGGCGCTCAGCGCGGGCTCTTGGCTGCGGACAGGGCGCGGTCGATCTCATCCGCCATGTGGACGAGCCGCCGCGTAAAGAGTTTCGGATCGTTCATGGCGCGCGCGAGCACCAGCGCGCCCTGAATGCCGCCGACCGCGGCTTCGGCGAGCAGACGCGCTTCGCGCGCATCAACGCCACCGCGCGCCATTGCGCCGCGCAACGCCTTGATCCATCGCGCGAAATAAATCCTGATTTCAGAGGCGAAAGGCTCGCGTGTTTCATCCAGGGCAAAAGCGCCGACAAGACAGATTCGCCGCCCCGAATGAAAATAATCCGCTGTCGCGGCCCACATGCCCTCGATCGCTTCGCGCGGGGCGTCGCGCTCCAGCGGCCGGAAGACATTTTCGACGAACCAATGATCGACATGGGCAAGAATCTCGCGCGCCATCTCCACCTTGCCGCCGGGGAAGAAGTGATAGAGGCTGCCCTTGCCCAGCCCCGTGCGCTCGGTGATCCGGCCGAGCGAGGCGCCCTCATAGCCAAATTCGCGAAACACTTCCGCGATCATCGGCACCACGTCGGATTTTTCGTGGACCAATCGCGCCACGTGACAAAACGCCTTAAAGCCCGAGGTCGGTAAGTCCCAGATGGTCATCCGGTCGGCGGCCCAGCGGCCAGAAGAACTTGCGCTCGCTTTCCTTGATCGGCAGATCGTTGATCGAGGCGAAGCGCCGCTGCATCAGGCCCTCGCCGTCGAATTCCCAATTCTCGTTGCCGTAAGAGCGAAACCATTGGCCGGAATCGTCATGCCATTCATAGGCGAAACGCACCGCGATCCGATCCTCGCCAAAAGCCCAAAGCTCCTTGATCAGGCGATAATCCAGCTCCCGCGACCATTTGCGGGTCAGAAATTCGACGATCTGCTCGCGGCCGCGCGGAAATTCCGCGCGGTTCCGCCAGATGCTGTCAGGCGTATAGACCAGCGACACGCGCTGCGGATCGCGGCTGTTCCAGCCATCTTCCGCCAAGCGGATCTTCTGGATCGCGGTTTCGCGCGTGAAAGGAGGCTTGATCGACATGGGACATCCTCGTGTACTGTCTAGTTTGTATTGTACCAAGCAGTACACTAATGACAAGCGCCGACCCGCCCTCCGCTGCAAGCGGTCTCGTGCTTTTACGAAAACAGATTATTCGGCGGCTTCGTCGTGCGGTTTCGCCCAGGTCGGTCCCATGGCGCATTCGCTCAGCCGGTCGAGTTCGTCAAGCTCAGCCGCGTGGTGACGGCCCCATTCGCACAAAGCCAGCAATACCGGCTGAAAACTGACGCCGAGCGGCGTGGCGCTATATTCGACGCGGACCGGAACGTCGGCGAAAACCTCGCGGCGAACGATTCCGTGCTCTTCCATTTCGCGCAATTGCTGGATCAGCACCTTCTGGCTCGCTGCCGGCATCAAGCGCTGCAATTCGGAAAGGCGCAGCGGGCCGCCATAGAGGTGGTAGAGAACGATCGGCTTCCACCGCCCGGCGATGACTTTCAGGGCGCGCTCGGCAGGTAGGGACGGCAGGCGCTTGATGGGATCGGTCATGCTCACCTTCCGGTGTGTAGCGCACGAAAGAGTTCGTAGTTCCGGGCCACATCATAAATCTAGATTGCGCGCGATGAAACCGGACTGAAGAGGTTCTCCATGCGTGCGATCCAGATCAAAAGTTTCGGCGGTCCCGACGTTCTCGAATCGATCGAACGGACGACGCCGACGCCGGGCGAAGGCGAAATTCTGGTGCGGTTGCGGGCCATTGGCGTGAATTTCGCCGAAACCCTCGCCCGGCAGGCCAAATATGTGGTGACGCCAGAGCTTCCCGCCGTGCTCGGCTCGGAAGGCGCCGGCGAAATCGCTGCGCTGGGCCCCCGCGTCTCAGGCCTGTCGATCGGCCAGCGCGTGGCGGCGCCGTTATTCGCCGCCGGCTCGATCACCGGCGCCTATGCCGAATATGCGGTTCTTCCAGCGGCTCTGGCGGTTCCTCTGCCGGACGACATTTCTTTCGAAATCGCCGCCGCCGTGCAGGTTCAGGGCCTGACCGCCTTGTATCTGATCCGTCAGGCGGATCCGAAGGGCAAGAACATCCTGATCAACGCCGCGGCCGGCGGCGTCGGTTCGCTGCTCGTGCAAATGGCCGGCAAGGCGGGTGCAAAAACCATCGTCGCGGCGGCGAGTTCGCACGAAAAGCTTGAATTCGCCAAAAAGCGCGGCGCCGACGCCGGGGTGAATTACACAAAAGCCGATTGGCTCGATGAATTACGCCGCGCCACCGGGAGCGCAGGCCCGGATGTGATTTACGAATCCGTCGGCGGCAAAGTGCTGGCCGATAGTCTCGCCGCGCTCGCGCCGCTTGGCCGCATCGTCATTTACGGCGCGCTCAACATTCACAGCTTCGCCCTTGGCGCGCCGGAGCTGCTCGGGATGATCTTCAAGAATCAGTCGATGACCGGCTTCGCCTTCGCGCCTCTGCTCACGCCGCAAGCGCTTGGGCGTGATCTGCGCCATTTGTTCGATCTGATCGCCGCCGGCGGCTTGGACGTGAACATCGGCGGCGCATTTCCTCTGGAGCGGGCGGCGGAGGCGCACCGGGCGCTGGAGAATCGTACGACCATGGGCAAGTTGTTGCTGCTTGCCTGATGAGGGGCGGCGGATCCTCACCCAGCGCCGACGTTCATTTCGGCCGCGATCGTCAGCGTCGGGTCAAGCGGCCCTTCGTGCGACCGGATCGCGCCGATCGAGGTCACCGCCAGAGGCTTCCGCCCCACGGGTGGCCGTCGATGATCTGGTTGTTGATCTCGCGCTCGATATGATCGCACCAACGAGAGCCCGGGAACTCGTTGGTTATCTTTGCAGCTTTGACATGGCGCAAGCGCACGATGGCTCCGGTCAGCCGGCCAGCGAGCATCCCTATCTGATTGCGCATGTGAATAAGCATTTCTGACGCCTCCAATGCGGGCATGCGAGCCTTTGCGAGGGGGCGGCCATGACGCTTGATCAGGCCGCCTCAGGCGTATTGCGCCAGACCGTGGCCGAGGGACCAGTTCTCTTTGGCGACCTCGACAAGGCTCACGAACACGTCCTCTGGACGGATGCCGGGGCTTTCGCCGAGCAGCTCAGCAATCCGACGAAACAGGGTCTTCTTCTGTTCCGTGGTCCGGGTGTTGTTCGCGGTGATCTGGATCAGCACGAGATCGTCGCTTCGGGCGATGCCGAGGTAAGACGCGCTGTAGCGAAAGTTTGCGGCGTCATGCTCCGTTATCGTCATGAACCGATCGTCTTCAGGCACACTGAACGTTTCGCGCATCGCGCGGTAGAGGCCGTCGAAAATCGCCTGCCGGTAGGCTTCCGGCTTTCCGGCGCGCAGCGATATGTGAACGAGCGGCATCGCGGGTCCTTTCCAAATTCTCTGGGACTGACATTAGACGCCGCGTTTTCATTTTGGTATGCTATCGATATTAATATCAGAGATAACAATTTTAAATGATTGAACGCCCTCTCGATCTGGATGCCGCCCGGGCTTTCCTCCTCATCGCCGAGCTTGGCAGTTTTACGCGCGCCGCCGAGGCCATGGGGACAACGCAAGCGGCGGTCAGTTTGAAGCTCAAGCGGCTCGAAGAGAGGCTCGGCTGCCGGCTCCTCGAGCGGACGCCCCGATACGTGCAGCTTTCGGCGCGGGGTTCGGCATTCCTCCAGCGCGCCCGCGAACTTCTGGACGCGCACGATCGCGCGCTTGCCCTATTTGCCGGAGCCCGGCAGAGGCTCGCCATAGGCATCAGCGATCATGTTGCGGGACCGGAGCTCCCCGCGCTCATCGCGCGCATGAACGCGCAAGACCCACAGCTGTCGATCGAAATCCGGATTGGATCGTCGGGCGATTTGCTGCAAAGCTTCGATCGGCGGGAGCTCGACACGGTGATCGTCCGCCAGCATGCCGGGCGAGGCGACGGGGAAGTTCTGACCGAAGAAAAATTCGGCTGGTTCGCAGCGCCAAGCTGGCGGCATTTCGCGCACGAACCCCTGCCGGTCGCCACTATGGCCGAGCCCTGCGGCGTGCGCGCCATGGCCGGCCAGCTTCTTGATGCGGCAGGTGTCCCCTGGACGGAAGTTTTCATCGGCGGCGGCGTCAGGGCCGTCGCCGCGGCCGTCATGGCTGGGCTCGGCGTAGCTGCGCTGGCTCCGCGCATGCTGCCTTTCGGCGCCGTTGACGTGGGCTCCAAGCTCGGGCTTCCCGATTTGCCGCGCTTGCCAGTTCTGCTTCACACGAGAGTTAAGGATGGCCGCCCGCGCGATGCTCTTGCTGCGCTTTCGGCTGCCTTCAGGAGCGCGGTGAAAGGCTAAGCGGTCATAGATCAGGGTTACGAGTCGGCGGAACGGCAGGTCTGTGCAAGATTGCGGCCGCCCACGCAACGATGCTGATCGACGGCAAAGGGTCGACATGAGACTGTCGCCGGCCTGATCATATAGGTCCGGAATGAGCCGATAGCTTATTACGTTAAGCCACTTACCGCTTTCCCGATCCGGAAAATCTATCTGAGATACCACCGAAATTTCTCTGGGGGTACCAATGGGGTCACAAGAGGCGATTTTTTGGGAAGTTCGAGCCTGTTGCCGGATGTAGTGCTCTTGATCGATAATGATGCGAAATCAGTAATCTCGGCACTTGAACATGCTGCTACATGTTCTGGAATCCAGGACACCGTGGCCACGCTGAAAATCGCAGTGTCGGTGGTTCGATTCCGCCCCTTGGCACCATTTATCACATAAAATCAGCAACTTACGACCTCGCCTTGAGCGCACTAAGACTCGCGTTTTGCCTTGGGTTTCACCGGGGTTACAAAAGCCGCGCGCTTGAATGAAACAGGCTGAAAGGGTTTGCGGCTGGAGTGGTAGTGGTCAAAATCATCAACGTAGGGAACTTTGACCACCACAAAGGGCGAGGTCGCCCCTACCCTTGCGACGATTTCCGATCGAATCAGTCCGTGAGCGCGGCCCGAGCCTCCTTTTCAGCCTGAGAGCCCTTCATCCAAGTCGTGCGTTGAAGCACAGAAGCGATCCGCCGGTCCGCCTCTGGCTTCTGCAGGTCATGGATCACTCGAAACAGGTATTCCACATTCATCATCAACATGAGAGCCACGTACCGCGCCACCTCCGGATTCAGAGCAGCCATCTGGTCCATAGCATCGAGAGGAAGATGGAACATCGTCGTTTTGACGATGGCTTGGAGTTCGCACCTCCGCGGCTTTCGTGTGAGAAAACAACCTTCGCCGGTCCAAGGGCCCGGAACGCCCAAAAGGGTCAGGCGAGGCATGGCGCCGGCAGGGGCGAGGCTTACGGCTAACGCGCCGGTCACAAGCCCATAAACCCCGCCCGCCGGATCGCCGAGGCGAAACACCGTGTCGCCTGGAGCGAAGCGCATCAAAGCCGAGCGCCGCAGTACTTCAGTCCGGAACGCCTCGGGCAAGAGCGGCAGCCAGCCGTGCTCGCTCATGATCCTCTCGGCTTCAGCCCGACTGATCCGTCCCATGAAAAAAAGCCCCGGCTTTGTCCCATTTCGGACAAATACGTTTTTTTGCGATGACTAAGCTAGCGCCTATTGCGCTGTCTTTTTTATTTGTTCGTGGCCTCGCGTGAGGCGAACGGCGTTCGACAACTGGGCCGCGACAAAATGGCGTCCAAGCGCAGAGAAGCAGTCCGCGGCTATGGGAGGGCAATGACGATGCGTTCCGCCATAAAAACAGTTTGCCGACAGATGCTGATCGTATTCGGGCTCTCCGCCGGTCCTTCAGACGTCGCCCAGGCTCAAAGTGCGCAATCCTCCTCGCTAACGGCCGAACAGACCTACGCTCTCGCGCGTGAAGCTTATCTCTATGGCTATCCAATCGTAAGCATGGACCTAACCATGCGTCAGGCGACCAATGTGCCCGATGGCGCCACGGTCAATATGAAGGCGCCCGTCAACCAGTTCGCCCACGCGCGGACCTATCCGAAAGCCGATGAAAAGGATGTCGTCCGGTTCAATTTCGATACGCTCTATTCGTTCGCATGGCTCGACCTTACACGCGAGCCTATCATCCTTTCTGTGCCGGATGCGGAGGGTCGCTACTACCTTCTTCCAATGCTTGATATGTGGACCGACGTCTTTTCCGTCGTCGGCACGCGCACGACCGGCAACAAGGCCGGCGCCTACGCCATTGTCGCTCCGGGCTGGACGGGAACACTGCCAGACGGCGTCGTAAAAATCGTGGCGCCGACTTCGGCGATCTGGATACTCGGTCGCACCCAGACCAACGGCCCGGCAGACTACGAGGCCGTCCACAAAGTGCAGGACGGCTACCAACTGACGCCGCTCTCGCAATGGGGCAAAGGCTACACGCCGCCCAAGAACATGGCTGTCGATGCGTCCATCGACAACACCACGCCGCCGTTGATCCAGGCGAACAATCTCGACGGCGTTGCAATGCTGACGCGGCTCGCGGACCTGATGGCGAAATATCCGCCGCATCCGAACGATTATCCGATCCTGTTCCGCCTCCGCCAACTCGGGCTCGAGCCGGGCAAGCCCTTCGACGCCGCCAGACTCGATCCTCGGACTAAAGATATCATCAACAAAGCGGCAAAGGAGACACTTGCCGCGATGCCAGTGTGGATGAAAGCCATGGTGGCGCCAGAGAACGGCTGGAATTTCGGCAGAGAGCATATGGGGACCTACGGAACCGCCTATCGATGGCGCGCGCTCATCGCGTTGGGGGGTCTCGGCGCCAACCTTCCTGAGGACGCAGTCTATCCCACGGCGTTCATCGATGGCGAAGGCAAGCCGTTCAGTGGCGCTAACAAATACCTGCTGCATTTCGACAAGGGCCTGACGCCGCCAGCCAACGCCTTCTGGTCCGTCACGATGTACGACAAGGAAGGCTTTCAGGTGCCAAACCCGATCAACCGGTTCGCCATCGGGGATCGCGATAAACTGAATTTCAACGCCGACGGCTCGCTCGACATCTACGTCCAAGCAGACTCGCCTGGAGCGGACAAGGAAGCGAACTGGCTGCCCGCGCCGAAGGACGAATTCCAACCGACATTGCGCATTTATTCCCCACAGCCCCAGGTCCTCGACGGAACCTGGAGTCCGCCGCCCTTCAAGCGGGTGAACTGAGGCGCGATCTTCCGGCGAGGAGTTCGTTTCGCTCCCGCCGCTGCAAATCGACTTTGCTCAAAGGAGGGACAAATGAGGAAAATTCATTTCCTTGTGGCATGCTCGCTGATGGTGTTCGGAGCGTCGGCCGCCGCCGCGCAGCAGGCGGCGTCAACGGACGAAGCACGCGAGATCGCACGGGAAACCTATATCTACGCCTATCCGCTCATCCTTTCGGAAGTGACATTCCGTGTGGGCAAGAATGTCGAGGTTCCGACCGGGACCAGCGCGCCGATCAATCAGTTCGGTCATATGCGGGAGTTTCCGGACCCGTCCTTCACCATCGTGGTTCGGCCGAACGCGGACACACTTTATTCCTCTCTCGGATACGACGTTTCGAAGGAGCCGCTGATCATCAGCGTTCCGGAGTCGGGCGGTCGTTATTACCTGCTGCCGTTCCTCGACTTCTGGAGCGATGTCTTCACGGTTCCGGGGACGCGCACCACAGGAAATGACGCGCAAACCTTTGCGATCGTCGGTCCAAACTGGCAGGGTCAACTTCCGGCGGGCGTCACGGAATACCGGAGCCCGACCGGGTCGGGCCTGTTGATCGGTCGAACCCAGACCAATGGCAAGGTGGACTACGAGGCAGTGCGCAGGTTTCAGGACGGAATGAAAGCCGTCCCGTTGAGCGCCTACGGCAAGCCCTACACACCGCCGAAAGGCGCGGTTGATCCGAAACAGGACAGAAGCGCGCCGCCCGACCAGATCGACAAAATGGACGCGGCCACGTTCTTCGCGATGTTCGCCGAACTGATGAAGGCGAACCCGCCGCACGCCAATGATTATCCGATCATCGGCCGGATGAAACGTATCGGCATCGAGCCCGGCAAGAGCTTCGATCTCGCGTCCGCACCGAAGGAGGTCCAGGACGCGCTGAACGGGGCGCCGGCCATTGCGCTCAAGCAGATCAAAGAGGCCTGGAGCAAATCCGGCGTACTCGTGAATGGATGGCGAACCAATGTGACGGCCATCGGCACTTACGGAACCGACTATCTTCACAGGGCCGGAGTCGCCTACGGAGGATATGGCGCTAACGTTATAGAGGATGCGCTGTATCCAACTGCGTTCGCCGACGCCGATGGTCAGCCCTTCAACAGTGAGAGGCGCTATGTCTTGCATTTCTCCAAGGACCAGATTCCCCCAGTGCGCGGTTTCTGGTCATTGACCATGTATGACGACCGCCAGCTGTTCACCGCCAATCCTATCGACCGTTATGCGATCGGCGACCGCGACAAGCTGGCCTTCAACGCCGATGGTTCGCTCGACCTTTACATACAGCAAGAATCCCCCGGCAAGGACAAGGAAGCCAATTGGCTGCCCGCCCCGAAGAGCGGCTCCTTCACAATGAATCTGCGCCTTTACTGGCCCAAGGCCGAGGCGACAAACGGCGCTTGGGCGCCGCCTCCAGTGAAGCCGGTGGATTGAATCTGAGAGGCGGCTTCGCCGTATGAAACTGAAACGACAGATCGAAAATCCGCGCGCAAGCTGGATGCACCGGCAATGCTAACGAATCACGGGGGCAGTCACTCTCGGCGACGAGAGACTGTCCCCATGATTGCCGGAAGCTCCGGCGCCCGCGAAAGTGGCGCCATCACGAGAAAACATGCAGGGCGCAACAGAATTCTTGGTCGCTGAACCAACGGAAACACCAGCGGACGCGCCGCAAAACCAGGAACTCGGGAGGGGGCGATAGCTATCAAGCGGATTGCATTGATGACTGCCGCCGTGTTCGGGGCGTCGCTCGTCGCGCCATGCTCCGGTCATGCCGATGAAACTGGCCTCAGCCTTTGGATTCCTGGGCAGTTCGGAAGCTTCGCCGCAGTCCCGGGCCAGCCAGGATTGGCGTTCACCGCGCTCTATTATCATCCGTCGGTCAGCGCGAGCGGTGAAAAGGCGTTCCTTCAAGGCGGGCGGTTTGAGGCTGGACTTCAAGGCCGGGGCGACCTCGTGTTCGCCGGACCGAGCTATATCTTCGCGACGCCGGTCTTGGGTGGGCAGGCGTCCGTCAGCCTGTTAGGCGTGGGCGGTCAAAGTTGGGCGCAAGTAGCCGCGACGCTGACTGGTCCTCATGGCAATGCGATATCTGGACAGCGCAGCCAATCCGTGACCTCGTTCGGGGACCTGATCCCGCAGGCCGCGTTGAAGTGGAATCAAGGCGTCAATAATTTCATGATTTATGGGGAAGGCGACATCCCGGTCGGCGATTATAATGCGACCAGGCTCGTCACTGTCGGCCTCGGGCATGGCGCAATCGACGGCGGCGCCGGCTACACTTATTTGAACCCCACGACGGGGTACGAATTTTCGGCGGTCGCGGGCGTGACCTACAATTTCATCAATCCTTCGACGCAATATCAGAACGGCGTCGACGCCCACCTTGATGTGGGCGCCTCGCGGTTCCTCAGCAAGCAGCTCAACGTGGGCATAGTCGGCTACGTCTTCCAACAAATCACGGGCGACCAAGGAGCTGGCGCCAGGCTTGGCGCGTTTCAATCCCGGGTCGCCGGAGTCGGCCCACAGCTCAACTACTTCTTCCCGGTCACTGACAAGATCGCGGGTGTGCTGAACGTGAAGGGCTACAAGGAGTTCGCCGCGGAGAATCGACCTGAGGGCTGGAACGTGTGGGCGACGCTCGTGTTCTCCGCCGCGCCGACACAGAAGCCGTGATTCAATACGCGATGAAATAGAAGTATGGTTCGATGTTCAGCGGCCTGAGCATTTCCGCCAGCTTCGCGACCGCGCTTTGAACGTTCCGACCGGTCGCATTGCAACGCAGGCAGGTCTGCCCCTTGGCGCTGACCAGTCTTTGCCAAATGATGGGCATTCGCTTCAGTTGCTGAGGCTTCGGTTCTTCGGCAGGCGCTCAAGGGCGCGCTGATCACTCCAAAAGTAAAGCATCGAGCCGCGATTACCGATCCGCACGCATTGGGCGCGTTCTTGCGCGCCGTCGATGGGTTTGATGGGCATTCTGACAAGCGGAAAAAAGGACTTCACGCCTTCCGATTTCACGCGAAACGTCGCGCAATTGACGGGGCTCGACTTGTTCGATCTCAAGAAAGTTGTTTCGCCCCTCGTCGCCGGCGGCTGGCTCGATCTGAACGATAAGCGGGCAAACGCGCCACGATGGGCGCTCGCGCCTGGTGTCGCAGAGCAGATGGAATAGCGAAGGCAGGAACGCGAACGGGAAAAGCAAGCGTTGGCGGAACTTATGGGATCGAGACGGCGGCCCCGTTAACTCTTCGATGATGCGCAGGTCCACCGCATAATCGCAATTTTTGCGCGTGCTAATCGCATTGTGCGGCGCTGTCCGAGGATCTGCCGCTTCTATTTGAATTGTGTTTCGGTCATAATTTCCGGCAATGAGGCAAATCCGCCATTTGCGTCCACGCTGTCTGCTTTTGGCGCCGGTTGGTGAGTGCACATCACTTTAGTTCGCCGATGAAATAACCCTCCAATAAGCGGTCGGCCGTCTCGGAATGGCGGCGGCCCTTGGTCTTGGTGTCGTAAGCTAACGAGGCTTCCCTGCCGCACCAAGTTTCGATGATCTCGGGCCGTGACGGATGGTCCGGCAGATAGGCAGTCACGTCATAGACCTTGCCATGAATGGCCATCCAACAGTTGTTGGGCGTGGCATGGGCCGCGACGTCCGTGAGCGTGTAGCCTTTCTGCACAGGGGTTTCGGTTTCAGCGAGGGTCTTTGGCGCCGAAAGTCCGGCCAGCCAAAAACCGCCGACCAGAATCCAGAATACCACCGTCGAAATGAGGTAGATTTTGCGCATCACAGGGGTCCGAAATTCTCGAAATGCATCCGGCGATAGGTGACGCCGCGCGTGCGAAGAAAATGAGCGAAAGTTTTGGTCATCGGCGGCGGCCCGCAAAGCCAGAATTCGCCCTTGCCGATTTCCTTGCCTGCGGGAAGGACGCTTTCGGGATCAATTGGTCCATCGCCCGTCGCCCTGAGCAGCAACGTCAATTTCGGCTGGGTTGCGGCGATCGCGCCGAGTTCATCGACGAAAAGCGCATCGGTTTCCGAGCGATAGAGATAGATTAACGTGGTCGAGCGGTCCACCTTGCCGGCGCGCAACAAAGACAGGAATGGCGTGATTCCGACGCCGCCGGCGATCCAATATTGAGGCGCCGGCGTGGATTCGGCGAGAAATTCGCCGAACGCGCCCTGAACGCGCGCAGGGACGCCCGGTTCGACGGCCTGGATGTTGCGCGTGCAATCGCCAAGCGCTTTCACCGCTATGCGAAATCCGGAAACGCCGTCGACCGAACTGACGGTGAACGGGTGAAACTCGCGGCAGCCCTTGAACCGCCGGGTCGATTGAAAGGCGATCAAGGCGAATTGTCCGGGCTTCGCCGCGATCGCTTCGCCGAGAGGCGCCAGGCTGACTTCGACTGTGTTGGGGGAGACGCGCGCAACTGAGCGGACGACATAGGGAGAAGCGCCAATGCCCCAGTCCTCGCGAATGAAGCGCCAGGCGAGCAGCGCGGAACTGATCACAAGGATCGGCGTGACCGGTTCGTCAATCCCCAGCAAAACGAGATGGACGAGCCCGGCCAGCACTGCGACCGCCAGCGCGGCATGGACGGGGCGGCGAATCTGATAGCGCAAGCGAGGGGCGAAGGTCGCGCCAAGCCCGGACATGAGCAGGAGCAAGGACAGCCATCCGGTCCAGACCGGCCAGCTTTCGCTGAAGGGAGAGAGAAGCTCCCATGCCTCCCGCGGGGCCTTCGGCAGGGAGGCGCCGGCGAGCAGCAGCGGATGCGCCAGCAGCATTATATAAGCCGTCATGCCGAGCCGATGATGCCAAGCATACATATTTTCCAGCCCGCCAAGCAGCGCCGCCAGGCGCGGTTCGCGCAGGACCAGAACGAGGCTGGCGAGAAGCATGCCGCAACCGGCCCATCCCAGCATGATCCCGATCTGTCGGGCCGGCGCGCCCCCATCGGGATAGGCCCAGAACACCAGCGCCGCGACGAAGGACAGGACCAGAATGGGAACCGACAGTTTGGCCAGGTCGCGCATGTCGTCCGCCGCCAATGTCAATCTCGGGAATCGGACGAGGGGCGCAGATGCGCGCAAGCGTCGCGGCCGTGATCGGGCAATGTCAGCCCCAGGCGCATGGCGCGTTCCTGCATCAGCCGGTGGTGCGCGACTTGGTAAGCGTGGCAATCGTCGTAATTAGCGAAGGATCTGATCGTCGCCTGATGCGCGATTCTCTCCTCCGGCGACATGAGCATCCAGCCGCGCGTGTTTCCCTCGTTCGCCCGCCATGGCCCGGCGGCTTGCGTCGTCGCCACCGAATAGCCAGCGAGCGGAAGAAGCAGCGCGAAAGAATAGAAACGATTGGCTCTTGTCACGAGAACGACGCCTCTTGATCGCTTCATGATCGCGTATCGCAATCAGCCAGTCGCTGACGTGGATCAAGATCGCGCCGCCGCGACAAGATCTTGAACTCGGCTTCATAGCGGCGCGCCGTCGGAACCGACATTATTTCCCTCGCGCGAAACACGACATGCATTCGTCAGGTAGCTGTATCGCACGCGTCGCGCAGATTTCCTTGATGCGAGCTTCGAGGGCAGCCTGATCGGAGCGATGAGATTTGTAATGGTAGCGACTTCCAGAGCCGCTACGGATTGCGAACAGAAACGTCCTACGTATGGCAATCGGCGCCCAGCGCGCACATATAAAAAACGCATCAGCCCCATCTTCACAGAAACGACTTTTACTGCCAAGCTGACGCAAATTATCAAGGGATCCGTTATTTTGTAATTCTTTAGCTGGTGGGCAGTATTGACCCGCCCCCGCTGACGACGTCCCCGGCGATCGTCGATAGCGATTCCTGCTGGGTGGCGGGCATTTTCGATGAGACACAACGCGCCGGAGTCAGGTCCGGAGACGCGGCTCAATTCGTCCTGATAGATTATCCCGACAAACGATTCACAGGCCATGTCGAGAGCGTCAACCGTGGCGTCGCAAATCACAACGCGGAAGGTTCGAACGCGGCGCTGGCCAATGTGAGTCCCTATTTATTTGAGTGCGCCTGGCGCGGCGCATTCCCGTGCACATCACTATCGACGCACCGCCGCCGAACCTCATGCTGGCGGCGGGCATGACGGCGACGGTGGCGGTCGGCCAGCCCTCGACCATCGCCGACGATCTCGCCTTCGCAATCCGATTCTGGACAGCGGGGAGCCACTTCTCGACTCTGGCCCCACCGCTATTGAACTAGGAGCGCGCTTATTGCCCTGTCCATCGGACAATAAGCGGCGGGAACCTAAAGTCAGAACGTGTAACGCGCGCCGAACGAGGGCGCCCATTCGACGTGATACAGATAGCCGCTTGCGAGGCCATTGCTCACGCTCGACCAAAACACACCCGCATAAACGTCGAAGTGCTTGTTGAAGTGGTAGTCGCCATAGAATGAAGCCGCGTCGAGTGTGCCCGAACAATTGGCCGCGGAGGTGTTGCTGCACGCGGCGACGACTTTTGCGGAGCCGGGCGCCGGGCCAACATAGGCGTTTTGCAGGACGTGATAGTACGACACCGTGAGATCCAGGTTGGGGTTATAGGCATATTTCACGCCCGTCCAAAAGTAATTGACACTCTTGTCGGAACCTACCGAGTGATTGTTGACCGAGCTCAGAGCGTATCCGCCCTGAACCTGCGCTCCGATGCCGAGAGAATCATGCGGGTTCTGCATGAGCACGTGTTCATAGCCGCCGAAGAATTTGAACTGGTTCCAGGTGTATTTCGCCGCAATCAACAAGTTTGTGTTGTCGGTAACCACCCCGGCCAGAGTATTGGCGTTAATGTTGCCCGTTGTGGTCTTAACGGCATTCTCAGTGCTGATGAAGGTGCTTGTGCCCGCGAGCTGGGCTGCGGACAGAATGCGCGCGCTGATGGCCTGGTTATAGTGGCCAGCAATGGCGTCCACCGACAAGCCCTGATAGTCGCCGCCCAGAATGAACTGGTAAGCGTCGTTATGGGGAGTATAGAGGATGGTGGGCGTATTGGCGTTGCCGACATTGCTTCCGCCCGATCCATCGGCGAATTTATACATGGCGCCAAAGTGAACCGGACCGTAAGAGACCTTGTATTTCAGTGAGTTGTCCCAGCGAACATTCTCGGTGTCGCCGCCGCCCGCGGCGGCGCCCGAAATGCCGATCACCGAGAATGCATAAGATCCGCCAGCCGGATCATAGGCGATCATCGTATCCCCGCCGAAGTTGCGATGGCGACCGAAAGTCAGCGTGCCAAAAGTCTTGGACGATAGACCGGCGTAAAGCCCGTCGTTGAAAGCCTGTCCCCCGCGCGAACCGTCGGCGTAATTTGAGTAAACATAGCGGCTCAAACCATTTTGGTTGATGAGCGAGCCGGGCGCGTTCGCCAATTGCCCGGACGTCGGCACAATACCGGCGCCGGCGTAGAACACGCCGGCGAGGCCGGGGAGGATTTCCTCCTCGCCTTTGAGCCCGATCACGCTTTGCTGCAGGCCGTTCGGCACAGGACCAAAATAGGCGCGGTTATTGTTCGGCCCAATCAGCGTGGCCGCCGCATAGATATTCGGGTTTGCCGGCAGGCCATGGCTCTGCCAGCCCGCGCCGGCGTCGATCGTGCCGAACAGGGTAATCCCATGCCAGGTGATCGGACCGTCGCCGGCAATTGCTTCGACCGGCCCCTTGGTCGCCGAGGCAAGAAAGGAATCGGACGCCGGGACTTGCGCCGCCCGTTTGGCCGCGCTCTGGCGCTCCAATTGATCCAATCGCTTTTCCAGCGACTTGTTGTGCTTCTTCAAGTCGGCGGCTTGCTGCCGAAGCTTCGTTATGTCGTCAGCGCGAGCGGCGCCATGCACGGTAAAAAACGGCGCGGCGATAACCGCCACGGCAATGAGCGGCTTCCTCAATTTCATCCTATCCTCCACGTAATTTTCAATCGGCATGAGCGGTTAAGTTTTATCTATGCTTCCGCTTTGCTTTTTTTTCGACGCTGCTTTGGCAATAAGCTACTACGCGACAGCAACATGGCAGCGCGCAATATTCTGATTTGTTTCACGTCAAATTGAATAAGTACTTATTCTACAAGAATGTAAATTTTTTTAATGGGTCTACGGTCCCATATTGGGGCGATATTACATTTTTAAATTATTGTGTTACATTATTGCCGCCAATAGCGCTGATTGAGGAATCTAGCGAAAAATTCGGCGAAGGCCTTTTGAAGCAAAGTTTTGCTTTGCGGAGCCTGCGTTGGCCGCCTAGACGTCAGCTGATCACCGCCTCCGCAAGTTGGCGCCACTCATCGAAATTTTTGATCACGTGGCCGCGCGGCGTCGCCGTGACGAGATCGAGTTGAACCAGACGCGCAACCTTGCGTCGGACCGTTTCCTTTGGAATTTTCAGCAATTCGGCAATGGCTACACCAGCGACCGGCTGGATCGCGACGCCGAATTTGCAAACCGACAGCCCCATTTGGCCGAGCGCGAGAAAGATCAATGCCTCGTCCGAAGCCAGCAGCAGACGCGTTCGCGCGCCGCCAATGGACTGCAACATTTGCATCAGCCGCTGCGAGATCGCATTGGCTTCCAAGGGCGGGGCGAACTCAGCTTGCGCGAAGTAGGAATGCGACATTGATGTTTCCCGTTGTTCCACGATTCACGCGCGTTTTTCGCCTGCGAACCAAATTCCGAAGGCGCGCTTGTTCAGACGAAGCGCATCGACACAGTGCCGAGATCCTGAAAGCGCACGGACACGTTATCGCCCGGATTGACGAGGAAGGCCTCAGTGACGCCGCCGGTCATGATGAAGGCGCCAGCGGGGATCTCTTGACCGCGTGCGGCAAGGTGATTGGCCATCATCGCCACGGCTGCGAGCGGATGACCGAGTACAGCCGCGCCGGCAGCCATTGACTTGATCTCGCCGTTGATCTCCAGCACGACGCCAAGCGTGCGCAGGTCGAGTTCGTCGAGATTGCGCGGACGCCCGCCGATGACGAAGCGTGAAGCCGAGGTGTTGTCGGCGATGACGCTCTTCAGATCGAATTTGAAATCACGGTAGCGAGAGTCGATCACTTCAACCGCGGGAACGACGAAATCGGTCGCCGCCATGACGGCCGCGATGTTGCAGCCGGGGCCTTTCAGCGCCGCCTTGGTGACGATGCAGATCTCGGCTTCAACCTTGGGATGAATCAGCTCGGCATGCTTGATCTCGCCGCCGTCAGGGCGCGCCATATAGTCGGAGACAAAACCAAACACTGGCGTCTCGACGCCCATCTGCTTCATCTTGGCGAAAGACGTAAGGCCCGCTTTCAGGCCAACGGTCTTGTTGCCTCGCGCCTCTTTGCGGCGGCGGATTTCGTCCTGAATGGCATAAGCGTCATCCCAATCCATGCCGGGATGATCCGCAGTGATCATCGTTACGTCCTGCGCCTTGAGTTCGGCGTTTTCCAGATACTCGGCGAGCGC
Organism: Rhodoblastus sp. 17X3; assembly: GCF_030056575.1. GTDB lineage: Bacteria > Pseudomonadota > Alphaproteobacteria > Rhizobiales > Beijerinckiaceae > Rhodoblastus. The sequence continues at coordinate 73,188 of NZ_JASHHX010000012.1, read as the reverse complement.
GAGGATAGCTTTTGTGTCGAGGGTCATGACGATATTTTTCCCTTACGGAATCAGATGAAACGGACGGAGCAGGAGCCGAGCCCGCCGACGGAACAAACGAAACTGTCGCCGGCTTTGACCGGGACCAGCGGCGATTGCGATCCCGACAGGATCACTTCGCCCGCTTTCAGTGGAATGCCGAGGCGGCCGAGCGTATTGGCGAGCCAGGCGACCGAATTGACCGGCGAGCCCTGGACCGCGGCGCCTGTCGCTGTCGAGATGATCTCTCCATTCTTTTCGAGCACCATGCCGGCGAGGGCCAGATCGATATTGCGCGGGCTCTTGCGCACGCCGCCGAGCGTCAGAACGCCGCAGGAGGCGTTATCTGCAACCGTATCCTGAATCTTGATTTTCCAGTCCTTGATGCGCGAGTCGACGATCTCGAAACAGGGCATCACGAAATCCGTGGCCCGCAACACATCGGCGGCGGTAATGCCGGGGCCGATCAGATCGGCCTTGAGCACGAAGGCGACTTCCGCCTCGGCTTTCGGCGCAATCATCGAGTCGGCGCGGAGGGCATCGCCTTCGTTGAAGACCATTCCGGAGGTGATCTGGCCAAAGTCGGGCTGATTGACCTTCAACATTTCCATGACGATTTTCGACGTCACGCCGATCTTTTTGCCGATCACCGTCTCACCAGCGTCCACGCGGCGCTGGATCATGCGCAACTGGATTCGGTAGGCGTCCTCGATCGTGATCGCCTTTTCCCGATCGGTGAGCGGATCAACCGCCTTTCGATCGATGAGCGCCTGATAGAGTTCGTCGCCGTAGCGTTCGATCTTGGTCTTGTCCATGCTCAGTCTCTTTGTCCGTTGCGACCGATCAACAGCCAGCTGCGTGTTGTGCGCGGCCGGCGCGCGGGATCAGTACTTGACCATCACATTGCGTAGCTCGGTGTAGAATTCGAGCGAATGCAGGCCGCCCTCGCGGCCGATGCCCGATTGCTTCGAGCCCCCGAATGGCGTGCGGAGGTCGCGCAGGAACCATGAATTGATCCAGCACAGGCCAACCTCGATCTCTGTGCTGAGACGCATGGCGCGACTGACGTCCTGCGTAAAGACGGCGGTGGCGAGGCCATAGCGGTTGTTATTGGCCATGTTCACCACTTCCTCCTCCGTGTCGAACGGCTGGATGTGGCAGCACGGCCCGAAGATTTCCTCGGTCACGACGGTCGCGGTTTCCGGCAGCCCGGTCCAGATCGTCGGCTGAACCCAGCAGCCGTCCTTGAGATCGTCGGGCATATCGGGGACGCCGCCGCCGGTGACGATGGTCGCGCCTTCGTCCCTGGCCTTCCGGTACATGCCGAGCACCTTCTTCTGGTGGATCTTGCTCACCAGCGGGCCAATTCTTGTCGCGGGATCGAAGGGGCGTCCCGGCGTCATTGTCTCGGCCTTCTCCTTCAGCGCTGAGACGAACTTTTCGAAGATCGGTCGCTGCACATAGACGCGCTCGGTGCCGAGGCACACCTGTCCGCAATTCTCGAATACGGAGCGCGTCACCGTGTCGATGGCGACCTGAAAGTCGCAATCGGCGAAGACCAGCGCGGCGTTCTTGCCGCCGAGTTCGAGCGAAACGGGACGTATGCCGTCGGCGCCCGCCTTCATGATCGCGGTTCCCGTCTTCGTCTCGCCGGTGAACGTGATGCCGTTGACGTCCGGATGCGCGGTGAGGAAGGAGCCTGCGGAATCGACTCCGAAGCCGTTGACGACGTTATATACGCCCTTCGGCATGCCGACCTTGTTCATGACTTCGCCAAGCAGCGTCGCCGTCGACGGCGTGGCTTCCGACGGCTTGACGACGACCGTATTGCCACAGGCAAGCGCCGGTCCACATTTCCAGGTCATCAGCAGCAGCGGCAGGTTCCACGGACAGATGATGGCGATGACGCCCCGCGGCGTGCGCACGCCGAAGCTACGCGCCGCCTTGCCGTCGGGCGTGCGCATCTCGAAGGATTCGGTCGAGGCGTTCTTGATCGTGTCGGTGAAGATTTTGAAGTTGGCGGCGCCGCGTGGAATGTCGACATGCGAGGCGAGACGCGCCGGCTTGCCGGTGTCGGCGATTTCAGCCTGGAGAAAGTCGTCGAAGCGACGGTTGATCTCGTCGACGACGGCGTCAAGCATGTTGCAGCGCTCGACGACCGACAGCTTGCCCCACGGCCCTTTGAGCGCCGCCCTGGCTGCAGCCACAGCTGCATCAACTTCCGGCTTGCCGGCTTCATGCACCATGCCGATCAATGAATTATCGACGGGGTTACGCTTCTCGTAGGTCTTGCCGCTGGCGTTTTTGACGTATTCGCCGTTGATGAAATTCAGGATGTCAGTCATGTCGCGTCCCCGTCTCGTCGCATGGCGCGACCGCTGGCGTTGTTCGCCTGCGCGCCTATCGATGTTTTTTGGATGCCGATAAAATTCGCGGCGCCTTTTGCGGCCGCTCTGTGATGTTCGGACCCCGGCGCAGGTTGCGGCGCCAGGGCAAATGCGAGCAGAGTCGCGCCGGTCTCAGGTGACGACCGACAGGAAGGCCTCGTTGAGCTTGCGGTCGTGATAAAAGATCGCGGCGCCAAGCTCGTTTTCGGTCCAGGTGATGGTCGGTTTGTCCGGATACCAAATGTAACCGCCGGAAAACACCTCGTTGCGATTGCCCGACGGATCGAAGAAATAGATGGTCTGACCGCGGGTGATGCCGTGGCGGGTCGGGCCGATGTCGATCGAGGTTTTCGTGCGCGAGAGAATGTCGCCGGCGCGCAAGACCTGCTCCCAACTGTCCAAGTGAAACGAGGCGTGGTGAAACTTGCCTTTCGCCGGTTGGCGGATGAAGGCGACGTCATGCGCCTTGTTCGAACAGGTCAGGAAGACGCCGATCATGAAATCATTGTCCGGGCCAGCCATCACTTTCTCGGCCACGCCAAAACCCATCACTTCCGTGAAAAGCTTGACCACGCCATCGAGATCGTCGCCGTAAAGCAGGCAATGATCGAACCGCGACGGCGAAATGCCGTGCAGACCATCGGGCCAGGGATCGGGATTGACGTTTGCTCCGTCCGTGCCGCAGTCATTGCCGACATCGTCTTTTTCGGCAAAGAGCTCCATCGCGTGGCCGGTCGGGACGGTGAAGCGGAAGCGTTCGCCAGTATGGGGATGTTCGCCGGCTGGAATCCACTTCATATCCGAGCACAGGCCCGATTTCTCGATGTCGGCGGCAAGTTGTTTCAGCGTCGCCGACGAATCCACTTTCCAGCCCATATAGTCCATGCCGGACTGGTCGGCCTCGCGTAAAACCACGCTGTGGTGGTCGTGCTCGTCCCAGGCCTTGAGAAAGACGCGCTTGGTCTTTTCGTCGCGCGCCGTCACGTCGAGGCCAAGCACGTCCCGGTAATGCTTGAGCGCAGCTTCCAGGTCGAGCACGCGCAACGCGACGTGACCCGGCCGTAAAACTCCTTTGAGCGCCATAGACTTCCCCTTCGGTTGGTTATTCATTCTGTTCGCGATTGCAGTCAGGCGGCGTTCTTTCGCGATGGCGGCGACGGGAGCCGCGTTCCGCCGCCATCGAGCCCGAGCCCCGCTTCCTGCATTTCGTTTCCTTCGAGCCGTTGCCGGTTTGCTTTTCCACGTCGGCTCGATGGTCGCTTTCGTGTCGCTGGAATGCGGTCAGCCTTGATCGCCGCCGCCCACCGGCAAGACGGAGCCCGTGATGTAGGATGACTCTTCGGAGGCCAAGAATAGGATGGGCGCGACCTGCTCGGCGATCGTTCCGTAGCGACGCATGAGACTTGACTCCTTGGTCTGATCGACAATGGCCTGATACCAGGCCTTTTCGTCGTCGGACGGCTGGGCGAAGTTGCGCGGGATCTTCCGCGACGGCGCTTCGGTCCCGCCCGGAGCCGTCGCGTTGACGCGGATTCCATTCGCGGCTTGCTCCATGGCGAGCGACGCGGTGAGTGCGTTCACGCCTCCCTTGGCCGCCGCATAGGGAATGCGGAAAATGCTGCGCGTGGCGATGGACGATACATTGACGATCACGCCGGCCCTTTGTTCGATCATGGCCGGCAGAGCGGCGCGGCAAGCCCAAAGCGTCGGGAAGAGCGAGCGACGGATTTCGCTCGCGATCTGCTCCTCGGCGTAATGCTCGTAAGGCTTGGTCCAGATGGTTCCACCGACATTATTAATGAGCACGTCGACCCGCAGGTGCCGTCTGAGCGTCTCGTCAACCATGGCTTCGGCGCCCGCGAAGGTTTCGAGGTCCGTCTCAAAGGCGCTGGCCTCGCCGCCCGCGGCGACGATTTCCGCCGCCGTCTCCTGAACCAGCGGCGAGCGGTCGACGAGGACGACCTTGCCGCCTTCGGCCGCGACAGATTCCGCCACGCCCTTGCCAATTCCCTGCGCCGCGCCGGTGACGATCACGATCTTGCCGAGGAAACGCGGCGCCCGTTGCCCCGCGCTCACTTCGCCGCCTCATGGGTCGCGGAGAATTTCTCGAAAAGGAAGTTCTTCGGCGTCACGCCGAGTCCCTCGCACCAGTGACGCACGCCTTCGACCATGGGCGGCGGACCGCAGACATAAATATCGACGTCGCCGCCATTGAGGTCCGCGGCGGTCAGGTGATTGGTGACATAGCCGAGTTTTTCATGGCCGCTTTCCTTGTCGACAACCACGGTGAAATAGGAGAAATCCGGCAGCGCCTTTTTCAGCTCGTCGAGCGCTTCGAGTTCGACGAGATCGGCGTTGCAGTTGACGCCATAGGCGAGCCGGATTGGCTGCGACGTCGGATTGTCCTTCAGCCAGAGCAACATCGACAGGAAAGGCGCGAGGCCCGTGCCGCCGGCCAGCATCAGGATTGGCCGCTCGGGCTTGCGCAGGTAGAAACTGCCGTAGGGACCGATAAAGGTCATCCGATCGCCGGCAGCCGCTGTTTCGCGCATGAAACGGCTCATCAGGCCGTCGGGGACGTCGCGGATCAGGAAGGACAGTTCGCTCTGGTTGGGCGCGGAGCTGAAGGAATAGGCGCGCGTGTCCGAACGGCCGGGAACCTGGAGATTGACATATTGTCCCGGCAGGAAGGCGACGGGCTGCTCGGCCTGTAGCGAAAAGGTCACCGTCGTGGGGGAGTCGCGTCCGATGCGTGAAATACTGGCCTCATGCGCGGCGATTTCGATCTTGCACGCGCTCGAGTCGACCGGGATTTTGACGACGCAGTCGGACAGCGGCCGCATCTGGCAGGTCAGGACATAGCCCGTAGCAGCCTCGTCCTCGGTCAATGCGTCCTCGATATAGTCACCCAGCGTATAGTCGCCGCTTTCGCAATGGCCTTTACACGTGCCGCAGGCGCCGTCGCGGCAATCGAGCGGAATGTTGATTCTCGCGCGAAAGGCGGCGTCGGAGACGAGTTCATTGGCTTCGCAGGACACGATCCGCGTCACGCCGTCCTCGAATTGCAGAGCGATATTGTAAGCCATCTCGGCGATCTCCTTCCTGATCTTGTTTGTTTGCTTTCGGTCGTTGCGCGACGGCCAGGAACACGGGACATTTGCGGAGCTTGCGGGCCATTGCGACGAGCTTGAAGATCGCCGCAATGGCCGTGGGGGGGTGTTGGGAGGCGCCGCCCGCCCTGTTCGTTCAGATGAAATAGACGTCGAGGACGTGGTGAACATAGTCGTTCTTCAGAACGACATATTTCTTCTTGATCTTCGGCTTCGGGCCGCTGGTGTCGATTAAATAAGTAGCCGTGCCGAAATAGACGTCCACGATATTGTAACGGAAGGCGTGGGTGGTCCAGAAGAAGCAGACCTCCACCGCATTTCCCGTACGCGCCGTAACCTCGATATTGGTGATGGCGCGATTATAACGCGTGTCCGGAATGGTGGCGCTGGAACGCTCGGTCTCAATGCGGAAGACGCGATCCTCCAACCCGTTTCGGTTCGGATAATAGATCAGCGACACTTCCTTGGTCGGATCGGTCGTCAACTCGTCATCGTCATCCCAGGCCGGGACGTGGAAGTTCACGTCATCGGCGTAGAAGTCGAGCCAGTCGGCCCAGCGTCCTTCCGCCTGGGCGCGCGCCTCCGCGTAAAGGAAGGCGACGGTTTCTTCGTAGGACAGGCTCATTTTCCGCTCCGTTCTTCTTGTTCGCTGCGCAAGGCCTTTTCCATGGTCTGCAGCCAATATTTGTGCTGAATCACATAGAGGCCCTCGTCCTCGGTCTTCACGCCGGATAGCTCGGGATGGAGGCCGATGACCTTGGCGTTTTCGTCGGGGCCCGGCACCCAATGGGTTGCGCCGCGCGTCATGTCGCTCCAGCGCACCGCGCGGGCGTTGAAACCGTTCTGGCAGGCGCGGAATTCCTCCAGATCGTCCGGCGTGGCCATGCCGGTGGCGTTGAAGAAATCCTCGTACTGGCGCAGGCGGCGTTCGCGCGCTTCCGGCGCTTCGCCCTTGGGCGCGATGCAATATATGGTCGTCTCGCTCTTGTTGACGGAGATCGGGCGGATGACGCGGATCTGCGACGAGAACTGATCCATCAGATAGGCATTGGGATAGAGGCAGAGATTGCGCGACTTGCGCAGCATCCAGTCGGCCCACGCCTCGCCAAATTTCTGGACGAATTCATCGCGCATGGACCAGAGCGGCCTGTCCTCCGGATTGGCCCAGTTGGTCCACAGCAGCATATGGCCGTTCTTGAACGAATAGGAACCGCCGCCCTCGCGCGCCCACCCGCCGGCGCTCATGGCTCGAATGGTGTCAACCTTGCCCTCGGTTGAGCGGCGCCCCTGGGTGGCGGCATAATTCCAGTGCACGGCGGTGACGTGATAGCCGTCGGCGCCGTTTTCGGCCTGAAGCTTCCAGTTGGCGTCGAATGTATAGACGCCGACGCCGCGCACGACCTCGATGCCATCCGGGGCCTGATCGACGATCATGTCGATGATTTTCGCCGCCTCGCCGAGGAAGTCGGCGAGCGAGGGCACGTCGGGATTGAGGCTGCCGAACAGGAAGCCGCGATAGTTTTCAAACCGCGCGACCTTGTTCAGGTTGAGCTTGCCCTCGGCGTTGAAATCCGGCGGATAGCCAGCGTCCTTGCTCTGGTCCTTCACCTTCAGCAGCTTGCCGTTATTGGAAAAGGTCCAGCCGTGGAAGGGGCAGGTGAAGCTGGACTTGTTGCCCTTCTTGTGCCGGCACAGCGTCGCGCCGCGATGGGTGCAGGTGTTCAGGAAGGCGTTGAGCTGGCCCGTCTTGTCGCGGGTGATCATCACCGGCTGGCGGCCCATGTAAGTGCTGAAATAATCGTTGGGATTGGGGATCTGGCTCTCATGCGCGAGATAGATCCAATTGCCCTCGAAAATATATTTCATTTCAAGTTCGAACAGTTGCTCGTCAGTGAAAACCGAGCGATCGATGCGATAATCAAGCGTCGCCGGATCGTCCTTGAGCATGCCGTTGAGTTTCTGCACACTATTTTCATGAATAGTCATTGAGTGTCCTCCTCGTTGCTTGCGCTGCCGCGTGACGGTTTTTTTGGCGCGGGCGTGACTTCATCGACCGGAAAAGCCGAGAGGCCTCCGTTGCGATGGACGCGTAGATCATGTTGCGATTTGAGCGGTCGGGCCGGCCGGAGCCGGCGCGTCGAACGATCAGGATGGACTGCGAGTCGTCATCTTTGCTCTCCCATGCGAGGCGCCATTTGCAGCGCCGGCTGCTGTCGATCAAATCGTCGCTTTGCAGCTGTTGCGGCAGATAGGAGCAGGGACCATGCCAGTCGATCGACAATAGCTGAAAATATCGATTATTTTCATTTCGGGCGATGAGGTGGAAACAGCGCCCTGTTTTAAAGGGTCGTTGATTTATAACGGGAAACTCCGCGATGGCCCCATAATGGAGATATGCAGCCGTCGAAGCTTGCGTCGGTGGCGAATTTCGCCTTTGCCTGAACGTCGGCGCAGGAGACGCGAAAAATGCGTCAAATCGTCGATTGGCGCGGCGCCACCGCTTCGCCCTATGAATCATTTCGTCGGTTGGAGCCGCAGACCCGCAAGCCGCTTACCGCCCGCCGGATTACGTGTTAGCCTTCGCTCAACAAAAAAACGACTTTGGGTGGAAATAGCGATGATCGCGACAGTGCGACCGGATTCGCGGAGGCCTGAATGACGCCGCCGCGGGGCTCCGTGATCGCGCCGCAGGCTGAGGCTTCGCTCGCGGCGCCGGAAATGAACGATCCCCCTATCTTGCCCGACCTGGCCGACCTGACGGGCCGGCTGCGTTTTTCGATGCAGGATGGACGGATCTGGCTGGACGACCAGCGCATGCTGTTGGTTCACGCCAAATCGCTCGGCGCATTGCGAAGCGAGATGATTGAAACCTTCGGCCTCGACGCGGCGCGCGGGCTGCTCACCCGCATGGGCTATCGCGCCGGCGTGCATGATGCGCAAATGGCGCGCAAGGTGCGCTCGTCCACATCGATGAAGAACATGTTCGTCGTCGGCCCGCAGATGCATTGCCTCGAAGGCATTGGACTGTCGCAGGTCGTGAAGCTCGAATTCGACGTCGAACGCGGCGAGCATTATGGCGAATTCCTCTGGACCAATCCGGTGGAGGACGAAGAGCATATCCGCCACTTCCTCGTCGGCGCCGAGCCAGCGTGCTGGATGCAGACTGGCTATGCCTCCGGCTTTTCGACGGAATTCATGGGACGTCCGATCCTCTATCGCGAGGTGGAATGCCTTTCCATGGGCCACAGCGCCTGCCGCATCATCGGCAAGCCGGTCGAGGAATGGGGTCCCGAGGCGGAGACCGACCTGCGCCTGACCATGCCGGGCCTGTCAGGCGTGGCGGCGACACCGGAGGAAGGATCCCGGGAGGCGGCGCGTCTCGTCGCGCCCATCCTGCCGCCCGACCAGGGGGGCGAGGATGCGGGCGGGAAGGCGGAAAACCCGATTGGCGTGTCTCCGAGCTTCAACTCGGCCTTGCACATGCTACGGCGGGTCGCGCCGACCCAGGCGACGGTATTGTTTCTTGGCGAGAGCGGGGTCGGCAAGGAAGTTTTCGCCCGCACCCTCCACCGGTTGAGCGCACGCCGGGAGAAGCCCTTCGTAGCGCTGAATTGCGCGGCCATTCCGGAACATCTGGTCGAATCGGAGCTTTTCGGCGCCGAGCGAGGCGCCTATACCGGCGCGACGCAAAGCCGGCTCGGGCGTTTCGAGCGGGCCGACGGCGGAACATTGTTCCTCGATGAAGTGGGGACCCTGACGCTTGGCGCGCAAGGCAAACTTTTGCGCGTCCTGCAGGAAGGCGAACTGGAGAGGCTCGGCGACACCCAGACACGCAGCATCGATGTGCGCGTTGCGGCTGCGACCAATGTCGACCTGCGCGAGGAGGTGCGGCAGGGCCGGTTTCGCGAGGACCTGTTCTTCCGCCTCAATGTCTTTCCGATCCTCATCGCACCCTTGCGCGAGCGCCACGAGGATATTTCACCGCTGATGACCCATTTCCTCGCCAAATTCAACGCCCGGCACCAGCGGCGGATCAACGGCTTCACCCGTCGCGCGGTCGACGCCATGCTGTCCTATCGTTGGCCCGGTAATATTCGCGAGCTAGAAAATGTCGTCGAGCGCGGAGTGATCCTCGCGGCCGACGATGGACCGATTGATACGCCGCAACTCTTCACCAGCGGCGAGCGTTACGACGACCGGCGTTTCGAGATCGACGAGCAAGGCAGGATCGTCAGCGCCGACGCGGCGGAACAAACGCGCAGAAACGCCGCCGTTGGCGAAGACGAGCGAATTTTCGCACGGATCGACAACCTGCTCCATGATGAGGGCGGCGAAGCCGAGCCGGTGTCGATCGACCAATTTGAAACGATATTGTTGAAAAGGGCGATGAAGAAGGCGCGGGGCAATGTGGCCGCGGCGGCGCGCCTGTTGGGCATTACCCGGCCGCAAATGGTCTATCGACTGAAAAGCCGCAGCATCATGCAGGAGAGCGAAACGCCGTGAGGCCGCCTCTCCGGGCGGGTGTCCCCAGGCGGGCCTCCACCGTTTCGCAAGGGCGGCAAGAATAATATATCGACAAAATTAAAAAAAACGATATTTCTTGCGCCGCAATACGGTGATGGGATGATTGTCGTTCCGCTTCCAGGAAAAAACAATGACAGCCGAAATTCTCGCTAATCCTTTCAAGGCCGCGCTGAAGCAGGGCGATCGGCAAATCGGCCTGTGGCTCGCCATGGCCGACTCCTATAGCGCGGAAATCTGCGCGGGATCAGGCTTTGACTGGCTCCTGCTCGACGGAGAGCATTCGCCTCTCGATCTGCGGACCATGCTGGCGCAATTGCAATCCGTCGCGCCCTATCCGACGCATGCCGTGGTTCGCCCGCCAACCGGCGATCCCGTGCTGATCAAGCAGATGCTCGACATCGGCGCGCACTCTCTCCTCATTCCCATGGTCGATACGCCGGAGCAGGCGGAAATGCTGGTGCGCGCGACGCGCTATCCGCCCCAGGGTTTTCGCGGCGTAGGCGCGGGCATCGCTCGAGCGGCGCGATGGGGGCGGACGCCTGATTACCTCGATCGGGCCAATGACGAAGTCTGCCTGCTCTTGCAGGTCGAAACGCGCACAGGACTGGAAAATCTTGAGGCCATCGCCACGATCGACGGCGTCGACGGCGTTTTTCTCGGCGCCGCCGATTTGTCGGCCTCGCTCGGTCACATCGGCCAACCGCAACATCCAGAAGTTGTCGCGGCCATGGAACGGGCAATAAAATTGATTCTTGCGTGCGGTAAGGCCCCCGGCCTGCTCGCGACGGACGAAACCGTCGCCTCGGCCTATCTGGCCCAGGGCGCGCAATTCGTCGCGGTCGGCGTCGATGCGCTTCTGCTCGTCCAGGCCACACAGACGCTGGCGCGGCGGTTCAAGAGCGGGCTGCCGGGACCCCGCTCGGCGGGTTATTGAGCGAGAACGACGTGGAGGCGACGCGCGCTACGTCGGGCGATCGAAACGCCCGCCAGGGAAAGATTCGATTGAACGAGCGCGGGGAAAACGGCGGCGCCATGCCCCTGTCTGAAGACATGGGGCTTCCCATTCCGCGACCGGCGCCGCGCCGGCGGGCGCAATCGCCGAGGATCATTCGCCAAGGCGCCTTGGCGTCAGGTCGTCGCGCGAAAATCCTCGGGTTCCAGCAGGCGCGAGACAAAGAATCCTGCCACAAGCCCCCAAAAGGCAGCGCCAATATTGAACAGGCCAAGATCCGCCGTAGTCACGAGAAAGGCGACCAAGCCGCCAAGCGCAAAACGTTCCCTGAAGGCACCGATGAAGGCCGATTGCAGCACGCGCAACATGGCGAGGCCGGCCAGGGTCATGACGAAGGCTTTCGGCGCATTGAGCATCAGCCGCGTGAAGCTGGGCGCCATCAGGCCGAAGACCACGGAAAACACGCCGACCGCGATACCCGCCGTATATTGGCGTTTCGCTATTCCAGACGAAACCAGAATGGCGTTCGTCGGTCCGGCGAGGCAGGTTGAGACGCCGCCAGCCAGGGCCGACAGCAGGGAGCCGACGCCGCAGGCGACCGTGGTGGAGTCGACCGGCGGTTCATGGCCGGCGTTGCGCAAGACCGCGTAGCCCTGCCCGTTTTGCACCACCAATACCGTGATGGCCAGCGGCACGGTCAGTTCCACCATCGCGGCCCATGACAATTGCGGCGTCTGGATTATTGGATGCGCCAGTTGCAGCGGGCCGAGCGACGAGGGGTCGAGGCGACCCAGCAGCAGGATCGCCATAGCGCCGACCATGAGCGCGCCGAGGATCGGCGGCAGCGCGCGCGACAGGCGTGGCGAAGCGGAGAGCCCGAGCCAGGCCAGCGCCATCGGCCCGGCGATGGCGACATCGGAGTGCAAGGCGCGGATGAGATCCAGCCCAAAGCGCAAGAATACCCCGGCCACCATACCCATGACGACGGGCATGGGTATGAGCTTCATGGCGCGCCCGACCCAATCGGTCGCGCCCAAGGCCACAGTGATGAGGCCGGTGGCGTAAAAGGCGCCGAGCACTTGCGGAAATGTCAGGTGCTGCAAGGCTGGCCCAACCAGAACTGTCCCGGGAATGGTCCAGAAAAAGGCCATCGGCTGGCGATAGAGCCAGGAAAAGAAAATCGTGATGACGCCGTTGACGAAAAAGACGGCGAAGACCCAGGACGCCAATTCCGCTTCCGACAGGCCGCCCTTCGAGCCGACGGCGAGAATGATGGCCACCGGCGCCGTGGCCGCGAAAAGCCAGCCGATAAAGCCGTGGGCTACATAGGCAAAGTCGAGGTCGGCGATGATCTGCCGCAGGCTCGGCGGCGGAAAATGCGGTCGTTCAAGATGAGAAAACATCGCGGGGTGTTTCATGATCGTTTCGAGTGTACGCAGAGTTCGCTGGCGTCGCGTTCAGACGGGGATTTTGCCGGCGTCCCGGGAAGGCCGCACGCCGGCGTCGCGGGGCGCGCAAGCGTGGCTGCTTTCCAGATGCCTGAAGCGGCGCCTGTGATAAAAGCGACATCGATCATGCCGCCTCCTCGCCACTGGTCGGCACTGTATGTAGACAAAATCTGAATGTACGATAATAGTAAATTATCAGAACAGGCTGTTCGGAAAAGCGAATAATGGCGGCGGACCTTGGTGATCTGACGGCTTTCGTGACGGTGGCGCGTACGGGCGGATTTCGCGACGCGGCGCGGGCGAGCGGCAGCAGCGCATCCAGCCTCAGCGAAGCCGTGCGCAGGCTCGAAAACAGGCTTGGCGTCCGTCTGCTCAACCGCACCACGCGCAGCGTCGCGACAACGGAAGCCGGCGCCCGTCTGCTTGACCGGCTCGGCCCGGCCCTGGGAGAGGTCGAGGCGGCGCTCGACGTCGTCAATGGCTTTCGCGATAGACCGGCAGGCACGCTCAGACTGAACGTGCCGGTCGTTACGACGCGCCTCATCCTGCCCCACATCGTTCCACCCTTCCTCGCCGCCTACCCCGACATCCGCCTTGAAGTGATCGCCGACGATGACCTGGTCGACATGCTGGCGGCCGGTTGCGACGCAGGGATTCGCTATGAAGAGCGGCTTGAGCAGGACATGGTCGCAATTCCCATCGGCCCGCGCGAGCAGCGCTTCGCAACCGCCGCGTCTCCGGCCTATCTCGCGCAGCGCGGGCGTCCCGATCATCCGCGCGAGTTGCTCGACCACGCATGCTTGCGAGGTCGGTTCGCAAGTGGCGCGACGCCCATCTGGGAGTTCGAACGCGACGGGGAGGTCGTGAAGGTGGATCCGACCGGTCCGCTGATCTTCCGAATAGGGGCCGCGACCTCCCTTGCTGTCGATATGGCGGTCGCCGGCGGCGGCGTAGTTCATCTGTTCGAGGATTGGCTGCGTCCTTATCTCGATAACGGCGCATTGGAGCCCGTTCTCAAACCTTGGTGGCAACGTTTCTCAGGACCGTTCCTCTACTATCCAGGCCGTCGCCATATGCCGGCCCCGCTGCGCGCCTTCGTTGACTTCCTCCGTCCGCAGCATCCGTGGCCTTGACGTAGAAACAACGAATGGTCGTTTGCGCCATAGCAGATAAGCATTCGGACGTAGGACGCGCATCGACGAGATCGACGTTCAGGCGTCCAAGTGAGGGGGCCGGATTTCGCGCTGCCCGTCCGAAACCTCATTCGAGTCGCGTGGGGTTTTGGGATCGACCTAACTATATGTCCTAACCAAAAAAGCGTAAGCGTCCGGTCGCTTTTTTAGCTGACCTTGCCTTTTGATCTGGCGTAAGCGGCCTTCCCAAGGGCTCGGCGCTTAGCGAGTTTGCCCACGCGGACAATGATCTCGCCTTCCGAGATGTCATTCGGATTGAAGACGTCGCCATTCCACTCGCATGCTTCGGCGTGTTCGGGGTGGTTGGGATCGGCCATGACACCGAGGAAGTGGTCGAAGCCTGGTTCGCCGCCAACATCTTCGGGCGGCGCGCGGTTGGCGCCGTCGATAAAGCACGGATAGTCGAGCGCCGGGTCTGCCGGACCGACGGCCTCGACGAGGATCGTGTGGCGCCAGTCGTCGCCAAAATCATAGGTGTAAGTGAATTTGGCGACGCCGGCGTCCAGGAGTTTGCCGAGCTTGGCGTTTCGCGCGTCGCCGATCTTGATGAAGTCGCCCTGCGGATCGGGAATGCCATGTCCCAGCCGGCCTCAAGCAGAGTATCAATTGTCGACAGACTCAAACTGCCACAGACAACGAGAGCCAGAATGGCGTCGATTTAATTCTGTTCATTCAGAGTGACCTCCATGTCGCCGCTCGGTGGCGCGAGGCAATAGGCGTCTTCTGGACCTCGGTTCGGGCCAATGGTTGTGAAATTCAACGTGACATAATGAACGCCGTTGCGGGTCGCGACTTTCCTCGAAGCAATGTTCAGAACGTCAGCTGGGCCTCCGGCAATTTTCGCACGACGCGCAATTGCTTTTCGGAGCGCCGTGTTGCAGCGCTCCTCCGCAATCTTGGGGCTCATTAGCGCGGGAGTCATGAAATTTCGCTTCGTGAGATCGTCCGCAATCGAGAACCAATAATGGTAAGGTCGGCCACCGTCGTTAGGATAGCAGGTCAGGAAAAACCTCTGCCCTTGGCCGATGTAGCCGCCACGGCTTAGGCGTGCACATCGATGGTCTTCCCGCAGAATCCTCAGGGCAACCTCGTGAATCGAATCCTTGACCAATTGCGTCGTTACGGACCAGCCACTCACATCGACGAACAGGCAGCGCTTCTCATCCAGAGTTGAAACCTGTTGAATGAATTTGCGTTCGATCCAGCCGCTGCGTTCGACACCGTTGGGCGGCCAAGCCGGCGGTTGGATTCGGACACGAACCCAGTCGCCCGCTTGTTCGAGGATGTGGAATTCATATCGAGGATCAAGCAATAACGGTTTTTTATCCCAGGTTTCCACGGGAATCCGGCCCGGATTGGCGAAGACAGCAACGTCTTCGCGATTGACGATCGCCAATCCGAGCGCCGGATCAGCAGGGGCGCAACCAGGCCGGAGGTCGGCTTGCGGGTTGATTGCTTCGACCGCCGCCGCCCCTCCCCTCGCAGAAAGTTCAATCGCTGGCTTTGCGGGAGTTGGCGAACTCGATTGAGGGCTCGCAACTGCGGACGCGAATTCGTGGGACCTGTCGGGTGAAATATTCGGCTTCCGCGTGGCGCCAATATATAACGCCAGAAACATCAGGGCCGGTGTAAGCAAGGCTGCCGCGCCTGTCAGTGCGTCGCGTAGATCCTTTTTTTTCTTTGCATTTCGCGCATTGTCTCTCAGTTCATCCCCCAATGGATCGAGACAAGCCCATTAACTTCCTCGCGTCCTCGTCTGCCGACATGTCAATGTCCATGCCGTAACACGTAGAGGGCCGCGGCGATTTTGATGATCACCGGGGTTAGAACCGTGATCAAAATGACGGGAAAAATGAAAAAGCCCATCGGCACCACCATTTTCACCGGCAGCGCATTTGCCCTCTCTTCCGCGCGCGAAAGCCGCTTTTCACGCATTTCATCCGAATAGGTTCGCAATGCGTCGCCGATGTCGGAACCAAGCTCAGCTGACTGCTTGATAAGCGTGCTGAGCGAAGCCGCCTCGTCGAGGCCGAGACGGAGAGAGAATGAGTCCAACGCGTCCACAAGAGAACGGCCAGACCGCATCTCGCTGACCAGGAGCTGGACATTTGTGGCAAGCGCCTTTGATTGGAAGGCGATGTCGCGGCCAACACGCTCCAGAGCCGCATTCAAGCTGGAACCCGCGTCCATGCATACGACCAATAGATCCAGAAAATCCGGAAACACATTTCGATATTCTTCGACCAACAGCCTTTGACGTCGCTTGATATAAGAGTCCGGACCGAAATAACCCAAAAACGCCATGAATAAGGCGAGGAAAAATTGTTTTCCGGCGGTCATATTCCCAATTAAAGGCGCAATGAGGACCGCACCCACGATCGGCAGCAAGATCGCCAGTGCGGCGCGTATTATGATGAAGGCCTTCGCCGCGTCCGGTGAAAAAAAACCGGCGCGGACAATCTCCATGCGCGCCTTGGAACGAAGATCAGCGTCGTCGAATCCGACAAACCGGTCCTCGACCGACGAAAGTTTGGACTTCCATTCGCGAAAAACGCCACCTCCGATCATTCCGGCGTCGCCATCGCCCAACGTAGTGTCGGCGAGTCGGGCGCGCAAACGCCGACGCGTGAGGATGGCGTTTCCGGCGAGCGCAGCCACCGTCGCTGCAGCCAGGAAGGCGCTGCCGAGCATCAACCAGATTTGAAGGTCATCGGGCATGACACCGCCTCAAAATTTGAAATTGACCATTCGCCGCATGATGTAATTGCCAATGGCCAACAGGACGCCCGACACAATGGCGGCCTTGCGGAAGCCTGGTTCGTTCCAAACGTCGCCATAATATTTGGGTGAAATCACGTTGATGAGCAGAAACAGCGCCATCGGAAGAATTGTCAGGATCACAGCCGAAGCGCGGCCTTCCGACGTCAGCGATTTCACTTTACGCCGCATCCGAAACCGCTCGCGGATCAATTTGGACAGGCGGCTCAGCACTTCGCTAAGATTGCCTCCCGACTCCGACTGAACCGAAATCGACGTCACCAGATAGAGTAAATCGGGCGCTCCCGCTCGAGAAGCGAGGTTCTCCATGGCGTTGGGGATGGAGAGGCCGAAGGTTACCTCATCGCTGGCGACGCCGAACTCGGTGCCGGCGGGATCCGGCATTTCACGGCCGACGAGCGACAATGCGACAGGCACAGGATGGCCCGCGCGCAAACTTCGGACGATCGTATCAAGGCAGTCCGGCAATTGCTCGCTAAACCGGGCGATCCGGCGCCTACGCAAATAGGTCAACCAGGCAAGCAAAATGACGACCGTAATGACTAGGCTGAGCGGCAGGGTAAAAATTTGAAAGCCAAATAGGATGGCCAGAACGACTGTGACGCCGCAGGACAATGCCGCCATGGAAACCACGAATTGCGTATTCTGCAAGCGAACGCCGGATTGAACAATGAGATCCTGAAGGCCCAAAAGTTCGTGCGGCGACCAAGTCCCTCCGAGCCCGCGCTCCTGCTGAAGGATTTTCAGAACTTCGTTTCGGTCGGCAATCTGGTCGATCAATGAAAGGCGATGATTGACCTTTTTCTGATTGACCCGATCCTTGGCATAATATTGGTAAAGGCCCAAGACAAGGAGCGTCACCGAAAGGAAAAGAAGAAGATAGACGAACGCGTTTTCGCTCATGCCGAAAATCCTTACAATGGACGCGTCGAATCGAAATGAGAGGCTGGCAGGTCGAAACCCATGGGCTTCAGTTGCGCGAGGAAAGCGGGACGGATTCCTGTCGCCCGGAACGAGCCAATCACGCTGCCGTCTGGGGCTACGCCTTCGCGCACGAATCTGAAGATTTCCTGCATCTGCACGACATCTCCCTCCATGCCTGTGATCTCCGACACGCTGACAAGGCGCCGCTTTCCATCACTCAGACGCTGAAGTTGGATGACGACCTGAATGGCCGTGGCAAGCTGCTGCCTGATGCTTTGTTGAGACATCGCAACACTCGACATGCCCACCATTTGTTCCAGGCGGCGGATCGCATCGCGCGGCGTATTGGCGTGAATCGTGGTCATCGAACCCTCGTGACCTGTATTCATCGCCTGCAACATGTCGAAGGCTTCTTCGCCACGGCACTCGCCGATGATGATCCGATCCGGACGCATGCGCAGCGCGTTTTTGACCAGTTCACGTTGCCGGATCTCGCCTTTGCCCTCCGCATTTGGGGGACGCGTCTCCATGCGTCCAACATGCGGCTGCTGCAATTGCAACTCGGCGGAATCCTCAATGGTGATGAGGCGCTCTTTCGGCGATATGCAGGCCGAAAGAGCGTTAAGCATCGTCGTCTTGCCGCTGCCGGTGCCGCCGGAAACCACGACTGAGATTCGTCCGCGCACCGCGGCGGTGAGCAAATCCACGATCTGCGGCTTGATGCTGCCGATCTCGAGGAGCCGCTCCATCGAATACGGCCGCTTGGAAAACTTACGGATCGACATCAACGGACCGTCGACCGCGATCGGGCGAACGACCACGTTGACGCGGGAGCCGTCGGCAAGCCGCGCGTCCACTGTCGGCGACGATTCATCGACGCGACGACCTACTGCAGCGACGATCTTCGCGATGATCCGCAACAGATGCGCTTCGTCCTTGAAGCGCACATTCGTTTCTTCGAGTTGGCCGAAACGTTCGACATAGACCAACTTGTGCGTATTAACGAGGATGTCTGAGACGGTATTGTCCTTGAGCAGCGGTTCCAGCGGACCGAGGCCCTTCATCTCGTCGATGATTTCCTCAGTGAACTCCGCCAACTCTTTTTGATTCAGAACGATCCGCTCCGCGACGACGAAGTCACTGACGTAATTGCTGATATTGCGAACCAATTCCTCGCGCGACATTTTGTCGATGAACGCGAGATTGAATTCGTCGATGATTTTTCCGTGCAACCGGACTTTTTGTTCCAGCAGCGCTGGTCTTTCGCCGGCATTCGAATCCGGCGTCTCGACGATCGGCACAAGCGCCTCGACCTGGGGCGGAGACGCGGGTTCGGGCGCGGATTTCGCCGGCTCGGCGCGGAACGAGGGAAAGACGAACCTGTTCGACATTGACTGCTCCTGCAAAGCCTGGGCGCTGCGCCAAAATGGGATAACTACGGGCCTGGCCGCCACCCAGCACAAAACGTGCAACGTACGAATTTGAACTGGGACGTTAGCCTCGGCGAATTTTCAAGCGACCTCCCTTGGCGCCAACGTTCGGATGAACGTCGCCACCGCCTGGATATCCCGGCAGATTCCGCGACTGGCGCGCGCATCCACCATCGATATCCCGCTGTTGACGGATTCCGTAGCGAAAGCGCTGTCGTCGCGAATATAAAACACGCGATATCCGGGCAAGGCGGTCTCAATGTCGAGTTTGCTCGTTATGCGGCCAAAAAGTCCTGCCTGGCAATGTGTCACGACCGCGGCGACACGCTCCTGCGCAAAGCCCAAATTTCGCAATCGCTTCAACTCGCGCGCGGCCTGTTTGAGAGCAGGCACCGAGCGTCGGGCCGTGACAAAGACGAAGTCACAATTACGCAGGGCGTCGTCGCCCCAGGACGGCCTGTAATCGGGAAAATCGAGAAGTAGAATTTGGTAGCGATCATGCAGCTTGTTCAGCAGCGCGAACACCGCGGCGCCGTCAATTGAGGCGCAATCGGCGGGCGCCTCGGCCGCCGAAAACAAATCCAGGCCAGAGGAATGATTCGACCGGAAAATGTCGAGCATGTAATCATCGAGCCGCCGTGGGTTCCGAGCTAATTCCATAATGTCGAGGCGCGGCGCGAGATCGACATAGTCGCATATTGTAGCGTGATTGAAGTCGAGCTCGACGACGCCGGACCGCCGCGCGTCCTTACCTTTCAGCTTTGCGAAATAAACGCCAGCTTCCAGAGCGACCGTCGTATTGCCGGCGCCGCCGCAAGCAGGAACCATACCCACGATCAGATTTTTCGAGACATCCGATTCGACGAAGGGCAACATGGGCGAGGCCGCACCCCGCAGACGCAAGTTTATCCCGCTGATTTCCTTCGGCGCATTGGCCCAGTCAACGCATTCTCCTGCTCCCGTTCGAAGCAGCGCCTTGTAATCCTCCGGCCGGATTTCGTCGCAAATGTAAATGACGAAGGCCCGTCCCTCGAGGGCCCTGGCAAGTTCGACGACATTATTCGCCTCGGGACGCCATTCGGGCGTCGTCGGCACAACCACGATATTATCGCCACCCTTCTGGAGCGATGGCTCCGCCGCCGCAGCTTCGAGTGAGGGCAGACGGGTCAACTCATAGCCGAGTTTCTCAAGAAAACTGCAAAGCAGGACGACTCGTTGATTGACCGTCTCTGGATGAATTAGGTAGGCGATCATTCCGTCTCGTTAGGTTGGTTCAGTTGACGGGCGCAGACGACGAAATATCTTCGCCGGTAATCGAATATTTTACAGTCGGCATGGTGATGTTTGCGAAGCTAAGCAGACCAGAAAGAAAGAAAAAGTGGAATTTCACGTTCTTAAGCCAGAGGGTGATGGTCGGCGCCGCTACGCCGCCCTGATACCCCAAGCCGGTAAAACTGTATTCGATCATAACATTGGCCGGGCTAAGCGCCGGATTGAGCATCGAGAGCACCTGGCACATACCGAGACTGTAAACTGAAGCCGCCGTGACACAGGACGCGTTGCCACGCCCGTAAACAATCCAGTTCATGGCGGTCGCGTCGTAGCCGCCCGACGAGCAAGTATGCGCGGCGCCGTCGCAGGTGATCGCGCCGAAAGCGCTGCCGCTAATCGGCTGGCCCGTGGTAGTCGTAACCGGGACCGTATAGCTGCTGGGGTTAATGCCTGCCGCGACAGGATTGGAAACCGCGGCTATACGGGCGCCGATTTCAGCGGCTTTCACGGCGCTGTTCCATTGCCAGAAGGCGAGCAGAAAATCGATGACGCCGCCGATAAGCGTCAGAACCAGCAGGACAGCGACCGCGAACTCGACCATGGTCGCGCCCGCTTCGTCTTTGCGCAGTCGGCGTAAAATCGCGCCCATTTCAGCCTCCGATCACGCGTTCGATATGCGTGACAGCGATTGTCGGATCAGCCAGACCCAGCGCGTTGAGAAAACCGAGTTGGCTATAACTGAAAGAGGTCGAGACCGTAACCGTGTAGATCGGATTGCCGCCGACATAGGGCGCCTCGCCCGTTGTCTTGTCGACCGCATTGGCGATTGAGGCGAACCTCACGGAAACCTTGCCAGTCGTCCAATTCGGCGCGCGAGCCATAGACGTGCTGCAACTCGCATCGAACCCTGGAATGCAGCCATAGACTGCGAGTTGTTGCGCATAGCCAATCTGCGCGCTGCACGCCGTGGCGGGATCGACGCTTGGGTCCCAGGTGGCGCAGGAGTTTCGCGCGAGAAAGCGCGCGGCGTCGCGCACGCCCGTTGTCACCGCCTGATGCTGATAAAAGAAATTGGAGAAGTCAAAAACGCCTAAGCCGAGAGTGATCAACAAGGGTAGGACAATCGCCGTCTCTACAAGGGCGACGCCGTCTGTGTCTTGAACCACCTTTTTTACATGTAAACCCATCGCACACCTGAAAATATTTTAGGCTACATTCAGCGCCACCGCCATCGAATTTCGCCGCGACAGCCTGCTTGCGCGCAGTTCGTCGCGGGGTCAACGGTAAAGCTTCACGACATCATGAACGATCCCCGTCTTGTCGTTCGGGGCCGAATAGCGAACATATTCGGAGGGAAGGGAGCCGAAACCGCTGCCCTCCGCCGGCTGAAGCAGGAAAAAAGTGACCACGCCCATGGGCCGCGCGGTTGTCTTGCCGTTACCGAGCTGCGTACAATCGACCACGGCAGCGTACAAGAGACGGCGATCTGCCTGAGCTTTGGCTGGGTTACAAGTTGGCGCGCCCGTAGCATTACTTTTGTTCGCAAATTGGGTCAGCGGCGCTCCCTTAAAAGTCGTATTGATTTCATATTGATACAAATCATAACGTGTAGACACTGAACTTGCCGCCGGCATGGCGGGCGCATTGCCACCGCTTCCGTAATTCGTCGTCCAGTATGTAGTCAAATTTGCGCCAGCTGCGCCCTGCCAACTCCCATTGCCAATCGCCGCGGTCGCATAGTTTGGAGATCCCGGACAAAATCCGGAATTTATATTTGAATCATCAGGATATGGACATGATGTGCTAGGCGAATTGCCTAGCGTAATACTGCTGCATGCATTTTTGCCAGAATTCTTCGGATAATATCCGTCACGTACGTTTACATCTGGAGAATATACTGTTGGATCTGCGTTGTTCGCACTTTGCGCATAGATCCCGAAGCGCGTATTGAGATAATTCGCGGAGGTCGCCTTTTGGCCAGTGGACGTGTCAATTTGGTTCACGTCGACGCACGTTTTATTGTCATTTGCGCCAAGCGCCATATTCAGACATGGAGCGCCGTTGCATCCCGTGTTCAAAAAGCCGAAATTACCCGGGGAATAAGCTGAGCCCGGCGGCGCGACCAGCATGACTTCCTTTCCCTTCATGGCCGCTTCGTTCGTCATGTCTTGCGAACCTGTCCCCGTACAAACGAAAATCGGCGTGTCCTTGCAAATCGCTTGCGTGAATCCAGCGACTGCCAAAGCTTGCGCCGGGAGATTGTTATTTTTCATACCCAATAAGGTGAGCGGAAAAAAAGAGCTCATTGTGGAGGCCGTCGTGGCCGTCACTTGAACAAAACGGGCCTGATTGGCGTTGGCCGTCGTCGCACCCATGGCGGACGCGTCGCTGCTTGGCAGGCTCGCGTAAAAGCCGGGAGGATTGGAACATTGCGCCACGCCCGCCCATTGGGACGAATTGGATGCGACAAGGGTGGTAATGGCGTTTTGAGCGCGAGTAATCGCGTCCGAGCGTCCGTCAAGTTCGGCCGCCGCGGCAAGAGCGCAGGCGTCGGCCGCTTTTTGCAGTTGCGTCTGGAGATCGAAATAGCGGGGCATATCCAGAGCGAGGGCGGAAAGGCCGATCAGTGCGACCATCATTATGCCGACCAGCGGCAGCACCACGCCAGACTCGTCGCCGTAAAAGGTCTTGGCGGCGCGGCGAAATTTTGCCGAATTAAAAATCTCCTCGAACATGGCCGCCCCTCAAAAGTCGCCGCCGCATTTCGCCTTGCCAATCCTAGGCTGCGCCGTTCTGTCAGCGCGTAACGTTCAAGTTCGGTTTCACGTTTGCTCAGGTTCCAAATCTTCCCTCTGCGTCGTTCGAGATCCGACGCCATAAGGCCTCTTTCCCGGTCATGAGGCGATGCATATTTCAAACACGCCGCCCAAACGCGCACCAATTTCCAGCATTTTTCAACGGCTTATCAGTGCGCTCCGCCACTGGGAGCGCCCGTCCCGCCCGATTGCGGCTGGGGCGGCTGCGCGCCTGTAACCACAGTTTCACGTAAACTGTCGTCCGAGCCCCTGAACCAGTTGTGACGCCCTTCGCTATCGTTCCTCACCGCATTCACCGCCTTCTCGCCGGTGGTGGGAATATTGGTATTATAGGCGACGCGCGGCGCCGGATCTGGGATCTGTTGCGCATTGTTCCAGGCGACGGCGTCGCCCGCGCTGAAAGTGACTGTATCCTTGCGCTCGAAATATTGGTTGCTGCAACCCGACAGCGCGAGACCCAGGGCGGCGAAGGCGAAGAATCGGCGTTTCATCTCTGCTCCCAGGGCCAATGAATTCTGTTCGGATCTTCCTGGATCCCGGGCGCGCCCGGCGCCATACCCGCGTCGAGAGTCTGCGCATGGCCAGCCGAATTCACGTAAGTCGGCGGCGACTTCGGCACCTCGAGCTGATTCCGCAGGAAGAGGTCAATATCATTGGACGCGAGCGAGGTGTCGAGCGGCGTCTTCAACTTCTTGCCCGGAGGCAAGGGCTTGACGAGCGAAGGAGACACCAGCATGACCAGTTCGGTTTCCTGCTGCTGGAACTGCTTGCTGCTGAACAGCGCGCCGAGATAGGGAATCGTGCCCAGCCAGGGGAAGGCGTCGAGTTGACGCTGCGACTTCGAACTCAACATGCCGGCGATGCCAAACGCCTGCCCGTCACGCAATTCGACCGTGGTGCTGGCGCGACGCTTGATGATGCCTGGAACCGCGACGCCCCCAGTTTGGACGACGATTGTGGGGTCGAGATCGCTGACTTCCGGCTCGAGCTTCAGGCTGATGACGCCATTCGCCAGCACTGTCGGCGTAAAGCGCAATTTCACGCCGAATTCCTTATACTGGATGGTGACCGTCGGCGCGCCGCCGACTCCCGTCGTCGAACTGACGGGAACGGGAAATTCGCCGCCGGCCAGAAAGTCCGCCGACTCGCCCGAGGACGCCATCAGATTTGGTTCCGCGAGCCGCCGCACGACCTGCTGCTCCTCCAGCGCGCTCAGCACCACATCCAGGCTGCCCGTTCTGGAATTAATGAGCGACGCGAGAATTGTCGCAAAGGGGGCGGCCCCGGAAAGGGCTGGAATGGCGTCCGCGACAATGGGGCCCCCTATGGCGCCCACATTGCTCGTGTTTTCCTGCCGCCCGATGATCGCGGCGCTCCTGTTATTGTTCCAGAGGGCGTTCCACCGCACGCCAAGATTGCGAACCGCCTGACGGTCCGCCTCGACGAAGCGCACCTTCAATAGCACCTGCTGCGGCGAAGTGACGGTAAGGTTGTTGACGACGTTCTTTCCTTCCGGCGCCAGACCGGCCGCGACGCGCATGGCGCGATCCGCAGCCACTGCGTCGCTGACGCTTCCGCTCAACACGATATTGCCGTTGACTTCGCCGACGCGAATGCCGCCGCCGCCCGAACCTGTGCGCACTTCCGCGCCCATCGCCCCGGTGTCCAGACGAACATCGACATCGACCACGCCAATCAGTCGCTTCTGCTGATCGTAAAGCATGACATTGGTCGAGCCGAGCTTCTTGGCGAGAACATAAAGCTGCCGATCGCTGATCGGAACAACGTCCGCAATGTCGGAGTCGCCGACCGCGGCCTCTGCGAACGGAACCGCCACGCGAATATTCTTGGATTTATTCACGACGATGCCGATGCGCTTTTCAAGCGGAATCGGATCGGCTCCCCGAATTGTTGCCGGCGGCGGAACCTGATGCATGGAGCCGGGCGGCGGCGCGGCCTGCTCGTTTTGGACCATTCCGCCTTTGGCTGAATACGGTTTCGACGGAGACCCGGATTGCGTCAGGGACAGAGAGGACTCGGCGGTCGCGACGAAAGCCGATGGGGGAACCGAGTCATTGCCGCGCTCCCGGAGCAGTTCGAGAACCGCGGCTTGCGTAGGCGAGTTGTCTGACGCTTTTGACGCCGCCTCCCGACGCGTGAAACTCGATGCTGGCGGCGCCGCGTTCATCGCGCCGGGCGCCACGGTCGGCGCGGGAGCAAACATCCAGGCCCCACCGGATTCAGGCGCCTTAACAACGGAAGGAAGCGCCCCGAAAATAGAGAGCGACGCCGGACTCAAGACTTGTTGCGCGCCTGCTGAATCAAAAGCCTGAAAAGAGCCGAAAAAACCTCCAACGACCAGCAGCGCCTTGGCGTGCCGCAGCATCATGGAATGAAAACGCGACGTGACTGACACGCCAGAACCGGATCGAAATCCACCAACTATTGCAGAGTCCACTTGAGCCGCCCCCCTACAACAAACGCGAACTAACTGCAGCCTGTCGCACCTCGAAAGAATTGCGTTCATAATTCCTACAATTCGCTAACATTTTTTTGTGGATAGAAACAAAGTTAAAAATTCATTAACGCCTTCCATGGTCATGATTCGCGCGTCGAGTTGCATAGGCGCCACAGGGATGAGGGCGAGAACCTTGACCTTGGCCCTCCCGCCTCATCTCGCGAAGAGCGTCATTCCTCGCTGTAAACAGAGTAATCCTGCGGCTTCGCCTTCCGGATTACTGTTATGCTGGAGCTTGAAGACCGCGTCACAACTGGTTTCGCGGGCGCCTCCACGGGAGGCGCGGCTTCCGGGGCCTTCTTTTCCGCGTTGACATATTCAGCCGAGTTGAGATCGACCAAGCCGACACGCCGCGCAACATCAGCCGAGGCGCCGCCCGCCTGACGCAACACCAGCGACAAATTGCCGACGCCGGCGGCGAGAACCAGCTTTTGCGCCTGCTCGGTGCTGACTTCGACGGTGACGGCCTTGGCCACGGTGGGCTTGTCCTGGCCTTCGTTGGACAGTTGGTCCACGGCGAGAACCTTGACGTTTTGCAACAGCACGTCGGCATAGGAATTGGATTTGTCGTTGCCGTCGAGACGGCTCAATACGACATCGACGCGATCGTTCGGCATGACGAATCCCGCGACGCCACGCACGTCGTCGACGCGGATCGTGACCGCGCGCATGCCGGCATCGATCAGCGTCGAAAGCGAGGCGCGCTGGCCAGGCCCGGTGACGCGCGATGTCAGGATCGGCTCATTCGTTTCGAACCTGGACAGGACGATGCGCTTGCCGTCCTTCAAGAGGTCGGCTTTCGATTTGAAAGCGCCATCGGGAAGGACATTCGTCGACCACGGAATTTCGACGATATTGTCGTTGGTGATTTCCGTCCCATAGCCAAGGGGCAGAGCCGCCACAACAATCGTTGTGCCAACCGGCGCAGTGGTGCGGCGCGCAATGATCGACCGGGCCGATAGAACCGCGACAGCGCCCGCAAGGATCGCAACCAGAAGCACCAAGAGGGTTCCCAACCGCATGACATCACCCTCGTGCGACAAAAACTGCGCCGGAAACCGCGCGCAACTCGCTCACGAAATTCAGGATGAGTGGGGTTCGCCTCCCAAATCCCATCTCTCTTTCGCCGCGTAGATGAATTCGCAAGATAAGGCGCTTCGCTTGTTTTCGACCTGGCGCCTGACTATGTGACACTCCGCCCGTCGTCATGCGACGGGCGGAAGCGTCGTCGTCTTTTTGATCAGGCGCCAGGGACGGCCTTGATCGCCGCTTCGACGGTCGAGAAAATACCGGCGATATCGCCGCCCAACAACGTAATTGTCGCGATGACGGCAGCCGTGATCAGGCCCAGAAGAACGGCATATTCGACCATGGCCGCGCCGTCTTCGTCGCGACGGAATTTCTGCAAAAGATTACGCATGACAAAATCCTTCCCTGATGGGTTGAACGACAGCCCCACAGCCGCGCGGTCGCATGTCGTTAATTGAATGTTAAGGACTAACCCTGCGGGGGTCAACGGAACTGATTCGTTTGCGGCGGAAATGTGATAAACACGGTTAAAATTTTATGGTAACGCCTGCTTTTTAATCATCGAAAATCTGCACGCATGTTCAAGCTTCCGGCGATAAAATGGAGTCATCGGGAAAGCGCCACAGGGCTATACGTCTAACGACGGTCGTCTTATGTTCACTTCATTTGCGACATGAGCGCCAAGGCCGCAGGCGATGCAAACCAGTCAATTAATTCAACTTGTTACAGGAATGGTGCTCATTTACATCGCGATCGAGGACATGTTGAAATTCAAGATCCGAAACGAAAGCATTGTTATTTTGATTGTTTTGTTTCTCATTGCCGCGTTGGCGTCGGGAGCGCTCCTGCCCGCGCTTTGGCACGTCCTGTTCGGCCTGGTCATGTTCGCTGTCGTTCTCGCGATTTACGCTTTCCGCGTCATCGGCGGCGGCGACGCCAAATTGCTTTCCGTGGCCTTTCTCTGGATGGGATGGGAAAATACGTCGCTCTTCTGCATCCTGCTGGCCCTTGCCGCGGCGATCTATTACATATTGCATCGGTTCGGCCATATTCTGCCCGGCAAGCCCGGCCCGAATGGAAAAACCTTGATCCCTTATGGTCCGTGCATCGCATCAGCATGGATCGGGACGATGGCGTTGCAAATGTCGGCATGACCCGCGCGGGGGCCTCGAAGCAATTTGAAAGCAGGCTCCTGCTCTTCTCGCTCTTCTTTAGGGCTTCGCCCAACTTGTCCTATTGGACCAGATCGCCGGGATGAGGGCCGGCGTTCGAATAGCATAGGCTTCATATTCCGGAAAAGTCTCGCGGAGAAGCCGCTCCTCATATTTCATGCGCTGGAGCTGGCAATACCATTGCCCTGCAACAATGACGACGGCCGCCCATGACAAATGATCCAGCATGACTCCGATAATTGCGATTGCTTCGCAAACATAGAGTGGGTGCCTGACGATCGAGTAAGGACCGCCGGTCACCAGCTGCCGCGACTGGGGAACTATGCTGAACGAACGCCCGAGCCAACTCACCGTCATGACGGAAAGAAGCGCGCCGATCGTCACCAAGCTGATCGAGAATACGCGCGCCGCGTCGGCAAGATCGGCATATGGCAGGGCGCCCACCAACATCACCGAAAAGGTTCCCCAGAATGCGTAGAGGCGCGGCGCCAATCCATCGGCGGATTTAATTGGCATGCTGCGAACGACAGTCAGCCAAACCAGAAGCGCCATGAATAGCAGGTTCGAGCAAGTCGCCGCGACGGCCAGCGTTTTCGACGATACGCCCGGATCCAGCGCGCCGCTCAGCAGACCATAGAGGCGTTTGGCGTTCGACAGCGCCATCGCAGCGAAGGCCAAAACCAATGGTATGCGCAGCAAACGATCATCAGTAAGCGCGCGACGCAATTTTTGCGGCAGACTGTCCGTCATCGACGCCTCTTACCCCGAACCGCGCCACGAACCGGCGCTGTTCCGCGCGTTGGATTGAAACGCCGCGGCGCCGTCACCGCAGACTGTTAAACCAGTAAAAAGGCTGTCCGGCGCCCTCCGGCAGCGGAATGGCGCCGTGCCCTTTCCAGAAATAGCTCTGACCGGCCTGGGCGATGGCGATGTTATTGGCGATGGTCGGACTCGTCGGCGCCAATGCCCGCGCCTCATAGAAAAGGCGCAAGGCGCCGCGCCGGTCACCGCGCAGCAGGCGCTCGTAACCGCGGTTATTCAAAATCACATATCGGACGGCGCCATGGCGCTCCGCTTGACGATAGGCACGCGCGGCCAGGTCGAAGCGGCCAATACGATCATAGCTCGCGGCCAGGCCTGTCCACGCCGCGCTATCTTCGGGCGAAGCGTCGACGGCGCGCAAATAATGGAGTTGGGCGAGCCCGTAGTCGCCATGGATGAAATGCGCCCGCGCGACACGAGAGTCCTCGTCGCCGCCGAAAATGCGGGGGTCATATTCGTTTTCAATAAAGCCCCAGCTCTCCGCATGGGCGCGGGGCGTCGCGAACATCACGCTCAAAAGCGCCGCCGCGACGATGAAACCCATGCTCGCCAATTTGAGACGGCCCGCCATTCTGTGCCTCCTACAAAACCAACGCTAACGCACAATGCCTTATTGGATACGGTTTGGGCAACGATCAAAAGCGTGGCGCGCACAACTTCAAAATTGTGTTCAATTCGATTGCCGCTTCTTGATAGAAAATCAAGACCCGCACGCGAAAAATTATGCTCGGCGCGGACCTCCGAGCTAAATGCCTTGAACGAAGGGCATTCTCGGCTCCCGATTCTCATCGGCTGCGCGGGTGAATTCGACATGCGCCGGCTCCGCCAATTGCGCGTCAAGAGCTTGCCGGCGGCCCACCATGCTTTTAGCGTTGCTCATGAAAGCCTGCGTCACGCTGAATTCGAATCCGAGGCACAG
This sequence comes from Rhodoblastus sp. 17X3, assembly GCF_030056575.1. Lineage (GTDB taxonomy): Bacteria > Pseudomonadota > Alphaproteobacteria > Rhizobiales > Beijerinckiaceae > Rhodoblastus. Next base: position 43,876 of record NZ_JASHHX010000012.1, on the reverse strand, counting down.
CGTGGCGAGAGCGAAGGCGGTCGCGAGCGCGAATTTTTGATGCTGGCTGCAGACAACCTCGTCCTCCGCCGCCGGCTTCCCGGAGCGCCAACGGGCGAGCAAGGCAACCACCCAAAAGACAGCCAGTACGACAAGAACGGTCGACGAACCCAAAATCGCGGCGAACACTACGCAAACGCAGACCGCCGCCGCCGGAAGCAAAACCCGGCTGGTAAAGATCGACCGGAGCAGCCGCCAACCATCCGAGCCGGGGAACGGCATGATGTTGAACGTATTTACGACTAATTGCCAAGCGGTAACGCCGAACGCGCAAAGCGCGACCCAGGGAAGCGGGTTCTGGCGCAAGGCGGCGACGGTCGTGGCCTTATCCTCGCCTTGCGAGAACATCAATCCCGCCATCATGCTTTCAAGGTAAGGAAGAGCGGGCAACAAGGCGAGGCAAACAACAGTGCTGAACGCCACCCCTGCTATAGCCACGACTCCGGCCTCGAAGGCGTCCGTATAGTTTCGTGAACTGGCTGCGACGCCTCCGACAAAGGGAATCAAGCTGATCGTGACGTTGCGATGTCCCATCAAGACGAGAGCCAAGGCATGGCCTAATTCATGGAGCAGGATGGCGAAAACCAAGGTCGCCGTCACTAGGGACGCCGTGAAATAGGCTCCACCGTCGAAGGGTTTCCAGAACAGCGATCCGTTGATCAAAACGAAAATGGAGAGAACGGCCAGAGCGGCGAGGCGCCAGCCGGCAAACCGGATGAACGGCTGCCGAGGGGCTGGCTGGCCTCGCGCCGCCGCATCGAGCGCAGCGAGATATTTCTGAAGCGCCATTCGGCGCATTTCATAGCCGAAAAAGCCGCGCAGCGGTCCTTCCGCAGTCAGGACGACGCGGGTCTCACCCTCGGAGGTCTCGGTCAAATCAAGATGTTCGCAGCTTTGGACGGTCCCACCAGCGCCAGAATGGTCCGAATTTGTTTCGTGGCTAGTGAGGCCCCTGCCCGGTATCATCCGGCTCCATATTTCACGCCGCGGCGTGAATTCTCCCTTGCTGCCTCGGGGGCGGGCGAGATATTCGACCGTCAGCGGATCGTCGGCCACTTTCCGAACGTCTCGCTGTTCCCAATGCGGGTTCCACGAAAAATTAAGATTTCGTGGATCGGTCAGCCGCCAAACGTCGTCGTTGGAAGCGCTTATTGTCCTGGCGGCGACGGTTCTCCGCCTTCCCAGCGGCATATAGAAGAAGAGCCAGAAGGCTCCGAACGACACCGCCGCCGGAACAACAATCGCAGCAACCGACCAAAACGAAACGACCATGACAGCACCTCGGTTTCTTTAAGTTAGAAGCGCTGGGTTAATTTGTGTTTAGCGCTGAGCTGGCAAAGACCCGCGCTTATCGTGAGTATTGATTTCCAGTGAGAACCGACCCAGGCAGGCAACAGCCGCGACGAAAAGGACCGAATCCTCGCCGGAGTATGAGACCTCTTGCCTTCGGCGGAAAAACGTCGAAATGCTGTTCGCCTTTCATAAAACGCCTCATTCGTCCGCAAAGCCGCCACCACGCGACATCAGCGTGGCTACGCATCTCATACCCAACGCCGCCGCGCTCAGTTGGTTTCTTTGGTCACTTAACTCACCGGCGTTGGCCAAAGCCTGCGTGGGTCTGATCCCTCAGTAATTTGGTGGCGTCACCATGATGATCGGAATTGACGCGATCGACGCCTTCCACGGTGATCGCGAGCATGCCGTTTTCAAGTCTTCGGACCCAGCCTTTTTCTTTCAGATACCAGAGATGAAACTCCAGATGCTCAGGCGGACAGTCTAACAAGCGCTCAAGATCGATATTGCCGACGCCGGGATCGTTGATGTCTTGCCGGCATTTGACATAAAAGATCGACAGCATCTTCGCCTGAATTTCGGCGTCGCGTTCAAGGGCTTTCCCGTCACCAGCTTCCTCGGCCAGTTTCCAGCGCAAGTCCGAATGGCTTTTATGCTGAATATCGTATTGTGCGCGCTTGATCGGGTCTTTGAGTGTATTATGGGCCTCTAAAATATCGTCGAATCGGCTCCGATCGCCGGTGTCCTGATTGTCCGGATGGTAGCGCATGGCAAGAAAACGAAATACCCGATCTATCGTTTCCGAGTTTGCGTTTGGGCTGATTTCCAGGATTTCGTAATAGTCGGAAAACATCGAGACTTCCATAAATTGACGGCACGGGCGCTGTTTCGAGGATCGGCGGTTGCAGAACTGGCTTCCAGAACAAATGGTACATTCATAACAGTGCGGATCAAAACGCGCAGCTTTCTTTGTCAGGGTCGTCGGAGGCGATGGGGGGCTTTCGCGCCGAATTGAAAGTCGGTCGCATACATCAACGATCATGGCTTCGTGCGGTGCGCCCACCAATTCGGAAGCCCTGCGTTTGCTTGAGATTTTGTCAATCGGGGCTTTCAGGGGGTGGCTCATGCCAGTCGGACGGCGGTCGGCGGCGAAAATCCATCGCTCGGGAAACAAGGAGGGCGGCACGATTGCCGCCTTTTTCATTGCTTCAACACAAAACGCCCGTCGTTGACCTGGAAGCCCGAGAGCTTCCTCAAGAAACTCATGCCAAGCAGGCTGATGCGCAGCGCGCCGGGCTGGGCGACGACGGCGTCGACGTTATCGACCGTAATGTCGCCGATGCTGATTCTGCGCAGGCGAACGCGAGCGACCATAGCGGTCCCATTGGCGGTCCGCACCGGAATATTGAAGGCCGAGGGCGGCGGGTCGATGTCGAGCTGGCGCGCGTCTTCCGCCATCAGGGCGACAAAAGTCGCGCCGGTGTCCACAAGCGCACGGACAGGCGTCCCGTCGATTTCCATGTCAGTTTGGTATTGGCCGTTGCGGTCTGGTTTGATCTCGGCCACGCCATAGTTTGGGTACGAGGTCGCGGCGCGCGTCGGCGCGCTCTCCCGGGTCGGGGAAGGCGGCGCAGCGCCGGCGCGCGCATGGGGCGGCGCCGGGACGTAGCCGGGCGGTAGAGGAATGTCGACATTCGCGCCGCCGAGAGTGGCGTCCTCCGAGGAGGACGCCTGCGCCTTTTTTGGCACGGCGCGCGCGCGTACAACTCCCACGTGATCCCTCAATGGACTGCGATGCCGCATGTAAATTTTTGGGTTCGCAGACGCCGGGGGAACAGGCGGCGCAGTCGACGCGCCAACAGGATCGGAAACGCCCCCGCGGCGATATCCAGTCGGCGCTTGAGCGTTGACTATCGTCACGCTGGCGAGCAGCCCGGTGACGGACAGAACGGTGGCTGCAAGGCGAATGCAACGCGGTTTCAGCATCGGCGTCTCCGCGTCCTGGATGCCTCGATCTTCGCCTTATCGCAAGGTTTGTCAACGCGCGCTTCAGCTGGCTAGCGCCTGGTCGACCACCAACTCCTCGAGAACTTTCGCGATTTCTTTCGCCAGCAAAGCCTGCACGTCCTCGGCTGAGCGAAAAATGGCGACGCGCGGCGCAACTTCCGCCGAGATGCTCAGAACGCGATTGTAAACAATGGAATATTCGTCGGCGACCCTTTTCGCGACTTCCCAACCGGAACGACAGCGCCGCTCTTCAGGTCGTATTCAAGCTCACGCAAATGGGCGGGGAAGCTTTCCTTGTCGCCTCTGCCTTCGCAGGGCAGATGACCCGCAAGTCCAAGTGGTCGATCCAAATAATCTATGCCAATTCGCAATCGGCGCGTTTCCTTGGTCTTGTGATTCATCGCTCTCATCTGCTCTTTTCATCTGCCGTCAGTGCGGTCGAAAACTCATTGGCGTCGATGTTGACCGTTTCTTCCCGCCGCCCCGCGGTCGGCAGCGACGGAAACCGCAGCATGGTCGCGATACAGCGAAAAGCGACGAATGAAAGTCCTGAAATCTCTTCCTCGTCGGTGATGACGCGACAGGTCCACGCCGGCTGCGGCTGGTCCAGTTCAGGCAGGGAGAACGAACGCTTGAACGTGACGGTCGTCTCCGTGGCGCCAACGGTCATGGACTGTCCCTCACTGAGCTTTCTTGATCGGCTTGACCGGCGTCAGGCTGCCCGTCAGCATCGAGGATGCGGTTGGAGCGGTCGGCGGCTTGATCGCTTTCGGTTTCTTGGCTTCGCGGTTGCCGTGCTTGCGTTCCTTGACCATGGTGATCTCCTGTCGCGCGCGTTCGGCGCGCTGGCGTGATAGCGCTGCGCACATGCGCAAGCGCAAAGCCCCGCAACCTTCACTAGGCGCGGGGCTTTGGAAGCGCAGGGCGCTCCGCCAGGTGAGAAAATTCTCTGGAAAAAAGCCGCCTCCCGCGACTGGGGGCCATCGCGGGCCAGATCGCCAGTACATCCGTGGTCGACCTGAAAAGACGCGGCGAAGGCCGCAATGTTCAAAAGATCAAGCCCCGCGGCAATAGGGTCAGCTGAGCATTTCCAGCTTTTCGGCCGAAAGCTTTCCGCTTCTCTGGTCGGCGACCAGTTCGAAGGAGATCTTGTCGCCTTCGCGCAACTGGCTCAGGCCGGAGCGCTCGACGGCGCTGATATGGACGAAAGCGTCCTTGCTGCCGTCATCCGGCACGATTAAGCTGAAACCTTTTTCGGCGTTGAACCACTTTACGGTTCCCTTGGACATGGAAACCGCTTTTCAAAATAGATGCAAATGCTTGCCGGCAGACCCGCCGGTTGTCGAAATCACGTTTTCAGGCAAGATGTTCTTGAGGAGCTGTTGTCGTTTTCCAAACAGAAACGCAACCAGCGAGCCGTCTATCGACTTTCTGGATTTGGCGATTTTCTGTCCAGAAACAAGTGACGATGACAACTATATCGACATGGCGCAGGTTAAGCCGGCGGACGCGCAATGGCCGAAGTGCTCCTGCTCGAACGCCGCCTCGGCGATTTTCTATCCGTTTCAATATGCCGAGGACGAGCGGACCGATCTCGGCGCCCTGATGTTCCAGCAGCATGCCGATCCGACGGGCCGCCTGCGCGACTGGGGCCAGGGCTCGTGCCGCGATTTCGCGGTGCTGTTCGTGGAGGCGGCCAGCTGCCTCGGCTTCGGCACGGATCGTCTCCGGCTATCTGCATGGAGCCGAAGCGGCCGCGATCGGTTCGGCCGGCGCCGGTTCGACCCACGCCTGGCGGAAATCTACGTCCCCGGCGCCGGCTGGATCACCTTCGATCCAACCAACCGCAGTTTCGGCGGCTTCAACCTGATCCCCATCACGGTCGCGCGCGACATAAGGCAGGCCATGCCGGTGGCGGGGAGTTTCGTCGGCGCCAGCGACGCCTTCATGGGCATGGAAGTCGAGGTCGAGGTCACGGCGCCGCCTTGAAAACGCAACAGGGCCGCCAATTGGCGGCCCTGTTGCGCGCCTGTAATCCGCGCTGCTTAATAGCGGTGATGATAATGCCGATGATAGTAGCTGTGGTGATGAAACCCGCGCGCGATGGACGGTCCCGCCGTGTAGCCGATCGCCCCGCCCGCGACAGCGCCCACCGGTCCGCCGACGATGGCGCCGGCGCCCGCTCCCATCAAACCTTCATTCAACCGCTCTCCGGCCGTCGCGGCGCCGCCGGTCAATGCGACTCCCGTGAGCAGCGCCAGCACAAGAAAAAACCTTGTCATTTTAGTAGTCCTTTCGGAACAATTCCGCCGGTCAAACGCCAGCCAACAATGCCTCCAAATATAATACGTTCAGAGGCGCCCGAAGTTCCCGCATAGCCGAACCCTGCCTTCGCTCCGGACAGCCCTTCGAACCTAATTACGCGGCGCAATGATCTTTTGGGTCCCTCGCGTGTTGTTCGACGATGGACGGAGACATGTCGGTCAGCACGGGGTCAAGCCGGGTCGGAGGCCGGATCCGACGAAAGAGAGACTTATGAGCACGCTTCAATCGGCGCAGGATCAAGGCATGACGGAGATAGAGCCGGAGACCGCAACGGTCGCTGAAGAAACCGAGACGCCGACGGAAATGCCATTGCCGTCCGACCCGCAGGTCATTTTCCTCGGCGGCCTGTTCACGCTCGCCGTACTGGCGGCCCTCTATGTGGCGCGCGACATTTTCCTCCCCCTGGCTTTCGCCATAACATTCAAGCTCCTGCTGCAGCCGGTGATGCGCCTGCTTGAGCGGGCGCATATTCCGCTTCCCATCGCATCGCTGTTCATGATCCTGGCCGTTCTGGGCGCGATTGTCGGCCTGGGCGCGGCCATCGCCGGCCCCGCGGGGGCCTGGGCGGCCAAGTTGCCGGAAGGCGTCGCCAAATTGCAGGAACGGCTCGGATTCTTTCAGGGGCCGGTCAATGCGCTGCTGACCTTCTTCCACGAGGTGGAGAATATTGGCTCGACCGGCGCGCCAAACGCTTCGAGCGGCCCGCTCGCGGGCTCGGGGCTGCTGTCCGTCATATTCGCCGGCGCCCGAAGCTTCGCCGACGGGCTGTTCACCACGGTGCTGTTTCTCTATTTCCTGCTCTTGTCGGGCGACAGCTTCCTAAGGCGGCTGGTGGAAATCCTGCCGCGCTTCGGCGCCAAGCGCCAGGCGATCGACATTACGCAACAGATCGAAAGCGATATTTCCGCCTATCTGGCGACCATCACCGTCATGAATGTGATCGTCGGCCTCGCCACGGCGCTGGTGATGCATTTCACCGGGGTCGGAGACCCAATCCTTTGGGGCGCCTTCGCATTCCTGATGAATTACGCGCCGATCATCGGCCCGGCGCTGTGCGCCTTCGTGTTCCTGCTGGCCGGATTGCTCACGCAGGACGTGTTCTGGAACGCGCTGGCGCCCGCCGGCCTCTATCTGGCGATCCATTTCGTCGAAGGCGAGACATTGACGCCGCTGCTTCTGGCGCGACGCTTCACCCTCAATCCGGTGCTCGTGATCTTTTCACTGGTGTTCTGGTTCTGGATGTGGGGCATCCCCGGCGCGATCCTGTCCGTGCCGATGATGGCGATCCTTAAAATCATTTGCGACCGCATCAGGCCCTTCGCCGCGCTCGGCCATTTCCTCTCTGGCTGACGGACGCCGCATCAGGCCTTTCCGCCCTCTCCCGCAAGATAGGCCCGCCAGCCGCCCAAAGCGGTGATCTCCCGCGCGCCTTGCAGGGCGTGGGCTTCGCACAGGAAGCCGGTCGCCGCGCGCCCGCCCGCGAGCGTCACCTTGCCGACGCCAAGCGGCCCGGGAATGGCGGCGACGAAGCGGCCGAAGGAGGCGGGCGGCAGCGACCACACCTCAACTTCCAGCCCTGCGCCCGCATAGCCCGGCTCGCGGACCAGCCCGGGCTTGGCCGGGGTGGAATTGGGCAGCACGAACAGCCGGTAATCGCCCGCCGTGCGGGTCTCCTCGACCAGAAACCCGCCGCCGTCGGTCAGCTGCCAGTTCAGCGGCTGGCCCGTGAGATGCGCCCCCACGACGACGATTTCGATCCGTTCCTCCGGCACGGGCGCGACGCCCGCGGACGACACGTCCTGCCGCGCCGCGCCGGCGCCGCAGCCGGAAATATCGTGAAAAGCCGCCGCGAAACCGGCCAGGGCGTCATCGCATTGCCCCGGCGCGACCAGGGTCACGCCAAAGGGCAGTCCGTCGCGGCGGAAGCCGGACGGGACCGCGATGGCCGCCATGCCGCAGAAATTCACGAAATTGGTATAGCGGCCAAAATGCGCGTTGAGCCGCACGGGATCGGCGCGCATGGCCTCGACCGTGTAGATCGTCGGCGATGTCGGCAGCAACATGAAGTCGAATTTCCCGGCCTCTTGCGCGGTGTCGCGCAAAAGCTCCTTCAGGCGATATTGCCCGCGAAAGCAATCGGCCGCCGAAAAGCGCCGCGCGCTTTCGATCAGGCCTCGCACGGTCGGATCGAGCGCCTCTGACCGGGCGTCGAGAAAGGGCTCGATCGCCGCCAGCCGCTCGGCCAGCCACGGCCCTTCGTAAAGCAGAGCGGCGATGGCGAGGAAGGGCGCGTAATCGAATTCGACCACGTCCCAGCCGAGCGCGCGCCCTCGCGCCACGGCCTGATCGTAGAGCGCGGCGCAATCGGAATCGCCATGAAATTCGCGATCCTTCGCCGCCAGCACGCCGACGCGCGGCTTTTCAGGAAGGCGCTTCGGCGCGGGCGCCACGGAATAGGCGTCGCGCGGGTCGTCTCCTTCGATGACCTTGCGCGCCGCGACGCCATCCGCGACCGACGAGGCGAATATGTTGACGCAGTCGAGACTGCGGCAGGCGGGAACCACGCCCGCCGCGCTGACGAGGCCCGGCGTCGGCTTGATCCCGACGATATTATTGAAGGCCGCCGGGACGCGGCCCGAACCCGCCGTGTCGGTGCCGAGCGCAAAGGCGACCAGGCCCGACGCGACGGCGACCGCCGAGCCAGAGCTGGAGCCGCCGGACACGTAATCGGCGTTGAAGACGCTGCGCGGCGCGCCATAAGGCGAGCGCGTGCCGTTGAGGCCGGTGGCGAACTGGTCGAGATTGGTCTTGCCAACCAGCAGCGCGCCCGCCGCCTTGAGCCGCGCGACGACCGTCGCGTCCTCCCCCGGCCGATAGGCGAAATCGGGACAGCCGGCCGTCGTCGCCATGCCGGCGACGTCGATATTGTCCTTCACCGCGAAGGGAACGCCCCACAATGGCAGGCTGGCCGGATCCGGCGCATGGGCGAGCAGGTCGCGGGCGGCGGCGCGCAGATCGTCGGCCGCGACGCGTGAGATGAAAATGGCCGGGTCCGTGCTGGCCTCGATGCGCGCGAGAACTTCCTCGACGATTTCGAGCACGGCTTCCGGACGCATCGCGTAAATAGCGTGCAGGGCGTCGAGGGTGAAAAGCGGCGGGGTCATCAAACTTCCTCCAAAGCGCAGACCAGATCGCCGGCGCGCAGGGTCTGGCCCGGCCTGGCCTGAATCGCGCGCACGATGCCGCGCGCCGTCGCCGCGATGGAAATCTCCATTTTCATCGACTCGATCACGACCAGGGTCTGGCCGATTTCGACATGGGCGCCTTCCTCGACCATCAGCTTCCAGACATTGCCCGGCGCCTCGCTGAACTGGCCGACGCAGCCGTCGGGAACCTCGCCGCCGGAACCGAGCGCGGCGGCGGCGTCATCCAGCGGCGCCTCGTCGATCTTCATGTCGCGCCAGCGCTGGCGCTCGGTCTCGAACGCCGCCTGCTGGCGGCTCTTGAAGGCGGTGATGCCCGCCGCCTCGCGCGCCAGAAAGGCCGTGTAGTCGCCGTAGGAAAATTCCGTCTCCTCGATCTTCACCGGATAGCCGCCATGCGGGAAGGCGGCGCGGGCTTCCAGCAATTCCTCGGCGCTGACCGGGAAGAAGCGGATCTGGTCGAAGAAGCGCAGCAGCCAGGGCGTGCCGGGCGCAAACTCGCGCGTGCGGCGCCAGCTGTTCCACATCTGGATGGTGCGGCCGAACAGCTGATAGCCGCCCGGGCCCTCCATGCCATAGACGCACATATAGGCGCCGCCGATGCCGACCGCATTCTCCGGCGTCCAGGTGCGCGCCGGATTATATTTCGTCGTCACCAGCCGGTGGCGCGGATCGACCGGCGTCGCCACCGGCGCGCCGAGATAGACGTCGCCGAGGCCCAGCACCAGATAGGAGGCGTCGAAGATGATGTTCTTCACCGCCGCCTCGTCGTCGAGGCCGTTGATGCGGCGGATGAATTCGATATTCGACGGACACCAGGGCGCGTTGGGGCGCACCAGCTCCTGATATTTGCGCATGGCGAGTTCCGCCTGCGGATCGTTCCACGACAAGGGCAGATGCACGATCCGGCTCGGCGCTTTCATGCGCTCGATGGAGGGCAGCGCAGTTTCGATCTCGCGCAGGGCGTCGAGCAGCTTATGCCGGGACAGCCGCGTTCCGTCGTAGTGGATCTGCAGCGAGCGAATGCCCGGCGTCATGTCGACCAGACCGGGCAGACCGGCCGCCCGCACGGCCTGCGCCAGCAGGTTCACACGCATGCGCAGGCCGATGTCGAGCGTCATCGCGCCATATTCGACCAGCAGGTTGTCGTCGCCGCTGCGGCGGTAAACCACCGGCACGGGCGCGGTTTCGTCGCGCCCGACGATGGGCGAGCCCAGCTCCTTCGGGGCGCGGAGCACGGTCGGACCCGCGACGGGATCGCCCGCCCGCGCGACCGCGACGAAGCGCAATTTGTCGCCGGGCTTAAGCTGGCCAAGCTTCCACATGTCCTCCCGCGCGGTGACCGCCGGGCAGACGAAACCGCCGAGGCTCGGGCCGTCGGGACCGAGAATGATCGGCATGTCGCCGGTGAAGTCGATCGAGCCCACGGCATAGGCGTTGTCGTGAATATTGGACGGGTGCAGGCCCGCCTCGCCGCCGTCGCGCCGCGCCCAGTTCGGCTTGGGGCCGGTGAGCCGCACGCCCGTGCGCGCCGAATTGAAATGGACTTCATATTCGGCGGAGAACAGCGTCTCGATGTCTTCGTCGAGGAAGAAATCCGGCGCGCCATGCGGGCCATAAACCACGGACAAGCGCCAGTCATGGGTCAGCGCGGGGGCCTCGTCCGGCGTGAGCGCGCGCGGCGCGGCGCCGGCCTTGCCGCCAATATGCAGGACGTCGCCCGCCTTCAGCGCGCCCGTCGCATGGCCGCCGAAGCCGCCGAGCGTGAAGGTCGCGCGCGAGCCCAGAAATTCCGGCGCGTCGAAGCCGCCGCGCAAGGCCAGATAAGTCCGAAGGCCCGGCCCCTCGACGGCGCCGAGTTCCAGAACCTGCCCCGCCCGCGCCTCGATGGGCGCATTGTTCGCAACCTCGACGCCATCGAGCCTCGCCTTCATGCGCGCGCCGACCAGCGCGAACAAGGCGTCGACATTGAAGCGCAACACCGGGCCGCGCGCCGTCAGTTCCAGCGCCGTCGTCGTTTCTTCATTTCCGACGACGCGATTGGCGAGACGAAAGCTCTTCTCATCCATAGGTCCGCTCGGCGGCACGCCGACGTCCCACAGGCCGAGGCGGCCCGGCAATTCCTGCACCGTCGATTGCGCGCCGGGGCTGAGCACGTCGATCGAGCGCGGCGCAAAGGCGAAATGCGGCAGCACATTGGTCGCGACTTCGCCGCGCGCGAAAAACTCCGATGCGACGATGGCCCGCAGATAGGAAAGATTGGTCTCAATGCCGCTGATCCGGGTCTTCGCCAAAGCGGCGCGCATGTTCGCCAGCGCCTCGTCGCGGGTCGCGCCATGCACGATGACCTTGGCGAGCATCGGGTCGTAATTGGCCGTGACCTCGGCGCCCTTTTCGATCCAGCCGTCCACCCGCGCGTCGGACGGGAATTCCACCTCCGTGAGCAGGCCCGCGCTGGGACGAAAGCCGGCGGCGGGATTTTCCGCATAGATGCGGACTTCCATCGCCGCGCCCTGCGGGGCCAACTGGTCCGCCTTCGCCAGCACGTCCTCGCCCGCCGCCTGCCGGATCATCCATTCCACCAAATCGACGCCAAAGACGCTTTCGGTGACGGGATGCTCGACCTGCAGCCGCGTGTTGACCTCCAGGAAGGAGAAGTCCTGCCGCGCGACGTCATAAATGAACTCCACCGTGCCGGCGGATTCGTAATTCACGCTGCGGCCGAGCGCGATGGCCGCCTCGCGCAGGCGCCGGCGCATGTCGTCGGAAAGGCCCGGCGGCGGCGTTTCTTCCAGCACTTTCTGATTGCGGCGCTGGAGCGAGCAATCGCGCTCGCCGAGCGCGACGACGCGGCCCTTGCCGTCGCCGAAAATCTGCACCTCGACATGGCGCGCCCGCGCGACGAAGCGTTCGAGATAAAGGCGGGCGTCGCCGAAGCCCGCCCGCGCCGTGCGCTGCACGCTCTCGAATTTTTCGCGCAGGGATTCAGGCCCCTCGCAGAGTTGCATGCCGATGCCGCCGCCGCCCGCCGTGCTTTTCAGCATGACCGGATAGGAAATGCGCTCGGCCTCCACCAGCGCCTGTTCGACATTGTCGAGTAGGCCCGAGCCGGGCAGCAGCGGGACGCCGCTGGCCTGGGCGATCTCGCGCGCCGTGTGCTTGAGGCCGAAAGCGCGCAAATGTTCGGGGCGCGGACCGATGAAGGCGATTCCTTCGGCGGCGAGCTGTTCCGCGAAGCCGACATTTTCCGAGAGGAAGCCATAGCCCGGATGGACCGCCTGCGCTCCAGTCCTGCGGCAGGCGTCGAGGATGGCGTCGATCCGCAGATAGCTTTCGCTCGCGGGCGCCGGGCCGAGCCTCACCGCCTCGTCGGCGTCGAGCACGGGCCGCGCGAAGCGGTCGGCGTCGGAATAGACGGCGACGCTCTTGACGCCCATCTTGCGCAAGGTCCGCCCGATCCGGCCGACGATCTCGCCCCGGTTGGCGATCAGAACTTTGTGGAACATTCTTATCCTTTCTCGTAGATCGCGACGTGTCGCGATCTACGAATCCCTCGCATTTGCTCGGCCAACAGCCCGTCTTCGGACGGGCGTCAGGCGACGCCCTATCGGCATTCGCTCCTAGCCGGCTCTCGCAAGCGAGAACCGGCGTCAGGCCTCCGCGACGTCCCAGATCAACACCCGCACCGGCGTCGGATGGAAGCCGTTGCAGGGATTGTTGATCTGCGGGCAGTTGGAAATGACGCAGAGAATGTCCATTTCCGCGACCAGCTCGACATAATCGCCGGGCTTCGACTCGCCATCGACGATGGCGAGATTGCCGCCCGGCTCGACCGGCACATTCATGAAGAAATTGATATTGGGCGGAATGTCGCGCTTGCTCATGCCGTGCTTCGTCACTTCGATGACGAAATTCTCGCGGCAGGCGTGCTGGTATTTCACATGATGGCCGAAGCGCACGGTGTTGCTTTCGCAGGAGCAGGCCCCCGCCGAGGTGTCATGCGCGCCGCCGGTATTGGCGACGATGCGCGCCATCACGCGGCCTTCGCTGGAGATCAGCCGCGTGCCCTCGACGACATAGGCCGAGCCCTGTTCGCGCAAGGTATCCTGAGCGCTGTAGCGCTCGGCGAAATCGTCGGCGCGATAGAACAGGGTGTCCACGGCCTGCTGGCCATAGCTGTCGACGATGCGCAAGGTCTGCCCCTTGCGCACGACATGCGACCAGGGTTTTTGGGCGGGGATTTCGAAATCATAAACGGCGTCGGCGGCGTCGCGCGCGGCCGGGACGCAGGTGAACTGGCTCATTTTCCCCTCCCTCAGGCCAAAGCGGCGGCGTTGTTTTCGAAGGCGCGGATGCTTTCCGCGCTGCCGGAGCGGCAGAAATCATCCGCCGCGACCGGAATGCGGAAGCGCGTCAGCTCCAGCGGCCCCGGCGCGTATTCCGGCGCGGGATCGAGCGGATGCGGGCAGTTGGAAATCGCGACGAGTAGGTCCATTTCCGCGCGCAGATCGACAAAATCGCCTTTCGCGCGCTTCGCTTCGTTCCAGACGAAGCGGCCTTGCGGGTCGACATCGACGGGCGCGAAAAAACTCACCGGCTGCGGAATGTCCGCGCGGGAAAAGCCGAGCTTGCCGGCGGCGAGGATGAAATTGTCGCGCGTGTTGCGGAAATCGCCGCCATATTTTTTCGCATTGGAGGCCGCCGTCGAGCCGCCGACCAGAGCGTCATGCGCGCCGCTGCTGTCCTCGACGATCGAAAAGACCACCTTGCCCATGTCGGACAGGATGAGCCGGCCTTTGCGCAAGGCGGCGCTCCATTGCACCTTCACGCTGTCGGCGTGATTGATGCGCTCGGAGACGTCCTGCGCGTTCCAGGCGACGACGGAAGCCGAGGAGCGGCCATCGGCGTTGAACAGGCGCAGGGTTTCGCCGCGTGCGATCCGCCCATGCCAATACCAGCCGCCGGGAATTTTTTCGCGCGCGATGACCTTATCCGCAGCTACTGGCGCGCCGTCCTTTTTCGTCAGCTCCGGCAAGGCGCGCGGCGCGGCGCCCTGCCCCGCCGCCTTGAGCTTTTCATAATGGGCGCGGTTGACGGCGATTTCCGCCTTCTGCTCTTCGGTGAGAACCATGACCTTTCCTCACGAGGCTTGAAGCCCGGGCCGTCCCGGTTCTGCCCCTCTGGCGGCCGGGTCGTCCCGGCCGGGGCTGGTGAAGGGTTTGCCGCCCGCGATGCGCGGCGGCCAGATCTCGATGTCCTTGGCGATGCCCGCGCCATAGCGCGCGCGCTCCTCCGGGCGATTGCGGCTGCGCTCGAAGGCGAGGATGCGCGTGCCGAGCCGGAAGGCTTCGGGCAGGTCGTGCGTCACCATCACCACGGTCAGGTGCGTCTCGTTCCACAAGCGCTTCATCAGCGCCTGGATGTCGGAACGGATGCCGGGGTCAAGCGCGCCGAAGGGCTCGTCGAGCAGCAGCACTTTCGGGCGCCGCATCAGGGCCTGCGCGAGCGCGAGGCGCTGCTGCATGCCGCCGGACAGCGCGGCGGGATATTTGTCTTCCGAGCCGGCGAGGCCGACCTCGGCGAGCAAAACGCGCGCCTTGTCCTCGACCGCACGGCGCTTCGCCCCGAACAGGCGGCCAAGCAGAGGCGCCTGCGCCAGTTCCGCGCCAAACATCACATTGCGCAGCGCGGTGAGATGCGGAAAGACCGAATAGCGCTGGAACACCACGCCGCGATCGCTGTCCGGCTCCGCGACCAGCGGCTTGCCGTCGATAAGGATGCGCCCGCGCGTCGGCGCTTCCTCGCCGAGCAGCATGCGCAGGAAAGTCGTCTTGCCGCAGCCCGAGGGGCCGACCAGCATCAGGAAAGCGCGCGCCTCAATCTCGAAAGACAGGTCTTCGAGCACGATCTGGTCGTCATATTCCTTCCAGACCTTTTCGACTTGGATGAAGCTCATGAGGCCCTCGCGGCGGCGAACCAGGGGAAGGCGCGCGTCTGGATCCAGCGCAGGGCGGCGTCGGAGAGAAAGGCCAGCAGCGTGATCCAGGCGACATAGGGCAGGATCACATCCATCGCGAGATAGCGCCGCACGAGGAAGATGCGGTAGCCGAGGCCGGAATCGGAGGCGATCGCCTCCGCGGCGATCAGGAACAGCCAGGCCGGGCCGAGAGTCAGCCGCAGGGCGTCGACCAGACGCGGCAGCATTTGCGGCAGCACGACGCGCAGGGCGATCTGCCAGGTCGAGGCGCCGAGCGTCTGCGCCTTGAGGAATTGCTCGCGCGGCAATTCCGAAACGCGCAGAGCGAGGTCGCGCACCAGGAATGGCAGCGAGCCTATCACGATCAGCGCGACCTTCGACGCCTCGCCGAGCCCCATCACGATGAACAGGATCGGCAGCAGCGCCAGCGGCGGCGCCATCGACACGACGGAGACGAACGGCCCAAGCAAGGCTCCCATCAGGGGCAGCAGGCCCATGGCGACGCCAAGCACGACGGCGGCGGCGGTCGAAATGGCCAGCGCCAGCAGCAGGCGCTGGAGGCTCGCCGCCGTATCCGCCCAGAAGATATAGACGCCGGTGCGCGGATCAGGATGAAAGGCCAGATTGCCGACCGCCTCGACCATGGAGCCGACGGCGGGCAGGAGCTTGTCGTTGGGATTCTCCGCCAGCCTCAGATGCGAGAACAGCAGATAGGCCCCGCAGGTCAGCGCGAAGGGGAGCGCGGCCAGCAGCATGGCCTGACCCCGATTGGGTCTGACGTTGAGAAAACGCATGTTCGCCCTCGCGCTGAAGCGCCGATGGAATCAGAGCTTGCCTTGGGCGGCGAGCGTCATGAAGCTCGGATCGAAGCGCAGCTTGACGTTCCTGGCGTCGCCGAGAACCTTCTTGTCGGCCAGTTCGATGCCCACCGCGTCGGCGCTTTTCGCGTCCTTGCCGAGCAGCGACTTGGCGAACAGGAAGTTGCGCACGCGGTCCATGGTGATCGCGACGTCCTTGCTCTCGGTAAAGGCGGCGGCCTCCTTCGGCGTGGCGAACAGGCGCGTCGCCGCGAGCTGGGCGTTGAAGCCGGCGAGATCCGTGCCCGAAGCCTTGGCCATCGCCTCCCTGGCGGCCTTGCCGTCGGCGTTGTCGGCCAGCATCTTCGCCAGCGTCTCATACCAGATGCCGACCAGAGCCTTGCCGAAGGCCGGATTCTCTTTCACCACCTCGGTGTTCACGACCATCAGGTCCATGATTTCGCCGGGAATCTGCGAGGAATCGAACACCTTGTGCGCGTCGGGCGAACTGAGGATTTCGCTGACGATCGGGTTCCAGGTCGCGACGGCGGTGACGTCGGCCGTCTTGTAGGCGGCGGCCATGTCAGCGTCGGAAGTGTTGACCACCTTCACATCCTTCTCAGCCAGCTTCACGCTTTCGAGCGCGCGGGCGAGCAGGTAATGCGAGACCGAGAATTCGACCAGATTGACGTTCTGGCCCTTGATGTCGGTCAACTTGGTCTTGTTCTTGAGGATGACGGCGTCATTGCCGTTGGAGAAATCGCCCACAATCAGCGCTGTGGTGTCGACGCCGCCCGCCGCCGGAATGGACAAGGCGTCCATATTGGTGATCGTCACCGCGTCATAGGCGCCGGCGGTATATTGATTGATGGATTCGACATAGTCGTTGAACTGCTTGACGTCGATCGTGACGCCATATTTGTCGGCCCATTTCTTGACGATGCCGGAATCGGCGGCATAGCCCCAGGGCATCCAGCCGACATAGATCGACCAGCCGACCTTGAAGTCCTTCTTGGGCGCGGCGGCGGCGACGCTGACGCTCAGCGCAAGCGCCGACCCGACCAGAACGAGCGAACGGAGGAAGGAACGATTTCGCATGCGGCTATCCCTCAGCAAATTGCTTCAGATGAGGGATTGGCGCGGACCATCGTTTTACCAATCCCTTGGCTAACGAGGTCTCCCGGGCTTTTGTCCCGCCGTGCGCCCGGGTGGATGTCTCCCCGCCCGGGAGGCGACTCTCGGACCAGCGTCTCTTTGCAGAGACCGGAACCCTAGCCGCCAACTCTTTGTGAACTACACAACACTTTCGGCCTCCGTGAAAGCCTCTTCCGCCACAAATTCTGTGCAGTGGCTGCGCAATTTTTAATCGCAATGGCGGCTGATTGTCACTTTGGTCGAAATTCGCCCGAATATGCGCCCAACAAGCTCGAACAATTGGCGCCGTCTGCCGGAGCCTCTGCCGGACCCTCTACGCCTCGAAGGATTTCGTGTCGGCCGTTGCTCCCCGCGCCTCGAAGGCGGCGACCGCCTCCTCCACCGTGCGGAACATCCGCGCGCGTCCGAGATGTTCCGCCAGCTCCGATCGCTGGACCAACTCCAAAGCCTCGGGATTGAGGGAGGCGAGCCACAGCTCCAGCCCTGCGTCGCGCCATTTCTCCTCCGCTTCGATCAGCATTTTGAGAGCGGTATATTCAAAGCCGGGGATCGCGGAACAATCGAGCAGCACGACGCGCGGCGACGAGGCGTTCACCAGGAGCTTGATTTTCCCGCCCGCGTTTTCGGCATTGCCGAAATAGATGCGCCCCACCGGTCGGACAATCAGCAGGCCGGGAATTCTCTCGTCGTCAGGGTGGTCGGATTCGCGCGCCCGAAATCGATGAGAGCCGGGAATGCGCAGGATTTCGTCGACGCGCGGATCGTTGGTGAGCCGGATCAGGCTTCCCATCGAAAGAATGATGGCCGCGACGACCCCCTTGAGCGTTCCCAGCGTCATGACTCCGAGGCAGGCGACCACCGCCCAATGAAATTCGATGCTGCGAACCTTGCGGATCGCCGCCATGCCCGCGAAATCGACCAGCCCGACGGAATAGGCGATGACCACCGCCGCCAGGGTGGCGTGGGGCATCAGCCCGAGAACCGGCGCCAGGAAGAGCAGCGTCGCCAGCGCCGCCGCCGCGACCACCATCGACGTCGCCTGCGTACTCGACCCGGCGTTGAGCGCCACCGAGGTCTGGGAGGTTCCGCCGCCGGCCGGCATGGCGCCGATGAAGGCGCCCGCGGCATTGGCGGCGCCGAGCGCGAGCAGCTCGCGATTGGCGTCGAGCGGCGGATCGCTCGGCCGGACGAAGGCGCGCGCAGCTGCGATAGACTCCGTGAAGGAAATCAGGGCGATGCCGCCCGCCGCCGGCCACATCGCCTCAAACAACGAGGGCTGCGGCAGCTTCAGCGCGGGAAAACCGCCCTGGATCGCCCCGACGACGCTGACGCCCGTGGCTTCAAGGCCGACGAGCGCGGAAGCCGCGATCCCCACGGCCACGGCGAGCAGCGGCGCGGGGGCCTTCGGCAGGAAGCGTTTTGACAACGCGATAATGCCCAGGGTCGCCAGAGCGACCACGAGCGTCGGCCATGAGATGGCGGAGAGATGCGTGAAAATCGACGCCACATCGCGAAAGAATCCGGCTTTCTGGAAGTGGATTCCCAGCAATTTCGGCAATTGATCGACGATGATGACGAGGCCCACGCCGGCCTTGAACCCCGTCAGGACCGGCTCGGAAATGAAATTGGCCACGAAGCCGAAGCGCAAGGCCCGCGCGGCCAGCAGCATCGCCCCGACGAGAACGGACAGCGTGGCCGAGGCGAGGAGCGGGTCGAGCGCGGGATCGGCGGCGAGCGCCTCCCCGATCGCGCTTGCGCACAGGATCGCGATGGGCGTTGTGGTGCTGACGCTCAGCAGCCGCGAGGTGCCGAGCACGGCGTAGATCGCCATCGGGACCAGCGCCGAAAACAGCCCCGCCTGCACCGGCAGCTGCGCAATCGTGGCATAGGCCAGCGCCTTGGGCAGGACGACGGCGGCGGTCGTCAGCCCAGGTATCAGGTCCGCGGCGAAATATCGCCTCAGGACGCTTCCCGCCTTCCGGAAGGTTTCATTCACACTGGGCCTCGCCATCATGCGGGGAAGCGCCGGTCGCGTAACGCTCGGACAAAGGGCCGCGCCCCGCCGGCCTTCTTGATTGCCGTCGAGATTAGTCCCGATCGCCATCGGCCTCAAGCCGGCGCCGCCGGGGGCGCATCACATCCGCTCCAGCATGAGGCGAAGGCGCGCGGCAAATCGAGGCTGCGTATTAGCGCCGCCGCGAAGAGCGTGTATGGTTGTGGCCAACCTCACGAATTCACGAGGCCGGCTCGATCAACGCCACGCCCGATCAACGACTTCCCCTTGGCGGCGCTTCTCATGGAGCAACGCCCGGTAAAGGAATTCAAACTAGCATTGAGCCAATGAACCAGGCAGCGTCTCCGGCCCAGGCCGTCCAATCCAGCCATTTTTCGGGCCTTTCCGCCTTGTGCGGAATCGCCGCCTATTACCGCATCGCCGCCGATCCCACACATCT
The DNA here is from genome assembly GCF_030056575.1 of Rhodoblastus sp. 17X3. Taxonomy (GTDB): domain Bacteria; phylum Pseudomonadota; class Alphaproteobacteria; order Rhizobiales; family Beijerinckiaceae; genus Rhodoblastus. The sequence goes on along the minus strand of NZ_JASHHX010000012.1, from coordinate 24,627 downwards.
CGCCAAGGAACTGGCCCTGCGCCATGACGAGGCGGACGATCGCGACATCGTGCGCGCCGCGCAGGCGATCGGCCTCAAGGCGCGCGTCATCGAGAACCCGACCCTGAAGCGCCTTTCCTGCGCGCCGGTTCCCGCGATCCTGCGGCGGCGCGACGGCGGCTATATCGTGTTCGGCGGGAAAAGCCCGAACGGCCTCTGGCGTGTGGTTGATCCGATCAGCCGCGCGGCGTCCGAAACCACATTGGAAGAGCTCGTCGCAACCATCGCGCCGGTCCTGATCCTGGTCGGGCGGCGGTTCCACGGCGCCGGGGTCGATCCCCGCACCTTCGGCTTCATGTGGTTCGCGCCCTCGCTCTGGCGCTACCGCAAGCCGCTGATGCATGTGCTGATCGCGTCCTTCTTCGTGCAGATTTTCGCGCTGGTCTCGCCGATCTTCTTCCAGGTCGTGATCGACAAGGTCCTGACCCATCGCGGCTATTCGACCCTGTTCGTGCTGGTCGGCGGCCTCGCGGCGATCGGCCTGTTCGACGTGGCGTTGCAATATCTGCGCGCCTACGCCCTGTCGCACACGTCCAACCGCATCGACGTCGAACTCGGGCAACGGCTGTTCCGGCACCTCACCCGCCTGCCGGTCTCCTATTTCGAGACGCGGCCGACCGGCCAGACAGTGGCGCGCATGCGCGAACTGGAGACGATCCGCTCCTTTCTCACCGGGCAGGGCCTGTTCTCGGCGCTCGACCTCTTCTTCACCTTCGTCTTCATCGCGGTCCTGTTCGCCTATTCGTGGAAGCTGACGCTGATCGTGCTGGCGACCATTCCGCTCTATCTCATCATCGCCGCCATCGCGCGCCCGATGTTGCGCGAGAGGCTGAATGAAAAATTCAACCGCGGCGCGGAGAGCCAGCAATTCCTGGTCGAATCCATCGTCGGCATGCAGACGATCAAGGCGGCCGCGGTTGAGCCGGTGGTTTCGCGGCAATGGGAGGAGCGCCTCGCGGCTTATGTCCGCTCGGCCTTCCATACCGCGATGCTCGGCGCCAAGGGCCAGAACGCCATCCAATATGTGAACAAGCTCTCGACCGCCGCGCTGCTACTGTTTGGCGCCAAGGCCGTGATCGACGGCGAATTGTCGGTCGGCGAACTCGTCGCCTTCAACATGATCGCCGCCCAGGTGGCGCAGCCAGTGCTGCGGCTGTCGCAATTATGGCAGGATTTCCAACAGGTTCAGGTTTCGGTCGAGCGGCTGGGCGACATTCTCAATTCCCCGGTCGAGCCGACGCCGGCGGTGCGGATCCAGCTGCCGCCGCCGCGCGGCCAGATCGAATTCCGCAATGTCTCCTTCCGATACCGCCCCAATGCGCCGATGGCGCTCAAGGGGATCACGCTGCGCATCGCGCCCGGCAAGACGGTCGGCATCGTCGGCCCGTCCGGCTCCGGCAAGTCGACCCTCACCAAGCTCGTGCAGCGGTTCTACATTCCCGAGGAAGGGCAGGTCCTGCTCGATGACGGCGACCTGAGCCAGGCCGATCCCGCCTGGCTGCGCAGCCATATCGGCGTGGTGCTGCAGGACAACCTGCTCTTCAACCGCTCGATCCATGACAATATCGCGCTGGCCAATCCGGCCATGCCGCGCGCCCAGATCATCGCGGTGGCGCGGCTCGCCGGGGCCGACGAGTTCATCGGCAAGCTGCCGCAGGGCTATGACACCATGATCGAAGAGCGCGGCGCCAATCTTTCGGGGGGCCAGCGCCAGCGCATCGCCATCGCCCGCGCGCTCGCGACCAATCCGCCGATTCTGATCTTCGACGAGGCGACCTCCGCGCTCGATTACGAAAGCGAGCGCATCATCCAGCAGAACATGCGGCAGATCGTGCAGGGCCGCACGGTGTTCATCATCGCCCATCGTCTCGCCGCCGTGCGCGATTGCGACGCCATCATCGGCATGGTCGACGGGCGACTGGTCGAGGCTGGAACCCACGCCGAGCTGCTGAAGAACCCGCAGGGACTCTATGCGCGCCTCTGGGCGATGCAAAATGAGGGAGCGCGGACATGAGCCAGGTCAAAGAGGCGGCCAAGGAAGACGTCAAGGAGGCGGCGCCCCCGCGGCAACTGGAGGCGAAGAGGGAGCTGCCCTTCGTCGCCGATCGCGAATTCCTGCCGGCCGATCTGGAAATCCTTGAAACGCCGCCTTCGCCTGTCCGCATGGCGCTGATCCTGCTCATCAGCGGGCTGTTCGTCGCAGCTCTGGTCTGGAGCTGGTTCGGCCGCATCGACATCATCGCCGAGGCCCAGGGCAAGATTCAGCCGACCGGGCGGGTCAAGGTGATCCAGCCGCTGGAAACGGGCAAGATCGCCGCGATCACGGTGGAGAACGGCCAGCACGTCAGCGCGGGCCAGGTTCTGCTGGAGCTGGAGCGCGGCGACACCAATGCCGATCAAGCGGACGCACAGGCCGCCTTTGACGCCTACCGCGCCGAGGCCCGGCGCCGGGCCGCCGCGCTCGAAGCGGCACAATCGCGACGCTTGACGCCGCCGCCCGCGATTTCCTGGGATGCCGACGCCCCGCCCGGCATCCGGGCGCGCGAGGACCAGGTGCTCGCCGGCGAATTGAGCCGGCTCGCGGATCTCGCCGCCGGTCTCGACGCGCAGATCCGCCAGAAGGAAGTGGAGCGCGATCGCCTGACGGAAACCATGGCGGCGCAGCAAAGGCTGGTCGAGACCCTGCAATCGCGCGTCGACATGCGTTCGAGCCTGGTCAAATCGGGCTCGGGCGCGAAATCGGCCGTGATCGACGCCGAGGAATCCTTGCAATATCACCAGACGCAGCTAGCCCAGCAAAGGGGCCAGCGCGACGCCGCCATCGCCAATCTCGACGTGCTGGCCCGCGAAAGGGACAAGACCTTTTCGAATTTCATCGCGGAAAACGCCCAGAAAATGGCCGAGGCGCAGCGCCAGGCCGACGACTGGCGCGAGAAGCTCGCCAAGGCCAAGCTGAAATCCGGGCGGATGAGCCTGACCAGCCCGATCGACGGCACGGTCTATGGCCTCTCCGTCACCACCGTCGGCCAAGTCGTCTCCAGCGGCGAAGAACTGATGCGGATCACGCCGACAGGCGCTGCGCTCGAAATCGAAGCCTATCTCGCCAATAAGGACGTCGGCTTCGTGAAGCCGGACCAGAAGGCTGTCGTGAAGATCGAGAGCTTCCCCTTCACACGCTATGGCGCGCTGTCCGCGACGGTCGAGCGCGTCGCCAGCGATGCGATCCCCGAACCGGAAGCGCAGCAGGTCGAGGGCGATCCCGCGCGGGCTCGCCGCGACAAGACCTTCGCCGGCGCTCAACGCACCCAGAACCTCGTCTTCCCGGTGACGCTGAAGCCGGAGCGCACGACCATGGACATTGACGGCCAGATCGTGCGGCTGACGCCCGGCATGGCGGTCACCGTCGAAATCGCCACCGGAAACCGCCGCATCCTCGAATATATCTTCTCGCCGCTGGTCGAGACCGGCGCCCGAGCGATGAAAGAGCGGTGAGTGTGGGCGACCGGGGCTTTTGGCCGGCATAGACGCGGACGCCAGAGCGATTGTCGGATGGCGAATGGGATGTCGCCTCGCAAGAGCTTCTGCTTCTCGCCATCACGATTTTACGGTTGGCGGCCCTCGGCAAAGCCGAGCTGGTTTGCGCGCCGGCCACCCCCGGCGATTCACACAAAAAGTCTCGATCCCCCGCCTCTGACGGGCGCAGGATCAATTCGTCGTTCTCACGACGCCAATTGGCCTTGCCGTGGGTAAGGGCGGTCGGTATCAATCACTTGTTCAGCATGACGCTATCGAATCGTCGCCCTGGAAACTGGCGCCTCTCAGAACGGCGAAGAGCGCGCCAACGGCTATGTGCGGCCCTCCAGGCGCAACTGCGTTCGAAATTTTGGGAACGTCGGCAGTGAAGCAGCTCGAGTCCAGTATTTTTCTCGACTTGGACTTCTACAAGGTCGAATCGGGGAAATCATTCAAGACACGAGAAGACGCGCGCGACCATTTCATCAAGACCGGACAAACGCTGGGCCTTAACCCTTCGCCCTACTTCATGTGGAGCTGGGTGCGCGAGCAGTTCGAAAACGCGACTGTCGAACAATATTTCTCCAGGAAGCTGACCGTTCCGCCACATCCTTTGCTGAAGCTCCGACGGGTAAAGGCGTTCGTCCGGCGCCGGAACTGGCCCGTCGCGCTGAGCGACTGGATCGCTGCGTCCGAATTGAGCGAATTGGTGCCGGGCGCCTTCCTGCAGGAAGAACATCGGTCCATGAGCCCGCATCGTTTTTTCAGCGCGGTCACGAGTTCAAAAAACCAGAACCCTCTTGAATCGGACTTCTTCTCCTCCCGATGGTATAACATCGCCTATAAGGATGTATCTTCGGACAAGAAAAACCCGCTGATCCATTACCTGGTGTCAGGCTGGAAAGAAGCGCGCGACCCATCGCCGCAATTCTGCACCAGAACCTATCTCGAACATTTCGACGATGTGAGCGAGAGCGGGTCTAACCCATTGTTGCACTATGCTAATTTCGGGCATGAAGAAGGCCGTTACGTCGCTCTCACAAAAAACTACGAATTGGCTGTGCGCTATCAGTCGCTCAGCGATACCGGCCCCAAGGCCTATGTCGGCTTCGACGGCCCCGCCGATTTTCCGCTCGACCATTTGTCCTTCGGCGAAAAGAAAAACCTGGTCATCGTCATACCCTTTTACAAGCGCGAAGACCTCGTCGAGACGGTCCTGAGCTCTCTCATCGCCTGCACAGGCGAGTTGAGAAAAATTGGCGCCGTCGTCGTGCTCATCAATGATTCTCCCGACTATGCGATGCTCGACAAGGCGATATGCTCCTGGTTTTCCAAGCTGGACGCCCAGAGCATTGACACGCTCTATCTTTGCAATTCCAGGAACCGCGGCTTCGTCTATTCAAGCAATTGCGGAATTTGGGTGGCGGAAAAGCTTGGCGCCCATTGTCTCCTGCTGAATTCTGACACCGTCGTCTATCCCGGGGCCATCGCTGAATTGCTTTCGGTGCTGGAATCCGACGAAAAATTCGGCTTCGTCAATCCACGGACAAATAACGCGACCATCGCCACCTATGGCGCCAAGCCCGCGACGCCGGTCGATGGCTATTCCTCCTTCAGCCGGACGCATCAGCTGCTGCCGCGATACCAGGTCGTTCCCGTTGTCGTGGGGTTCTGCCTGCTGATCCGGGCGGAGATCGTCCGCTATTTCGGTTATCTCGATTCCATTTATGGCATGGGCTACAACGAAGAGAATGATTACATAATGCGCGCCAATCGGCGCGGCTATTCTTCCGTGCTCGCCAACCATGCTTATGTCGCCCATCTGGGCAAGGCGTCTTTCTCCATTCTCAGCGACTATGCCGACGACGAGCATCTGAAAAACGAAGCCGTCCTGCTGACGCGCTACCCGGAATTCAAGCCGGCCATCATTCGTCATTTCTCATCGCCAAAATATCACGCCCATCGCCTGATCGAGCGCGGCAATGATGTCGATGTGCTGTTCGACATCAGGACGGCGTCAAAGACCAGGAATGGCACCAATAAGCTGATCTGCGCCCTTCTTCCTTTTCTCCTGCGGGAATTGAGCGACGTCAGGCTGGCGATCGTCGCTGACGACGACGTGCTGGACTTTTTTGGCGTTCACCTTCCGTCGGGCGTCCGCCTCATCACCGATGAAGAAGAGGCGGCGAACGTCAAGGCCGGGGTCGGTTTCCTTTTTTCTCAGCCCTTCGCAGACATCGTGTTCGATCGGCTCGCCTGCGTGTGCGAGAAAATCGGCGTCTTCCTGCTCGACACGATCGCGGTGGATTGCCTTTACATCCAGAGCGACGGCCTGGTGCGCCTGTGGGAGCGCGTCTGCCGCAGCGGCGACCTGTTCGTGTTCAATAGCGAATATACGATGGACCGCTTCACGAAACGGTTCTCCTTCGCGCCGGACGCGGCGCTGCTGCCCTCGCTTCATTCGATGAACCCGATGGAATATGCGCAGGACAAACGGGAAAGCCCGCGACGGCGCAAGGCGGCCTCGGCGCGCGCCTCGGTGCTGATTTTCGGAAACCATTACGAGCATAAGGGACTTGTTCCGGCGCTCAGCACGCTCGCCGCGACCGATCTGGACATTACCGTGTTCGGCGTCGATCTCGGACGGAACGACGTCAAATCGATTTCCGGAGGGCAAGTTTCGGACGAGACGCTGGCCCGGATGCTGGCGTCTTGCGACGTTTTTGTCTTTCCGTCGTTCTACGAAGGCTTCGGCTTCCCGATCCTGGAGGCCGTCGTCAAGCAGAAGCCGATCGTATTGCTCGATTCGGAGCTCAACAGGACGCTCCATCGACGTCTTGGGCGGCCGCAGTCCTTTTTCTTCTTCGATGACTTTCGTAACATTGCCGAAGCCATTCGCGCAGCCGCGGCTTTTGACGGCCCCTGGCCGGATATCGAGTCGATGGTCAACGACGGCTGGGGACGTTCGGCGGCGGAAATCGCCAACGCGCTCCGGAAGGAGCTTTCGAGCCCGACAAACTTTGAAAAGCTGGAGCAAAGGCTCGCGACTTTCCTGTAAACACGTTTTCACGCGCGGGGGCGCCCGACGCTGACAGGCGAGCGGCTGCGCTCGGCTCGAGCGCGAGAAAGCCGAGAGAACGACACGGGAATTCAAGGTCGATCGCGATTCCGCAATTGAAGAATGCGCGGCTAGATCCGGCGATCGCCCTGGAATGCGGAGTGGTGCGCTCTGCCCAGGTCTACAATCGTGCAGGCCAGCGCCTCGATGGGAGCGCTGGGCCGACGCACGGCTGGAACGACGACGAATTCTGTCGCGCCAAGGGCGGGAAGGCCGGCCTCCGGCCCCAACGCAACGACGCCATCGGCCTTCAGGCAAGCCGATTGCGCGCCAACGCCGAGGCCGCCGGCGACGGCGCCCACCAGACCGGAGAGCGAACCGCAAGTGCAGGCGATGCGCCAGGGAATGCCGGCGCCTTCGAGGGCGATCAGAACAGCTTCGCGGGTGATGCTGCGCGGCGGATAGACGACGATCGGCAAAGGCCGATCCGGATCGCGACGCCAGTTCTTCGCAGCCACCCAGATCATGTCTTCCCGCCACACGCTGCGCCCGCGTTCGTCGCCAGCCCGGCGCTTGGCGAAAATGAGGTCGAGCGATCCCTGATCCATCCGCTCGTAAAGATCGGCCGCCAGTCCGACGGTCATTTCCAGATCGACCGCGGGATGTCTTGACGCAAAAGCCCGAAGGACCTGCGGCAGAAGAGGGGAAAGCGCGAAATCCTCCGACGCGCCGAAGCGCACGCGGCCGCGCAGTTCGGCATGGGAGAAATAACGTTCGGCGCGCGAATGGGCGGCGAGAATATCTGACGCGAGCAGGGTCAGCGCCTGTCCGTCGACGGTCAGTGCGACGCTATGCGTGTCGCGGTCGAACAGACGCCGTCGCGTCGCCTGTTCGAGCCGCCGCACATGCTGGCTCACGGTCGATTGCCGCAAGCCCCGGCGGCGAGCCGCCTCCGAAAAGGAGCCGGCTTCCGAAACGGCGAGGAAGGAGACGAGCAGGTCCGGGTCATAAGCCATGGTCATCATGATACATGATAACTGATACCTTCCATAGAGCCGTTCAGAATGAGCGAAAACTGCGGCATTGTCGGGCCCTCCCGTCACAGGCTCCGTCAGACCCATGCACCAGTTCCTGCTTCGCATATCGCCAGATCGTTTCACACTTCTCCTCATCGGCGCTGTCGCGCTGGCGAGCGTGGCGCCGCCCTCGGAGGCTTTCGAGACGCCGGTGAAGATTGCGACGGACGTCGCGATCGCCTTGATGTTTTTCCTTTACGGCGCCCGCCTCGCCACGGCGAATGTCGTCGCCGGGATCGGGCATTGGCGGCTGCATTTGGTGGTGCTTGCCTCGACTTTCGTGATGTTCCCCTTGGCCGGAATTGTCCTGGGGCGCCTACCGCAGCAGGTCATGCCGGCGCCGCTGGCGTTGGGAATGCTCTACCTGTGCCTGTTGCCCTCGACCATTCAGTCGTCGCTCGCCTTCACCTCGATCGCGGGCGGGAATGTCCCCGCCGCCATGTGTTCCGCGACATTGTCGAGCCTTGCCGGCACGGTGCTGACGCCGATCCTTGTCGCGCTCCTCGCTTCGGCTCATGGCGCAGCGCCGGCGGGAGCCGCCATACGGGAGATTGTCGTTCTCCTGGTCGTCCCCCTCCTTGCCGGGCAATTGCTGCGGCCCTGGATCGGCGGCTTCGTGGCGCGGCGCAGGGCCCTGCTTGGCGCGACCGATCGTGGGTCGATCCTTCTGGTGGTCTATTCCGCTTTCGGCCATGCGGTTCGGGCCGGCCTTTGGCGCGCACTGCCGCCGGGCGCTCTGGTCGCCATGCTTGCGCTTGAGGCGCTTGTTCTGGCCGCTGCGCTCCTGGGCACGCATTTCGCCGCCGGCCGGCTCGGTTTCAATCGCGCCGACAAGATCGCCATCGTGTTCTGCGGATCGAAGAAAAGCCTCGCGGCGGGCGTGCCGATGGCCGGCGTGCTTTTCCCCGGTCCGGACCTCGGCATGATCATCCTTCCGACCATGCTCTTTCATCAGATGCAGCTGATGGTTTGCGCAGTTCTGGCCAAAAGATGGTCTCACGAAACATTGGCGGACGCGCGGGAACTTGACGAGCGCACCGCAGGCGCCGTCGCTATAGCGGCCCCGCCTTCGCTTAAGTAGCCGAGTTCGGAACATCCGCCGCGCAGGCAAACTCTGCAATTTGTGAAATATGCTCTAGCCGCTGCGCCCGATCGCGTGGGCGATGCCGGCATATTGGCAGGCGGCGGCGATGGCGACGAAGAAATGCCAGATGGCGTTCTGATATTTCAGACTGTTCCATTTATAGAACAGCACGCCGATCGAATAGAACAAGCCGCCGACGACGAGCAGGATCATCGTCGGCGCGGGCAGGATGGCTGCCAATTGTTTTCCAGCGAAAACAGCCACCCAGCCGAGCGCCAGATAGACGACGATCGCGGCGCGGTCGAACCGTCCCGGCAGCAAGATTTTCACCGCCGCGCCGCCGAGCGAAACGATCCAGACGATCGCCGCCAGCGTCCAGGCCAGGGCGCCGTTCGGCAACTGCGACAGCAGCGCCGTATAGGTGCCGGCAATCATCAAATAGATCGAGGCGTGGTCGAACCGCCGAAGCAGCCATTTCAGATGCGATGGCGGAGTCATGTTGTAGGCAAGGGAAAAACCGAACAGCAGGAAAAAGCCCGCCGCATAGACGCCCATGGCGAGGGCGTCGGAAAGGCCGCCCTGCCGGACGACGCTCCCGATCAGCACGGCGAAGGCGATCAACCCCGCGACGATGGCGACGGCATGGACAAAGCCGTCGGCGATCAGCTCGGCATGACTATAGGCGCGTTTGAACAGGCGAGGATGGTTTTCGGGTAGCGTCATTGAGGCCCCCAACGCCTAAAGATTGTCGCAAATTTCCCACAGCTAAGCAAAGGCTTGTGGCGACGGCATGGCGACTAAAATCCTTCGCCGGATTATTCGCAAAATCGAAACAGCCGTCTAACAAAATCTGGCGCCTGCCGACCTGCGACCGAAGTTGCGTCACGCGGCGATTTGCGCCTCGGCGGCGACGGACGAGGCGAAGCATAAGCGCGATTTCCGCACACACAGGAGGCAATTTCCGTCGTATCCGACGGTCACGCGGAGCGGGGCCGAAGCGGCCGGGGGCGAGTCGATCGCTCGCATGGCGCTCACTCGCCGCGAGGCGTGATCGCAGCCGTGGCGACGAGTTCAGCCAGCAGCGACAAGGTCGCCTGACCGGAGCAGTCGAAGGGATCGAACTCGGCCCTGCGGAAATATTTCAGGAGCAGAGTGGGATTAAGGCGGTCAATATTGATCTGGCCCATGGTCCAGTTCCCGAACCGCCTCTCGCTTATTTCTTCGTAAATCAGCAGCCGCACCTGTTGGTGGCGGCCATCCTGAACGATGGCGTTGTAAATCTCGCAAACCTCGTCGCGCCCGCCTTCCAGAACCTGCACGAAGAGATTGTTCGAAACGCAGAGCAGACCCGTCAAGCCGAGCGCGGGATTGTTTTTTCGCGCCTGTTCGAGGATGCGGTCCAGGGCGCGGCCGTCGCAAGAAGCGGAAGGGCGGCTGGCGTAGAGACAACGAACGAGCATCTGGCCCTCACGGCTTCAGGTTCAACAATGAAAGAAATTCAGCGCGCAAATTATGGTCCTTCAGGAACGAGCCGCGCATGACGCTGTTGAGCATCTTGGTCTGATCGTCCTTCACGCCCCGCCAGTGCATGCAGAAATGGTCGGCCTCCATGACGACCGCCAAACCGTCGGGCCGCACTCTGTCCATCAGCAGATTGGCCAACTGGGTTATGGCTTCTTCCTGGATCTGCGGGCGGGACATGACCCATTCCGCCAGACGCGAATATTTCGACAGGCCAATGAGGTTGGAGTGCTCGTTCGGCATCAGCCCAATCCACAGCCGCCCGATGATTGGGCAAAAATGATGGCTGCAGGCGCTACGCACCGTGATCGGCCCCACGATCATCAGCTCATTGAGCAATTCGGCGTTGGGGAATTCGGTGACCTGCGGAATCGTCATGTAACGGCCGCGAAAAACCTCGGTCAAATACATTTTCGCCACCCGGCGCGCCGTCTCCTGGGTGTTGTGATCGCTTTCGGTATCGATCACCAGGCTTTCCAGCACCCCCTTGAATTTGCTTTCCACCTCTTCGAGCAGCGCCTCGAGTTCGCCCGGCTCCAGAAAAGCGGAAATATTGTCGTTGGCGTTGAACCGCTTGTTCGCCTGCACGAGCCGCCGCCGCACGCGCATGGAGACGGGTTCGGTGGAAGGCGGGGGATCCGGACGTGTCACGGGCTCTCTCGTTCGTTCGGCCCAGCATCGGGGCGACGCCTATGTTCTAACATCATTCGCGGATGACGGGCGCCTCCGCAGTTCATATTCATTCAATCACGTTCCATGGCCAATCGCGTTCCATGGCCGTGTTGGTTTTGTCTAAACCGAGCGGAGCGCGCGACGATCATCGCCGCGACCACGAGAGCCACGACAATCCGGCTTCCGCCAGCATCGATGCCGAACGCGGAGAAATATCCTGCTCGAACGGGGTGCGAACAAACGCCAGCCCCTCCAAAGCCTCGTCTTCAGTATCGCGGTCAGGCCGCGCGACATCCAAGCCGGATAGGCGCGAGCCTCCATCAATCCACCGCGAAACGCCTTGCTTCAATGAACGCGGCGATCCGAGAGACGGAAGGCGATCAGCCCGGATATGGGTATAGCGAGGACAAAGCCCGCGAGCGCAGCCCACGGAATCAACTGCATCGCCTGATTGGCGAGAGCAGGCGTTGCGAGAACGACTGTGAGCGCGGAACCCGCCAGCGTCGCTCCAAGAATGATCCAGATAAGGATAGCAATTTTCAACATGACGGCCCTCCTGCCTTAATGACCAACTGAACGGCCTTACGCGTCGGGCGAATAAAACATATATCTGAAATATAACAATTGATTCGGATCAAAAAGCCCGAGAGTCTCGGCCGCCGTCCGGCTTGGCGCGCCTCGAAACGGCGATCGGACGCCTCGCGAACATCCTGGCGCTCGACGAGCCGACGGAAGGCGTCGATGCGGAAACAGCCCGGCCGGTTCTGGACGGACTGCGGCGAACGGCGGGAAGGACCATGATCCTGTTGACCCGCCGCCCGGATGGACTGGCGTTCATGGATGAAGGGGTCACGCTTGACGGCGGCAAAATCGTCCAACGCGACAAGGGGCGTCAGTCGGCATGACGGCGCGCGACGATGATCGCTTCCTGGCCTTCGGCAAAGCGAAACACTTCCGGCGTCATGCCTTCCGCCGCGAAGGCCGCGGCGATCTCGTCGGCGCCCAACAGGTGATTGCCCTGGACATGTTCGGAAAAGTTCTGAAACGCGAGACCGCGCCGCGCAGGCGCGCGCAGGGCGTTGCGGTCGGCGGGCCAGTCCGGCTCCCAGATCACCGCTGCGCCACCCGGACGCAGATTGTCGCGCAGGCGGCGAATGAAGGCTCCGCCGCCGGCCTCCCAGACATGATGCAAAGCGCGGTTCATGGCGATGATGTCAGCTGGCTCGTTCAGCGAGAAATCGTGAGCGTCACCGCTGATAAAGCTCAGCCGCTCGCCTAATCCTTCAGCTTCGGCGAGCCGGGTCGCCTGGGCGATGTTCTCGTCGAAGCCGTCGACGCCGAGGCCGCGCGTCGATGTGAAGCGCCGGGCGAGCGCGCGCAGGTACCAGCCATTGCCGCAGCCGAGATCGACGACCAGACCGTCGCGCGCATTCACTTCCGCGAAAACCGGAACGCCCGGGCAGATCGTCTGTTCAAAGAAGCTGGCGAAACTGCTCTCCAGCATCGGGCCGAACCAGGGCAACAGGGTTTCGCGCTCCGCCATGACCTTTTCGCCCGGGCGCTCGCCGGTCCGCATCAAGGCTGTCGCACGCTCCGCCATATGCATGTTCAGCGCCGCCTGAACCGCCAAGGGCATCAAACTCTCCGGCGCGTCCGGCAGCATCGCCGCGCCGGACCTGGAAAGACGGAAGGTTTCGCCGTCGGCTTCCAAAAAGTCGAAGGCGAAGGCTGCGTCGCACCAGCGCCGCACATAGCCGGCATCCATCCCGGCGGCAGCCGCCAGACCGTCCGAATCCGCCGACCCGAGACGGCGCAGCGTCGGGAAAAGCGCATTGACCACCCCGACATAGGCGATTGCGAGGCTCTGGGCGCCTTGCGCCATCGCACGAAATTGCTGCTTCAAGTCTGGTTGTCTGATTTCCGCCGACATTGCGCTCATCCCTCGGTTGTTGCGTGGCAGATTGCGAAGTCCTCGCTCGCAGGACAAGCCCGTGCGCCCTTGCAAATCGTCAAAACAGCGCGGCCTGAGGCGCAATCGCCCCCGCCGCGCATTGCGATGTCGGCGGCGGGACCACAGCCGGCCGCCCGCTCCGTCAAACGGCCGGCTTCGGCCCAACGACATCGTCGTCGACGACGGACGTCGGACGGTCGCGCGTCACTCCGCGGCTGGCGCCCTGTAATCCTTCGCTTCGACCTTGTATTCCACGGATATGACGCCTGACCTCGCAAAGGTCAGCGCGCCCCTGAAAGTTTCGCCGGTCGTCAGCGGCTTTTTCAAATTCCGCAGCAGGACATGATATGAACCTGGCTGGAGTTCGATGCTGCCGCCAGCGGGGACGTCCAGATTCAATAATTGCTCCATATGAGGCGAACTGTCGGCCCTCCTGAGTCTATCGATCTCGGCCGTATGGGAAATTTCCGCCGTCGCGGCGATCAGGTGATCGGGTTCCGCCGATGAATTGACGATTGTCATATAGCCGTTGCCGATCGTGGCTTTCGGCGGCGTCGCCGGCGCCCAGGCATGTTGAACGGAAATGTCTGCTGACCACGCCCGGTGACATTCCGCGACAGGGCCGAAAAACGTGACCGCGAGAACCGCAAAGCCCGAGAGGCGAGACGCCGCACGAAGAACGGATCTCATGGGACAATTCCTCAACGTCCAAAATGGACGCGATTCAGATTGCGCCAAAGCGCGCGAGAATTCCATTTTGCAATTCGCCGCAGGGGGGTAGAATTGACATGGTCGGGCTTGGAAATAAGCCTTTCCCGCGCCGGAGTCCGCAGCGGGCTCAAAGTAATATCCTCCTGCATGGTTCAAACTCGCCTTCGGCATGAGGGGAACCAGCGCGCCGCCTGCTTCGCTACGCGGCTTGGGGCCGAACCATGAAATTCGATATCGCCGTCAGACCCAACATCCTGCCCTGGCCGCCGATTATATACGTGGCCGCGGCTCTGGCGGCCTATGGACTCGGGCGGCTTGTCCCGCTCGCCTTCGTGCGAGATCGCGCCGTCGGCATGGCCGGGGCGGCCGTCCTGCTTGCCGGCGTCGCGCTGGACCTCTGGGCGATGGCCACGATGTGGCGGGCGAAAACCAACATTCTTCCGCATAGGGGAGCTGACGCGCTGATAACCTCGGGACCATTTCGTTTCACGCGCAATCCGATCTATCTTGGCAACACGATCGCGATGCTGGGCTTGTCGGCGACTTTCGACAATGGCTGGTTCTCGGTGCTCGGACTCGGCGCTGCGATCACCGTCGATCATCTGGCGATTCGTCGCGAGGAAGCTCATCTTGCCGCTCGTTTTGGAGAAGCATGGATCGCCTATTCGGCGCGCACGCCGCGTTGGCTTTATTAGGCGCCCATCGGGATGCTCTGGCGGCGTCCGTTTCCTGAATGGCGATGCCGACGAAATGGCTTCGCGCGCGGCAATTTGATCGGAACGCCATACGGCGGTCATAGAGGGGTGGATGAAAGATGACCAATACGATCCGGCAGAGTCACTGGGAAAATGTATACGCCACCAAGGGCGAAGCCGATGTGAGCTGGTTTCAGGAAACGCCGGCGCTTTCGGTGGAATTGATGGAGCTTGTCGGGGCGACGCCCGATTCCGCGATCATCGATATCGGCGGCGGCGCCTCCCGTCTTGTGGACGCCCTCCTCGCCCGCGGTTTCAAGGATTTGACGGTGCTCGACTTGTCGCCGGCGGCGCTCGCGGCGTCCAGAAAGCGCCTCGGCTCCCAATCCGATCAGGTCGCCTGGATCGCCGCCGACATCACCGAATGGGAGCCGTCGCGCACCTACGACGTTTGGCACGACCGCGCCGCGTTCCACTTTCTTACCGACAGGGCGGACCAAGCGGCCTATGTCGCGCGCCTTGGAAGCGCCCTCCGCCAAGACGGCCATGCCATTATCGGGACGTTTGCGCCGGATGGGCCTGAGAAATGCAGCGGCCTGCCCGTCATGCGGTACGACGCCGCAAGCCTGCAGAAGGTCCTCGGGCCGGGCTTCGCGCTGGTCGACAGCCGCCGCTACAACCATACGACGCCGACGGGAGCGACCCAAATATTCCATTTCAGCACATTCCGGCGCGTCGAATGAATCGAGCTTTCCGGACTGCGGCTTTCGAGACTGCAATTTCACTAAAGCCCCCCGGCCGACGACGGGAATGATCGCGGTTCCGGCCCTTGCTTTCTCGCGTCAGCGGCGCGAACATCGCGCTGAGCGGTGTCCGGATGCTCGGCGCGGCTCGGGGGACCGCCCCACCCGCAAGGACCAAAACCATGTGCCTCGGCGTCCCAATGCGCATTATCGAAGGCGACGAGATGTCGGCTTTGTGCGTGCGCGGTGACGTGCAGCGTCGGGTTTCGCTGCTGCTCATCGGCCCGCAGCCTGTCGGGACGCAGGTTCTCGTTCATATCGACACGGCGGTCCGCTTGCTCGAGCCTGACGAGGCTGCGCTGATCGACCGCGCGCTGGACGGCCTCGCCGCCGCGATGCGCGGCGAGGATTTCGAATCCGCCTTCGCGGATCTCTTGAATCGCGAGCCGCAATTGCCGGAACATTTGCGGCAACGCTGACAAGCGGCTGATTAGTGCTGCGAACATCCTTTTCGCAGGATCGCGGCCTACGCAAGGGCGATGACTATTGATGCGTGGACGGAGCCCACGAGCCAGATTTCGTCGACAGGCCTATGAGCCTCGTGGCCCGACAACGGCAATATTTGCTCAAGCGCAACTTAAAATCCGAATTTTGGTCATTTCCGACGCCGTGACGACTTAACAAATTCATATTTTATCATATGATACCCGCCATCGGAGGAGATCATGCGCGCGCCAGAAACGGACGTCGAAGGCTACCTGACCGATCCCGCGGACTGGAGCGAGGATTGGGCGGCCGAACAGGCCCGCAAACTCGGCATTGAATTGAACGACGATCATTGGGCGGCGCTGCGCTACATGCGCGCCTTTCTCGATGAGCATCAGGTTGCGCCGGACGCGCGTTTCGTCATGCGCCACCTGACCGACACGCGCGGCGCCGGTCGCAATCGCCTTTTCGAGCTTTTTCCTTATGGCTATGCCGGCCAGGCCTGCAAACTGGCAGGCATGCGGCGTCCGCGCACATGGAGCACGGGCTGAGGAGCACGGGCTGAGTTCGCCTGGTCCGTTTCGATCCGACGACGAAATGCACTGTTCGGCGCACGCCCGCCACGCTTCCGCATCCGGGCGACAGCGTCAATTCCTCAGCAATTCGCTCATACAACTTCGATCGAGGACATCTCTCTTCCCTCGGGATCGACCACATGCACGGCGCATGCGATGCAGGGATCGAAGGAATGGATGGTGCGCTGGATTTCCAGCGGCTGTTTCACGTCATAGAGCGAGTGGCGGTCCTGCAGAGCCGCCTCATAGGCACCGCTCTGGCCCGTCGCGTCGCGCGGGCCAGCGTTCCAGGTGCTCGGCACCACCGCCTGATAATTGTCGATCTTGCCATTCTTGATCACAACCCAATGCGCCAACCCGCCGCGGGGCGCCTCCATCGCGCCGACGCCACGCGCTTCGCGCGGCCAGGTCGAGGGATCCCAGAGGCGATCGTTATGGACCTTGAGGTCGCCGTTCCTGATATTGGCCACCAGCGCGTCGAGCCAGCCCTCCATCTGGTCGGCGATGATCTTCGTTTCCAGCGTGCGCGCCGCCGTGCGGCCGAGCGTCGAAAACATGGCGGGCAGCGGCAGATCGAGCTTCTTCAGCGCCATGTTCGCGAGGTCCCGCGTCTGTTCATGGCCTTTGGCATAGAGCATCAGCACGCGCGCCAAGGGGCCGACCTCGACCGCCTTGCCGCGCCAACGCGGCGACTTTATCCAGGAATAGGATTGCTCCACATCGAGCTGGTCGAATGGAGGGTTCGGACCGCTATAGGCGAGCGTGGTTTCTCCGGCATAGGGATGCAAACCGGCTGTCTTCCCCGCGCTGTAATCATACCAGCTATGGGCGGCGAATTCCTGAATCTGCGCCGGATCGTTGAGGTCGACCGGCTCGATGCGGCTCAGGTCCCGACCAAGTATCACGCCCGATGGAATGAGCAGCGAGCCCGTGTTGGCGCGGCCGTCGGCGGGAAAATCGCCATAGGTCATGAAATTGCCGAGGCCTTCGCCGCGCGCGAACCAGTCCTTGTAGAAGCCTGCGATGGCGAGCGTGTCGGGAACATAGACCTGGTCCACGAAGTCGCGCATCGTCTTGATGATGCTGCGAATCTGGTTCAGCGTGACGATATTCACGGCGGTCGAGGCGCTGCCGTCGCCCGGACCGGCGCTAATGGGGGCTGGAACGCCGCCGACCAGAAAATTGGGATGCGGGTTCTTTCCGCCGAAAATCGTATGGATCTGAACCACGTCGCGCTGCCAGGCGAGCGCATCGAGATAATGCGCCACGGCCATGAGATTGGCCTCCGGCGGCAATTTATAGCCCGGATGTCCCCAAAAACCGTTCGCGAATATGCCAAGCTGGCCGCCGTCGACAAAGGTCCGGAGGCGCTTCTGCACCTCGGCGAAATAGCCGGGACTCGACTTGGGATAGGATGAAATGCTCTGCGCCAGTTCCGAGGTCGCCTTCGGATCCGCCTTCAGCGCCGAAACGACATCGACCCAATCCAGCGCGTGGAGGTGATAGAAATGCATGACGTGGTCATGCACATATTGCGCGCCGATCATCAGGTTGCGGATGAGCTGGGCATTGGCGGGAATATCGTATCCCAGCGCGTTTTCCACCGCCCGCACCGACGCAATGCCGTGAACCAGCGTGCATACGCCGCAGATGCGCTGCGCAAAGGCCCAGGCTTCACGCGGGTCCCTGCCCTTCAGGATCAGTTCGATGCCGCGCACCATGGTGCCCGAGGAATAGGCGTTGCGGATCGACTGGTCCTCGCCCAGTTCGGCTTCGATTCGCAGATGGCCCTCAATCCTGGTGATTGGGTCCACGACGACGCGCTTGCTCATGGCGTTTTCCTCGATCGGAATGTTCGGTCAAAATCGGTCAGCGGGCAACAATCAGTCCTGGAGATTGTCCGCCACCAGTTCGAGAAGGCTCTCGACCTTCTGGTCCCATTTGAAGTGCTTCGCGCCGAGCGTCAGGGTGATGCGGCACTGTCCGCAAGCCGTGACGAAATGCTGCGCATTGGCGTCTTCGACCTGTTTGCGCTTGAGCTCGAAGGCCTTGAAGCGCAGCGGATCGGCGCGCGTATTCGACACCACGCCGCCGCCGCCGCCGCAGCACCAGCCAAGCGCGCCATGATCTTCGAGCTCCTTGAGCTCCAGACCGAGCGCTTTCAGCACGGCGCGCGGAGCGTCGTTGACGCCGCCGCGGCGAACGAGCTGGCAGGGATCGTGGAAGGAGGTCGACTCGCCGATTTTCTTCAGCTTGATCTTGCCGCTTTGGACGACCTCGCCCAGAAATTCCGTCATGTGAATGATGCGCAGCGGAATTTCCCGACCATACCAGCGTGACGCCTCCCAGCGCGCGGCGCCATAGGCGTGGCCGCATTCGGGCAGGATGAGCGTATGCGCGCCGACGGCGATCGCATTGTCGATCATCTTGCGCGTCATCTTTTCCTGAAGCTCGACATCGCCATTGATGTAGCCGATGTTGGACGCCTCGAAGCCGGCGCTGCTATAGGTCCAGCTCGCGCCGATCTTGTTGAGGATTTTCGCGACGTCTGTCAGCGCCTTGGTATGTTCCGTGAGCTCCGCCGGAGCCGTGGTGACGACGTAATCGGCCTTGGGCAGGTCGACGTTCACTGGCACGCCGTTCTCCTCGCCAGCCTCGCGAATGATGTCCGAGAAATCATCGGCGGGCGTCGCCGGGCTCCCCCAGGCTTTCGTCGTGCGGTCCATCAGTTCGAGGCGGTCGGGAACCAGCCCGGCCTTGTACATGCCGTGCCGCGCCTCCTTGATCAATTCGGAGATGTCGATCCCCATCGGGCAGGCGAGCGTGCACCGCCCGCAGAGACTGCACGCGTCGTAGAGCAGCGCCTCCCATTCCTGGAGCATATCGATCGACACGTTGGATTTGATTCCGAGCAACCGATAGAGCGGCGCGAAGGGGCCGACATGCCGGTGATAGGCCTGCTCGAAAGGTCGCAGCTTGTTGATCGGCGTATATTTCGGATCGCCGGTCGTCACGTAATATTGGCACGCCGTCGCACACATTCCGCAGCGCACGCAGGATTCCATATGGATCGCGGCAGTGCGCGCGAAGTCGCGCACGAAGCCCTGCATGGCTGCGTCGCGCCGATCCGTATCGTTGCGGTCGCCCTGCGCGTCAAAGGCGACGCCCGAAACTGTCGTCTTGGCGGTCATAACTGCGCTCCTCTGTGCCGGAACCGGGCTCCCGTCGCGCCGCGTGAAAAGACGAACAGAAAGGCGTGCATCAGCTTCCCGAATGGGAACCAGATCAGGAAGGCGCAGATGCTCAGGACATGCAGCGCCAGCAGCATCTCGTAGCGAGCGCCGATATGGCTCGCTGCGGCAAGGCCAGTGACGACGGGCAGGAAGGTCAGGAGCCAGCTGACGTAGTCATCGGCCCGCGAGATCAGCTTCAACACGGGGCTGGTCAGCCGATAGGCCAAAGCCGCCACGAGCGAGGCCGCCGTCAGGGCGCCGACTCCGAAAATGAAGCCGTTCGGAAGGCCGGGCCAACTGAAGCCGAACAGGCTCTTCAGAAAGAGAATATGCGGTGCGAAGGCAAAGACGCAGAGCGCCAGACCGATATGAAAGACATAGCCGTTGACCGTCGTGAACATTCCCGCCTTCAGGAAGGTCTTGTGCGGAATCATCTTGCGGAAAACAGTCTCGATCGCGCCGAGCCAGTTCGGCGGAGCTCCCTCCCGCGCCGGCGACAGGTCGCGCCATGGCGGCAGCGCCAGCACGCCGACCAGGCGCCACAAGGTTCCGGCGACGAAAATCGCCGTCGCAAAAGTCAGCGCCGGGCCGCGCGCGAATGCGAGAAGATCCATGGCTCAATCCTTCTCTTTTTCGCTCGCCGCGAGATAGGTCTTCTGATGGCTGCGCGCAGCGAGCGCCGCGCCGACGCCCAGCGCCGCCCCGGCGACGGCGGCGCCGGCGAGCGCCGGCCCCATCGCGCCGAGCGGCGTCGGCAGCGGCCGGTAGAAGCCGCCCTGGTCCCAGAAATCAGGCTCCGAGCAGCCCAGGCACCCATGGCCGGACTGGATCGGAAAAGAGACGCCGCCATTCCACTTTAGCGTCGCGCAGGCGTTATAGGTGACCGGCCCCTTGCAACCGAGCTTGTACAGGCAATAGCCCTGCCGGGCGCCATGGTCGTCGAATCCGTCAGCGAACAGGCCGCGTTCATAGTACGGGCGCCGGTAGCAGCGGTCGTGAATGGTCTCGCCGAAGAAAGCCTTCGGACGCCCCAGATGGTCCAACTCCGGCAATTTGCCGAAAGAGAGCACATAGGACAGCACGCCGGTCATCGCCTCGGGAATTGGCGGACAGCCGGAAATATTGATCAGCGGCTTGCCGCCGGCCAGTTCCGAAATCGCGACGGCGCCGGTCGGATTGGGCTTCGCCGCGGGAATGCCTCCGAAACAGGCGCAGGAGCCGACCGCAACCACCGCGAAAGCATCGCGCAGCGTCTCCTCCAGCATCTTCAGGTTGCTGATTCCGGCGATGGTCGAATAGACGCCGCCGTCCTTGGTCGGCACCGAACCGTCGACGACAACGATATATTTCCCCTTATTGGCCGCCATCGCCTCCAGGCGGGCCTGTTCCGCCGCCTGGCCCGACACCGCCATCAAGGTGTGATGGTAGTCGAGCGAGATGAAATCGAACATCAGGTTTTCCAGCGTCGGCGAATGCGATCGCGTGATGGACTCCGTGCAACCCGTGCATTCCTGGAAGGAAAGCCAGATGACGGATTGCCGCCGCGCCGCCGCCAGCCCCTCCGCCAGAGCCTCGGCCGCCGAGGGCGGCAGCGCCATGAGCGACGCGACATAGGACGCGTATTTCAGAAACGCGCGCCGTGAAACGCCGCGTCGCTGCATTTCGGCGGCAAGGGTCTCGTCATGCCTCATGCGAGTGTCTCCGCGTTCCCGAGTTTCGCTTCAAGCGCTTCCGCCAGGCGCCGCGCCGCATTGTCCGCGTCGCGCCGGTCGGCGGCTAATATCGAAGGGCAGGACGTGATTTCGATCAGGTCCGCCGCGATCGTCCCGTCTCCGAAATGGCGTACGCGCCATACGCTGGAAAATCCCGTTTCCCAGACCTCGGAGCGGCCAGCGACCTCGACTGCCGCGCTCACCTCGCCGCGCCCCAAAATGGAATCCAGCGCCTCGCGGTCGCGTCCTGACATCGGCAGTCCGCCCAGATCGATGGATGCGATCTCCCCGGTCTCCGCGAAATGCGCGAGCCGGGCGTGCGTCTCCCACAACAGGGCGTCGACGAAGGCGCCGTCGTCTTCCAGCATTTGTTTCGCTTCGCATGCCAAGCTCACGACGCCCACCTCTCGATCAGTTCGCGCGCTGCGCGCCGCATATGCGGGATCGCCGTCGCCACCGCGGGCGTTGGCTTCAGTCCCCAGTCAACGCATTCGGGCTGAACGCCAATCAGCGCCCGCAGCGCCGGCTTGCTCCCGAGCAGTTCCGCCGTCGCCAGAAGATCGAACAGCGCAACCTCGTGCACGGTGTTCTTTTTGCCGGAAAGCTGCGCGTCCATTTCCGCGCCTGCGAATGTTCTGACGGAGCCCGGCTCAGCTCCGAACATCGCCGCGTCGAAGACGATCAAGGCCCGGCAGGATTCCACGTCCGGCAACAATGACAGCCCCAGCGTGCCGCCGTCGAGCACGCGCACCGAATCATCTTCGGACGCGAACTCTTGCGCCGCGTGAACGCCGGCGCCGTCGTCCTGCATCAGGACGTTGCCGATTCCGAGGACGAGAACGGGATGCGCCATGGACATGCATATCCCTTAAAATCAGGATTTAATAATATGTTATCTCGTTTCGCTCCCGCCGCCTTGACCTGGATTAAATTGCACGGGAGCGATCACGTCTTGCTCGTCGCCCTCCCGGGCGGCCAGGGCGAAAGCGAGGCCGGCGTCAGCCGGCCTCGAAGGCGCCCAGGCGTCGGGAGAGGATCAATATTTCGCCACCACCACCGGCGGCACGTCGAAGCGATAGGTATATCCGAGCGTAATCGCGAGCTCCTCAAGGTAAATCTTGATGTTGGAAGCTGGATTATACCCCATTCCCGGGAGGTATTCAGGACCGGAGACACTCGTGCGCGGCGAATAAAGGAGGGAGAAGTCGATCGCCGAATTTTGGTTGTAAGCGTAGCTGAAGCCCGTGCCGATGTGATTGGTGACGACGCCGGGGGCCAGGACGTTCAGCATCACATTGGCGGCCGTAACGGGCTGCGTATTATAGCTATAGCCTGCCCGCAGCGTCAGCCTGTCCGAATAACGCCACTCAAACCCGACAGCGATGATGTCGACGTCGCGCCAGCCGAAACCGGGCCCCCTCGCAGTTCCCATCGAACCGGGCAGGATCGGGGCCATCGAATCGCCGATCGACGGCACGAGGGAATAGAAGATATGCTTGTAATCGACCATCATGGCGAGGGTCGGCAAAAGCTTGTAGGAAATGGCGCCCCCGATCGTGGCGGGGATGTCGAAGCTGCCGCTTCCAGCGAAGAGGCCGCTATAGTCCGAGAATTTGGTGCTCCAGATCGGCGTCGAACCCGATACGCCAAACGTGAAATCCGGCGTGACATGATAGAGCGCGCCGACGCGCAATCCGCCACCGACCGAATAGTTTGGGGAGTGATCGCTCACGGCCGAAGGATTGGACGACAGCCCAAACGCGCTGAACGTGTTCAGGCCATAGGCCGAAAAAATCTGAACGCCCAGGACCGGCGCAATACCAAGCGAGAAATTCCCGAAGCGTTGGGCGTAGCCGGCATAGATCAGCGCCTGGTTGAGATCGACGCCCGTCCGGCCGCCACAGAACACGCCCTGTTTGGGAAGTCCGTAAACGGCGCACATCGGATTGGCGACGCCGCCGGCATAGGTGGTGTTCATGCCGCCGTTGGCGACCATCGCCACGCCGAATGCCGATTCGGCGTTCAGCGGCTGCGAATAGCCGATGGCCGGGATCGGGAAGGCTTCGCGGTAGCTATCCACCTTTCCGGGCGCGGTCAGGAAAGTTCCCGTGGCTTCATAGCCGCGCCAGGGCATGAACAGCGTAATGTCGCCGTTGAACTGGCGCCCCACGTCGACGAGGCCGGCGGGATTGCTGCCGACCGTCAGGGCGTCGGCGGGATTGGCCGAACCCGCGCCAGCCAGCGATTGCTCGCGCGCGCTGCTGCCCTCGACAAAATATCCCTCTGTCGCACGCGCGCCAGGCGCCGCCGCGCAATAGGCCAACGCACATAAACTCACGCCGAAAAGGTGCCGCAGTTTTTGCATTATGTTCCCCCCGCTTCGCTCGTCGACGTGGCGCTTCGATGTCGCCAGCCCAAGCATTCTCATTTTGTGATATGATAGCATTGGAATTGGTAAGGCGATGCAGCGTTTTTGCAACACCTACAGCTATTCGCGCGAAAATCGCGAACCCGCTTGACCCGCCTTCACGAATTTCAGCCAGCCGCATCGCTCCCCGATTTCGAAAGTGCGATTGCCGACTTGACCGCATCGGCGATCTCTCAATATATTCGTTTTTATAAATATATAGAAAAACGGCTCCGGGGAGCGGAACGCTTGCTAATTTCGTACAGCGACGGCGCCGCCCTGCTTTCGGGCGTACTGGTTGGGTTCGTCCTCGGCCTGATTGGCGGCGGCGGCTCCGTTTTCGCGACGCCGCTTCTTGTCTATTTCGTCGGCGTCCGCGATCCGCATGTCGCGATCGGCACGGGCGCCACGGCGGTGGCGGTCAACGCCCTCTTCAATCTCTTCGGCCATGCGCGATCTGGACATGTCAAATGGCCTTGCGCCGTTGTTTTCGCGGCTTCGGGGGTGCTGGGTGCGGTCATCGGCTCCTCCCTTGGCAAAGTTTTCGACGGCCAGAAACTGCTGCTCCTGTTTGGGGCACTGATGCTCGTGGTCGCCATCCAGATGGCGTTCAAGCGGCCGGCGCAAACGAACATGGACGTAGACATGACCTCCGTCAACGCTCGCGCCATGGTCCCAAGCCTTCTCTTTTTCGGCGTATCCGTCGGAGTTCTGGCCGGGTTTTTCGGGATTGGCGGCGGCTTCCTCGTCGTCCCGGGCATTCTCGCCGCGACCGGAATGCCGATGATATCGGCCATCGGTTCGTCGCTGGTTTCAGTGACCGCCTTCGGCGCCGCCACAGCCGCAAATTATGCGGTTTCCGGTCTTGTGGACTGGCGCGTCGCGGCGCTGCTGCTCACAGGCGGCGTGGTTGGCGGCACATTCGGCGGAATGCTGGCTCAGCGGATCGCCGTTCGCAAACAAACTCTCACCCGCATCTTCGCCGCCCTGGTCGCCGGCGTAGGCGCTTATGTCATCTATCGAGGCGCGCTCGTTCTCATCAGGCCGTAACGCTCCGCCTGCGACCAGGAAAATATCGAGCCTTAGCAAAACAAGAAATTCCGGGATTAAACGCCATGCCTCACACGCCGCATCCCTTCGCCCGTTTCATC
>NZ_JASHHX010000011.1 GCF_030056575.1 Rhodoblastus sp. 17X3 | reverse complement strand
GACCGTCGCCGGCTTTTTCTTTTTATGGCCGCGAAGCTCGCGACGAAAAGGGGCTATGGCGAAAGCCATGAAATTGATTTCCGCGCGTCGTCAAAACCCGGTAAAGCCGAAGCTAACTATCCTGATAGTTGATTGGACGGCTAATTTTTCGGTCAGGTCGCATATTGCGCGAGTCCGTTGCCGAAAGACCAATTCTCCTTCTTCACTTCGACGAGGCTAATGAAGACGTCTTCGGTGCGCATATGCGCCCGGTCGCGGAGGCCGTCGGCGACGGCCTTGTAGAAGGCCCGTTTTAAATCCACGGAACGGCCTTCGTTGAGCGTGATCTGGATGATGATCGCGTCCGGCGAACGCTGGATTCCGAGATAGGTCGGGTCAATGAGCAATTCGCTGCTTTGGTGTTCGGAGATGATCTGAAAGCGGTCGTTCTGCGGAACGTTGAGCGTGGAGATCATCGCGTCATAGATGACGTCGGCGATGATCCGGCGCTGTTCCGGCGTTTTGCCTTTCAACATGTCGATGCGAACCAGAGGCATGATATTTCTCCCGCAGCCCATTCATTCGGAAGCGAACTGGCTGCTTTCGATCATATGCGATCGGGGGAGATAGGCGAAAGCCGCGTTTGGCTCGCGCATCAGACCTGCGGGCGCGCCGCCTTGGCCGGACCAAGGTCGACCTGAATTTCCTCGCCATCGACACGCAGATCATAGGGATGCAGCACATTGCGCGCGAGGTGCGTGACGCATTTGCCGGTGGCGCTGTCGAAACCCCATTGATGGTGCGGGCAGGTGACGACCTGGCCGTTGAAGGTGGCGTCGGTCAAGGGCACATCCGCATGCGGACAGCGCCCGCGATAGGCCTTGAGTTCGCCGCCATTCGGCCAGACCAGCAGCACGCTCTTGCGGCCGGCTTGAAAGATGCCCATGCCGCCTTCCTTGACGGCGTTTGTGTCACAGATGAAGGTGAAAGCCATCGGGATCTTCTTCTGAATGTGAAGCTCTGACCGAAACAGGCAAGTTGCGGGCCAGCCTCGGGGACGCGCGTCGGGGGCGGCGGATGTCGCGAACGCGACGTCCGGCGCGCCTCACTCGCTGAGGCGGATTTCAAGGCCACCCAGCGGCGAACGCGCCAGATCCATTCGCCAGCCGTAAGCGTCGAGAATGTCCTGCGCGATGGCGAGGCCGAGGCCGGCGCCGCCGCCCTGATCCAGCCGCCCGCCGCGTTGACGGACGAAGGCTTCCTGCGCCGGATCGAGCCCGGGGCCGTCATCCTCGATCACAACCGTCAGGCGCGCGCCGTCCTCACAGGAGACGCGCACCCGCGCCTTGGCGTGCCGGGCGGCGTTGTCGAGCAGGTTGCCGATCAGTTCGGTCAGATCGAGGCGTTCGAATGGCGCGAGGACCGATTCAGGGACATTGTTTTCAAACTTGACCCTCTCGCCATTTTCCGTGCGGCTTAGCGTGCGGATCAGCGCCTCGACGACCTCGCGCAGCGGCGTCGCGTGCCGCCCGCGCTGTATCGCCGCGGCCTGAACGCGCGCGCGCGCCAATTCGCGCTCGACATGACGCCGCATTGTCTCGCCAATCTCGTCGAGCGATTCCGCGACGTCCGCGCTGCCGCGTTCGCGCAGCCTGCGGGCGTCGCCCGCCAGAGCCGCCAGCGGCGTTTTCAGGCCGTGGGCGAGATCGGCGGCGCGGCCGCGCGCGCGCTGCAATTCCTTCTCCTGCGTGTCGAGCAGGGCGTTGACCTCGCGCACCAGAGGCAGCACCTCGCTCGGGGCGTCTTGCGACAGCCGCTGGCGGCGCCCGCCGATCGCGTCGGCGACTTCTCGCCGCAGGCGGCCGAGCGGACGCAGGCCGAGGCTGAGCTGCAGCCAGGTCGCAAAGGCCAGAAACAAGGCGAGCAGGACGAGGCCCGGAATGAGATCGGCGATGAAGGCGTCGCGCGCCCGCCGCAGCCGGGTCAGGTCGCTGGCGACCAAGGCGCGGGCGGCCTGATGCTGACCCTGCGCCGCCATTTCGACGCGGCGCTCGGCGAGCAGCAGCAGCTTTCCGCCGGGGCCGGCGATCTGATGATAATGGGTCTGGCCTTCGCTCAAGAGGTCGGAAGGCGGCGCCAGCGTGAAATCCCAAAGCGAGCGCGAGCGCAATTGGCCCGAACGGGTGTCGACCTGCCAATAGAGGCCCGACAAGGGTTCGTTGAAACGCGGATCGGGCGGCGGTCGGGCCAAAGCGATCTCGCCGCCGGGCGCGATTTCCAGTCCCCCGATCAACTGGCGGAGATCGACGTCGAGATCGTCGGACAGCGTTCGGTAAACATGGCGCTCGAACAGCAGCGTCAGGCCGAACCCGGCGAGGGCCAGCGCGAGCGAGACGGCCAGCGCGCCGGCGAGCGCCAGCCGGAGGCGCAGGGAGCGGCGGATCACGCCGCATGCTCCGGCATCAGATAGCCAAAACCGCGCCGCGTCTCGATCCATTCGCTGCCGAGCTTGCGGCGCACCCGCCCGACCAGAACTTCAATGGCGTTGGACGATTGCTCGTCCTGGCCATAGACGTTCTCGATCAGTTCCTGCTGCGGCACGACGCGGCCCCGACGCAGCATCAGATAGGCGACGAGGCGATATTCGAGCGGCGAAAGTTCGATGGGGGCGCCGCCGAGACTGACCTTCATCGCGCGTTCGTCGAGCGCGAGCGCGCCGATCGAAGCGACGGACGAGGCGTGGCCGGCCGAACGGCGGATGACCGAGCGCAGCCGCGCCAGCAATTCCTCCATCTGGAACGGCTTGGCGAGATAATCGTCGGCGCCGGCGTCAATCCCCTCGACCTTTTCGGCCCAGGAGCCGCGCGCGGTCAGCACGAGCACGGGCGTCGATCGTCCGTTCCCGCGCCAGCGCTTGAGCACGGCGAGGCCGTCCATGCCGGGCAGCCCGAGATCGAGCACGACCGCGCCATAATCTTCGGTATCGCCGAGAAACCAGGCGTCCTCGCCGTTTTTCGCGCGCTCGACGAGATAGCCCGCCGCGACAAGGGCGCGTTCGACGTCCCCCGCGATCCGGTCATCGTCTTCGACGAGAAGTACGCGCATCAATCGCCTCCGGGCTCGTTGACGGCGCCGGTCGCGGCGTCGACGGTGATCTCGCGCAGGCGGCCCTGCGGCTCCAGCAGCCGAAACTCATAGACCCAAATCCCATGCTCGCGTTCAAGTTTGATCTTGACGATCTCGCCGGGGAAGCGCTCCCGCAATTTCGCCAGGATTTCTTCGAGCGGGCGGATGGCGCCGCGCTCGACGGCCTCGCGCGCCTCGTCCTGATCGCTGCGCGACTCGTCAGCCCGCGCGGGAGACGCGGCGGCAAGCAGGACGGCGAGGGCGATGAGCGCGGGACGCGGCCAGGACATGGGTTTACAGGATCCAGGGTTCGAGGCCGGGATTATCCCGCATTCCGCCTGACAAATCGCTGACATGGATCACCGGCCCGGTTTGGCCGCGCCTCGGCCCGCGCGCCGAAGGGGTCGTCACGTTTTCCTGTCCCGGTTCGCGTTCCGGGCCGACAGGCTGCGACGCATCTTACCCACCCGCAAACGGAGCCGGCGCGCGAAGCCTTTCTGACGCCGCGACAGCCGCTCGGCCCAGTGAAAATCGATCGCCAGCAAGGAAAGACCGAGCGGCGCCATCCAGAAACCCAACACAGGCAGAAAGCCGAACAAGCCGCCAGAGATCAGCGCCAGCCCGACCGGAATGCGCAGCCAACGGCTGCGCGGGTCGCGGATCCGGGCGAGGAAGGAAGCAAACCATGCGTTGCGCATCTCACGAATTTACGCGGCTGGAATGGAAAGGCGAAGGGTTTTCGATGCGGCGTTCGCTTGGCGCCTCACCTGACAATTGGCTGACGCCGGCCATCAGGCGGCTGTCATCGGCTTTCCTTCATAACCCTCGACATTGCCCGAGCGAGAGCGCCGGGCGCGAATGGAAAGGAAAAGACAATGCGTAAATTGCTCATTCTGGCGAGCGTCGCCGCGGTCATCGGAGCGACTGGCATGGCCCGCGCGGACAGCCTCGGCCGGCCCTGCACGGCGAAGCCCAAGGCGGATTACCTGTCGCTGGACGCCCTGAAGGCCAAGGTGGCCGAGCAGGGTTATCAAATCCGCAGCGGCGAGATCAAGAAGGCCTGCGGCGAATTCTATGTGCTCGACAAGGCCGGCAAGAAGGCGGAGCTTTTCGTCGATCCGACCTCAGGCGTGATCGTTTCCGGCGGCGACGTGAATGGCAAATCCGCCAAAGCCGACAAGGACGACGATTGATGGCCGTTCCGGCCATGACCGGACAGGCCGGCGGCGCGACGCCGCCGGCCACGGTCGCGGTGTGGGACCCGTTTGTGCGGCTGTTCCACTGGAGCCTTGTCGCGCTCTTCGTCTGCGCCTTTCTGACCGGCGACGAGATCGCCTGGCTGCATATCGGCGCGGGCTATGCGATCGCCGTTCTGGTGATCCTGCGGATCGTCTGGGGATTTGTCGGGCCTGAAAACGCCCGCTTCGCCGCTTTCGTCCGCCCGCCGGGCGAGGTCGCGGCCTTCCTGCGCGACAGCCTGCGCCTCAAGGCGCGGCGCTACCTTGGCCATAATCCTGCTGGCGGCGCGATGATCGTCGCTCTGCTCGGGCTGCTCACCTATGTGTCGATCACCGGCATGCTGCTGACCACGGATACGTTCTGGGGATCGCATGCCCTGAAGGAGGCGCATGAAGCAGGCGTCTATGCGCTGGTGGGGCTAGTGTTCCTGCATCTGGCGGGCGTAATTCTCTCCAGCATCGAGCATGGCGAAAATCTTGTCCGCGCCATGGTCACGGGCCGCAAGCGCGCCTAGGCGCATCGAGACTGCAATACGTGTCTCTTCGGCGGCGGGACGGCCCGCCGCCGACGCCGCTTCAGCTGGGGCGGCGCGGCGGCAGCATCCGGGTGAGGATGTCGTCGCGGAGAATATAGTGATGATAGAGCGCCGCCAGCGCATGTGCGACGGCGAGCCCGATCAGGGCGAAGGACGCCAGTTCGTGGAGTTCGGTCAGGGGACGGTAGATATCGGGCGTCCGCTCGAATGGCGACGCGATCTGGAACAGGCCGAAATCCAGCCCGCGCCCCCGGTAAAGCAAGGTAGGAACGCCGATCAGGGGAATCGCGATCATCAGCAGATAGAGGCCGCCATGCGCGGCGTGCGACGCCAGTCGGGCGACGGGAGGCATGGATCGCGGAAGCTCAGGCGCTGGATGGGTTATGCGCCAGTAAAGACGCATGAGCGACAGAACCAGCACAGCCAGGCCCATCAGGGAGTGCAGGTTGATGACAGCGCCTTTGATTTCCTTGGGGAAGTTGTCGACCGTCAGGCCCAGGCCGAATGCTATGACAATCAGGGCCGCGATGGACCAGTGGAGCGCGATTGCAACCGCGCTATAGCGTTGGGAAAGCGCCATCATGGCCTCCGTCTTGAACTTTTGGAACATAAAGCGGCCGTCGCGCCGCGCATTGATCCTCCGCAACGGCGATCAACGTCGTTCAGTCGCCGCCTCAATATGAATATAGCACCGGGACCTTGGCGTCAGTCAGCATCAGGCTCGTCGTTCCGCCTATGACATGCTGGAGCAACGCCGCATGGGCGAAGGCGCCCATCACGAGCAGGCTGGGGCGCATGGCGCAGAGATGATCCATCAGGGTTCTGCCCGCATCCGCGTTTCTGAGCGGCAGATCCGTCACGCTCACCTTCGCGTCATGACGGCTCAAATGGCGGGCAAGCTCGCCGCCGAGAGCTTCGCCGGTCTGATCCTCCGTAACGCAGACCACTTCGACGCGCCCGGCCTTTTCCAGCAAAGGCATGGCGTCTCCGACCGCGCGGGCCGCCCTTGCGCCGCCATCCCATGCGATAACGACATGATCGAGCAGGGGACCGGCCTCCCATTCGGGTGGAACGATCAGAACGGGACGGCCTGCGCCGAACAGAACCGCTTCGATCAGTCCTTCTTCCGAGGAAAAAAAGCCTTTCGACTTTGGCGCGATCACCAGGTCGCATACACGGGACGCCGCGATGGCCGCCTTTCGCGCCGCGTCCGGCGCCAGCTGCGCAACCGACCAGTCCGCCGTCACGCCAGCCAGCCGGGCAGAGACTTCGACATGGTCGCCAATGCCTTTCGCCTTGGCGAGGCGTTCGTCATTGATCTGGTCGATGATGGCGTCGGCGAGAGGCAGAAGCCGGCCGATCGGAAAGTCCACCAGTTGCGCGATTTCGAGCGCGGACAAATGCGCGCCTTCCCGGCGAGCGAATTCGATGGCAAATTCGACCACCGCATTCGGCGTGGCGTCTTCGTTGACATTCACGAGGAGCTGAATGGTCTTGTACGCCATGATTCGTTATCCCGGTTTCGCGCATGCGACGAGATTGCGAGCCTAGCAGGGACGCCGCGTTGCGTTAAATCAATTCGCGCCGCGTCAATGTCGGCCCAGAGATCGAAGAGGCTTGGCAGGTGGTTCAGGAAAGTGAAGAGCTGGACGTCCCCGGCGCTCCCTTGCGAGAGCCCGGCGAGCCGCCCGCGTTCATGCCTCCCAACGAGGCGAAGCGTTGTCTGGACGGACGGCTCGGCCGTCTTCACGCCCGCCAGCGCATCGGAATAGAGACAGAACATGAATCGCAGGCCTTTGGCCAGGGCCTGACCTTCCTGCACATCGAGAATATGCCCTGGTCGCACGCCGTGATCGAAATGATCCTGCGCCTGACGGGGACCTATTGGCGCGGCCAGGCGAACGCCGCCAGGGTCGAGTTGCACGAAAATATTGTCGCCTCGCACAAGGTTCCGCCCGCGTTCGACGGCTTTGCGATCCTGCATCTCTCCGATATGCACGTCGACATGAGCGAAAGAGCGATGCGGAGGGTGGGGGAAATCGTCGCCGATCTTCCCTATGACCTGTGCGTGATGACGGGCGACTATCGCGGGAAGACCTTCGGCTCCTCCGAGGCCTGCCTGCGCGGCATGCACCAGCTTCGCAAGGCGCTGCGCGGCGATGTTTTCGCCGTTCTCGGCAACCATGACACCATTTTGCTGGTCCCGGATCTGGAGCGCATGGGCGTTCGGATGCTGCTGAATGAACATGTCGCCATCGAGCGCGGCGGCGCGCGGATCTATCTCGCCGGCGTTGACGACGCGCATTTTTTTCGCGTCGACAATCTCGAAGCCGCAGCGGACGAGATCCCGCCGGAGTCTTTTTCGATCCTGCTGTCCCATACGCCCGAAATCTATCGGCAGGCCGCTCACGCCGGTTTTGACCTCATGCTGGCGGGCCATACCCATGGCGGCCAGATCTGTCTTCCCGGCGGCGCGCCCATCACCATCGACGCGCATATGCCGCGCCGGCTGGCGCGCGGCGCCTGGCGCTACGGCGACATGGACGGCTATACGTCGGTTGGCGCCGGCGCCAGCATCGTGCCGGTCCGTTTCAACTGCCCGCCGGAAGTCACGCTGCATCGGCTCAGGAGCCTCGGCTGAGAGCCGTCAATAGGGCTCGTCGCGCAGGCCGATCGCATGGGCGCCGCGCGAAACGACCACCTGGCCGCCAAAAAACACCAGGGTGACAATGACGATTTCGGCGACGCCAATCGGGATCGCCACGCGGGCCGCAAGGACGCCGAACAAGGCCTCGGGAATCTGATCGAGGCCTGGCGCCTTGCTGCTGGACCGCATGGCGAGCCGCCGTTTGATGAAGCTCGACGTCAGATCGCCCGCCATCGCGCCGGCCGCGGTCAATGCGCCGATCCGCCAGTCGAGACCGATCAGCGGCGCCGAGGCGGTGGCGCAGAGGATCGCGCCGGCGACGCCGCGTATCGTCTTGGATTTGCCCAGAAGAGGCTGACCGTCGCGGAGCTGGCGACCGAAATCGAGCGGCCAGTCGGCGGTTGCGCCGAAAATGCTCTTGATCAGGACGGGCGCGCTATTCGCCACCGTCAGCAGTGCAAGAAGCTGCAAGATCAGACCGAAGTCCATGGCCGTCGCGCCTTGACGATGAAATGCGCCTTTAGCGCATAGTGGCGCCGTCCCCGGCGTCGAACAAGCGAGCTTGACGTTGACAGCGCCGAGTGCCTTCAGTCTGTTCCGGCGCGACCGCCATTTTGCGCATTCACGCGATGCGCGGCGCGACCATCAGGGGCTGGGGGGCAATGTTGGCCGGATCCAATTCACCATCGCGTTTGCGCGGGCTGACCGGGGCGGAAGCCGCGGCGCGTCTCGCAGCCGAGGGCTATAATGAGCTTCCACAGGCCGACCGCCGCACGCCGTTCCGCATCATTCTCGAAGTGCTGCGCGAGCCCATGCTTTCACTCCTGATCGCCGCCGGATTGATCTATCTCGCCCTTGGCGACGTCAAGGAAGCTCTGGTTCTGCTGGCCTTCGCCTGTCTCTCCGTCGCGATCACAGTCTTTCAGGAAGCGCGGACGGAGCGGGTGCTGGAGGCCTTGCGCGACCTGACCAGCCCGCGCGCGTTGGTGATCCGCGACGGCGAGCGGCGGCGGATCGCGGGCAGGGAGGTCGTTTGCGGCGACCTGATCGTTTTCGCCGAGGGCGATCGCGTTCCCGCCGACGCGCGGCTGATCGAGGCGCATGATCTCCAGGCGGATGAATCCCTGCTGACGGGCGAAGCCGCCCCCGTACGCAAGACGGCCGACGTCGGCGGGCCGCAGGCACTGCTGCGCCCCGGCGGCGACGATCTTCCGATCGCTTTTTCCGGAACCCTGATCGTCCGCGGCGCCGGCGTCGGCGAAGTCGTCGCCACGGGCGCGGCGAGCGAAATTGGCAAGATCGGCAAATCGCTCAGCGAATTGGAGACCGCCGCCCCGCATCTGCAAAGGCAGACCCGCAAGCTGGTCGGCATTTTCGCGCTGTTCGGCGGCGCCGTCAGCCTTTTGGTCGTCGGCCTTTATGCGACTTTGCGCGGCGATTGGCTCGACGCCCTGCTGGCCGGTATTGCGGTCGGCATGTCGATGCTGCCGCAAGAATTTCCGGTCGTGCTGGCCGTCTTCATGGCGATGGGGGCCTGGCGCATTTCGCAGGTCCGGGTTTTGACGCGGCGGGCGTCGGCGATCGAGGCGCTTGGCTCCGCCACGGTGCTCTGCACTGACAAGACGGGAACGCTCACCGAAAATCGCATGACGATCACGGAATTGCGGTTGCCGACTGGCGCGCGGCGCAGGATCGGCGGGGCGGCGGACGCCTCGTCTTCCGGCTTCGACGATGTTGTGGCGTTCGGCGTTCTCGCCAGCGCCGCCGAGCCTTTCGATCCCATGGAAAAAGCCTTTCATGCGCTGGCGCGGGAGAATGGCCGCGCCCCGGCCCAACATGGCCCGCTGGCGAAACTCTTCCCCCTGCGCGCCGATCTTCTCGCCGTCACCCATGTCTGGCGGGCCTCCGGCGCGGAGGAGGCCTATGTCGTCGCGGCCAAGGGCGCTCCCGAAGCCATAGCCGAGCTTTGCCGTCTCGGACCCAAGGAGCGGGCGGCGCTCGCGACGGCGGTGGACGAAATGGCGGAGGCGGGGCTGCGCGTTCTCGGCGTCGCGCGCGCGTCCGCCGCCGGCCCCGGCCTTCCGGATTCTCCGCGTGATTATATGTTTGAATTCATTGGATTGGCTGGATTATCTGATCCATTGCGAAAAAGCGTCCCTGCTGCGGTAGCCTTGTGCCGGACGGCAGGCGTCCGCGTCGTGATGATCACCGGCGATTATCCGGCGACCGCCCGCGCCATCGCGCAACAGGC
The DNA here is from genome assembly GCF_030056575.1 of Rhodoblastus sp. 17X3. Taxonomy (GTDB): domain Bacteria; phylum Pseudomonadota; class Alphaproteobacteria; order Rhizobiales; family Beijerinckiaceae; genus Rhodoblastus. Next base: position 122,488 of record NZ_JASHHX010000011.1, on the reverse strand, counting down.
CGGCATCGACAGCGATGAGGCGACCACGGGCGCGGAGCTTGAAAAGCTCGACGACGCGGCGCTGGCCGTCCGGATGCGGACCTGCTCCGTTTTCGCCCGCGTCATGCCGGACCAGAAGCTGCGTATCGTCAAGGCCCTGAAGGCCAATGGCGAGGTCGTCGCCATGACCGGCGACGGCGTCAATGACGCGCCCTCGCTCAAGGCCGCCGATATCGGCGTCGCCATGGGCGGGCGCGGCACGGACGTGGCGCGCGAGGCCTCGTCCATCGTTCTGCTCGACGACGATTTCGGTTCGATCGTGACCACGATCCGCCTCGGGCGGCGCATTTATGACAATCTGCGCAAGGCGATGAGTTTCATTTTCGCGGTGCATGTTCCCATCGCCGGGCTGGCCCTGCTGCCGCTGGCTCTCGGCATGCCCATCGTCCTCGGCCCGATGCATATCGCCTTCCTCGAAATGATCATCGACCCGGTCTGCTCGCTGGTCTTCGAGGCGGAGGTCGAGGAGGACGACCTGATGCGCCGCAGGCCCCGCGATCCCGGCGAGCCGCTGTTCTCCAGCGCCATGATCCTCTGGGCCGTCCTCCAGGGCGCTTTCGCCTTTGGCCTTGTCGCCATGATCTATGTCGTCGCGCTCGGGCGCGGCATGCCAGAAGACGAAGTGAGGGCCTTGACCTTCTTCTCTCTCGTAATTTCGATCGTAGCGCTGATTTTTGTGAACCGTTCGACGAGTCCGTCTTTGGCCAAGGCGCTCCTGAGGTCGAACCAGGCGCTGGCGGTAGCGCTTCCCGCTGTGGCCGCCATGCTCGCCATAACACTGCTCTGGCCGATGGCGAGCGACCTGTTCCGGTTCGGACCGCTGCACGCCGACGATATCCTTTTCACGCTCGGGGTCGGCTTCGCTGTTCTCGTCGTGCTGGAGCTGCTGAAATATCTGGGGGCTCGCCGAGGCCGCATCCAAGAGGCGCGGCAATGACGGTGGAACGCTCGCACGCGATATCCGAAGGCGCATCCTTCGTCCGGCGCGTCGCCATCGTCCTGCTGATGGCGGCTTTGGCCTTTGCGCGCTTTTCCTCATGGTCGCGGTCGAACTCCTCGATGTCGAGGAGGCCATGCGGCGCGAACCTATTACCGAGCCGGTAAAGGCGGAATGACCCTCGGGCCGAAGCGTTGGCCAGGCAGCTCCTAGAAGAACGCGAAATTATTCGCGCTGAGCGAACTGACGGCGACGCCAACCAAGGTAATCGATTGGCCGGGGCCAAAATTGATCACGGTATCGGAGCCGGATTGCGCCATCTGAAGATGGGCGTAATCCGGCGCAAGGGCCGTGGCGATGTCGATCATGTCCTGGTTGGCGACGGCGCCCGCATTGAATCCCTTGATCATGTCGGCCCCGATATTCGCGCCGAAGACGAAGGTGTCGTTGTGATAGCTGACGAAAGTCTCCGGGCCGGCGATGGCGTTGGCCACCAGATTGGCGGCGAAAAGCGAGTCCGTCGTCGCACCGCCGGGCATGATCTGGACCGTCTCCGTCAGCACGCCGCCGGCATAGCTGTTCGTTGTCTGGACGCCCGTCGAGGACAGCGAATAGGACGAATAGAGCGCGCCGCCGACGATATATTTGGAATCCGAGATCAGCACGCCGCTCGCGTTATAGGCCGAGGCCTCCGAGGCATAAGGCTGTCCCGTAATCAGGTATTGGTAAACATAGGAGGAGCCGTCGGCGTTGACGGTCTTGTTGTAGGTCAGGGCGCCGCTGGAATTATAGTTGTTGACGGTCGCCAGCGCCCCCGTCGAGTCATAGGTCGAGACCTGCCGCGAGCCGTCGGTATAGGCGATGCTCCACCTCTGGAGCAGGGCGGCGCTCGAATAATTTTTGGTTTCCGTGGCGCCGTCGGCGTCGATGAACCTCTGATAATAGATCCCGCCGCCGCTGTAATATTGCGTCAGGGATGTGGCGACGCCCGCGGCGTTATAGATCGTGGCCGAGGACGTGTAAGCCTGGCCCGAAATCAGATATTGATCGAGCTCTTTCGAGCCGTCCGCATTGACGACCAGCCAGCTCTGCAGGGCGCCTGCGCTGTTGTAGGTCTTCGTATCCGTGGCGCCGGTCGCGTAGATGAGTTTCTGGGAATAGATCGCGCCGCCGCTGTAATATTGGGTCAGCGAAGTCGCGACGCCCGCGGCGTTATAGATTGTGGCGAGGGACGTATAGGGCTGGCCCGAGATCAGATATTGATCGACCTCTTTCGAGCCGTCGGCGTTGTAGATCGTCTTCCAGGCGAGCGCGCCAGAGGAATTGAAGGTTTCGTAGAGCGTGACAGCGCCGGCGGCGCTCCACGCCGTATAGTTCTGAATCGGATTGGTCCCGGTCACGCCGGCGTAAACGCTCGAGCCGCGCGAGCCGTCCGGATTGACTGTCGACCAGTTCAGCAGGGCGCCGGCGCTGCTGTACGTCTTGGATTGCGTCGCGCCGGAAGCGTCGATGAACTTCTGGTACTGCAACAGGCCGCTCGAATAATAGTTGGCGATCGATATGACGACGCCGGCGGCGTTGAATTCAACTGTCGAGGACGTATAGGGCTGGCCCGTGATCAGGAAGCGCTTGATCGTCTTCGATCCGTCGGAATGAAAAGCGATGTCCTGAGTCAGGCCGCCAGACGTATTATAGGTCGCGGATTCGACGACCGTCACGCCGTCCGGGGCGTAGATGTTGACGACGCTCGAACCGTCAGCCTGGACGGTGGCGATGCTGGCGACCACGCCTGAGCTGTTGTAGGCGGTCCTGGTCGTGACGCCATTGGCGCCATATTTGATGTCGGAGACGATCACGCCGCTGGCGCTGTAGGCGGTGGTCTCGGACGTATAGGGCTGCCCCGTAATCAGGTATTGATAGACGAAGAAGGATCCGTCGGCATTGACGGACTTGTTGTAGGTCAGGGCTCCGCTGGCGTTATATTTGTTGATCGCGGCAAGCGCCCCTGTGGAATCATAGGTCGAAACCTGGCGCGTACCGTCGGCATAGGCGATGCTCCACCGCTGGAGCAGGCCGGAACTGGAATAATTCTTGGCTTCCGTCGCGCCGATGGCGTCGACGAAATTTTGATAATAAATCCCACCGCCGCTGTAATATTGGGTCAGCGAAGTAATGGCTCCTGCGGAGTTGTAAAGCGTGACCGACGACGTATAGGGCTGGCCCGAGATCAGATATTGATCGACCTCTTTAGAGCCGTCGGCGTTGAAGATCGTTTCCCACCCGAGCGCGCCCGCGGAATTGAAGGTTTCGTATAGCGTGACGGCGCCTGCGGCGTTCCAGGCCGTATAGGTCTGGATCAGATTTGTTGCGTCCGTGGCGTAGACGCTTTGGTTGCGGGTTCCGTCCGGATTGACGACCAGCCAGTTCTGAATCGCGCCAGCGCTGGTGAAGGTCTTCGTTTCCGTGGAGCCGGCCGAATCGAGGAATTTTTGGTACTGGATTTGCCCGTTGGAATAATAGTCGATGATCGACACGGCGACGCCGGCGGCGTTGAAGTCGACCTTCGAGGACGTATAGGGCTGGCCCGTGATCAGATATTGGCTGATCGTCTTCGATCCGTCCGAATGATAGACGATGTCCTGGGTCAGATTGCCCGATGAATTGAATATTTCGGATTCAACGGCGGTTTTGCCGTCCGAGGCGTAGATGTTCAGGGCGTGCGAGCCGTCCGCCTGGATGACGTCGATGCTGGCGACGACTCCCAAGGCGTCATAGGTTGTCGCCGTCGTGACGCCGTTGCTGACGACCATGTTATAGGCGAGCGATCCGTCGGCATGGCTTTCGACCAATCCGACGAGCGCGCCAGTGCTATCATAGGTCTCCACCTTGGTGACATAAGGCTGACCCTGGATCAGGTAGGTCGAGACGGTCCGGGCGCCGCTGACATATTGGACGACTGAAGACGTCAGATTGCCCGAGGAATCGAGCTGGTTGGTCGTCGTGCTGAGCAGATTTCCGGCCCCGTCGTAACTATTCCAGCTTTGGACGCCGTTGAATGTCTGGGGCGTCGCGGCGGTCGAGGTCGTCAGGGACAGGTTGGAATAATCGACCGTCATGGTCGTGGTGGCGTCGCTGGCCTCGTAAATGCCTTCCTTCCAGTAAACGCTGCTCTGTGTCGAATAGCCGATCGGGCCGGTGTAATCGACAATGGTCGCGCCATTGCGAGTCACGACCAGACGCCCCGCGCCGGATGGACTGAAAGTTACGCTGATGTCCATCGCGTAATTCTGGCCGTCCACGATGTCGTTGGCGTCGCGGAACAGGGTCAGATAGACCGGCTGGCCATTTGCGCCCGTATAACCGATGGAGACGGTCATTTTCTGGCCGTCCAAGCCGACGGAGAAGGGCGGGGAGAGGGCCGGCGCGCCGTCGTAATCGTTCTGGTGAAACTGCCCCAGAGTCATCCAGGAGGCGCTGTTCACCGAACCGGGCGCGATATTCATCACATAAGACGTGTGGATCTGCACGCCATTGGCGATCTGCTCCGTCGAGGCGAGTTCGGAGCGGAACCTGCCCGCGGAGTCGCCCGACCAGACGTCGCCGGGTTGAAGCACGAACTGGATCGTGTCCGTCCCAATCGCCTGGATGGCATAGGATGCGCCGCAGTCCTGCACGAAGAAGTCATAGCCGTCGATGCTGTAAACATTGTTGGGGAGATAAGTCGTGGACATGGGCGGCCTCGGTGCAGTCACAGGCGGCGCGCGGGCCGCAGTGCTTGGTTTCGTTTTTTGCCGCAAAGTCCTTGTCCAATTCGCTCCCGCATGCCGACAATTTTAACCAACCGCGGGCATGGCCGCGGTTGCCTCGGAATTAAATTTTTTCAGTTAACGCACGCTCTGGACGCAGACAGGCGCCGTGACATTGGGGAGCGTTCGATGACGTTCCCGATGCGCTCGCCGTCGTTGTGGTCGATCGTTCGCGCGGCGGAATGACGGCGGGCTCAGACGCCGCCATGGCGCAAAGCCAGGCGCCCGATGCCGGCCCAGGCGTTCTGGCTTCGCTATCGGACTCGCCGGATCACGAATGGAATAAAGTAATTTGGCTAAAGGAAGCCGACTTGCTCGCCTTCGAGGACGACGCAGGTCAGGTTCCCGGTGACATAGGCCCCGGTGTCGATATTGATCCGGTTGGCCAGGACTTCGGGCCGCGTGACCGGCGTATGTCCATGCACCACCTTGCGCGGAAAGGCGGCGCGGTAGGAGAGGAACTCCTGCCTGATCCACATGACGTCGCGGCGGGTTTGCTTGGCGAGTTCGACGCGCGGCCGCAAGCCGGCGTGGACAAAGACGTAGTCGCCGATCAGGCGCATGGCCGGGAGGCCCTCGAAAAACGCGAAATGCTCGGCGGGAATTTTTTCCCGCATCTGCGTCATGGCCGTTTCGATATCCCTGCGGCGAAAATTCGCCGGAACGTGAATTCCATAGGAGAGCAAAGCCTCGCGCCCGCCATAGCCCATCCAGTCGGCGAAAACATCGGGTTCGCGCGACGCGCGCAGGATGATTTCCTCATGGTTGCCGCTCAGCGCAACGACATTGGGCCGCTGCGCACGCGCCATCACGGCGTCGATCACTTCGCGCGACCGGGGGCCGCGATCGATATAATCGCCGAGAAAGACCTCATGCGGCGTCTCGATCGGGTGGGCCGCGAAATGGGCGTCGATCTTGTCGAGGGTGGCGGTCAGGAGATCCAGGCGACCGTGAATGTCGCCAATCGCATAGACCCGCTCCCCTTCGGGAATTGCGGGATTGAAGGCGCTCGCGGCAAGGTCGGAGGGCGTCGATGCGCCAAACGCCGAAATGCGGGACATGACTCTCGCTCCTTCGATCAGGCCGGAAAAGGACCCTGGGACTGATGCGACGTGGTTTTCGCACAAAGGGGGAGCCGCGGAAAGGCCCCGGGGCGGCGGCGCCCGCAAGGTCGAGGAATGAAGGGCGGCATAATAGATGATTGAAGCTAATCATGATGACCGTATCGTCCGCGAAACGCGTTCGTTCAGCAAAGCATAAACTTATCTTGACCTTTCGAAATAAATCATTGATCCGCGAAGGATATATATGTCGGATTTTACGTTATAATTTTTTTTTGTTGGACCTGTCGTCGATGTGGTTCATATATAGATGAAATGGTCTGGAAACACTCGCGAGCTGCCCCGATATGGATGCATTTTCTGGTCATGACGAGGAACCCAGCCTGCCGCGTTCGAAAATTCTTTTCGTGATCAACACGCCGCTCGTCGGGGGCGCCGAGCGGCATACTTTCGATCTTTCCCGCAGCCTCAACGCGCTTGGCTTCGACAGCGGCGTGTTCGCAATGAAACGCGGCGCCATTGAAAGCTATGATGGCGGCAGGCTGCTCCTGCCTGCGCGTGGAATGGGCCTGCGCGAGCGGATCGGCGAGTTGCGGCGGGAGCTGGAATCCGGACATTACGACCTCGTTGTCGGCGTCAACGAGAGGCCGATCGTCGCCGCCTTTTTCGCTCGGCGGGCCGCCAGGGCGGCTCCGCCCATCGTCGGGATTCTCCATTCGACGATCCTGCGGAACTGGCGCGAGATGTTGCTCCAGCACCTGCACTTTCCGATTTTCAGCCGGATCGACGGCCTCATCTTCATTTCAGAAAATCAGCGGCGGTTCTGGCTGGGCCGCGGCATGTCGCCCCGGCGCCAGGCCACGATCATCAACGGCGTCGACATCGAGCGTTATTCTCCGCGCGAACGCGCGTCGCACAGGGCGGAGACCCGTGCGCGCCTCGGCCTGCGCGACGAGGATTACGTCATCGGCCTGAGCGCGGTGTTCCGGCCGGAGAAGAACCATCTGCAATTGATCGACGCGGTGGTGCGGCTGCGTGACGAGGGCGTGAAGGCCAAGGTCCTGCTGATCGGCGACGGGCCGATGCGGGCCGCGATCGAAGCGCGCGTCGCGGCCCTGAACCTTGGCGAATCTGTCATCATGCCCGGCATGGCCAGCGACGTGCGGCCCTATGTCGCCGCGATCGACCTCGGCGTCAATTGCAGCCTGTCGATCGAGACGCTTTCGCTTTCGGCGCTGGAAATCCTGGCCATGGGCGCGCCCATGGTCATGAGCGACATTGGCGGCGCCTCGGAAATCATCGACGGGGAAAACGGGCTTCTGTTTCCTCCGGGCGACGATGACGCGCTGTTGGCCGCCCTGCGCCATTTCGCGTCGGCGGCGACGCGCGAGGCCGCCGGAAAGGCGGCGCGGGCGCGGGTCGAGGCGCATTTCGACCACCGCGCCATGGTCGCCGCCTATGCGGAATGTTTGCAGGGCTTTTCAGCCGTCGCCGCGCCCGTCTCCAAACTAGCCTGGCGGTGAACGGCCATGTGCGGCGTTTTCGGTTGGGTGGCGCGTTCGGAGACGTCGCCCGGGCTTGATGTCCTCAAGGCATTGACCGATCTGCTCCATCACCGGGGCCCGGACGGAGGCGATGCTGTTCTTATCAGCGCCTCCGACGGCGAATATCGCGTGGGCCTGGGGCATCGCCGCCTCGCGATCGTCGATCTCACCGACGCCGCGACACAGCCGATGTGGAGCGCCGACCGCTCCTGCTGCATCACCTATAATGGCGAGATTTATAATTACATCGAGCTGCGCGCGGAGCTCGAGCAGCTGGGCTGCGTCTTCCATACGACCGGCGACACCGAAATCCTGCTCGCCGCGCTGCAGATATGGGGGAAGGACGCGCTGAGCCGGCTGCGGGGCATGTTCGCCTTCGCCTTTTTCGACAGCCGCGATCAGTCCATCCTGTTCGCCCGCGATCCCTTCGGCAAAAAACCGCTTTTCCTGTGCCGCAAGGGCGAGGACCTTTTCTTTTCATCGGAAGTGGCGGCGCTGCTGGCCGTTCCGGGCCTGAAGACGAGTTTCGATCTGGCGGCGCTGGACGGCTATCTGCTGGATCGTTACGCCCCCTCGCCGAGGACGTTCTTCGGCGAGGTCGAAAAACTCCCCGCGGGCAGCCTCGCGGTCTGGCGCGCAGGGCGGTTGACCGTCGAGCGCTATTTCACCCCGCCTCTGGCCCATGTGACGGCCGATATCGACAATTTCGACCATGCGGTGGCGGAATTCACCGAGGTCTTCGACGAGGCGGTTCGAATCCGCATGCGGAGCGACGCGCCCTATGGCCTGTTTCTGTCCGGCGGCGTCGATTCTTCGTCCGTGCTGGCGTTCATGGCGAGCAATGCGACGCGGCCGATCAAGACCTTCAGCGTCGGTTTCGAGGATCCCAGTTACTCCGAACTCTCCTTTGCGCGTCTCGCGGCGAAACATTTCGAAGCCGAGCACGAGGAGCATGTCATCACGCCCGACCAGTTTTTCGAGCTCTGGCCGGAGGCGGCGCGGCTGCGCGGCGCGCCGGTGAGCGAGGCGTCGGACATGCCGATCCTCCTGCTGGCGCGCGCGGCGAGCGAGAAGGTCAAGGTCGTGCTGACCGGCGAGGGGGCCGACGAGCTTTTCGGCGGCTATCCCAAATATGTCGCGGAGCTTTACGCGCAATATTATCACGCGGCGACGGGGCCGTGGCTGCACGAAAGCATCGTGGCGCCGGTCGTCGAGCAGCTGCCGTTCGGATTGCGGCGGGTCAAGGTGCTGTCGAAGGCGCTCGGCCAGCGCGACGCGGCCGATCGGGTCAGGATCTGGTTCGGCGGCTTGTCGCCGGCCGAGCGCAACGCCTTGTTCGACCGGAAGCTGCGTCATGCGCGCCCCGACCCATTTCCATTTTCGGCCAGGAACGTCTCGAATCTGCGGAAGGCGGAGTTCTTCGACCAGACGTCATGGCTGCCCGACAACACGCTCGAACGCGCCGACCGCATGCTGATGGGCGGTTCGATCGAGGGGCGCATGCCGTTCATGGACGTCGAATTGGCGCGTCTCGCCGCGCGCATTCCGGACCGCTTCCATATTCGGCGGCTCAAGGGCAAGGCGGTCTTGCGCGCCGCCGTGAAAGGCCGCGTGCCCGAGATCCTGTTTCGCCGCAAGAAAATCGGCTTTCGCGTGCCCGTCAACATCTGGTTTCGCGAGTCTCACAGTCACGTCGTCTTTGACTTGCTATGTTCCGGCGATTCGCGCGTCAGGAAGGTCCTCAACGCCACGCTGATCGACCGTTACGTCGCCGAACATATGGACGGGCGCTCCAATAATGAGCGCATTCTCTGGTCGCTATGCAGCCTGGAGCAATTCATCAGGGTTTATGACATCGGCGCTGACGAGATCATCGAGGCTTTGGCGGGAGCGCTATGACGGACACAACGAAAAATATTGATGTCCTGGTGGTCACGCCGCTCGGGCAGGGCGGCATGGGCGGCATCGACCGCATCATGGACGACGTGCGCGCCGGCGCGGCCGATCTGGCTTCGGATGGCGTGAAGGTAAGGTTTATCGCCAGTCGCGGACAGGGCTCCATCGCGCTGGCGCCGTTCCACACGGCGGCCGTCGCGGCTGTTCTGCTCGGGGCCCGACTGGGGATGGGCCCCGATGTCGCGCATATCAATCTTTCCTCGCATGGCAGCGCCTTGCGCAAGATCGCGATCGCGGCCGCGGCGCGGGCGGCGGGCGTGCCTTATGTCATCCATCTGCATGGATCGGGCTTCCGGGACTATTGGAATTCGGCTCCCGCGCCGGTGGCGAAGCTGGTGCGCCAGATGTTCGCGGGCGCGGCGATCGTGCTCGTGCTCGGTCAGGTCTGGCGCGACTATGTCATCGGGAAGGCGCCGGAAATCGCCGATCGGGTCCGCATTCTTCCCAACGCCTCTCCTGCGCCGGAAGCCGCGCAAGCGGTTCAGTCCAGCGCCGATCAACCACCGAACATCCTTTTTCTCGGCCATGTCGGTCCGCGCAAGGGCGTGCCGGAACTTGTGCGCGCGCTGGCGGCTCTTCCCCTGACTTATCAGTGGCGAGCGGTCATCGCGGGCAATGGCGCCGTCGAGGAGACGCGCGCCGAGATCGAACGCCTCGGGCTTTCGGAGCGCGTCAGCCTGCCGGGCTGGGTCGGCCCGGACAAGGTTCGTGAACTGCTGGCGGCGTCCGATATCGTCGTGCTGCCGTCCTATGAGGAAAACCTGCCAATGTCCGTCATCGAGGGCATGGCTTACGGGCGGGCGGTTGTGGCGACTCCCGTCGGCGCCGTCGAGGACATCCTGCAAGACGGGATGACCGGCCTGCTGGTCCCGGTCGGCGATTCCGGCGCGCTGGCGGACGCCTTGCGCAAGCTCCTGGAGAACCCTGGCCTGCGGCGCGCTATCGGCGCCGCCGCGGCCGAGTTCCATCGTCAGAATCTCGACATGCGCGTTTATGTCGCCAGGCTGGGCGCCATCTGGCGCGAGGCGGCGCGCAAGCGGCGCGCGTAAGCGGTCAGCCCGCAGCCGTGAAAATCCCGCGCGATCCTTTCGAACAGGATTTCAAGGTCGCGATAGAGCTGCTCGATGCTGTCCGGCGTCGGGAACGCCGGGCTGCCGCCGGGCATGAATTCCGAGCTATGCAGGGTGAACTGGATATAATCGGCGTTCACGGCCCGCTTCCTGTCCACGATCTCCAGCATATCGCCGAGATTGCCCGGCTCGGGCCGCAGCCAGATCAATCGCGGGCCCTTGCGCCCCAGAAGGAGACGCGCGAGGCTCCTGTGCCAGGGACGCTTCTGCTCGATGATCGTCATCGGGACTTCGAGCAGCGGAGAGGCGCCCGCACGAGCGATTGATTCGGGGTCTATCACGTAGGGCGCGCTGGGGAAGGCGCTGTAATCGACGCCGCCATCGCCGCCAGCAAGGCCCGGAGCGCCCGCCCAGGAAACGCCCGGCGTCACCGAGCAATCGACCTCATAGCCGAGCCGGATCAGGCTGCGCGCATAGGAAGCGCATAGCCCCCACCGGCCGGCGCGGTGGCTGGTGATCGCGGTCTGGAACCGGTCTTCGAGAAGGCGGGTCATCAACTCGGCCTTGCGATCGATCAGCTCTGGCGGATATTCGGGCGCGTAAGGCTGGTCCCACCAGTCGCGCGCGCCAAGGGGCTCAACCGGAGGCGTGTCCCAGGCGTGCATATGCATGCCGATTTCCGCCGTTCCACGCGCGAGCGCGTCGCGGGCCATTTCGACGAAGGCGGAATCATTGGCCATTTCGAAATTGGTTAGATAGGTCGGCGAAAAGCCGAATTTTTCGCACAGCGCCTGGAAGCGCGGAAGATAGCGGGCGTTCAGGGTTGTCGCCTGGCGCGGACGCGACCAGACGTCGTCGCCTTCGGTGTCGATCGCTATCAGGAAGACGGGAGGATGCGGAGGCGTCGGCGCTTCAGGCATGGTTTCGCGTGCAAAGCTTCTTGAATTCCTGCTCGTAGTCGGCGGCCATCGAGGCGGTCGAAAAGCGCTCGACGGATAAGCGCGCGTTCCGGGCCAGCCGCGCGCGCGTCGCCGGATCTTCCATGGCGATGATGTTGGCGGCGAATTGTTCGATATCGCCGGGCCGGTGAACCAGGCCATTGAAATCCGGCTTGACCAGTTCAAGGTTCCCGCTGATCGCCGAAACGAGCATCGGCACGCCCGTGGCCAGAAACTCTATCGCCGCGAGCGGAAAGGATTCCGCCGTGCTGCACAGGACGCCTGCGTCGCAGGCGTTGACGAGGCGGTCAATATCGGCGCTGACGCCGTGAAAGATCATTTGGCCCGTGAGTCCGAGATCGCGCGCCAGCGCCTTGGCTTCGTTCTGGGTCGCGCCTTCGCCGACCGCGAGGACCTTGGCGCGCGAACCTAGCGCGCGGGCGCGGGCCAAAGCGCGGATCAGGTCGGCGTGGTTTTTTTCCCGGCGGAAGGCGGCGACAATGCCGATCAGGAAAACGTCTTCGCCGAGGCCCAGTTCGGCGCGGATTTCGCTGCGCTTGCGCTCGGACGGTTGAAACCGCTCGAGATCTACGCCGTTCGGGATAACGCGGACGCGTCGCGCCGTGAGCCCGCGGCCTTCCCAGATCTTCCGCTGGCTCTCGCTCACATAGACAAGCAGATCGGCGAAGCGCGCGCAGACCCGAAACGGCCCTTCCAGATAGCGTTCAAACGGCTGCATTTCCGTCGAGTGGAAGATGCAGGCCAGAGCGGCGCGAGTCCCGAGCATCGCTTTCTCGATGAAGGAAATGATGAAGGGCGTCTGGTTGATGGCGACGATAAGGTCAGGCTTGATGCGTCGCAATAGCCGCCAGATTTCCAGCCAGCCGCCCAGTTCCGACATGCCGCGCAGGTTCAGGCGTATGGCGCGCCGCGCCACGTCCCGGTCCATCAGGGCTTCCGAACAATTTGTCCCATGCGCCACGATGGTGCAGTCGAATCCCGCCTCGATCATTTTCTCGCACAGGACAATCGCATGGATTTCCGCGCCCCCAGCCACGAGGGCCGGCAGAAAAAACAATATCTTCGGCGTTTTGGGGGGGCTCAATCCGGGCATGTTCGCAGAAACGCAAATGGGAAAACAAAATTCGAACGAATCGAGGAAGCCTGCGGCCCAAGCGTCCAGGCGACACTGGGGCTACAGAGTCCAAGAGAAAATCGGATCCCAACGTCCAGGCGGGAGCCGAACATCCATTAGACGATTGGAGGTTAGCATAATTTATCGGCAATATTATTTTTATTCGTAAGGTCACAATAGACAGCATTCCGCATAGGCAAGCATCAGTAATTCCGCCGCCAGGGCAAGGCTCGAGTGACAGCTGAGCGGGAAAAGCCGATCTTCGCCTCGGAGGCCGGCAAAAACCCAATAGTTTCGCCTTTTGCGGGCGAGCAGACCGGGTGGCCTGGAAGCGCTGGTCATGACCAGCAGCCGGATGTCGTTTGTTTCCATGCCGAAATCGGTCGGCGTGAAGGGAACGCCTTCAGCCAGCTCCGCCCACGACCAGACCCCGATCGGGGAAACATCGCGGCGTTGGTTGAGCGCGCGTGTGAGGGCGGCCAGGGTCATTGCCGAAAGACGTCCGTCGGCGGCTTTGACGAATTCGCGCGCGTCGTCGATCGGGCGGCTGCTCGAAGCGTTCTTGTTCATGGTTCCCGGACAGCCTTTCGCCGACATCTGCACAATTCATGGCGGCGATTGAACGGCGGCAGGCTTGCCGGAAGCTTTTGGGATGGATGCGCGGCGCGGGAGGCCGAGGGCTTTCAGCGCGGGCGGGCGTCTTTCGACGCCTCTCTGAGAAACGGGGTCAGGCGTTCAGGCCGAGCGCCCCAATCAGTTCCTGGTGCATGGTTCCGGCGGGGTCGATGAGCTCCATGCCGCCATAGCCCTTGTAAGCCCAATAGGCCCAGGGAAACCCCATGGCTTCCGAGGTCTGCCGGACGGCGGCGAGCCAACTCACGCGGTCCTGGCCCAGGGGGCGGCCATTGGACGAGAAAACGCATCCGAATTCGCCAAGCACGACGCGATCGGCCGGAATGGAGTTTCGCTTGGCCCATTGCGCGACTTCCTCGAAATCGCTGCGGATGCGCGCGGCGTTGTGGCCGGCGGCGAGATATTGATCGAGCAGAAATTTCGTCCGCGTCAGGGCGTCGGCCCGCTCGGCCGCGCTCAGGCGGGGATTCGCCGCCACCAATCGTTCGGCCTGGCTGTAAACCGTCGCGACATTATCGGCTCGGGCCGGCCAGGCGAGATCATGGCAATAGCTCGTGACGTCATTCTCCACGCCCTGATGGGTGAAGCTGTGAGGCTCATAATAATGGAACGTGTAAAGCACATTGCTTGACCGGAAGGGCGCGAGGTCGAGGCCGATCAGCGCCTTGCGGTCGCTCCACATGACGCCTTCGAGCATCAGCGGAAGATTGGGCGCGGCGGCGCGGGCGCTCGCATGGAGCGCCTCCAGCATCGGCTGCCAGCGGGGCGCATCCGATAATTTGTCGAGCCCGGGCTCGTTCATGAGTTCGAACACGATCCGGTCGGGCGGAAAATCCTTCAGGATCGCGGCGACCTGTCCAACCATGCGCAGATAGGCGGCGAAGGCCTCGGCCCCGGGCTGGACCAGCGCCGAGGGCTGATAGGCCGGATTGACACGGACGGGATGCAGATCGACCACGACCGCAAAACCGGCGGCGTTCAGCCGCGCGACCAGCGAACGGATTCGGTCCGCAAGAAGTTGCCGTCGGTCGCCTTCAGAGACGATGAGAATGCTGGGGTCGACCGTCACGCGAATGAAATCGAATCCAAGCGCCTTGAGCCGGCGCAACTCGTCGTCGCTGGTCTTGTGAACGTCATTCGCGAAAGGCGGCCAGACATAGTCGAGCCGGCCGTTCCGGCTCGTCGTCTCGGGCCAGTTGAGCGGATGATGGAAGTTGACGCCTCGACGCAGGAGGGGCGCCCGGACCGGGCCGGAGCCCTCCGCCGCCGCGGGAGAGGTCGCCAACGCCGCCGCGGCGGCGAAAAAACCCAGAGACTGGCGGCGTGTAAGACCCGATGTCATGTTCCAGTTCCTTGCATTATTTAGCCTCCGCGCGGGCGAAGGCCAATTGAGGCTCCATCTCGGAGAGCATATGGCGGCTAGATAACGTAAAGTTTTATTCAAAAATTATAATCTGTTCTGGAGAGACCCCTGTCATTATTATTTTATATATGTCTCAATTTTGGCACGCTGACGTGTTTTCCACATTTATGCGCTTCCTTCGTGCAAAAAGTCATGTTTTTAATCGTGCCGTTGCGCTGGGATTGTGCTAATGCGAAGGGGATTGTGCAAATGCGAGAAGGGAGCTGAAGCTTGAACATGTGAGCCACGCCTGTTCGCCTTCTGACGGCAGGGCCAAGCTCCGCCGCGGCGCTCGCGCGGCGAACCGCAGCGTATCGAACTGCGACCCTTGGCGCGGTTCGGGCGCACAGAGAAAAACGATTCTTTCGCGACCTGGACGAGAAGCTTCGATGAAGATTGCAATCTATGGATTAGGATATGTCGGACTTACGGCCACAGCTTGCCTGACGGCTGAAGGCCACAGCGTCGTCGGCGTCGATGTGAGCGAAAAGAAGGTGAGGGAGACCAATGCGGGGCTCTCGCCGATCAAGGAGCCTGGCCTTGAAGAACTGCTCAAGAAGGCCGTCGATGCGGGATTGCTGCGTTGCGTCACCGATGGTTCCGACCATCTGCGCGATAGCGACATGGCGATCGTCTGCGTCGGCACGCCGAGCGGTCCGGACGGCTCCCATAACATGTCCTATATCGCCGAGGTCAGCCGCCAGATCGCGGCCTCGATCGAGTCCGGCCGCAAGCAGCCGCTGACGGTCGTTTATCGCAGCACGATCCGTCCCGGCACGACCGAGGAACTGATTCGCCCGATCTTCGAATCGACGGTCAGGGGCGATGCCGGCAAACTGTTCGAGCTGGTCTATAACCCTGAATTCCTGCGCGAATCCACGGCCATCGAAGATTATTTCCATCCGCCCAAGATCGTTGTCGGCACCCATGACGGATTGCCGAACGCGCGCATGGACGAGTTGCACAAGAACCTCGACGCGAAGGTGTTCTACACCCAATATCGCGAAGCCGAGATCACCAAATTCGTCGACAACTCCTTCCACGCGGTCAAGGTCGCTTTCGCCAACGAGATTGGCCGCGTCTGCATGCAACTCGGCATCAGCGCCAGGAAGGTGCACGAGATCTTCATCTCGGACAGGAAGCTGAACATCTCGCCCTATTACCTGCGTCCGGGCGGCGCCTTTGGCGGCTCCTGCCTGCCCAAGGACGTTCGCGCGCTGCAGTTCATCGCCGCGGATGTCGGCGCGCATTCGCGCCTGATCGACTCGCTCCTGCGCTCCAATGACGCGCACAAGCACTTCCTGTTCGAGCATGTCACCACCGGACTCGCGCCCGGCGCCTCGGTGCTGATGCTCGGGCTGGCGTTCAAGAACGATAGCGACGACCTGCGCGAGAGCCCGAAAGTCGATATGGCGCGCAAGCTGCTCAGCGCGGGCTTTGCGTTGTCCGTCTACGATCCCCATCTGGAGCCGGACCATCTCGTCGGCCAGAATCTCGGCTATACCTTCCTTCATCTTCCGACTCTGCCGAAATTGCTTGTTTCCGCCGAGAAGATCGCGGCGACGCATTACGACGTCGTCGTCGACATGAACGGTATGGCCGGCGCCCTGACCCTCGACTGCGATCGCTTCGTCGATCTCAACTGCCTGCAATAGGAGGGACGACTCTTGGTCGGCAACTCAAGTTCTGGAAGAGAGATCATGAGCAGCGCATCCGTCGAACAGATCCGGTCGGGGGTTCTCGCGGGACGAAAGATCCTGATCATCGTCGAGAATCTTCCGCTGCCCTTCGACCGGCGCGTCTGGCTTGAGGCGCGCACGCTGAAAGAGGCGGGCGCGGAAGTGTCGATCATTTGCCCGACCGGCAAGGGCTATGAAGCGGCCGAAGAGGTGATCGAGGGCATTCACATCCATCGGCACCCCTTGCCTGTCGAGGCCGACTCCGCCGGGGGCTATCTGCGGGAATATCTCGCCGCCCTCGCCGCGGAGACCCGTCTCGCCTGGAAGATCTTCTTCAAGCGCGGTTTCGACGTCATCCAGGGCTGCAATCCGCCGGACCTGATTTTTCTGGTCGCCCTCCCGTTCAAATTGCTGGGCCGGAAATTCATCTTCGATCATCACGACATCAATCCCGAGCTCTATGAAGCGAAATTCGGGCGCCGGGATTTCTTCTGGCGGCTGCTGCGGCTTGTCGAGCGCCTGACGTTCATGACAGCGGATGTGTCAATCGCCACCAACCAGAGCTATCGCTCGATCGCGATCGAGCGCGGCAAGATGGCGCCGGAGAAGGTCTTCGTCGTCAGGTCGGGCCCCGATATCGAAAAGATCAAGCC
This sequence comes from Rhodoblastus sp. 17X3, assembly GCF_030056575.1. Classification (GTDB taxonomy): domain Bacteria; phylum Pseudomonadota; class Alphaproteobacteria; order Rhizobiales; family Beijerinckiaceae; genus Rhodoblastus. The sequence continues at coordinate 105,635 of NZ_JASHHX010000011.1, read as the reverse complement.
GACGCCGCCGAATCCCGCTTGCAAGCGCGGTCGCGATTATCTCGTCGGCTATGTCGGCGTGATGGGCGACCAGGAAGGCATCGACCTGCTTCTGGAATCTGTGCGCCACATTGTGTTCGATCTCGGCCGAACCGACATCCAGTTCACGCTGGCGGGCTCCGGCCCCAGCCTGGAGGCCTTGAAGGCGCTGAGCAAGGCGCTGAAGGTCGACGATTACGTTGAATTCCGCGGCCGCATCCCCGACGCGGAACTGTTCGAGCTGCTCTCGACGGCGGACGTTTGCGTCAATCCCGACCGCGTCAACCCGATGAACGATCTGTCGACCATGAACAAGATCATGGAATACATGGCCTTCAGCAAACCGATTGTTCAGTTTGACGTCAAGGAAGGCCGTTATTCCGCGCAACAGGCGTCGCTTTACGCGGCGAAAAACGATCCGATCGACTTCGCCGACAAGATCGTCGCCTTGCTCGCCGACGAAAACCTGCGCAACGAAATGGGTCAATTCGGGCGGCGTCGCGTCGTCGAGGAACTGTCCTGGCGGCGGCAGAAGGCGCCCCTCCTTCAGGCCTATCTGACAACCGGGGCGAAAGCCGCGCCCGAGCAGGTCTTGCAGGACGTATGAGATGCGGGAGACGTCGCGCCCCGTGGACTTTCCTGCCTCCTGCGCGCGCGGGCCGGTCTTCGGTCGGCCAATTTCAAGAACTTACGCAATTCGGGGCTACCGGCTTGCGGCGCAATATGGCAAAGATACCGCAGCGCAGCAAATTGTTAACATCTCCACCGAAGCGCGGTTGATGTTGGCTCCCGCGGCGCCTGAACCGAACTCACGAGCAGTAACAGCGAAGTTGCGAGACCAGATGAATTTCCGATGGGCCTATTGGTTCGACAGAGTGATCCTTGGCGGACTCGTCTTCGCGCTTTCGGCGTGTTCGGCAGTCGCGCCGCTCGTCCCCAAGGATGGGCCGAGCGCCGATTCCGTCCGCTTTTACGCACAGGGCAAGGCCCCCGAGCCGGCGGCGAAGCCGCCCTATGTCCTGGTGGGGCTCAATCCGGCCAATGTCCAGGTCGTCAATGCGGTGGATGAAAGCGAGGGGCTGGGACGATTCTTCGGGAAGGGCTCCGGCAATTCCAAAGTGGCGATCGGCGTAGGCGACGTCCTCTCGGTCACGGTGTTCGAAGCCCAGTCGGGCGGGCTGTTCCTGCCGGCGGATTCGACTCAGCGCCAGGGCAATTACACGCCCATTCCGAACCAGCAGGTCGACTCGAGCGGCAATATCAACATTCCTTTCATCGGCCCCGTTCGCATCGCCGGAATGACCCCGGACGAAGCGTCGCGGATGATCGCCAAACGGCTCAATGGCCGGGCCATCGAGCCGCAGGTCGTCGTCAGCATGGTGGAGCGCCGGAGCAGCGCGATCAGCGTTCTCGGCGAGGTCAGCGGTCCGACGCGCTTTTTCCTCGATCCCGGCGGCATCAGGCTGCTCGACGCCATTGCGCGCGCTGGCGGCGCCAAGCGGCTTCCGTTCGAGACGGTCGTCACAGTTCAGCGCCGCGGCTCTGTCGGCAAGGTTCTGCTCAGCTCCGTCATCAAGAATCCGTCGCGGAACATCAATCTCGAGGCCGGCGACACCATCGAGCTGACCTACCGGCCCAAGGTCTTCATGGCCTTCGGCTCGACGGTGCAGGTTCAGCAGGGCGTCGGCTATTCGCGGCGCTTTCCTTTCGAATCCGAGAACATGACGCTGGCTGAAGGCTTGTCGCGGGCGGGCGGCCTCGATCAGGCGCGCGCCGACGCCAAGTCGGTATTCCTGCTGCGGCTCGAACGTCGCGACGTTCTGGCTCAGATGAACGTCGATACGGCTGGCTATCCGTCGGATCTCGTTCCGACCGTTTATGCGGTCGATCTGAGTTCCTCGGACGGCTTCTTCGAAATGAACCAGATGCAGATGCGCGGCCAGGACATGATCCTGGCGACCGATGCGCCGATGGCCGACGCGACCAAACTGCTCGCCTTCATCGGCCTGGGCACGAATATTTTCTATCAGGCCGCCTATTCGGCGCAGAACCTCCATTGATGGATCTCGAAAGCCGGAACAAAGGGAGTGTGTGTTTGCGTCAGTTCGTCCGGTCGCGAAAGCCTTTCGGAGGCGCGCCAGCCGAGATCCTGCTGGCGCTTGGCTTTGCCCTCGTTCCGGCGGCCGCGCGGGCGGACACGCCATGCGACGGCGCCATGAGCCCGCTTGCCGTTCAGCAATTCATAGACCGGCCATACAGTCTGCTTCAGGATCCCTTGCTGAGGGATCCTGAGGAATTGACCGCAAAAATCCGCAAATATGCGTTGGAGGGCGCGCCCGCCGTCGCGGCGGTCGTCAAGCTGGCGGCGTCGGCGCGCGAGGACCAGCGCAGGTCGATCGCCAGGGGGCTCGCGCGCGCCGCCACGGACTGCCGCGCCGTCAATCCGACGGTGAGCCGCCTGATCGTCGAGCAGGTCGGGCGCGCCGTCGATCCTGGATTGCGGAGGGCCTTTTTTGATGCGCTGCCGGATCGGGATCCCCCGCCGCCCTCGGGCGCCGGCGCGGAGGCCGATCGATCCAGAAAATTCTTGTCGATTTCGCCCGGATCGGACGGCAGGCCGCCTTCGCTCAGCAATCCGTTTGAACCGCTCAACCCTCTGAAACTACGCTGAACCCGTTTTCGCCGGACGTCGGACAACGCCGTCCGGTTGAAGCCCAGGAAAGCCGAAGCTGATGCTCCAGGTCACTAACTCATCCGTATCGTCATCCGAAAGGTCGAGCGATAGCCGTTTCGTCCCGCAACTCGATGCGCTGGGACTGCTGCGCATCGTTTACCGGCAATGGCCGACGATCCTGACCGGCGTGGCGATCTGCTTCGTGTTCGCCATTCTCTATCTCTTTCTCGCTCAACCGAAATATTCGGCGAGCTTCCTGATCTATATCGATCCGCGACAGGCGCAGTCTCTGGGCAAGCAGGAAATTTCGATGAGCGGCCCGCCAGACCCGGGCATCATCGAAAGCCAGGTCGAAATCCTCAAGTCGGAAAGCGTCGCATTGACCGCCGTGCGCCTTCTGGAGGAGCGCGCGAAGGCGGGCGGCGGCGCGTCCGAGGATGAAGGCCCCGGCCTCGTCCAGCGGATCGTAAGCGCTCTTTCCTTCGGTGCGTCCTCGCCGCCGCCAACCAGGGAAGAGATCCAGCACGCCGCCGCGGAAGCCTTGCTTTTGCGGCTCAAGGTCAAGCGTATCGGCCTGACCTATGTGATCGAGGCCAGCTATTGGGCGCGTTCGCCGGAAGCCGCCGCGGCTGGCGCGCAGGCGATCGCCGACGCCTATGTCGAAAGCGAGATGAGCGCCAAGTTTCAGGCGACGCAAAAGGCGACCAGCTGGATGCAGGAGCGCATCCGGGAATTGCGCGATCAGGCTTCGATCGCCGATCGCAAGCTGCTTCAGTACAAGGCGCAGCACAATATCGTCGAGACCGGCCATGGCTTGATGAATGAGCAGCAGCTTGCCGACGTCAACAGCCAACTCGGCGTCGCCCGCGCCGCCACGGCCGAAGCCAAGGCGCGTCTGGAGCGTCTCAATGCGCTCAACCGCGGCGACATCGTCAACGGCTCCGTCTCCGACGCCTTGCGCAGCGACATCATCACGCGCCTGCGCGCGCAATATCTGGATTACGAGAACAAGCAGGCCGAACTCATCACCAAATACGGCCAGGCCCACGGCGCCGTGCAGAATCTCGAAAAGCAGAAGGAGCAAATCAAGCGCACCATCGAAGCCGAACTCGACCGGATCGGCGAGAGCGCGCGCAGCGAATATGAGATCGCGCTGGCGCGCGAACGTGGAACGCAGGAAAATCTGGACAAGCTGGTGGCCCAGCAGGCGCGTACAGGCGAGTCGCAGGTGCAATTGCGCGATCTGGAAAGCTCCGCGCAAACCTATCGCAGCATCTACGACACCTTCTTCCAGCAGTTCGAAGTGGCGGTGAAGCAACAGAGCTTCCCGGTTTCCGACGCGCGCGTCGTGACCGCGCCGTTCCCGCCAGACAAACCGAACTGGCCCAAGGCGATCATCGTTCTTCCGCTGGGCGTTTTCGCCGGCGCCTTCCTGGGCTTTTTCTTCGCTCTAGTCCGCGAGTTCCTCGGCAACAACTTCCGCCTGGGCGACGACGTCATCAATTATGCCGGCTTCGACTGCCTTGGCATCTTGCCAAATCTCGCGCTCGAAACGAACAAGAAGCGCACGGCGCTGGGCCGGCCAGGCCAGTTGGGCGGCAACAACGCCTTCGTGCGGCATTCCGTGAACGCGCCATTCTCCCGTTTCACCGAGACGTTGAGAAATGTGAAGGTGACGATCGACAGCAACAAGGAGCAGGGCGGGGCGGTCGTGGTCGGCATCGTGTCCTCGGTGCCGAAGGAAGGCAAGACGACCTTCTCGGCCAATATGGCGCTGATGACCGCGAAAATGGGAACCCGCACCCTGCTGATCGACGGCGACCTTCACAATCCTTCGCTTACACGCACTTTGGCGCCGCAGGCGCAAATCGGTTCTGTCGAGGTCCTGCAGGGCGCGATTCCACTGGCGGGCGCCCTTTTGAGGGACGAAGAGAGCGGGCTCGAATTCCTGCCCTCGATCGTCCGCGTGCGCGAAAGCAATATCGTGGCGCTGCTGAACTCCGGCGCGATGGTGCAATTGCTGGATCAAGCGCGTCAGAACTATGATTATATCTATATCGATCTGCCGCCGGTCGTCCCTGTCGTCGACGCCAAGGCTTTCGCGCATCGGGTCGATCAGTTCGTCTTCGTGATCGAGTGGGGCGTCACCACGCGCGACGTCGTGCGCGACGCGCTCGAAGGGGCGGACATCTTGCGGCAGAAGGTCGTCGGCGGCGTGCTGAACAAGGCCGACCCGGCTGAACTCAAGCGCTTCGAAGCCTATAAGGGCCGCTATTACGGAAGCTATTACGTCGACGAGAACTAGCGCGCCGTCAGGCTGGAGACGGGCCTCTTACGGGCCCGTTCGCCCGGCCTATGGCTTCAATTCGCCAGAACGCGCTGGAAGAGCCGATCATATTGATCAATCATGCCGTCGAGCGAAAACCTCTCGATGGAGGAGCGGGCATTGGCGGTCAGCGCCGCGCGGCGCTCGTCCTGAGCCAGTTCAGCAATACGATCCGCGAGCTGGTCGCGCCGGCCGACTTCATAGAGCAATCCGTTGTGGCCATGTTCGACGATTTCGCTGACGCCGCCGACGTCGGAGGCGATCATGGGGCGGCCGCAGGACAGGAATTCAATCGCCGCGATGGGGAAGGTCTCCATCAGGCTGCAGAGAACGCCAACGTCGCAGGCCGCCATGAACGGCCTGGGGTCGGTTTGCTCGCCGACCATGAACACCCTGTCCTCGAGATCGAGCTCCCGCACTTTCGCCTGGACGGCGGCGAAATTCTGTCCGCCGCCGACGAGGATGACCTTGACCGGAACGCCGCGCGCCCGCAGGTCCGCGGCGGCCTCGACGATCTGGGCTTGATTTTTCTCGTCGCGGAAGGTCGCGACGACGCCGACGACATAATCCTCATCGCCGATCTTCAGTGATGCGCGGATGGTCCGCCGCGCGTCGGGCGGCGGGCCGCCCTTGCTGGAATCCACACCGTTGTAAACGACTTCGGTCGCGCGCGCGGCGATGCCGCGTTCGCTCCACATGCGCTTCTGGTTCCGGCTCACATAGACGATGGCGTCGCAGAAGGGCGACAGGCGGCGGAAGGTCGAGATCAGGTGCTGCTCGCGCTTCTGCATTTCCATCGTGTGGAAAATGCAGACAATCTTGGCCTTGGTGGCGAAGAACCAGCGACAGATGATGCCGATGATCAGGGGTGTCTGGTTGACCGCGACGATCAGGTCCGGCTGCAGCCGCCGCAGCGCCCGCCAGGTCTTGAACCAGCCGCCGATTTCCGACATGCCCTTGATGTCGAGGAAGATGGGATTTTGTGCGCCGGGAGCCCGCATCATGGCTTCCGAGCGCTTCAGGCCATGCAGGAGAAGGTCCGACGGCTGGCCACGTTGCGCCAATCCCTCGCGCAATTGCACCATGTGGGTTTCGGCGCCGCCCATCGGCAGCCCGCTGCAAAAGAACAGGATCTTTTTTCGATCGGAATGGTCGGCGGAACCCTGTACTTGCATCAAAAGTCCTCAAGCGCGGCGGCAGCCGGATTTAACAGAGCGGGCCGCTTCCAATCCACGCGATCTTGGCGGCGTTCGGCGTTTTCGAAGGGGGATCGAGCAGGGCGCGACGTCAATTGGCGTGAGAGCCGAAGCGCTTGCGCCAACGAACGGCGGGATTGTAAATGGCGACATGCGACAGCCACGCGACCAGAAAGGTCGCCGCTGCGGCCGCGATCGCAAAACCAGCGCCCCGCCATGTTCCCGCTGTCTCCGCCGCTGACGGGAACGACCATTCCATGAATTTCAGCACGTCGAGGTGCCAGAGATAGGCCGCATAGGACATGCGGCCCATCCAGCGCATTGGCCGCCAGTCCAGGGCGCTCAGGATGACATTCGCCCCTGGTGGCAGGAACAGTCCCGCGGAGAAAATCATCAGGCCCACGCCCTGAAGGGAATAACGCAGGGTTTCCCGAAACAGCTGGTGCTGGCGCAGGGCGAGCGTCAGCCCGATCAGGCCGAGGCCGAGCACGACCAGCGCCAGGTTCCGGCCCCGCAGCCATGCCGCGACGGAAGCGCCATGCGTCCACATCAGGAATGCGGCCAGACAGCCATAGGCGATGGAGTCGAGCCGGGTCTCGGTCGCGATATAGGCATATTGCGCGTCGTTGAAGCGCAGCATCACGAAGCAGCGCCAGAGCAGCGCCGCGAGACAGACCATCGTCAGGGCCGCCATGAATTTCCTTTCGCTGCGAATGGTCGAGACGACCAGCAGCGGGTAGAGCAGATAGAAATGCTGCTCGACCGCCAGCGACCAGAGATGCGGCCAGCGGATGTCCGGCGAAAAATAGCCGGAGAGGGCGAAGATCTCCAGATAATTGGTGACATAAAAAACAGCGCCGAACAGGTCCGCCGGACGCGGCAGGCCGATGTAAAGCGCCCCGGCAAGGCCCGAGACGACGATGAGGCCGAGCAATTCCGGCGCGAGACGCAAGATGCGGCGCATCAGGAAGGCGCCGATCGCAAGATGGCCGGTTCGGGCGACTTCGCGCATCATCAGGGTGGTGATGAGGAAGCCGCTGAGAAAGAAGAAGGTGGTGACGCCGAGCGCGCCGGGGACGATTTTCCCATAGCCATAATGGGAAAACATGACGAGCAGGACGGAAATGGCGCGAAGTCCGTCAAGGCCCGGCAATTCGCCGCGCGCAAGCGCAGGAATCGTCGAGGCGCGGAGAGGAGCCGCCTCAAGGGCCGCATCGCTGCCTGTCTTTGCCTTTTCGTCGTAAATGTCGGTGGTCATTCAGACTGCTTTCTTGATCGAGTCCGCGTCGGGTCGGCGTCCGTCCGGTCGACGCGGCGTTCCGGAAGGACCCCGAACGATCGCGCATCGATTCTGATTGCTCTCATTCATCCCGGAAAGGCGTCGCCTGAACTCCGGTCTGATGCTGGCGGGTCCAGCGCCAATCTGCGGCCATGCTCGCGATCCAGCGCGAGACGCTCGCGCTTTTTCTTCCAGCTCTTGGCCAGTTTCGCCTCGGCGCGAGCGACGTCGAGCGGCGATTTCTGGATCGCCATGAACATGAAAAAGGCAGAGAAGGCGATGACGCCGTCATAACCCGTCGCGATCAGGGCGGTCGCGTCGACCATCGACTGGATGGAGGTGGCGATGACGATCAGGAACATGGTTTCCAGCGCCAGCCGCTCCTTGCCGGCGACGTGCGGAATCCAGTTGGCCGCGTTTCGTATGCCGAAGAACAGCGGGATCAGGAAGAAGATCAGGCCGAAAATGCCGAGGTCGAGCCAGATTCCGAGATAGCCGTTTTCGGGGCCAAGCTCCTCGTTCGCCATCTTGAAGGTGTAGTCGCGGAATTCCTGCCCGCCGAGATTTTGGTAGCCGCCGCCAAGCCAGGGACGTTGCTGGATGAAATCGACGGCCAGGCCCCAGAGCTCGGTGCGTCCGGTCAATGTGGCGTCGCGTTCGAGCAGGGCGAAAATCGTATCGGCCCCCACATAGAAGATGGCGCCGAACAAGGCTGCGCAGAAAATGGAGATCAGCATGACAAGTGTCGGCGAGAACACTTTCAGGAGGTGGATGATGCCGACCGCGACGACGAGGAAAAAGGCGATGACGATGGACGTCGAGCTTTTGGCGAAGATGAGGCAGACGATGCCGGCAAGGCCGCCCAATGTCGCGACCCATTTTTCATAGCCGGTGAACAGCCCTCGGCCCGAAAACAGCAGGACCGATCCGAACGAGGCCCAGAAGCCCAGCGCATTCTTATGCGCGAAAATCCCGCGCCAGCGGCCGGCATGGCTGGACTGATAGGCTTCGGTGCCGGTGTGAATGCCGATGCTCGGCGCGAAGACGGCGAGCAGGAGGCTGAAAATCAGCACCCAGGCGATGATCAGCAGGGTGAGCCGCGTGACCTGGACGATGCCGAGGCGCAGGGACAGGGCCGGCAAGGCCATCCAGAGGAACAGCAAGCCGCTCGCCGAGATCAGGACGGTGCGGGTTTCAGTCGACCAGGCGGCCGAGGCGAGCGCGAGCAGGGCGAAAGGGGCGAAAAGCGCCGGGATGCGGCCGACCAGCCATCCGAAGCCCATGCGCAGCCCCAGCCCGGCCATGACCAGCATGCAGACCAGCAGGCGCACATAGGGCAGCGCCGCGCCAATGGGGTCGCTCACCTCGGCGCCGCGCTGGACATAGGTTTTGTTGAAGATGACGTCGCGGCCAAGGGAGGCGTAGGCGATGTAGATCGCGACGAACAGGGCGCTGAGAATGAGTTTCTCGGTCGGCCCCATCGTCAGGTCGAGCTTGGTGCTGGAATGTCGGAAGGCGCCGGCAAAACTGACGAAAGCCGGGCTTTGTCCTCGTCTCGCACGGCTGGAGGGAGATGCGGCCATCGCATCGGGTCTTTCCGGCCGCATACGCGTCTGCTTGGGCGTCCGGGCGGTCATTCGGGCCTCCAGCTCAAATTCGTCTCCAGCCCTTCGACCGGGATGGACCCGCGCCAGATGAGCCGATCTGCGGCAAGCTTCGTCCCGAAACAGGGCGAGACCCAGCCGCCTTCGCCGAGGGCGCCGGCCTTGATCACCCGCGTTTCGCCGGGTCGGGAGAAGGCGATGGTCACGAGCGTGACGCCGTTCCTTTGAACGCGCCATTCCTGTCCGGACCCATTGATCTCGAGATCCGGCGCGGCCTGTAGCGAGACGAGCGCGGCTGGGGGCTTCGCCGATCCAACCAGGCGATCGACGATCCGGACTCCCGCGTCCTGCGCGGAAACCTCCCGCCGATGCTCGAGGCCATAACGGCCGACATAGCCGTCATGACTTGCCGCGAGCGACCAGTTGGCGCCGCCGGCGCTTTGGTCGAGCCGCGCTCTCGCCTTGGCGCCCCAGTTGAACGGCCCTGCGATGACGCTTTGGTCGGCGCCGTCGAGGCAAAGCGTGTTATGCGCGGGCGTGCCGCGGAACCAGTCGCGCCAGGCGCCGCCAGAATGATAAAGATAGGTGCCTGGGTCGACGAAAATATCCTCATCGTCGAGCGCCAGCGTGAAGGCGTTGGCGTCCGCGTGCCCATGGGCGGCGATGGACAGATAGCCCAGCGGTCCATGATCCAGCATGAAGCGCAGCTTCTTGCCCGCGCGGGTTTCGCGCACGATAGTGTAGCCGCCTTCGGCGAAAGTTTTCAGGCCCTGTGGCTGCGGCTGCAAATTTTCCGCGTTTTTGTCGCGATAAAGGGCGTCGCGCAATTCCGGCGCGTCGCGGCCCAAAGGCGCATTCAAAGGCAAGCCGAACCGACGGCAAACAAGGCGCGCTACCGAGGCCGGATAGGCGTATTCGCGGGCTGAACAGAGCGAAAGGACGCGTCCTTCGTCGTCGTCGCCGATATTGGGAACGCCCCCGCGCGCATCGCTCATCCAGGCGATCCAGCCGGCGAAGGCGATCAGTCTTTCGCCAACTTCGGGCGCGAGCGGCCTGTCCGCGGCGCGTCCCAGCCAGTCGGCGGCCAGCAGCATTTCCGCTGTGAAGGCGCCATAGGTCGGCGATTGCTCGGCGCTGACGCCATCGGAGAAGATTTGCAGCCTCGCTTCTTTCTCCAGCACCTGCCGCGCACGCGCGTCGGCGAGATCGGGCAGGACGCAGCCGATGGCGAATTCGCCCAGGGCCTCGGCGACCAGATGGTTGTTGGCGGAAGAAAAGCGCGACGGATAGCGGGCCAGCCAGAAGAAATGGGCGCGCAGGATTTCTTCTGCCTGATCCAGCGTTTCCTTTCCGAGCGATCCGCCGCAAAGCAGGATGGCGAAAATGACGGAAAAGGCGCGCAGCGCGAGTTCGATGCCCGAATTCCAGGCTATGCCGCGAAAGGGCGGGTTGGCCTCGCGCCAGCTCGCAATCGCGCGGCGGATGGCGGCGAGGGCGGCCTTGTCGTCGAACAGGGCCGCCGCCGCCGCGAGCGGTTGAAGGAACTGGAGGCGGTTGAGATCCCAGACATATTTGACGTCGCCGAGCTTGCGCTCGTGCCGGTATGGGATATCGAAGCAATAATGGTCAGGGCCGGGCCAGAGGCCGCCGCTGACGGGATCGAGGCGCCAAAGCTCGATCGGGAAAAGATCGTCCGTGGCGCGCTTGGGCCAGGCGACGCCGTGGGCCTCGAAATGTCCATTCAGGACGTTGTCGGCCGCGGCGCGAATGGCCTGCGCCAGGTCGCCGTCCACGCCACGGATGAAATCCTGCGCTGCAGCGTGCGGCCAGCACAAGGCGCCTTTCGACGCAAAGGCCTCCCAGCCGAAAGCGCGCCGGCGCGCCGTCCGCTTGCGCTGCGCTTCGAGCGTCCGATGCAAAACCTCAGGCAGGCTCATATTGGCCAGCCGCCGAACATACCACCCGATCGACATTCCCGGTCTCCAATTTACCCCAAAAAACGGGATCGGGAGCGTCGGCTCCTCCGTTGGTCTTGAGCCTCCGATGAAAAAAGGCGTCTCAGTAGAGTTTAGAATGCGGAAGGATCGTTGATCACGAGCCAGGCCGTCCTGAAAATGATCTTGATGTCGAGCCAGGTCGACCAGTTTTCAATATATTCTATATCATGCGCTACGCGCTGCCTGACCTTTTCGATGGAGTCGAGCTGGCCACGATAGCCGCAAACTTGCGCCCAACCCGTCAGGCCAGGCTTTACCCTGTGGCGGGCCGCATATTCTTCGGCCAGTTCTTCGAGGGATTTGCCCTCGGTGCGGGTGTGCACGGCGTGCGGACGCGGCCCGACGATCGACATCGACCCCTGCAGCACGTTGAAAAGTTGCGGCAGCTCGTCGAGGCTGGTCTTGCGGATGAAACGTCCCACGCGAGTGACGCGCGGATCGTTGCGGCTCGTCTGGATCGACGCCGTGAAGTCCGACTTGTCGCTGTACATCGAGCGGAATTTCCACAGCTCGAACAGCATCCCGTTGAAGCCGGTGCGCTTCTGACGGAAAATCACGGGGCCCTTGCTCTCGAGCCGGATCGCAATGGCCACCGCCGCCATGATCGGCGCCGTGAGCAGGATGAGGGCCGAGGCGAGAACGACGTCCTGCGTGCGCTTGAGCCAGAGGCCCCAGCGGTCGATCGGCCGGTCCACGGCGGTGATGGAAACCAGGTCGCCGAATCGGCTGACGCCGAGATGATTGGCGCGGATCCGGCGCTCGTCGGCGATGACATAGACGCGCATCGAATAGAATCGCAGCTTCGAGAGTTGCTGCAGAATGAGCGGCGCATCGACCCAGAGAACGCGAATGTAGATCGAGTCGATTTCTTCGCTGACATAGGAATCGATGAGATCGGGCAATTCGTCGACGGCGTTCAGGCGCGTCGAGCGCGCGATCTTGACGATGTAATCCGTCGATTCATCGATCTCCTCGGCGGTGAGGGGATCGCAATAGAGGGACGCCGAGACGGCTTTCAGGACGTAATCGCCTGACCGCAGCCGGCTATGAACATCCGCAAGCGCGACGAGGCGGAATGCGATCATCGAAAGGAGGCTGAAAAGGGAAAAAACGTAAAACCATGCATGGGAATAGCTGAAATCGACATTCAGCGCCTTGAATACGGCCAGCATGGTGACAAAGGTGAAGGTGATCGATTTGAAAACAGTTTTGATCGAATGGCCGGTCTGGAAGATCTTGTCGCTGTCATAGGCGTCGAAGGAGCGCGCCAACAGTCCGTGCAACACCAGAAAATTGATCGCCACACCGGCCAGAGTGGCCTTGTTGATGGGGCCGGCGAATTCGAAGCCGTTTTCGACACCGGCCGCCAGAACGCAACTTGCTGCGATCAGCACGAAATCAGCGACGACAAAAAGAGCGACCCAGTTCTCTGGCGTGATGCGACGGCCAATTTTCATATTTTCGCCAGTATATGTCATCTCTGGCGACAAAGCGCCCTCCCGTTCATCGAAGGAAGGTAGAAATGACATCCGGATACCCATCATATCACCGTCCTATGCTTCGAGACATACTGAAAGAGCAGGTCGCCATTTCATGACGCCGTGCCTTGAGGCGACCTCAGGTGTGACGAGGCCAGCCGAGATGCTCCAGACTTGGTGAATAATTCGCTGACGCCTTCATACTCCTTTCTTTGCAGTGCGAAAAGTCATTTCGCTGCAATGCAAAAAGCCTTCCAGAATCTGGGTGAACGGGCCGGACACATAATATTCAGGTTAACATATTGTTATTTCAGAAAAGTTTAGCAGTCGTTCCGCGACATTGCCCCAGTCGTAGGTCGTGTCCGCCGAGGCGCGGGCGCCGGCGGCGAGGCTTTCCCGGAAGGGCCGGTCGGTCAACACGCGCTCCAGCGCCGCCGCGAGTTCGCCCGCATCTCCGGCCGGCACAAGGAGGCCGTTTACCGAATCGATGACCGAATCGGCCAGACCGCCGGCGCGCGAGGCGACGACCGGCCGGCCATTGCCGAAAGCGGCGGCGACGACGCCGCTTTGCGTTGCGTTCAGATAAGGCGTGACAACGACGTCGGCGCGCTGGAATTCGGTCGAAGCCTCGGCAGGCGTCAGGAAGGTGTTGAGGATTTCGATGTCTTGCCGGCCCTCGATTCGGGAAGCGAGGCGGTCAAGCTCCGGGCCGCGCCCGGCGATGACCAGTTTGAAGGCGACGCCGCGCCGCGCCAGCATGTCGACGGCGTCGAGCAGGATTCCGAGTCCCTTGTACGCCTCCATGCGGCCAAACATCAGGATGCGGCCCGGTTCGGGCGGTGTGGCCGGGGCGTCCGCCGGCGGCGTCAGGATGACGGCGTGGGTGGTTTCGACGATTGGCTTGCCCGCGCCCATTTCCCTGACCAATTGGTCGCGGCAAAAGGCGCCGTGCACATGATAGGCGCGGGCGACATTCCGGATCGCCGCCCGGTTCTTCGCGTTGTCGATGACATATTGCGTGTCCGCGCCGGTATGGGGCGAGGGATCATGGACCGTCAGCAGCATGGGATAGAGCCGGCCGTTCACGCGGCAAACCCAGGCTGTCAGGGCGTCGATTTGCTCTTGCACCAGCAGGACGTCCGGTCGAAACCGCAGGAGCTCGGCGGTGATCCGGGTCAGGGATTTGATCCGGTTCGAGCGACCGACGGAGTCGAAGGCGACGACCCGCAGTCTTTCCGGCTTATGACCGAACAGATCGGCGTCGATTTCGCGCTGCTGGTTCATGCGGTCGAGGAACAGCAGCACGTCGGCGCGCCCGGCGCAGGCGCATGCCAGGCGGAAGGAATATTCGGCGAAATGCGGGGCGAAAATCGCGATCCGCCGGACGGGCCGTTGACTCACTTCATGTCTCCTTGAGCAGGGAGCGGGTTGCCCTTTCGGGCGACTGCGCCGGGCCTGATGAACAGCGCGAACGCGCAGGCGCCGAAGAGCAGGCCATAGAGGCAGCAGGCGAGGAAGGTCGTGAGCAGGTCGCGTCCGCCGACCAGATCGCCCGCATATTGGGCGGCATGGGCAAGCCCAAACGCCAGCGGCGCGGGGACCAGATCGAGCCAGCGTCCGGGAACCGCCCCGGTCACGCGGGTCACAAGAATGAAGCGCGCGACATTGACGAGCGTAAAGGTGAAGGCGACCGCGCTCGCCGCCGCGATCGTTCCATATTTCGGTATGAAAAGCGCGCACAGCGCCACGAGCACGACGCCGCCGGCAGTCAGAATCGCGTTTTCGGCGCGATGGCGGCCCGTCATCGAGAGGGAATAGCCCATCGGCGCCAGCGTGGCGCTGATGACCTGGCCGAGCGGCAGAAGGAAGCAGATCGCCGCGGAAAAATGGAAGCTTGATCCGAAGACCAGATCGAGCCGCTGGCCGAAGACCGCGATGCCGCCGAACAGGAAGCCGGAGACGGGAGCGGCCTTCATCAGGTATTGATTGAGTTCGCGGACGACTCCCGCCTGATCGCCGCTGTGAAAAGCCTTTGAAATATTGGGGCCGAGCGACTGGCTCGCCGCCATGGGGAAGATGGCGGTGAGCTGCGCCACCATCGACAGGGCGGCGTATTCGCCGATGTCCTTGGCCTGGGTGGTGGCGCCGAGGAACATGATGTCCGCCGAGCGCATGAGCGAATAGACGAAGATCGACAGGCACATCCAGGCGGATTCCTGCAGCACGTCCATGGCGCCCGCGCGATGCACGGCGGCGGGAGGCGGCGCCGAGTCCGCCGCCTCGGGACGGCTGCGGCTCATGTCGATCAGGATCAGGACCGCCGTGACGACGATTTGCAGCGTGTTGATCGCCACGACGGTTTCGATGCGCGGAGAACAGACTGCCGCCAGGGGCACCAGCACGAGGCGGATGCCAGACTGGAGATAAGGCCCCATCAGGGCGTAGCGCTTCGCCTGGCCCCTGGCGCGATAGACGGCGTTAAGGATCGCCGTGTCCGTCGCGAAGGGAAGGGCGAGGAAGGTGACGATAAAGAGCAGGTTGATATTGTCGAAGCGATAGACCTTGCCCAGCAGGCCGGTTTCCGCGCCGGCGAAGACCAGCAGCGCAAGGGTGGTCGAGACCGCGAGGGCGATCAGGCGCAATCTGAGGATGACGGCGGCCTTTCCTTCGGCGTCGCCATCGTCCCTTCCGCAATATTTCAGCAGCGCCGCATCGAGGCCGAGAGGGGACACGGTCGCGACCATCATGAAGATGCTGCGCAGAAGATTGACGACGCCATAGCCGTCCGCGCTGAGCATGCGGGCGATGATCGTGGAGGTGGCGACGCCAACCGCCAGCTGCACGAGCTGGCCGCCCATGACCACCGCAACATCGCCCTTGAGCAGACGCAACATTCACAACCGCCTTATCTTCAAACTTACAAGCGCCGCGGCCGAAACACGGCCACGCCATGCTCCTCGCTCCGATTTGCGAGGCGCGGCCTCAAGAGGTCTTCCAAAATCAAGGACTGCGCCAATGTCCGGCCCAGTCGGCAAGGCAGGCGTCGATTTACGTGGGGCGCGTCTTCTCGGCAACGATCCACACGGCGTCGGCAGCGAGCAAACGCCGGGCGAGTTTGCGGAAGCGCCGCTTCTGTTCCTGAGAGCGGGCGAATTTCGATTCGAGGCGCTCGATGGCCAGCTGGTAACGAAGAAAAAGCGGCGAGGCCAGCGCGACGCCCAGCCGCCCGGAGGCCAGCACGGCGGAAACCCGGTCGAATCCCGCCCGCAGGCAGAGCGAATGCATGAGGGCGTAATCGGGCTCGCACAGATGGAGAAAGACCGCCTCGTCGAGGCCGAAGATTTCGGAAAGGTCGCGCGGGCCGCCCGATCGGTGCGGGGCGCGCAGAATATAGCGGCCGCCGCTGGCCAGGACCTTCCGCGCCTCGGAGAGATGGGTCAAGTGGTCGTCGGGATGCAGATGTTCGAAGACCTGATCGGAAAAAACCGCGTCAAAGCCGTTTTCGGCGACGAAATGCGAGAGATTGACGCCATCGGTCTGCAGCCATTCGACGCCTTCGCCGTTTGGAACGCATTTCTCGCCGCGCTCGCGGGTGACTTCCGAGCCATAGGCTTGAAACCCGCGCGCGGCGAGATGGCGGATGAGGCCGCCGCCGCCGCTGCCGATTTCCAGGATCTTGCGCGCCGGGCCGAGAAGGCGGCGCCAGATCTCGTAATCCCGGTCGTTGGCGAGCGATTCATTGGTCCGATGCCATGGCAGTTCGCTGAACAGCCGGCCATAGGCCTCCGAGAACTCCGACCAGCGGTTTTCCGGAGTCGATCGCAAAAGGCGGTCGGTCAACTCGCCTTCGAGACGCGCCTGGGCCTTCAATTCGTCGAGCCCGACATCCGGGCCCCAGACGCGCCGGTAGCGCGCGACGATTTCGTCCTCGCTCAATCTGGCAAAAAGCTGTGACCGGTCCGGCAAAGCTGTCGACTGCATGTTCCTCCTCGTCGGTCGCCCCGCGCAAACATCGCTTGCGCCGATCCAGGGCTTTCAAGTCAGTGCTGGTAGGCGTCGATTTCGATCCCGGTCCGCTTGACGACTCCTGGCACGCCGACGACCAGACTGCGCGGCGGCACGTCGGAAAGAACCACGGCGTTCGCGCCGATCACCGATCCTTCGCCGACGGTGATGGGTCCGATGATGCGCGCGCCTGCGTGGACAATGACCCCGCGTTCGAGATGCGGCGCGCCGATGATCGGCGCCCGCCCGCCCAGCACGACATGGACGCCGATCTCACAATTATCGTCGATCACCGAAGCGCCGTTGATCACAACGCCGAGGCCGCTGTGATGAAAAAATACGTTCTTGCCGATGCTGGCGCGTCCAGGCAAGGACGCCGCGAAGAGAATCCTTGAGACAAGGTCGACAATCCGCGACAAAAGCTTGAGTCCCCGCGTGTCGAGAGCATGAGAAACGGAATGAATGGCGCCGATCACTTGCAATTTAATTATCCTCATCATTCATCGTCTGAATGACATCTAGAAGACGAGTGGCGAATTCAAGTCAAGGGGCGTCGTCATTGGCCGTCCTGTGGCAAGGCTCAGCTTCCGAAGCCAACGTCCTTGAAATGAAGCTGCAAAAAGACGTTCGGCGGAGGGTCGCCCTCGAACTTTCCGGCGTAGAGGCCGAATTTGACATAGGACCCGATGAGTTGAGGACCTCCCGCGAAGGGGGTGTTCCGCAGGTCGTCCACATAGGAATAGCCTGTCGGAAGCCCCTTCTCGTCCGCGAGGACGGCGCCGTCCAGAGATACGAAGACCGCGCCCGCCCGGCCGTGACCGTCGCGAAAGCGAAATTCGATTTCATGCCATTCGCCCCGCGAAAAGGGCGCCGAGATCCCGATCTGCCTGTGCGGAGCGAAGCGCTT
This sequence comes from Rhodoblastus sp. 17X3, assembly GCF_030056575.1. Classification (GTDB taxonomy): domain Bacteria; phylum Pseudomonadota; class Alphaproteobacteria; order Rhizobiales; family Beijerinckiaceae; genus Rhodoblastus. Next base: position 88,151 of record NZ_JASHHX010000011.1, on the reverse strand, counting down.
GATCCATTTCGGCCCATCGGGACCGTTTGACTGGAGGCCGGTTGGCGGGTCGATCTCCGGTTCGCGCATCGGGACCGCCGCGGTCTCGCCGGAAACGGCCAGTTCCTCGCCTTTCGGGCCCTGGACGATTGCGATCGCGAAAGGAGGAGACGCCTCGACAAAGGCGCCATCGGCATAGCGCATGTCGGCCTGGTGGATCTGGGCGATGATGATCCAGTCGAGGCCCGAAATCACGCTGGAGGCGTCGAGCCGGACCTTGAATTTCAGGTGGATTTCGGCGTCTTCGGAAAAACGCTCGCGGCCGCAGAATTCCGCCCGGATCTTCCGCGTCGGGTCGAACCACGCCCGGTTCCCTGCGCGCGCGGCGATCGAAACGATCCCGTCCGGCTGGATCGCTAAGCTTCCGGTCTCGCCCGGCCAGCCATGATAGCTGGTCTGGACGTTCCATCGCGCGCCGCCGTAATCGACGGCGACGCCGTCGGGCGGCGTTTGCGTTCCGTCAGCGGCGGCGATGGACGCGCAGCGCCCGGATCCGGCGGGATTGGCGCAGGCAGACGCAGATGAGCAGCCGAGCGCGGCCATTTGATCGAGGTAAGCGCGATTTTCCGTCGCAATCGCCGTTTCGCGGAAGTCTGGCGGCAGAATCGCAGCCGCCTCGATATGGAGTCCATGCGCGAGATTGACGGCGAGCATGGCGGCTTCGAGCAAGGACTGCCCCATCTGTCACCTCGCCTTTGCTGCAATGCCACACGAGCTTTCGCGGTGCAGCTAAACTCAACTTTCCAGCCAAGGCAACCAGTCGCCGGCGCGATCGCGGCGCGTCGTTAATAGCGCCAATTCCTGTCATTAACCGCGTGCGATCGGACGGGCGCTCCATTCCGTCCGGCGTCGATGGGCGTCAATCTGCGCCGAACAGGTCGCGCGTATAGATCTTGTCCGCGACATCGGCGAGAACATCGGATCGGCGATTGCAGAGGATGATATCGGCCTCGCGCTTGAAGGCGTCGAGATCGCTGACGACGCGGGAGCGGAAGAATTCAACTTCCTTCAGCGCCGGCTCGTAGACGATGACCTCGATGCCCTTGGCCTTGATCCGCTTCATGATCCCCTGGATGCTCGACGAGCGGAAATTGTCCGAGCCGGCCTTCATGACGAGGCGGTAGATGCCCACAACCCCGGGATTGCGCTGGATGATGGCGTCCGCGATGAAATCCTTGCGCGTCGAGTTGGACGCGACGATCGCCTGGATGAGATTCTGCGGAATTTCACGGTAATTGGCGAGAAGCTGCTTGGTGTCCTTGGGCAGGCAATAGCCGCCATAGCCGAAGGACGGATTATTGTAGTAATCGCCGATGCGCGGATCGAGGCAGACGCCGTCAATGATCTGGCGCGTATCGAGGGCATGCGCCATGGCGTAGCTGTCCAGCTCGTTGAAGAAGGACACCCGCATCGCCAGGAAGGTGTTGGCGAAGAGCTTGATCGCCTCCGCCTCATTGGAATTGGTCAGGAGGGTGGGCACGTCGGTCTTGACCGCGCCCTCCCTGAGCAGGTTCACGAAAATTTCGGCGCGCTCCGACTTCTCGCCGACGACGATCCGCGAGGGATGCAGATTGTCATAGAGCGCCCGGCCTTCGCGCAGGAATTCCGGAGAAAAGATGATCTGGCTGTTGCCGAGAGTCTCGCTCAAATGCTTCGTATAGCCCACCGGCACGGTCGATTTGATGACGATCGTGGCCGTGGAATTGATCGCCGTCACTTCCGCGATCGCGGCTTCGACGGACGAGGTGTCGAACACGTTCGTTTTCGGGTCGTAATCGGTCGGCGTCGCGATGACGACATAGTCGGCCCCCTTATAGGCCTCGCGCGCGTCGAGCGTCGCCGTCAGGTCGAGCGCGGCGGTCGCCAGCGCTTCCTGCAGTTCCGGATCGGCGAAAGGGGCTTCGTTGCGGAGCAGTTTCGCCACTTTTTCCGGTGAAATATCGCGCACCGCGACCTTGTGCCTTTTGGCGAGCAGGACAGCGATGGAGAGGCCGACGTAGCCCATGCCTGCGACAGCGATTTTCATGCGGGCCTTTCCAAGGTTTGCCGATCGGGCCGGGTCCGCGCCGGATGTCGGCCGCCGCCCGGTTTGCGCGTGCCTCAATACCACAGGATCGGCGCGAGGCGCCGCGTTAAAATGACGGTTTCAAACGCCGTTGACGAGCGCTTTCCCTGGAATGAAACGTCGCGTCGATGGGTCGGCGTTCTCGGAAAGGACAATTTGATCCCCCTTATTGCCGGTTCCGAATATTCATGCTGGGATCCGGGCGGTTCGCGCCATGCGGCGCGCGCGAGGTGGAGCGAGAACGATGCGGAAACCGATCATGAGCGCTGAAGCTCCGTCGCCAAATGGCGCGCGGCGGCGCGCGCGGACAAAGGCCCCGGCGGCAATCGCGCCAGCTGAGGCCGCCGCGGGCGGCGCGCTCGCGCCTGTCCAGGTCACGAAGCGCCCGATCTCCGCGTCTCTCGCTATTCCGGCGGCCAATGTTGCGGTCCGACCGCTGGAGCGGAGCGTGCCGCCGCGCGCCGCTGGAACCGAAAAGACCGATCCGCCGGCTGCGCTCGATCGCCTGCTGCATGCGGGCCTCGCGCGCTACACCATGGGGCTGTCCCCGGCGTCGTTGTGGCTGGCCTATGCCGATTGGGCGTCGCATTTTCTGGCTTCCCCGGCCAAGCAGCAGCAATTGGCGCAAAAAGGGCTTCGCAAGGCCATCCGTTTCGCCAACCATGTTGCGCGCGCCTGCGGCAACCCCGCTGGCGAACCCTGCATCGAGCCTCTGCCGCAGGATTCGCGCTTCAAGAGCGAAGCGTGGAGCAAGCCGCCGTTCTGCTTCTTCCAGCAATGGTTTCTTCTCAACCAGCAATGGTGGCACAATGCGACGACCGGGATCGGCGGCGTCTCGCCGCATCACGAGCAGGTCGTCAATTTCATGGGGCGGCAGGCGCTCGACGTGGTCTCGCCGGTCAATTTCATCGCCACCAATCCGGACGTTCTCCAGGCCACGCTCGCGGAAGGCGGGCAGAACCTCATTCGCGGCGCGATGAATTTCTGGGCCGATTGGGAGCGGGAGGCGGGCGGCAAGCCGCCTATCGGCGCCGAGAAATTCCGCCCCGGCGAAGCGGTCGCTGCGACCCCCGGCGCGGTGGTCTATCGCAATCGTCTGATCGAACTCATTCAATACAAGCCGGCGACGACCGAGGTTCAGGCCGAGCCGGTGCTGTTCGTCCCGGCCTGGATCATGAAATATTACATTCTCGACCTCTCGCCGGGGAATTCGCTGGTCAAATATCTGGTCGATCGCGGCCATACAGTCTTCATGATTTCCTGGCGCAATCCGGACGCCGAAGACCGCGATCTCGGCTTCGACGACTATCTGCGCCTCGGCGTGCTGGAGGCGCTCAAGGCCATCCAGGCCATCGTCCCGGGCCAGCAGGTCAATGCGGTCGGCTATTGCCTCGGCGGCACGTTGCTGTCGATCGCCGCCGCCTGGCTCGCCGAGCAGGGCAGCGAGGCGCTCAATTCCGTGACGCTCTTCGCGGCGCAGACGGATTTCACCGAAGCGGGCGAGTTGACCCTGTTCATCGACGACAGCCAGCTGAGCTTCCTCGAAGACGTCATGTGGGAGCAGGGCTATCTCGACGCCAAACAGATGGCTGGAACCTTCCAGCTGTTACGGTCGAGCGACCTCATCGGCTCGCGCATCGTGCAGGAATATCTGCTGGGCCGCCGCGCGCCGATGAACGATCTGATGGCGTGGAACGCTGACGGCACCCGCTTGCCCTATCGCATGCACAGCGAATATCTGCGCCGACTTTTCCTCGACAACGACCTGTTCGAGGGTCGCTATCGCGTCGAGGGCGGCGAGCCCATTTCTCTCGGCGATATTCGCGCGCCGCTGTTCGTGGTCGCGACGGAAAAGGACCATGTCGCGCCGTGGCGCTCGGTGTACAAGATCAACCTGCTGGAGGATGTCGACACGACCTTCGTGTTGACGAGCGGCGGCCACAACGCCGGGATCGTCAGCGAGCCGGGCCACAAGGGCCGCAGCTATCGCGCATCCCACCGCCCGGCGGGCGCGCAATACGCCAGTCCCGATAGCTGGCGCGACGCCGCCAAAGTCGAGCAGGGCTCGTGGTGGCCGGCCTGGGTGGCCTGGCTGGAGCGGCAATCGCACGGCCGTGCGGAGCCGCCGCCGCTGGGCGCGCCGGAAAAGGGCTATCCAGTCCTTGAAGCGGCGCCGGGGAGCTACGTGCTACAGCCCTGAGACGGCGCTGGGCCTAAAGCGATCCCGAAGCTGTGTTTGGGCGCGACGAAGAGCCCGGGAATATGCGCGCCCTCCGGCTTTGGGCATGGAGCCCGCTGGCGCGAGTTCAGGTCGAGTGGCTCCATGCAAACGCCCCTGAAAACGCCGATTGTTTGTCCGCGCACAAGGTCGCGAAGACCCGGAAGGTTTAGCCGAGGGAGCGCAACCAGGGAAATGTCATGTCCGAAATCAGAAGCCGACGTCGCTATGCCGGGCCAGCCTTGTTCAGCTATGGCTTCCGGCCGTTCTTCCTTGCCGGCGCGCTTTGGGCGGTCGTCGCGGTCATGGTCTGGCTGCCGCAATATTTCGGAGAACTGACCCTCGCCAACGCTTTCCAGCCCATGGATTGGCACGCCCATGAGGCTTTGTTCGGCTATGGCGCCGCTGTTGTGGCCGGCTTTCTCCTGACCGCCGTGCCGAACTGGACCGGCCGTCTGCCATTGCAGGGGCGTCCGCTGCTGCTGCTCTTTTCGGTCTGGCTTGCGGGCCGCGTGGCGGTGGCGCTATCGGGCCAGATTGGGTGGGCGCTGGCGGCGCTGGTCGATTGCGCCTTTCTCGCGCTGCTCTGCGCCGCCATGGCGCGCGAAATTCTTGCTGGCAAGAACAAGCGAAATCTGCGGGTGCTGATCGTCGTCACGCTGCTTCTCGTCGCCAATGCCGCCTTTCATATCGAGGCGCATCTGACCGGCGACGCCGCGCATGGCCGGCGCTTCGCTCTTGCGGTCATCATCGCGCTCATCATGCTGATTGGCGGCCGCATCGTGCCGAGCTTCACCCATACTTTTCTTCAGCGTCGCGGCGCAGGGCGGCTGCCGCAGACCTTCGTGCGCTTCGACGGAATTTGCATGGCTGTTTCTGTCGCTTCGCTGATCGGCTGGGTGCTGGCGCCCGAGAACAGGGCGGTCGGATTGGCCCTGATCGCGGCTGGCCTCCTGAATGCCGCGCGGCTGGCGCGCTGGGCGGGCGACCGAGCCGCGGGCGATCCGCTGGTGGCGATCCTGCACCTTGCTTTTCTTTTCGTGCCGATCGGCTTCGTGCTGAGCGGGCTGGCCGCCTTTGTTCCGGCGGTTCCGGCGAGCGCCGGAATCCACGCCTGGGGCGTGGGCGCGATCGGCGGAATGACTCTCGCCGTGATGACGCGCGCCAGCCTCGGCCATACCGGGCGCGCGCTGCATGCGGGATGGGGAACGAAATTCGTCTACGCCGCCGTGTTGCTCGCCGCCGCCACGCGGATCTGTGCGGCCCTGGCGCCGCAGGCGAGCTTCGTCCTGCTCCACGTCGCCGCTTTCGCCTGGGTCGCGGCTTTTCTAGGCTTCGCCCTCGTCTATGGCCCGGCTTTGCTGCGGCCCCGCCTTGACTGACCGGTCCCATTCGCTGAAGAGGATCGCATGAAACTGCCCCAATTGCTCCAATTGCCTCAATTGCCTCAATTGCCTTTGGGCGTCCGCGTCATGGACGAGGACCATTACGCCCTTGAACAGATGTTCGCCCGCACGCCGAAGATCGCGGACGACGGCCTGACGGCGCATCTCGACGCCATTGTCGCGGAACTGGCCGCGCATTTCGCGCGCGAGGAGGCGGAAATGGAGCGGGTCGGCGTCCCGGTCCTGCCGTGTCATCGCGGGCAGCATGCCGCGCTGCTCGCCGAAGCGGAGGCGCTGCGCGAGGCCTTCGCGCTGGCCGAGCCACGAATGCGCCGGCATCTGATCGGCTTCACGCTGGCGCAGAAGATGGCGAATCATATCGCCAGCGTCGATCAGATTTCTTCGCAGTTTTTCGACGAAAAGATCGATTATTCGAAAATGGAGTCCTGCGGCGCCGCCTGAGCCATCGGGGGACGGCGCGGGATCAGGCGCGCTGCATGTGGCTCTGCGCCCAGTGGACGATCGCATTGGCGTTGGTCGCTCCCGCCTGGCGCGCGATTTCCTTGCCTTCCGAGATCATGACGAGCGTCGGGATGCTGCGGATGGAAAAACGTGCGGCGGTTTCGCGCAGCTTTTCCGTATCGACCTTGATGAAACGCGCCGACGCGTCAAGCTGCCTGGCGGCGGCGGCGAATTGCGGCGCCATCGCCTTGCACGGTCCGCACCATGCCGCCCAGAAGTCGACGACGATCGGCAGGCTGCTGCGCGCCACATGTTGCTGGAAAGCGGCGTCGTCCCTCGCCTCGATAACGCCCGGAAACAGCGGCGCGCCGCAGGCGCCGCAATCGGGCCGCGACCCGCCCGCGAGCTTTTCCCGGCCGGCGCGGTTCACCTTGCCGCATTGCGGGCATACCACCAGAATATCGCTCAACATCCGTCTCCGTCGGGGTTCCGGCGCCGCAGGCGCGCGCTTTTACGGCCTGTCTTGCCAATCCGGGCGGAGATATTCACTCGGGCCGGAACATTCCATATCCGGTCCTCGCGAATTCGGACGAAGCGCTAGGAATGGAGGTCGTGCGGCGCGTCATCCGGCAGTTCAGCCAATGTCTGCACAATTTCGCGGCAGTCGTGATCGGCCTTTTCGGCGTCGAGCGACGCCCGGACCTGATCGGCAAGGGGGGCGCCGTTTCGCTTCAGCCATTCGACGCGGGCGGCGTGATGGCTGGATATTTCCGCATATTTATCTGCTTTGCGGCGGAGATAGCTGCTTCTTTTGGCCTGGAACTGGATAATCTCACACATGGCTCGCCTCTCTCATTCCATGTGTGCAGCGCAGCAAAATCGGCGCCACTTTTCTCAAGAAATCCTTATTTTTGATCCGTAACGCCTTGTTGGGGTGGCGACCGCTAAGCGGCGCCTGCCTGATCGGCCAGCCGGGCCAAGACCAGGGTGGTCAAGGCCGGGTAATCCGTCTTGCCAGAGCCAAGCAGCGGCAGCTTGTCGATCACCAGCACCTGCGCCGGGAACATCAGCTCTGACGCGCCTTGCGCCTTCGCCGCCGCCATGAAATCGGCGCGGCTGGCGCCCGGATGATCCGTGCAGAGGATGATCCTTTCGCCCTTGCGCGGATCGGGCAGGGCGACCGTGGCCAGTTTGGCGTCAGGCCAGCGGAGCGCGGCGAGAGTCTCCACCGCCGCAAGCGAGATCATCTCGCCGCCGACCTTGGCGAAGCGCTTGGCGCGGCCCTTGATGGCGACAAAACCCTGCGCGTCGATGGCCACGATGTCGCCGGTGTCGTGCCAGCCCTCCGGCGGCGGCTCCAGCACACCCGGCCGCTCGGCGCGCAGATAGCCGAGCATGATATTGGGGCCGCGCACATGCAGGCGCGCGCCGTCGTCGATGCCCGCGATTTTTTCGAGCTTCGGCTCCACGCCCGGACATAGCCGCCCCACCGTTCCGAAGCGGTTGAACATCGGCGTGTTGAGGGCGAGGATGGGCGAGGTTTCGGTCACGCCATAGCCTTCGAGCAGGCGCAGGCCGAACTTCTCCGCATAGAGCCGGCGGGTGGATTCCTTCACCGCCTCCGCGCCCGCGATGATGTAGCGCAGCGAGCGCAGGTCGTAAGGGTGGGCCGAGCGGGCGTAGCCGTTGAGCAGCGTATCGGTGCCAAACAGGATGGTGGCGTTGGTCGCGTAGATCAGCTCCGGAATCACGCGATAATGCAGCGGCGAGGGATAAAGATAGATCGGCACGCCCGAAACCAGCGGCAGGACGAGGCCGCCCGTCAGGCCGAAGGAATGGAAAATCGGCAGCACGTTGAACAGCCGGTCGTCGCGGCCGAAATCGATCCGCGAGGCGGCCTGCGCCACATTGGACAAAAGGTTCCGATGCGACAGCACGACGCCCTTGGGCGCGCCCTCCGAGCCGGAGGTGAACAGGATGACCGCGCGATCTTGAGGTTTGGCCGGAACGATCGGCGCGCCGCAGCGGACAAAGGCGTGCAGCTTTTCGAAGGTCGAGATCTTGTCGCGCAGGTCCTCCAGATAGAGGAAGTCGATCTTTTCGCCGACGCGCTCGACCAGATTTTGCAGCTTGGCCTTTTCGATGAAGGCATAGGACGTGACGATGGTCTTCACTTCCGCCGCCGCGCAGGCGGAAAGGACATTGGCCGGACCGGCGCTGAAATTGATCATCGCGGGCGGGCGGTTGGCGGAGACAAGGCCCAGAAAGGCCGCGCCGGCGCCATTGGCGTTGGGCAGCATCAGGCCGATGGATTGGCCTGCGGGAGCGAGAGGCGCGAATTGCTCGCCGAGCAGGCGCGCCCCGATCAGCAGCTTGCGATAGGACAGGGCGGGGGAGGCCGGGTCCTCCAGTGCGATCCGGCCCATGCCGTGCTTGCGCGCCGCCGCCGCGACGGCGGTGAAGATCGTCTGGTCGAGATCGGCGGTGCGGAAAAAGAGATCGGACATGATCTCATAGAGCGCGGCGCCCGCCGCCTGCCGCCGCGCCTTGCCGCGCAGGTTTGCGTCCACCTTGAGTTCGACCGGCTCCAGAAAGGTCAAGGTGACCTTGTGCAGCAGGCGGCGCGGGGCCTGACGGCGCGAAAGGCGCGAAAAGATCGAGGACTCCAGCCCTTCAATGCGGGCGGGGACGACCTTGCGGCCGGATTTTTCCGCGATCAGTCCGGCGCCGTCATAGACCTTCATCAGCGTGCCGGTGACGGTGAGGCGGCCCTCTGGAAAGATGATAAGGGTCTCGCCATTGCGGACGGCGTGGATCAGGCTGCGCGTGGCCATCGGCTTGGTCGGATCGAGCGGAATGGCGCGCACAAAATGCAGGAAGGGCTTCACCCACCAGCGCTGCGCAATGCTGGAATCGATGGCGAAGACCGGATCATGGTCGAGCACCGAGAGCGCCAGCGCCGCGTCGAGAAAGCTGACATGGTTGAGCGCGATGATCGCGTTGGGGCCCGCCTTGGCGATATTGTCGCGGCCCTTCACCTCAAGGCGGTAAAAGGCGACGAACAGGATCGAGAGGAAATCGCGCATCGGGTTCGTCGGCAGCCGCGCCAGCATCCAGACGGCGCTGATCGCCGCGACGAGCGCCATCAGGCCAAACACGCCATCGAGGCCGAGGCCGCCGGCCTGGAGCAGCGCGACGGCGAACGCGCCGACGACCATGAAGGCGGCGTTGAGAATATTGATGGCGGCGACGACGCGCGCGCGCTTTTCAATCGGCGCCCAGGCCTGCGCGGCGGAAAAGCTCGGCACCGCCAGCACGCCGCCCGCCAGGGCCATGCCCGCGAGATCGAAACTCACGCGCCAGGCGGCGGGGTTCTGGAAAAAGGCGCTGACGCTCAACTGCGTGGCGGCAGGCGGCATGGAATGGAGGGCGAACGCAAGTTCGGCGGAGAAAAAGCCCAGGGCCAGGGTCGCCAGCGGCGCGGGCAGCAGCATGATGCGGCCGCTGCACAGGAAGGAGCCCAGCCCTGAGCCCAGCGCGACCGAAATCGCGAAGACTCCGAGATAGATGCTGACCACCATCTCCTCGCCGCCCATGCGCATTTTGATCATCGGCGGCAGGACGGACAGGGCGATGGCGCCGAACATCCAGAACAGGCTGACCATCACGCCCGCGCGCCAAAGTCGCTTATCGGCCCAGAGATCGCTCAGGAGGTCGCGGGTGGAACGGAAGATGTTGGAATCGATGCGCAGGTCCGGCGCTTCGTTTCCGGTCGGCGGAATGAAGCGGCTGGCGACATAGCAGGCCAGCGCGACCAGCAGCATGGCGGCGGAAATTTTGGTCGGGTCGCCGCCGTCGCGCGAGGCGAGCGCGGCCACGATCGTGCCGAGCAGGATGGCGATGAAGGTCGCGCCCTCGATCAGGGCGTTGCCCGCGGGCAGTTCCGATTTTTCGAGATGGTCCGGCAGGATGCCGTATTTGATGGGGCCGAACAGGGTCGAGATGATCCCGAACAGGGCCAAAGCGCCAAAAAGCAGCGGCACGGATTGCTCGACGAAACCAACCACGGCGACCAAAGCGGCGACGCATTCGGCCAGCTTCAGCCTTTGCGCGATCATCGCCTTGTCGTAGCGGTCGGCCAGCTGGCCGCCGAGGCCGGACAGGATGAAAAAGGGCAGGATGAACACCGCGCCCGCCAGAGTGATCAGGGATTCCGCATGGGGCCCCGACAATTTGTACATGATCAGGAAGATCAGCGCGTTCTTCAGGAAATTGTCGTTGAAGGCGGAGAGGAATTGCGTCCAGAACAGGGGCGCGAAACGTTTTTGGGCCAGAAGCGAAAACATAAGACTCTCCGAGGACGGGCGCGATTAGGCCCCGCCGATCGTAAAAAAACAATCCGCCCTCCGGCGGCTTGCAGCCGCGCCGCCGCGGGCGCTAGGTTTGCGGGGCTGAATCGGCGCGCGGGCGCCGGGCGGCAAATTTCACCAGCGGCGAGGGCGCCTTGTCCGAAATTCCGGCGTTTTGGCCATGGGCGTGACGCTGCTCGCCTCGCTTGCGGGGATCGCCGCGCCAGTCATGCTCGTCACGGGCGCCGGCTATGTCTGGCGCTGGCGCGGGCTGCCATTCGATCATGAATTCGTCACGCGCATCGTCACGCGGCTGGGCGCGCCGGCGCTGGTTTTCGTGACGCTGTCAAAGACGCAGTTCGCCCTGTCCGATCTGTGGCGCATGGGCGGGGCGAGCCTCGCCTGCCTGATCCTCTTCGCCCTCATTGCGGCGCCGGCCTTGCGTCTCGCGGGCCTGTCGCAGCGGGTCTATCTGCCGTCGCTGGTCTTTCCCAATATCGGCAACATGGGCCTGCCGATCTGCCTGTTCGCGTTCGGCCAGCGCGGCCTCGCGCTGGCGATGATCTATTTTACGGTCACGACCATCGGCCAATTCAGCTTCGGCCCAGCGATCGCGCGCGGCAAGGTCACGCTGGGCGGGTTGTTTCGCGCGCCCTTTCTTTACGCCGCAATCGTGGCCGTGGTCTGCGCCCAGATCGGCTTTGTCGGGCCGAAATGGCTGACCGACACGCTGACCATGGTCGGCAATGTCACCATCCCACTGATGCTGCTCGGCCTTGGCGCCGCACTGGCGGAATTCCGCGCCACCAACAAGGCGCGGCAGACGGTTCTGGCTTTGTCGCGGATCGGAATGGGCGTCGCGGGCGGGGCCTTCGTCGCCTGGCTGTTCGGCATGAGCGGAATCGAGCGCGGCGTGCTGATCGTGCAAAGCTCCATGCCGGTGGCGGTGTTCAACTATCTCTTCGCCCGGATGTATGGCGCCGATCCCGATGAGGTCGCCGGCCTCGTCCTGCTCTCGACGCTCGCCTCTTACGTCACGCTGCCGCTGGTCGTCGCCTTCGCCATGAGCTGAGCGGCGCGCTCCAGTTCGGCGAGCCTTTTCCGCAGCGCGCGGCTTTCCTCGAAACGCGCGGTGACATCGCGCATGATCGCCGCCATTCCCTCGGGCGCGCCGGAGGCGTCGCGCATCAGCACGATGCTGAATTCGATCGAGATGCGCCGCCCGTCGCGGGTGAGGGCGGGAACGGCGAGGAGCTCGCCCGCGCCATAGCGCGTCTCTCCAGTCGCCATGGTCTTGCGGAAGCCCTCGTCATGCCGCGCGCGCAGCGAATCCGGAATGATGATCTCCAGCGGCTTGCCGACCGCCTCCTCCTGCGCGAAGCCGAAGATGCGTTCGGCGCCGGGGTTCCAGAACGTGATGATCCCGTCGCGATCCACGGCGAGAATGGCGTCGCCGCCGGTGGCGAGCAAGGCTTCGGCGAGCAGGGAATGGGCGACTTGTTCGAGACTCATGGCGCGCTCGCTGTTCGAAGAATCCTGGCGCTGGGCGGAGGGCTTGCCCGAGGTTACAATTCCCGCGCGCCCGGAAAGTTGCGCTTCCGCAAATAGCACGGATCTTCGGTTGGAGCGGCGAAAGGAGAGCGATGCGGCGCAAATTCACGAAATTCTTCCCGCATGACGCGCCGTCAAGACTATTCGCTCTCGTCAACGACATCGAATCCTATCCGGCGTTCATCCCCCATTGCCGACGCGCGCGCATCCTTTCGCGCGACGGCGGGGTGCGGCGGGTGGAGAACGCCTTCGGACTAGGGCCGTTGCGCCTATCCTTCGTCAGCGAGGCGCGTGAAGATCCGCCGCGCGAACTGGTGATCCAGTCACGGCTGGGGGCGCTCCGCGCCTTCCGCCTGCGCTGGCTGTTCGAGCCGGAGGGCGAGGGCTGCCTTTTGTCCTGCGACCTCGATCTGGAATTTTCTTCCTCCGTCCTGAACGCGCTGGCGCCGCTCGCCGCGAGCGAGTTCGAGCGCAGTGTGATAGTGGCTTTCGAGCGCCGCGCCGCCGCGTTGCGGCTGCAAAAGGAACCGACATGAGCGTGAGCCAAAGCCCGGACCTCCCGTCGCGCCTCCGCGTCTGGATCGCCGCCGCACGGCCGCGCACGCTCTCCATGGCGCTGGCGCCGGTCTTCGTCGGCGCCTGTTTCGCTCACGCTTTTGCGGGCCGGGTGTATTTTCCTCCAATATTTGTCGCGGCGCTTTCCGCCATGTGCATCCAGATCGCGACCAATCTGTTCAATGACGCCGGGGATTTCGAGCGCGGCGGCGACGGGCCCGACCGCCTCGGCCCGAAACGCGCCGCCGCCAGCGGCCTGCTCGCGCCGGGCGAGATCAAGCGTGCGGCTTTCGGCTGTTTCGCGCTCGCCGCGCTCGGCGGACTCTATCTGGCCGTCGTCGGCGGGTGGCCGATCGTGGCGCTTGGCGCGCTTTCGCTCCTGTCCGGCTGGGCCTACGCCTGCGGTCCGGCGCCGATTTCCTACACGCCGCTTGGCGAATTATTCGTCATCGCCTTTTTCGGTTTCGGCGCCGTGGGCGGGACCTATTGGCTCGCTGCGGGCGCGCTCGCGCCCGAGCCAATGCTGGCGGGGCTCGCGCTCGGCCTGTTCGCGGCGGGCGTGCTGATGGTCAATAATGTCCGGGACGCCGCCGCCGACGCCCGCGTCGGGCGCCGGACCCTGGCCATTGTCGCCGGTCCGCGCGCTTCACGCATCTTGTTCGCGGCCATGATGGCGGGGCCCTTCCTTTTGCTCGGCGTGCTGATCGCCCTCGCGCCGCAGCGCACGCTCTGGCTCGCCTTTGGCGCGGCGCCTTTAGCCTTGGCGCAGGCAAAAAGACTTTACGCCACGCCCCCGGGGCAGGAGCTGAACGCCGTGCTGGCGCGCACAGCCCAGACCCAGGCGCTGTTCGCGTTCCTGCTCGGCCTTGGCGCCCTGGCCTGAACGTTATGCGCCGCTGAGGACGAGTGCTAATCCGCCGCCGCGATTTCGCTCCACAGGCTGAAGGCTTCCAGCAGATCGTCCGCCAGAGGCTGGAAGGCGGCGGCGAAATTGCGGCCTTCGCTCAAACGTTCCGCCACGTCATTGACCGGCGGCGCGCTCAGGGAGAGGCGCAGGGCCTTCATGGCGCCGATGCGCAAGGGCGCCCCGACGTGAACCGGCCGTCCGCGCGCCGCCCAGCCGCCGCGACGGGCGCCGGGTTCCGCGAGGGCGCGGCGCAAGGGTTCGGTCTTGAGCGGGCGGCCCCGCTCGTCGAAGGTCAGGATTGGGAAGATCATGCGCGATTCCTCCGCGCGCCAGCCATCGTCGATCAGCTTCAGCGCGGGCGCTCCGGCAAGGTGGCGGCGGATTTCGCGCGCGAAGGCGGCGGCGATTTTCGCGCGCGGCTCAGGCGCGAGCGCGAAAAATGTTTCCAGCTCCGCCAGCGCGCATTCCCAGCGCAGACCGAGGCCAAGATCGGCGAGCGCGGAAAATTCGCCGCGCATGCGGTCGCGCAGGTGCGGCGGCCAGTCCATCGCGGCCGAACGCGTGGCGACGAGGTCCGGAAGCGCGAAAGTTTCAATCCGCTCAGCCAATCCGGGGGGAAGCAGCAGCGCGGCGGCGCCCGGAGGCGCGCCCGCGAAGGTCGAGCCCGAAAGCAGAACGGCGAAGTCCGCGCGAAGATCCGCAGCGATGCGCTGCGGGGCGCAACGCATCTGGCGCGCGTCGATCAGGACCAGCACCCGACCGGGAAAGGACGCGGCAATGGCCTCGGCGGCGGCGCGCGTCGGGCCAGCCAGCCCGCTTTCCGAACAATCGGCCAGATGGAGGGCGACGTCGCGGCCTTGTGCGATCGCTTCGGCGGCCAGACGCGCCGCCTCGGCGTCGACTGCGTCGGCGTCCCGGGGCAGGCCGTAGCGGTCGCGGAGCGCAAAGGCCGGGTTGTTTGGCTCGGAGTCTCCGGGACGTTCGGGCGAGGCCGCCGCGATGCGGACGACCGGCCGCGCCAGCGCGGCGCGCGCAAGGGCGTCGAAAATATCTTCGGCCCCGGACTCGGACCGGGCCAGAATGGCGTCGCAGCCGGGCGCGCCAAACAGAGCTGCAATACGTCCGCGCAGCTCTTCGAACCATTGGGGCAGGGGACGCGCGGCGCCTGTCGTCAGGCCTGCGAAAGCGGCTTCCGCCGCCGCATGGCCTCGGGCCGCCGGAGCCATGGCCTCGCAGCCGGAGAGCCAGATATCTCCAGAGCCGCCCATTCTTTCGTAGGGGGCAAACAGGAAATGATCCAACGCGGCGCGCGACCCGGCGGGGGCCGAATCCGCCCTGGGGTCTCGCGCGCGCGATGAAAAAACGGGATGTTGCAATGCTTGGGTTCGGCTTTTCACGGAATTCCGACCAGACGCCGCCAAGGGCGCGAACTTTCCTGTAACCCGTGGGCGCCTTCGGATTGGTTAACATTTCCCGCCGCGACGCGCGCCGCGCAGGCGAGGCCCAATCTTTCCGCGCGCTTTCGCTTGATTTCGCACGTTTATTACGCAACTCTCCCGCGCCCATGCTTACCACGACCATCGTCCGAATCGTCGAATTTTGCGTCCGCCATGCGCGCGGCGTGACGGTGGCGTTTTTGTTGCTCGGACTGGGCGCGGGCTTCTACACGGCAGCCCATTTCAACATCAATTCGGACGTCAACGACCTCCTTTCCAACGATCTCGCCTGGCGCAAGCGCGAAAAGGCTTTCGAGAACGCCTTCCACCGCCTGAAAATGCTTTACGCGGTGGTCGAGGCGCCAACGCCGGAGCTGACGGCGCAAGCCTCGACCGCGCTGGCGAACCGGCTGGCGGAGGACAAGGCGCATTTCTCGGACGTCGCCTATATCGCGGGCCTGCCCTTTTTCGCTCAGAACGGCCTGCTGTTCCTGCCGACCGACGCTTTGCGCGAAACCCTGGACGGGTTGGAGCAGGGGACGCCCCTTATTCAGGATCTCGCGTCGGACATGAGCCTGGTCGGGCTTGTCGCCGGGCTGGAGGACGGCCTGCTCGGCGTCACGTCCAACCGGGTGAAGCTCGACCAGATGACCGGGCTGCTGGAGGCCGCGGCAACCACCGTCGAGGCCGTCAACGCCGGCCATCCCGCGACCTTCTCCTGGCGGGTCGTCACGCAAGGGCGCCCCGCCACGCCGGGCGAATTGCGCGGCGTAATTCAGCTGCGTCCGGCGATGGATTATTCGTCCGTGCAGCCGGGCCTCGCCGCCAGCATGAGATTGCGCGAGGCCGCAGCCGAAATTCTTCCCGCCTATGGGGCGAATGTGCGCCTGACCGGCCCGGTCGCCATGGCCGACGAGGAATTTGGAACCATCAAGGAGCACGCCGCGCGCGACGGAACCATCACGGCGGCGATCGTCCTGTTCATCCTCTGGCGCGCGCTGCGCTCGGGCCGCCTCATCCTTGCGGTCGGAATCAATCTTCTCGTCGGCCTCGCCGTCACCGCCGCGCTCGGGCTGGCTATGGTCGGCTCGTTCAATCTGATCTCCGTCTATTTCGCGGTGCTGTTCGTCGGCATCGGCGTGGATTTCGGCATTCAGTTCAGCGTCCGCTACCGGGCCGAGCGCCATGAGATCGACGATCTTGGCGCCGCCATTTCGCGCGCTGCGCTCTATTTTGGCGCGCCGCTGACCCTCGCCGGACTGGCGACAGCGGCGGGCTTCATGTCTTTCCTGCCGACGGACTACAAGGGCGTGTCGGAGCTCGGCCAGATCGCGGGCGTCGGCATGCTGGTCGCTTTCGCGGTGAGCGTGACCTTCCTGCCGGCGCTGATCGCCCTGTTCAACCCTCCCGGCGAGCCGGAGCCGCTCGGCTTTGCGCAGCTTGCGCCGGTCGACAGATTCATGTCGCGCCATCGCGTCGGCATCATAGCAGGCACGGCTCTGGTCGTCGTCGCGGGCCTGCCGCTGCTTTTTTGGCTGCGTTTCGACTTCAACCCGATCAATCTGCGCGATCCGCACACCGAATCGGTCGCCACTTTTCTCGAACTCGCGCGCGACCCGGACAATGGCGTCTATGCCGTCCAGGCCATCGCGCCGACCCTCGAACAGGCCGACAAGATCGCCGCCGAGTTGGCGGCGCTGCCCGACGTCGCTGAGGCGCGCACGCTTTCCAGCTTCATCCCCCGCGATCAAGAGCAGAAGCTCGCCCTGATCGCCAAGGCGGCGACCAAACTGCTGCCGGCGCTGGAGCCTAAAACGCCGCAGGCGCCTATGGTCGACGCCGAAAATATCGACGCCTTGAAGGAGGCGGCGGAACAGCTGGTCGAGGCCGCCGACGCCCCGCAGAACGCGGCGCAGAAAACCGGCGGCGCGGCGGCGCGGCGGCTCGCGGCCGCGTTGGAGACGCTTGCGTCGGCCCCGCCGGACAGGCGCGAGGCGGCCCGGGCGGCTCTGGTCGATCCACTGGCCTTCGACTTCGCCAATCTCCGCAAGGCCTTGCGCCCGCAGGTCGTCACCCGCGAGAACCTGCCCGAGGTGTTGGTGCGCGACTGGATGACGCCCGCCGGCGGCGCCCGCATTTCGGCCACGCCCAAGGACAATTCAGGCGATCCGAACAATCTGCGCTCCTTCGCGCGCGCCGTGCTCAAGGTCGAGCCGGAGGCCATTCTGGGGCCGGTGTCGATTCTGGAAGCGGGCGACACCGTCGTCAGCGCCTTCGTCGAGGCCGGGGCGCTGGCGCTCGTCTCGATCGCTGTCATTCTGATGCTGGTGCTCAAGAAGCCGCGAGACGTGGCGTTGACGCTCATCCCGCTGGCGCTTGCGGGCGTCGTGACCATGGAGATCATGGTCCTGATCGGCATGCCGCTGAATTTCGCCAATATCATCGCGTTGCCGCTTCTGCTCGGCGTCGGCGTCGCCTTCAAGATTTATTACATCATGGCGTGGCGGCAGGGGCAGACAGACCTGCTCCAGACCAGCCTGACCCGCGCGGTGATCTTTTCAGCGGCCACCACAGCGACCGCCTTCGGCAGTCTGTGGTTTTCCAGTCATCCCGGCACGTCCAGCATGGGAAAATTGCTGGCCTTGTCGCTGGCCTGCACTTTGGCCGCCGCCGTTTTGTTCCAGCCCATCCTGATGGGCAAGCCCCCGAAAGCCGAACGCCCAGAGAATGTCTGAATTCGGCTTTAAACGTGCAAGAATTGGAGGAAGATTCATGAAGATTCGGGTTGTGGCGTTTTCACTCGCGTTACTGAGCCTTTCCGGCGGCGCCGCCTTCGCCGGCGGAACCAAGGAACAAGACGCCGCCTGCCGTCCGGACGTTCGCAAATTCTGTCACAAGATTGCGCCGGACGCCGGCGACGGCGCCTTTCTCTCCTGCCTGCAGGAGAACAGAGCCAAATTGTCCAAGCCTTGCCGCGAGATGCTCGAAAGCAATGGCGTTTGATTTTTTTGTCCCCGTCTGAATTTTTCCATGGATCGCTGGCAGGATCGCGCATCCTCCGCGTCGCGCAGAACCTCAGGAGAGCGCTCATGCGCCCAACATCAGGCTCCAAACAAAACGCGCGGCTTCCGCGCGCCTTTTCCGGTCTTGGCGTTACGCTCGGGCTGTCGCTTGGCGTTTCTCTCGGCGCAACCGCGCTGATGCTGACGACGGGCTTTTCCGCCGTCGCGGAGACGGTTAAGCCCCCGCCGGCCGCTGCCGCCGCACATGTGGAAGGCCCGCTGCTCACAGGTTTCTGGCAGGCCTATAATGATGACGGGCGCCCCGGCGGCGTGTTCTATTTCTATGAAAAAAACGGGTTTTATGAGGGTCGCCTGGTCAAGGCCGTGACCTATCCGGAGGAGCCGCCGGACGATCCGTTGTGCAAGGCCTGCACCGGCGAAAAGAAGAACCAGCCGATGATGGGTCTCGTGATCGTCTATGGCATGAAGCGCCATGGCGCCGCGAAATATGAGGACGGGCATATCCTCGATCCGCGCGACGGCAAGGTCTGGAGCGCAGAGCTCGACGTCACCCCGGACAACAAGAAGCTCAACCTGCGCGGCTATATCGGTACGCCTTTGCTGGGCCAGACCCGCGTCTGGACGCGCCTGCCCGACGAGACGATGGCGCCTGCGGATATTCCCGGCGAGCCGATCGCGGCGCTGGGCGGCGTTCAGGGCAAGAAACCCGTGGCGACCCCGGCGGCGGCGCCGGCAGCGAAACCGGCGGCGTCCAAGGCGCAATAACGGCCAATATTGGCGCTCCGGCGTCGGGGTCCGGCGCAGGAAGCGCGTCCGCGTCAGCTCCCGCTCTTGAACTCCTCCATCAGCGCGACGACCTCGGCGTCATCGAGCTGGTGGAATTCGCGGTAGAACTGGCCGACGCCATAGAAATCCGCCGGCGCAGCGAGGCAGACGACCTCGTCCACAATGCCGCCAAGGCGCTCCAGCGAGTCGGGCGGCGCGACGGGAACGGCCAGAATCAGTTTTTGCGGCATGCGGCGTCTGAGCGCGTGGATCGCAGCCTCCATGCTTGCTCCCGTCGCGATGCCGTCATCGACCAGTATCGCGGTCCGGCCGCGCGCGGAGATGGGCGGCGCGTCGCCGAGATAGGCGGCGCGGCGGCGCTCGATCTCCGCAAATTCGGGCGCCGCGAGAAGGCGGATTTCGGCTTCGCCGATCCCAAGCGCGTGCGCGATCTCCCGGTTGATGATAATTTCCGGCTTGTCGCCGTTCACGGCGGCGCCGAGCGCAAGCTCACGATTTTGCGGCGCCCCGATCTTGCGCGCCAATATGAGGTCAAGCGGCGCGCCAAGCGAGCGAGCGATCTCGGCGCCGACTGGAACGCCGCCGCGCGGCAGGGCGTAAACGACAGGGCGGGAGGGCGCCCGCCGGACGAGGGCGTTGGCGAGAATGAGGCCCGCCGCAACCCGGTCGCGGAACAGAACCGGGCGGGGGCGCAGATGGCGGTTGAACCATTCGGCGGCGGCCGCCAGAACCTGCTCCAGCGCGCCCGGCTCCTCGAATAAATGGCTGGCGCCGGGAACCAGTTTCAATTCCGTCGGCCCGAGGCATTGTCTCTGCGCGGCGCGATTGAGCTCCAGAACCTCGCGATCCTCGCCGCCGACGATGAACAGCGCGGGCGCGGACAGGGCGCCGAGCCAGGTTTCGGCAAGGTCCGGCCGACCGCCGCGCGAAACCAGCGCGGAGACCTCGTCTTTGCGGGCGACCGTGGCGTGAATCGCGGCCGCCGCTCCGGTGCTGGCGCCGAATAGCCCGATCGGCGCGGCGAAGACCCTTTCGTCATGGCGCGCCCAGTCGATCGCCTCGGCCATGCGCGCGCCGAGCAGAGGGATATCGAAGACATTGCGCCGGTCGCGCGCTTCCTCCTCCGAGAGAAGATCAAACAGCAAAGTGGCGTAGCCGGCGGCGTTGAGGGCTTCGGCGACGCGGCGATTACGCGGGCTGAAGCGGCTCGACCCGGAGCCATGAGCGAAAATGATGAGGCCGCGCCGATCGGGCGGCAGGGCGAGGTCGCCGGGCAGGGCTTCGCGCCCGAGGAGGATTTCGACATGCGGCGTCACGGCGGTCCTCCGGGGAAAGCGAAGCGATTGAACCACAAGCGCTCGGGCGCGGGCAATGTTCCGATTTTTTCCGGCTTTGCGGCTTGAGGCTTCAATCGGGCGGGGGTAAAGGCGTCGCTGTCTGCATCAGCTTTCGCGCCAGCGGCGGCGCCGGGTTTCGGTCGGCGACGACAAGCCCGACCATGCGACGCGCTTCCGGCTCGATCAGCTTCAGCGCCTTGACGCCCTGTGGCGGTCCGAACAGTTCCAGCACTTGCGTCGACGCGATGCTGTTGACGCCGGGCAAAGCCGCATGGGTGCAGAGATTGAAGATGGAGTTGGTTTCCATCGCCGGCTTGAGCGTTTTGCCGATCGAGCGGAAAATGCCGTCGATGATGCGGCGGTTCTGCATGTCGCCCGTGAGCAGGCAGAGCTTCAGCTCGGCCGCCTCGGCCCAGGTGATCGACGTGCGGTCGCCGAGCGGGCCGTCGGCGCGGGTCAGCAGGCAATAGGTTTCCGCATAGATCGGCTTGGCCACGACGCCGGGCAGCGGTTCGTTGTCGAGATAGGTCATGCCGGCGTCGAGTTCGAAATTCGCCAGCCGCTCCAGGATCTGCCCCGAGGTCAGCGACAGCACTTCGAGCGTCACCGTCGGACAGGCGGCGCAGAAGGGCGCCGTGACATGGACAGCGAGCGGCAAGGCGGTGGGAATGACGCCGAACCGCAGCTTGCCGGTCAACCCATCGCGCGCCTCGGCGACTTCTGCGCGCATCATCTCGATTTCGACGAGCACGCGGCGCACGCGGGAAAGGACGATCTCGCCCTCCGCCGTCAGGCCCTGAAAGCGCGGGTCGCGTTCGATCAGAAGCACGCCGAGTTCGTCCTCCAGTTGCGCGACGGCGGAGGAGAGGGTCGGCTGCGAGACATTGCAAAGCTCCGCCGCGCGGCGGAAATGCTTTTCGCGCGCGAGGGCGTCCAGATATTCGAATTGCCGAATGAACATGGCGAGCCCCGGTGAAGCACCTTGTTTTAGTTTTGCGGCGGTGGCGTTGGCGTCGGCGTGGGCGTGGGCGTGAGCGCAGGCTTGGGCAGCAGCGGCGCCGCGGCGTCCGAACGCCGGATCAGGCCGAGGGCGTCGGGGGTCAGCGCCGCGTCGTCCCAGCCGCCGGACAAGGCGAAGCCAATTTGCAGCGGCTTGCCGTCGGGCGCGGCGGCCGGCGCGCGGGTGGCGATGGCGTGCAGATCCACCGTGCGATCAGGGATCTGCGCCCGCGCCGAGAAGGCGACGGTGGTGTGATCGTCGCGCGCCAGACCGTCCTCAATCTCGGCCTGGCCCTGGACGATATTGAATTTCGCGGACAGGCGGTCGAATGAGGTGCGCCCTGAGCGCAATTCGACGCCGGCGGAAAGCGGCTGCCGCTCCAGCCGCCGGAAGGCGAGTCCGAGGTCGATGCCATAGATCTCGCCCGATTCCACCGTAAAGTCGCCGCGCGCATCAAGCCGGCTGGCGAGATCGTAGAAGGAATCGCCGCCAGTCTCGAAACTGACATTCGCGAGCGCGGCGCCGGAAAGCGACTGGCGCCTGAACACGTCCCAGAACAAGGCGGCGACGTCGATCTTTTCGGCTGAGGCGGAGCCGCGCACATCAACTCCCTCGGGGCTTTCGGCGATGATCGCGCGAGCGTGGGCGAGGCCGGAATAGGCCGATGCTCCGGCGAGCGACAGGTCGAGCCTGCCGTTTTTGAGGATCGCCGAAACGGCGACATTGTCGGCCTGGAAGTCGCCCAGACGCGCATGGCTCGCGGAAAGGCGCAGGTCGAGGTCCGCCGCGCCGAGATGGGAGGGGGTGAAATTGTCGCGGCTCCACTGTCCGCCGGAAATCGGGGCGGGAACATTCTCGAACATCGGGGCGAGATTGACGTCGGACCCGGCCAGGGTCGCGGCGATCAGCGGCCTCTGCCCGTCGAGCCGGACGGAGGCGGCGCCGTCGAGCGAGTTGCCGTCGACAGTGATGGCGATCGGCGCGATCGAAAAGAGGCTTTGATCGAGCGTCGCGTCGCCCTTGATCGAGAAATTGCGATAATGGCCCGGCAGCGGCAGGGTGAGGCCGAACCATTGCGTGACCTGGCGCAGAGACGGCGCGACCCCAGCTATCCTGCCCCGGAAATGCAGCTTGGGCGCCAAGGCAAAGGCGCCGTTCATATTGATCTGCACGGCCTCGCCATCGGCGCGCAAGGTGATGGGGCTTTCCTCGCCGCGCGGAAGATTGTCGGGCTTGGCGACCCAGAGGGCGAAGCGGGTCGGCGCGCGGTCGTCGCCGAGCAAGGGCAGCACGCAATGTCCGGTGAGTGCAACCGGCGCGCTGGCGCGGCTGAATTCGAGCCGCGCTTCGCAAAAATCGGCGATCATTTCGGGCTTTTCGCCCGCGCCGCGGCGCAAAAGCGCTCGGCCATTGGTCACTTCGATGTCGCCCGGCGGCGTCCGCAACATGCCCGGAAGGCCCGCGCCGAGCATCGAGCGCGAGGGGTCGAGGGTGACGACGGCGTCGGCGAGGGTCACCCGGGCGAGGTCGAGCCGCCGCGTGAACAGGCCGGCGAGGCCGAGGTCGACGCGCAGGCTCGACGCCGTGACGGCCGCGAGGCCGTCGTCGAAATCGAGACTGACGTCATAGATACGGATATGGGGTCGCGGCAGCATCGCGAAGACCGAGCGTCCGTGCGAGACCAGCCGCGCGTTGGACGCGGATTTGATTGCCCTCTCGATGGCGTCGATCTGCGCGCTTTGCGAGACGGTCCAGGGAGCGGCGGCCAGCGCGACCAGTGCGGCGACGACGGCGGCCAGAACCCATCTGATGTTGAATTTCATGGCGACAAGATAATCATCCGCGCCGCCGCGGCAATCGGCAAATGCGAATTTACATCCCTGCGCCTGATCGCGATGGGTCGCGATCGGGGATTCCCTCGCATAAGCGGCCAGCTCCGAGGGGCTGGCGCTTTTGCGATGATCTCAGGAAAGGGGCCGCGCGGGCGAGTTCTTCGTCCACGATTCCCTTGAACGCCGTGCGGAAAGCCTCGGCGGAGAAGCGTTCGGCGTTGGTGCGGCAGTTTTCGGGCGTGAAGCGGCCGGCGGCGGCCTCGAAGCGTCCCACGGCCTCGACAATGGCCTCTTCGCTCTGGCTGTCGAAGAAAATCCCGGTCGGGCTTTCGTCCGCCAGCCCGCTCACGGTCTCCAGCGCGCCGCCGCGGCCAAAGGCGATCACCGGCGCGCCACAGGCCTGGGCCTCGACCGGCATGATGCCGAAATCCTCCTCCGCCGCGAAGACGAAGGCCTTGGCGCGGCGCATGTGGTCGCGCAGGGCCGCGTCGCCGAGATAGCCGAGCACGGTGATATTCGAGGTCGCGAGCCGGCGCACCAGCGGCAGTTCCGGCCCGTCGCCGATGACGATCAGCTTCTTGTCCGGCATGCGGGCGAAGGCGCTGACGATCAAGGCCATGCGCTTGTAAGGCGCCATGCGGGAGGCCGCGAGATAGAAGTCCTCGCGCTGCGCGGAGAACGGCATGGCGGCGACATCGACCGGGGGATACACGACATCGGCCTTGCGGCGATAGACCTTGGCGATGCGCCGCGCGATATAGGCCGAATTGGCGATCATGCGCTCGGGGCCATTGGCGGTGCGCAGGTCCCAGATGCGAAGGTAATGCAGCAGCAGCCGGGCCAATGCCGAGCGAACGCCGCGCGTGAGGCCGGATTCGACCAGATAGGTGTGTTGCAGGTCCCAGGCGTAGCGCATGGGCGAATGGATGTAGGAGATGTGGATCTGGTTCGGCCCGGTGATCACGCCCTTCGCGACGGCGTGGGACGAGGAGATGACCAGATCATAGCCGGAAAGGTCGAATTGCTCGATCGCCAGCGGCATCAGCGGCATGAACGAACGGTGGCGGGTCTTGGCGCCCCAGAGGTTCTGCAGGAAGGAGGTCGTGACCTTGCGGCCGCGCAGCATGTCGTCCTGGCCGGGCGGCAAGGCGCAGATCAAGGTGAACAGATCGGCCTCCGGATAAAGCCGGAGGATTTCCTCCACGACCTTTTCGGAGCCCGCGCGCGTCACCAGCCATTCATGAACAATCGCGACTTTCATCCCGGACCCGTGGGTGGAGCGGCTGGGACGATAACGCCTCGCCGTTAATTAACGGTAGCGCCGCGAAAGCCCTGTCATTCCAGCGAGAAACGCGACGAGCCAGCCTAGGATCAGGATCGTTCCGCCGGTCGGCGCGGCCATCGGAAAGAGGCGCGCGCCGCGCAGCGTCAGCAAGGCGACGTCGGACGAAAACAGCGCGGCTCCCACGGCGAGGGCGACGGCCGAGGCAAGCCAGAGCCGGGCGACCGGTTCGCCTGGCCGCGCGCGGGGCGTCAAAGCGAGCAGCGCCGCCGCATGGGCCAGCAGGATCAGGGCGACGGCGTTCAGATGCTCGCCGCCCGGCAGATGCGCCGCGGCGGCCGCCGCCGCGACGCCGCAAGCTCCGAACAGGCCTGCGCAAGCATTAAGAACGCCGAGGGCTTTATTCATGTCCAATTAGCCTTCCGAAAATTCTTGTCAGCGATAATCCGCGCACCAACGCCGCGCGGCGGGAGCATTCATGAGCGAAACGGGTTCCTGCATCAATATCGTCATCGCGATCGATCACGCCTCGATCACGGGCGGGCAGGCCAAGGTCGCGCTCGAAAGCGCGCTCGGGCTGAAGCGTGCGGGCTACAACCCGATCGTCTTCGCGGCCGCCGCGCCGGTCGATCCGCGCCTCGCCGAGGAAGGCGTGGAGGTGGTCTGCCTCCACCAGCCCGATCTGCTCGGCAGTTCGTCCAAAGGCGCCGCCGCCGTGCAGGGCGTGTGGAATTTCCATGCCGCCGCCGAAATGGGGAGGCTGCTTGACCGCCTGCCGCGCGAAAACACCATCGTCCACGTGCATGGCTGGGCCAAGGCCCTTTCGGCCGCCATCGCGCAGCCGATCAGGCGCTCGGGCCTGCCAGCCCTTTATACGATGCACGAATATTTCATGTTCTGTCCCAATGGCGGCTTCTACAATTTCCCCGACAATCATGTCTGCAAGCTGGAGCCGCTCTCAGCAGCCTGCTGGGCGACCCACTGCGACTCCCGCGCCTATACGCAGAAGCTCTGGCGCAACCTCCGGCAGGTCGTGATGGAGCGCGTCGCCGGGCTGCCCCGGACCTTCGAGGATTTCATCCTGATCTCGCGCTTCCAGGCGGGGGTGGTGTCGCGGCGACTGCCGGAGGGCGCGCGCGTCCATTCCGTCTCCAATCCGATCGATTGCCTCGATCTGGGCCGCAAGACCACGCCAGCAACTGGAAATTTTCTGTTCGTCGGGCGGCTCTCGACCGAAAAAGGCCTGTTCCTCTTCGCGGAGGCCGCGCGAAAGGCGGGCGTCACGCCGGTTTTCGCCGGCGACGGTCCCGCCGCCGCGCAATTGCGCGAGAGATATCCGGAGGCGCGGCTGCTGGGCTGGAAATCGGCCGGCGAGATCAAATTGCTGATGCGCCGCGCGCGCGCGCTGGTCTTTCCGTCCCTGTGGTACGAGGGCCAGCCGCTGACCGTGCTGGAGGCCAAGGCCATGGCCACGCCCGTCATCGTCTCCGACGGCTGCGCGGGCCGCGAGGAAGTTGATGATGGCGAGACGGGGCTGTGGTTCGAGAGCGCCAATGTGGAGTCGCTGGCGCGGGCTCTGGTCAAGGCCAAGGACGATGCTCTCGTGGCGTCGATGTCGGACGCCAGCTATGACCGGTTCTGGGTCGACCCGCCGACGCTGGAGCGTCATGTGAGGCGCGTCGGCGCGATCTATCACGAGATACTCGGGCGGCGCCGCGCGACGGCGGCGTGATCCAGCGCCGCTTTCAGCTCACGCGCGCCCCTGCCTCGCTCAGATTCGGCGCGGGTTCCCTGACCAGATGCCGCCGGAGGCTCAAGGCCGGCTTTTCGATGAAGATCCATGAGGACATGGCGAATAACGCCGTCGCGCCGATCACCAGCGGCAGGATGATCGCATATTGGGTCAGATGGCTGAAATCGCGCAGGGCGGGCAGAAGGAAATAGACCGAGGCCTGCGTCAGCGGAAATCCATAGAGATAGGTTCCGTAGGACAGATCCATTTTCAGCAGCCGGTCGAACCAGCCAAAGCCCGCCATGCCGATATAGACCATGCAATAGGCGAGGAAGACGCCCGCCACGCATTGCAGGACTCCCAGCAGCATCAACGCCCAATAAACCCCCGCCGCCCCGAGGAAAAAAAGCGGATGGAGCGGGATCAGGTCGGCGTTTGCGAAAAAAGCCGCCCCCACGACGAACAGAAAGACGATGAACCAAGGCGTGAAATGGGTCGAATCCGCCCTGACCGGGAGGAGGTCGGGCGCCGCTATTTCCAGAAGCTGGAACGCGATCAGGGCCGCGAGCGTGAGCGCGCCCAGCAGCCGCCTTTTGCTGGTCAGTCCGCTGGCCAGCATCGCCAGCATGAGCAAATAGCAGCCAAGTTCGGGCGGCAGCGTCCAAAGGTTGGCGTTGACGAGATCGGGCCAGGGATTGTGGAGGAAGACTCCGGGCAGCGTGAAAGTCACTTCTCCGACGATATTGCCGAAATAGCGAAAAAACTGGGGATCGCTGAAATAGGCCCTGAGCGGCAATTCCGTCACGAGCGGCCCGAGGATCAGCGCCGACAAGGCGACCTCGACGGAAAGCGCCGGCAGCAGGCGCAGCGCGCGATTGCCGAAAAACGTCTTGATGTCCGGGGCGCGCGCCGCGCTTGCGAAGACCAGAAATCCGCTGAGCGCGAAAAAGAGCCCGACCAGTGAAAAAAGGGCGGGCCGGCTCAATTCCACCAGCAGCAGCCCGGGCGAAAGATGAGAGGATAGCTGCTCGCCGATGGGAGCGCCTTTCACATAACCGGGCGTCGCGCCTTGCACGCCGAAAACGGCGATGCGGCAATGATGCGCGACGATGATCAGCGAAAGGGCATGCCGGAGGAAGTGAAATCCCGGACCAATGCCTTTGTTGGCGATGAGATCTTCATTCAACCATCTCAGTTTCAACGGCATGGCGCACCTGAACCCGATCTTGCTGCTAATGCGGGATCTGTTCGGCGCCCGGCAGCTCCGGGCGCTCGCCAGCTTGCGCGAGGCCTTCGCGCAACCAGCGTTGCCGGGCGGCCTCGATGCCCCACACGGCGCCGAGCGAGACGTAGAACATGCGCCAATGGTCGATATCGATCTGGAGGCCCTGCATGAAAAACACGAAGGTCGCGGCAAAGAGCACCTGCGCCGGGCGCATGAAGGGGTGGCGCGTCAGGCATTGGCGGAAGCCGACGAAAAAGGTCGAGAACGCCAATGCGATGAAGGCGAAGCCGCCGAGCCAGCCGTTCGAGGCGAAGGCGTTGATATAGGAATTATGCGGCTCCAGCCCGAAGGTCAGGCGGAAGCGCAGCGGCCCGAAGCCGTTGGGCAGGTCGAATAGCATCGGGATCGAACGGAGCTGGTTGCCGAAACGCCCGTTCGGGCCGCCGTCGTAATCCTGCGTCAGGGCCGCGCGCTCGAAGAAGAAGTCGCGCACGCTTTCAATGCTGAGCGCGCCCATCAAGCCGATCGCGCCGATGACAAAAACCGCTGACGCGCCGGCCATGATGCGCAGGCGCAGGGCGCGGCTGTCGGTGGTCTTGAACAGGAAGGCGACGACCATGACGAGGGACACGATGGTCGCCCCCCAGGAGCCGCGCGAAAAGGTCAGAAAGAGCGCGGTGACGATGAGGGCGAGGCTCGGAACGACCAGCCACGAGCGGCGGGTTCGGCCCAGCAGCAGGAGCTGCACCAGATAAAGCACGCCGGTGACGAGATAGGAGCCCAGCACATTGGGGTCTTTGAACGGCGCCATGGCGCGTCCGCTCAGCGTCCAGTCGCTGTCGTCGCCCAAGGCGCCGGACCAGCCGGCGACCGCAATCACCGCCGCGAGGACGCAGGAGGCCGCATAGCCGTTCAGCAGCAGTTCGGCGCGCCGCGAGGTCTCCTGCGACAGGAAAAGAGCGAAAAACAGGCCAGTCGTGGTGATGAACAAGGTGTGATGCATGAAGCTGACGGGGTCTTCCTCATGCCAATAGGGGATCAGCGCGATGTAGCCGCCAAGCGTCCAGAGCGACAGGAACAGCGCCATGGGCAGGATCGCGCGATGCACGGTGAAGCCGCCGGCCGCCCAGAGCGCGATGGTGATCAGGATCAGGATGTCGTAAGGCGAGGGTTCGATGAAGACCACCGAGCCGCTGAACATGGTCAGCCAGAAGAAGACGTTGAGAAGCTTGCGGTAATCGAGGCTCCAACGCAGGGCTGCTCGGGGCGCAGCCAAATCGGCCCCGGTGAAGTCGGCGCCGGTCATGGCTTCGCCTCGGCGAGAGAGGGGCCGTCCCGGCGCGCCAGCGCCAGTTCATAGGCGGCGAGAATGCAATCCGCCATGACCTTGACGCTGAAATGGCTCGCCACATGGCGCGACAGAACGGCGCGCTCGGCCGCCGCCTTGGCCTCGTCCTGGCCCAACGCGGCGAGCATCGCGCGGGCCAGCGTCTCCGGCTGGTCGCGCGGGACCAGCTTGTCGCGCAAGGGTCCGAAAATCTCGCCGACGCCGCCAACATCGGTGGCGATGACGGTCTTGTCGGCGGCGATCGCCTCCATCACGATATAGGGCAGGGATTCGGCGCGACTCGGCGCCACCACGATCCGGCCGAGCGTGAAGGCGTCGCGCGCCGGCAGCACGCCGTAAAATCCGACATGGGCGTTCAGGCCCAATTGTTCGACGAGGGCCGCGAGCTTTTGGGATTCGCAGCCCGAGCCGACGACGACCAGCCGCGGCGTCGCCTGGCCGCCCGCATGGATCGCGGCGAGAGCCTGGATCAGCACGTCGACGCCCTTGAAGCTCGAAAGCTCGCCGACATAGACGAATTCCGCGCCGTCCAGTCCCGCCGGGGCGGGTGCGAATTCCTCCGGCCGCAATCCGTTCTTGGCGACGCATTGCAGCGCCCGTGTAGGGCCGACGCTCGCGGCATAGCGCCCGGCGATGTAATCGCTCTCGAACAGCAGCAGGTCGGTCCGGCGCGCCGCCAGCCGTTCGACCGCGAGATAGAGATCGTGGCCGCGCCGGGGATGAAAGCTGCCGCCATGCGGCGTATAGACCCGCAGCGGGCGCCCGGGGCAGGGCAGGAAGCGGGTCGCCCGGGTATAGAGGCCGCCCTTCGAGCCGTGGCCGTGAACGACGTCGGGCCTCAGCCGCCCGATTTCGCGCCAGACGCGCAGGATCGCGGCGACGTCGCCGGGATGCGGCTCCCGCCGCATGGGAATGCGCGTCGCGCCGAGCCGGAGCGCGGGAGCGAGCCGCGCGAGCTGGCTCCTGGCCTGTTCGCCGCCGGTGGTCGAGTCCATGATCAGGCCGACTTCATGGCCGCGTCGCGCCTGCTCCGACGCGAGGTCCAGAACATGCCGAAACAGGCCGCCGACAGGCGCCCGCAACACATGCAGGATGCGTAAGCTCCGCTCGCGAGGATTCATGAGGCCCGGATTCCACAATCCCGCCTCTTGTAGCCGACGAATCTTAAAAAAGAGGCCCGGCGTCTCGGAGGCGGAAAGGGCGTTTCCACAAAGCTCACGTCAATGATGATAATATATCTGTAACTTACTGATATTCATAAAAAAATGTCTATCAGAAAAACCGCTCCTGAATGTAGATCGTGTCGCCGGGGCGGATGGGCATGTTCATCGGAGCGTCTGCTGTGACGGTGCGGCCGTCCCGGGTGCGGGTGATCTGGGCCATGTCCTTGCGGGCGCGCGGGGTATAGCCGCCAGCAATCGCCACGGCGGTTTCGACGCTCATGCCGTTGACGAAGGGATATTGGCCGGAGGTGGTCACTTCGCCGAGGATGAAGAAGGGGCGGTAGGCTTCGACCTCGACGGAAACGCGCGGCTCGCGCACATAGCCGTTGCGCAGGCGCGTCTCGATCTCGCGGGCGAGTTGGGCGGGGGTGCGGCCCGTCGCGGGCACGACGCCGATCAGCGGCATGGCGATCTGGCCAGAGCTGTCCACCGCGAAGGAATTGCTGAGCGAATCCTGGCCAAACACGATCACGCGCAGCCGGTCGCCGGGGCCGAGCGTATAAGGCGTGTCCGCATAGGCTTGGAAGCCCGCCGGATTCCGGCGCGCATCGGCGCAACCCTGGAGCAGGGCCGACAAGGCGAGACAGACAATGAGCAGGGATCGGCGCATTTTTTCGACCTGAATCGGCGCCGCATCGCCGCGGCCACGTCGAGAACCTAACCTTTCATGGTTAACAAAGCTTTGCCTTTAACGTTTTGAACAGCTTTCCAATTCCGGCGGGCTGTTTGCTAACAATCGGAAAGGAAATGGAAAATTCGGCCTGTTGGTTTGTGTGCGGCGCAAAAACTCGCCGGTATGCGCAATCCGAACCTTTTGGTTAACCTGACCTCAACCATGCGCCCCTAGATTTTCGCATGGTTAATGGAGTGTGCGATGGGCGCGCGGGAATTCGATTCTG
Organism: Rhodoblastus sp. 17X3; assembly: GCF_030056575.1. Taxonomy (GTDB): domain Bacteria; phylum Pseudomonadota; class Alphaproteobacteria; order Rhizobiales; family Beijerinckiaceae; genus Rhodoblastus. The sequence goes on along the minus strand of NZ_JASHHX010000011.1, from coordinate 57,497 downwards.
AGGCAGTCGGCGGACGTGGGGAAATCGACCTCAACGGCGTCACGGCGGCGCTCGGCCGCAACAAGCGGCTCATTGCGCAGGCGACGCTCGGCGCCGCCGCGGCGGCGCTCCTGTTCTGCCTCGTGGTCAGCCCGCGCTATATGGCGGAAGCGCGCATCCTCGTCGAAAATCAGGAAAGCTATTTCACCAGCGCGGCGCCCGAAGGATCGCGCGACGCCAATGCGCCGCAGGATTTCGACGCCGAGGCGATCAACAGCCAGATCCAGCTTCTCACGTCGCGCGATCTGGCCCGCAAGGCCGTTCAGAAGCTCGGCCTCAAGGGCAATCCGGAATTCGATCCCGACGCTTCCTTCCTGTCCTCCCTGATGCGTCCGCTGGCCTTGTTCGGGCTGGGCGGGAGGTCGCTCGACCAGCAGCCCGACGACCGCCTGCTGACCAATTTCATCGACCATCTCACGGTGATGTCGCCGTCCAAGACGCGCGTGCTTCAGATCGAGTTCACCTCGCGCGATCCGGACCTCGCCGCGCGCGGCGCCAATGTCGTCGCCGAACTTTATATCGACCTGAAATCGCAGGCGAAGCGCGAGGGCGCCCACCAGGCCGCGCAAGCGCTGCGGCCGCTGATGGGCTCGCTCGAGACGCGCGTCGCCGAAGCCGACGCCAGGATGGAGGCGTTCCGCGCCCGCACCGGCCTCTATGAGAGCAGCGAAAACACCTCCGTGCCGACCCAGCAGCTGGGCGAGATCGCGACCAAGCTCGCCGAGGCCCGCGCGGCGCAATCGGAGGCCGAAGCCAAGGCGCGCGGCCTGCGTGATCTGCTGAAACAGGGCCGCCTTGGCGACGCCGGCGAAATTTCCAGCAATGATCTGGTGCGGCGAATCGCGGAGCAGCGCGTCGCGGTGCGTTCTCAGCTCGCGCTGGAATCGCGGACGCTGCTGCCCGCCCATCCGCTCATCAAGGGCCTTGAGGCGCAATTGTCGGATATTGAGACGCAGCTTCGCGCGGCGGTTGAAAAGGCCGCGCGCGGCCAGGACAATGACGCCCGCGTCGCCGCGACCCGGGTCGCCAATCTCACCGCCCTGCTCGAAGAGCAAAAGGGCGCGGTTGGCGCCTCGAACGCCGACGCCGCACAATTGCGGGAGCTGCAGCGCGACGCCAAGATCCTGAAGGACCAACTCGCGAGCGTCGCCGCAAAATATCAGGCCGCCCTGTCGCGGGACGTCGCCGATTCGGCGCCGCCGGACGCGCGCATCATTTCCCGCGCTCTGGCGCCGAGCCAGCCGGTCTTCCCGAAGAAGCTGCCGATCACGATTTTCGGAGCGATCGCGGGCCTGTTCTTCTCCTCGGCCTATGTCGTGGCGCGGGAGCTGTCCGGCGAACGGGCGCGAACCGAACCGAAGCGCGAGCGCGCCCGGATCGAGCCGGAAAGCGAAAAGAGGACTGTCCGGGCCGCGATCAAGCCGGCGCTTGCCCCCGAGCGCGAGATCGCCGCTCCGGCGAAGGCGTCGCCCGGCGAAGGCTTCGGCGCTCCTTCGGGCGCGGCCTCCGCGCCGGAGCCCGTCGGCGATTCCACGATCGCGGGGCTGAAAAAGGCTGTTTTCGGCTTCGGTATGGAGCGCCCCCCTATCGAAAAGACCAAGGCGGACAGCTTGCTGATCCGGGTCAAGCAGGCCGTGTCCGAATATGCGGCGCCGGCCAAAACGCTCGCTCCAGCCGCGTCAAGCGAATCGCGGCCTGCGCCCACGCTCCGGGAAACGTCTGCGCCGGCCCGGATCGCGCCTCAAGCCGAGCCGCAAATTGTCGCTAAGGCCACGGTCCCGGCAGCGCCTCAAGCGGTCGCGCAGGTTGCGCCCGAGGCGGCGGTCGAGCCCGAGCCTAAGGCGGCGCCCGACGTCATGGTCAAACTGGCGCCGCGTCCGCGCAATGCGGCCTCGCGCGCCCTTGTCGAGCGGATCTCGGCCGCCCGCGCCGGCGGCGGGGCCAAGGTTCTGGTCGCCAGCGCCGCCGAATCGGCCTCCGCCTGCGCCAGCCTCGCGCTCGCCCGCGCCATGGCGCGAGAGGGCCGCGCCATTCTGGTCCAGATCGACCATGCCGACGCATCCCTTGCCGACGCCCTCGCGTCCGCCGACGGCCGCGACGAATTCGATGAGGCCCAGCCCGGCCTTGCGCAATTGCTGCATGGCGAAGCCTCCTTCGCCGAAGCGATCTATCGCGACGGCGCCTCGCGCCTGCACATCATCCAGTCGGGTGGCGCGGTCGGCGACGAATCCGGCGATCTCGACCTGATCCTCGACGCGCTGCAATCGACCTATGATTTTGTGCTGGTCGCGTCGGGCTGGAACTCGGAGGCGGCGCGGATTTCCGCCGATGCCGACCTGACCGTGATTTTCGCGGAGGACGGCACCGCGCGCGATTTCCTGCACGACGATTTCGCTGCGGCGGGCGCCCGGGCGATTCTGCTCGCCGGCGTCGATTCCCTTGGTGAAATCGTCGAAATGGCGGCATGATCCGCGGCAGGACATATTGCCTGCCGGGAGAACGCATGATGACCGAATTCGCCGATATCGAAGTCCGCACCATCGACGGCGAAAACAAGAAAATGGCGGATTACGACGGCAGGGTTCTGCTGATCGTCAATGTCGCCAGCAAATGCGGCTTCACCCCGCAATATGCCGGGCTGGAGGCGCTGCAGCAGCGTTTTTTCACGCGCGGCTTCGATGTTCTGGGCTTTCCCTGCGACCAGTTCGGCCATCAGGAACCGGGCGACGAGGTGGAAATCAAGAATTTCTGCGAGTTGAATTATGACGTCAGTTTTCCGCTGTTCGCCAAGATCGAGGTGAACGGCGCCAACGCCCATCCGCTCTATCGCCATCTCAAGAAGGCGGCGCCGGGCCTGCTTGGCACCGAGGCGATCAAGTGGAATTTCACCAAATTCCTGGTCGGGCGGGACGGCAAGGTGCTGAAACGCTATGCGCCCAATGACAAGCCCGAGGACATCGCGGGCGATATCGAGAAGGCGCTTTAGTCGTCCTTCTTGGCCGTCAGTTCGCGGTAATAGTTCGAGATGGCCTCGAACCAGACGTGGCGCGATTCGAGATAATCGGCGCCCTCGGCGCGCGAGGGCAGGCGGAGGTCATTGACCAGCGTCGCAATCTCGCGCCGCGCCGATTGCTGCGACGGCGTGAGGTTGTGGCTGGCCTCCTCGATGGCGTCCATCGCCGTGAGGCCGAGCGGGAACAATTCGCGGAAAATGACGCGGTCATGGAGGCCTTCGGCGACGCGGAACTGCAATTCCACCGCAAGCTTGCGCAAGGCGTTGTCGACCTGGCGGGCGTTGTTGGTCTGCAGGGTCGCGATGCGGTTGCGCACCAGAACCCAGTCGATCAGGCCATTATCCACCAGGCGGCGCTTGCGCCGGGCCTCGAGGACGATTTCAGCATATTGCGCGACGAGGCCGCGCTGCCCGCGGTCGTGATGGACGCGCGTGAGCACGTCCATGTCGATGAAACTGTCGTTCATCGGCGAGATCAGGGTGTCGGCCAGCGAATGGGCGAGCCGCATCAGGTAGGAATCGCTTGCCGGCGTGTCGATCACGACGAATTCGTAATCATGCTCAACCTCGCCGATGGCTTCGGCGAAAGTGGCGAATTCGGCAGTTTCATTTTCCTGGGTGTTTGACGACTCGCCGCGCTCCGGCGCGAAATGCTTCGGCAGCTCGACCTTCCAGGGCGCGGTGCGGGCCCAGGAGGCGCGGTTCTGGAAAAAGCGCGTCAGGGTCTGCTGGCGGGTGTCGAGATCGATGGTCGCGACGCGATAGCCGGCCTTGAGCAGCGCCACCGTGAGATGGATCGACATGGTGGACTTGCCGGAGCCGCCCTTTTCATTGGCGACGACGATCACATGGGCGGCGCGCAGCTCCGGCGCTTCGGCAGAGTCATGGGTCATGTGGCTCTCTCGCGTCAGGCGCAGGTCCTTAGACTGATCGCGCTGCGCCCGCAAGGCTTGGCGCCGTCAGGCTGCGTAAATCCAGTTCTGGCGGGCGCGCAGCCGGCCGGGGCCGGCGAGGCGCAGCACCACATCGCGCGCAAAGGCCTTGGCGCCAGATAGATGATAGATTTCGCCCTGGGCGCGCGAGGCTTCCTGGATGCGGCGGGCGCGGGCGGCGCGCGAGGCCGAATAGGCCTGCAAGGCGGCGGTCGGGTCGTCCGGACTGGCCGCGACCGAGGCCGCGAGCGCGGCGGAATCTTCGATCGCCTGGGCAGCGCCCTGCGCCAGATAGGGTAGCATGGGATGGGCGGCGTCGCCGAGCAGGGCGACCCTGCCGCGCGACCACGAATCGATCGGCGGCCGGTCGAACAGCGGCCAGCGCATCCAGGCGTCGCCGGCGGCGATCAGGTTCTGGGCTTCCTTGCACCAGGTCTTGAAGCGGTTGATGAGGAATTTGCGATCGCCGACATTGTCCCAGAAATCGGGATCGGCGCCTTCGCTTTCGCCGCGCCAGGCGTCCTCGACCAGCGCCACCACATTGACGAAGGCGCCGCCGCGCAGCGGATAATGGACGAGATGCGCCCTCTCGCCGAACCAGAGATTGGAGGCGCTGCGCCGGAAGGGTTCGGGCAGGCTGGCCGCGGGCAGCACGGCGCGCCAGGCGGTGTGGCCCGTATAGGCGGGCTTGTCGGCGTCGCCGCCGATGAGCCGCCCGCGCACCATGGAGCGCACCCCATCAGCGCCGATCAGCGCGGCGCCCGACGCGCGACGGAATTCGCCGTCGAAGCGATAGGTGGCGGCCACGCCCTTCTCGTCCTGAATATAGCCGGTCAGGGTCGAATCATTGCTGATCTCGATCAGCGGCTCCCGCCGGGCCTGCTCGACCAATGCGGCGAGAAGATCGGCACGGTGGACGGCGATATAAGGCGCTCCCCAGCGTTTCTCAGCGTCTCCGAGCGGGATCTTGGTCAGATCGGCGCCGTCGGAGCCCCGGCGGAGCCGGACGTGATCGGGCACGACCGCGCGCGTCATCACGGCGTCGAGCACGCCGAGCGCCCGCAAGATGCGGCTGGCGTTGGGGGAAAGCTGGAGGCCGGCGCCGACTTCGCGGAAAGCCGAGGCGCGCTCAAGCAGCAGCGAAGGCTGGCCGGCCTTGGCCAGCGCCAGAGCAGTGGTAAGACCGCCGACGCCGCCGCCCGCGATCACGAAAACTTGTTGCGAAGTCACTTGCGCACTCCCGCGGCGCGGAAATTCCCGCGCACCGCCTCAGGCCGCTCTTTAGGCTGCTCTTCAGGCCGCTTGGGCCGGGGCTTCGCATTCCGCAGGATCGGCATGGCCGTGCAGGGAGGCGTCATAGACGTAAAGCGTCGAGCAATAGGGGCAGATCGCCTCGGAATCCGAGCCGATGTCGATATAGACATGGGGATGGTCGAAGGGCGGCAGTGCGCCGATGCACATGAATTCCCTGGCGCCGACGCGAATTTTCGAAAGTCCGGGCTGGTTGTGGAAATGCGGAATGGCGTGGTCCGACATGGGTCTCGATCCGATGGGAGGCGGCGCTGGCGCTCAATGCGCCGCACCATAATCAATGCCGCCGGCTTTGTGTAGGGGGCTCGCGGCCCGGTCAGCTTCCCCGTTTGGCCAAGGAGCTTCCAAAGGCCCGTCCGATCAGCGCGTCGAGCGAGAACGCGCCCGGCCCGTGGACAAGGATGGCGAGGGCGGTCGCGGCCCAGATCAGATGGAAATTGGCCCAGCCCTCGGGCGCGGTAAGCTGGATGATCGCGGTCATGCCCAGCAGGCCCAGCGCGGCCAGACGCGTTCCAAACCCGAGAACCAGCAGGATCGGCAACAGAATTTCCATGCAGCCCGAGGCGAAAGCCATCGCATGTGGGGCAGGGAAGGCATATTCGCCGCCGAACAGGTGCAGCTTGAATTCGTCTGAAAACAGCGCGTCGGCGCTGTCGCTCAGGTTCAGGAAGCCGTCCCATTTGGTCAGGCCCGAACGATAGAACGGCACGGCCAGCGCCACGCGCAGCGCAAGTTGCGCGAAATTGACGAAAGTGGGCTTCACAGCCCGCCAATAGGGCAGTTCAAGCGGATAATTTGCGGTCAGCGCGCTCATGGAGATCTCCCCTTAGATTTGAGTGTCAGAGATGAAATCGACGAAGGCGCCGGCCTGGGTCAAAGCGACGAGGGTCGCGCCGAAATCGAAATGGACTTCCACTCGCGCGCCAGCCTCCGAGGCCTTGGCCAGCGTCGCGCCTTTGGCGCAGGCGTCGAGGAAGGCGGCGGCGCCGGGCGAAATCGCGATCAGCCGGGCTTCGGCCTGAGGCCGTAGGACGAGAATCGTTTCGGCGCGCCAGTCGTCGATTGCCCGCGCCTCCGGGTCGCGCAGGACCAGCAGCGGCCAGTTCGACGCCACCACCGCCACGGCGGGATGCATTCTGGCGCGAGTCGCGCCGATCCGCGCCGGATCGAGCGTCGCGAGCCGCGCCACATCGCAAGGCTCGGCGTCTTCCGCGCGCAGCGCGCGCAGGCAGGCCCAATCGAGGCGCGCGACATCCGGCAGGTAAGGCGTTTCCTTGGCGCCGTGTTCCGACAGGAAATCCGCGACGAAATCGGGAAAATCCTCGCCGTAATCACCCAGAATGGGCGAGTGTGGCGGATTTTTGCGAGCGAAGGCGCGGGCGAGCCCGGAAAAGGCGTCTTCGCCCACCAGTTGCAGCACGGTCGGAAATTGCTCCTTGAGCGCGCCGATCTCCGCCACGGCGGAATTATTGCGATAGACCGCGAAACGCGCCTCCGCGTCGCAGGGCGCGAACAGCGCCGGGACGGGCGCCTCGGGGTCCCGCAGGGCCGTCGCGAAAGCGGCTTGCCAAACATCGCTGGCCGGCGCGGCCTCGCTTTTCGGCTCGATCCGCCCCTCGTGACGGGGGAGCGGGCTGCGGGCGTCAAGCGTCCTGCGCGCTTTCAATGTCTCGCCGAGCAGGACAGGCCAGTCCGGAATATTATTGTCCCATTCGATCAGGGTGGGGCGTGGGCCGGCGCGCGCGATCACATGGCGATAGAGCGCCCAGACCTCGTCGGCGACCGGGCCGCCGTGATCGTCGATCAGGAAGGCGCCGTGGGCGTCGCGGGACTCGGCATGGCCGGCGAGATGGATTTCTCCGACCCGCTCCAGCGGAAATGCGTCGAGATAGTCTTCGGCGTCGAAGCCGTGGTTGATCGCGCTGACATGGACATTATTGACGTCGAGCAGCAGGCCGCAGCCGGCGATCTCGCAGAGTTCGCGGAGAAATTGCGGCTCGGACAGGGCGTCGCCCCGGAAGCGTAGATAGGTCGCGGGATTTTCGATCAGGATTTCGCGACCCAGCGCCTGCTGCACGGAGTCGATCTTGCCCGCGACGCGGCGCAGCGCGGCTTCGTCATAGGGCAGGGGCAGCAGGTCGGGAAAGGCGCGGCCGGAAAAGTCGCACCAGGCGAGATGTTCGGAAACAAGCGCGGGCTCGGTGCGCGCCACGACCTTTTTCAGCCGCGCCAGATGGTCGCGGTCGAGCTTTTCCGTGGAGCCGAGCGATAGGCCGACGCCATGGACTGAAATCTCGTGACGTTCTCGGATCGCGGCAAGCCAGCGATGATTCGGCCCGCCCGCGTTCACGTAATTCTCGGCGTGGATCTCGAAGAAGCCGATATCGGGCCGCGCCGCCAGAATCTCCGCATAATGCGCCGGCTTCAGCCCCGCGCCCACGCAGTTTTCCGCGAGAGCAGGCTTTGACCGGCGAATTTCGGCGAAAGCATTCATGGCGACGCGCCTCCTCAAATCACAACTTCGAAAATCACGACTTCGAACGATCACGGTCGAGCGCGGTCAGCGAGCCGGTGCGGCCGCCCGGAAGCTTCATGGCTTCGCAGGTTCCCTTGGGCACGAATTTCCAGCTATTGCCCTGATAATCGATCGCGGAGGTTCCGGCGCAGGTCGTGCCGGCGCCCGCCGCGCAATCATTGGCGCCCTTGAGGGCCACGCCGAAACATTTTTCCTGCTTGCTTTCGGCCTTGGCCGGAACGGCGGCGAGGGCCGTCATCAGCGAGGCGGCGAGCGATGCCGAAACGACGAGATCGCGGGTCATGCTGGATTTGCTCATCAAGAAATCTCCTTTGCTGGGGCAGGCTTGTTCGCCTGTCCAACCATACGCGGGCCGCGCCATGCCGTTACGCCGGATCGCAAAAAAAGTCGCTCCGCGAGAAAAAATCGCGCCGGCGTGCAATTGCGACGTTTCCGTTGTAACAATCCGCCGCCCTCGCGCGAAGATGAGTATTGGATGCCGGATTTGCTGGCGCAGGATCAGGAATGGAGCGCCGCCATGCGCGCCGCCTTGGCGGGCGACGGCGCCGCTTACCAGCGCCTGCTCGCCGCCCTCGCGCCTTATCTGCGCAATCTGTGCCGAAAGGCCTGCGCGCGCGCCGGACTTTCGGCGAGCGAGGCGGAGGACGCGGTGCAGGAAACCCTTCTGGCCATTCATCTCAAGCGCCACACCTGGGATTCCAGCCAGCCGCTGACGCCCTGGCTTTCGGCCATCGCGCGCAACAAGGTCATCGACATGATGCGCCGCCGCGGCCGCCGCGCCGAGACGGATATTGCCGATTTCGAGAATGTCCTCGCCGCGCCGCCGGAGGCGGAACATGTCGAGCGAGAACTGGAGCGGCAGGACGCCCTGCGACTGCTCGATCAATTGAGTGGGAAGCAACGCGAGGCGATTCAAGCCGTGTCGATCCGCGGCGAAAGCCTGCGCGACGCGGCGAAAAATCTGGGGGTCACCGAAGGGGCCCTGCGCGTGTCCGTTCATCGCGGGCTCAAGGCGCTGGCGGAGCTCTATCAAAAGCTGAGTGATTGACGAAGATGAAGACCGAGGACCTCATCGCCGCGCTGGCGGCGGACAACGACACGAAAGCCGCGCCGATGTCGCGCGCCTTCGCGCTCGACCTCGCTTTGGGCTTTCTCGTCTCCGCGATAGGCTTTTTTCTCTTTCTCGGCCTGCGCGACACCTTCTTCGCCTCGCTCGACCAGCCGCGTTTCCTGTTCAAATTCGTTTTCACCCTGACCATGGCCTTCACGGGGCTGGTCCTGACCTGGCGGCTGTCGCGTCCGGGCGTCGCATCCGGGTTGGCGCGGCGCGCGGTCCTGCTTGCGCCTGCTCTGGTCCTGGCTGCTTGCCTGGCCGAGATGGCCAGCGTCCCGGCGGACCAATGGGGCGCGCGCCTGATCGGCCATAACGCCGTCCATTGCGTGACGCTCATTCCCCTGATGGCGCTGGCGCCGCTGGCCGGCCTGTTCCTGGCGCTCAAGCATGGCGCCCCGAGCGATCCGCAGCGCGCCGGGGCGGCGGCGGCCTTCGCGGCCTCGGGGCTCGCAGCGACGCTTTACGCCATGAACTGCCCGGACGACTCGCCCTTCTTCGTCGCTGTCTGGTATATGATCGCGACATCGGTCGTCGTCGCCCTCGGCTGGTTCGCGGGCGGACGTCTGCTGCGCTGGTAGGCGCGGCGCGGACAGGATTCGTGCATGCAGGAATTTTCCTCCGACGGGGTGCGCCTCGCCTTTCTCGACTTCGCCCCGACGACGGCGGACAAGGGCGAGCCGATCCTCCTCATCCACGGCTTCGCTTCGAACCACGGCGTGAACTGGCTTTTCCCGCAATGGGTCAAGACCCTGACCCACGCCGGACGGCGCGTGATCGTGTTCGACAATCGCGGCCACGGGCGCAGCGAGAAGCTGTATGATCCCGCAGCCTATTCGCCCTGGATCATGGCCGCCGACGCCGTCAATCTGCTCGATCATCTGGGCATCGCCCGCGCCGATGTGATGGGCTATTCAATGGGCGCGCGCATCGCCGCCCACATGGCCGCCGCTTCGCCGGAAAGGGTGCGGGGGCTTGTGCTGGCGGGGCTTGGGATCCATCTGGTGGATGGAGAAGGGCTTCCGGCGGGCATCGCCGACGCCATGGAGGCGCCGTCGGCGGAGGGCCTGACCGACCCGATGCAGCGCATGTTCCGCGTCTTCGCCGAAGCGACCAAGAGCGACCTGCGCGCTCTGGCCGCCTGCATGCGAGGCTCGCGCCACGCCTTGAGCGCGGACGTGGTCGGGACGATCGCGACGCCGGCGCTGATCTGCGTCGGTTCCGAGGACGATGTCGCCGGCGATCCTGAGCCGCTGGCGCAGATGATGCAGAACGCGCGCGCCCTGGTCATTCCGGGGCGGGACCATAACCGCGCGGTGGGCGACAAGGTCTATAAGGAGGGCGTGCTCGCCTTTCTGGACGGGCTTTCGGCCCACGGGCCCGGGAAGGCCTGAGAAGGGTTGAGGGGGCGGCGACAGCGGCTTCCTGGCGTGGTAAATTGGGCTTTGGGAATATTCCGCGCGTGCGGAAGGGAGAATGTCATGACGACGACCGGCAATGTGCGGACGCTGCACAAGACCGAATCCGATCCGGTCTTTGCGCAGATCCGGCGCGAGGCGGAGGAGGCTCTGCGGCGGGAGCCGGAGCTCGGCTCCTTCCTGGCGGCGTCGATCCTCAACCATACGACGCTGGAGCAGGCGGTCGGCCATCGCCTCGCCTCGCGCCTGTCCCATCCCGATTTCCCCGGCGATCTGATCCGCCAGAATTTCCTCGACCTCGCCGCGCGCGATCCCTCGCTGGGCGTCGCCATCCGCGCCGACATCCTGGCCGTGGCCGACCGCGATCCGGCCTGCCAGCGGGTGATCGAGCCGGTGCTCTATTTCAAGGGCTTCCATGCCCTCCAGTGCCATCGGCTCGCTCATTGGCTGTGGAACACGGGGCGCAAGGATTTCGCTCTTTATCTGCAAAGCCGTTCGTCGTCGGCCTTCCAGACGGACATCAATCCGGCGGCGCGCATCGGCAAGGGCGTTTTCCTCGATCACGCCACGGGCCTCGTGGTTGGCGCGACGGCCTTGATCGAGGACGACGTGTCGATCCTGCACAGCGTGACGCTGGGCGGCACCGGCCATGAACGCGGCGACCGCCATCCCAAGATTCGGCACGGCGTGCTGATCGGCGCCGGCGCCAAGATCATCGGCAATATCGAGATCGGCCATTGCTCGCGCATCGCGGCGGGGTCGGTGGTGCTGAAGCCGGTGCCCCCGAATGTCACGGTCGCGGGCGTGCCGGCCCGCATCGTCGGCGCCTCGGGCTGCGCCGAGCCCGCGCGAGAGATGGACCAGATTCTCGCCGCCAAATCTGAAGAGGAATGAATCCGCGCTTATCCCGGTAATATCTTCTCGCCCCTTGCGCGGCGCGCGGCTTTTTGGCAAGCCTCGCGTCGAAACCGCGGACGGAGACGGGTCTTGGACAAGAGCGAATTGCGCAAATTGCAGGAATTCCTGCGGAACGCCTTCGGCGCGACGGGAATCAAGGTCGGGCTGGATCCGAAGGACACCGAACAGGCCGTCGTCACGTTCGGCGAACGCCAGATCGGCAAGATCATCGTGGATGACGAGGACGGCGACCGTTCCTTCTCGTTCTCGATGAAAATCCCGGTCGAGCGTCCCGTGCTGCAGGAATATCTGCGCCGGCTGTTCGACAATGAAGAACTCAAGGTCGTCGCGCGCGTGAAGAAGACCGATTCGGTCGAACTCAACCGGGGCGACGATTTCCTCGGCGTGATCTCCGCCGACGATCCCAAGGGCAAGTCCTATACCTTGCAGATGGCGATCCTCGATTTCGATCTCGAAGATTTGTGAGATCGTCGTGAGAGCGGCGACGTTCCGGCTGTTCATTCTGGCCGCGGCGCTCGCCTCCATGGGGCCAGCCACCACCGGGCCAGCCTTGGCCGAAGCGGCGTGCCCCGTCAGCGACGATGAGGCCGCCAGGGCGGGCGGCTATGCGGCGGCGGTCGAGAAGGCTATCGCCGGCGCGCCGGACTGCCTGACGGCCTATCGCCGCCTCCAGCTCTGCCAGCTCGGCTCTTCGGCGGACAACGCTCTGGGCGACGCCGCGCGCGGCAAATGCGAGGCTCTGTTCCTGCCGAAAGCCCGGCCGCCGGTCAAGAAGGCCTATGGCGCCGCGCTCAAGCGCTGCGACAGGATCGCGGAAGGCAATACCGGCTCGATGTATCAATCTTTCGCGGCGCTGTGCCAGGCGCGCGCCGCGCGGGACTTTGCGCGCAAGGCGGGCGCCACATTGGCGAAATGACTTAAGGCGCTTTGGCCGAGTGCGCCTCGCCCTGCGTTTTGGCGGAGTGCGCGAGCTGCAGGAGGTTGGCGCGCAGATGCTGCCAGTCGGCCAGCCAGACCGGGTCGAAGCGCATCTGGATCATGAGTCCGTCGGTGCGAAACTCGCTGAGGCAGGCGTCGGGCAGGCCATCGGAGGGAATGCGCGGACGCTGGCAGCGGGCGAAAAAGTCCTCGCCATCGGGCGGCGCCAGATAGAGGTCCTCGCCGGCATAGGGCGAGTTGTCCTCGTAGCGGCGGCGCAGCAGGCCGCCTTCCGTCACCTGCGCCTCGGGAGCGAGAAAAGGCGCATAGCGTTCGGCGGGCGGGGCGTTCCGGTCGAGTGTCGGGGCGGCCGTCAGGGTGAGGAAAATCTGGGTGCGGCCCTTGTCGTCGACTTCGCCGGCGGCGGGCAGGCGGGCGGGCGTCGCGGCGGCGGGCGCGAAATCCGGCGCCCGCACCACGAGATCGACGCGGTCCGGCTCGATGGTTTCCGGCAATCGGACATAGGATGAGGCGAAGCGCAGGCGCTGTCCGCCAATGTCGAAGGTTAGCGTCTCGGAGGGCGGCGGCGCAGGCCAGAAGCGCCAGACCACAAGGCCGACGATCATCAGGACGCTGGGCGCGAGGCCGAGAATGAGAAGAGTTTTGCGCAAGCGGATCGTGCGTTAGGGGCAGCCCAAAGGCGGAAGAAAAAGCGCGGGCTTTTTTGCCTTAGCCATTTATCTTGGAGCCGATAATCTTGCGCTTGGCAAGGGAGTCTTGATTGATGAGTCTTTATTCGCTCGACGGCGTTTCGCCGGAACTGCCGCCGGAAGGCCGCTATTTTGTCGCGCCCGACGCCAATCTGATCGGCCGCGTGCGGCTGCGCGAGGACGCCAATGTCTGGTTCGGCGCGACCCTGCGCGGCGATAATGAATGGATCGACGTCGGCGCGCGGAGCAATATCCAGGATCTATCGGTGCTGCACACCGACATGGGCTGCCCGCTGACGATCGGCCCGGACGTCACCATCGGCCATGCGGTCATCCTGCATGGCTGCGCGATCGGGGAGGGCAGCCTGATCGGTATGGGCGCGACCATCATGAACAACGCCAAAATCGGCAAGTTCTGCATCGTCGGAGCCAACGCGCTGGTTCCCGAAGGCAAGGAGTTTCCCGATTATTCGCTTATCGTCGGCGCGCCGGCCCGCGTGGTGAAGCAGATCGACCCGTCCGCGACGGAAGGGCTCTTGAAGAGCGCGCGGCACTATGTCGAAAACGGCCGTCGCTATGCCGCCGGGCTGGTGAAGGTCGACTAAGGTTAAGGGGCGAAGGCGCGGGCAGGGACCCAAGCCATTTCTCACAGCAAAGGCGCGGACCAAGTCCCGCGCCATTCCTGTCAGAGAATGACGTTCTCGTCGAACTGGTCGAAAGACAGCGGCAGCGCGAATTCCAGCGCCATGCCCTGGTCAAACACGCGCACGATCCGGGCGCGCCGGCGGCCGATCTGGATCATGGCGCCCATGCGTCCCTGCTTGGCGCAGGTGACGGCCGCGCCCGAAACGGAAATATCGACGATCTTCGCGGGGATGGAAGTCTTGTCGCCGAGGCGGATGACCGTATTGACTTCCTTGGGCACGATGCGCTCGTGGCGGCGGTCCTCGGGCAGGCCGAGCGTCTTGCGGTTGATGAGCCAGGTCAGCTGGTTGACCAGCTTCTCGCGCTTTGCGGACGGCAGCAGCGCCGTCATGGCGAAGCCATGTTCGAAATGGCGGACAATCACGCCTTCGATTCGTCCGAGGGCGTCGAAATAAGCCACGACGCGTTCGCCCACGGCGCCGGCGACGGGCGCGGTCAGGGATAGGCCGCCAACGGAAATATCAATGGTCTGGCAGGGAAACTCGCGCCGGTCCTCCAGCATGTAGCGGCCGAGCAGCGCCAGTTTCACGCGCGCATGTCGGCGGCGCTCCTGGGGCTTGGCGCTCAATTTCCGCTGTAACTGCATAGGGCTCGCCGGACTGTCGCTAATGTTGCCGGCAACTATAGGATCGAGCCTGTTAATTCATTGTTACAGCCGAGGTTTCGGTATTCATCCGCGGCTCTCCTGAAAACCTTCGGGCGCGTCAATCCTCGCGTCCGCCCGGGATGAGGAAGAAGGAATGGCGCCGGGCCTTGGGACGGCGGGCCAGATCGCCGGGCCGCAGCTCCTCGCCGCCCTCGCGCCGCGCGAACATGGGCAGCATGGCCGCCTGCTCGTCTCCGACGAAGCGCATGGCCGCGAGGCCGAGGCAATTGACGCGGCGCAGGCCGAACCAGGCGGGGAGGGCGGTTGGCGTCAGCATGCCCAGCACCCGGGCGTGCGTCTTGCCGTGGTGGCGAAGCGGCAGCAGCAGCAGTTCGAGATGGATGGCGCGCGCGTCGTCCGGCTCGGCGGTCAGGCCTGCGACGACAGGACGCACGCCGTCGATGACCGCGGAAATCATCTGCTGCGCCGCCGCCTTGTCGTCCGGCGCGAACAGATCGACAAAGGAGCGGCCCTTCTGCTCATCGAGAAACAGCGCATTGAGCCGCGTGCCGGAGATGCGGACGGGGAACAGTCGCGCGTCGTCCACCTCGAGGATCATGGTGTCGGCGAGGATATGCCGGATGGCCGAGGGGTCGATCTCCTCGCGTTCCGGCGAAAGCCGCGCCCCGCGCAAATGGTTCCAGTAGCTGTAGAGCTCTTGCGTCGCTGCCTGTCTCATTTTGTCGCCCGTGTTCTTTTCTGGGTCGATTGTGATCGATTGCGGGCCGGAATCCCGGCTACGATCGCTTTCCCTCGGGACAGTGCGAAGTTCGGGCCGCGGCCGCGTTTTCGCCAGCGGCCGTTAAGCTTAATGAATTGCTCATGTTGCAAAGTCGTTAGGACTTTGGCAATATCTTCCCATGCGAACGACGCGGCGGCGGATAAGCGACCCGGGTGACGCGACGTTCGAGTTAAACGCCTATGCTTGGTTTCTGGACAATTTCGACACCGCCGCGCTCTTGCTCGGGACAGGCGGAAAGTTGAAGCGCCGGAATCGCGGACGAGACCGCAAGCACGCCGCACAAGCCTGACGGTTAATACCGTTACAGAAGGGGAGAGCTCGCTCCAGCTCTCCCCTTATCTTTTTGCCGCGAGAAGGGAACCATTCCGTGATGCGCGAACGCGCCCGCGAGCCGATCTTCAACATTCCCTTCGTCGTCGTCGTCCTTCTGGCTGTCCTGATCCTGATTCATGTCGCGCGCGCGCTGCTGTCGCCGGAGGCCGATGTCGGAATCGTGGCGACCTACGGTTTCGTGCCGGCGCGGTTCGGCTTTCTCATCGATCAGCGCGCCGTGCTGGATCACCTCACCCAGCTCGCCCGCGAGTCCGAGCTCGACGCCCAGATCGGACAGTTCTTCCTGACCTACGCTCCGGCGGACCAGGTCTGGATGACGCCTCTGTCCTACGCCTTCCTGCATGGCGACAAGACCCATCTCATTTTCAATTGCGTCTGGCTGGCCGCTTTCGGCTCGCCGGTGGCCCGGCGCTTCGGCGCGGCCAATTTCCTGCTGCTCGGCGTGGTCGGAGCCGTCGCCGGGGCGGCCGTCTATCTCGCCCTGCATATGACCGAAGCGACGCCCATGGTTGGGGCCTCCGCGGCGATCTCGGCCTATATGGGGGCGGCGGCGCGCTTCGTGTTTCAGCCGGGCGGCTTCGCCCGCCCGGACTCTGACGCCGCGCCGGAACCGCCGCCGCTCGCCTCGTTCCGCGCCATGCTGGCGAACCGGCAAGCGCTGGCTTTCGTGGTGTTCTGGTTCGTTTCCAACCTTCTGGTTGGCCTCGGGGCGCAGAGCTTCGGTGTCTCGCAGGCGCCCATCGCCTGGGAAGCCCATATTGGCGGCTTCCTCGCCGGCGTCCTGCTTGCGCCCCTGTTCGACCAAAGGCGAAAGGGCTGAGCGCCCAGCCTTCGCTTGCGCTTGGCGGCGAACCGGAGCATCCTTGCGGCAAAGACGGGGATAATCCCGCACCATACCGGAGGATCTTCATGAGCGTCGCACTCATTCTCGCCAGCAAGGGTCACGACGTGACCACCATCCAGCCGCATCGGACGATGCAGGAAGCCGCCGCCACGCTTGCCGAAAAGGGCATTGGCGCGGTGATCGTCACCGGCGGAGACGGCGAAGTGCTGGGCATTCTGTCGGAACGCGACATTGTCCGCGCCGTCGGGCGCCATGGCGTCGCCGTCTTGCAGGAATCCGTGTCCAAATTCATGACCAGCAAGGTGGTCACCGCCCGGATGGACGAGGCGATCGACACCATCATGGAGCAGATGACCGCTGGCCGCTTCCGCCATTTGCCGGTGATTCACAACGGCCGCCTCGCCGGGGTCGTCTCGATCGGCGACGTCGTCAAGCATCGGCTGGACGCGATCGAATCCGAACATCGCGCCATGCGCGAATATATCGCGAGCGCCTGATTTTTCCGCGCCCCGTCGGGGCGGGAGATGCTTACGCCGTTTTGACCGGGTCGCGGCTCTGGCTTTCCAGCGCCGCGACGTCTGCTATGTCGTTGAGAGCGCGCCGCGCCGCCTCGCGTCCGAGCGTGATCAGTTCGTCGGCGCGGTGAAAATCGAAGAAGCCGATCTTCGACAGCCGGGCGCTGATCAGAACGTCCGGCGGGTCACCGGCGAGGCGCGACCGCGCGATCCTGTCCTGCGTGATGTTGAAAGCGTCGAGCATGGCCGCGGCTATGCCGGGCGCGCCATTGGCCCCGCGCCCGAACTGGCGGTGCAATTGCCGCGCTTCCGACACATGTTTGGGAGGCGGCGCAGGATCGGCGTTTTCCTTGTGTTCGGTGGCCATGCCGGCGGCGTCCGCGATCAGCGAGCCGCGATAGGCGGAATCGCCGACCAGATTGACGGCGATCACCAGTTCGGCGCCAAGCGCCCGGCACAAAGTCACCGGCACCGGATTGACCAGCGCGCCGTCGAACAGCCAGCGATTGTCGATGCAGAGCGGCTCGAACACGCCCGGCATGGCGTAGGACGCGCGGATGGCAGAGACAAGGTCGCCCCGGCGCAGCCAGACCTCGTGACCGGCGCCGATTTCCGTGGCGACGGCGCCGAAGACGATCGGCAAGTTCTCGATCCGCCGACCTTCCAGCTCGCGCGAGAGTTCGTCGCGAAGCTTGCCGCCGGAAATCATGCCCGCGCCGGAAAAGGACAAGTCCATCAAGGAGAACACCCGGCGCTTGGTCAGCGAGCGGGCGAAAGCTTCCAACGCCCCAAGGCGCCCGGCCGAATAGCATCCTCCGACAACCGCGCCGATCGAAGCCCCGGCGATGACGTCGATGGGCACGCCCCGCGCCTCAAGCTCCTGCAAAACGCCGATATGGGACCAGCCGCGCGCCGCGCCGGAGCCGAGCGCCAAACCGATGCGCGGGCGTCGTCGGGGCGTTGCAGGTCCGCCGCCGCTCGCGGCCGAGAAGCTTTCGCCCGATTTTTCGAACGTCTTCCAATTAAAACCGAACATGGGCCGGTCCTCAATTGAAACATCCGCCTGGATTGGCGCTCACTCGCAA
The DNA here is from genome assembly GCF_030056575.1 of Rhodoblastus sp. 17X3. GTDB lineage: Bacteria > Pseudomonadota > Alphaproteobacteria > Rhizobiales > Beijerinckiaceae > Rhodoblastus. The sequence goes on along the minus strand of NZ_JASHHX010000011.1, from coordinate 39,721 downwards.
AAAACGCGCCGCCGGGCCGCGATGGTTCTTCTTTTATGGCCCTACGGTAAACGACGAGGCTGCGCCCGACACGTTTCGGAAAGCTTAATGCGCCGTTTTCCCTGATATGGGGTCTTTTTAATAAAATGTCAGCGGACGGCAAAGGTTCCGCATGAAATGAGCGGGATTCTTTGACGCGCGCCGCGAATTGCGTTAGCCCCGCCTCGAATGTCGTTTCCGAGGCCGCCAGATGAACGTTTACGCCGAGTTCCACGCCCGTATCGCCGCCATTCTCGGGCGGTTCGGCAAGGAGGGCCGTCTGCCGGAAGGCCTCGATCCGGCGCGTTTCGTCGTCGAGCCGCCGCGCGACGCCAGCATGGGCGACCTGGCCTGCAATGCGGCCATGGTTTTCGCCAAGGAGGCCAAGGCATTCTATCCGAACCCGCGCCAGCTCGCGGCTGAGCTGGCCTATGAATTGACCCAGGAGCCGGATGTCGACCAGGCCGAAGTGGCGGGGCCGGGCTTTCTCAATATCCGCCTCAAGACGCGGGTCTTTGCGGACATCCTGCGCGAGATCATCGTCGACGGTCGCGATTTCGGGCGCGGCGCTTCAGGCAGGGTCGCCGGGAAAAAGGTCAATGTGGAATATGTCTCCGCCAATCCGACCGGGCCGATGCATGTCGGCCATGGCCGAGGCGCGGTGTTCGGCGATGCGCTCGCCAGCCTGATCGAGTTCTCCGGTTCGGAGGTCACGCGCGAATATTACATCAATGACGCCGGCGCCCAGGTCGATGTGCTCGCGCGCTCGGCCTTCATGCGCTACCGCGAGGCGCTCGGCGAGGACGTGGCCATTCCCGACGGGCTTTATCCGGGCGATTATCTCAAGCCGGTCGGCGCGGCGCTGGCGCAGAAGTTCGGCGGCTCCCTGCGCGACAAGCCGGAGGGCGAATGGCTGGAGCCGGTGCGCGAGGCGGCCATCGCCGCGATGATGGAGATGATCCGCGACGATCTCGCCGCGCTTAACATCACGCATGAGGTGTTCTTCTCGGAGCGCAGCCTGCATGACAGCTCCAACGGTCCGTCCGATATTGAAGCAGCGCTTGAGGATCTTGGCGCCAAAGACTTGATATATGAAGGACGTTTGCCTCCGCCCAAGGGGCAGCTTCCGGACGATTGGGAAGATCGCGAGCAGACCCTGTTCCGCTCCACCTCCTTCGGGGACGACGTCGATCGGCCCTTGAAGAAGTCCGACGGCGCCTTCACCTATTTCGCCTCGGACATCGCCTATCACCGCAAGAAGATCGAGGCGGGCTATGACGTTCTGGTGGACGTCTGGGGCGCCGACCACGGCGGTTATGTCAAGCGCATGAGCGCGGCGGTTCAGGCGCTTTCCGAGGGCCGGGTCTCGCTCGACGTCAAGCTGTGCCAGATGGTCAAGCTGATGCGCGACGGCGAGCCGGTGAAAATGTCCAAGCGCTCGGGCGATTTCGTCACCCTGCGCGAGGTAGTGGACGAGGTCGGCGTTGACGCGGTCCGTTTCATGATGCTCTATCGCAAGAACGACGCGCCGCTGGAGTTCGACCTCGCCAAGGTGATCGAGCAATCCAAGGACAATCCGGTCTTCTATGTCCAATACGCCCATGCGCGCGCCTGTTCCGTTCTGCGACAGGCGCTGGCCGCCTTCCCGGATCTCGACCTCACGCCGCAGCGCCTCGCGGCGGCGGACCTCGCCTTGCTGGACGATGAGAACGAACTGGCCCTGATCAAATTATTGGCGCAATATCCGCGCCTTATAGAGGGCGCGGCGAGCGCTCACGAGCCGCACAGGGTGGCTTTTTACCTGCATGATGTCGCCAGCTTTTTCCATTCGCACTGGAATCGCGGCAAAGATCAGCCACAATTACGCTTTGTTAATCAAGATCGTAGAGATTTGACCTGCGCCAGGCTCGGTCTCGTGACAGGGTTAATCAATATACTGGCGTCAGGATTGTCTGTTCTTGGTGTTAAAGCGCCGGACGAGATGCGCTAGTTTGCGCGTAAAGCCCCTCTGGAGATGGGCGCTCCCTCCGCGTCGCTTTGAGTTTATCGCGAGGGTTGGCCATGGGTGAGTTTGCCGCCAAGTTTCGTCCGGAGGTCGATCTGGACGAGTTCGAACGTCGCCTGCGCGCCGCCGCGCCCGCGTCTCAATCGCGTCCGGAGGGCGGCGATCCTTTGGCGGAGCTTGCGCGCCTTGTCAGCGGCGAGAGCATGGCCAAGAAGGAAGACCCCTTCGAGGCGCTTTTCCGCGCTCAATCGGCGATAGCCGAAATCCAGAACGCCCGCCACGATGAGCCGCAGCGCGAACACGCGCCGGCTCCCGCGACGGAACAGGGCGATTTTGGGCATTATTCCCTGCGCGAACCTTATTTCGAGGATCATCCGCAGCAGGCGCCGCAGCCCCAGCAAGCCTATGGCCATCCGGCCGAGGCCTATGCGGCCGAACCGCTGCCCTATCAGGAATCCGAACCTGTCTGGGCGCCCGAGTCGCAGGCGGCGCCCTCCGAGCAGCATAGCTGGCCCGCCGCTTTCGAGGAACAGGCCGCCGCGCCGCCCGCGCCCGATTTCCGTCGCAAGGTGATGCTTGGCATGGGTGCCGTGCTCGGCCTCGGCGTGCTCGCTATCGGCGGGACGCTGGCGCTGCGCAACAAGTCCGCCAATCAGGACGTGGTCACGATCCAGGCCGACAGCGATCCCGCCAAGGTCAAGCCCGCCGCGGCCGACAACGCCGCCGCGCCCGCCGGGCAGGCCCTGTTCGACCGCAAGAGCAACGGCAATGTCTCCAAGGTCGCCGGCGGGTCCGAGCAGCCCGCCGATCTCGGCGTCACGGTGAAGAACGCCCGCGTCGTCGGCGGCGCGGCCGGCGTGGATACGCCTGCGCCGCCATCGCCCGCCGGCGCTGCGGCCCAGCCGCAGCAGGGCGAACCGATTTTCCCGGTGGCCAAGAAGGTCAAGACGGTTTCGGTGCGCGCCGATGGCACGGTCATTGACAACAGCGCCGCCCCGGCCCCGGTCGCCCGCACGCTGCCGACGCTTGCCGCGGGCGCCCCGCCTTCGAGCGCTTCCGCCGCGGCGCCCTCGACCCGGACTCCCACGGCGAAAACGACCGAGCGCGCCAGCTCGACCACCGAGGCGGCCCTGAAGGCGCCGGCGCATCCGCAGGCGGCCAAAGAATCGGGAAAGCCTGACGCCGCCAAGGCGGATTCCTCCAAGCCGCAGCCCGCGAAGGTCGCGGCGAAAGAGGCGCCGGGCGAAGGCGGCGGCTTCGCCGTTCAGCTCGCGGGGACGCCGAGCGAAGCGGAGGCCCGCGCCGCGGTGACTTCGCTTTCGGCCAAATATTCCAGCGCGCTGCAGGGCCATCGCCCGAGCTTCGTGCAGGCCAGGATCGGCGACAAGACCGTCTATCGCGTTCGCGTCGGCCGTCTGACCGAGGAAAGCGCCAAGTCCATGTGCACGGCCATCAAGGCCCAGGGCGGAAATTGCTTCGTGGCGAAAAACTGACGCTTCATGACCTTTCACGCCTTTATCGCCGGCTGCGCCGGCCTTGAGCTCAGCCCCAACGAATGCGCTTTCTTCAAGGAGGCGCGGCCGTGGGGGCTGATCCTGTTTCGGCGCAATATCGATAGCCCCGCACAGGTTCGGGCCCTGACGGACTCCTTCCGCGACCTTCTCGGAGCCGACGCCGCGGTGCTGGTCGATCAGGAAGGCGGGCGCGTACAGCGCCTGACCGCGCCGCATTGGCCCGTCTATCCCGCCGCCGCCGCCTTCGGACAGTTTGCGTGCGACGACGCCCGCCTTGCCGCGCTCGGCGCGCGGCTGATCGCGGACGACCTTCGCGCTTTGGGCATCGATATCGATTGCCTGCCGGTGCTCGACACCCCTGCGCCGGGGTCGCATCGGGTGATCGGCGATCGCGCCTATGCGGACAATCCCGCCGACGTCGCGCGGCTTGGACGCGCGGCCGCGCAGGGATTGATGGCCGGCGGCGTCATGCCGGTGATGAAACATATTCCCGGCCACGGCCGGGCGACGGCGGACAGTCATCTCGAACTGCCGCGCGTGCATGTCCCCCGCGCCGAACTGGAGACGGATTTCGCGCCGTTCCGCGCCAACGCCGATCTTCCTGCGGCCATGACCGCCCATGTGATCTATGACGCGATCGATCCGGCGCATCCGGCGACGCATTCGCGCGTGGTGATCGAAGAAATCGTGCGTGGCGAGATCGGCTTCAACGGTCTGCTGATGACCGACGATCTCTCCATGCAGGCCCTCGACGGGCGCTTTTTCGAGCGCGCGGCGCGGTCCTTCGCCGCTGGCGTCGATCTGGCCTTGCATTGCAATGGCGACCTGACCGAAGCGGGCGCGGTGGCCCAGGCTTCGCCCGTGCTCGCGGGCAAGGCGCTGGAGCGCGTGGAGCGGGCTCGGGCGCAGGTTTCCGCCGCTTTTGCCGCCGCCGAGGGGTTCGATCCTGTGGAAGCGCGGGCGGAACTGCTTTCGGCGCTTGCGGCTGTTGCCTGATTCGCCCACGCTGAAAGCCTGATTCGCATCATAGGCGGAGAGGAGCAGGCAGCAAGATATGGAGCGGGTGAACGACAACGCGCCCGGCCGCGTCGCCTCCGGAGGCCTTGACAGGGCTGAGGCGGAATTTGAGGCGGCGGGCGGCGAACGCGCGGAAGGCGAAGCGGATTTCCGGGTCGATGTAGACGGCTATGAAGGGCCTCTCGATCTGCTGCTTGAGCTTGCGCGTCGCCAGAAGGTTGACCTGAGCCGTATTTCCGTCCTCGCTTTGGCCGAGCAATATCTTGAATTCATCGAGGCCGCGCGCCGCGTCCGGCTCGAATTGGCTGCCGATTATCTCGTCATGGCGGCCTGGCTGGCCTATCTCAAATCGCGCCTGCTGCTGCCGGCGCCGCCAAAGGCGGAAGAGCCGGACCCGAGGGAGCTGGCGGCCAGCCTCGCCCGGCGCCTGAAGCGTCTGCAGGCGATCCGCGCGGCGGCGGAACGTCTGTCCGAGCGCCCGCGCCTTGGCCGCGACCTGTTCCTGCGCGGCGCGCCGGAAGGGCTCGACATTATCAACGCGCCGCTCTACCGGGCGAGCCTGTTCGATCTGCTTTCCGCCTACGCCATCCAGCGGCAGAAACAGGCCTTGTCGCATGTGTCGCTCAAGACGCGGCAGGTCTGGTCGCTGGCCGAGGCCCGCGAGGCGCTGGAGCGCATCGTCGGCATGGCGGTGGAATGGACGACCCTCGATGATTATCTGATCGCCTGGGTCGCCACGCCCGCCCAGGCGCGCACGGTGCGCGCCTCGACCTTTTCGGCCTCGCTGGAAATGGTCAAGGAAGGGCTGATCGACCTGCGGCAAGACCGCGCCTTCGCGCCGCTCTGGCTTCGGCGCCGGCAGGCGCTCGCGGCGGAGTGAGCGGGTTTGGCGGATCAAGACTCCCTGTTTGACCTCAAGGCGGCCGACGCCGCCGCCTTTCTTGCCCGCGAGACGCCGGACGAGGCGCAGCGCGAGGTCATGCGGCTGTGCGAGGCCCTGATTTTCGCCGCAACCGAGCCCTTGAGCGAGGACGAAATGCTCAAGCGCCTGCCGCAGGGCGCGGCGCTCGCCCCGGCGCTCGCCTATCTCAAGGCGGAATATGTCTCGCGCGGCGTGAATCTGGTGCGGGTGGGCAAAAAATGGATGTTCCGCACTGCGCCGGACCTCGCCTGGGCGCTCCAGCGCGAGCAGCAGGAGCCGCGCAAGCTTTCCCGCGCCGCGATGGAGACACTGGCGATCATCGCCTATCACCAGCCCGCGACTCGCGCCGAGATTGAGGATATTCGTGGCGTGGCCCTCTCAAAAGGCACGATGGACGTGCTGCTGGAGACCGGCTGGGTGCGCTTGCGTGGCCGCCGCCGCGCGCCAGGTCGCCCCGTGACCTATGGCACGACGGAGAATTTCCTGCTGCATTTCGGCCTGGAGCAGATTTCCGATCTGCCGGGCCTCGACGAGCTCAAGGCGGCAGGCCTGTTCGACGGCCGCCTGCCAAAGGGCTTTGGCGTGCCCCAGCCGCGCGACGACGCCGGCCTGCTGGAAGACGAGGAGCCTTTGGGCGAAGAGCCGCTGAACGAGGCCTTCGCCTCCGACCTGCCCGAGGAGTGACGCCGTCGATCAGCCTGGGGCCAACAGGCCCAGCGCGAGCGGGAGAGTCGCGGCGGCCATGATGGTCTGGGCGGCGGTGATGCCGGCCATAAGCGGCGCGTCGCCGCCCAGTTGCCGCGCCTGGATATAGGCGGAGGAGGCCGTCGGCAGCGATTGATAGAGCAGGGCGACGGTGGCGGGCGTCGACGGCAGGCCGAACAGCCGCGCGGCCAGAAAGGTGAGGGCGGGCGCGGCGGCCAGCTTGAACAGCGATGACGCGAAAATGGGCGACGCCCAGCCGCGGACGCCCGAGAAACGCAGCGCCGCCCCCACGCAGAGCAGGCCAAGCGGCAGGGCCGCCCCGCCGAGCGCCTTCATCGCCGGCTCGACGCCGAAGGGAAGCGCGAAGCCCAGCATATGGAAGGCGAGACCGCCAAGGCAGGCCAGCACGAGCGGATTGGTCACGCTCTGCCACAAAACCTGAAGCGGGGACAGCCTGACCTCGCCATAGCGTGCGAAAACCAGCACGGAAAGGACATTGACGGTTGGCACGAGGGCTGCGTTGCAAATGGCGGCGTAAGCAACGCCCCTCACGCCCAGCATGCCGGAGACCAGCATCAGCCCGATATAATTGTTGAACCGGATTCCGCCCTGAAACACGGAGGTGAAACCGGCGCCGTCGGTTCGGATCAGCGGGCGAGCCGCGACGATCAGAGCGGAAAGAACCAGCGTCGAAGCGATGAGCGCGACAGAGAGGCGCCCGGCGGGCAGTTCGCCGATCTCCGCTGTCGCCGTCCCATGGAAAAACAGGGCGGGCAGGAGCACGAAATAGCAGATGCGCTCGGCCTGCGGCCAGAAAGCCTCGTCCAGCGCGCGGCAACGCTTCAGGAAATGGCCGAGGCCAATGAGCAGGACGACCGGCGCCAGGGCGTTGAGTGCTGCGACGGTCATGCTTGGCTTCCTTTTTGGCCTCGCGCGCTTCCGTTGTGACGCGGTGGGGAGGACGCGCGGGGTGGCGCTTTGAGGCTCGCCGATTTAACGCAGCCCGCGCGGCCGGGTAAAGCTTCGGGCAAGCAGATCGCCGGGGCTCGCAACGGCAAAGCCGGGGCGCAATTCCTCCAGCCTCTGGCGGAGACGTCCCGGCTTTCCGAAGCCATGTGAGAATTAAAGTCTGGCTAAAACAGTATATTATGCCAAGTTATTGATGTGGCTTGGAGCCTTTGTAGGGCTTCTTGCCTTTTGGCTTTCCAAAGTCGGGCGGCGTCGGGCTGTCGCCGGCGGGGCTGATCCGCTCGATGCGGATGTTTTCGCCGCCGGGTCGCCGCATGTTCTTCAGGAAGGTCTCCGCGACCTCGCCAGCGATTTCGACCTTGCTGTCCTGCGGGAAGATGCGGATCGCGCCGATGTCGGCACGGGTGATCCCACCGTTGCGACACAGCATGGGCAACATCCATTTCGGATCGGCGTTCTTGGCGCGGCCAATGTCGAGACGGAACCAGACTGCGCCCGGCAGCGGGGCCTTGCCCGCGCGCGGTCCTTTGGCGGGAGCCGAAAAGTCTGGCCCGACGCCCGGGTCGGCAACTTCCTCGGCCTGCGGCAGGCGGGCGAGCAACATGCGCGCCAGCGCCGCGGCGCATTTTTCGGGCCCATGCTCGGCCAGCAGCAAAGCCGCGATTTCGTTTTCTTCCTCGGACAGCTCGTCCTGAAAGGCCGCGTCGCGGGCCATGCGCTCGCGATCGAGCCGCTTGATGTCGTCGGCGGTCGGGGGCGAAGCCCATTCCGCCGCGACATTGGCCTGGGCCAATAGGCTTTCTGCGCGGCGGCGCGCCTTGGGCGGCACCAGCAACACGCTGACGCCCTTGCGCCCGGCGCGTCCGGTGCGGCCTGAACGATGCTGCAGGGCTTCCGCGTCATGGGGCAGGTCGGCGTGGATAACGAGGCCAACCGTCGGCAGGTCGAGGCCGCGCGCCGCAACGTCGGTGGCGACGCAGACCCGCGCGCGTCCATCGCGCAGGGCCTGGATGGACAGGTTGCGCTCGTGCTGGCCGAGCTCGCCGGAGAGCAGGGCGGCGGAAAAGCCGCGCTCCTGCAGGCTCGCCTGCAGATGGCGCACGGAATCGCGGGTGTTGCAGAACACGATGGCGGTTTGCGAATCGTAATAGCGCAACAGGTTGATGACCGCCTTTTCCGTCTCGCGCGAGTCGATGCGGACGGCGCGGTAATCAATGTCGGCGTGGCCGCCCACATCGCCCACGGCCTCGATGCGCAAGGCGTTGCGCTGGTACTTCCGCGCCAGAGCGACGATGCTTTTCGGCATGGTCGCGGAAAACAGCAGGGTGCGGCGCCCTTCCGGCGTGGCGTCGAGGATGAACTCCAGATCGTCACGGAAGCCCATGTCGAGCATTTCGTCAGCTTCGTCGAGGGCGGCGACGGCGAGGCGCGAGAGGTCGAGCGCGCGGCGCTCCAGATGGTCGCGCAAGCGGCCCGGCGTGCCGACCACGATCGTCGCGCCGCCTTCAAGCGCGCGCCGTTCGGCGCGGGGGTCCATGCCGCCGACGCAGGCGACGATGCGCGCGCCGGACTGCGAATAGAGCCAGCGCAGCTCCTGCGCTACTTGCAGGGCCAGTTCGCGGGTCGGGGCGATAACGAGGCCGAGCGGCGCGCCAACGTCGGGGACGGTTTCGCCGGCGCCGATGAGGTCGGAGGCCATGGCGAGGCCGAAAGCCACGGTCTTGCCGGAGCCTGTCTGGGCCGAGACGAGGATGTCACGGCCCTCGGCCTCGGGCTTCATGACGGCGGCCTGGACCGGAGTGGGCTTCAGATAATCATGCGCCGCGAGCGCCCGGGCCAGCGCGGGACTGGCGTTTTCAAAAGTCAATTTTCTGCCGATCTATTCGAGGTTTTGGCGAAAGCTTCACTGCCCCCGCCTCGCCGTTGAGGCGAAGCGCAGGGCTTCCTCCGCCGCGCGGAACAAGGCGCGCGCCTTGTTCACGCATTCGCGCTGTTCGCTCGCCGGATCGGAATCATAGACGATTCCGGCCCCGGCCTGAACATGCATCTCGCCGTCCTTTACCACGGAAGTGCGCAGAACGATGCACGTGTCCATTTCGCCCGAGGCGCCGAAATAGCCGATGCAGCCGCCATAGATGCCGCGCTTGTCGATTTCCAGCTCGTCGATGATCTCCATGGCGCGCACTTTCGGCGCGCCGGAAACCGTACCGGCGGGAAAGCCCGCGCTGAGCGCGTCGATCACGTCGCGGCTCGGGTCGAGCCTGCCTTCGACATTGGACACGATATGCATGACATGGCTGTAGCGCTCGACGACGAACTGCTCCGTCACCTTCACGCTGCCGATTTCCGCCACGCGGCCGACATCGTTGCGGCCGAGGTCGAGCAGCATGAGATGCTCGGCGCGTTCCTTCTCGTCGGCGAGCAATTCGCGCTCCAGAGCCTCGTCCTGCTCGCGCGTTTCGCCGCGCCAGCGCGTGCCGGCGATGGGACGGATGGTGACCTTGCCCTCGCGCGCCCGCACCAGAATCTCGGGGCTGGAGCAGACGATCTGGAAATCCGCGAAATCCAGATAGCAGAGGAAGGGCGCGGGATTGACGCGACGGAGCGCCCGGTAGAGCGCGAAGGCCGGAAGCTGGAAGGGCGAGGTGAAGCGCTGCGACAGCACCACCTGGAAAATATCGCCGGCGCGGATATAGGACTTAGCCTGCTCGACCATGTCGAGAAACTGGGCTTCGCTCGTGTTGGAGACCGGCTGATGGCTCTGCAGCAGCAGGGCGTCTGCGGCCTGGCCCTCGTGGCGCATCGGGCCTTCCAGCGTCGCGACAGCCTCTTCAAGCCGGGCGACGGCGCTTTCATAGGCCGCCTTTGCACTGGCGCCATCCTGCGGGCGGACGGGCGTCACGAGCCAAATTTCGTCGCGCACGGAATCGAACACGGCCATCAGGGTCGGGCGCACCAGCAGCGCGTCCGGCGTGCCGATCGGATCGGGCTTGGCCGGGGCCAGCCGCTCCATCTCGCGCACCATGTCATAGCCGAGATAGCCGAACACGCCGGCGGCCATGGGCGGAAGGCCTGGAAAAGCGGGAATGGCCGATTCGTCAAGCAATGCGCGCAGGGCGTCGAGCGGCTTGCCCTTGCAGGCGGTGAAGGCCTCGCGGTCGCGTCGCGCGTCGCGGTTGATCTCGGCCTTGCCGCCCTGCACCCGGAAGATCAGGTCGGGGTCCAGCCCGATCATGGAGTAGCGCCCCCGTGCGGCGCCGCCTTCGACCGATTCCAGCAGGAAGATGTCGCCCGCGCGTCCGTGCGACAGCTTCAGAAAGGCGGAAACAGGGGTTTCCAGATCAGCGACCAGCCGCAGACTGACGAGCGACGGCTCGCCTGCCTCGTAACGCCCGGCGAAAGCGCCGTATTCGGGCAGAAACATCCGTCAGATCCCCTTATTCCTGCCCGCCGGCCGCGCGCAGCGCGGTCTGGTTCACGCGCGCGCCCAGTTGCGTTTGCAGGCCGGAGACATATTGGCTGAACAGATCGTCCGCCAGGCTCGTATCCAGCTGCGGGACAAGCCCGGCCAGCACCGGGCTTTTCAGGTCGATCGGGGGCGTCGTGGCGTCGAGCACCTTGAACACGATGCGTCCGCCGCGATCGGCCAGCGCGACCCCGGCGCCGCCGACCGGCGTGCCGAAAATCTGCTGCACGGCGGCGGGCGCCAAGCCCGGCGCGTCGGAGCGCTTGACGGCGGCGGCCTGCTCGACGGTCGCATGGTTGGCGGCGGCCAGAGCGGCGAGACTTTCGCCGGAATCGATCTTGCGCGCCAATTCATTGGCCTGCGCGGCGAGCGCCTTCTGCGCGTCGCTCTCCTGAATCGCCTTGACGAGCAGGGGCCGGACGTCGTCCAGCGACAATTGGCGGGACGTCTCGACGGCGTTGATCTCGAACCAGGAGAAGCCGCCGTCCTTGCGGGTGACGGCTTCATTATCCACACCGACGTCCGAGGCGAAAATCGCCTTGACCAGCTCAGGCGCGGCGGCGAGCGCGGCAATCGGCGCGCCGGGCTGCCCGGCCTCGCCCTTGCCGGCGCCCGAGGCGTCCGTGACATAGGTCTGGGTCTGTAAGCCAAGCGCCTCGGCCGCCTGGACCAGCGTCTTGCCGGAGGCGCGCAGGTCCTCGATCTTGTCGTGCAAGGTCTGGGTTTCGCCCTTGGCCTGCGCTTGCGCGAGTTCGCCCTTGATCTGCTCCTTGACGTCGTCGAACGGCTTGGTAGCCCCCGGCTCGATCTGGGAAACCCGCGCCAGCACCACGCCGAACTTGCCGGGAATCGGCTTGGTCACGCCCGGCTGCGGCAAGGCGAAGGCGGCGTCCGCGACGCCCTTGTCGAACATGGCGGCCCTGGTCGTCGCGCCGATGTCGGCGAGCACGCCGCCAGTCGTCTTGTCGGCGGCGACAACATCGAAGCTTTCGCCAGCGTCAATTCGCGCCCGCGCCTTGGCGGCGTCGGCTTCGCTGGAGAAGGTCAGCTGGGCGATCGTGCGCTTTTCGGGGGCGACGAAGCGTTGCGCGGCGGTCTGGTCATAGACCTTCTTCGCGGCCTCGTCGGAAATCTGCAAGGTCTTCGCGACATCCGCTGGCGACAGTATCAGCACATTCGCCTTGCGAAACTCCGGCGAGCGATAGCCGTCCTTGCGCAGGTCGTAAAAAGCTTTCACGGCCTCGTCGGAGGGGGTGGCGGCCTTGGCGAGATCCGGCGCGGGCAGGACAAAGAACTCGGCCTTGCGCGTTTCGCTGGTGAAGGAATTGACGGCGGCGAGCAGGACTTCCGGCGTTTTCAGCGCGCCGGAGACGGCGTCGGCGATCTGCTGGCGCAGGGCGAACTCGCGCTGTTCGCGGATATAGCTGGCCTCGCTATAGCCGTTGTCGCGCAGGATTTCGTTCATCCGGGCCTGATCGAAGGCGCCGGTCGGGCCGGCGAACATCTTTTCCGCCTTGATGAGCCGGGCGATTTCGGCGGAGGACAGGGCGAGGCCGAGCTTTTTGGCGTCCTGGTCCAGCGCGGCGCCGGTGAGCAATTGCGACAGAACCTGACGGTCGAGGCCCATCTGGCGCGCCTCGTCATTGGTGATGGCGCGTTTGGCCTGACGCTGCGCGCGCTGAAGCGCGGACTGGTAATCATTGCGGAATTGCGCGACGCTGATCTCGGCGTCGCCGACGGTCGCCAGCTGATTGGCCCGGAAATTGGTGAACACGTCGCGAATGCCGAAAAAGCCGAAGCCGATCACGATCAACGCGGCGAAGGCCGCAAGAAGGGTCCGGCCGAAAATATTCTTCGACATGATCCGGAGACCATCGAGCATGGAGCGTTTCCTGTTTTGGCGCCGGATTCGAACGGGCGGCTGAGAGCGCGGGACTATAGAAACGCCAAACGCCGCAGGCAATCCAATAAAGCGCCGCGCGCGAGACGCCAAATCGCCGTGCGCAATCCAGTTCCGGCAAGGCCTGCTGCAATTCGTCCCCTGTGCAAAGGTTTTGTCCTCTGCTATCGGAGCGAAACTTTTTGGGGGAATTGACATGACCACGATCCGTCCGCTCGCCGCCGGCAATTGGAAAATGAATGGTTTGAAGGCGTCCCTGGCCGAAATTTCCGCTATCGCGGAAGCCGCGGCCGCGACGCCCGGCGCGGATGTGCTGATCTGCCCGCCCGCGACCCTGATTTCGGCGGCGGTCGAGACGGCGGGCGGCAAGCTCGCCATCGGCGGCCAGGATTGCCACGCCAAGGCGTCCGGCGCCCATACCGGCGATATTTCCGCCGAGCAACTCAAGGACGCCGGGGCGACTTTCGCCATCGTCGGCCATTCCGAGCGCCGCGCCGACCATGGCGAGAGCGACGCCATCGTGCGCGCCAAGGCGGAAGGCGCCCTGCGCGCCGGGCTTGTGGCCATCGTCTGCGTTGGCGAAACCCATCTTCAGCGCGAGGCTGGCCAGACGCTCGCCATCGTCGGCGGCCAGCTGGCCGGTTCGCTGCCCCATGGCGCGACGGCGGCGAATCTGGTGGTCGCCTATGAGCCGGTCTGGGCCATCGGCACGGGCCTCACCCCGACCCCGCAGGATGTCGCCGAAGTCCACGGCTTCATCCGCCGCGAGCTGATCGACCTGCTGCCGGACCACGGCGCGGCGGTGAGAATCCTTTACGGCGGCTCCGTCAAGGCCTCCAACGCGGCTGAACTGATGGCGGTTGAAAACGTCAATGGCGCGCTGGTCGGCGGGGCGAGCCTCACCGCCAGGGACTTTGTCGGCATCGTTTCGGTTTATCGCTAAGCCCTGTGCGGGGTTCCCAAGGGCGGAGTTTTGCGTTAAGACCCGCCCAATCTTGCGCCGCCGCCGGTTTGCGGCGGCTTTTGCGGTTTATCAAGCTTTCTCAACAGCCTTCTGTCGGAAAACGGGCTTTTCCGGCGGATCGGCGCCAAGGACGGTAATATGCAGACGGTTCTGATCGTCGTTCACCTTCTCATTGTCGTGGCGCTGATCGCCGTGGTTCTGCTGCAACGCTCGGAAGGCGGCGCGCTGGGCATGGGCGGCGGCTCCGGCGGGTTTTTCACCGGGCGCGGCCAGGCCAATGCGCTGACCCGTGCGACGGCGATCCTCGCGACCCTGTTCTTCGTCACCAGTCTGGCGCTGACCATCCTGGCCTCCTACACTCACGCCAGCAAATCCATCTTCGAATCGCCGGCCGCCGGGCCGGCTTCGACGAGCGACCAGTCCAAGGGCGCCGATCAGCCGAAAGGCCAAGGTCAGGAAAAAGGAAATCTGCTCGATCAGCTGAAGCAGATGGAGAAGACGGCCCCGCCCGCGCCGGAACCCGTTCCGGCCCCGCCGCGCTCGCAGTAAGTTCGCGTTTTTCGAGGGGCCGGTTTTCCGGCCCTTCGGTTAAATGAAACCATTGGAAACCCCACGGTCGACCGGCGCCCCCGCGCCGCGTCCCGCTCAAAGCTGAGGCCTCGCGATGGCGCGGTATATTTTCATCACCGGCGGCGTGGTTTCCTCCCTGGGCAAGGGCCTGGCCTCGGCGGCGCTCGGCGCCCTGCTGCAGGCGCGCGGCTACACGGTCCGGCTGCGCAAGCTCGACCCCTATCTCAACGTCGATCCGGGCACGATGTCGCCCTATCAGCACGGCGAATGTTTCGTCACCGACGACGGCGCCGAAACAGATCTTGACCTTGGCCATTACGAGCGCTTTACCGGACGTTCGGCCAATCGCATGGATAATATCACCACCGGCCGCATCTATCAGGACATCATCACGCGCGAGCGCCGCGGCGATTATCTCGGCGGCACCGTGCAGGTGATTCCCCATGTCACCAACGCCATCAAGGAGTTCATCCTCGACGGCAATTCCGGCTATGATTTCGTGCTGGTCGAAATCGGCGGCACGGTCGGCGACATCGAGGCCATGCCCTTCCTGGAGGCGATCCGGCAGCTCGGCAACGACCTGCCGCGCCAGCATTGCGTCTATATCCACCTGACCCTGCTGCCTTACATCCCCGCGGCGGGGGAGGTGAAGACCAAGCCGACCCAGCATTCGGTCAAGGAGCTGCGCTCCATCGGCATCCAGCCCGACATCCTGCTTTGCCGCGCCGACCGCTCCATTCCCGCCGACGAGCGCCGCAAACTCAGCCTGTTCTGCAACGTGCGCGAATCGGCGGTGATCGAGGCGCTTGACGTCTCCTCGATCTATGACGTGCCGCGCGCCTATCATGCGGCGGGCCTCGATCATGAAGTGCTGGCGGCCTTCGGCATCGAGCCGGCGCCGCGCCCCGACATGGGCCGCTGGAACGCCGTGACCGAAGCGGTGCATAATCCCGAGGGCGAGGTCACCATCGCCATCGTCGGCAAATATACCGGCCTGAAGGACGCTTATAAGTCCTTGATCGAGGCGCTTGCCCATGGCGGCATTTCCAACCGCGTGAAGGTCAATCTCGACTGGATCGAAGCCGAGATCTTCGAACATCAGGACCCGTCGCCCTATCTGGAGCATGTCCACGGCATCCTGGTGCCGGGCGGTTTTGGCCATCGCGGCACGGAAGGCAAGATCGCGGCAGCCGGCTTCGCGCGCGAGCATAACGTGCCTTATTTCGGCATTTGTTTCGGCATGCAGATGGCGGTGATCGAGGCGGCGCGTTCGCTCGCCGGGATCACGCAGGCCGGCTCGACCGAGTTCGGCCCGACGCCGGAGCCCATCGTCGGCCTGATGACCGAATGGATGCGCGGCAATGAGCTGGAGATTCGCTCGGCCAGCGGCGATCTCGGCGGCACCATGCGCCTTGGCGCCTATGCGGCCTCGCTCAAGCCCGGCTCGAAAATCGCTGAAATCTATGGGACGACCCATATTTCCGAGCGCCACCGCCACCGCTACGAAGTCAATATGGGCTATCGCGAGCGGCTGGAGAATTGCGGCCTGATCTTCGCGGGAACCTCGCCGGACGGCCTGCTGCCGGAAACGGTGGAGCTTGCCGACCATCCTTGGTTCATCGGCGTGCAATATCACCCCGAGCTGAAATCGCGCCCCTTCGAGCCGCACCCGCTTTTCGCCAGCTTCATCGCCGCCGCCAAGGCGCAAAGCCGGTTGGTCTAAGCGGCCATTTGTTCTTGACCGCGACGGGTCACGGTCAAGGAAGCCCCTCGCATAACTCGGCGGCGCAGTCGCGCCTGGCAAAGGCTCGCAGGATTCGCCTGTGAGCCTTTGTGCTAATCCTCGATTGGCGGGGCGTGGGCCTCAGCGAAGCCCGCCGCGGCGAGCCGGTCGAGCGTCGCCTGCAGCCCCGCGGTGTCCGGGCAGATCGCCAGCGAAACCATCTTCCCCCATGAAATTCGCGCGATGTGACAGCCGAAATTTTCGGTCTTCACGCCGTCCGCGCCGTCATTGCTCTCGCGCCATTCGACCACTGCCAAAGTGTTCCACGGCGGGCCGGCGAGCGTGATCGCCGCTATATCGAATCTTATTCCCGGCAGAAGACGATAGAGCCGCTCGTACCAGAGCCGCGTCGCCGCGAGGGAATGGCGCGCGCCGCCCAAGGCCGAACGTCCCAGAAAGCTATGCGTGAACCGGCCCGCGAAGGAGTCCAGCACAGACGCCGCGTCGCCGCGCCCGACGGCCTCGAAAAGGGCGGTGATCCGGCGGTGGGCGATGGCGTGAAACATCGGCTTTTCCTGCTTTTATGGTAAAGGTTCAATTAATGAACCTAAAAATGGCCGATTGCGTTCAATCATGCAACTCACTAAATTGGGAGCATGGAAAGAACGAGTTTCGCGGAAATGCGCTGTTCGCTGGCGCGCGCTCTGGAACTGATCGGCGACTGGTGGACGCCGCTCGTCCTGCGCGATCTCTTTCTGGGCGTGAGCCGTTTCGACGCTCTGGCGGAGGACCTCGGCGTGTCGCGCAATCTGCTGACGCGGCGGCTCAAGGCGCTTGAGGAAAATGGCGTCATCCAGCGGCGCGCCTATCAGGAGCGTCCGCCCCGCTTTGAATATGTCCTGACGGAAGCCGGGCGGGATCTCGTTCCGATCCTCATGGCGCTCACCGCCTGGGGCGACCGCTGGGCGCAGCCCGAGCAGGGCGCGCCGATCCTGTTTCACCATAAAAGCTGCGGCTGCCAGTTCCAGCCGCGCCTGGTCTGCTCGGCCTGCGGGAAAGGTTTTGGCGCCGACGATGTCGCCGCGATGCCGGGGCCGGGCGGCGCGCCCTTGCCGGGAACCAAACTCGTCGCCGGGATTTTGAGCGCGCGGCGCGCCGGCGCAATCGGCGATTGATAGCCCGATTGAGCCCTTGCCTGCATGGGTCGATTGGCCGATAAGGTCCGGCGCTAACAAAGCCGAATGGATTATGCCGAGAGAACTCGTTCACGTTGCGCTCGCCGCGCCCCGCCCGCAGGACCTTGCCAAGAAATGGGCGCGGCTGGGCTTTGCGCTTGACGCAAGCGGCGTTGGCGTCGCGCTGGCCGACGGCGTGGCGCTGGACTTCATCGGGTCGAAAGATCCGGCGTCGCGCCGGGCTCTGGTTGGTTTGAGCGCCGACGAATTGGTGGCGTCGGCAGCGCCGGCTGACCCGGCCGCGTCCTCCTTTCAACTGGCGGCGGCGCGCCTGTCTGTCGCGCCGCGCCATCCCAATGGCGCCCTCGGCCTGCGCGCCATCGTCGCTCTCGCCGATGGGCCGTCGGATCATGCGGAATATTTGTCGGCGCTGATCGGTCAGCGCGAAATGGTGGCGACTTCGGCAGGGCTGGAAATCCACCTCGACGGCGGGACCAGCCTTGACGTCTTGAGCGCGCCGGCTTTCGCCTACCGCTTTGGCGCCGCGCCGCAGACGGAAGGTTTTCGCGTCGCGGGCCTCGTGTTCGCGGTCAAGGACACGGCGGAAACGGAAGCGGTCTTGCGTGCGAACGGCCTTGCGCCGCGCCATCAGGCGGGCCGGTTGCTGGCCGAAACCATCGACGGCGTCGCCGTCGCCTTCGAGCAGGCATGATTGGAGACAGGATGTCGGAAGCCCCGAAACACGCGAATGTCACGATCGGCGCGGGCGCGCGCGTGGCGCATTTCGGCAATGATCTGCCGCTCGCCCTGATCGCCGGCCCCTGCGCGCTGGAAAGCCGCGACCACGCCCTGTTCATGGCGGAAAAGCTCTCCGCGCTGACGGAAAAGCTCGGCATGGGCTTTGTGTTCAAATCCTCCTTCGACAAGGCCAACCGAACCTCGGCCTCGGGGAAACGCGGCATCGGGCTTGATGCGGCGCTGAAGATCTTCGAGGAGATCAAGCGCGAGTTTGGCCTGCCCGTCGTCACTGACGTGCATGAGAAGGAGCAATGTGCGACGGTGGCCGAGGTCGCGGACCTGTTGCAGATCCCGGCCTTCCTCTGCCGCCAGACCGATCTGCTGCTGGCGGCGGCGGCGACCGGCAAGCCTGTCAATGTCAAGAAGGGGCAGTTTCTCGCGCCCTGGGACATGAAAAATGTCGCGGCGAAGATCTATGACGCGGGCAATCCCGACGTGCTGGTGACGGAGCGCGGCGCCTCGTTCGGCTACAATACGCTGGTGACGGATTTTCGCGGCCTGCCGATCATGGCGCAACAGATCGGCGCGCCGGTGATTTTCGACGCCACCCACAGCGTGCAGCAGCCGGGCGGGCAGGGAACGTCCTCAGGCGGCCAGCGCGAATTTGTGCCCGTTCTGGCGCGCGCGGCGGTGGCGGTCGGCGTCGCGGGCCTGTTCATCGAAACGCATGACCGGCCCGACGAGGCCTTTTCCGACGGGCCGAACATGGTTCCGCTCAGCGAGATGCCGGCTTTGCTCGAAAGGCTGATCGCCTTCGACCGGCTCAGCAAGGGGTTCTGAACGCGGCGGCTCGGGCCGCCGCAGTTTTCTCACCAGCGATGACGATGGCGCCAGCCATAATGATGGCCGCGCCCCCAGCCGTGATGGTGGCCCCATCCGTGATGATGACCCCAGCCATGCGCCTCGGCAGGCGCGGCGGCAAGGGGGATCGCGCAGACAAGCGCAAGGGCGACAACAAGTGATTTCCGCATGTGTTTCTCCCGTGAGTTCCGGTCGGCGGATCTGGCGTTGGCGCAGGTTCGCAGCGGGTGCCTGATCCCCCGTCTGATTGCGGCAGGCGAGGCGGATTGGCGATTGCGGACTGGTCAAAAGGAGCCGTCGTCGTCATGCCCGTCGCCGACCCAATCTTCACGATCGCGCCAGTGATGCCGCCAGCCGTGATGAGGGCCGCGATCCTGATCCCAGCCGTCTTCTTCGCCGCGGGCTCGCCCCCAACCGAAGCTGTCGTTGCGGTCGTGCTCCCAACCGCGATGCTCGCCCTGGTCCTGATCCCAGCCTTGGCGTTCGCTTTGGTCGCGATTCGAAGCAGATTGGTCGCCCCAGTACTGTGCGGAAGCGGGCGCTGCGCTCAGGGCAAGGCCCGCAGCGAGCAGGGTGGCGGTGACAAGCGCGCGAAACATCGACTATCTCCCCGATTGATCTTTCGATCCAAAGGCAGTTTCGCGCGACGCGCCTGAATGCCGCCTGAACCGTTTCGGCGAGGCCTGGATCAATGCCAGGGGCGGCGATGTGTCTTGTGCGGATGATGGTGGCTGGCGCGGTGACTTTCGTGCTGGCTCTGCATGAAATGGCTTTGGCGCTGCGCCTTGGTCTGGGGAGCGCTGGTCCGGCGCGAGGCGGCTTCGGCTGGAAGCGCCAGGGCGCCGGCGAGAACGATAAGAGCGAGCAGCGATTTCAGCATGGGAGCCTCCAGAAACAATCTCAATGGCCGAAGGTCCGCCAGAACATGAAGGCGGTCATTCCGGCGTTGAGGCAGGAAATGACGATCCGGGCCAGCCACGGGTCGATCCGGCGCGCGTAATAGGCGCCGAAATAGCCGCCCACGATCGCCCCGCCGAACAGGATGAAGGTCTGCCGCCAGAACACCAGCCCGCCCGCGATGAACAGCAGCGTCGCCGTGGCGTTCATCGCGGCGTTGAGCAGGTTGCGTGCGGGCTGCATCGCCGCGATGGAGGCAGAGGTCAGAAGGCTCCAGGCGGCCAACATCATGATGCCGACGGCGCCGCCGAAATAGCCGCCGTAAATACCCAGAATGAACTGGCTGACCAGCATCATGCGCGGCGTGATTTTGATGCGCTCGCGGAGGAATGCGCCTGCTTGACGGCCGAAGGCGAAAGCCAAAGTGCCGAACAGGAGGAGAAACGGAACGAGGATTGTGAACACGCTCTGCGGCGTCGCCTCAAGCAGCAGCGCGCCCGAGGCGCCGCCCGCGACGCTGAGCAGCGCCATGTCGCGGAAACGCACGCCCTCGAAATCCTGGAAGTCCTTGCGATAGGCATAGGCGCTGGCGAGCGCGCTCGGAACCAGAGCCACTGTGGACGAGGCGTTGGCGTTGAGCGCGGGGACGCCCGCCGTGATCAGCGCCGGCAGGGTCACGAAGGAGCCGCCGCCGGCGATAGCGTTCATCGCGCCGGCCAGGAGGCCGGCTCCCGCGAGGAGGTAAACGTCGTTCACAGGTCTCTTCCCCTTTCCCTTGCCGCGACCGGTCGCGATAAGGGAGTCCCTCGCGTTAGCTCAGCAGCGTAGTCGCGCCCAGCCAAATCCCGCACAAACATGCGGGATTTGGTCTCAAGCGCGTCCGAACACGCGCGTGAAGATCGTGTCGACGTGTTTGAGGTGGTAGCCGAGGTCGAACTTCTCTTCCAACTCGGCGTCGGTCAACAGGGCCTTGACGTCCGGGTCTTTTTTCAGCAGGTCGAGGAAATCGCCCTCGCCGCGCCAGACCGGCATGGCGTTGCGCTGGACGAATTTATAGGCGTCCTCGCGCGAGGCGCCCTTCTGCGTCAGGGCCAGCAGCACGCGCTGCGAATGGACCAGGCCGCCCAGCAGGTCGAGGTTCTTCTGCATGTTGGCGGGATAGACCAGCAGCTTGTCGATCACGCCGGTGAGGCGGACCAGCGCGAAATCCAGCGTCACGGTGGCGTCGGGGCCGATCATGCGTTCGACGGAGCTGTGCGAGATGTCGCGTTCATGCCAGAGCGCGACATTCTCCATTGCCGGCACGGCCATGCCGCGCACGAGGCGGGCGAGGCCGGTGAGATTTTCGGTCAGCACCGGATTGCGCTTGTGCGGCATGGCGGAGGAGCCCTTCTGGCCCTCCGAGAAGAATTCCTCGGCTTCCAGCACTTCGGTGCGCTGCAAATGGCGGATCTCGATGGCGAGGCGCTCGATGGACGAGGCCACGACGCCCAAAGTGGCGAAGAACATGGCGTGGCGGTCGCGCGGGATGACCTGGGTCGAGACCGGCTCGGGCGTCAGGCCCATCATCTTCGCGACATGCTCTTCCACGCGCGGATCGATATTGGCGAAAGTGCCGACAGCGCCGGAAATGGCGCAGGTGGCGATTTCCTCGCGCGCGGCGACAAGCCTTTTGCGGGCGCGGGTGAACTCGGCGTAAGCCTCGGCCATTTTGAGTCCGAATGTCACAGGCTCGGCGTGGATGCCATGCGAGCGGCCGATGCTGGGCGTCATCTTGTGCTCGAAGGCGCGGCGCTCGATGGCGGCGAGCAGGCCGTCCACATCCTTGATGAGCAGGTCGGCGGCGCGGGCGAGCTGCACCGAGAGGCAGGTGTCGAGCACGTCGGACGAGGTCATGCCCTGATGGACGAAGCGCGAATCCGGGCCGATGAATTCGGCCAGATGGGTCAGGAAGGCGATGACGTCATGCTTGGTGACGCGCTCGATCTCGTCGATGCGGTCGACGTCGAAAGTGACGCTCCCGGCCTTTTCCCAGATGTTCTTCGCGCTTTCCTTCGGGATCACGCCGATCTCGGCAAGGGCGTCACAGGCGTGGGCCTCGATCTCGAACCAGATCTTGAAGCGCGTCTGCGGCTCCCAGATCGAGACCATTTCGGGGCGGGAATAGCGGGGGATCATCGGCGTCTCTCTATACTGGCGAATTGGAAAGCTTGGCGGAAATCCTTCTCCCCTGGCGGGAAAAGGTGGCGCGAAGCGCTGGAGGAGGGGCGGCGGTCAGATGGCCTCGCCCCGCGCCATCTGGGCGGCGAGGCGGATGGCGTCGATGTTCTTCTTGTAATGCTCGGGGCCGCCCTTGAAGACGGCGGAGCCGGCGACGAGCCAATTGGCGCCGGCGCCGACGATGTCCATGGCGTTTTCAGCCGTCACACCGCCGTCCACTTCGAGATCGATCGGGCGGTCGCCGATCATGGCCCGGAGGCGGCGCAGCTTCTCCAGCGTGGCGGGAATGAATTGCTGGCCGCCAAAGCCCGGATTGACCGACATGACGAGGATCAGATCGAGCTCGTCCAGCACATATTCCACCACATTCTCGGGCGTGCCGGGATTGAGCGAGACGCCGGCCTTCTTGCCGAGCGCACGGATCGCCTGTAGCGAGCGGTGCAGATGCGGCCCAGCCTCGGCATGGACGACGATGGTGTCCGCGCCGGCTTTCGCGAAAGCCTCCAGATAGGGGTCGCAGGGCGAGATCATCAGATGGACGTCGAAGATCCGATCCGTCGAGCTGCGCAAGGCCTTCACGACATCCGGCCCGATGGTGATATTGGGCACGAAATGCCCGTCCATGACGTCGACATGGACGATATCGGCTCCGGCAGCGACAATGGCGCGGATTTCTTCGCCGAGTTTGGAAAAATCGGCGGAGAGGATCGAAGGAGCGATTTTCAGCGGGCGCATCTTTTTATCCCCGAGCTTTGGCGATTTCCTGCCGGTTGGATCGTGATCCGCTCCTACAGGATCGGCGGCCCGTCGTCCACAGGCCGCGCGCCGCCGCCTCTTTCTTGTCGCCCTTCATCTTGGCGCCGCCGTTGCTAGACCAATATGAAGTGCGACGCTCGCGCTTGCCGACCGGCGGGGCGATGCGCCGGGGCTGAGGAATGCTTCATGCGTCAGACCGATGTGCTTGTGCTGGGCGCCGGGATCGTGGGCGTGGCGACCGCCCTGCAAATCCAGGCGCGCGGGCGCGCGGTGACGCTCGTGGACCGCCGCGGCGCCGGCGAGGAGACCTCCTTCGGCAACGCCGGCCTGATCGAACGCGCCTCGATCTTTCCCTATCTCTTCCCGCGCGACTGGCGCGCGCTGGCCGTCTATGCCGTCAATGGCGCCAATGAGGCGCGCTATCATTTGCGCGATATGCCTTATTTCGCGCCCTGGCTGCTGCGCTATTGGCGCGAATCCGCGCCGGACCGGGCCTTCCGCAACGCCATGGCGGTCCGCCCGCTGATCGAGCAGTCCCTGAGCGAACATGAGAAGCTGATGGTGGAGGCCGGCGCGCTGGACCTGCTGCGCAAGACCGGCTGGCTGAAGCTGTTTCGCAGTGAGGAGAGTTTCGCCAAGGGGCGCGCGTCGGCAAAACAGATCGAGCCCTATGGCCTGAAGGTCGCGCTCTATGATGCGGCGGCTTTGCGCAAGGTCGAGCCGTCTCTCTATGGCGTCCATGGCGCCGTGCATTATCTTGACCCGGCCTCGCTCACGGATCCGCTGGCGCTTACGCAGAAATATCTCGCTCTGTTCGAGCGGCGCGGCGGCGTCTTTGTGCGCGGCGACGCCCGGACCTTCCGCCAGGCCAGCGCCGGCTATGGCGTCGAGACGGAGCAGGGGCCGCTTGTGGCGCGAGAGGCCGTCGTCTGCCTCGGTCCGTGGGCGGACGCCGTCACCGGGCCTTTGGGCTATGCATTTCCCATGGCCGTGAAGCGCGGCTATCACATGCATTACGCGCCGGGCGAAGGCGCTCGGCTCGATCATCCCGCGCTCGACGCCGACAACGGCTTCCTGCTGGCGCCGATGGCGCGCGGCATTCGCATGACCACGGGCGCGGAATTCGCACGGCGCGACGCGCCGCCCGATTACACGCAGCTCGATGCGAGCGAACCCATCGCGCGCAAATTATTTCCATTGGGAGAAAGACTGGACGCCAAGCCGTGGATGGGGCGTCGCCCCTGCCTGCCGGACATGCTGCCGATCATCGGCGCGGCTCCGCGTCACAAGGGATTGTGGTTCAATTTCGGCCATCAGCATCATGGACTGACGCTCTCGGCGATCTCGGGCCGGCTGCTTGCCGAAATCATGACCGGCGAAGCGCCCTTCGCCGATCCGAAGCCCTTCTCGATCGAAAGGTTTTGAGCGCCGGGGCCGCGCGGTGCGGCTCCGGCGAAGGCGATGCTGTCACCAGTGGCGATAGGGATTGCCGTATGCGCCATAGGGACGACCATAAGGCCGACGATAGCCGTAGGGCCGACCGTAACCGTAAGGCCGAGCGCCATAGAACCCGTAAGGCCGATAAACGGGACGCCCATAGCCATAGCCATAACCATAGCCGTAACCATTGGGCACGCAGCGGCCCCACGGGTTCACATGCCAGCCCGGGCCGCAGCGCCAGCCAACCGTCTCGACCGGAGCGGCGGGAGCCTGAACGCCGGGGGGCGGCGCGATGGGCATGGCGCCAGCTGTTGCTGCGCCGATCAGGCTCGCGCCGACCAGGGCGCCCGCGACGATCAGGCCTTTCGCGAAAAATTTCATTTCAACCCTCCCTCATAAGAGTGAGCATAGTCTATGCCGGCCAAATGAACCGGTCGTGAACCGGGGCGCGCATATTTGCATGGGCGTCGTGCGGACGGAAGTTTTCTGTTAGCCTTCCTGTTCGCGCGTGAATCTTCGCGCGATTCCCCTCGGGAGAGAAGTTTGTTCGCCGCGCCTGGCGCCGGAAGGACCATCGTCCGACTCGCGCTTCTGATCGTCTTTGGACTTTCCTATGCGCCCCACGCCCTGGCGCAGGACCACGACGACGCGCGTTCCGGCGCGAAAAGCGAGCCGGATTTCTTCGAGGACAAGCATCTTTTCGGCTTCACCGAGGGTACGGACGTCGGCGAGGCGGGCGGCAAGGAGGCCGAATTCACCACCACGGGCGGGTTCGGCAAGAAGGGCGGCGGGGTCTATCAGGCGATCCAGCAGGAGGCCGCCTTCGAGGGGGCCGCCACGGATCGGTTCGGCTATGAGATCGGCTTTATGGCTCGTGGATGAACATCGCCAACGCGCCCGGCCTCGACAACCACGGCCAGGTGAATTTCTCCGGCTTCTCCCTGATGCCGAAATATATCTTCCTGCGGCGGGGCATTGACGCGCCCTTCGGCTTCGCGATCTCGCTGGAGCCGGAATTTGAACGGATCGACAATATCAGCGGCGGACGCGGCAAGAATTTCTCGATGGAGACCCGCGTCTATTTCGACGCCGAGCTCATCTCGAAGACGCTGCTCGTCGCGGCCAACATCATCTATCTGCCCGAGGCCAACAATGAACCCGATGGGGGAACGAGCCGCTCCGCCCCGTTCGGCGTGACCGGCGCGATGTCCTATCGAATCACGCCCGACACATTTGTCGGCGGCGAGGTCGAATATTATCGGGCCTATCAGTCGCTCGGCTTCAGCAACAGCGTCGGCGCGGCGTTTTACGCCGGCCCGACGCTTCACCTGCAAATGGGGCCGAAGGCCTTCCTCTCGCTGGCGTGGTCGGCGCAGCTCTCCTCGTCGCAGCCGCTGACGGCGGATCGCGTCGAAGCATGGAACCAGGCCGATCTCTCCCGCCAGCGCGCGCGGATGGTGTTCGGCGTGGAGTTCTGAAGGTTAGTCTCCAAGCGGGCTCAGGCCGAATTCGACGAAGCGCGGCTCGTTGGCGAGGGTTTCGATCAAGGCGTGGCTGGCGTTCTTGTCCGGCGAGGCGAGCACCGCGCGGTAATCGAGATAGCGGCCTTCGCCGGCGCCCTGCGCGCTGAGCGAGGACACCTTGCAGCCGTGACGCGCCAGCAGCGCGACGATCGCCGGTTCGTGCATCGCGTCGGCGCGGTTCTGGCGCAGGTGCAATTGCATTTCATGCTCATTGCGCAACAGGCGCTCGCACCAGCGCAGGAGCGTCAGCGACAGCAGCGTCAGCGCCGTCGCGGCCATTGCGGGAAAGAGGAAGCCGAGGCCGATCATCAGCCCGATTGTCGCCGTGCACCAGAGCGAGGCGGCGGTGGTCAGGCCGCGCACCGAAAAGCCTTCCTTGAGAATGCCGCCGGCGCCGAGGAAGCCGATGCCGCTCATCACGCCCTGGATCACATGGTTCGACGTGCCGTCGAATGGATGTTCGACGATCCCGCCCTGCCAGGAATAGACGCCGATCATCATGAGTTGCGCCGAGCCGAGGCTGACCAGCGCATGTTCGCGCAGGCCGGCCATCCGGCCGCGACGGCTGCGCTCGAGGCCGATGAGGCCGCCCGCGCAAAGCGCGATGCAGAGATGCAGCAGAATGGTCCAATGGGCGGCGTTCATGATTTCCCCCCGACGGGCGATTGAGGAACGCCCGGATTATTTTCTTTCGCGCGAATTGGCGCGTTACGTTTATTCTGTTCGCGCCCGCCATTCCAGAGGACCGCGCGCGCGTTCGAGGGCTTCGAGAAAGGCCCAGGATTGTTCGAGACGCGCCGCGCCCGCCGCGCTCAGGCCTTCGCCAAGGTCGAAACTTTCGCCGCGCACGCAGAGCAGGAAGCTCGGCGGCGGCCTCCCGCCCATCGTTTTTTCGTAAACGCCCAGCACGGCCTCGGGCGCAAGGGCGTGGCTGGTATGCGTCATGCCGTGGCGCGCGTGAATTTCCGTGAAGGCGAAGGGCGCGGGCGTATTCTTGCCGGCGTCGAGGAAGAGGGCCAGGTCCGCGCCCTGAAGATCCAGCGCATGTTCGAGCTGGAGCTGGAAATCCTCTATCAGACTCGCGTCCGCCCAGCGGGCCTCCGCGATCCGCGCCAGCAGAAGCGGGCCAAGTCCGTCGTCGCCGCGCGAGACATTGCCCCAGCCGAACACGACGAGCTTCACGCCGCGTCGCCGGAAAAATTCTTGCGCCGCCGCCCGACCAGCGCGCCGGATGCGTCGACCAGATCGACTTGCAAGGGCATCTGGCCGATGGCGTGGGTGGCGCAGGACAGGCAGGGGTCATAGGCGCGAATGGCGACCTCGATATGATTCAACAGGCCTTCGGTCACTTCATGGCCGCTGAGATGGTCCTTCGCCACGCTGCGGATCGCCTCGTTCATCGCCTGGTTGTTGTTGGTGGTCGAGACGATGAGGTTGCAATAGCTGACAAGGTCGTCCGCGCCGACGCGATAATGATGGAACAGGGTTCCGCGCGGCGCCTCGATCACGCCGACCGCTTCCAAGTGGCGCTCGCCCTTTTCGCCCATCAGATCGGTCCCGACGATATCGGGATCGTCGAGCAGGTCGCGGATCGTTTCCGCCGCATGGAGCGCCTCGATCATCCGCGCCCAATGGAACAGCAATGTGCCGTGGCGCGGCTTGCCGCCGCCCGGCGCCATGAATTTCTTGCGCTCCTCTTCCGCCAGCGGCGTGGGGATGAAATCGCAGGTTTGGATGCGGGCGAGGGGACCGACCTTGTACCAGCCCGCTTCCGCGCCGAGCGACCGGATATGCGGGAATTTCATATAGGTCCAGGGCTTGACCTCTTCCTGAAGCAGGCTGTCGTAATCGGAGCAGGGGACCTGATCGAAAATCATCGCGCCAGAAGCGTCGCGGGCGCGCAACGCGCCGTCGTAAAGCTCCAGCGCGCCGTTCGGCGCGGCGAGGCCCATCATGTTGGAGGGGAATTCCCCGAACACGTCATAGAAGTCGGGCCGCGTCGCGTGCAATTGCTCGACGAGCCCGACGGCGTCGCGCGCCCAGCCGATCATCGTGTCGATGTCGAGCCGCAATTCCTCGCGCTCGGCGGTCGTGAGCGTCTTGTTGACGCCGCCGGGAATGGCGCCCGTGCCGTGGATGCGCTTGCCCGAGGTGTGGCGGATGATTTCCTGGCCATATTTGCGCAGCAGCACGCCCTGCCGGGCGATTTCGGGAAATTGCGCGGCGACGCCGACGATGTTGCGCCGAGTCGGCTCGCTGTCGAAGCCGAGCAGCAGGTCGGGCGAGGCGAGATGGAAGAAATGCACGGCGTGCGATTGCAGGATCTGGCCGTAATGCATCAGCCGCCGCAATTTCTCCGCCGTCGGCGTCAGGCGGTGATAGCCGGCGATATGGTCCATCGCCTTGACGGCGGCGAGGTGATGGCTGACCGGGCAGATTCCGCACAGCCTTTGCACCACGACCGGAACCTCCCAGAACGGGCGGCCCTCGATGAACGCCTCGAAGCCGCGAAACTCCACGATATGGAGGCGGACCTGATGCACGCGATTATTGTCGTCAAGCAGGATCGTGACCTTGCCGTGGCCCTCGACGCGGGTGACCGGATCGATGGCGACGCGGCGCAGGTTCTGTTTCGTATCGGCAGTTTCCAGGGCGGACATGCGAGCCTCAATCGAAACGGAAATGGGCGTAATCGAGGCGCGGCGTGCGGCCCTCGATCAGGTCGGTGAGGAATTTCCACAGCGCGTCGGCGGAGGGCGGACATCCTGGGATCAGATAGTCGATGCGTACGATTTCGTGGATCGGATAGACCTTGTCGAGCATCAGCGGCAGTTCGGGATCGTCCGGGATCTGCGCCGTGTCGTCCACACGGTCGCAATAGACCTTGCGCATCAGGTCGCTGAGATCGAGCGGATTGCGCTGCGCCGGCAGTCCGCCATTGATGGCGCAGGCGCCGACCGCAATGAGCGTGCGGCACTGGGCGCGGAATTCGCGCAGCACATGGACGTTCTCGGCATTGCAGACCGCGCCTTCGATCAGGCCGATGTCGCAGGGGCCGCAATGCTTGAGGTCGGTGAGCGGCGAGCGGTCGAAATCGACCAGCTTGGCCAGATCCAGAAAGCGCTCGTCCATGTCGAGCAGCGACATGTGGCAGCCGAAACAGCCGCCAAGCGTCGCAGTGGCGATCTTGAGGCGTTTTTTCGCGCGGGGCGGGAAGGGGGCGTTCATGTCACTTCTCCGCTTCGCGCGCCAGCTTCTTCGCGCAACGCGACTTCGGCGATGGTGTCGTGGTCGTAGAGCCTCTCGCCGATGGGGCGGACAAAGCCGACCTCCTTGGGCAGGATGGCGCCAACCGGGCACACCTGCGCCGCCTTGTCATGGATCGAGAAGGCGGAGTCGCCGAGCTTGCCGCTGGGCGAATTCACGATGATATGCGTGTCGCGGCCGCGTCCGGCGATGGCGAAGACGTTCTTGCCATCCACGTCGCGGCTGGCGCGCACGCAAAGCTCGCACATGATGCAGCGGTTGAAGTCCAGAAAGGCTTCCGGATGCGTCCCGTCTGCTTCGCGGGCGGGGAAGAATTGCGCGAAATGCGGGTCGAACATTTCGAGGTCATAGGCGAGGGCCTGCAACTGGCAATTGCCGCTCTTCTCGCAGCCGGGACAGAAATGATTGCCCTCGGCGAACAGCATTTGCAGGAGGGTGCGGCGGCGTGAGTTCAGATCCGGATTGTCGCTCAGCACGTCCTGCCCCGGCATGGCCTTGATGGTGCAGGCCGATCCGTTGCGGCCATTGACCATGACCGTGCACAGCTTGCACGAACCATGCGGCGTGAATTCGGGATGGGCGCAGAGATGCGGAATGTAAATCCCCGCCGCCAGAGCCGCCTGCAGGATAGTCTGGCCGGGTTCGAAGGCGATCCTGTGGCCGTCGAGCATGAATTGGGCGAGGATTTCGCTCATGAATCGGCTCCCAGATGGGCGGCTTCGTCGTCTCGGCCGGTCAGCGCGCGGGCCTCGGCCAGGGCCGCGTCGAGATCGAAGCCGGGCTCGAAATCCTTCAGGCTCAGGCGGCGCTCGAAAGCGGGGGCGAATTTCTGCATCATGTCGCGCAGCGCCATGGTCGCCGACTGCCCCAGCCCGCAATGGCTCGACGTGCGCAGCAGGACGTCGAGGCGGTTCAATTCGTTGAGTTCGTAGCGCGCGCCATGGCCCGCATCGATCTTGTTCATCATCCGCGCCACGATGGCGGTGCCGACCCGGCAGGGCGTGCAGAAACCGCAGCTTTCATGCTCGAAGAAGTTTGCGAAATTCAGCGCCGTCTCGAACATGTCGCGGCCCTGGCCAAACACCATGAAGGCGCCGGCGGTGGGCACGTCCTCGAAGGCGATGCAGCGGTCGAACTCATGCGGCGCCAGACAATTGCCAGCCGCGCCGCCGATCTGCACCGCGAAGGCGTCTTCCGCGCCGCAATCCTCCAGCACCTGCGCGATGCTGACCCCGAACGGATATTCGTAAAGGCCGGGTCGCTCACAATCGCCGGATACGGAGAGGATCTTGGTGCCGGTCGATTGTTGCGTGCCTTGGCCGGCATAGAAGGCGCCGCCCTGGATCGCGATCTCGGTCGCCTTGCACAGCGTTTCGACATTGTTCACGACCGTCGGCTGGCCGAGATAGCCGTAGGTCGCGGGGAAGGGCGGCCTGATGCGAGGTTTGCCCGCCTTGCCCTCAAGCGACTCGATCAGCGCGGTCTCCTCGCCGCAGATATAGGCGCCCGCGCCCATATGGATCATTATGTCGAAGGAAAAGCCGGCGTCGCCGCAGATGGCGTCGCCGAGCAGGTTTTCACGCCGCATTTCGGCGAGCTTCGCTTCCAGCGGCGCGCGCAGATAGGAATATTCGCCGCGCAGATAGAGAAAGCCCTTATTGGCGCCCGTGACATAGCCCGCGATGGCCATGCCCTCGAACACGCGGCCGGCATAGGATTGCAGCAGCACGCGGTCCTTGAACGTGCCGGGTTCGCCCTCGTCGGCGTTGCAGATCACGAAACGCGCCTCGCCGGGTGCGTCGCGGCAGGCCTCCCATTTGACCGCCGTGGTGAAGCCGGCGCCGCCGCGGCCGCGCAGGTTGGACTTCTTCATCTCCGCGAACATGCCGTCGCGCCCGCGCGCCAAAGCCGCGCGAATGGCCTCGCCCGAGGCGCAGGTCGCTCCGAGCAGGATGTCGGCGCGGCGAATATTGTCATGCACCTCGAAAAAATGCGACGGCCAGTCGTCAAGCGGCGCGCGTGCGCGGATCAGGGCGCTGATGGCGTCAATGCGCTCGGGCGTCATGCGGGTGACGGCGCGATTGTTGACGAGCAGCGCCGGACCTTGATCGCACATCCCGGTGCAGGAGGTCGTGGCGATGCTGAGGAGGCCATCGGGGGAAACTTCGCCCGGCTCCAGCCCGAATTGCTCGAGCATGCGCGCCATCAGCGCCGGGGCGTCGGCCATGCGGTCGGTGATGTTGTCGGAGAACAGCACGCGATATCTGCCGCGCGGCTCGTCATAGAGATGCGCGTAGAAGCGGGTCAGGCAGTCGATCTGCGTCGCGGGAATATCCAGCGCCCGCGCCACTTCGGCGCGCACAGTCGGCGAAATCCAGTCGCAGGCCTCCTGCGCATCGCGCAGGATCTGCAGCAAGGCGGAAGGCTCGCGGCCATATCGGGCCAGAATTGGCTCCAGCGCGGAATCGATCGAGGCCATAGGTCCCTTCCCTCAAGCTGCGCCCGTTCTCGCGGCGCTTCAGCTTGCGTCCTGATGTGTAGGCGCAAACTCTCTGCTGGAGAATGACCTCGATCAAGCCCGAAAAAAGTCTCGCGTCATCAAGTATTTGTGTCACAAAACCTGATGCGCCTTTCAGGCGGCCTCCGGCGTCCACAGCCGGTAGCCGATGCCCGGCTCGGTCAGAATCAGGCGCGGGACGTCCGGATTGGGTTCGATCTTGGCGCGCAATTGGCCGACGAAGACCCTCAGATATTGCGTGTCGTCCGCATGGGCCGGGCCCCAGACGGCGGCGAGGATCTGGCGGTGGGTCACCACCCGCCCGGCATGGCGAACGAGCACGGTGAGCAGGTCGAATTCCTTGGGCGTGAGCTTCAGGCTTTGGCCGTCACGCGTGACGCGGCGCTTGTCGAGATCGGCCACGACCCCCTCGGCCTCGTAGCGCAGGGCGGGGGCGTGGTCGGGCGCGGCGTGGCGCAAGGCGGCGCGCAGGCGGGCGAGAAACTCGCCGATGGCGAAAGGCTTCTCCACATAGTCGTCGGCGCCGAGATCGAGCGCAGCGATCTTCTCGGTCTCCTGGTCGCGCGCGGAAAGGACGATGATTGGGCTTTTGCTGAATTTGCGCGCTTCGACCAGCACGTCCTTGCCGTCCATGTCGGGCAGGCCGAGATCGAGCACGATGACGTCCGGCGCGGCGGTGGCGATAAGGCGCAAGGCCTGCGCGCCCGTCTCCGCGGACAGCGCCTCATAGCCCGAAGCCAGCAAAGCGGGGCGGAGAAAACGCTGGATTGGCGCCTCGTCGTCGACGACCAGCACGCGGGTCTTCATGCCTTTTTCTCCTTGTCCGCGCCCTTTTCCCTGTCCAGCTGGGCGGCGGGAAAGCGCACCAGCAGCCTGGTCCCGCGACGGCGCAGGGCGGGGCTCTGCGCCTCGATCTTTCCGCCCATCGCCTCGACCAGCCCCTTGCAGATCGAAAGGCCAAGGCCGGTGCCGGCCTTGCGGCCGTCCGTCCTGCCGCCGCGATAGAATTTCTCGAAGATCCGTTCGAGATCGGCGGGCTTGACCCCCGGGCCTTCGTCCGTGACCGAGATGACGACGTCCGCCCCTTCCTGCCGGGCGTGGACAGTCGCGCCGGTCTCGCCGCCATATTTATGGGCGTTGTCGAGCAGGTTGAACAGCGCCTGCTCCAGCAGGCTGGCGTCGCCGCGAATGAAGGGGAGGTCGCGCGCCAGCGAGGTTTCGATGCGCATGCCGGGAAAGGCCTTGCGGCAGCGCTCGACGGCGCCGCGCACGATTTCGGCGGGGTCGAGAAAGTCCGCGCGCACCTTGACCGCCCCGGATTCCAGCCGCGACATGTCGAGCAGATTGCCCACGAAACGATTGAGCCGCGCGGCCTCTTCCTCGATGGAGGCGAGCAGGTCGCGGCGGTCCTCGGCCGGCATCCTGTCGCCAAGCTGGCGCAAGGTCGTCACAGCGCCGGTGATGGAGGAAAGCGGCGTCTTGAGGTCGTGCGACAGTGAGGAGAGCAGGGTGGTGCGCAATTTCTCGTTTTCTTCCAGCGCCGCGCTGCGCACCGCCTCGCCGACCAGCAGCGAGCGGTCGATGGCGATGGCGGTCTGCTCCAGCATTGCGGTGAGCGCCCGCTCGTCCTCGGGCGAAACCGGCTCGTCCGGCGCCTTGGGCTGAAAGCCGCACACGCCCGCGACGCCGCGCGGCGTGACGAGTGGCCGGAACTGGAAGGCGAGATTGGGCAAGGTGTCGGTGCGCCAGCCTGCAGCCACGCGCTTCGAAAAAGCCCAGCGCGCCGCGCTCATCTCGCCGGGGGAAAGTTCGTCCATCGGGGGCCAGGCGGCGGCCAGCCGCAACTCGTCGCCCTCGGGCAGCAGGAAAAGGATATGGCCGCCCTGGACGCGCTGCAGATGCGCGGCTGCCGCCCAGAGCGCGTCGTCGAGAGTCGGCGCGGCGGAAAGCTTGCGCGAGAAGGCGTAGAGCAGTTCGGAGTTTTCAGCGCGGCGCCGCACGAATTCGGATTGGTCGTGGACGCGGCCCGCGAGCGAGCCGGTCAGCACGGCGACCACCAGAAAGACCAATAGCGAGAGCAGTTCCTCCGGCTTGGCGATCGTCAGCGTGTAGAGCGGCTCGATGAAGAAGAAATTATAGGCGAGAAAGGACAGAAACGACGCCGCAATGGCCGACCAGAGGCCGAAACGCTCCGCGCAGACCAGAACCGCGAGCAGAAAGACCATCGACAGATTGGGCAGGCGCAGCCAGGCGTTCAGCGCCTCGCCCGCGCCGACAGCCAGCGCCACGGCGAGGATGGCTCCCGCAAGGCCGGCGCCGAGGCGGCGACGCTCGCTTGCGCGGAGCTTCAGGCTGATCCGCCGTGGTTTGGGCGCGGGCGCCTCCGGCGCGGCGATGACGAGGACGGGAATGTCCCTGGATTGCCGCACCATTTCATAAGCGAAATCGCGGCCGAGCCAATGCTTCCAAAAACGGCCGCGCGCACGGCTGACGACGATCTGCGTGAAGTTCTCGCGCCGCGCATGGCGCAGGATTTCGGCCACCATGTCGGAGGCCGCGAGTCGCACCGTTTCTGCGCCAAGCCGCTCGCCGAGACGAAAGGCCTCGTCCACGAAGCGCACCTTGGCCGGGTCGGACTCCTCATGGCCTTCCGGCGCGACATGGGCGACGACCCATGAGGCGTTGAGCCGCGTCGCCAGCCGCCCGCCCGCGCGCACGACCATCTCGGCCTGAAAATCCGCGCCGATGCAGACCAGCAGATGGTCGGACGTGTCCCACGGCCCTTCGATGGCGTTCTGGCGCAGGTAATCGACCATCTGGTCGTCGACGCGGTCGGCGGTGCTGCGCAGGGCCAGTTCGCGCAGGGCGGTGAGATTGCGCGCCGAGAAGAAATTCTGCGTCGCCCGCCGCGCTGTTTCGGGCAGATAGACCTTGCCTTCCTGAAGGCGCTGGATCAGTTCGTCGGGGGTGATGTCCACCAGCACGACGTCGTCGGCGCGTTGCAGCACCCCGTCCGGCACCGTCTCGCGAACGGCGACGCCGGTCACGCGGCTGACGACTTCGGCAAGGCTTTCGAGATGCTGGATGTTGAGGGCGGTCCAGACATCCAGCCCGGCGCCGAGCAATTCCTCGATATCCTGCCAGCGTTTGGGGTGGCGGCTGTCCGGCGCGTTGCTATGGGCGAGCTCGTCCACCACGATCAGCGCGGGCCGGCGCTTCAGCGCCGCATCGATGTCGAATTCCTCCAGTTCTCGTCCGCGATAGGGGATCTTTTTTCGCGGCAGGACTTCCTGGCCCTCAAGTAGCGCGGCGGTTTCCGCGCGGCCATGGGTCTCGACGAGGCCGATGACGATGTCGGCGCCCTCGGCCTTGAGCCGCCGGGCGCCGGCCAGCATGGCATAGGTCTTCCCGACGCCGGGGGCGGCGCCGAGGAAGACCTTCAATTTGCCGCGCCCTTCCTTTCCCGCCAGCGCCAGCAGCGCCTCGGGATCAGGGCGGCGGTCGCGTTCGCGCTCCGTCGCCATGCCTTATTTTTGCGCGTCGAGCGCCAGGTTTAGCAAGAGCACATTGACGCGCGGCTCGCCGAAGAAGCCGAGCCAGGGCTTTTCGACATGGGCCAGCACGAGGTCGCGCGCCTTGGCCGCGTCAATGCCGCGCGCCCTGGCCACGGCGGGCGCCTGCAGCAGCGCGTTCTCGGGCGAGATGTCCGGATCGAGGCCCGAGGCTGATGTCGTCAGCGCGTCCGCGGGCAGCAGGCCGGTCCAGCCCGCCTCGCGCTTGGCGTCCGCCGCCGCTTTGACGCGGTTGATCAGCGCCTTGCTGGTCGGGCCGAGGTTGGAGCCGCCGGAATTGACGGCGTTATAGGGCGCGTCGATGGTCTTGCTGGCGTCGTTGGGGTCCGGCGCGCTGGTCGCGGAGGGCCGCGACTGGAAATATGTCGGCGAGGTGAAGTTCTGGCCGACGAGAGCCGAGCCGACGATCTTGCCGTCGCGCAGGATCAGCGAGCCGCCCGCCTGCCAGGGGAACAGGACGGAGGCGATTCCGGTCAGCGCGAGCGGATAGGCGAGGCCGGTGAGGGCGGTGAACAGGACCAGCATGACCAATGCCGGACGAAGATGCGTGAGCATGTCGGTCTCCTCAGGCGAGATGCAGCGCGGCGACGACAATGTCGATCGCCTTGATGCCGATAAAGGGCGCGATCAGGCCGCCGAGGCCATAGATCAGCAGGTTCCGGCGGAGCAAAGCTGCCGCGCCGACAGGACGATAGGCGACGCCTTTCAGCGCGAGCGGGATCAGAGCCACGATGATGATGGCGTTGAAGATCACCGCCGACAGGATCGCCGATTGCGGCGACGACAGGCCCATGACGTTGAGGGCGCCAAGCTCCGGATAGGTCGCGACGAACAGGGCCGGCAGGATGGCGAAATATTTCGCGACGTCATTGGCGATGGAGAAGGTGGTCAGCGAGCCGCGCGTCATCAGCAGCTGCTTGCCGATCTCCACGATCTCGATGAGCTTGGTCGGGTCGCTGTCGAGATCGACCATGTTGCCCGCCTCGCGCGCGGCCTGCGTGCCGGTCTGCATGGCGACGCCGACATCGGCCTGGGCCAGCGCCGGCGCGTCATTGGTGCCGTCGCCGCACATGGCGACGAGGCGCCCGCCGGTCTGCTCCTTGCGGATCAGGTTCAGCTTGTCTTCGGGCGTGGCTTCGGCGAGGAAGTCATCCACGCCCGCTTCGGTCGCGATGGTGGCGGCGGTCAGCGGATTGTCGCCGGTGATCATCACCGTCTTGATGCCCATGGCGCGCAAGGCGGCGAAACGTTCGCGGATGCCCGGCTTGACCACGTCCTTGAGATGAATCAGCCCCAGCAGGCGGCCCTTGTCGGCGACGGCCAGCGGCGTGCCGCCGCTATGGCCGATGCGTTCAACGCCAGCCTTGAATTCCGGCGGCGTGGACTCTTGCGGCAGGCCGATGAAGCGCAGCACCGCCTCCACCGCGCCCTTGCGAATGGCGCGGCCGCCGGCGTCGACGCCGGACAGCCGGGTCTGCGCGGCGAAGGGCACGATGGTCGGCGCGGAGCCGCCGAAATCGGGATCGCGGGCGCCAAAATCGCTGCCAAAATCGCTCTTGGCGAGCGCGACGATCGAGCGGCCTTCGGGAGTGTCGTCGCCAAGGCTGGCGGCCAAAGCGGCTTCGGCGAGATCCGCCGCCGACACGCCAGGCATGGGGATGAACTCGCTGGCCATGCGATTGCCAAAGGTGATCGTGCCGGTCTTGTCGAGCAACAGCGTGTCCACGTCGCCCGCCGCCTCGACCGCGCGGCCCGAGGTCGCCAGCACGTTGAAACGGACCAGCCGGTCCATGCCCGCGATGCCGATCGCCGACAACAGGCCGCCGATGGTGGTCGGGATGAGCGTCACCAGCAGCGCCACCAGCACCACTACGCTCACATTCATGCCGGAATAGACGCCGAGGCTCCACAAGGTCACGACGGCGATCAGGAAGATCAATGTCAGGCCGGCGAGCAGCACGGAGAGCGCGAGTTCGTTCGGCGTCTTCTGGCGTTCGGCGCCCTCGACCAGAGCGATCATGCGGTCGATGAAGGTGTTGCCGGGCTGGGCGGTGATGCGCACCTTGATCCAGTCCGACAGCACGGTCGTGCCGCCGGTGACGGCGCAGCGGTCGCCGCCCGCCTCGCGGATCACCGGGGCGGATTCGCCGGTGATCGCGCTTTCGTTCACCGAGGCGACGCCTTCGACGATGTCGCCGTCCGAGGGGATGACGTCTCCGGCCTCGACCAGCACCATGTCGCCGGCGCGCAGGTCGAGCGCGGGAACATTCTCGATCGCGGCGGAATGGCCTGCCGCCTCCGGGTCGCGCAGTCTTTTCGCCATGGTGTCGGAGCGGGTGGCGCGCAGCGTGGCCGCCTGCGCCTTGCCGCGCCCCTCCGCCACGGCTTCCGCGAAAGTGGCGAACAGCACGGTGAACCACAGCCACAGGGCGATCTGGCCGGAGAAGAACGGCTCGCCGGTTCCGAGGACGAACGAGCGCAGCCACAGCAAGGTGACCAGCGCGGCGACAACTTCAGTGACGAAGATCACCGGATTGGCGGCGAGCTTGTGCGGGGCGAGCTTCTTGAAGGCCTCGACGGCGGCTTCGCGGAAGATCGCCGGATCGAACAGCGACAGCTTGTGTTTGGCGAGAGATTTCTGAGACATTGCTGTTTCCTTATTTTCCGGTCGCCTTTCGCGGCCGGCGCCCCTCGCGTCAGCTCGGCGGCCCGTCGTCAGACGGGCGTTTGGCAAACGCCCTACGGCCCGTTCGGGCCTGGCCGAGGCTGACGCCTCGGTGTCAAAACGTCTTGCCGGCGAGCATCAGGACGTGCTCCACGATCGGACCGAGGGCGAGGGCGGGGAAGAATTGCAGGCCGCCGACGATCAGGATGACGCCGACAACGAGGCCGACGAACAGGCCGCCATCGGTCGGGAAGGTTCCCGCCGAGACCGCCGCCTTCTTCTTTGCGGCAATGGAGCCTGCGATGGCCATGACCGGCACGACATAGCCGAAGCGCCCCAGCGCCATGGCGAGCGCGGTGGTGATGTTCCACCACGGCGTGTTGGCGCTCAGACCGGCGAAGGCGGACCCGTTATTGCCGGCTGACGAGGTATAGGCGTAGAGGATTTCCGACAGGCCGTGCGGGCCGCTGTTGGCGAGGCTCGACAGGGCCGCGGGGAGCACCGCCGCCACGGCGGAGAAGCCGAGGATGGCGAGCGGCAGGATCAGCACCGCCAGCATGGCGAGCTTGATCTCGCGGGATTCGATCTTCTTGCCGAGAAATTCCGGCGTGCGGCCGACCATCAGCCCGGCGACAAACACCGAGAGAATGGCGAAGACCACCAGCCCGTAAAGGCCCGAACCGACGCCGCCCGGCAGAACCTCGCCAAGCTGGATCAGGAACATCGGAACAAGGCCGCCGAGCGGGGTCAGCGAGTCATGCATGGCGTTGACCGCGCCGCAGGACAGGCCTGTGGTGACCGCCGCGAACAGCGAGGACAGCGCGACGCCGAAGCGCAGCTCCTTGCCCTCCATATTGCCATTGGCGGGATCGAGGCCGAACTGGGTCAGCAGCGGATTGCCCGCGCTTTCAGCCCAGTAGACCACAGCGACGCCGGCGACCAGCAGTACGCCCACGACCTTGAAGAAAGCCCAGCCCTGCCTTTCCGATCCAACCATGCGCCCGAACATGATCAGCAGGCCAAGGGAAACCGCCAGCATCGACCAGATCTGCAGCAGATTGGCGAGCGCGCCGGGGTTCTCGAATGGATGCGCGGAATTGGCGTTGAAGAAGCCGCCGCCATTTGTGCCGAGCTGCTTGATCGCCTCCTGGCTGGCCATGGGGCCGAGCGCGATGGTCTGTTTGGCGCCTTCCAGCGTCGTCGCCTCGACCGATCCGGCCAGCGTCTGCGGCGCGCCGGTCGCAAGCAAGGCGAGGGCCAGCAGCAGGCTGATCGGCAGCAGCACATAGAGAGTTGCGCGGGTCATATCGACCCAGAAATTGCCCAGGGATATGGCGCTGGCGCGACTGAAGGCGCGGGTCACGGCCAGCGCCAGCGCGATGCCCGTCGCGGCGGACAGGAAGTTATGCACCGCCAGACCCGCCATTTGCGAGAAATGACTCATGGTCGTCTCGCCGCCATAGGCCTGCCAATTGGTGTTGGTCAGGAAGCTGATGGCGGTGTTGAAGGCGAGATCGGGCGGGACATTGTCGAAGCCCTGCGGATTGAGCGGCAGGAAGGCCTGCAGCCGCAGGATAGCGTAAAGCGACGCGAAGCCCGCCGCCGAAAACGCCAGCATGGCAAGCGTATAGGCTAGCCAGCCCTGCTCGCGTTCAGGGGAAACCCCTGCGAGCCGGTAGAACAGACGCTCGATCGGGCCAAGGGCGGGGGTGAGGAAGGTGCGCTCGCCGGAAAAGACGCGCGCCATATAAAGGCCGAGCGGCCGCGCCGTGAGCGCGGCGAGGCCGAGGATCAGGCCGATTTGCAGCCAGCCGGAAATGGTCATGGCGAACTCCGGAAAATTCAGAAGCGCTCGGGATTGAGCAGGGCGAAGACGAGGTAGACCCCGAGCAGGACGGCCACGATCAGGCCGAGGATGGGTTCGAACATCGCGGCCTCCTTCAGGCGCGGGCCAGGGCTTTGGCGTAGAGCGCCAGAGCCGCGAGCAGGGCCAGTCCAAGGCCCAGATAGCCAAGATCAGACATGGCGTTTCCTTTCGTGTTGCGGCGCGGAATCTGACGAAACTCACGTCAAATTTCGATGCGGAAGGAGACCTTGGCGCATAAGGAAGTTGTAAAGGCGGGCGCGCCGGTTCAGCTCAGTAGAGCGAAACGCGCGCTGAAACAGCGGGATAGGGAAGGGTCGAGGATTTCGCGCCGCCGGACGCCCGCGCCAGATAGGCTTCGTTTTAGGCGATTTGGCTCTTGAAGTTGGGCTGAAAGCCTTCTATGCAGCGCCCTCGTTGGATTCTACCGCCTGAAATTCGGAACGAGGGCC
>NZ_JASHHX010000010.1 GCF_030056575.1 Rhodoblastus sp. 17X3 | reverse complement strand
TCAAAAAAACAGGCGGCGGGCCAAAAGCCCGCCGTTTTTCTTGTAGCGCAAGGCAGGGAGGGATTCCCCTCAAGGGCCTGATTCGGCGGTAAAATTCTCCTTGATTTCGCGGCTTTGACCGCCGCATTGAGCATGAATTCGTCGCTTTGTGAAATGGACAGAGCGCGTCGCGGTTTCGATTTTGTAACATAATTGCCACAAGCCTCCGTCAATCCTCGTGCAGAGGGCAAAATTGCCTAATAATTAGGCGCATGCTTAAGCCTTGTCCTTGAGAATCTTGGCGTTTTGCCGGCATTTTCGGGTCATCGAGTTTCTTTCAGCTGGAGCAAATAATGAAACTTCTCCCCTTCATCGCGGCAGCCGCTCTGGCCGCCTCTTCCGGCGCGGCGCTCGCCGCGGACCTGCCGAGCACCAAGGGCGCCCCCGTTGCGCCCGTCGCGGTCAGCCCGTGGGATTTTGACGTCGGCGCCACCTTGACGAGCGATTATCTCTTCCGCGGCATCACCCAGTCCAACCATCAGCCGAGCGTCTGGGGCCGTGGCGAACTGCGCTATAACTGGAGCGACAACTGGCAGTTCTATGCTGGCGTCTCCGGCGAAAGCATCAAGTTCACGACCAATGACTTCCCGGTCGGCTCCCCTGCGATGGAACTTGACGGCGACGCTGGCGTCCGCGGAACCTTCGACAAGTTCGCCTTCGATCTCGGCGGCATCGTCTATGGCTATCCCGATTCCCCCACCGGCACCCATCTGGTGTACAGCACCATCCTGGGCGCTTACCCGATCGGCCTTGCGCCGCGTAACCCGACCTTCTTCGAAGCCTATCTGAAGCCGACCTACACGGTTAACGATATGCTCACCCTCGGCCTGAACTACTTCTTCACGCCGAGCTATCTCAACACCGGCGCCACCGGCAACTATCTGTCCGGCACCGTCAAGGTCACCGGCTGGGGCAATTTTTCGGCCTTCTCGGTTTCCGGCGAATTCGGCCATCAGTGGCTGGGCAAGGTCGACTCGGTCTATACCGGCGCGAACTCCTCGGCTTATTGCTACATCGCGTGCGGCGGCGCGGGCGTCGCCTTCGGCGATCTCCCCGACTACAACTACTGGAACGCCGGCCTGTCCTACACCTGGAAGTTCGTCACGCTCGATCTGCGCTACTATGGCACCGACCTGAGCAAGGCCAAGGCCTATATTCTCACGGGCATCCCGAACGCTGGCAACGTCCAGTTCGGCTACTCGACCAATTCGAACTATGCGGACGACCGCTTCGTCGCCACGCTCTCGTTCGACCTGACCAGCAAGGACCTCAAGTA
Organism: Rhodoblastus sp. 17X3; assembly: GCF_030056575.1. GTDB lineage: Bacteria > Pseudomonadota > Alphaproteobacteria > Rhizobiales > Beijerinckiaceae > Rhodoblastus. The sequence continues at coordinate 140,064 of NZ_JASHHX010000010.1, read as the reverse complement.
AGGTCAACGACCAGCGGGTTACGCTCGCGGTCTGCCAGTGAAGATTGCGCCCGGCGAGTTTGCCGGGCGCTTTTTTTTTTGGCTTGCGCCCTGGTCAATTTGGCGGCGCCTTGGGCGCCTCGCCATGGCTGGCGCCTAATTATTCAGTTCCAACTGATTTCAGATTAGGCAAGTCGCCCCAGGCCTTCATGGCAAGAATGCCGAGATCGCGATGTAAGTGATTGAATTTTCGTAAAAGTCCAAATAGGGCGAGCGTTGCCTTTTTTGGCAAGCCAATTGCTAAGTCCGGTCGCTGGATTTGCACGGGCGCCGTAATCGCGGGCTTCCATGCGGTTTTGCGCTTGCCTTCGCTTCCCACCTTCAGATCCAAAAAAATGCGTTCACCAACGAGAGGCGTGAAATGACGACTGCCAAGGACGTTCTCAAGAGAATCAAGGACGAAGACATCAAGTATGTCGACCTCCGCTTCACCGATCCGCGCGGCAAGTGGCAGCATGTGACCTTCGACATCGCCCTCGTCGACGAGGAAATGTTCTCGGAAGGCACGATGTTCGACGGTTCCTCCATCGCCGGCTGGAAGGCGATCAACGAATCCGACATGCTGCTGATGCTCGATCCGTCGACCGCGACGCTCGACCCCTTTTTCGCCGCCAAGACGCTGTCGATCGTGTGCGACGTGCTCGAGCCGATGACCGGCGAGCCCTATAACCGCGATCCGCGCGGCATCGCCAAGAAGGCCGAGGCCTATCTCAAGACCACCGGCATCGGCGACACCGCCTTCTTCGGTCCGGAAGCCGAGTTCTTCATCTTTGACGATGTCCGCTTCAAGGCCGATCCCTACAACACCGGCTTCGTGCTCGACTCCGTCGAACTGCCGACCAACCAGGACACCGCCTATGAAAGCGGCAACCTGGGCCATCGCGTCCGCACCAAGGGCGGCTATTTCCCGGTTCCGCCGGTCGATTCCGAGCAGGACATTCGCGGCGAAATGCTCGCGGCCATGGCGGCCATGGGCGTCAAGGTCGAAAAGCACCATCACGAAGTGGCCTCGGCCCAGCACGAACTCGGCATGAAGTTCGGCACGCTGACGACGATGGCCGACCATCTCCAGATCTATAAATACGCCATCCACCAAGTGGCGCACATCAACGGCAAGACGGCGACCTTCATGCCGAAGCCGATCTTCGGCGACAATGGCTCGGGCATGCATGTCCACCAGTCGATCTGGAAGGGCGGCAAGCCGGTGATGGCTGGCGACAAATATGCCGACCTGTCGCAGGAATGCCTGTGGTACATCGGCGGCATCATCAAGCACGCCAAGGCCCTGAACGCCTTCACCAACCCGTCGACCAATTCCTACAAGCGCCTGGTCCCGGGCTATGAAGCCCCCGTTCTGCTCGCCTATTCGGCGCGCAACCGCTCGGCGTCCTGCCGCATTCCGTGGACCAACAACCCGAAGGCCAAGCGCGTCGAGGTTCGCTTCCCCGATCCGACCGCCAATCCCTATCTGGCTTTCGCGGCCATGCTGATGGCCGGCCTCGACGGCATCGTGAACAAGATCGATCCGGGCGCCGCGATGGACAAGGATCTCTATGATCTGCCCCCGCGCGAACTGAAGAAGATCCCGACGGTGTGCGGCTCGCTGCGCGAGGCGCTCGTGAGCCTGGACAAGGACCGCGCCTTCCTGAAGGCTGGCGACGTGTTCAACGACGACTTCATCGACGCCTATATCGAGCTGAAGATGCAGGACGTGATGCGCACGGACATGACCCCGCATCCGGTCGAATTCGACATGTATTATTCCTACTGAGCGGCAAGCTCAGGGAAACGCGAAGGGCGGCCGAAAGGCCGCCCTTTTCGTTAGACTGGCTCGGACCCTTCGAAGCGACGATAGTGCGCAACGGCCGAATTTGAATCAGACGAGATTCGTGACGCGCTTCCAGCGAGCAGCCGTCACCCCGGATTCGAGACTGAGCCTGCCGACAATCAGTTCGAGCGCGAGTTCCCGCTGCTTGTCGGACGTCACCTGCGCGACGATCTCGACACGGTCGCTTCCTTCGATATTGGCGCTGTCGAGCTCCCGCAGGTGGAGAGCGCCGGTCGAAAAATTGTGCAGAAGCAAAGCGCGGAATTTTTCCTCCTCATCCGATCTGCAGATCATCGTGACAAGATAGAAGGTTTCCACTTCCGCGCTTTCGATCGGCTGCCGGTCGATCATCGCGATCAGCGGGCGCAGGAACAGATTGATCGAGGTGACGAGCAAGACCGCAAGAAGCGCATGTCGCCAGTAACCCGCGCCCGCCAGCAAGCCGACGGCGCCGGAGCACCAGAGCGTCGCCGCGGTGTTGAGGCCGCGCACATTTGCGCCTTCCTTGGAGATCACGCCCGCCCCGAGAAAGCCTATCCCCGTGACGACCTGCGCGGCGACCCGCGTCGGGCTTTCGTCCGAGAACTGCCCGGCGAAAACGACAAAGATCGCCGCCCCCAGCGAAACGAGCGTATTGGTCCGGAGCCCGGCCAGACGTTGACGCCATTGACGTTCGAAGCCGATTCCCGCGCCGCAAGCCAGAGCCGTCAACAGGTGGATGGCGTCGTCGATGAAATGTTGTTCCAGAAAGGCCATTTTGCGTTTCGAAATTTTCTTGAGGGCGGCAGGCGTAGAAACGAGCCGAATTTGCTTCGCGCTTTCACGGCCCCGCGCGCGATAAATCGTCAAATCGATGAAGGTTTTACGACAGGTTCGCCGGGATCTGCGCGCCGTCAAAAAAATCCCGCCCGCGACCACGCCGCCCCAGAACCAGCGCTGCGCGATCCCGGGTCCATTATGGCGGCGTTGCGACGAGTTCTGTAAGGGCGCCCGGCGTCCCAGCCCTGACGATTGCGCGTTCTTTATTATTGCAAAGGCGCAGTTCACGGTGATAATGCGGCGCAGCGGCTTTTCCCCCCAAACCGCCGCTAGAGAGCCTGGGATTTCCCGCGTTGAGGCGGTTGCCCGGCCGCTGTTTCAAGGAAGGATATTCCCGATGTCCGTGCGTACCATCATCTTCGCTGCGTCCGTAGCCGCGCTCGCGTTCTCCACGCAATCTGCTTCCGCCGACCAGACTCAAATCGGCACCTTGCGCTGCGACGTCGCCGGCGGCGAAGGCTTGATCATCGGCTCGCAGCGCGCGCTGAACTGCCAGTTCGCGTCCGTCAGCGGCGCCGTCGAGCATTATACTGGCACGATCACCAAGCTCGGCGTCGATATCGGCCCGACCGGGGCCGGACAAATTGGCTGGGCCGTGTTCGCGCCGGCCACCGGCATTCCCGGCGGCGCTCTTGCCGGCAGCTACGGCGGCGTGACGGGTTCGGTGACGGTCGGCGTCGGCCTCGGCGCCAATGTGCTCGTTGGCGGCAGCGCCAGCACTATCGCCCTTCAGCCGGTGTCGCTGAATTCGCAGACCGGCCTGAATGTCGCGGCCGGCATTGCGGGTCTGTCCCTGCAATATGTCCCGCCGGCGAAGAAGCATCGCCGTCATCGCCATCACCACTGATCGGCGCCTTCACTGATCGATTTGGCGCCCGGCTGCGAAAGCGGCCGGGCCGTCTTGCTTCAGGGCTTGAAATGCGCCGCGGCAGGCTCCGCGCCAGTTTGAGCGCTTAAGACTTTGGCTGTCGTTTCCAACCGGCGGCCAGGCCATGAAAATTCACGTTCGTCTTTTTCTCCCGCTTGTCGTCCTGTGCCTGTCCGGGACCAGCGCGCCGTCCGTCGCGCAGAATTATGCGCCGCCGCCTTCGGGCCATGTCGCGCCCGCGCCGGCCCCGGCGCCCATCGCGCCGCCGCCGCCGCAATATCGCACGCCGGTCTATGAGACGCCGGCCTATTATCCGCGCAATTACTATCCCAGCGACTATTATCCGCAGACCTATTATCGCGGAAACTGATCCGGCTCATTCGAGGCGCACCAGCACGCTGTCGCCGGCGCCATTGGCGTCGATCACCGAGACTCGGGCGAAGCCGGCGCCGTCAGGCGTCCAGCGCGCTTCGTGGCGCTGGCTCTGGGCGTTTGCGGGCTCCTTCAACGGCGCGCCATTGATCATCCACGTCAGTGGCGGAGCGCCGCCCTGCGCCTTCAGCGCCAGTTCGGGCTTGTCCTCGCTTGCCGCCGCCGCAAGCAGCAGGCCGAGGTCTATGCGCGCGCCATCCGGCGGAAAGGTGATTTTCAGCGGATTGGCGAAAGTCGCGGACAGGATTTTCGGGCCGTCGCGCCTCAGATGTCGAAGCGGCGGCGGCAGGTTCGCGGTGGTCGCGACGAGCACGCCGGGCGGGCGGGGCGGAGGCTCGTTGGCGCCGCCGATGCGGGCGAAGGCGCCGAACAGGATCGGCGCCGCAACCTGCCGTCCGATCAGGCCGGCGACTGCGCCATTATCGGCTCGGCCGACCCAGACCGCCACCGTATGCGCGCGGTCGAATCCGATCGCCAGAGCGTCGCGATAGCCATAGGACGTGCCGGTCTTGAAGGCGATCTTGCCGAGCGGCGCATTGTCCGGCGGCGGCGCGAAGCGAAGAATGTCGGATACCTGCCAGGCGGCTCCGGGCTCCGCGATCCGGCGCGGCGCCAGCGGCGGGCGCGGGTCGTCGAGGCTTTCGACCAGCTCCGGCGCGAGTCCGCCGCGTGCAAAAGCGGCATAAAGCCGGGCGAGATCGCGCAGCCGCACGCCGACGCCGCCCAGCCCAATGGCGAGACCGGCGTCGGAGTCTTTCGGCAACACGAGAGTCAGGCCCGCGCTGCGCACCCGCGCGACGAAGCGCGCCGGACCGATCTCGTTGAGCAATTGCGTCGCAGGCAGGTTGAGCGACAGTTGAAGCGCCTGCCGCGCGGTGACCGAGCCGTGAAACTTGTCGTCGAAATTGACCGGCTTCCAGGCGCCATAGCGCATGGGGGAATCGTCGAGCAGGGTTTCGGGATGGGCGATCCCGTCGCCGAACGCCATGGCGTAGATGAAGGGCTTAAGCGTCGAGCCGGGCGAGCGCAGCGCCTCGGTCATGTCGATCGCGCCGGCGCGCTCCTTCGAGAAATAATCCGCGCTGCCGACATGGGCGCGGACCTGCCCGCTCGCATTGTCGATCACCAGCATCGCCATGGTCAGCTTCGGCCCGAGCCGCTCGGCGCGGTCGCGGGCGAGACTTTCGAGACTTGCTTGCAGGCGGGCGTCGAGCGTCAGGCGCAAGACCTTGCGTTCGGGATGGGCGCGCGCCATCGCCTCGGTCGCGTGGGCCGCGAGATTTGGGAAGGGTTTGCGCAGGACGGGCGGCGGCTCGGCCTTGGCGTGGCGGGCCTCACTCTCGGTCAGGACATGGGCGGCCAGCGCGCGGTCGATCACCCGGTCGCGCGCGGCGCGGGCTGCGTTCCGCGCATGGTCCGGGCGCCGCGCCTCGGGCGCCTGCGGCAGCGCGACCAGCAGGGCCGCCTCGCCCGGGCTGAGGCGGCGCGGCTCCTTGCCGAAATAGGCCAGGCTCGCCGCGCGCAAGCCTTCGAGATTGCCGCCATAGGGCGCGAGCGCGAGATAGATGTCGAGGATCTGCGCCTTGTCGAACCGCGCTTCGAGTTGGCTGGCGCGAAGGATTTGCCGCGCCTTGGCGAGAAAATTGCGCTCGGGGCGCGGCTCCAGCAGCCGGGCCGCCTGCATGGTCAGGGTCGAGCCGCCGGAAATGGCGTGGCCGTGGCGGACATATTGCCAGGCGGCGCGCGCGAGGGCGCCGTAATCGACGCCGTGATGCTGCGCGAAACGCTTGTCCTCATAGGCTTTCAGCAGCGCGAAAAAGCGCGGATCGACTTCGCTGACCCGAACTGGCAGCCGCCAGCGTCCTTCCGGCGTCTCGAAAGCGCGCAGCAATTGCCCGTCGCGGTCGAGCGCGACCTTCGAGGCCCGGTCCAGCGCGGAGAGATCGAGCGGCCCAAGCGCCCGCTGGGCGTTCAGCCATGCGCCGGGGACCGCCAGGCCGAGAAACCCGGTGACGGCGGCGGCGTAAAGCCAGGCGCGCCGGCGTGTTCCGCTCACTTCTTCGCGCTTCCCGAAATCTCGACCGTCCCGAAGCCGGTGCGTCCGAATCGCTCGGGCCGGTACATGTCCTCGATGGTCGCGGGCGGCAGCACGAATTTCCCCGGGCTGACCGCGCGCACGATATAGGCGATGGCGAAAACCGCCTTGTCCGAGCCGCTGCGCTCGAAGGCGGCGACGAAACGGTCGTCTTTCGCTTCCTTGTGGGTCGGCGTCACTTCCGCCTTCACCCATTGCAGCTCTTCGGTCGAGCCGCCGTCGAACAGGTCCGGGTTCTCAATCTCCAGTCCCGCCGGCAGCCGGTCTTCGAGGATCAGCCTTGCATAAGCGGCCTCGGTTTCGGTGACTTTCAGGGCCACCACCAGCCGTTCGTTCTGGGCAATGGCGTTGGCCTCGACCGGGGTTCCGTCGAGGCGGTAGAAGCCGCGCTCGATCTTGTAGCCGTGCGATTCCTCCGGCTCCTTCTGCGTCGGGCGGCCTGAGACGCCGACCGCGATGCGAACCGGCGCCTTGCCCTGATTGACGATGGTCACCGGCTTGGCCGCGAGCGCCAATTCGTCGAAACGCGCGGAATAAACCCCGTGATGTGGCGCGCCGTCGATGGCGAGATCCTGCGTCTCGGCCTGAGCCGCCATGGCTCCCGCCGCCAGCACCATCCAGCTTTCCTCCTGCGTCGAAGCGCGGGGCGTCACGGCGGCTTCGCTGTTCACCACTTGCGCTGCCTTGACGATGACCGCCTGATCGGCCTGGCTTTCGGAGGCCAAAGTCAACAGCCCAGCGCCGTCGCGAAGCAGAGAGCCGTAATCCGCGCGCGAATAAGGCTCCGCCTTGCTCTTCTGGAGGAAGTCGCTCGCCGAGGCGAAGACCTTGCCGGCGCGCTCGCGGTCGCCGATGAGAGCAAGGGCCGCAGCGAGCTGGGCGCGGGCGAAGGGCGTGTCGAAGGCGTCGAGGCGCGCATCGACAAGATAGCGCAGATCGCCCGAGACAGGCCGGCCGTTGCGCGCCAGCACATAAACGGCATAGGCGAGGCCGGCGCTGTTCTCGATCTTCGCGTCGGAGGAATTGACGACATAATTGCGCAGCCGGTCGAGCGCATTGTCCATCGCGCGCTGCGGCACGACATATTTGTTTTCGCGCGCCCGGGTCAGGAAATCGGCGACGAAAGCGGTGAGCCAGACATCCTCGCCGCCTTCTGTCGACCACAGGCCGAAGGCGCCGCTGGAATCTTGACGCGACAGCAGCAAGGCGATGGCGCGATCGACCCGCGCGGGAACATCGCCCGCCAAGGCTTGTCCGCCCGCGCCCGAAAGCTTGCTCAGATAGAGCAGGGGCAGCGCGCGGCTGACCGTCTGCTCCGAACAGGACCAGGGATAGACGTCCAGCGCGCTCAGCAGGCCCGCGACATCGACGCTTCCGAGCGGAGCCGCCGTCGCCGTGACGGCCCCTGTCGTGGGCAGGAATTCCGCGAGCAGGTCCTTCGACAACACGAGGCTTTCGCCCGGCTGCAGATCGTGGAAGCTGCGTTTCACCAGTGCGCTTGTGCCCGGCTCGATATTAAGCGCGAGGCTTTGCGTGGCTTCGAATTTGGGGCCGGTCAACGTCACTTCGACAATGCCGGCGCCAATCCCCATCGCGCGCAGGGGCACATCGACAGAGGCGTTTGCGCCCGCGCCGAGCTTCACGGCCTGATGCAAGGCGGCGGCGTCGCTCGCCAGGGGGCCGCGCAGATCGACGCTCAGCTTGTAGTCGCCCGCCGCGCCCTCGACATTGTCGAACCGCAGATTGAGCCGCGACTGGTCGTCGAGCGCGAGGAAGCGCGGCAGGCTTGCCTGCACCACCACCGGATCGCGCACGATGACGTCGACCGATGCCGAGCCGGCCCGGCCCTTCGACCACGCCACCGCCGTCACCCGAACCGTTCCGTTGAAAGCAGGCAGGTCGAATTCCACCTCGGCCTTGCCGTCCGAGCCGACGTGGACCAGACCGGAGTAAAGCGCCAGCGGCTCCTGGCTGGGCTTTTCGGCGGAAGTGGCGTCGCCGCCGGAATCGCCGCCCGAGCGGATCATCCCGCGCGTTCCCTGCAAACCGTCGATCAGGAAGCCATAGATGTCGCGGATTTCGGTCGCCAGCGCGCGCTGGCCATAGAAGTGATTGCGCGGGTCCGGCGTCTGGTAATGGGTGAGGTTGAGAATGCCGAGGTCCACCGCCGCGACCGTCACATAGGCCTCTTCATTCGCCGCAAGCCCGGTGAGCTGGATCGGCAGCTTCAACTTCTCGCGCGGCCGCGCCTTGGCGGGGGCGTCGATCGCGATGTCGAGCCGATGCGCGGCTGGATCGACCGCGAACCAGGCGAGGCCGAGGGCGCGGCCAGGCATGCGGCCCGCCGCCTTGTCGAGCGGGCGATGGGCCAGCACGAGCGCATAGGCGCCGACGCCCCAATCTTTGCCGACGGGCAACGTAATTTCGTTGTCGCCCTTCTTGAGATCGACCGGCACGGTCGCCTTCACGCCGTCGCCGACCACGGCCAGCGTGGCCTTGCCGTCACTGCGCGCGGCGATCTTCAGCTTGATCGTTTCACCGCTGGCGTAAGCCGCCTTGTCGAGCGTCACATCGAGCTGGTCGGGCGTTCCCGCCTTGGATTCGCTCGACCAGCCGACGTCGAAGGTCACCGAGGTCTGGGCGTCGTTGGGGTCGTCGTCGCGCAAGTCGAGCCGATATTGGCCGAGGCCGACCACGGCGGCGATTTTCGCCGGGGCGTCCGGGTTCAGATCGACGGCGCCATCCGCGACGCGGCGCGAGGATTTCACCTGTTCGAAATTCCAGCGCCCGTCCTGCTTGTACCATTGGTAATCATTGTTGAGGCGATAGAGCGACCAATGGGCGTTGCGCCGCACGGTCCGCAAGCCGTCGGGGCCGACGGCGATCACGTCGAAGGTCGCCTGCGCGCCGTCGGGCAGGTTGGAGAAATTCTTCTTCACGCCGATCAACCCGCCCGGAGGCAGCAGCGGCAGGTAAGTCAGCCGCTCGATGGCGCGACCGCCTTCCTCGCCGGCGCGCAACGCGATCTTGGCCTGCAGCGGCCGGGTCGCCTTGACCTGCGGAATCGCGACATTGACGACCGCCGCGCCCTTGGCGTCGGTGGTCTGCGCCTCTTCCAGCTCGTTCTTGATGGAGGAGAAGTCCTCGTCCGCCACGCCGGCCTCGAAGCCGTTGAGAGCGGGCAGGCCGTGGTCGGTCGCGGCTTCGATCTCGACGTCGCCATTGACGGCGAGGCCGGCGCCGGGCGCGCCATAAAGATAGCGCACCGCAACGCCGATCTGCGCGGTCTGGCCGGGCCGGGCGGCGGCGGCCTTGGGCGTCAAGACCATGTCCATGCGCTCGGGAACGTAATCCTCGACCAGAAAGCTCGTCTCGCCGATCGCGGGGCTTTTCGGGTCGGAGAAAGCCTGCACGGTCCAGCCGCCGGAGACCGCGCCGGCGGGCAGAATGAGATCGAGCGCGCGGCCGCCGAGGCCCTGATCGGGCAGGGCGACGCGCTTGTGCTCCACGCCATCGGGGCGCTTGACCACGAGGGTCAGCGGCGCGGCGGCGGCGAGGCCGTCGGAATCGCGCAGGAGCGCCGCGAGATGGACCGTCTCGTTGGAGCGATAGACGCCGCGCTCGGCAAAGACGAAAGCGTCGAGCGCCCGGGGCGGATCGCGGCCCTTCACGCCGCGATCTGTGAGGTCGAAAGCGTTTTGTTGCAGGTCGAGGAAATTATAATCGGTCTTGCCATCGCTGACGACGAGCAGGCCCGGCGCAAGGCCGCCCTGGCCGCGCGAAAGGCCCGGCGCGAAACGGACCTCGCCCTGCGCGTCGGTTTTGGCGGCCGCGAGCAGGTCGTTGTTTTTGGCGATCAGCCGGACATCGATTCCGGCCTTCGGTTCGGCCGTCGCCAGCGAGCGCACAAGCGCGGTGACGCCATCGCGCCCGCTGAGCGCGGTGAGGCCGAGATCGGACACGACGAACCATTGCGTCGCGCGGAGGCCATAATCCTCGTCGCCGTTTGCGGAGAGATCGTCGGCGGCCGCTGCGCTCATCACATAGACGCCCGGCTGCGGCTCGCCGAGCGCCTCCAGCGCCGGGAAATCGGTGACGACGTCCTTGTTGAGCTCTGATTTGACGTCGAGGCTCCCCGACCAGATCTTCTGGCCGTCGCTGTCGGCGAATTGCTTCAGGCGATAGGCGGAAAGCTGGGCGAGGAAATCCTCGGAGCGGATGGTGGGCAGCAGGTTGCGGTCGCCGATGCGGAAAATCTCGACCTTCACCTTGGAAGTGTTCACCGAGACGACCGGGATTCCCTCGGGGCCGACGCGCGGCAGGACGTAATTGCGCCCGGTGAAGCGCGCCTGCGGCGAGCGGTCGCGGACATAGATGGCGTAATCCTGCGTGCGCAGCAGGTTCTCGCCGACTGCGGAGGGCAGGCCCTGGCGCAGCACGATGGAATAATGCTCGCCGTGCTTCAGGCCTTCGACGCAGACCTGCCGCTCCTCACTGGAGATGGCGGCGCCGCTGCGGCCGTCGAGCGAGACGAAGGGCGAGAAATCGCTTTGGCCGCGCGCGAGATCCTCGGAAAACTGGAAGCAGATGCGTGGGCTCAAGGATTCATTGTCGACCTTGTAGTCCAGCACTCGGAAGCCGTATTTCTCGCGCAGTTCGGCATAGGTCTTCTGAACAGCCGGAACGGCGCCGGCGTCGAGGCTGGCGCGATAGGCGTTGAGCGCGTCGCGCCACGAGTCCCGCGCGGCGAAAATCTCGCCCGTCAGCGCCAGCGCGGTCGCTACTTCGGTCTTGGCGCGGGCGTGGCGATAGGCGGCGAAGGCGGCGGCCTGCGCCTGGTCCTTGAGCTGCTCGGCGTCGTCGCCCTTGTTCATGGAGGCGGCGAGCGAGGCGCGCGCGAACGAAATCCAGTCGGGGGCGCTCTGGGGGGCGGCGGCGACGATGGCGCCGAGGATCGGCAGGGTCTTGGCGATATCGCCCTTCTGCCCGGCGGCGGCGGCCTGCTTTCGCAGCTCCGCGAGCGGCGTGTGGGCGCGCAGGTCGGCGCTGTCGTCGGCGAGCTTCTGCTCCAGCCGGGTCGCCGAACTGGCGAGATCGTCATTCGCATAGGGCTTGTCGGCGGCCCAGGCGCAAGCGGGGAAGAGGACGAGGGCGAAAAAGGCGGAGCGAAGGCGGGACAGCAGGCTCATGTGGGCGTCTTCCCGGATATGGTCGGCGATGGATTGCTAGACCTGAGCTTATTGTCTTCTCGCTGTTTGACAGCGGCAAGACGAAAATCCGCCGCGTTCAATCGACCATGGGCGAAGTGGCGATGCTTTCGGACAGGGTGGGGTCGGGGCCGAATTCCTCGACCGAGGACAGGGCGAGCAGCTCCATCAGCCTATGGCGCGCGCGATTGACGCGGCTCTTGATCGTGCCGACTGCGCAGCCGCAAATTTCGGCGGCTTCCTCATAGGAAAAACCTGACGCTCCGATCAGCACCAGCGCCTCGCGCTGATCGGCGGGGAGCCGGTCGAGCTGGAAGCGGAAATCGGCGAGATCGAGATGGGCGAGTTGATCGGGCAGGGAGACAAGACGCGCGGCGGCCTCGCCGTCCACGTCCTGGATTTCGCGCCGCGCCTTGCGATACTGGCTGAAGAAGGTATTGCGCATGATGGTGAACAGCCAGGCGCGCATGTTGGTCCCCTCCATGAAGGAGGAGGCGCTGGACCACGCCTTCATCAATGTGTCCTGCACCAGGTCGTCGGCGCGGTCGCTGTTGCCCGCGAGGGAAAGCGCGAAAGCGCGGAGCGACGGGATCTCCGCGAGAAGCAGGTCTTTCAGGCCAAGCCTGGCTTTTTCATTCATGCGGCCCCGGCCTTGTCCGCGCCGGCCTTGGCGGTTTTTTCGGGCTCTTCGCCGGCTTCGAGCCGGTCGAGCAGAAGCTTGAACCGGTCCGGGACGGGTTCGCGCGTCATGGCGTCGTACATATTCCGCAATTGTTTGCCAATGTGCGCCTGCAGGAGGGGCTCAAGCGTCGGTTCGACCGATTGCTCCTTTTGTCCACTTTCAGTCATTCAGCGCCAACCCCTGCTCCTGTTGCGGCCGTCCGGAGCGATGCGGCCCGGAGCGATACGGCGTCCGCTTGAAACGCCGCTCGCGCAGATTTGTTCCGCATGATCTATAATGCAGGAAAGTTTCGCGCTAGGATACTGCTACGTCCACGATCGAACGTCGCCCCCACTTTGAGGCTCTCATGTCTCTTTCAAGCCTGATCGGTCCGCAAATTCCCCTGTTGCGCCGTTATGCGCGCGCCCTGTCCGGCTCGCAGGCGAGCGGCGATTCCTATGTCGCCGCCGTGCTCGAAGCCCTCCTCGCCGATCCTTCGCTGTTCGATCGCGCCGCCGAGCCGCGCGGGGAAATCTACCGGCTGTTCTCCCTGGTCTGGAACGCCATGCCGCTCAACGGCCGCCCCTCCGAGGGCAAGCCGATGGGCTCGCAGACCGACAGCCGGCTGGAATCGCTCACGCCTTTGCCGCGTCAGGCTTTCTTGCTGACGGCGGTGGAAGGGTTCGATCCAGACAAGGCGGCGCGTATCCTCGGCGTCGGGAGACCCGAGTTCGACGCCATGATCGATAGGGCGGGCCGCGAGATCGGCGCCCAGGTCGCTACGACCGTCATGATCATCGAGGACGAGCCGCTGATCGCGATGGACCTCGAAACTCTGGTGGAAAGCCTCGGCCACAAGGTGGTCGGCATGGCGCGAACCCGGGCCGAGGCGGTCGCTCTGGCGCGCGCCTCGCGGCCGGGCCTCGTGCTCGCCGACATCCGCCTCGCCGACGGCAGCTCCGGCCTCGACGCCGTCAACGAAATCCTGGAGAGCTTCGGCGTGCCGGTGATCTTCATCACCGCCTATCCGGAATCCCTGCTCACCGGCCAGCGGCCCGAGCCGGCTTTCCTGATCTCGAAGCCGTTCCGCTCGGAAACGGTCAAGGCCATCGTCAGCCAGGCGATGTTCTTCAACGAACTGGCGCGACCGCCGCAGCGGCGGACCGCCTGAAGCCTTCTCAGCCGGCAGATTTGTACCGGCAGATGAGCAGGAAGGCGGCGACCGCCGCCGCGACTTCCGCCTGAATCGCGTCGTCGTCGTCCGGCTCGGCGACGCAGAACAGGGCGGCCTTGAAATAGCCGGCCTGGCAGAGCTGGATGAACTGGTCCGCCGCCAGCACAGGGTCGGCATGCGCGATCCTGCCGCGCGCCATCTGGCTTTCGAGATATAGTCCGAGCCTTTGCGCGCCCGCCTTGGGGCCGGCTTCGAAAAAGGCCTTGCCGATCTGCGGATATTTCGCGGCGACGCCTATGACCATGCGCATATGGGCGAGATGTTCGGCGCGGCACATGTTGCGCATCAGGCCAAGGCCGGTGCGGGTCAAGACCTGGCCAAGATTGTCGTCGTCCGGCCCGAACTGGAACAATTGCTCGGCCTGCTGCGCGCGGTCATATCGGATCAGGGCCTCGAACAGATCGCCTTTAGAAGGAAAATAAACGTAAAGCGTGCCTTTGGAGACGCTCGCCGCACGGGCGATGTCGTTCACGCTCGCGCCGTCGAAGCCATGGGCGAGAAAAACCTGGCGCGCGCCGTCGAGAATCTGGCGCGCCTTGCTGTCGCTTGCCGATTTCGCGCCGGTCGCTGCGCCTGGGACGCTGCTGCGCGAGGCGCGCTTTCGTCGAACGGAAGCGCCGCTTCTTTCTTTTGTCATGGCCCGCTCAAAACCCGCCGTACCGGAACGGGGGCCGCCAGCCGGCGGCGGCTTGCGACGGAGACTTGCGCCGCCCCTGATACAACCTATTGAAATGAAGACCATTACACCCGATGGCGCCAATGACGGCAAGAGGATTAACGGAATCTTGATGCGGGCGTCGCGTTTTTGCGCGGCATTTTATTTGACCGAACCGTTCGGTTCGAGCTATGAAAGTGAAATATTCAGCCTTTTACGCCAGATTTTCAGCTGCGCGCGAAGGCGAGCTTTATTGCTGACATGCGGCGTCCAGCGCCGTTCATTTCGTCCGCCCGCCCGGCGGAACCAAATTAATTTCCAGGGATTTGGACCTGGCGCGCTATTTTCGGGGATCAGATGAGCGAATCGTCCAGCCGCCCACAGGAATTCACGCCCAGCCGCGATTCGCTCGAAGGCGATGCCGCCGTCACGCCCTCCAACGAGGGCAATGTCGTTCCGGCTGAAAAACTGGCGCGCCTTTGGTCGCGCGGTTCGTCCAGCCAGGGCCCCTCTGTAAAAGGTTTTTCCCGCCAGGTCTTTTCGCGCCCGATCCCGGCGGGCTTGCGCGGTTCTTTTGACGCCCCCGCGGGGGCAGACGAGATTTGCGCGGGAACGGCGGCGGACGACGCCTCGCCGAGCAAATTCAAACAGGCGGCGCTCGTCGCGGCGGCCGCTCTCGCGTTCGCCTATGCGGGTATGGCTCTGTCGCATTACATCTCTGTCGGCCGTTTCGTCTATTCGACCGACAACGCCTATGTGCGGACCGATCTTGCGATCGTCTCCCCCAAGATTTCCGGCTATGTCGAACAGGTTCCCGTCATCGACAACCAGCACGTCAGGGCGGGGCAGCTGCTCGCGCGGATCGATTCCGGCGATTACCAGCTGGCTGTCGACATGGCGCGCCACAAGGTTCAGACCCAGGAAGCCGCAATCCTGCGAATTAAGGCGCAGGCCGATGCGCAATCGGCCGCCGTGGCGCAGGCCGAGGCCCAGATCGACGCCGCCCGGGCGGAGGTTGCGCGCTCCGAGGCGGAGCTGGGACGCGTGCGGTCGCTTGCCGCGTCGTCCTTCGCCTCGAAGCAGCGTTACGACCAGTCCATCGCGGACCGCGACAAGGCGAACGCCGCGCTCGCCGGCGCGCAGGCGCAGCTTGCCGGCGCGCGCGCCAATCTGGTCGTGCTGCAATCCTCGGTGCAGGAGGCCGAGCATGTGCGCGCCGAACTGGCCATCGCAGCGACGCGGGCCGAGCGCGATCTCGGCTTCACGGACATCAAGGCGCCATTCGACGGAACGCTGGGCAACCGCGTTGTCGAGCCCGGCCAATATGTCCAGCCCGGCGCGCGGCTGCTTGCCATAGCGCCGGATGGTCATTATTACGTCGAGGCCAATTTCAAGGAAACGCAGCTCGACCGCCTGGCTCCCGGCCAGAAGGCCTTGGTCCATATCGACGCCTATGACGGCAAGGAAGTCGAGGGCGTCGTCGAAAGCATCGCGCCGGCCTCCGGCTCGGAGTTCTCGCTGCTGCCCCCGGAAAACGCCACCGGCAATTTCACCAAGATCACCCAGCGCTTCCCGGTGCGCATCCGCCTCGCCACGGCCGACGGCAGTCGTCTGCGCGCCGGCATGTCGGTCGTCGTGGACGTCGACACGCGCTCCGGCGGCGGAAGCGAATGACCAGCCGGGCGTCCGGCGTTACGCCGGACGACGAGGCAGGCCGGGAGTTTTCGGCTGCGCGGCTGATCGCCTTCATCGCCATGGTCTTTGGCATGTTCATGGCGATCCTGGACATCCAGATTGTCTCAGCCTCGCTCTCGACCATTCAGGCCGGGCTCTCCGCCAGCTCAGACGAAGTCACCTGGGTGCAGACCGCCTATCTCGTCGCCGAAGTGGTGATGATTCCGTTGTCGGGATTCCTGTCGCGCGCCTTCTCGACCCGGCTGCTGTTCGCATTTTCCGCCGGGGGCTTCACCCTGATGAGCCTGCTCTGCGCGACGGCGACCGACATCCACCAGATGATCGTCTGGCGCGCCTTGCAGGGCTTCATCGGCGGGGCCATGATTCCGACGGTCTTCGCCGCCGCCTATTCGATCTTTCCGCGCGACAAGATGTCGATCGTAGCGCCGATCGTCGGCCTCGTCGCCACGCTCGCGCCCACCATCGGCCCCACGGTCGGCGGTTACCTGACCGACTTGTTCTCGTGGCGCTGGCTGTTCCTGGTCAATATCGGGCCGGGAATCGTCGTGACCCTGACGGTCTGGGCGCTGGTCGATTTCGACCGGCCCGATTTGCGCGTCCTGAAGAACTTCGACTGGATCGGGCTGGTCTCCATGGCCCTGTTCCTCGGCGGCCTGGAATATCTGCTGGAGGAAGGTCCCGGCAAGAACTGGTTCGAGGAACCGGCGATCGTCTGGGCGGCGCTGCTGTCGGCTTTCGGCGCGATCCTGTTCTTCTGGCGGGCCTTCAACGCGCCAAATCCGATTGTCGATCTATCCACCTTCGGCAACCGGAATTTCTGGACCGGCTCGCTGGCCTCCTTCGTCCTTGGCGTCGGGCTGTACGGCCTGACCTATGTCTATCCGATTTATCTCGCCCGCGTGCGCGGATTTTCCGCCCTGCAAATCGGCGAAACCATGTTCGTCACCGGCCTGTGCCAGTTCATCGCCGCGCCGATTGTCGGGCGGCTGCTCGGCAAGATCGATCTGCGTCTGATGATCGGAATTGGTTTCATCGGCTTCGCCTGGGGCGCGGCCATCCCCGCCTTCATCACGAGGGACTGGGCGTTCCAGGAGTTGCTGGCTCCGCAAATGCTTCGCGGCTTCTCCCTGATGTTCATGATGGTGCCGATCAACACGCTGGCCCTGGGCACACTGCCGCAGGAGAAGCTGAAAAATGCGTCCGGACTCTTCAACGTCACGCGCAATCTGGGCGGCGCCGTGGGCCTCGCGATCATCAATACGACGCTGAACAACCGCTTCGATCTGCACATCCAGCGGCTGCACGAGAAGCTCACCTGGGGCAATGTGCAGGCGCAGGAATATCTGGCGCGGCTCGGCGCGCTCTACGCCCATCACGGCGATCAGGCCAATCTGGCCGCGACCCGCCAGCTGGCGGCGCTGGCGCGGCGCGAGGCGCTGGTCATGGCGCTGGCCGACGTCTTTCTCGGCATGGCGGTTCTGTTCGTCGTCATGGCAGGCGTCGTGCCCCTGATGCGCCGGCCCGTCGTCGCTCCGCGGCCAGACGCCGGGCATTAGATATCTAGTCCTCGACGCGCTCCATCTGCGCGAGCTGACGCCCAAGGCGCGAGATGGCCTCGCGCAAGTCCAGCAATTCCTGCTCCGCGCTGGGCGAGGCCGGCGCGCCGTTGGCGTGCGGGCCGTCCAGCTCGCCCGAATCGTTGGGCGCCGCCGTCTCGCCGGAATGCAAAGCCTCCGGGCGTTCGATCAGCCGGCGCCGCAGGTCGAGATTGGCGCTCTCCATTTCCTCGCCGCGCTTCCGCTCGGCCGCGATTTTTGCCAGCATCCGCGCGCGGCGCGCATCGAAATCGGCCGAGCGCCGCTCGGCCTCGGCGAGATCCGCCGCCATGGCGTTGTTGCGGCTGGATAGCTCCTCGACCTGAGACGCGATCTCCCGCCGCGCCGCTTCGACGGCGGCCAGACGTTCGCGCGCGTCCTGAAGATTGCCGCCCGCCGTTTCCAGGGCGGTCTCCAGTTCGCTGACGCGGTTGTCGAGCCGGCGGCGTTCTTCGGCCAGCTTGTCGAACTCGCCATGAAGGGCGGTCAGGTCGGACTGGCGCTGGGCCAGCGTTTCGCGCGTTTCATCGAGCGCAGCCTGCGTTTTTTCGCCGAACTCCAGGGATTTGGCGAGCTGGGAATTGCGCTCGTTCAGCAGCGCGGTCGTCTGCTCCAGCTGTTCGGTGGTCCGCATGAGGGCCACAGCGCGACGCCCCAACTCCGCGGCGTCGGCGGCGCGCCCGTCGCGCGCTTCCGCCGCCTTGAGTTCGAGGGCGCGGTTCTCGGCGGCGAAGCGCGCGCGCAACAGATCACGGTCGGCTTCAATCTCGTCGAAAGTCATCGGCAGGCGCGATTCGACCCGCGCCAAGGTCAGCCGCCGCGCGCGCGCGGAGACGACGGGCAGAAAGGCCAGGCCGATGAGGCCGCAAATGACAAAGCCCAACGCGAAATCGACGATCTGTTCGACCAAGGGTCCCGCCCTGTGAAACGGCGCCCGCGAATGCGCCCGAAAACCGGCTCACACTGCCACTTTTGCCGCCGCATTGCAAAGCGGCGGCGGGGTCAGAACGGATTCCAGGTGGGGTGTTCGGTGAATTTCAGATAGCCGATGTTGATGCCGAGCCGGGCGCCGACGCCGGTGCGGATGGGAACAACGGTCACGCCATTGGCCGTCAAGGCGGTGACGCCGAAGCCGCCGACCAGATAGGCCGAGCCGTCGACGCCGACGAAACGCTGGTACAGGGCCTCGGTCGAGGGCAGGTTATAGATGAGCATCATGGTGCGGTCGCCATCCGCGCCATAATCGAGGCCCAGCGACGGCCCCTGCCAGAACACGCGGCGATCGCCGGCGTTGCGCGTGTACATCGAGCCCTCGCCAAAGCGCAGGCCGCCGACAAAGGCGCCGCCCGCCTCCTGGCCGAGCACATAGGCGTTGGGCTGGCCCCAGCGCTTGGTCGCCGACTGGATCGCTTCGGCCAGTCCGCGCGAGAGCGAGCCGAAAAAGCGGTGGCCGTTGTCGATCAGTTCATTGTCGGTATAGGGAATCGGCCGCTCTTCGGCCAAAGCGGGACCAGATCCGCCCGCGGCCCCGGATAGGGCGGCGAAGACGCCAAGCCCGAGTCTCTGGCAGAGGGCGCGCCGCGACATGCTGTTCATGGCCATGCTCTCTCAGGCTTGGTTCGAGCGCCGGATTATCGCGGCTCAGGCTGAACCGTTCATTAACAGACGCCGCTCGCCCGGAAACGCGCCGCCGCCGAGGGGTCGCCCCAGGCGATGAAGGGGCCATTGGCGAATTCGCGCGCCGCCTTGCCATAGACGGCGGGCGCGCCGGAGAGGTCGAGCACCACGCCGCCCGCGCGGCGCAGCACGGCGTCGCCGGCGGCCGTGTCCCATTCCATGGTGGGGCCGAAGCGTGGATAGACATCGGCCTCGCCCGCGGCGAGGAGGCAAAATTTCAGCGACGAGCCGAGCGGGACGATGTCCCTGACAGTCAGGCGCCCCAGGAAACGCTTGGTTCCCGTGTCGAGATGGCTTCGGCTCGCCACGGCGACGGCATCGCGCTCGGGCATGGGCCGTACATGCAGCTCTCGCCATTCGGCGCGGGGCGGCATGCCGCCGCCCGGTTCGGCGACAAAGGTCCAGGCGCGGCTGCCTGCGACGAACATTTCGCCGCGCGCGGGCGCGTAGACAGCGCCTACCGCAGGCGCGCCATTGCGGATCAGGGCGATATTGACCGAGAAACAGTCGCGCCCCTCCAGAAATTCCCGGGTGCCGTCGAGCGGATCGACCAGGAAGAACGGGCCCCTGTCGATTTCCGGCGTTCCTCCGCTTGCGCAAAGTTCTTCCGCGACGATTGGAAAACGCGGCGCCAGGCGCACCAGGCCCTCGAGAATGATTTCCTCGGCGAGAAGGTCGGCGTCACAGACCGGACTCGAATCGCTCTTGATTCGCGCCCGGGCGCCCGACGCGCGGACGCGCATGATGGCGGCGCCCGCCTTGAGGGCGAGAAAGGCGAAAATTTCCGCCAGGGCGTCGTCATCCTGCAATCGATCCGTCATGGTTTCCCGCCGCTAACCTCGCGCTAACCAATCCCCTACATAAGCTGGGGCAGGCGCCCGCGAAAGGCCTTCCTGTCCACGGCGCCCAGCCTCTTTCGTCTATCTCTTTCACCTGTATTCGCCGTCCGCCTCCGCCGCAGCCGCCGCGCGGCCCGAACATCCGGGTTCAAGGGAAGCCGAAATCGGGCTAGACTCTTGTCGCGCCCGCGCCTTAACCGCAGCTGATTCGTTTGACCAGACCGGAACCTTCTCATGAACATTCTCGCGCTCGAACCACTCGATCTCGCCGCCCTCCTGGCCTCGCGCGTCTGTCATGACGTGATCAGCCCCGTCGGCGCCATCGTCAACGGACTGGAGGTCCTGGAGGAAGACAAGGACGAGGGCATGCGCGAATTCGCGCTCGACCTGATCCGCAAGAGCGCCAGGACCGCTTCGGCGCGGCTGCAATTCTGCCGTCTCGCGTTCGGCGCCGCCGGCTCGGCGGGCGCCTCCATTGACACCGGCGACGCCGAAAAGGTGGCCCGCGGCCTGTTCGCCGACGAACGCACCCAGCTGATCTGGGACGCGCCCCGGGTCTTCATGCCGAAGAACAAGGTTAAGCTCGCGCTCAATCTCTGCCTGATCGCGGCGGCCTGCATCCCGCGCGGCGGCGTGATGCATGTGGTCATTGAAGGCGAAGGCGACGACGCCCGCATCGACGTCACTGTCAAGGGTCCGAATCTCAAGCTGGCCAGCCATGTCGCCGATCTGCTCGAAGGCCGCTCGGAAAGCGGGTCCGTGGACGCCCATGGCATCCAGCCCTATTTCACCGGCCTGGTCGCGCGCTCCTGCGGCATGGCCGTGCAGGTCACGGCCAGCAGCGACGACGTGACCTTCAAGGCTTCGACCGCCGCCGCCGAGTAAGGCTGGGCGCGGAGGGACGAGCCGCGTTCCCGGTGAAAGTTTTGCGAAAGGCGGCGTCTTCGCCTTGCGTTGGCGCGACAGGCGGTTATAAAGACGCGAAATTCGTCGGGGAGTTCCGCCCCCGGAAATGCGAATGGAGGGGTGGCCGAGTGGTTGAAGGCGCACGCCTGGAAAGTGTGTATACGGGAAACCGTATCGCGGGTTCGAATCCCGCTCCCTCCGCCAGCCAAGCCTATACCTAGCTGATACAAAAAGATATTTTTTGCACCACTGTATGCGGCCCCACTTTAGGCCCCACTTTAGGCGTGAGATTTGAGCGGCTCGCCATGGACAGGGGCGAACAGTCCTTCGCGCCTAGGCTCGTGTGGAAGTTGCTCCGGCAGAGCTGTCCCGATACCCACCGAACCGCCAATCAATTGCTGAGCTACCGCTGCGTTTCCGGCAGCCATTGCCCTGCCTAGACGGATGCGCGTCTACCGAAGCGGGACAGGACGCGCGAGATACGCGCCACACGACTGCGAACAAAACGCGGTTCCAATATCGCCAAAGTTCTTTGTTTTTGTTATGTTCTTGGCATGAAAACGCATGCCCAAAACATCATCGAAAAATTGAAATGTCGGGCCGCGGCCCGATGCGACGCTCGCGAGACGACGGAGTTGTTGGGCGGTGAATGGCAAGCGCAGGGCGTACGGCGTTGCCCTGTCTGCGGCGGAACCGATGCCTTGCTCATTCGCGATGTCGAAGATTCTGGCGCCGTGGCTTTCTGGTGCACGAACGGCTGTTCGCGGAACGCCATCGACGAGGCTGTCGGCGAGATTTTGAGCGCGCAGGGCGTCAATATGTATCACCGCCCGCCGTGGGTTGGAGACGACTGACATGGCCGCGCGAACAACGAAGGCGGAAGGGCGACCCAAGGGCTCAAAGACAAAGCCCCGCGATCCGCTGCTGCCGATGTCAGAACGTGGCGTCGTCACCCCGGAGCATTGCGAACTGGCGCGTCGGTTGGCTTTGATCGGCCTCGACGACCAGCGGATCGCGACGGCGCTCGGGATCAGTGAATCGACGCTGACCCTTTGGAAGCGGAAATTCCCCGAATTTAAGGCGGCGATCCATGCAGGCAAAGACATAGCTGACGCGCCCGTGATTTCGTCTTTGTACGAGCTGACCCAGCGGCGAACTGTTCGACGGGCGCGGCCCATGGTTGTCGATAAGTCCGTGGAGATCGTCGAATACGATGAGGCCGTCGAGGCGGATTTGAAGGCGGCGCAATATTGGATGGCCTGTCGTCATCCAGAAAAATGGTCGCTCAACAAACTGCGCGGCGGCGGCGACAGTGAGAGCGCCGACGAGATTGCGCGGCAGGAGGCGGCGGTTCGTCAGATGCTGGACGATGTTGAGGCGCGGTCGGTCGTCGCGCTGCTCGGATTGACGCCGTCGTCAAAGTTGGCGCGGTGATCTGGGCCGCAGCCTAATCCGGAGTCAAATCAGACGTAATTGGCAGCCGATGGCGCGTGAAACAAAGTCCGCTGGCGGCGGAAAGGGGTCATCGCAGATTCTGCCCGCCTTGTCCCTTAGCGGACGTTGACGGTTGGTCGGATCTCAAGTCCACATCGCATTTCAAAAGCCATCCTTCATTGATGGCAATTTTTAAGGGGGCAGGCCAGGCGGGTGCCGACTGGATCACTCCGTTGCCGTAAATACCCCCGGGACAGCCGCCTTGGCGTTGCAACTGCCCCCCAGACATTGTGAGGCGTGCATCATTCGATGATCCGGATATGGCGCTTGCGAGGGAATCGTCCTTGGCTCCGAACAGTTTCGTACCCCCTGCCGATCAGATGACCGAATGTTTGAAGCGGAGCGCGATGTCATCCAGGCGATGGCCGTGGAACCGCTGAATAAGGGTCATTGCGCGCCCTCGTCGGCAGATCCATAAGCGGCGTCGCTTCACTCAGCCCCCCGTTCAGCCCCGCCGCTCGATGGAGCGGCGGGGAACCGAGAGCCATTGGCGTCAAGGAGCAGACGCCCCTTGCAAAACCCTTAATCACCCGGGTGCGGTTCAAGCGAACTTGAAGTCGCCCGCCACCAGCGTCGTCGCCGTGACGCCCAACAGTGTGAGTTGATCAGTCCCTGCGGTAATGATCGTGTCCGCGCCGCTTTGAGTGATGAGCAAATCAGCAAATGACCCGACGCCCGCCACATGGCTGAACTCGATCTGGTCGCCTTGTACTTGGCTGAAGTCATAGATGTTATTGTAGATTCCGACCGTCATGGAGCAACTGTCCTCAAAGACAAACAGATCCTTGCCCCCGCTTGCGTTTCCCGACATTGATCCGAAATCGCCCCACATGTCGTTGTAGACTGTGCCGCCGGTTATGGCGGTCCCAGCAAACAGGGTGTCGTTGCCGCCGCCAACACTGGTGCCTGCAGTCTGCCCATCACCATAGAGAACATTGTTGACAGTCCCGGCTCCTTTGGAGTCGCCGCCGATCAGCGTATCGTCGCCTGCATGGGACTGATCGGACATGTCGATTGCGTCGCCATAGAGAACGTTCGTGAGATAGACACTGCCGCTACTGCCATCTCCGCCGATTAATTTGTCGTTGCCGCCCTTCGCCGACCCGGACATGGCAATTGCATCGCCGTAGAGTGTGTTGTCCGCCCGGTCACCGCTGCGGCTGTCTCCGCCGACCAGGGTATCGTTGCCCCCCGCGGAAGACCCCGACATTGTCAATGCATCGCCAAACATTGCGTTCTGCATTCGGTCAGAAAGTGGCGGCGTGGCGCCGGCACCAATGTTGTCGCCGCCGATCAACTTATCGTCGCCGCCTTTTGCGGACCCGGACATGGAGTATGCATCTCCAAAGAAAAAGTTCAGGACATAGCCACTGGTAATGGCAGCTCCGCCAGTTAGGGTATCGTCTCCGCCCGTGGCGGATTCGGACATGGTGTATGCATCACCATAGAGATAGTTCTCGATATGGCCACCGGCGAAGGTGTTGTCGCCGCCGATCAGTTTGTCATTGCCGCCCTTGCGGGAGCCGTGCATACTGCGTTCGTCGCCATAGAGATAGTTGTAGAGAGAGCCGCTTCCGCTGGCGTTGCCTCCCGTCAACTTATCGTCGCCGCCCGTTACTGCGGACCCGCCGCTGATGGCGGATGCGTCGCCATAGAGATAGTTCTTGAGAGAGCCGCTACCGCTGTTGTCGCCGCCGATCAACTGGTCGTTGCCGCCCCTGGCGGAATCGTTCATGACGGCTGCGTCGCCATAGAGATAGTTGTAGAGAGAGCCGCTTCCGCTGTTGTTGCCGCCGATCAACTTGTCGTCGCCCCCCTGGGGCGAGCCGTACATAGTGTCGGCGTCGCCACTAAGGTTGTTATAGACACTGCCGGCGCCGCTGTTGTTTCCGCCGATCATTATGTCATTTCCGCCTTGGGCGGAAACGTACATGACGTCTGCGTCGCCAGAGATATTGTTCTCCAGGCTGCCCGCGCCACTGTTGTTGCCGCCGATCAACTGGTCGTTGCCGCCCCTGGCGGAATCGTTCATGGCGGCTGCATCGCCATAGAGATGGTTGTAGAGAATGCCGGCGCCGCTGTTGTCGCCGCCGATCAACCTATCGTTGCCGCCCTTGGCGGACCCGGACATGGTGCGTGCATCGCCATAGAGACCGTTCACCGAGGTCCCGCCACCGTTGTTGTTTCCTCCCGTCAGCGTATCGTTGCCGCCCTTGGAGGCTTCTGTCATCGTGTACGCATCGCCAAACAGATTATTATTCGCCACACCATAGAGATTGTTATTCGCCACACCATTTATGCCGGCGTCTCCGCCGAACAACTTATCGTTGCCGCCCGTGGCCGACCCGGACATCGCGTATGCATCACCAACAAGATAGTTCGTCAGATAGCTATAGGCACCGGTGCTGTCGCCGCCGCTCAACGTATCGTTGCCGCCCTTGGCGGTCTCGGTCATGGTGTACGCGTCGCCATAGAGGTAGTTGATGAGGCTGACAGCGTCATCGCCGCTGTTATTTCCTCCGGTCAACTTATCGTTGCCACCCTTGGCGGACCCGGACATGGCGTACCAATCGCCATAGAGAGAGTTGGACATAAAGCCACCCCCGGCGGTCCTATTGCCGCCGATGAGCGTGTCATTGCCCCCATGGCCGCTGACGACCGTATCATTACTGTCGCCGAAGAGTGTGTTGTTCGAATTATCAATACCGACGAGGTATTTGTTCTTGGACATAACACCCTCCAGTTGGTCTGGCATGAGCGCCTTTGAAGTGGCGGCTCAGCCCGGTAAGCCCAGTCAGGCAAACGAAAAATCACTCGCCGTTAATGCGCCTGTAAAGTTCTTCAACGTTACCTGGTCGTTTCCTGCCGTGATCGTGGCGGTCGCGCTCAACACGTTGTAGCTAATGTTGAGATCAGAGAACTGATCGATCTTATCCGCACCGTTGAACACGCTCGCGAATTCGATCATGTCATGCTGCGCCTGACTGAAATCCTCGATGCTGTTCTGGGTCCCGACTGTCAAAGAACCTTCGTCTTTGAAGACGAACAAATCTTGACCGCCTTGGGCGCAGCCGCTCAATTGTCCGTCACCCCACATGTCGTTGACGACCGTCCCGTAACTTGACCTTCCAGCATAAAGAATATCATCCCCGCCCTTGGCCGAGCCGGACAAGGTTTCCGCATCTCCGTAAAGACTGTTCAAGAGTGGTCCATAACCCGACGACAGCTTGTCCCCCCCACTCAGGGTGTCGTTGCCGCCATGAGTGGCGTCAGCCATATTGTAAGCGTCGCCGTAGAGAGCGTTGTTTGCGGAACCTCGGCCACTGCTTCCGCCAACCAGGTTGTCGTTGCCGCCTCTGGCGGCACCGGACATGTCGTACGCGTCGCCGTAGAGCGTGTTGTTCGCCCGGCCACCGAACGATGAGCTCCCGGAGCCATTCCCGCCGGTCAGGTTGTCGTCGCCGCCCCTCGCTGAGCCAGCCATGCTGTATGCGTCGCCGTAGAGCACGTTGTCTGAAATTCTCTGATAGCCAAAGCCGCCGACTAGGGTGTCGTTGCCGCCCTTGGCGCTGCCGGACATGCCATACCCGTCGCCATAGAGGGTGTTGGACGCGTTCGTTCCGCCTGTCAGGGCATCGTTACCACCCTTGGCGTTGCCGGACATAAGGTTGGCGTCGCCATAGAGCACGTTGTCTGCGTTGCCAGCCCCCGGCAATGAAGATCCAGCCCCGCCGCCTATCAGGGTGTCGTCGCCGCCCTTGGCGTTTCCCGACATCTCGTAGGCGTCGCCATAGAGGATGTTGGAGGCGCTGCCACCCCGAGCGCCGTACCCGCCGCTCAGAATGTCATCGCCACCCTTGGTGTTTCCCGACATTTCGTAAGCGTCGCCATAGAGAATGTTCGAGGCGCTGCCGCCGCCATAGGCGTACCCTCCCGTCAGAACATCGTCGCCGCCATGAGCAACGCCGACCATCTTATACCAATCGCCGAACAGGATATTTGAAGCGCTGAGACCAAACGATGTGGCGTTGCCGCCGGCGAGGTCATCGTTTCCGCCCACGCCGCGGGTGGCGGTGAGATTCCCGTCGCCGAAGAACGGCGCGTTGTCGAGATTGTCCTGGCCTTGGAAAATCGTCATCTCAGTCTCCTACCTATTTTAGGGGAGATCGCCGGACGTTCGAGCTAAGAAAAATTAAGCCCGGATAGTTCCCGTTTATTTTCCGAGTTCAATTTTTACTAAAATCACAACTATGATTTTCTGGCATTGATTTGGTTCAAGTTCATCCTTAGTAACGCTTTCGTGAAGAGCGGCCCCCCGCTTCTAAGTATCGCCGTCGAAGTCTGGAATTTGGCCAGCTTTTCCGCCATTGGCGGTCCACCGGCGAATGACGGCTTCGAGCCGAAGGCGGACGAACGAAATTGCCCGGTCAGGTAACAATCCGCCGACATTGACCACCGATCCAGGCGTCACCTGAGTCCTGTTCGCTGTGATAGAGACGCCTTCGCGCGCGTGTGGCAATATCGGCAGTCGGCATCACGCTGATAATCGACGCTTAGCCCAGAAACCAGAACCCATGACGTCCGACAACTATCATCTGCCATTCGTCCAAAGCTCACCTCGCCCGACACGATAATGCCCCTGCTGACTGCGCTCTTGCTGAAGGACGAAGACGTCGGGCACCTTGGCTAGGTTCCGCAATATCACTTCCCGACGTTTCTTCGACGGCGACCCTGCGGCTTTCCAGATCGCGGCATTGAGCGGCGTCGAGTCGCTCTTTCGCATCGCCAATTGCCGGTGGATCGCCAAGATGAGCCCCATGGCTGTCATGGCTCCCGCTTGTTCAACGCACTCTATGATCGCGACAGGGATTTTGGGGACGTAACGGCTCGCGGCAACGGGGGCCTTTTCGAGATCGACTCGTTCGGCGTGGCAATCCAGTTCCGCCGTCAGCACCTGTTCCAGGATAGCGTGTTCGTTCATTGGAGAGCGAGATTTGCCAATCACCGGACTCCCCTATCTCGTTCTATCATAGAATATAGAAATAAGGTTCCAGGGACGCCCCCAAATAGGGGAGTGGCGCGCTCCAAATAGGGGTATCGGTCTCGTCCGACAGGCGGCGGCGTCATCTGTCGCATCCGGCCTCCACCGCCTCGAGGAGGCTCATCACGCGTTTGAACATGACCGTCCCCCGCTCGTCGTCGAAGCGGTCGGGATGGCGGATGATCTTGATGTCGGAGCGGCAGCGTTTGCCCGGCCCGAGAACGAGTTCGGACGCGTCGCCCATGAATTCGGCAAGGCGGGCGGCTTGGTCTTCGATTTCATCGATTGGAGCCTCGAGCAAGAGCGCGTCATGGATCGGCGCGCAGACTTTCAGGCCCGCTTCAATCCCCATTGCCAGGCCAAGGCGCATCATCTCGGCGCCGTGACTTTGCATCGGCCAATTGAGAATCGAGCGGCTGTTGACGGCGACGTTGCAGCCGGGCGGGTATTGGATTCGCCAACCGAAAACCGTCTCGAGCGGCAGCCCGAGGAGCGCGCGGTCAACCTTTTCGTCGGCCCAATTCCAGAACCCGCGGTATGTTTCGCGATGCAGGCGCAATAGCTCGCGCGCTCGATCTATGTGGATCCCCGATTGAGCGGCGATGCTCTCAGGTCCCATGCCGTAGTTGACGCCGAGCACAATGGATTTGCAGGCCTGGCGAACGTCGCCGTGCGACGCTTTAGTGGCGTCCGGCGGAACAAGGCCTGCCTGCTTTGCGAAGGCGATGTAAGGATCGCCGGAGTCGTACGCTTGCCACAGCGCCTCGTCGCCCGATAGCGCGCCCGCGATGGCAATTTCCTGCGACGACCAGTCAACGTAAGCGAGCGCCTGGCCCCTGGCTGGACGGATCAGAGACCGCAACCAGACGGACGGGCCGAAAATGAACCGGCTGGTCGAAGGCTGGTTACGCCCGGTTCGGGCCCCAAAAGCCGACAATAGGATGCGGTTGCGTCCGTCGGGACCAACGCTCAGTTTGTTCAGGCGCAGTTGACCGAGTGCCTGGCGCAGTTCGCACAATGGGGCGATGATCGGATATGCCCGCGCCTGCTTCCGAAATGTCTCATCGTCGAGGGCCAGCGCTCCCGACGCAAGCCGCGGCCAGGGAATTCGATTTCGCGCCAGATAGCCTTCGAAGCGAGCCTGGACGAAACGCCCATTTTCATAGACACCGAAATCGCCGTCTACGGCTTCGATGAGGCCGAGCTTGATCGTTGCCCAATTCCGGGTGAGTTGTTCAAGCAACTCGACGTCGAGTGGAACTCCATGATTTTCGACGACGCCCGCGGCAGCCATATAGCGGCCTCTGAGCAGGGCTTGGCCGAAGCGGCGAGGAGATGCCACGATAGCTGGCGACATGGCTTCCAGGAGCCTCTGCAGCGCATCGACGTCGCTTTCGCAATAGGCGATGATTTGCTCGCGCTCGGTATCCGACCAAGGGCCGCCGCCCATGATGAGGGCGCGCATGTCGTCCTTCGCCTCGCCGCCGATGGTTGGCAGACTGTAATGCAGCAGCGCGCCGATCAGGCCGTTGCCGTGACGCGTGTCAACGCCGTTCGTGAGACAGCGGAATTCGGTGAAGAGATCTAGGATGCGACGTGGATGTGGCCAGCCGAGAACGTTGAAGCAAGAGCTTTCGGCGCTGGCGTAATAAGCGACAAACAGGACGTCATCGGCGACGTCGAACGGGCAATGGGCGAGCTGATCTCCCCAGAGCCGCATGGTCTCACCCGTCAGGATGCATTTGGCGACCATGCAAATCGGCCTTGGCGGATGGCCAGATGGTGCGACGAATTCAAAATCGACGCACCAGACCCGACGGTAGCCAAGGCCGGTAAAGATGTCGGCGAGATCGCCGAGCATTATTTGCCCAGCAGACGCTGGACGACGGGATGATCGAGAGAGTCGATCAGGCGACCGTTGCCGAATGCAACGCGCAGGAGCTCTTGAAATGTGGCTGCGGACCAAATCGGCTCCGAAATGTCCGCGGACGCAACCGTCACGTCATAGCAGCCTGCGCCCATGTTCGCGACCATGCGCGTCCATTTTGTTTCCGCGAATTCGGCGGCGGCGCGCGCTGTAGTGTGCCACGCATTTTCACGCCCGTCGGGGGTTGGAAGGGGGACTGGCCAGAGAAAGACAGTGCCCGCGCGCGTGATGCCGACCCGCATTTCGACAATACGCGTCTCGCTAGGCAAGGCCCAGGCGACGTTGGGCAAGACGGCGTAAATTTCACGCTCCTCCTTCAGCTCCAACACGGCCATTTCCAGGCGATATTCGGCGTCTGGGCGCACGCGGAAAAACGCTTGCCGGTCCGGCTTGCCGACGCGCACATGGACCAGAGGCTTTTCGACGCCGAGCGCTGCTTCGCTCTGTGGGTCGATGCGCAGCGAGGCAGGATCGAAGGGGTCGGGCGTGGCGGCGTGACCCTCGGCCTCAATCTTTTCGTTAGGGCGCCTGGTCATCACTTGCCCTCCCCGATGAGCGCTTCCAGCACGTCAAGCGGAATCAAACGACGCCCGCCGATTTTCACGGTGCGCAGCGTTCCCGCGTTCATTAATTTGTAAATTGTGGACCGAGACCAGCCGTACGCGCTAGCGGCCTCTTTGACATGAAGGGCCCGTTTTTGAGTGGGCTGGATAGTGTCACGCAGTGCCATAGGATCGCCTCCAAATTTTTGCGATCCCCTTTAGTACGTACGTTGCCGCAGTTGTCAGCAATCGTTTAGGCTAATAATTCAAGAGTTGGCCTGTAAGAGGCTAATTCTTTAAGTCTTGGTTGTTTTTTTTAGCTCGCTGATAGCTGCCTTGATCGTGCCCGCAGACGGGTATGCGTCCCCATCTTTAGCTCCCAGGCGATTCCGAACGCCCGGACGAATTCTTGCTGCGAATTTGTTACCTGCCGCGAGTTTCAATTCCCTCTCTGCTGCCTCGGCTATTATCGCGTTGCAGAGGTCGGCTCTCCGTTTTTCGACCTTTGGCGCTCTCGCCTTCCGCGCGGTGGCCGCTTGTGTGGAGCGTGTCTCGCCGACGATTTCTGGTGAGAAGTAGTTCTTGGCGCTGGCGGGGAAAAGACTGAGCGCGCCCAACTTAAAGATTGCCGCCATCAACTTCCAAAGCCATTCACGCCCATCAGAATGGAGTTCGGGTTGAGTATCTTTTAGTGGGTCGAAAATTCGCTTTTCCAGATCGTCGAACGCCGGACGCAACGATTCCAGCGCCCTGAAAAGATCTGCCTTGTCTTTCGGCGCGAGGAAACTTTTATGTTGTTCCTCGATAAGTGTTGAAACGGCGCAATCCCGAACGAACTCGACGAACTCGCGCGCCCTATCGCCCCCGAACCTCCTATCCGACCAATTTTTTCCCACCACCCCCCCCTTTTTTGCGCCGTTATGATGCGGAGAGCCCGGGCGAAGCGCGCCAGCTTTTGGAACGACTGTCCTATCCGCGTGGACGCCAAGATATAGTGACAAACGCGGCAGGACAAATGAAGAACGATGCGGTCATGTCGCCGCCTGTGCTGGTCAGATCTCGTTGCGCTTGATCGGGATCACATTGATGGTGGTCGTTGGCTCACAATAATTCGCCCACGCCTCCATCAGCGCCCGCCGCTTTTCGAGCGCGTCACCACGCCGATAGGCCTGCTCAGCTTTGTCGCCGATGACGTGGGCAAGGGCGGCCTCGGCCAGCTCACGCGGGAAATGCGTTTCATTCCCGGCCCAGTCACGGAACGCCGAGCGGAAGCCGTGGACAGTAACGTCATCGACCTTCATCCGGCGCAAGACCATTTCCATCGCCATCCCCGAAAGCGGCTTGCCTGCCTTCTGGCCGCCGAAGACGAATTCGCCCGTCTTTGCCGTGGCCAGATTTTCAAGGATCGCCAGGGCGCGGTCGGAGAGCGGGACGCGGTGCTCGCGCGCCGCTTTCATCCGCGCGGCGGGGATCATCCAGAGTTTCTTGTCGATGTCGATTTCTGACCAGAGCGCATTGAGCGTTTCGCCGCTGCGACAGGCCGTCAGAATAGTGAATTCGAGACAAAGCGCCGCCGTGGCGTCGCGCCCGCGCAGTTCGGCGATGAAACCGGGAACGTCGGCATAGTCCATCGCCGCATGATGGCCGCGCGACAGTTTTGTCCGTTTTGGCAGGAGTTTGTCGAGGTGACCGCGCCAACGCGCCGGATTGGCCTCGTTTCTAGGGATATGACCCTTGGCGCGGGCGGCGTCCAAGACGGCTTCGATACGCCCGCGAAGCCGAGAGGCGGTCTCCGGCTTCGTTTGCCAAATTGGTTGCAAAATCCCCAGCACCGCTTCCGTGTCGATTTCGTCAACCGGACGCGTGCGAAGGGGCGCGGCGTAAACCTCGAGCGTCATTTTCCACTGCGCCCGATGCTTGTCGTTGCGCCATTCGGGACCCTTTGCTTCGATCAGGGCGTCGGCGATCTGTCCGAAGGTCGGCTTTCCGGCCTCCGCCTGCCGAGCCGCTGCGCGCTCCTCGATAGGATCCCGCCCAGCCCGGACCGCTTGTTCAGCCAAGTCACGCTGGGCGCGGGCATCGGCGAGCGAGACCTCGGGGAAACCGCCGAGGCCCATTTCCCGTCGCTTGCCACGACAATTGAAGAGGAAGAGCCAGCGGCGGCGCATGGCGGCCCCGGAGCCGTCTATTGCGAGATAAAGCGAGCCGCCGTCTGAGTGACGTCCCGGTTCTGCGAGCGTCGCCACCTTCCGTGCCGTTAGCTTGTTTCGAGCCCTTGCCAAGTGTCCGCCTCACGACTGGGCCCCACTATCGGCCCCACTTTCTGACGCAGATTATAGCGAACGAGGGAGGACGGTGGAAGACAATTGCGACGGAAAATTACTTTAAATCAGCAGCTTTGTCGAATGAATGCGGACGCATCGGTATAGCAATGCGGAGGACGCTCCCTCCGCCACAAACGGCTTGGTTGGGCCTGAAATGGCTCCCCGGCGGCCTCGCAGCCTGAAAAGCGCGGCATCGGCCTTGGCTTTCGCGCAGATTAACCAAAACGAAATGGCCAAGGGCGAAAATCCGGTTCAAGCCCCGACGCGGCCAAAATCGCGGCGGAATCCGCCGTCTGGCTTCGCGGAGTTTTGAGTTCGGCATCGCCGCCATGAGCATTTTTCGATTTTTTCGCGGCAAGAGCGAGAACGGCGCCCGGATCAATTTCCGGTCCGCCGAATGGGTGGATCGCTTTTATTTCCTGTCGGCCTATTTCACGGGCCTCTGCGCGCTTCTGATGATTGGCTATTCCATCCTTGGCGATAAGACCGTCGCGCCGCAAACGCGCGAGCGCAGCGGCTGGGACCTGTCGCGCCCCGAACATATGAATTCGCGCACCATCGGCCGCTAAGGCCTGTTCGGCCAGGATTGCAATTCTAGCGCGCGCGCTGCAGCGCGGCCTGGGCGTCGGCAAGCCCGGCGCCGGCGTCCGGCGCGCCCTTGAGCGCAGCAGCGGAATCGCGCAACAGACGCCGCATGGCCGGACCGTCGAGGTTAGGAGCCTTCTCCAGCAGCAGGGCGGCGACGCCGCTGACCTCGGCGCACGCGACGGATGTGCCGCTGGTCAGGTCATAAGCGCCGCCGGGCGCGGCGACCAGCACGTCGACGCCCGGCGCGGCGAGCGCGACATAGCCGCCCCGGTTGGCGCGGTCATAAAGGCGCGATTGCTCGTCCACGGCGCTGACCGCGATGACATGGGGATCGGCGCCGGGAAAGGCCGGCGGCGCCCCGGGGCCGTCATTGCCCGCCGCCGCGATGAGGACGATCTTTCGCGCCGCCGCCGCCTCCAGCATTTTCGCCAGCAACGGGTCGGCGGGGCCGGCGAAGCTCATATTGACGATCCGCGCCTTTTGCCCGACCGCCCAGTCCAATGCCGCAAGCAGGTCCAGCCCGACCGCGCGAGCGCCGTCGCCCGTCTCGTCGAAGGCGCGGGCGGCAAGAAGCTCGGCGCCCGGCGCCCCGCCGTCGATCTGCCTGTGGCCGGCGATGGCGGCGGCCATGCCCGCGCCATGGCGGCTTGGTTTGGCCGGGGCGGCGGCAACATCGAATTGTGCGACGACCGAACCCGCGATTTCGGGATGATTCAGGTCGATGGCGGAATCGATCAGCGCCACGCGCACGCCTTTGCCGTCGGCGACGCGATGCGCTTCGGGCAGATGCAGCATGGCCGAGGCGTATGAGGCCGGCGCTGCGCTTTCCGCAGCGGTTTGCGGCGCGGGCGCGGCAGGTCGCGCGTCGTCAGCGAGGGCGTAAACATAATTTGGCTGGACGGAGGCGATGGCGGGTTCGCGCGCCAGCGCCTTCAACACGCCCTCCAGCGGGCGGTCGTCGAAATAGCGGAGGCGATAGACGCGCTGGCCGAGCAAAGCGATATCGCGAAATTGCGCCGGCTCCAGCTTCTGGCGCCTGGCCAGCGCCGCGATCTGGCGATCGTCGACGCCGGACCTGAACACGACCAGCGCTTCCCTGGGCTCAAGGCGCGTCTCGCCTTTGCGCGGTAGATCGAGCCGCGCGCTCGCCGCCAGAATCTGCTTGCGTTCCGGCTTTTTCGGCGCGGGTTTTTGCGGAGTGGAATGGGGCAGGGGATGGGGACTTGCGATCTTCTGGCGCGCAGGCGTGTGACGACGGCGCGGCGGCGGCTCTTCCTCGCCCTGCGCGGCCGCCGCCGCGGCGCCCGCCGCGATGGCCGGCAGCAGCAGGCCGGGAACCACGCCATATCCGCCGCCGCGCATGGGGCCGCCATAGCCGCCGCGCGTCATGCCATTGCCGTAAGTCTGCGCCGAGGCCGGGGCGACCAGGGCGACGGCGGCCAGAACGGCGAAGATTTGGCCCAGCAGCCTCATGGCCTTGCTCCTGATGGACAGCTTTCAAGGACTTGGCGCGGCGAAGCGCACCAGGGCGTTCGCCTGACGCAATGCGTCCAGTTTCCTTTGCGCCTCGGCAGGGGCGAGATCGGCTCCGCCGATGCGCAGGCGATAGAAGCCGCCCGCGCGCGGGCCTTCGACGATCTGCGCGCCGGTCTGGGCCAGCAGCGCGCCGATGGCCTCCATATTGGCGCCGGGGGCGAAGGCGACGAGTGCGTAAGTTCCCGCCGCGCGGACATTCTCCTGCGGGCCGGAGGCGGTGCTGTAATGCGCGTCGGGGGCGAGTTTCGATTGGGTCAGCAGGCCCGCCTGCAAGGCGATGACGGCGCAGGCCGCCACCGTCGCCCAGCCCAGCGCGCGCGGCGAAAGCAGGCCCGCGAGCGCGCCGCCGAGATCGAGCCTCGCCCAAAGGCTCGGCTTGTGCGCGGGCTCGGCGTCGATCTTCGCGAACAGGACGTCAAGGGCGCGGGCGGAGGGGGCGGGCAGGGCTTCGTTCAGCGCCAGGATTTCGTCGCGCTCGGCGCGGGCCGCCGCGACATTGCGCGCCAGTTCGGGATCCTGCGCCAGCGCAGCCTCGAAACGCGCCTGCTCGTCGGGCGTCAGCGCGCCCGCGACATAGAAGGGCGCGAGTTCAGCCAGATCCTGATTTGGAGTCCGCGTGGTCATGGCCAGCCTCGATCGACGCCTGCGCGTTTGAGAATTTCCGACAATTTCTGGCGCGCGTAAAACAGGCGCGTCTTGACGGTCGCGGCCGGAACGCCGGTGATCTGCGCGACCTCCTCGACCGATTTCTCGTGGTAATAGACCAGGTCGATGATCTCGCGATGCTCGACCGTGAGTTTTTGCAAACATTGCCGCAGGGCCGCGCTCTTGTCGCGCTTGGCGATCTCGATCTCGGGATCGTCGGCCTCGTCGGCGATTTCCGCCGCAGCCTCTTCGTCATAGGGCGCGTCGCGGCGCTGCCGCACGCAGGACAGCGCCTTGAAGCGGGCGATGGACAGCAGCCAGGTCGAAACGCTGGAGCGGCCCTCGAATTTGCCGGCCTGGCGCCAGACGTCGAGGAAGACCTCGGCCAGGATGTCCTCGGCCCCGGCCTCGTCGCGCACGAAACGCAGGATGAAGCGGAACACCCGGACGCGATGGCGCCCGAACAGGACTTGCATGGCCAGCCGGTCGCCTTCTGCGATCCGCCGGATCAGATGTGGATCGTCGCACGCTTCGGCGCCATCCTGCGTCATGGGGGCCTTCAGGGAGCTCAGCTGTCGGCGGAACGTTCCAGCTTGAAGTCCCAAAGGTCAAGGCGCCTTTCTTGCGAAGCGGCGGCGCGCTCATCCGAGCCCGCCGCCCTTTCGCGGCTCATTCATGCGCTTTCATTCGCAGACCCGGACGCGGCCGAGATATTCGCCATAGGGGCCGAAGCGGCGTTCCAGGTGGCAATAGCTGGGCGCGGCGTAGGCGTCATAGGCGACGGCGGCGCCGATCGCTCCGGCGGCGAGGCCAAGGCCGATTCCCGGACCCCAGCCCGGACCCCAGTGATGATGGAAATGAGGGTGCGGGTGGAACGGGAAGGCCTGCGCGCTGGAGGCGCCGGCGAGCGAAGTGGTGGCGAGGGCGCCGGCGACGAGCAGGGCGCTGATGGTCTTGCTGAAGAGGGAAGAAGTGTTCTTGCGGGCGAAAGAAGAAGTGGCGGTCATTGTCGTAACTCCCATGTTGGAGGCCATCTCATCGGCCTTGCATCCATGGGTCGCGGCGACCGCGCGAAAGGTTCAAAACTTTTTTGAAGAATTATTCCGGCGGCTCACCACCAGCCGCGCCGCTTGAACCAGAGCGCCGGGATGAGCGCGCTGCACAGGATCAGCCCGAGGCCCCATTGATAGCCCCAGGCCCAGTCGAGCTCCGGCATGTTCTTGAAGTTCATGCCATACATGCTGGCCACCAGCGTCGGCGGAATGCCGACGACCGAAACCACCGTCAGCAGCCGGAAAATATTGTTCTGCTCGATATTGGTCAGGCCCAGCGCGGCGTCGAGCAGCAGTTGCAGCCGGTCGTTCTGTGAGCGCGCATAATCGATCAGAGAGGCGACGTCGCGGCCCTGCGCCTTGAGCTTGGAGCTTTCCTCGGCCGAAAGAAAATATTTCGCCTCGCCCGAGACGAAGGCCAGCATGCGCGAAATGCCGAGCAAGGTGTCCGAGGCCTTGGCGGTGAGATAGCCATTGCCGGAAATCGCGCCGAGCGAGCGCTTCATGACGGTGTTGTCGCGTTTCATGTCGCCGTCGCCGCCCTTGCCCTGCTCGAAAATGGTTTGGGACAAGGCGTCGAGTTCGGCGGTCACCCGCTCCAGCTCGTCGGCGATGGAATCGATGATGCTCTCGATCAGCATGATGAAAGCGTTGGGCCCGCTGGCGCCGCGGCCGTTTTCATAGACCCGGGCCGTGTGCAGGTCGTCGCAGGGTTTGATGTGGTCGAAGCGGATCGACAAGGTGAAATCCCGCCCGAGCACGAAGCCGAGCGGCGAGGTCCTCGCCAGCCCGCGTTCGGTATGCACGATCATGGGCATGGACATGAAGAGATGGCCGCGGTCGGTATAAAGGCGGCTGGAGGTTTCGATTTCCGATAGCCGCTCCAGTGTTGGGACCTTGACGCCGAGCTTCCCCTCGAGGAATGCGATCTCCTCCGCCGTGGGACGGATGGCGTCGATCCAGTTCACCTCCGGGGGAATTTTCTCCGCTTCGAGCGGGACTTCGACGTCGCCCCGGAAATGTGTTGATCCGAATTTCAGCATGGGACGTTTCGATGATCGGGAGGTAGCTCGCTGAGAGCGATATTCGCGTAATGTGACTATATTGATAAGCGCGGCGCTCCCGTCCGCCAAGCGAGTCGCGACCTTGACCGAAATCCCGGACGAAACCGACAGCGATCCCGCAAATTCCGTCCCGGCTGCGCCGCTGGCGCGGCGCGAGCCCTTGCCCTGCCGCCAGCCCAAGCCGTCCGAGGAAGACCCCGAAGCGCCGGAGCGCGTGGGCCGGATCATCGCCTCGCCGTCCTATCGCGTCGCCAGCGAGGACCCGGATTTTCTGCAAAGCGACGACACCCGCGGCCTGCGCCTGCTGCTGGATTACCTCAAGCCGGAACTGGCCTTGCAGCGGCATGGCGTGGAGAGGACCATCGTCGTCTTCGGCGGCACGCGCATCTGCGAGCCGGCCGAGGCCCGCCGCCGGGTGGACGAGGCCGGTGCGCGCCTTGCCGCCGCCGGCGGGCCGCAGGCGGCGCCCGACCTCGCCGCTCGCCTTGATGTCGCCGAGCGCATCCTCGCGGGGAGCCGCTATTACGAGGTCGCGCGCGAACTGGGGCGGCTGATCGGCGAGGCCAATGACGGCGACGGACGTCCAACGACGCTGGTGATGACCGGCGGCGGGCCGGGGATCATGGAGGCGGCCAATCGCGGTGCCTTCGACGCCGGCGCCGAGACCATCGGCCTCAATATCGCGCTGCCGCACGAACAGTATCCAAACCCCTATGTCACGCCGGAGCTTTGCTTCCAGTTTCATTATTTCGCGCTGCGCAAGCTTCACTTCATGCAGCGCGCGCGGGCTTTGGTGGCCTTTCCGGGCGGCTATGGCACGCTGGACGAACTGTTCGAAGTGCTGAACCTCGTGCAGACGCGCGTGATGAAGCCCATTCCCATCGTGCTTGTTGGCGTGGATTTCTGGCGGCGTGCGGTGGATTTCGATTTCCTCGTCGCCGAGGGCGTGATCGACGTCGAGGACCGGGGCCTGTTCTGGTTCGCCGAAACGGCGCAGGAAATCTACGAGTCGATGATCGCCTGGGAGCGCAATGCGCAAGCTTCCTGAAAGCCGCCGCCCGAGGCGATCCGCCTCGAACTCTTACCCGGGAGCCGCCACAATGAAATTGTCCTTCCACGGCGCCGATCGCGGCGTCACCGGCTCCTGCCACATGCTGGAGGCGGCGGGCCGGACGATCCTGATCGATTGCGGCCTCTATCAGGGCGGCCGGCAGATCGAGGAGGAAAATGCGCGCGACTTCGGCTTCGATGCGGCGAAGATCGACATCGTGCTGCTGACCCACGCCCATCTCGACCATTGCGGCCGACTGCCCTTGCTTACGCGTCGCGGATTTACCGGCGAGATCATAGCCACGGCGGCGACGCGCGAACTGGCGCGGGTTGTGCTGCTCGACGCCGCGCATCTGCAGGAGGAGGAAGCGCGGTTTCGCTCCCGCCCGCATGAGCGGCGCGGCGCTGCGAATGAGCCGGTCGAGCCGCTGTTTTCCCTGCTCGACGCCATGGACGTGTTCGACCGTTTCGGCCGCGTCGCCGCCTATCGCAAGGAAATCGAACTGGCGCCGGGACTTCGCGCCACCTTCTTCGACGCCGGCCATATTCTGGGTTCGGCGAGCGTGCTGATCGAAGCCGATGAGGGCGGCGCGCGAAAAATTCTGTTTTCGGGAGACATCGGCAATTATGGCGGCGCCCTGCTGCGCGATCCGGACCCGCCCGAAAATGTCGATGTCGCGATCATGGAGACGACCTATGGCGACCGTCTCCATCGTTCGCTCCCCGCGACGCTGGAGGAATTCTATCTGGCGCTCAACGAGGCGTTCCAGCGCGGCGGCAATGTGATCATCCCGACCTTCGCTCTGGAGCGCACGCAGGACGTGCTGTTCTTCCTGCGCGAAGGCGTGGAGAAGAACAAATTGGCCCCTTCCATTCAGGTCTTTCTGGATTCGCCCATGGCCATCTCGGCCACTGAAATTTTCCGCAAACATCCCGACTGCTATGGGCCGGAAACGGCGCGGCTGTTCGCGGAGCGCATCGACCCATTCGGCCCGCCCGGCCTGCATTTCTGCCGGGAGACGGCGGACTCCATCGCGCTCAATTCCATTTCCGGCGGCGCGGTTATTCTCGCCGGCTCGGGCATGTGTACGGGCGGGCGGGTGCGCCATCATCTTCGGCGCAATCTCGGCCGCCCGGATTCCAGCGTGATCTTCGTCGGCTTCGCCGCGAAGGGCACCTTGGCGCGCCAGATCGTCGACGGCGCGCGGCATGTCACGATTTTCGGCGAAAACGTCCCCGTCCGCGCCCATATCTACACCATCAACGGCTTCTCCGCCCATGCAGATCAGGCGGAACTTCTGGCGTGGCGCAGGACGGCCAATCCGCGGCGCACTTTTCTCGTTCATGGCGAGGAGGAAGCCATGAAGTCTTTCGCGGCGAAGACCGGCGATGCGGATGTCGTCCTGCCTGAATTGGGGCAGACTTTCGATCTCTGAGACGCATTCGTCGCCATGCGGCCTTTATATGCGCGGCGCCGCGCGAAGCGGAACGGGCCTGCGTATCTCTCGGACGCGGGGGCCGGCTTTGTCCCGGTTCGGAAGACTGAAGTCTTCGAGCTTTTGACACAAATTCAGGCAATGCCAAAGCCGCCTGCCCGATTTCGGGCGGGCGGTCGCGTTTTGAGGCGGCCGCGCCGAGCCGCGAGCTCGCGTTTACCATAAATACTTCGTGGAGAAGAAAATTATGTTAGGGTTACGATTGGTTTTGGTAAAATTATACACAAAATATCGGATATTAACGACTTTTATATTATAGAAGTAACGTTTCATTAACCACGCGCCGCCTAGTCTCGCTCAAATCCCGAAATATGAATTTCGGTGGAGCAAGCGTGTTCATGGCCCCGGATATTTCCGTTATCATCCCGACTTACCGTCGTCCCGGCCCTCTGGTCGAGGCGATTGAAAGCGTCCTCGTCCAGAAGGGCGCAAACTGCGAAATCCTCGTGATCGACGATTGCCCTGAAGGCAGCGCCGAAGACGCCGTGCGACCCTTCGCCGCTCGTGGCGTGATCTACATGCGCTCGCCGTCGCCCTCCGGCGGGCGGCCCGCTGTCGTCCGCAATTTCGGCTTCAGGCAGGCCCGCGCCGACATCATCCATTTCCTCGACGACGACGATCTCGCGCCCGAGGGCTATTACGCTGAAGCTCTCGAAGTCTTCGCGCGGCGACCGGACATTGGCGTGGTGTTCGGCAAGGTCGAGCCCTTCGGCGACATCGACGTGGCGTCCGAGCGCGACTATTTCGAGACGGCTTATCGCCGCGCCCGGCGCTATGGCAGGCTCGGGCCGAAGCTTGGCTTTTCGGCGGCCATGTTCTTCCAGCGGACCCTGCTGATTTGCAGCGCCGGCATGGTGCGCAAGAGTTGCGTCGAAGCAATCGGCGGGTTCGATCCCGAGCCCTCGCTGGCGGAGGACGTGGATTTTTACGCGCGGGCGATCCGTCATTCGGGCGCGGCCGTGCTGGACCGCACCTCGATCCATTACCGCATCGGCCCGTCGCTGATGCGCCTGCCCGACCGCCAGCCGCTGATCGACTCCTCCTATCGCGCCATCCATGCCCGCTACCGCCGCGAGCATGGCCCGGTCGATTTCTTCGCCCTGAAGACATTCGCCAAAATTCTGGACCGGCTCCATGCTTGAAATCGCCACCATCGAAAACCTTGATGCGCTCCAGGTCCTCGCGCCGGAATGGAGCGCGCTGTTTGCGCGGACGTCGCTGCGCACGCCATCGAAATCCCCGCTATGGCAATTGACATGGTGGCGTCATTTCGGCGCCCGGCGCAGCCTCGCTTGCCGCCATGACATGCAGGTCGTCACCTTGCGTGGAGCGGATGGCGCGCTGCACGCGGTCGCGCCGATGATGCTCACGCGGCGTCCCGGCTATGGCCCGGCTCTGGTGCGCGAACTGCAGTTTTTCGGCGCCGATCCCTATGTGACGCAATTGCGCGGTCCGGTCTGCGTCCGCGACCATCTGCCCGACGTCGGCGCCGCGCTGGCGACTTTTTTCCGCTCGCGCAAGGGACATGATCTTGTGCAATGGCGCGGCATGGCGCAGGGCGCCTGCGCGACCGCGCAAGGCGAGCGCCAGCCCGCGCTCGAGGACATCGATTCCTGCCTCATCATGCGGGAAAGCTGGGACGCCTTCCACGGCGCCTTGCCGAAAAAGACGCGCAAGCATCTTCGCAAGAGCCGCAATGATCTGAACGCCGCAGGGATCGCGATAGACTTCCGCGTGGCGACGACGCCCGAAGAAATCGAGCAAGGCCTGGCCGCCTTTTACGACCTGCATTCGCGCCGCGCCGCCCTGACCGATGTCGCGCGCCATCCCGATGTCTTCGCGGGCGAGGCCGAGCGGGCCTTCCTCAACGATTATTGCGCGCAAATGGCTCGCGCCGGCGATATGCGCATCTTCCAGATCCGTGTCGCGGGCCGGATCGTCGCCGCGCGTCTCGGCTTTGCCTTCGGCGACCAGCTCTATCTCTATTTTTCGGGCTACGACCCCGATTACGGCCCCTACAGCATCATGACCACACTGATGGCCGAGACGCTGCAATGGGCGCATGAGAACGGGGTCGCTCTGGTCAATCTGTCCTCGGGCGTCGATCGCTCCAAGACGAGATTCCGACCGGAAATGATCGCCTCTGAGGGCTTCTATTCCGTGAGCGCCGGCTGGCGCGGACGGCTCGCCTTCGCGGCGATGCGCAAGCTGCGCGGCGCCGGGGCTGCGGCGCCGGAGCGCGACGAGGGGCCGGAGGAAGCCGAGGCCGGAGAATTGGCCGGGGCCTGAGCGCCTGATTTTAATACCGAGTCTCACAGGCGAGAGCCTGTGAGACTCGGTTAGGTGCGACTGCGCCGCCGAACCAATGTGAGGGGTTCCTTGACCGTGATTTATCGCGGTCAAGCAGAAATTGTCTTGCGGAGTGGATTTATGCGATTTCATGCCCTGGATGGTTTGCGCGGCCTATGCGCCCTCGCCGTCGCCTTGTTCCATCTCTACGAATTCATGAAGGTTCCGTCGCCTCAATCGATCGGCCACGCCTTCGCCTTCGTCGATTTCTTCTTCGTCCTGTCCGGCTTCGTGCTCGCCCATGCCTTTTTCGACAAGCTGGCGTTCAAGGGCGGGGGCTGGTCCTTCGCCATCCGCCGCTTCGGCCGCATGTATCCGCTGCATTTCTTCATGCTGATGCTGTTCGTGGCGCTGGAGGCCGCGAAATGGTTTGCGGCGCGCCACGGCGTCGCGATGCTCGCCCAGCCCTTCGCCAATGAGAATTCGCTGCCCGCGCTGGCCTCCAATCTTCTGCTGATCCAGGCGCTT
This sequence comes from Rhodoblastus sp. 17X3, assembly GCF_030056575.1. Taxonomy (GTDB): domain Bacteria; phylum Pseudomonadota; class Alphaproteobacteria; order Rhizobiales; family Beijerinckiaceae; genus Rhodoblastus. The sequence goes on along the minus strand of NZ_JASHHX010000010.1, from coordinate 97,938 downwards.
GGCGTGCATGACCGGCTGACCTGGAATTTCCCGGCCTGGAGCATCAGCGTCGAGTTTTATGTGAACCTGCTGTTCTGCCTGATCATGATCCTGCCGCTGCGCCGGACGGAACGCGCCGAGACGGCGGGCGGCGATGTGTTGCGCCGGAAGACATGGATCATGGCGGCCCTGGCCGTGGCGGGCTGCGCCGGCACGATCTGGGCGACGCGCTACAGCCATGCGATGAGCTATGATTTTGGCCTGTTGCGCTGCATCTACGGCTTCTTCTGCGGCGTGCTGGCGCAGCGCCTTCGCGCTGGCGGCCTCGATCCCTTCGCCCGTCTCTCGGACAACGGGATCGCGCTGGGCGAAGTCGTCATGACCTGCGTCACGCTGGTGCTGGTGATTTACTTGCCCTGGTTCTGGCTGTTCGCCATCATGCCGGTCCTGTTCAGCCTTCTTACGCTGGTCTATGCGCATGAGAAGGGGCCATTCTCACGCCTGCTGCTGATGCCGCCGCTGCACGCCATCGGCGAATGGTCCTATTCGCTCTATCTGGTCCATAGCTTCCTGCTGATGCATGTATTCGGACGACTCGCCTCGATGGTCGGCAAGAAGGGCTGGCTTGGACTCCACGCCGTTCCCGGCGCCGACGCGGGCGATTATGTCGCGGGGCTCTATCAACAGGGGCCGTTGATGGTCGGCGCGGTCATCGTCGCCTATCTCGGCGCGGTGCTGCTGATGTCGAGCCTCACCTTCCGCTTCGTGGAGAAGCCGGCGCGGCGCTATTTCAACGCCGTCGCCGCGCGCCGCGACGCCGCCGAACAGCCCGCGACCCTGGCCGCTGACTTGGCCGCTGACTTGGCCGCGCGCCGGGCTGCGGCGCGGCGGGTTCAGGCGGCGGAATGATCATTTCGCCGCGGCTTCGGCGATCTTGACCTTCTGGCCGTCGGCGAGATCGGCGGCGGGGTAGAGGATCACCTTCTCGCCCGGCTCGAGACCGGACGAGGCCTCGATCGACGTTCCGAAATCCCGCGCCACGACAATCTTGCGCAAATGCGCGACGCCGTCTTCCACTACCGCGACCTGCGTGCCGTTGCGGTTGAAGATCAGGGCGTCGGCGGGGACGTTCACCGCCGGGGTCTTGCGCGGGATTTTCAGTTCGACCTGGCAATAGATCCCGGCTTTCAGAACGCCGTCCGGATTGGGGACGTCGGCTTCCGCCAGCAGCGTGCGGGTGCCTTGCTGCAGGGATTCCGCAATGCGGGTGACCTTGCCGGGGAAGACGCGATCCGGCATTTCGGGAACGCGCACCGCGACCTCGACGCCCGGCGCCAGGGCAAAGGCCTGATCCTGCGGCACGAAGACCTGGACGCGCAGCGTGTTGGTGTTCTGCAGGTTGAACATGAAGGTCGCGCCGGACTGCACGAGCGAGCCCACGTCGATGCCGCGCTGGGTGATGACGCCGTCGAAGGGCGCGACGAGGGTGAGATAATCCCTCTGCTGTCTCAAGACGCGAAGCGCGTTGGTCAGGGCGTCGTCATTGGCTTTCGAAGCGCCGAGCGCGGCGTTTTTCGCTTCCTCGGTCAGCCGGTCAATGTCGCCCTGCTGCGCGGTGACCCAGCCTTGCCGCACCAGCGCCGCGCTGCGGGCGTTGGTCGTCGCGGCGAGCTTGGCGTTGGCGTCGTTCTGGCGCACGTCGGCCTTGGCCTGGGCGATGGCGGCCTCGGCCTGGGCGATCTGATGATCGAGTTCCGGCGCAGCCAGCACCGCCAGCACGTCGCCCGCCTTGACGTGGGAGCCGATATCGACATTGCGCTTTTCGACATAGCCATTGGCGCGGGCGTAAATGTCGGCGGCCTCGTGCGCCAGGGTGGCGCCGGGCAGCTTGACCGGAATGAAGGCGGCGCCGGGCGCGATCTGCGCGACGCGGACGACCGGAACCACATCGTGGAACTGCGCTTTGGCCTCCTCGGCCGCAGTCCTTGCCGCGCGATTCTGCCACAGGCCCCAGCCGAGCCCGACGATGATGGCCGCGCCGAGCCACAGGCCGAAGCGACGGCGCTGGCGGGCGCGCGCCTGCGCCAGCTTCAGGTCGCACGCCGCCGGGTCCGGCGGACGCCAGGTGCAGCCGAGTTCACCATGGGACTCATGCGTCTCATGGACCTCATGCGCCTTCTGGCGCTCGGGATCGCCGTGCTCGGGCGGATTTTTCCAGACTTCGTTCATACGAGTTCCGCCTCCGGGAAGACGCCATGCGCGGGCTTGCCATCATTGCCGCGCCGCATGATTGCAAAAAGATAGGGCACGATCAGCAGAGTCGTCGGCGTGGCGAACAGCAGGCCGCCGATCACCGCGCGGGCGAGAACCGCGTTCTGCTCCTCGCCCGGGCCGCCGATCGCCATGGGAATCATGCCGACGATCATCGCCGCCGCGGTCATCAGCACCGGGCGGATGCGGGTGTGGCCTGCCTCGACCGCCGCCTCGAACGACGACGCTCCCTCAAGCTGGCGCTCGCGCGCGAATGTGACGAGCAGGATCGAATTGGCCGAGGCCACGCCGACCGCCATGATCGCGCCCATCAGCGACGGCACGTTAAGGGTCGAGCCGGTGACGAAAAGCATGGTCAGAATGCCGCAGAAGGTCGCGGGCAGGGCCAGGATGACCACCAGCGGATCGCCGAAGTTCTGATAATTCACCACCATCAGGAAATAGACCAGCACCGCGGCGAAAAGCAGGCCGATGCCGAGATTGCGGAAGGAATCGCGCATCGACTGGATCTGGCCGACCACTTCGATGCGGTTGCCCGGCTTGAGCTTGGGGCTCAGCTCCGCGACGACCTTGTCGATCTCGCGCGAGGCGGTCCCGAGATCGATCCCCTGCAGGCTGGCGTAGATCTCATAGACCGGCTGGATGTTGCTCTGGTTGGCGTTGGTCGGGATGGCCCCGCGCGCGAAGGTGGCGACATTGGACAGCAGCCCGGGCACGGGCGCGCCGCCGTTGCTCCCGAGCGAACTGGAGACCGGAATGTTCTTGATGTCGTCCAGCGAGGCGATGCGCCGTTCCGGCGTCTGAACCGCGAAGAAATAGGGAATGCCCGAGGTCGGATCGGTCCAGAAATTCGGCGACACCTGCGCCGAGGAGCTGAGCGCGATATTGAGATTGGAGGCGATCGTGCTGGCGCTCATGCCGAGTTGCTGGGCGCGGGAGCGGTCGATCGACGCCAATAATGAGGGCGCATCCGTCTCCTGTTGCAGATGGACGTCGGCAAAGCCGGGCGTGGCGCCGAGGCGGTCCCTGATCTCCTTGGCGACCGCGAGATTATTGGCGCGGTCATAGCCGACGGTGCGGATGTCGATCTGCGCCGGCAGGCCGAAATTAAGGATCTGCGTCACCATGTCGGCGGCCTGGAAATAGAAGATGGCCTGCGGAAAGTCCTGACGCAGGGCAAGGCGCAGCTTGTCGATATAGTCCTGCGTCGGCGCGTGGCCCTCTTTCAGCGCGACAACGATCACGCCGTCGTTGACCCCAATGGTCGAGCCGTCGGTAAAGGCCAGATTATACGAGCGCGCGGGCAGGCCGATATTGTCGACGATTCGCTCGCGGTCCTTCTCGGGGATGACTTCGCGGATCTTGTCCTCGACTTGCTGGAACAGGGCTTCAGTCGCTTCGATGCGGGTCGCGGCGGGCGCGCGGACGTGAAGCTGGATCTGGCCGCCGTCGATCAGCGGGAAGAAATCGCGCCCGACCAGCGAGAACATGAGCCCGGCGAGGCCGAGAATGGCGACGATGACGACTGGAATGACGACGCGATGGGCGAGCAGGGATTGCAGCAGCTCGACATAGCTGGCGCGCATGTTTTCGAAACCACGCTCGAAACTGGCGCTGATGCGGCCGAAAAAGCCGCTTGGCTCTTCGTCGCCATGCTTCTCGTGGCGCAGCAGCAGGCCGATCATGATCGGCGTCAGCGTCCGCGACAGGGCGTAGGACGCCAGCATGGCGAAGACCACGGCGAGGCCGAGCGGGGTGAAAAGGAATTTCGCCGGGCCGTCGAGGAACACCACCGAGGTGAAGACGCAGCAGATGGCGATGGTCGAAACCAGCGTCGGCACCGCTATGCCCGCCGCGCCATGCAGCGTGGCGTAGGGCAGGGGCATTTTCTCTTCGGTCAGCAGGCGGTGTGTGTTCTCGATGGTGACGGTGGAATCGTCCACCAGAATGCCGACCGCGAGCGCGAGGCCGCCGAGCGTCATGGTGTTGAGCGTATGGCCGAGCGCCGAGAGCACGACGAGCGAGGCCAGGATCGACAGCGGGATCGAGACCATCACCACCAATGTCGAGCGCCAGGAGCGCAGGAACAGCAGGATCATTGCGGCGGTCAGCGCGCCGGCGATCAGGCCTTCGCGGATCACGCCGTCGACGGCCTCGCGGACGAAGACCGACTGGTCGAGCAATTCGCCGATCCTCAGCCCGGGCGGCGCGGCGGCGCGCAAGGTCTTGAGGGCGTTGCGCACGCCATTGACCACGTCGAGCGTCGAGGCGTTGCCATTCTTGATGATGCTCAGCAGCACCGAGCGCTTGCCGTCCTCGCGCACCACATTCTGCTGCACCAGCCAGCCGTCGTGAACCTGGCCGACGTCGCGCACGAAAACCATCGCGCCATTGACGCTCTTGATCGGGATGTCGTTCAGTTCGGCGATGCTGGCGGGCGTCGCATTGGTGCGAACGACATATTGGGTGTCGCCGAGCTTGGCCGTTCCTGATGGCAGGGTCAGGTTCTGGGCGTTGACGGCGCTGACCACGTCCATCGGCGTCAGGCCGCGCGCGGCGAGCTTGTCGGGATCGATATCGACCATGATCTGGCGATATTTGCCGCCCGACGGCGTCGGCAGGGTGACGCCGGGCACGGGCGCAAGGCCCTGGCGCACGCGATAGATGCCGTAATCGTAAAGCTGCTGCTCGCTCATGGTGTCGGAGCTGAGGCTGAGCTGGAGCACGGGCACGCTGGAGGCGTTGAATTGCACGACCACCGGCGCCTGAATGCCGGGCGGCATCACGACGCGAATGAAATTGGTCGCCGCGATGATCTGGGAAATGGCGAGGTCGATATTGACGTCAGGCTGGAAGTAGATTTTCTGGACCGACAGGCCGTTGAGGGTCTGCGCTTCCATATTCTTGATGCCGTTCACGTTGGAGCTGATGGCGAACTGGCTGTAAGTGGTGACGCGTTGCTCCATTTCCGGGGTGCTGAGGCCGGAATATTGCCAGATCACCGTCACGACGGGGATACGGATTTCGGGAAAAATATCCGCCGGCATGGTCTTGATGGCGATGCCGCCAAGGAACAGAATCAGCGCCGCGAGCACGTAAAACGTATGCGGAAAGCGCAAGGCGAAACGTACGAGGCCCATGAAACGCCCAATCTTTTTCCAGAAGCGCCGCGAGAAGCCGGCCGCGAAGGCGTCGCCGGACGTTTTTCACGCGCGAAAATCAAGTCCCCAAATTTGGCCTTTTTTGGCGCATTTGACAGGGGGCTGGCCTGCAAGCCGCATTTTGCGTTCGCGCATGCGAAAGATTGCGCCCGCCATCGGAGCGGCCCTCCTGCTGACGGCGAGCGCGAGCCTGGCCGCGGTCGACGGCCAGGCGGAGGCCAGCGTCGAGAGCAAGGCCCAGGCCGAGGCTTCGAGCGGTCTGCGCGGCGAAGTCTGCCGGATGATCGAACAGGCGGCCGCCGCGCACAACCTTCCGCCAGCCTTTCTCACCCGGCTGATCTGGCGCGAGAGCAGCTTCCGCTCGCATGTCATCAGCCCGGCGGGCGCGCAGGGAATCGCCCAGTTCATGCCCGGCACGGCGGCGGAGCGCGGCCTGGCCGATCCCTTCGATCCTGAACAGGCCATTCCCAAGGCCGCTGAATTTCTCGCCGAGCTGCGGCTGCGCTTCGGCAATCTCGGGCTGGCGGCGGCGGCCTATAATGGCGGGCCGAACCGGGTCGCCAATTGGCTCGCCGGCAGCGGAGGGCTGCCCTTCGAGACCCAGATCTATGTCGAACTCGTCACCCGCCACGCGGCCGAGGACTGGCGCGACGCCGCGGCGGCCGCCAAGCTCGACGCCGAACTCGCCCAGCCGGCGACCTGCGCCGCCACGGCCGAGGCGATCAACGCCCGCGAGCCGCAGCGCTTCGCAGGCTCGACCCTCACCGCGCCCTGGGGCGTGCAGCTTGCCGGCTCTTTCAACAAGAGAGCGGCGCTGGCCGCGTACCAGCGCGCGCACCGGCAATTCGCGGGGCTTCTGGGCGACGGCGAGCCGATGGTGATCGGCAAGCGCGCGCCGGGACGCGGCTTCGCCCGGTTCTGGCGCGTGCGGGCTCCCGCGCAGACCCGTGGCGCGGCCCAGGCGCTCTGCACGGCGATCGAGCGGGCCGGCGGCGCCTGCGCAGTGTTGAAAACATGATACACTACTGACACAGAAGGCGCCGGAGCGGGTCTATCTTTGCAGGAACAGCCTTTACAAAGGCGGTCGCGTTTCGCAAATAAGACGCAGCTGTTTCGGCGCGGCCAAACGAAGCTCAGGTCTTTGGCGCGCCGCCCGCGCAAGGATTGGACCGCCATGTCCCCCAAATCGAATTTTCGTTCCGCCCTGCTGGCCGGCCTGCTTCTGGCTGCGCCGCAGGCGCAGGCCCAGTTGTTCTGGTTCGCTCAGCCCGACCCGCAGCCGCAGCAGCGGGCCAAGCCCACGCCACAGCAGCAACAGCGCCAGCGGCAGGTTCAGCAGCAGCAGGGCCAGCCCCAGCAGGCCCATCAGCAACAGGCCCAGCCGCGCCAGGAGCAGCAATGGTTCTGGGGGCAGCCGCAGCCCGAGCCGCAGCAGCCCCGTCCGCAGGTCGCGCGCCAGCGCCTGCCCGAGGACGACAACGCGCCGGTGGTCGATCTGGCCTCGCGCAATTCCCTGCTCGATGGCGGCTATCGCCGCCAAGGGGCGGTTTCCGGCGCCGCCGCGGCCAGCGCCGTGCTGCCGCCCGACGCCGATCCGAACTACTCCACGCCGGTGAATTACGATCCGGATGTCAATTACAAGTTCAAGACGCAAAAGGAAGTCGCCGACACGACCGGGCAGCCGGCGGGCACCATCACGATCAGCACGGCCAAGCGCAAGCTTTACCTCTCGATGGGCGACGGCAAGGCGATGGAATACAGCATCGGCGTCGGCAAGCAGGGCTTCGCCTGGAAAGGCGACGCCATGGTCGGCCGCAAATCCTATTGGCCGGGCTGGACCCCGCCGCCCGAAATGATTGAACGCCGTCCCGACCTGCCGGAACATATGGACGGCAGCCTCGCCAATCCACTCGGCGCCCGCGCGCTCTATCTGTTCCAGGGCAACAAGGACACCCTGTTCCGCATCCACGGCACCAACGAGCCGAATTCGATCGGCCACGCGGTGTCGTCCGGCTGCATCCGCATGCATAACGCCGATGTGATCGACCTTTACGGCCGCGTCAACAAGGGCGCGCACGTCGTCGTGATGTAAGCGAAATCGCCCCGCAAAGGCCTGGCAGGCGCGTCGGACGACCGGCGCGCCTTTTTCTTTTTCCGGGCGGCGGCGGCGCGCGCGGCGAAACATTTGGCAGCGTTCAAAAAAGAGGCGAAAAGGCGCGGAACTTTTCGGCGCGATTCGTCTTAAGTTGAACAACGAATGGCGATCGCCCGCGCGCCTCGTCCAGGCGATCCGACCGAAAATATCCGGGACGCAGCTCGGCTCGATGAAGCCGACGTCGTCGAAGCGACGAGGCGATGCTCAGAAAAGTGGAGCAACGCCATGTGTGACTACTCTTTGGAATCCTATCAATCGCGGGCGGCGCGCGAGGGCGAGGTTTATGTCACCTCGCGCTTCCCGAGCGGTTCGATCGGCCTTGTGGCTCCCGAGGATCGCGAGACCGCGGTCTGCATCTGCTGCGGAGCCCGCCTGGCTCTGGAAAACCTGTCGGAAGAAACCCGGAAGACTTTTGGGGTGAGCGAGGCCGAGAATGTCGTCTTCGTTCATCTTCGGGAAGGCCTGTATCGGGACGGCGTCGAATTCGCCAGTGGCCTGCGCATCGCGCTGAACAGGCTCGGCGTCGGCGTTCTGGTCAGCCTGGCCGACATCGCGCGCGAAACGCCCCGCCGCGAAGAGGAGCAGGCGCCCGCGGAGGAAGCGCGTCCTGTCGAGCTTGAGCCGGCGGAATAGTTCAGCCGGATTTGAGACGATAGAAGATGTGACGGCCGATCGTGTCGGTCTTCTTGAGCGACCGCGCCCAGCGCGGTCGCACATAGTTTGCGTGGTAATGCGTTGAGCCGCCGACGTCGGCGAGCCACGTCCTGCCTTCCAGCACCTCATTGGCGACGCGCGTCGCCTGCGCCCAGGACTCCGCCTCCACGATCCGCAAGGATTTGCCCTCGCAGGCGAAGGAGAACTGGCAGGCGCGGTAATGGCTGCGGTTCTGGAACACCACGCCGCAGATGGTCGAGGGATAGAGGCCGGACGTCATGCGGTTGAGGATCACCTGCGCGACGGCGGCCTGCCCTTCAACGGGCTCGCTGCGCGCCTCGAAATAGATGGCCTGCGCGAGGCAGCGTTTTTCAGCATCGGCGCGCTCCGGCGCCAGCAAAGCCAGATAGCCGCGTTTTTCGTCGATCCTGGCGGCTGGCCCGCGCCGGGCGGGCGCCAGGGCGGCAAGATTGGCCTCGACGGGCGTTTGGTCGGCCGCGAAGGGCGTGCTTGAGGCCAGGGCGGCGGCGCGCGGGACGGCGGGACTGGCCCCCTGCGCTATGCGTTCGGCCACAGCCGCCGGGCGCATGGTGAGCGCCCCGGCGCCGGCGGAAGGCGAGGAGCCTCCGGCGCTCGGCTCGGTCACGGGCGTTTCGCCATCCTGCCAGGCTTCGAAGCTGGCGACGGAATCGGGACCGGGCGCGTCGCCGTCGCCGGGCGTGAAGGTCGAGGCGAGGCCGCTTTCATCCTGGCCGAAGGTCAGAATATTGCTGCGCATCTTCGTGACGGCGTTCTGCTGGCGCAGGCGGCCGTCGATGGTCGGGCGCAGGCCGACGACGGGGTCGCCCTTGTGGCGGCGGTCTATTTCCGGAAAGGCGGCGGCGCCTTTCTTCAAATCCTTGCGCGGCTCGATTTCCTCGTCCGGCTGTCCTGAGAGCTGATCCGGGCCGCCGATGATAAGGCGGGCCTCGCGGAGCAGTCCTCGTCCGGAGCGCTCGCCGAAGGAGGCCGCGAAAAATTGCGGCGGCGGCGCGAGATCGGCGGGGATGACGGCGGCGCTTTTCGATGAGAGCGGCGCCAGCGAGGCGCCGGCGGGAATTTCCTGCCCGGCGTCGGCGACGGAGGCCGCCAGCAGGCCGGCGCCAAGGACCCAGGGCGCGACGACGCCCACCGCCCAATTGAAATGCGCCTGACGCCGCGCCTTCCGCATACGCGTTCCCATGCTCGACAAACGGAGCGGCGGCGCCGCTTCACCAACACCCGTCACGACGCATTGAGCGTGCGAAGAGCCTCATGGTTATCGCTTGTTAGGCTTGAGAGCGCGTTACCGGGGGCAAGCTGCACGAAGTCCCGAATTGGGACGAGGAGGGATTTCCTTCTCCCCTGGCGGGAGAAGGTGGCGCGGAGCGCCGGATGAGGGGTAAGGGTCAGATCGCAAGTCCGCATCGAGTGAGAATGGTATCCTCGATTATGCGCGGATTGTTCAGCACATCATGGTTCCAGAACCGCAGGACAATAAACCCTTGCGACGCCAGAAAAGCATCGCGTTTCTCATCGTAACGGCTTTCCGCATGTTGCGAGCCATCAGCCTCGACAATGATGCGATGCTGAAAACAGATGAAATCAACAATGTAAGGCGGGATCGGCGCCTGCCGCCGGAATTTCAACGTGGCGAGGCGCCGGTTGCGCAAAATGCGCCAAAGAGCGGCCTCGGCTTCGGTGGGTTCGCAGCGCATGGCGCGGGCGCGGAAGCGGAGTTCACGAAGCTTTGTTTCGTCGGACACGAAGTCCCCTCATCCGTCTCGCCCCTGCGGGGCGAGCCACCTTCTCCCGCAAGGGGAGAAAGCTACGCGCCGCCGATTTTGGAGAAATCCGCGACCAGATGGATGGCGCGGCGCAATTGCGCCAGCAATTGCAGGCGGTTGCGGCGCAGGTCCGGGTTTTCGGAATTGACCGTGACCTTGTCGAAAAACGCGTCCACCGGCGCGCGGAGTTTCGTGAGGGCGTGCATGGCGCCTTCGAAATCCTCGGCCTTCAGAGCCTCGCCGGCCTCGCGCTCGGCGCGGTCGAGCGCGGCGGCCAGCACATGTTCCTCATGTTCGATGCGCAGATTGGCTTCCGGGTGCTTTTCAAAGGCGCCGGCGCCGTCCTTCTTTTCCTCGGCCTTGAGAATATTGCCCGCGCGCTTGTAGCCGGCGAGCAGGCTCGCGCCGTCTTCGGTCTTGAGGAAAGAGTCCAGCGCATTGATGCGCGACACAATCAACACGAGGTCGTCCTCGCCCAAAGCGAAAACCGCGTCGAGCAGGTCGTGACGGGCGCCGCGGTCGCGCAGGTCGACTTTCAGGCGGTCGGCGAAGAAGGCGAGCAGGCTCTTGGCGAGCTCCGCGGCGTCGCGGACGCCGAAGGTCCTGGCGATTTCGGCGAACAGGGACGCGAGGCGCAGCCGCAGCCCATTCTCGAGAATGATGCGGATCACGCCCAGCGCCGCGCGGCGCAAGGCAAACGGGTCTTTCGAGCCGGTCGGCTTTTCGTCGATCGCCCAGAAGCCGACCAGCGTATCGAGCTTGTCGGCCAGAGCGACCGCAATGCTGACCGGCGCCGACGGGATCAGGTCGTTTGGGCCTTGCGGCTTGTAATGATCCTCGATGGCGGCGGCGACTTCGCCGTCCTCGGCCTGCAATTCGGCGTAGGTGCGGCCCATCAGGCCCTGCACTTCGGGAAATTCGCCGACCACTTCGGTCACCAAATCGGCCTTGGCCAGTTCCGCCGCGCGCGCCGCTTTTTCGGCGTCCGCGCCGACCAAGGGCGCCAGTTCGCGCGCCAGAGCCATGATGCGGTCCACCCGCGCGCCCTGTGTGCCAAGCTTCTGGTGGAACACGATATTCAGCGCGCGCAGCTTGGCGAGGCGCTGGTCGAGCGGCTTGCCGAGATGGGCGTAATCGGGCAGCGGGCCCTGATCGGTCTTCCAGAAATAGAGCGCGTCCGAGAGGCGAGCGCGCACGACGCGGCCATTGCCCGCCGCGATGGCCTTGCCGCCGTCGCTGGCGATCACGTTCGAGACCAGCAGGAACTTGTTGGCCAGCTTGCCGGTCTCCGGGTCGCGCAAGACGAAGCATTTCTGGTTGGCGCGGATGGTGGCGCGGATCACTTCGCCGGGAATGTCCAGGAAGCTCGCGTCGAACTCGCCCATCAGCACGACCGGCCATTCGACCAGCCCGGCGACCTCATGCAGCAGGCCCTCGTCCTCGACCAGCTCCAACCCCTGTGCGAAGGCGAGGTCCTTGCAGTCATGGAGGATGATGTCGCGCCGCCGCGCCGGATCGAGCACGACTTTTGCCGCGCCAAGCGCCGTGAGATAATCGTCGAAGCGGCGCACCTTGATCGCCTGCGGCGCCATGAAGCGATGGCCGTAGGTGGTGTTGCCCGCCTTGATGCCGCCGATCTCGAAGGGGACGATTTCCGGCTCTTCCGTCTCCGGCCCGAAGGTGGCGACAATGGCGTGCAGCGGACGCACCCAGCGCAGGCAATTCGGCTCGGCGGAATGCGCGCCCCAGCGCATGGCCTTTGGCCAGGGGAAATTTCGGATGATCGCCGGCAGGATCTCGGCCAGCACGTCGAGCGTCGCCGCGCCCGGGCGCTCGATCACGGCGAGATAGAACTGGCCGCCCTTTTTATCCGTCTCGATCCTGGCCTGATCCAGCGAGGCCAGTCCGGCGCTTTTCAAGAAGCCCTGCACGGCGGCCTCGGGCGCGCCGACGCGCGGGCCCTTCTTCTCCTCGCGCTGATCGGGCTGGCGCACGGGCAGGCCGACGATATGCAGGGTCAGCCGGCGCGGCGTGACAAAGCTTTCCGCCGCCTCATAGGTGAGCCCGCGCTCGACCAGCGCGTCCGTGACGAGCTTCTTCAAGTCGGCGGCGGCCTGGGCCTGCATCCGGGCCGGAATTTCCTCGGAGAAGAGTTCGAGCAGAAGATCGGACATGGTGGACTTTCGGAAATTCACGCCGGTTCCCATTGGGGCCGGCTAGTAGGAGCGAATGCGACGCCGAGCTGACGCGAGGGGCGCCGGTTGCGCTGAGGCGCGACCGGCAATAAATCAACGTCCCGCGCCTTCGGTTTTCATCCAGGCGGCGCCGCAGGCCTTGGCCAACTCGCGGACGCGCAAAATATAGCTCTGCCGCTCGGTCACGGAGATCACGCCGCGCGCGTCGAGCAGGTTGAAGGCGTGGCTCGCCTTGATGCACTGGTCATAGGCCGGCAGCACCATCTTGTGATGCTTGTCGTCAACCTGTTCGCCGAAGGCCAGCAGGGCCTTGCATTCGGCTTCGGCGCGCGAAAAATCTCCGAACAGCTTTTCAACATTCGCGGCCTCGAAATTATGGCGCGAATATTCCTGCTCGGCCTGCAAGAAGACGTCGCCATAGGTGATGCGCGCGTCGCCGTCGAGGCCGTTGAAGTTCAGGTCATAGACGTTCTCGACGCCCTGCACATACATGGCGAGGCGCTCAAGCCCATAGGTCAGCTCGCCGGAAACCGGCGCGCATTCCACGCCCGCGACCTGCTGGAAATAAGTGAATTGCGACACTTCCATGCCGTCGCACCAGCATTCCCAGCCCAGCCCCCAGGCGCCGAGCGTCGGGCTTTCCCAATCGTCCTCGACGAAGCGGATGTCATGCAGGGCGGCGTCGACGCCGATGGCGGCGAGCGATTGCAGGTAAAGCTCCTGCAGATTGTCGGGGCTCGGCTTCAGGATGACCTGATATTGGTAATAATGCTGGAGGCGGTTGGGGTTCTCGCCATAGCGGCCGTCCTTGGGCCGGCGCGAGGGCTGCACATAGGCGGCCTTCCACGGCTTCTTGCCGAGCGAGCGCAGGGTCGTCGCCGGGTGGAACGTGCCGGCGCCGACTTCCATGTCATAGGGCTGGAGAATCACCGCGCCCTTCTGCGCCCAGAAATTCTGCAGCGTCAGGATTAGGCCCTGAAAGCTCTTCTTCGGGTCGAGAGCGGAGGAATTGGGCGTCGCGTCGGATTGAATCATCGGGCCGTCACGGGGGCAAGGGCGGGAAAGGGGGCCGCGCAGTCGCGGCGAGGCGGGCGCAAACTAAAGCGCGCGTCAGGGCCGGTCAACACGCGGACGTTGGCGGGAAGCGCGCTGGCAAGGTTAATGCGTGAATTGCGCCTCTTTCGCGCGGCGCCGGTGTAAATTGGCCAAAATCCGGTCAGGAATTCCAAGGGACTCACGACACAGCGCCGCAGGAACGAAAGCGAGGCGCTCGCGTTCAGCTAAGGTTCAGGGGCGAAGGGTTAATAGGCGATCAATTGGCTTCCAGGAGGTTTCGCCATGGCGTTCTCTAGTGGTTTCTTCAAGACGGCGGCGGTGGTGGCGGTCTCCACTGGCGCGCTCGTCCTTTCCGAACCCGCCTTCGCTTTCCATGGCGGCGGCGGTTTCCACGGCGGCGGCTTCCGCGGCGGCGGTTTTGGCGGCGGCGGCTTTCGTGGCGGCGGCTGGGCCGGACGTCCGGGCGGCGCTTGGGCGGGACGCCCGGGCTGGAACGGCGGGGCCTGGCGCGGCGGCGGCTGGGCGGGCCGTCCGGGCTGGAATGGCGGGTGGAACAACGGCTGGAACGGCGGCTGGGGCTGGGGCGCTCCGATTGTCGCGGCGCCCGTCTTCGGCTGGGGCTGGGGCGGCGGCTGGGGGCCGGGCTGGGGCTGGGACGACGGCTATTACGCTGCGCCGGTTTACAGGTCGCCCGTCTATTCGCAATGCTTCCTCCGGCGCGTGCAGGTGCATACGCGCTATGGCTGGCGCTGGCGCCGGGTGCGCTATTGCTATCAGTGAGGCTTGGTCTCACGACGTCTCGAACCGGCCTTCGGGCCGGTTTTTGATTCAGTCTGCGAAGAGGCGACGGCCCGTGCGGTGGATGTCCTCCGTCAGCGAGGTGAAGCGCCCGTCCGGCTCGTGCAGGATGAGGCCCGGCAGCAGCGCCAGCGGCGCCTTCGATCCCTTCCGGCCGCGCAGGATCACGCGCACGGCGCTCTCTCCCACTTTCGGAAAGATAGGCAGTACGCGCAATTCGCCGAGCCGCCCCGACAAGGCCGCGAGCAGAGCGTCAAGCGCGTCCGCGCGGTGAACGGCGACGAGCGTTCCGCCGGGACGCAAGAGGGCCAGACTGGCGCGCAGCCATTTGTCCACGCCGCCCTCGTCCAGCACATGGGCCAAGGCCCGGTCGGAGTCGGGCGAGCGCCGCGCTGCGCAGGCGGTGAGAAAGGGCGGATTGGTGACGACCAGCTCCGCCGCCTCGACCAGTCCCTCGGCCTTGCGCGCCGGAACATCGAACAGATCGGCCTCGACCACGCGGGTGCGGGCCTCCAACCCGTTCAGCGCCACATTTTCGCGCGCGAAAGCTGCGGCGGGCGCGTTTTTCTCCAGCAGCACGATCTGCGCGCCCGGATTTTTCTGCGCCAGCGCGAGGCCGACCGCGCCGACGCCGGCGCCGACATCGACAATCAGACCGCGTGGAATTTCCGGCGCGGCGGCGGCGAGCAGCACGGCGTCCGTGCCGACGCGATGGCCGCGCGCCGGCTGATGCAGCGCGAGCCTGCCGCCGAAGAGGCGGTCCGGCTCAGGTGTCGGACAATTCGCCGCCAAAGCCGGCCTCCCGCAGCAGGCGCCGCGCCCAGTCCGCCTGGTCCTCCGGGACGACGAACCGGCGCGGCAGGAAGCCCAGCGAGCCTTCCATCACGCTCATGTTCTGGTCGGCGATGAAAAAATAGACGCCCGCGTCGCGCAAAATGGCCTCGATGGCGGAGATCAGCACGATGTCATTCGTGCGCAACAGTTCGATCATGTCATGGGGCTCGGCGAGGACGAGAGAAACTGTAAGGCCGCGCCCGGGCGCTGGCAATGCGGCCGCGATCGGGGCTTTCGTAACCTGTGTGGCGAAAAAGCGACTTTTCCTTTTGCTTCCGCCGCTCTATGGTCGCGCCGCTAGTTAAAGAGGGGCGCGCTTTGGGTCTGGTCATACCTTTCGATGAGAAAACCAGCGAATCCGGGCTGGAAAATCTCGTCGCCCTGGTCGCCGCGGACATGAACCGGGTCAATCAGACCATTCTCTCGCGCACCGGCTCGGATGTCGCGATGATCCCGGAAGTCGCCAACCATCTGATTTCCTCCGGCGGAAAGCGCCTGCGGCCTATGTTGACGCTCGCCGGAGCCGGACTGTGCGGCTACAAGGGCGAAGGCCACGTCAAGCTCGCCGCCGCCGTCGAATTCATGCATACCGCGACCCTGCTGCATGACGATGTCGTGGACCAGAGCGACATGCGGCGCGGCAAGCTGGCGGCGCGCATGCTCTGGGGCAATGAGGCCAGCGTTCTGGTCGGCGATTTCCTGCTCGGTCAGGCCTTCCGCATGATGGTCGAGGTTGGCTCGCTCGCCTGTCTCGACGTGCTTTCGGTCGCGGCTACCGTGATCGCGGAAGGCGAAGTGATGCAGCTTTCCGCCGCCAAGGACACGGAAACGACGGAAGACGCCTATCTCGCCGTGATACGGGCCAAGACCGCGGAGCTTTTCGCCGCCGCCGCCGAAGTCGGGCCGACCGTCGCCAACCGCCCCAAGGCGGAAATTGAGGCCTGCCGCGCCTATGGCATGAATCTCGGCGTGGCCTTCCAGCTCGTTGACGACGCGCTGGATTACGGAGGCCAGTCGGCCAAGCTCGGCAAGAATGTCGGCGACGACTTCCGTGAGGGCAAGATCACCCTGCCGGTGGTTCTGTCCTTCCGGCGCGGTTCCGAAAGCGAGCGCGCCTTCTGGAAGCGCGTGCTGGAGCAGGGCGAGATCGCCGAGGGCGACCTCGAAACCGCGCTGGCGACCATGAAGAAGCACCGCGCCTTGGAAGACACGGTCGAGCGCGCCCGCCATTATGGCGCCATGGCGCGCGACGCCCTCGGGCTTTTCCCCGATTCGCCCTGGAAGCAGGCCCTGCTCGATACCGTCGATTTCTGCATCGCCCGCGCGCACTGACGCGGGCGGCGTTTTCAATCGCCGCGCGGCGCTGATATTTTACGTTGAAAGCGTGCCGCAACATCGGAGCAGGACCGATGGGACAGAGCGAAATCGACGCCATTCGCGCCTTGTTGGGGTCGAAACCCCGCCCGGTCGGCTGGGAACAACGGCGGCTGCGCCTCGATGAGGTCGGCTCGGTATGGCCGGTCGCCGATGACGTCAGGCTCGAAAGCGTCGATATCGGCGAGACGCCGGGTGAATTTTCGAGCGTCCCGGGCGCCGATCCTTCCGGAATCCTGCTCTTTTTTCACGGCGGCGGCTATTGCTCCGGCTCGATACTGAGCCATCGCCGCATGGTCACGGAGGCTGGCCGCGCCTGCGGCTTGCGCACGCTGGCGATCGGCTATCGGCTGGCGCCGGAACATCCCTTTCCCGCCGCGATCGAGGACGCGATCGCGGCATGGAATTATCTTCGCGCGCAGGGAATCGCCGCCGGCAAGATCGTCGTTGGCGGCGACAGCGCGGGCGGCGGCCTGACGCTCGCGCTGCTACAGCATCTGCGCGACGCCGGCGAAGACGCGCCGGCCTGCGGCTGGCTCGCTTCGCCCTGGACGGACCTCACCATGTCCGGCGACGCCATGGCGAGCAAGGACGCGGTCGATCCGCTCATTCACAAGGCCTATCTCGAAGAACTCGCGCAGGCCTATGTTCCGGCGGGCGCGAACCGCAAGGACCCGCGCATTTCGCCCCTTTTCGCCGATTTGAGCGGGCTGCCGCCGCTGCTGATCCAGGTTGGCTCCGACGAAACCCTGCTGGCGGATTCGACACGACTGGCCGGGGCGGCTGGCGCGGCGGGAAATGCGGTCACGCTCGAAATCTGGCCGCAAATGATCCACGCGTGGCCCTTGTGGAACGCGCGACTTGAGCCCGGCCGCCAGGCGCTGGACCATGTCGGGCTTTTTGCGCGGCGCTGGCTGGCCTGACTCTTTCACGAGAGCTGTTCCCGCTTCATGTGAAGCGGGAACAGCTCTTAGGAGCCGATGCGACGCCGAGCTTATGCGAGGGACTCGCCATAGGCGAGAAATGACCTAGATCTCGGACGCCCGCAGCAGGGCTTCGTCGCGGTCGCGACGCAGGGAATCCTCGTCGGATTCCGCCATCGGCGCCTCTTCGCGCGGCGAGGCCGCCAACTCTTCTTCCTCGCGCGCCTGCCGCCGCCACAGGGCCGCATAGGCGCCGTCCGCCGCCAACAGGCTCTCATGCCCGCCGCGTTCGATCACCCGGCCCTTGTCGAGCACCAGGATCTCATCGGCGTTGACCACCGTCGAGAGCCGGTGCGCGATGACGATGGTGGTGCGACCGCGCGAGGCTTCGTCCAGCGCGCCCTGAATTTCCCGTTCGGTGAAGGTGTCGAGCGCGCTGGTCGCCTCGTCCAGCACCAGAATCGGCGGCGCCTTGAGCAGGGTGCGGGCGATGGCGACGCGCTGTTTCTCGCCGCCCGACAGCTTCAGGCCGCGTTCGCCGACCTGGGCGTCATAGCCGCCGGGCGCGCTTTCGATGAACGTGTCGATCTGCGCCTGCGCGGCGGCGGCGCGCATTTCCGCGTCGGTCGCGTCGGGGCGGCCATAAAGGATGTTGTAGCGGACGCTGTCGTTGAACAGCACATTGTCCTGCGGGACCATGCCGATCTTTCCGCGCAGGGACTCCAGCGAGACCCTGGCGATGTCCTGGCCGTCGATCAGGATACGGCCCTGCTGCGGGTCGAAGAAGCGGAAGATCAGCCGCGAGATGGTGGATTTGCCGGCGCCCGAGGCGCCGACAATAGCGAGCGTGCGGCCGGCGGGAACCTCGAAATCGACGCCGCGGAGGATTTCCCGCGCCGGATCATAGGCGAAATGCACGTTTTCGAACCGCAGGTCGCCCGCCTTGACCACCAGCGCGGGCGCGTCGCGCGCCTCCGCGATCTCATTGGGCGTTTCGAGGATGTCGAACATCATGTCGATGTCGATGATCGCCTGTTTGACCTCGCGATAGAGCATGCCCATGAAATTGAGCGGTTGGTAGAGCTGGATCAGCATCGCGTTGAGCATGACGAAATCGCCGACGCTGTTGCGGCCTTCGCTTATGCCTTTGACGCAAAGCGACATGATCGCGACCATGCCGAGCGTGAAGATGAAGGCCTGACCGAAATTGAGCACCGCCAGCGAGACGTAGCTCCGGACGCTGTTGCGCTCGTAACGCTCCATCGAGCGGTCATAGCGCGCGCTCTCGCGCTGTTCGGCGCCGAAATATTTGACCGTCTCGTAATTGAGCAGGGAGTCGATCGCCTTGGCGTTGGCGTCGGAATCGCTTTCGTTCATTGAGCGGCGGATGCCGATGCGCCAGTTCGTCGCCGCCGCCGTATAGGCGAGATAGGCGGCGATGGTCCCGGTCGTGATCGCGGCGTAGCGCCAGTCGAACTGGAAAAACATCACCCCCAGTATCAGGGCGAATTCCAGCGCCGTCGGCACGCCATTGAGCGTGACCATGCGCGTCAGTGTTTCGATGGCGTTGCGGCCGCGCTCCAGCACGCGGGTCAGCGCGCCGGTCTTGCGTTCGAGATGAAACCGCATCGACAAGGCGTGGAGATGCACGAAAACATCCACGGCAAGGCGGCGCACGGCGTTCATCGCGACATCGGCGAAGACCGCATCGCGCGCCTGGGTCAGACCGGCCATGAGAATGCGCAATGCGCCGTAAAGCAGGGTGAGGGCGAGCGGCGCGGCGAGAAGAGACAGACTGGACGCGTCGCCCGCGCGCAGGGCGACCAACGCGTCGGTCGCCCATTTGAAGGCGAAGGGAACGGCGACGGTCGCCAGCTTGGCGAGCGTCAGCAGCGCCAGCGATGCGAAGATGCGCAGGCGCAAATCGGCGCGTTCGCGCGGCCAGATATAGGGCCAGAGCCGGATCAGCACCCGCCCGAGGCGGGGACCCCTGGCTGCATCTTTCTTGTCGGCGGATAAGTCGCGCATTCCTGCCCTTGGGCTGGAGGGGGGAAATTTCTTCTCCCATATAGGCCGTGCGCGCCGTTGCGCCAACGCGCGATCAGGCCATGCGGCGGCGGCGCCATTCGAGAAACTCGAAGCGGAGCCGTTCGAACAGGCGCTCGGTCGCCTGCGCGGGAATGAGTTTCGCGGCCAGCGCCGGCTTTTCCACCAGCCGCCACGAGAGCGCCGCGCAGGTCAGGCTCAGGGCGCAGGCATAGAGATTCATGCCCGTCAGCGTCAGGCCGGGGATCAGCGCGACGAGACTTTGCTGGATCGGAAAGGCGTAGATGTAGACGCCATAGGAATAGTCGCCGAGGCGATTATAAGCGCGAATCGGCCCGCCGAAGAGATAGGCCATATGCAGCACGATCGGGCCAAGCGTCAGCATATAGACCGCAAGGAAGGCGTGGCGGTTGAGCGCGGCAAGGCCGAGCGCTGCGGCCAGCGCGGCCAGCTGATAATAGGAAAGCCGCACGTGACTGCGCCAGAAATAGAAAGCGGCGCCGAAGAAAAACATCGCCATGGGCGCTTCGATATTGTCGCGCCCGTTATGGATCTCGATCTTGGTGAAAGCGACGATCGCCAGGATCAGCGCCACGAGCGGCGCGCCATAGCGAAAGGCGGCGGGGCGCCAGGACGGCTTGAGCGCGAAGAGAACCCAGGCCGCCGCCATATATTCGTAGAGCCGCCATTCGACCGGCAGCGTCCAGAGCGAGCCGTTCACGCCGGCGCCGAAGGGATTGCTCTCGAAAACGCCCGGCAATTTGTAGCGGATGCCATTGATGAGCGTCGCGCAGCGCCAGAAATAGTCATGGGTGGCGGGCGAGGCGAAGAATTCGGCCGCAGGCAGGGTTCCGACGAACAGGCCGAGGCCGGTCACCGTGATCAGCAGCATCACCCACAGGCCGGGGAATACCCGCATGAAGCGCGCCCAGACGAAATCGAAGATATTGGCGCGCGAAAACAGGCTGCCGGCGATGAGAAAGCCGCTGGTGAAGAAAAAGGTGTCCACGGCCGCGCCGCCGAGTTCGACCAGGCGCGGGTAAAGTGGATCGCCCGCGGGTTCGAGCCCGAGCAGCGCGCGGCTGTGGATGAACAGGATGATGAAGGCGGCCACGACGCGGATCAGGTTGAAATTATTGTCCCTGCCGCGCGCCTTCTCCAGATAGATCATCGATTGACGGCCCCGATCGCTTCTGTCGACCGCCGTCTTAGGGGCTTCGCCCCCGATCGGCAAGCTTTGGCGCGGAAACGCCGGCGCGCGTCATTCATGCACGCCGGGGGCGGGCGCCAGCGCCGGAACCGGCCAGGCGTGCGGGCGGCGGCGGCCATATTCGCCCTTGAACGCCTCGCGCCAGATCGCCAGCGCGTCTTCCTCGGTCGCCGCCGTGACGAAGCGCGGCGTGGTGGAGGGCAGGCCGTTGCGGTCCAGGCAGGCGACCCAGAACAGTTGTAGGTGCCGGGGGTTGGACGCCTTGGCTTCGCGCAGGAAATCGGCGGCGTCGCAGATCGAGTCCTGGAGATGGACGAGCCCGGATTTCTTCGGCTCCTCGGCGGACGCGATCGCTTCGGTCCACAAAGCGAGCCCCGCCGCCTCGTAAAGATCTCCGGCGAGCTTGCGCGCCTTGGCTAATGGAAGGAACAGGTTCAGGCCGCCCGACGAACGCTTTTTGGCGGCGGCCTTCTTTGATCCGCCTTTCTTGCCGACGCTCTTCTTGCCGACGCTCTTCTTGGCGGCGGCCTTTTTGGCGCCGCGCGCCGCCGAGCCGGCCGCCCGCTTCTTTGGCGTTGTCCGCTTCTTGGGGGCGACGCTTTCGTCGGGCGTCCCTGCGCCTGAATCCATCGGCGCCATATTGCTTTTCTTGTTCATTGCGAAAACGCCCCGCGCGGAAAATCGAAATTGCGGCTCCATCGGGCGTGAGCCAGTGCGATTATGGCCTAAATCCGCCGCGCGAGGAAATCGGCGATCTGTGGGCCCGCGTCGGCGATGCGCATGATGCCGTTGTAATGGCCATAGGGACCGGCGAGTTGGGCGGTTTCGACCGCGACGCCCTGGCCGCGCAGGGCTTTCGCGGTCGCCTCGACCCATTCGGGCAGAAAGACCAGATCGTCAGGCGCGTAGATCAGCAGCGTCGGCGCCTTGATCCGCCCAAGGCCTTCGGCGACGCTCGCCGCGCCCGCCCCGGCGCCGGGGATATAGGTCTGGTTGGCGCGGGCGAGATAGAGCATGTGGTTGGCGTCGGCCATCGGCGCACGCGCCCGCACGGCCTCTTCCAGAGTCTTGTCGATGGCGAAGGGCGTCGAGGCGATGTCGGCGGGATCGCCGCCTTCCGCGACGGCGCGCCCGCCGGCGGTGTCGGCCCATTCGCTATGCAAGGCGTGCAAGGTCATGATCCGCATCGCGGCTTCGAGTCCGGCGCGCGGCGCCGCTCCGTCGTAGTAAGCGCCGCCGCGCCAGTCGGGATCGAGCCGGATCGGCTGCGTCCACATCGATAGCCAGCCCGTGAGCCAGCCATTGAAGTTCGGGGCGGCGATCACTGGAATGATCCGCTCCATGAAATCCGGGAAGGAGGCCGCCCATTCGAAGGTCTGCAACCCTCCCATCGAGGGGCCCATCACCGCATGAAGCCGCTTGATGCCGAAAGAATCGACCAGAGCCTTTTGCACGCGCACGAAATCGGCGATGGCGACGGCGGGAAAGCTCAGGCCATAGGGACGGCCCGTGGCGGGGTCGAGGCTCGCCGGGCCGGTGGTGACGACATTGGGGTCGTTGGCGTTGAAATTGACCAGGGTGTCGGAAGCGATGACGAAATAGCGATCCGTGTCGACCGCCTTGCCGGGCCCGATGATCGAATCCCAATAGCCGGGCAGGGGGTCGTCCGGGCGATAGCGGCCCGCCGCGTGGCTCGTGCCGGAAAAATAATGCGCGACGAGAATGGCGTTGTCGCGGGCGGCGTTGAGCGCGCCATAGGTCTCATAGCCCACCGCGACGTCGCGGACCGTCGCGCCGCCGACCGTGCGCAATTCGGGAAGCTCGAAACGCTGCTTTGTGACCAGGAGATCTTCCGCCACGTGCTGTCCTTTCGGGAGCGTTGGAATGGGGCCTGATCGGCACTATATTCTTTTCGTGAATATTTCGAGGCCCGCAGGCGTTCGCCCGCCGCGCGCCGAGATTGTTCAGGAGGACGAAGGCGGGGGAAAAATCAGGGCCGCGCGACGAGGATGTAAGAAAGTACTATAGCCGCACCTTGCTGAAATGCTGCATTGCAGCATTGGAATGATGGAAGCTCGCCGCGGCGCTTTGCCGGTCGCCCCTTTCACGTCAATTCAAGGTCGCCAGATGCCCATCGTCAAAGACAGCCGCAGCAGCAAAGCGCGGGTCGCGCAGGGGCGGAATCTGCTGACGGCGTCGCATATAGATGGCGCGCTTTCGAGTGAACCGCTGCCCGGTCCCGCCGCCGACGATCCGCATGCGACTTCGAACCTTTTCGCCCGTCAGGTGCGCATGGCTTATGGCCTGCTGCAGACCGCGGTCGAGGAGGCCGCCGAATCGGTGGAATGCAGTAATGTGAAGATCGCGGCCGAACTGGAGGATCTCCAGGCGCGGGCGTTGCGCTCGATCCATGACAGCGCGCTCGCGACCATAGACCTCTTCGAGGCTCTGGGCGCCGCCCAGACGCCGGGCGAACTCGCCAGCCGCCAGATCGAGCTGGCGCGCCGCCAGCGCGACACCGTCAATGAGCGCGTCACGGAATTTTTCGCCTCGGCGCGCAAGATGGCGTCGATGATGACCGACCCGCTGAACCGGCACCTGCGCGCCTTGTCCGGCGCAATGGCGCCGCCGGATCGCGGGCCGCCGGAGGAGGGCGATTCCCTGCTCTCGCGTCTCAACAGGCTCACCGCACGGCAAAAAAAGGTGCTGGAGCTGCTCGCCGAGGGCCTGCCCAACAAGGTCATCGCGCATGAACTCGGCATCAGCGAGACGACCGTGAAGGCCCATGTCGGCGAGATCCTGCGCAAGCTGAAGGTCTATAACCGCGCCCGCGCCATCGTCATGCTGGCCCAGTTCGACATGGAGCAGATCCGCGCCTTGTCGAAGGGCGAGGGCCCCGACGTCGAATAGACGCCGCGTCAGGAGCCTTCGTCGTTCAGCGCCCGGGTCGCGGCCTCCACCTCGGCCGCCGCGTCATCAAGCGCCGCCGCCGCCCATGCCGCGCTTTCGTCCAGACGCAGGCGCAATTGCGCCGTCTCCTCGCGCGCCTGCGCGGCCGCCTCGACTTCCGCCGCCAGTTTCTTGCGGGTCATGACGAGTTCGTCGGCGACGGTCAGAGCGGCCATGACGGTGATGCGCTGGTCGCCGATTTCGCCGAATGCGCCGCGCAATTCATCGATCTTGGAATCCACCAGCCGCGCCAGCGATTCGATATGCGCTTCCTCGCCCTCATCGCAATTCATGCGATAGGTGCGGCCCGCGATCATGACGACGGCTTGCGCCATTCAGGCCTCCTCGCCGGAATCGGCGGCCAGCACGGCGCGCACGGCGGCGGCGGCGCGCTCGATCCGACGCGCGGCCTCGCCATTGGCGCCTTCGAGCGCGCGGACTCGATTGAGGGCGGAATCGACTTCCAGCGCCAGCCGGGAGCGATCGTCCTGCAAGGCGGAATATTCGGCGGTCTGGTCGGCCTGTTCGATCGCCCGCTCGGCCTGGCGGATCACGGCGGCGTCGAGCCCCTCCAGCGCCGCCCGCAGCCGGCGCCGCGCCGCGTCAAGCCGTTCCTGAGGCCCCAGCCGCTCGCCGCGCGGATCCGCCGCAGCCGCGGGGGCGGCGCTCTCGACTTCGGCTGGCGTCTGTTCGTTCAGCGTCGGGGACAAGTGCGGCTTTCAGATCGGCTTGCGGTTCATCTCGCGGCTCAGGTCGGGCGCCGCGCGCGAGAACGGGCGATTCCAACACTCTAGCCGACAATTTAACCAACAATCTAGCATCGTCCCAGCCGCCGCCAAGTGGTTCCCGGCTGAGGCCACAGGAAATCGGGCGCCGCGAGCCGATTTTCGCTGGATCGGCCGCGCGCGGGCGGTCGGACGCGGCGTCGCTTTGACGGCTTCGCCCTTTGACCCGGTGAAGCTTTGACTCGGGGGCGCGACCTGATATCAACCCCGCCAAACGCCAACCCGCCAAACGCCAACGCGCCAAGCGAAACCATCGGAATCCTGAAATGACCGAAGTCAGCAGCGCCTCTCTGGCCAACGCCGTCCGGGCGCTTTCCATCGACGCCGTCGAACAGGCCAAGTCCGGCCATCCCGGCCTGCCGCTCGGCGCCGCCGACGTCGCCACGGTCCTGTTCACCAAAGTTCTGAAATATAACGCCGCCGACCCGGCCTGGCCGGATCGCGACCGTTTCGTGCTTTCAGCCGGCCACGGCTCGATGCTGCTCTATGCGCTGCTCCATCTCTCCGGCGAGAAGAGCATGACGCTGGAGGAAATCCGCAATTTCCGCCAGTTCGGCTCGAAGACCCCGGGCCACCCGGAATATGGCCATACGGCGGGCGTCGAGATGACCACCGGCCCGCTGGGGCAGGGCCTCGCCACCTCAGTCGGCTTCGCGCTGGCGGAGCGCATGCTTGCCGCCGAATTCGGCGATTTGGTCGATCACCGCACCTATGTTCTCGCCTCCGACGGCGACCTGATGGAAGGCGTCTCGCAGGAGGCCATCGCCATCGCCGGCCATCTCCGGCTGAACCGCCTCATCGTCCTGTGGGACGACAACGGCATTTCGATCGACGGCGCGATCTCGGTGTCCGATTCGGTCGACCAGCTGAAGCGTTTCGAAAGCGCCGGCTGGGCGGCGACCCGCGTGGACGGCCATGATCCGGTCGCGATCCTCGCCGCGCTGGAAGCCGCGCAGAGATCCGACAAGCCGACCCTCATCGCCTGCAAGACCGTGATCGGCTTCGGCGCGCCGACCCGTGCGGGCAAGTCCAAGGCCCATGGCGAACCGCTGGGCGCCGAGGAAATGGCGGGAACCAAGGCCGCCCTGAACTGGCCCCATGCGCCGTTCGAAGTGCCGGACGATATTCTCGCCGCCTGGCGCGCGGCCGGAGCGCGCGGCGCCAAGGCCCAAGCTGAATGGCAGGCCAAGGTCGACGCGTTGGAGCCAGCCAGGCGCGCGGAATTCCTGCGCCGTCTCGAAGGCCGCCTCCCGGCGGCTCTGGCCGAGGCCGTCGCGACGGAAAAGCGCCGCCTCGCCAGCATGGACACGGCCGTGGCCACCCGCAAGGCCTCGGAAGCCGCGCTGAAAATTCTTGCGCCGGCCGTGCCGGAGCTGATCACCGGCTCGGCGGACCTCACCGGCTCCAACAACACCAAGGTCGAGGCCACCCCGGCCATTTCGCCCGGAAACTATGGCGGACGCTATGTCCATTGGGGCATCCGCGAGCATGGCATGGCGGCTGCGGTCAACGGCATGACGCTGCATGGCGGCCTGATCCCCTCGGGCGCGACGTTTTTGGCCTTCGCCGATTATTGCCGTCCGGCGCTGCGCCTCGCCGCGCTGATGGGAATCGGCTCGATCGAAGTGCTGACCCATGATTCCATCGGCCTTGGCGAGGATGGCCCGACCCATCAGCCGGTCGAGCATCTGGCTTCGCTGCGCGCCATTCCCGGCCTGCTCGTGTTCCGTCCGGCGGACGCGACCGAGACGCTGGAATGCTGGCAGGCGGCTCTGGAAAATCGCGCGGCGCCCTCCGTGCTGGCGCTCACCCGCCAGAACCTGCCTGCCGTGCGCCGCGAATTCGTCGCCGAAAACCTCTCGGCCAAGGGCGCCTATGAGCTTTCGCCGGCCTCGGGTCCCGCCAAGGTCACCCTGTTCGCCTCCGGCTCGGAAGTCGAGATCGCGCTCGACGCGCAGAAGGCGCTCGAAGCCGAGGGCGTTGCGACCCGCGTCGTCTCGGTCCCCTGTTTCGAACTGTTCCTGCGGCAAAGCGACGCGGCCCGGCGCGAGATCATCGGCTCGGCGCCAGTGCGCGTCGCGGTCGAGGCCGGCATCGCCATGGGCTGGGACATTTTCCTGGGCCGCGAGGGCGTTTTTGTCGGAATGACCGGCTTTGGAGCCTCCGCGCCTTTTAGAAAGCTCTATGAAGCCTTCGGAATCGACTCCGCCGCGGTTGCTTGTGCAGCGCGAAACGGATTAAAGGGCCTCTAACGCAATTCCGCGCCCAACTACGCCGGAATTGAAAGGGGCGATGCAAAACGCCCCCGTTTTTTGACGGGATCATTCAAGGAGCGCATCGAAATGACGGTTAAGGTCTTCATCAACGGTTTTGGCCGCATCGGCCGCAACGTCCTGCGCGCCATCGTCGAGTCCGGCCGCACCGACATTCAGGTCGTCGGCCTGAACGATCTCGGCCCGGTCGAGACCAACGCTCATCTGATGCGCTATGACTCGGTCCATGGCCGTTTCCCCGGCGTGGTTACGGTCTCGGGCGACACCATCGACGTCGGAACCGGCCCGATCAAGGTCACCGCGATCAAGGACCCGTCCGCCTTGCCGCTCGGCGAGCTGGGCGTCGACATCGCGCTGGAATGCACCGGCATCTTCACCGCCCGCGACAAGGCGGCGACCCTGCTGACCGCCGGCGCCAAGCGCGTCCTCGTCTCCGCCCCCTCCGACGGCGCCGACCTGACGGTGGTCTATGGCGTGAACCACCACAAGCTGACCAAGGATCACCTGGTCGTCTCCAACGCCTCCTGCACCACCAATTGCCTGTCGCCGGTCGCGAAGGCGCTGAATGATTCCGTCGGCATCGAAAAGGGAATGATGACGACCATTCATTCCTATACGGGCGACCAGCCGACGCTCGACACCATGCACAAGGACCTTTATCGCGGCCGCGCGGCGGCCCTGTCGATGATCCCGACCTCGACCGGCGCCGCCAAGGCCGTCGGCCTGGTGCTGCCGGAACTCAATGGCAAGCTCGACGGTTTCGCCCTGCGCGTCCCGACCCCGAACGTCTCGGTCGTCGACCTGAAGTTCATCGCCAGGCGCGCGACCACCAAGGACGAGATCAACGCCATCATCAAGGCGGCGGCCGAAGGCCCGCTCAAGGGCGTGCTCGGCTACACCACCGAGAAAAACGTCTCGATCGACTTCAACCACGACCCCCATTCGTCGATTTTCCACATGGATCAGACCAAGGTCATGGAAGGCACGCTGGTGTCCGTCTTGTCCTGGTACGACAATGAATGGGGCTTCTCGAACCGCATGGCCGACACGGCCGTCGCGATGGCCAAGCTGATCTGAACGAAATTTCAGGCGCGCTTCCATAACGGAAGCGCGCTTTTTTCTTCATTTCTTTCGCTCGAGGCCGCCATGTCCGCTTTTCGCACCCTGGATTCTGCTGAACTCAAGGGCAAGCGCGTGCTTGTCCGCGTCGATCTCAACGTGCCGATGGAAAACGGCAAGGTGAGCGACTCCACACGCATCGACCGCATCCTGCCGACGCTGAACGAAATCTCCGGCAAGGGCGGCAAGGTCATCCTGCTCGCCCATTTCGGACGTCCGAAGAACGGGCCGGACGAAGCCAATTCGCTCAAGCCCGTCGCCGCCGCGCTCGCCGCGCATCTCGGCAAGCCGGTCGCCTTCGCCACGGATTGCATCGGCGCGCCGGCTGCGGAGGCCATCGCCAAGCTGGCCGACGGCGATTTCCTGCTGCTGGAAAACACCCGCTTCCACAAGGGCGAGGAAAAGAACGACCCCGCGCTCGTCGAGGCAATGGCCGCGCTCGGCGACGTCTATGTCAACGACGCCTTTTCCGCCGCGCATCGCGCCCACGCCTCGACCGAGGGGCTGGCGCGCAAGCTGCCCGCCTATGCCGGCCGCACCATGCAGGCCGAGATCGAGGCTCTGTCCAAGGCGCTGGAAAAGCCGGCCCGCCCGGTTGGCGCGGTCGTCGGCGGCGCCAAGGTCTCGTCCAAGCTGGAGCTGCTCGGCAATCTGACCAAAAAGGTCGATTTCCTGATTATCGGCGGCGGCATGGCCAATACCTTCCTCGCCGCGCAGGGCAAGAAGGTGGGAAAAAGCCTTTGCGAGAAGGACCTGCTCGACACCGCGCGCGATATCCTGAAAAACGCCGCCGCCAACAAATGCCAGATCGTTCTGCCGATCGACGCCGTCGTCGCGACCGAGTTCAGGGCCCATGCGCCGTCGCATGTCGTCAGCGTCGATCATGTCGGCGACGACGAAATGATCCTCGACGCCGGCCCGAAATCGGCGGCGGAGGTCGAAGCGGTGCTGGGCGCGATCAAGACGTTGGTCTGGAACGGTCCCTTCGGCGCTTTCGAGCTGGAGCCCTTTGATGCGGCGACCAACGCCGTGGCGCGTTTCGCCGCGCGGCTGACGCAGGAAGGCAAGCTGCTTTCCGTGGCCGGCGGCGGCGACACCGTGGCGGCGCTCAATCACGCCGGCGCGGCGGAGAATTTCTCCTATGTCTCGACCGCCGGCGGCGCCTTCCTCGAATGGCTGGAAGGCAAGGTCCTGCCAGGCGTCGAGGCGCTTCGCGCCTGACCTGCGAATGAATGCGAACGGCTGTCCCGCAAACAGCCGTTCGCATCGCCGAACGCCTCGGAACGTCTTGATATGCAGGCCGTTGATAGCGAGCGCCAACGAACTCCCGGCTTTGATGTCGGCGAACATCCCGGCGCCGCGCATTAAGGCTGCGTCAAAGGGCTTGCTTCCCAACGGACGCCATTTGCATTAAACGCGCGCCTATCAGATTTCAAAAATGGAGAGGATCGCGCATGGCTCGTATCACCCTTCGCCAGCTGCTCGACCACGCCGCCGAGCACGATTACGGCGTTCCGGCCTTCAATATCAACAATATGGAGCAGGCGCTGGCCATCATGGCGGCGGCTTCCGCAGTTGACGCGCCGGTCATCATCCAGGCCTCGCGCGGCGCCCGCCAATACGCCAATGACGTCATGCTCAAGCACATGATGGACGCCTGCGTCGAAATCTATCCCCAGATCCCGATCTGCGTGCATCAGGACCATGGCAACAGCGCCTCGACCTGCTTCACCGCGATGCAGGCCGGCTTCACCTCGGTGATGATGGACGGCTCGCTGAAAGAGGACGGCAAGACCCCGGCCGACTGGGACTATAATGTTGGCGTCACGAAATATGTCGCCGACATGGCGCATCTTGGCGGCATCTCGGTCGAAGGCGAGTTCGGCGTGCTCGGCTCGCTCGAAACCGGCATGGGCGAGAAGGAAGACGGCCACGGTTTTGAGGGCAAGCTGTCGCATGACCAGCTCGTCACCAATCCCGACGACGCCGTGAAATTCGTCAAGGCGACGGGCGTCGACGCGCTGGCCATCGCCATGGGCACCTCGCATGGCGCCTATAAATTTTCGCGCAAGCCCGACGGCGCCATCCTGGCGATGAACGTCATCGAGGAAATTCACCGCAAGATGCCCGGCCTGCACATGGTCATGCACGGCTCCTCCTCGGTGCCGCAGGACCTGCAGGACATCATCAACGCCTATGGCGGCAAGATGCCCCAGACTTGGGGCGTGCCGGTCGAGGAAATCCAGCGCGGTATCAAGCACGGCGTGCGCAAGATCAACATCGACACCGACAACCGCATGGCGATCACCGGCCAGATCAGAAAAGTCTTCGCGGAGCATCCTGGCGAATTCGACCCGCGCAAATATCTGAAGCCGGCGACCGACGCCATGACCAAGATCTGCCGCCAGCGACTGGAAGAGTTCAACACCGCCGGCCAGGCGTCGAAGATCAGACGAGTCTTCACGCTGGGCGAAATGGCCAAGCGC
This sequence comes from Rhodoblastus sp. 17X3, assembly GCF_030056575.1. Lineage (GTDB taxonomy): Bacteria > Pseudomonadota > Alphaproteobacteria > Rhizobiales > Beijerinckiaceae > Rhodoblastus. The sequence goes on along the minus strand of NZ_JASHHX010000010.1, from coordinate 67,865 downwards.
TACGCCGCCGGCGAATTGGCCACTAAGGCCGCCTGAGCGGCGTTCCGGGCGGTTTTCGTCCGACAGAATCGCGATGGGGCCGCGGCTTGCCGCGGCCCCATTTTTGCCTTTGAATTGAGCCATTCCCTCGGCGAGCCATGATCGACTTTATCAAACCACGCCTCTATCTCATCACGCCGCCGATCGCCGATGCGGAAGGCTTCGCGCCTGCGCTGGAGGCCGCGCTCGGCGCGGGCGACGTCGCCTGCGTGCTGCTGCGCTTCGCCTCGCAGGATGAAGGAGCGCGCAAGAAGATCGTCAAATCGCTCGCGCCGCTCGTGCAGGATGCCGGCGCAGCCGTGCTGGTGCCCGACGATCCGCAACTGGCCGCCCGCGCGGGCGCCGACGGCGTCCATATTGAGGGCGTCGGCGAGAATTTCGCGGGCGCGCTGGACAGTCTCAAGCCGGAGCGCATCGTGGGCGTGGGCGCGCTCGCCAATCGCGACGAGGCCATGGCGGCCGGCGAGAGCGACGCGGATTATTTGATGTTCGGCGGCCTTGAGCCGGGCGACGAAAGCGCCGCCGAGATTCTTGAACGCGCTTCCTGGTGGGCTGAGCTGTTCAATGTGCCCTGCATCGCCGTAGCGCATGAACTGGCCGACGTGGAGCCGCTCGCTGGTTCGGGCGCCGAATTCGTGGCGCTGGGGGCGAAGATTTTCGATGATCCGCGCGGTCCCGCCGCGGCGGTCGCCGAAGCCCAGGCCGCGCTCGACCGGGCGGAGGCGCGGGCTTGAAACGTCACGCCGCCAGATTTGCGTTTTTGGCCGCGGCCGTCGTTGCCGCCAGCCCGGCCTGCGCCATTCTTGCGCCGGGCCAGCCGGACCTCGCCTTCGGCGCCTTCCAACGCGGTTATTTCCGCACCGCTTTCGACGAGGCGATGAAGCGCATCGACGCCGACAGCCATGACGCGGCGGCGATGACCCTTGTCGCCGAGCTTTATTCGTCGGGCGTCGGTGCGCCGCAAAAGCGCGACGAGGCCATGCGGTGGTACAAGCTTGCCGCGGAGGCCGGCGACAAGAACGCGCAATATGTCCTCGGCAACGCTTTTATGGCCGGCGACGGCGAGAAAAAAGACGTCGCGCAGGCGCGGGCCTTGTTCGAGAAGGCCGCCGCGCAGGATCACGCGGGCGCCTGGTTCAATCTTGGCGTCATCGCGCTCGAAGGCAATGGCGTCGCCTCTGACTTCAGGCTGGCGGCGGCGGATTTCCGCCGCGCCGCCGACCTCGGCTTCGCCGACGCCGCCTATTCGCTGGCTTTGCTCTACCGCGAGGGCAAAGGCGTCGAGAAGGACCGGACCCAGGCGGCGCAATGGATGCTGCGCGCGGCGCAGGCGGATTTCCTCGCCGCGCAGGTCGAATATGGCATCGTGCTGTTCAATGGCGACGGCGTTCCGGCGGACGAGGCGGGCGGGGCCAGATGGCTGCTGCGCGCCGCCAATCGCAACAATCCCGTGGCTCAGAACCGTATCGCGCGCATGCTCTTCGCGGGGCGCGGCGTGAAGCCGGATCACGTCGAGGCGGCGAAATGGGCCATTCTTTCGGCTTCCGCCGGGCTGCGCGACCCCTGGCTCGATTCCGAAACGGGGAAGCTGACCCAGGACGAGCGCCAGAAGGTCGAGACGGCGATCAAGTCCTATCTCGGCAAATGATCCACGAGGCGTCGCCTGCGCCTCGGCTTGACGCGGGCGCTCGCGCAGGGCAAATCACCTGAGACTTTCGTATCGCGCCTGATCTTCGCCTGCGCGCCTGCCGTTCGCCTTTGCCGTCCCTACAGGGACAGGCCCCGGAAAGCCCCATGATCAATTCCGCACTTATGAATGTGATGACCTCCGCCGCCCTGAAGGCGGGGCGCGGCCTGAAGCGCGACTTCGGCGAGGTCGAAAACCTCCAGGTCTCGGTCAAGGGACCGGGCGATTTCGTCACCATCGCCGACAAGAAAGCGGAACGGACGATTTTCGAGGAATTGTCCAAGGCCCGCCCCGGCTATGGCTTCGTGCTCGAGGAAGGCGGCATTGTCGAGGGCTCCGACAAGAGCCATGTCTGGCATGTCGATCCGCTCGACGGCACCACCAATTTCCTTCACGGCCTGCCGATCTTCGCCGTCTCGATCGGTCTGGAACGCGAGGGCCAGATGGTCGCGGGCGTGATATACAATCCGGCCACTGACGATATTTTCGTCGCCGAAAAGGGGCAGGGCGCCTATTACAACAACCGCCGCATCCGCGTCGCCGCGCGCCGGGACGTCTCCGAGGGCCTGATCGCCACCGGCATTCCGCCGCTCGCCGCCGCCAAGATTCATCCGCGCTTCAAGCTGGAGCTGTCCTCGGTCATGACCCGGGCGGGCGGCGTGCGCCGTCTCGGCGCGGCCTCGCTCGATCTTGCATTCGTCGCGGCGGGCCGCTTTGACGGTTTCTGGGAGCGCGGCCTCAAGAGCTGGGACATGGCGGCGGGAATCGTGCTGGTGCGCGAAGCGGGCGGCTATCTGACCGACGCCGACGGCAAGCAGGATCTGTTCGGCTCCGGGTCGGTCTGCTGTGGCAATGAAATCATCCACAAGCAGCTGCTCGATCTTCTTAAAAAGGCCTGAGGGGGGCGATATTCGCTCGGCCAGCGCGCATTGTCGCGGCGGGCCGTGAATATTCATCTTGAATTTACCTCATCCTTGCGCTCAACCTAAGGTCAATCCTCAAGAGGGCGCCGGAAATGCCGGAAAAAGACGCCTATCGCCTGTCCTCGCCCACCATTTTCCTGGTGCGCATGGTGGTGTTCCTGATTCTGGTCGGCTTCGTCGCCGCGATCCTGCATCGCCAGATCGAAACCGCCTTCATGGCCAATCCCGGCCTGAACGGCCTCATCGTGGCGGCGGCGGCGCTGGGCGTGCTGCTGGCGCTGGCGCAGGTCGGCCGGCTCTATCGTGAAATCGCCTGGGTCAATGCGCGCGACGACGGCACGCCCGCAAGGCTTCCCACCTTGCTGGCGCCGATGGCGAAGATCGTCGGAGAGGGCGGCAGGACGCCCCTGTCGCCGCAGATCTTGCGGCTGGTGCTGGATTCGGTCGCGACGCGCCTCGACGAATCGCGCGAAACCTCGCGCTATCTCACTGGACTTCTGGTCTTTCTCGGCCTGCTGGGCACCTTCTGGGGCCTGCTGGAGACGGTCGGCTCCATCGGCGGCGTCATCGCCTCGCTTCAGGGCGGCGGCGAAACGACCTCCCTGTTCAACGACCTCAAATCCGGCCTCGCCCGTCCGCTGGCGGGCATGAGCCTCGCCTTCACCTCCTCGCTGTTCGGCCTTTCCGGCTCGCTGGTGCTCGGCTTTCTCGATCTTCAGGCCGGGCAGGCGCAAAGCCGCTTCTATACCGAGCTGGAAGACCGGCTCTCGGCAGATCTCGAAGCGGCGCGGGCGCCGCAGGGCGCGCAGCAGGATCCCACCGAGGCGCTGGAAGGCCTCGCCACCGGCGTTCAGGCCCTGGTGCGGCACATGCGGCAGGAGCAGCAGATGATCCGAGACTGGGTCGAGGCCCAGGCGGATCGGCAGGCGCGCTTGCAGGCGGCGATGGAAGCCCATCTCGCGGGCGAGAAGCCGGAGCCGCGCTGATGGCTCTTTCGCGCGGCCGACGCCGGCCCGAGGCGATGAATTACTGGCCGGGCTTCGTGGACGCGCTCTCGACCTTGCTGCTGGTCCTCACCTTCCTGCTCTCGGTCTTCGTCTTCGCGCAATATTTCCTGTCGCGCGACGTCGGCGGCAAGGACGCGGCGCTGGCGCGTCTGAACCGGCAGATCGAGGAATTGACAGCGATCCTGTCGCTGGAAAAGGGCGGCAAGGCGGAGACGCAGCAAAACCTGGCGGCGCTGACCGCCACGCTCGAATCGACGCGCCGGGAGCGCGATGCGCTCGCAGCCGGCGCGGGCGCTGCGGCGGAAAATCTCGACGCTGAAAAGCAGCTTTCCGCGCGCGCGCAGGCGCAGCTCGATCTGCTCAACCAGCAGATCGCCGCCTTGCGCCGCCAGCTCGCCGCGGTGCAGGACGCGCTTGGCGCGCAAGAGGCCAAGGACAAGGAAAACCAGGCGCGAATCGCCGATCTCGGCTCGCGGCTCAATATTGCTTTGGCGCAAAAGGTTCAGGAGCTCGCGCGCTATCGTTCGGATTTCTTCGGCCGGCTGCGGGAAATTCTCGGCGAGCGGGCCGACGTCAAGGTGGTGGGCGACCGTTTCGTGCTGCCGTCCGAGGTTCTGTTCGAAAGCGGGCAGGCGAGCCTCACGACGGAAGGCAAGGCGGCGGTGGACAAGATCTTTGTCGCGCTTTCCGAAGTGGCGAAAGAAATTCCGCCGGAAATTCCGTGGGTTCTGCGGGTGGACGGCCATACCGACAAGCGCCCGATCTCGTCGCCGCAATTCAAGTCGAACTGGGACCTCTCCGCCGGGCGCGCCATAGCCGTCGTGCAATATTTGCTGACCAAGGGCTTCTCGCCGCAACATATTTTGGCCGGCGCCTATGGTGAATTCCAGCCGATCGACGAGGGCGACAGCGAGGACGCCCTGAGGCGCAACCGACGGATCGAACTCAAGATCACGGAACGATGACAGTCTCGCTGCGTCCCTATCGCGACAAGGACTGGCCGGCTGTACTCGCCCTGTGGATCGAAACCTGGACCCTCGCGCGACCAGAAATTGATTTCGCCGCCCGCGCGCCCTGGCTCGGGACATTGTTCGCGGACTCCGCCGCGCGCGGCGCCCATATCGTCGTCGCCGAGGACGGCGAGGGCCTGATCGGCTTCGTGCTTTACGAACCGGCGCGCAGCTGGCTGGAGCAGATTGCGGTCCATCCCCGCGCGCTGGGCACGGGCGCGGCGCAGAAGCTGATCCGTCACGCAAAACAGGCCTGCCCCGAGGGCTTCGGCCTCGATGTCAACGCCGACAATTCCCGGGCGCTGGCCTTTTATCATGGCGAAGGCTTTGAGCTCGTCGGCGCGGGAACGAACCCGCTCTCCGGCCTGCCGGTTCTTTCGCTACGCTGGACACCGCCGCAGCAGGCGCGCTAACGCCTTTTCATTCGATCGTGACCGTTGTTTTTTGTCGCTATGCATTTTCAGCTTCGCGGCCCGGTGGTTGATCGCGCGGATCTGAACCCACTTCGACTGAAAGCGCTCCAGTGGCGTTAGGTTGACACGACATCCCATTAAGCCAATGGCGAAAACCGGCGCAGAGCGGAGCTTCGATCGCATTGACCGAAAAGGTCGATATCGCAGAGACGCCGGCAGGCGCGGATGCGAACGCCTTCGGATTCAAGCGGCCCATTTTTTTCCATCTGAGCCCGCGGCGCGTCGGACGCGAAAAGGCCGGCTTGTAGCCGGCCTTCGTCCCGTCGATCGTCTCAATTCTAGCGGGCCGCCAGCTCCTTTACGGACGACACACCTGTAGATACGGGTGGTGAAACTCCCAATTGGAGTTGACGACGCGCTGGCGCCAGACGCAGCGCGCGCTTCCCGAATGGGACGCATAGACCACATCAGTAAACATCCCCGGACTCGTGGTATAACTACCGGAATAGTGATGCCGATCGTATTTATTTTGGCCGCCATCCCAGAAGGATCCCGGATCGATCGGCCCAGGATCGCCGCGCCAGTACGTCTGTCCATCGACGGTCCTCATACTTTGCGCTTGTACTGCCTGCGTCGCCGCGAAACTGGCGACAGCAAGCGCGGCTGCCGACGCGGCGGCGGCCGTTAGAATGCCAAACCTGTGTTTCATTGGATGATCCTCCCGTTTGAACAACGAGACCTAGGCACTGGAAAATTGACGCCTGTTTATTTCCAACGGACCCGCTTGGACGATCAAACTGGAATGTAACATATTATAGACAAAGCTAATCGCTTTTTTTATGCAGCTTATCATAGCGATATGATAACCAGATTATGTTGGAAACGTCGGGCAACAAATTGAAATAAGCATATAAATTATTCGAATAACACTTAAGTCACAGCTAATTCACTTTTACTTGATTGCTCTCGGTCGGAGAGACATTCGGCGCATAAGATTGGCGGCAGCCTTTCCTGCGCGTAACCCCAAAATTTGCGACGCAGCAAGACAACGCTCCATTCAGCGAACTTCGGCTTAGAGCCGAATCTTGTCATCGCCATATGGCGCCAATCGTGCGCTTTGGCGCATCAGACCGTCGCGGCTTCCAATCCCTTTGCGCCCGTGTCGAATTGCAGCCGCGCCAGCCGGGCGTAAAGCCCGTCGGCGGCGACGAGTTCTGCATGGGTTCCCTGCTCGACGATCTGGCCGCCCTCCATCACCAGAATGCGGTCGGCGGCCAGCACCGTGGCCAGGCGGTGGGCGATGATGAGTGTGGTGCGGCCCTGCATCAGCCGGTCGAGCGCCTGCTGCACCAGAATTTCGTTTTCTGCGTCGAGCGCCGAGGTCGCCTCGTCGAGCAGCAGGATCGGCGCGTCCTTGAGAATGGCGCGGGCGATGGCGAGGCGCTGGCGCTGGCCGCCCGACAGGGTGACGCCGCGTTCCCCAAGCCGCGACGCGAAGCCCTGCGGCAGGGCGCGAATGAAATCGCCCGCCGCCGCGCGTTCGGCCGCCGCCTCGATATCGGCGGGCGCGGCGTCTGGCGTCCCGTACGCGATGTTTTCCGTGACCGAGCCGGAGAAGATCACCGGGTCCTGCGGCACCAGCGCGATGCGGCGGCGCAGATCGGCGGGATCGAGTTGCCGGGCATTCACGCCATCGACGCAGACACGGCCGGAGATGGGGTCGTAGAAGCGCATCAGCAATTGAAACAGGGTGGATTTGCCGGCTCCGGATGGCCCGACTATGGCGACCTTCTCTCCCGGCGCGATGACGAAGGAGAGATTGTCGAACACGTTCTTGTCCTCCCGCGCGGGATAGGCGAAACCGACCTCGTCGAAGGCGATCTCGCCGCGCGCGGGCTCGGGCAGTTTCTGCGGATGAACCGGCGCGGCGATGGTGGGAACCGTGGCCAGAATTTCGGAGAGGCGGCCAGCGGCGCCGGCGGCGGCGGAAATTTCGCTCCAGACTTCCGACAATTGCCCCAGCGAACTGGCGCCGAGCACGGCGTAAAGCACGAATTGCGAAAGCTCGCCGCCGGTCATGCGCCCGGCGAGCACGTCATGCGCGCCGAGCCACAACACCCCGACCACGCTGGAGAAGGCGAGGAAAATCGCGAAGGCGGTGAGCAGCGCGCGGGCCTTGGTGGCGGCGCGGGCGGCGACATAGGCGCCCTCGGCGGCGTCGGCGAAGCGCTTTGTGGTGGCGGCCTCGGCGCCGAAGGCCTGCATGGTGCGCAAGGCGCCGAGATTTTCCCCGGCGAAGGCGCTGGCTTCGGCGAGCCGGTCCTGCGCGGCGCGCGAGCGGCCCCGCACCGAGCGTCCGGCCGTCACCAGAGGCACGACGATGATCGGAATGGCGATGAGCACCAGAGCAGATAATTTGGCGCTGGTGAAGATCATCAGGCCGGTCGCGCCGACGAACATGAACAGATTTCGCAAGGCGATCGAGGCCGATGCGCCGAAGGCGGATTTGAGCTGGGTGGTGTCGGCGGTGAGCCGCGACACCAGCTCGCCGGTCTGGGCGGTGTCGTAAAAGGCGGGGTCGAGCCGGGTCAGATGGGCGAAGACGTCCTCGCGCAGATCGGCGACGATGCGTTCGCCAAGCGTCATGACCAGAAAGTAGCGCGCCGCGGAAGCAGCCGCGAGCAGGCCGACGACGCCGATCAGGATGAGGAAATAGGAATTGACCACGCCGGCGTGATCTGCGGCGAAGCCCCGGTCGATCATGCCGCGCACGGCCAGCGGCATCACCAGTGTCGCGGCCGACGCGACGGTCAGGGCGGCGAGCGCGCCCAGCGCCCAGGCGAGGCGTCTTCTGGCGTAGGGCAGGATGGGCGCGAGGGACTTGAGGGAATCGCGCGGCGAGCTTTTGGGCGTGGGGGCGTCGGTCATGGCGCCTATATAAGGCGTCGCGGCGGAAAAGGCACGGCTTCCCGCTCGTGAAGACCTGAGGCGTCTTGCGCTTGTCAGGAAGTCTCGCTCCTGGGCGCCGCGAAGGCTTGCTCTTTGACGCCGCGAAGGCTTGCTCTTGGACGCCGGCTGGTATAGAAGGCGGCCTTCCACTTTCCCGGCGCCGCGAGGCGTCGCTTTTAGGGGTTCCAAGGCGGCCTTCCGTCACGGAAGCCGCAAGGTCGAAGCCATGAAGTCCGATATCCATCCCGAATACCACACGATCAAGGTCGTCATGACCAACGGGACCGAGTTCCTGACCCGCTCCACCTATGGCAAGGAGGGCGACACGCTGAATCTCGACATCGATCCCTCCACCCATCCGGCCTGGACCGGCGGCTCGCAGCAGCTGCTCGATCGCGGCGGCCGCCTGTCGCGCTTCAACTCGCGCTTCGCCGGCCTGTCCTTCGGCAAGAAGTAAGCCGAGGGGCTCGGAGAAACAGGCGCGTAGTCGCCGCCGAGCTGACGCGAGGGAATTTTGACCGCGCCTCGCGCGGTCAAATGAAGAAAAGGCGGCCATCTGGCCGCCTTTTTCATTGCTTCATCAGGAAATGGCCGTCGGCAACCTGGAAGCTGGTGAGCTTGCGCAGGAAGCTCATTCCGAGCAGGCTGGTTCCGGTTTGGCCCGGCCTTGCGACGAGCGCCTCGACATTGCTCACGCTGATCTGTCCCACGCGAAGTTCGCGCAGGCGCGCCGGGGCGAGCATGACGGTTCCGTTGGCGGTCTGCACGGCGGCGGTATAGGCCGAGGCGGGCGGGTCGATATTGGCGGCGCGGGCGTCTTCAGCCGTCAGCATCACATGGCTGGCGCCGGTGTCCACCAGGGCGTGAATGCGCGCCCCGCCGATCTCGATATCGGTCGCATATTGCGCGTTGCGATCCGGCGAAAGCTCGACCACGCCGAAGCCGGACCTGGAGCCCGGCCTTGCGGCGGGCGCAGGGAGGGCGGCGGGGGCGGGCTGGACGACGATGGCCTCGCGTTGCGGCGCGAGCAGGGCGCGAATGGCGTTTCCGCCCCGCTCGAACCAGTGATCTTGCAGCGCCGCGACCGAAATCAGGGCAACGAAGACCAGCGCGGCGACGATTTTCACGGTTTGCGCTAACATGGACCTTGCTGCTCGATCTCGCGCAGGGCGCGCACGAGATCGAGCCTAACCGGCAAGACCTGCAGGACCGTTAAAATTATCCCGCCAATGCCGCCTTAACCAGGCCGCTGGCCTTGCCGAAATCCATTTTGCCAGCGTAGCGCGCCTTCAATTGCGCGATCACCTTGCCCATGTCCTTGATCGAGGCGGCGCCGGTCTCGGCGATGGCGGCCTGAATCGCGGCGGCGACGTCTTCATCGCTCATCTGCTGCGGCAGGAAGGTGGCGATCACCGCGATTTCCTCGCGCTCCTGCGCTGCGAGTTCGGGGCGGCCGTTCTTGTCATAGATTTCCATCGATTCCTGGCGGCTCTTCACCAGCTTTTGCAGGAGGGCGAGAATGTCGTCCTCGTTCACCTCCTTGCCGGCGCCGCGGGCCTCGATGTCCTTGTCCTTCAGCGCGGCGGTGATCATGCGGATGGTCTCGACGCGGCGCTTTTCGCCCGCCTTCATGGCCAGTTTGAGTTCGGAAGTGAAATTTTCGCGCAGCATGGCTTGTTCCTGTCGATTGGCGGCGTTTCTTTGGCGCTTGTCTCTTGGCGATTCTCTTGGCCGTCCCGCGAAAGCCGCGCGCAAAACTTGCGCCGGCGGCTTAAGCCTCTTAAATGCAGACGGGCCGGGACGGCCGCGCCGAGGGGCGGTTCGTTCGCGCAGATTTCTAGAGTGGTCGCGATGCAGGATCAAGCCAAACAACAAGGATGGGCCAGGCCCGTCGCCACCGCCGTGCTGGTCATGGCTGACGGAACGGTGATCGAGGGCGTCGGATTCGGCGCGCCCGGCAAGGCCGTGGGCGAGGTCTGCTTCAACACGGCCATGACCGGCTATCAGGAGGTTCTCACCGATCCGTCCTACGCCGGGCAGATCGTGACCTTCACTTTTCCCCATATCGGCAATGTCGGCGCCAATGACGAGGACATCGAGACGGTGGATTTCGAGCGCGTCCATGGCGCGCGCGGCCTGATCGTCCAGGCGCCCGTGACGGGGCCGTCGAATTTTCGCGCCCAGACGGGGCTCGACGCCTGGCTCAAGACGCGCGGAATCATCGGGCTGGCCGGCATCGACACCCGCGCGCTGACGGTCCTGATCCGCGAAAAGGGCATGCCCAATGCGGTGATCGCCTATGATCCGGACGGCAAGTTCGATCTCGACGCCCTGAAGGCGGAAGCAGCGGGTTGGCCGGGAATCGACGGCATGGACCTCGTGCCCGACGTCACGGCGCAACAGGATTATGGCTGGACCGAGACGACCTGGCGGCTCGGCTCGGGCTATGGCGCTCAGGACGGGACGCGCCTCAAGGTGGTGGCGCTCGATTTCGGCGTGAAGCGCAACATCCTGCGCCTGCTGGCGGAAGCGGGCTGCGATGTCAAAGTGGTCCCGGCGACGACGAGCGCCGAGGACATTCTCGCGCTCAAGCCCGATGGGATCTTCCTGTCGAACGGCCCCGGCGATCCGGCCGAGACCGGCAAATACGCCGTGCCGACGATTCGCAAGATTCTTGAGGCGAAGATCCCGACCTTCGGCATCTGCCTCGGCCACCAGATGATGGCGCTCGCGGTCGGCGCGAAGACGGTGAAGATGAACCAGGGCCACCACGGCGCCAATCATCCGGTCAAGGATTTCACCACCCACAAGGTCGAGATCGTCTCGATGAACCACGGCTTCGCCGTCGATCCCGAGACTTTGCCGGCCAACGCCGTCGAGACGCACAAGTCCCTGTTCGACGGCTCCAATTGCGGCATCGCGCTGACCGACCGCCCGGCCTTTTCGGTGCAGCACCATCCCGAGGCCTCGCCCGGCCCGCAGGACAGCCATTATCTCTTCGCGCGTTTCGTCGAGATGATGGAGAAGCGCCGCGCCGCGTGAATTTTCAGGCGATGTGATGCTCTGGGCGCCCGGTCAGGCGCCCAGTCTTTTGTTCGGTGGCCTCAGATCGCGCGCGCGTTCATCTGTGCGGCGATATATTCGGCTTGCCTTATCGCCAGCGCGACGATGGTCAGGGTCGGGTTTTCCGCTCCTCCGGTCGTGAACTGGCTGCCATCCGAGACAAACAGGTTCTTGATGTCGTGGGTCTGGCCCCATTTATTGACGACGCCGTCGCGCGGCTTCTCGCTCATCCGGTTGGTGCCGAGATTATGGGTCGAGGGATAAGGCGGCGTTGGAAACGTCCGGATCGCCCCGACCGATTCGTAGAGCTTTTTCCCTTGCCCATAGGCGTGGTTGCGCATGGCGACGTCATTGGGATGATCGTCGAAATGCACGTCGGCGACGGGCAGGGCGAACTTGTCCTTGACCGTCGGGCTGAGGGTGACGCGATTGCGTTCCTGCGGCATGTCCTCGCCGACGATCCACAGGCCGGCCATGTTCGGATAATCGTCCATGGCGCTGGTGAAGGAGCGGCCCCAGGCGCCGGGATCGAGGAAGGCCGCCATGAAGGGAATGCCCAGAGACAAGGTCTCAAATTCGTAGCCGCCGACGAAGCCGCGCGATGGATCGTTGCGGCCCTCGTCGCGGATCACGCCGGCCATGGTCGTGCCCCGGAACATGTGGACGGGCTTTTCGAACACGCCATAGACCGAGCCGGTGACGTGACGCATGTAATTGCGCCCGACCTGGCCCGAAGAATTTGCAAGACCATCCGGGAATTTCGACGAGGCGGAATTGAGCAGCAGCCGGGGGCTCTCGATCGAATTGCCGGCGACGCAGACAACCCGCGCCTTCTGGCGCTGCTGCTTTCCGTCCTTGTCGACATAAACCACGGCGCCGACCTTGCCGCCGTCGTCATGCTCGATCCGCAGCACCCGCGACTCCGGGCGCACTTCCATCTTGCCGGTCGCTTCGCCCTTCGGGATCTCCGTGTAGAGCGTGGACCATTTCGCGCCCCATTTGCAGCCCTGGAAGCAGAAGCCGGTCTGCTGGCAGGAATTGCGGTTGTCGCGCTCGACCGAATTGATCGCCATATGGCCGGTGTTGCATTCCTTGTAGCCGAGCTTGTCGGCGCCAGCCTTGAACACCTTGAAATTATTGTTGCCGGGCAAGCCGGGCCGGTCGCCGGTCCGGGTCACGCCCATCTTGTCCTCGGCGCGGGTGTAATAAGGCTCCATCTCCTCGAGCGTCAGCGGCCAGTCCAGCAGATTGGCGCCCTCGACCTTGCCATAAGTCGTCAAGGCCTTGAATTCATGCGGCTGAAAGCGCAGCGACGCGCCCGCCCAATGGGTCGTCGTGCCGCCCACAGCCTTGACGATCCAGGCCGGCAGGTTGGGGAAGTTCTTCGCCACCCGCCAGGTCCCCGAGGTCGTGCGCGCGTCGGTCCAGGCGAGCTGGGCGAAGCTCGCCCATTCGTCATTGACGAAATCCTCGATCGTATGCCGGGCGCCCGCTTCGAGCACGACGACATTCACGCCCTTCTGGGCCAGTTCATTGCCAAGCGTTCCGCCGCCGGCGCCTGAGCCGATGATGACGACCACATTGTCGTCGTTGAGATTGAATTGCGCAGCCATGGTCCTCTCCCAAAATCCCGTCGTTCACAACCAGTCGAGGTCGTCGAAGCCGCGATGGATGTAGCCGCCCTTGGAATAGGACTCGCCCTCGTAGCCGAAGATCGGCCAGATCTCCTGCTGATTATAAAGCGACACGACCAGCGTCGAGCGCACGGCCTCGAACATCGGCGCGCCAGAGATCTTGTTGAGAAGGGCGACGCGGTCGGCCTCCCAGGGAACCGCGACATAGCCGCCGGGGCCCGCCAGCGCGTTCAGTTCGGCGACGCCCTTCTCGAACATTTCCTTCTGCGCCGGATCCGCGGCGGCCTTCGTGTCGAAGGGCTTGGCCGCAATCGCGTAATAGCGGTCGGCGATCCGGTCATGAGGATAAATGTCGCGCGACATCAGAATCAGCGTCTTCATCGTCTCGGGCTGAAGACTCTTGACCTCCAGCCCCCAGGCTTCGGAGGCGCTGATCAGGGCGCCGCCGGAACTGACGGCGACGGCGGCGGCGAAAGCCACTTCCGACGACCGGCGCAGGAACAGGCGTCGACCGGGCGAATGAGGCGCGTGCGCGCCGTGATGTCCGAGCATTTGTTTTCCTCCCTCGTGATTTTTCTTTTGTTTGTTTCGTCGCGGGCCGTTCGCGGGCTTCTCCGACGTCAATGGCGGACGCGACGAAGCCGCGCCCCCCAATGCCACGCGCTTACCGGTAATGGCCGTGGCGCTGCAGCACTTCGTATTTGTAGCCGTCCGGGTCCTGAATGAAGAAAAAGCGCGCGATAAGGTTCCCGTCCGGCGCGAATTCCTTGATGTCGAGCGGGTTCAGGCCGAGGCTCTGAAATCGCGCATGTTCTGCGGCGAGGTCGTCCACGACGAAGGCGACATGGCCATAGCCTTCGCCATGCGTATAGGGCTCGGTCCGGTCCTTGTTGACCGTGAGCTCGATCTCGAAATCGGCTTCAGGATTGCGCAGATAAATCAAAGTGAAGCTGGGAAAATCCAGCCGGCTGGACACCGCCAGTCCGAAGGCCTTGTTATAAAAATCGAGTGACCGCTGTTCGTCGAGAACGCGGATCATGGCGTGTATCGCCTTCGCCATCGTCTGCCTTTCCTTCTCTGCCGCGCAAGGCGCGCCCTGAAGAAAGACTAGCCGCAGGCTGATGCGGCGGGTGGTATTCCAATGTTACGAATCGTGAGAAATTTGTCAGGCGACCCGCCGCTGATCGAGCGCCGCGTCCGGCCCATTCTCCAATGCGACAATGCAGATGCAGCGCAGATGGGACGTGAAATTCGCCACCTCTCCCCACAAGTTAAGCACCTCGCCATGCAAGGTCGAAATGAAGCGGGGCACGCTCATGTCCTGCGCGCGGGCGATTTGTTCGAGGATGCGCCAAAACATCTTTTCCAGGCGGATACTGGTCGATTGTCCGTTCAGACGGATCGAACGCGTTTCGAATGCGTAAGAATCCGGAGGTTGGCTGGCGAAAAAATGGCACATCTTTTCCTCCCTTTCGGCGGCGGCCCTTTTGGCTGGCGCCCCGGTCGTCACGAGAAGGCCGCGTGACGCCGTTATTTCAGCCTCGTCCAGACTAGACGCCCCCGGTGTCATGACAAGAGACGACGACCCGTCCAACGATATCAAGGAGGAAAGGAGCCATTTTTCCAAAGCGCGGTAATTCGGGCCGCCGGAAAGAGAATGGCTCCGGCCGCGAGCTCAGCTTTGCCGTTCGAGGATTTCGGCCTCGAACTGCGCGAGCGCCTCCGACGGCATGGATGAGCAATTGGCCATGGTCGGGAAGTCCCGCGCCCGCACGTCCAGCAGATAGGCGGCCGAGGCCTCGCGCATGGCGGCGCCGACCTCGGCATAGCGGCGGTTGTGGCGGAAGTTCCGATCGCCATAGCCCAGCACGTCCGGGAAGACGAGAACCTGGCCGTCTGTCGACGCGCCGGCCCCGATGCCGATGGTCGGCGCCTTGATCGCGCGCGACACCGCGGCGGCAAGCTCAGCGGGGACCAGTTCCAGCACCAGCATGAAGACGCCAGATTCGTCGAGCGCCTTGGCGTCCTCGAAAATCCGTGACGCCTCCTCGAAGGTCTTGCCATGCACGCGCTTCTCGCAGCGCTGCGGCTCGAAGCCGAGATGGCCGCAGACCGGAATGCCGGAGGTGGCCAGCACCTGCACCAGTTCCGGATGGGCGCCCTCGAATTTCACGGCGTCCGCGCCCGCCTGCTGCAGGAATTTGGCGCTGGCGACCGCCTGTTCGGGCGAATCATAGGTGGCGAAGGGCAGGTCGGCGATGATGAATGTGTCTGGCGCGCCGCGGCGCACCGCGCGGGTATGATGCGCCATGTCGGCCAGCGTCACCTCGCGCTCGCTGGCGTAGCCCAGAATATTCACGCCGACGCTGTCGCCGACAAGGATGACATCGATCTCCGCCTGTTGCTGCGCACGCGCCTGCGGCGCGTCATAGGCGGTCAGCATGGCGATTTTCTCGCCATGACGCTTCATCTCGGCAAATCTGGCTAAGGAGCGCATGCAAACTCTCTCGTTTCCCCCGGCCGCGCTGCCGGCGGCCACCCTCTATCTGTCTCTATTTCGCGAGTCCACAAGATGGCGGCGAGGCGACTTTTGCGTGACCGCCCTGTGGATAGCGGCGACAATTGCGCCGGGTCGATTGCGCGCGGGGGGCGGCGTCCCCATTTGTGAGGCTGCGCTCCTATGCCCGGAACAACATGAAATTCCCGCCGTCCTTCCTCGATGAGATCCGGGCGCGGCTTCCTTTGTCGGAAGTCGTGGGGCAAAGCGTGAAACTCAAGAAGGAAGGACGCGAATTTCGCGGCCTCTCGCCCTTCAATTCGGAAAAGACGCCCTCCTTTTATGTAAATGACCAGAAGGGCTTCTATTACGATTTTTCCGCCGGCAAGAATGGCGATCATTTCAATTTCCTGATGGAAACCCAAGGCATCGGCTTTCCCGAAGCGGTCGAGCGGCTCGCGGGCATGGCCGGCCTCGCCATGCCGGTCGCCACGCCCGAGGCCGCCGCGGCGGAAAGAAGGCGCGCCACCACGCTCGAAGCGCTGGAAATGGCGGCGGACTTCTTCGAACGCCAGTTGCGCGGAGCCTCCGGGGCCAAGGCGCGCGCCTATCTGGCGGAACGCGGTCTCAACGTCGAGGCGCGCGAAAAATTCCGGCTCGGCTATGCGTCCGCCGAGCGCTTCGCCCTGCGCGATTATCTCGCGGGCAAGGGCTGTTCCGCCGAGACCATGATCGAGGCCGGGCTGCTCACCCATGGCCCGGACATCGCGGTTCCCTATGACTTTTTCCGCGACCGGCTGATGTTTCCGATCTGTGACCGCTCGGGCCGCGTGATTGCCTTCGGTGGCCGCGCGCTCGCCAAGGACGTGCAGCCCAAATACAAGAATTCGGCGGAGACGCCGCTGTTTCACAAGGGCTCGAACCTCTACAACCTGCACAACGCCCGCAAGGCGGCGCATGAGCGCGGCACGGTGGTGGCGGTCGAAGGCTATGTGGACGTCATTTCCATGAGCCTCGCCGGCTGCCCCCATGTCGTCGCAGGGCTGGGAACGGCTTTGACCGCCGACCAGTGCGAGTTGCTGTGGAAGATGGCGGAGGAGCCGATTCTCTGTTTCGATGGCGACAAGGCCGGGCGCAAAGCGGCATTCCGCGCTTTGGACACCGCGCTGCCCCTGATCGCGGCGGGCCGCAGCCTGCGCTTCGCCTTGCTCCCCGAGGGCCAGGACCCGGACGATCTCGCCCGCGCCGGGGGGCGCGAGGCGCTGGAGGCCGTGCTGGCTTCAGCCAAGCCGCTGGTGGAAATGCTTTTTTTGCGCGAGGCTGAGGCCCAGGCGCTGGATACGCCGGAGCGGCGCGCCGGGCTGGAGCGCCGCCTGCGCGAAGCGGCCAGCCAGATTCGCGACGAAAACCTGCGGCGCCATTATTTCGACGATCTGCGCGAGAGGCTGGCCAATCTGTTCGGCCGGTCCCGTCAGCCTGTGAGCAACGGCGGCTTTTCACGTCGCGGGCGTTCTTTCGGCCGCGAGGCGGGGAGCCGTGCGCCGCTCGCCGCCAGCCAGGCCCTGTTGCAAACGAGTCTGTTTTCGGCCCCGAGGGAAGCCGCCGCGCCGCGCGAAAATCTGATTCTCATGCTGCTCATCAATCATCCGGGCCTGCTCGCCCGTCATGCCGAGGATATTGCGCGGCTCGATTTCGCCGGCGCGACCGGCAAGAAGCTGCGCGACGCCCTGCTCGGGATGGCCGAGCCGGACCTCGCGCCGCATGATTTGCGCGACATGCTGGTCGCGCGCGGATTCGGCCCGCAAATCGAGGCTTTATCGCGCGACGCCACAATTTCGACATTGTGGTGCGTAAGGCCGGAGGCCCATGAAAATGACGCGGACGAGGTTCTGCGTCAGGCTCTGGCCTTGCATCACAAACAGCGGGCGCTAAATAGGGAACTGCGGCAGGCCGAAATGGTTCTTGCTCAAGAGCCTTCAGAGGCTAATCTCGCGTTTCTCGCTGATATCAGGGCGCAATTGTCGGCACTGGAAGGCGTCGAGGCCTCGATCGAAGGGTTCGGAGCGCGTTCGGGCCGGGAAGAAAAGTCCGTTTGAGGATATATTTCGCGCGCCTTTCCTTGGGACGTTCCTTGGGGCGCGGCGGGAATTGAGTTTCGATAGAAACGCCACGCTTTGGTTAAGCGGACGTTAAAACTTTCCACGCACCTTGCCCTGCGGCGGCTGATTCGCTAGGGCATGCGCTCGTGTTTTTGCGGTTTGGAGTCAACATGGCGAAGAAAGACGACGCGAAGCCGGAAGGCGAAGCCGGGGTTGCCGAGGCGACCGATAGCCCCTTGCTCGATCTCTCCGACGCCGCCGTCAAGCGCATGATGAAGCTCGCCAAAAAGCGTGGCTTCGTCACCTATGCCGAATTGAACGCCGTTCTGCCGTCCGAGGAAGTCACCTCGGACCAGATCGAGGACGTCTACGCCGTTCTGAACGAGATGGGCATCAACGTCATCGAGGCTGAGGAAGCCGACGAGACCGAGGAAGAGGCGGGCGCGGAAGAAGAGGAAGCCGAGGGCGGCGACCTGGTCGAGCCCGTCGCGGCCAAGGCCGTGGCGACGCGCACGTCGGAGCCCGCCGACCGCACTGACGATCCCGTGCGGATGTATCTGCGCGAAATGGGTTCGGTCGAACTGCTGTCGCGCGAGGGCGAAATCGCCATCGCCAAGCGCATCGAAGCCGGGCGCGAGGCGATGATCGCCGGCCTGTGCGAAAGCCCGCTGACCTTCCAGGCCATCATCATCTGGCGCGACGAACTGGTCGAAAACAAGGTTCTGCTGCGCGAAATCATCGATCTCGAAGCCACTTATTCCGGCCCGGCGACCGCTGCGACCGATGAGACGGCCGAAGGGGAAGGCGAAGCCGCTGCTGATGTCCCGGGAGCGGAAGCCGAGGCCGAGGGCGAGGCGCCCTCCACCGCGCCGCGCAATCCTCCGGCCGGGCTCGACGAGCCGCCCGTTCCCGAGGACGCCTTCGAGGAGGACGACGATCTCGACAATTCCGTTTCGCTCTCCGCCATGGAGACGGAGCTGAAGCCCAAGGTTCTGGAAACCTTCGACCGCGTCGCCGACGCCTACAAGAAACTGCGGCGGCTGCAGGACCAGAATGTCGAGAACAAGCTCAAGAACGAGGCCCTGACCCCGGCGCAGGAGCGCAAGTACAAGGCGCTCAAGAAGGATATCGTCGGCGACGTCAAGTCGCTGTCGCTCAACCAGAACCGCATCGACGCGCTGGTCGAGCAGCTCTACGACATCAATCGCCGCCTGATCGGGCTTGAGACCAAGCTGCTGCGCCTGTCGGAAAGCTTCGGCGTGTCGCGCGAGGATTTCCTCAAGAACTACCACGGCTCCGAACTCGACCCGAAATGGCTGCTGCGGGTGTCGAAACTCGGCGCGCGGGGCTGGAAGGACTTTGTCGCCAACGCCAAGGACGACATTCACGACCTGCGCGGCGACATCCACGCGCTGGCGACCGAAACCGGCCTGGAGATCCTTGAATTCCGCAAGATCGTCCACATGGTGCAGAAGGGCGAGCGCGAGGCCCGTCAGGCGAAGAAGGAAATGGTCGAGGCCAATCTGCGTCTCGTCATCTCCATCGCCAAGAAATACACCAATCGCGGCCTGCAATTCCTCGACCTGATCCAGGAAGGCAATATCGGCCTGATGAAGGCGGTCGATAAGTTCGAATATCGCCGCGGCTACAAGTTCTCGACCTACGCCACCTGGTGGATTCGCCAGGCCATCACCCGCTCCATCGCGGATCAGGCGCGCACCATCCGAATCCCGGTGCACATGATCGAAACGATCAACAAGATCGTGCGCACGTCGCGCCAGATGCTGCACGAGATCGGCCGCGAGCCGACCCCGGAGGAGCTGGCCGAAAAGCTCGCCATGCCGCTGGAAAAAGTGCGCAAGGTGCTGAAGATCGCCAAGGAGCCGATCTCGCTCGAAACGCCGATCGGCGATGAGGAGGATTCGCATCTCGGCGATTTCATCGAGGACAAGAACGCGATCTTGCCGATCGACGCCGCGATCCAGAGCAATCTGCGCGAGACGACCACGCGCGTTTTGGCTTCCTTGACGCCGCGTGAAGAACGCGTGCTGCGCATGCGCTTCGGCATTGGCATGAACACCGATCACACGCTGGAGGAAGTCGGCCAGCAGTTCTCGGTGACGCGCGAACGCATCCGCCAGATCGAGGCCAAGGCCCTGCGCAAGCTGAAGCACCCCTCGCGCAGCCGCAAGCTGCGGTCCTTCCTGGACAATTGACGCAAAAGCCCGCGAGTTTCGCGGGCTTTTTTTTCGGCTGTCGAACCTGAGCCGTCGCAGGTCGCTGACGCCGAAGCGACTGGATTCGGCGGGGAGCCGGCGTAGCGGGAAGAGCAGGTAACTGCCTGAAAGCGGGCGATCCAGGCTCGCATACTTGATGCCATTGGGGGATTTCGTATCATGTCAACGTAATCCTTCCGCACACGATGGAAAATCGAAACTTTCAAAGCGTTCCGGATAGGAATTCCGTCTTGGCGACAATCCGGCTAGGGCCGTCGTAAATCCGGTCCAACACGACCAGCGGCGTGCGGTCGATGAGATTGGGGGACGAGTCTAGTAATTGGGCGCTCCTGCATTTTTCATTTTGGCTGACGAGACTGTCGCTGAACACGCTTCAAGTAGCGCTGCTTCCACCATTACGTCTAGGAGAGAGAAAAACTCCAGCTGTGCAATGCTCATAGCATCGTGGCCGCGCTGTCTCTGTGTTTTGGTGGCGCTAATCGAAGGAGTCTGCGATGCTTGAGACAATTAAAACCTACAAGACGACCAATTTCACTGTCATTTGTCAGGAGGAATGGGGTCGCTTTGTCGACCAGCGTAACCAGCGTGGCGCTTGTCATGGTTGGTTTATGTCCAAGGGCCTTTTGGCTCGTGTTTATTTCGGCGATGAAGAGTTAGGCCGTGCCGCAGTGGAGGGCTCTTTGCCTGATGATCGCTTTGAAGTGTTGCGTTTGGCGATCAGTGAGGCGCGGAAGACCGTGCGTGAGCGACAGTAAAAGGCTTTCCGCCTTTACATCTGAAAGATTGCCCCTGCGTAACGGACGAACATCCTTTTATTTGTGCGGATGTTCGTCCGATAATTTTTTCATGGGTTATTGAAAGGCAATTCCTGCGTTTTGAAGCGTTGTCAGGATTTTCTCGGCTAAATAGCTTTTGCCCGTTTTTTGGAGGTATCGCAGGACGATCGGCCATGGAGGCCTGTTCGTGCAGTAGGACCCTGGTCCGTTATAAAGTCCTCCGCCAGGGCCATTGTACATGCCGCCACCGGGTCCGTTATAAAGGCCGCCTCCTGGCCCGTCATAGAGGCCGCCTCCTGGCCCGTCATAGAGGCCGCCACCGGGCCCGTCGTAGAGACCGCCGCCCGGACCGGCATAGAGACCTCCTCCTGGGCCATTATAGATTCCTCCGCCTGGGCCATTGTACATGCCGCCACCCGGTCCATTGTAGAGTCCACCTCCCGGCCCGTTGTAGAGTCCGCCGCCGGGGCCGTTATATTGGTCCCTTGGCCAAGTCCCTGGCGGACAGTCTGCAAGCGCGAGAGCAGTGGTCGTGAAAAACACTATTATTGAAATAGCCGTTTTTATTTTTTTTTGTGGTGATCGCTTCCCCGCGAAACGGCTTGAATTTTCGACACGCATAAAAACTCCTCATGTAGTTGGCGAGATTGTTGATCGCGTTTTTGTTTTGCTCATAAGCGATTTTTCAAAGGAACGCTTTGAAAGTTTCGATTTTCCATCGTGTGCGGCGTTTTCGGGGTTTCGTCGAAGCGCGGACAGCGTCCGTTAGGCCGCGATTGTGTCCCTTACCCGTTGAATTCGACCTCCCGTTTAAATTTGGACGCAATTCTCCCGTGAGGACGGCTCACGCCGCCCGCAGCAGCACCCGCGGCCGCTCCATGTTCATCGCGCAGACGACAAATTGCAGGTGGAATTAGCCGTATTACCTAAACGGAGACAGCTGGTTGCGGCACCCAGAATTGTGATGACGGAGGCCGAATGTCGGGTTTGGCTTGGAAACGAGGCGTTCGCCGCCATGGCGGCTACGTCCGCAACGAGCCGGAAGTTGCCGATGGTGCGACGGCGGCTTCCCGCCCACGGCGGCCAAGGACGCCCAGGCGATTAATTGCCGAAACCACTGGCGCCCGCCGCCCATCCGCCCTAAATTGGCGGAGCGGCGCTGCGGGGTGCGTGTGGATATTTCCCCGGGGCCTTACGATCCCAACGGGAGCTGTCCCTGTCTTCGTCCGTGGACTTAGGCACATGGCGCCCACCTACCTAGTAGGTACCCGGGATCGCGTCCCACGGCTTATGCGGCCCGCACCCAGTTTTCGTGAGTTCCATGACGGACAAGGCGCAACTCCGCGCTCGATTGCGCGAGGCGCGCGCGAACATTCCGCCCGAGGCGGCCGCAGCGGCGGCGCAAGGCGTCGCCGGACGCGCTCTGGCCTTTCTGCTTGAGAAGCTCGGCGCGCTCGACCCCGCGCGCGCGCCTGTTGCGCTTTACGCCTCCCTGTCTGGCGAACTGGATTCGCAGCCCCTGCTGCGGGCGCTCGCGGAAAAAGGCTTTCCCACTTTGCTGCCGGTCGCGGGCGTCAAGGCGACGCCCTTGGTCTTTCGCCTCTGGAAGCCGGGCGACCCGCTGGCGTCCGGCCGTTACGGCCTGCGCGAGCCGCCCGCGACGGCGCCGGAAATGGTTCCGAAAATCCTGTTCGCCCCTTTGCTCGGCTTTGACGGGGCGGGAACGCGGCTCGGCTTCGGCGGCGGCTATTACGACGCAACGCTGGCGCGTTTGCGCGAAGGCGGCCTGATCGCGGCCGGGGGCCTCGCCTTCTCCTGCCAGCGGGCGGAATGGATCCCGCGTGAAAAACACGACGAAGGGCTGGATTTCGTGGTAACGGAGACGGACGTTTTCGAGTTCACGGAATTTTCATGCGCCTCCTCTTCATCGGCGACGTAGTCGGCCGCGCCGGCCGCGCCGCCATCGCCGAACATGTTCCCGCCCTGCGCCGACAGCTAGACCTCGATTTCATCGTCGCCAATGGTGAAAACGCCGCCGGCGGCTTGGGCATCACGGAAACCATCGCGCAGGAATTTCTCGGCGCCGGCGTGGATTGCATCACGCTTGGCAATCATTCCTTCGACCAGCGCGAGGCCTTGGTCTTCATCGAACGCGCGCCGCATGTGCTGCGGCCGATGAATTACCCTGCTGGCACGCCGGGGCGGGGCGCCTGGCTCTACGAGACCGCCAAGGGCGAGCGCGTGCTGGTGATGAGCGTCATGGGCCGGGTGTTCATGGACGCGCTGGACGATCCTTTCGCGGCGGTCGAGAAGGAGCTGGGCGCCTGTCCGCTCGGCCTCGCCTGCGACGCCGCGATCCTGGACATTCACGCTGAGGCTTCGAGCGAGAAACAGGCCATGGCCCATTTCTCGGACGGCCGGGTTTCGCTGGCCATAGGCACCCATACCCATGTTCCGACCGCCGACTGGCGCATCCTGCCACACGGCACCGCCTACCAGACCGACGCCGGCATGACGGGCGATTACGATTCCGTCATCGGCATGGACAAGGAAGAGCCGATCCGCCGCTTCACCCGCAAGACGCCGGGCGCGCGTTTCGAACCCGCCGATGGCCCCGCAACCTTATGCGGCCTGTTCGTCGAAACCGGCGCGGATGGCCTTGCCAAGCGCGTCGCGCCCGTGCGCCTTGGCGGCGGGCTGGGGCAGGCCGTTCCCGAAGGCATGGCGCTTCCGATCAGGTGAGCCGGCCGTTTGCCGGCGGCAGCGGCTCCGGCGGCGCCTCGCCGATGGCTTGCATGATCTCGATTTCAATGGCGCGGACGAAGGAATCCAACGCCAAATGGTTCGCCGCCAGGCCGAACGGCAGCTCCAGTTCGTCGCCAAGGGCGTCGAGGCCGAAAAAGGCATAGGCGAGCAGCATGCTGAAAAAGGGCGTGAGCCAGCCCAGCGCGCCGACCAGCCCGAACGGGACGAGCAGGCAGAAGATCCAGCTGGTCCGGTGCAGGAGCAGCGAATAGGAAAAGGGCGTCGGCGTCGAATTGATGCGCTCGCAGGCGGATTGCACGGCGCTCAGGCCCTCGACATGGGCTTCCAGCATTTGCAGCATGATTTCGCCGATCGCGCCCTCGCGCCGCGCGGCGGCGAGGTCCCGCGTCAGTCCCGCGAGCGCCGCGGCCGGGCGGTTGCGCAGGCCGGGCAGGGCGGCGGCTTCAGGCTCCGGCAGCCAGGGCGCGAGCGCAGCGACCTCGTCGCGCTCGCGCAGTTGCGCCGCCAGACAGGCCGCAAAGCCGGCGACGCGCCGCAACGCGCGGCTGCGGCGCGTGCTTTCGTCCGGCAGGAAGGCGGGGATTTCGCGGGCCAAGGCGCGGGCGTGGCCGATGGCCTGGCCCCATTGCTTGCGCCCCTCCCACCAGCGGTCGTAGCAGACGTTGTTGCGGAAGCCGAGAAAGATGGACAGCACGAGGCCGAGCAGGCTGAAGGGCGCGAGCGAGATTTCCGGCAGGAGGCCGGGGCGCAGCTCCGCCACCGCCGTGATCGCGAGGGCGACCGTTGCCACCAGCAGGATGTGAGGCAAGATCAGCGGAACGACGGTGCCGCGAAAAGCGAACAGCATGGCCGGGATGTTGAGCTGCTTTTGAACGATCATGCTGCGATCCTCGCATATTTTCCGGCCCGGCTGTTATAATCTCGCGGCTATCGGCGGAAAGCCCATCTTTTCAGCGGGGCGGCGCGCGTCTATAAGGCGCCGTCGAATTTTTCCGCTCGCCCCCCGGAAGTCTCCGGGGGCGGCGCGAGCGCATTTCAGCACAGGGACGCAAATGGCCGGGCATAGTCAGTTCAAGAACATCATGCACAAGAAGGGGAAGCAGGACGCGATCCGTTCAAAAGTCTTCTCCAAGCTGGCGCGCGAAATCACCGTGGCGGCCAAGATGGGCATGCCCGATCCGGCGATGAATCCGCGCCTGCGCCTGGCGGTGCTCGCCGCCCGCGCGGAAAACATGCCGAAGGACAATATCGAGCGCGCGATCAAGAAGGCTTCCGGCGGCGACAGCGAGAACTATGACGAGGTGCGCTACGAGGGCTACGCCCCGGGCGGCGTCGCGGTCATCATCGAGGCGCTGACCGACAACCGCAACCGCACGGCGGGCGAAATCCGCTCCTATTTCACCAAGGCGGGCGGCGCGCTGGCGGAAACCGGCGCGGTCTCTTTCATGTTCGATCACATCGGCCAGATCGAATATGACGCCAAGGTCGCCAGCGAGGACGCGATGATGGAGGCGGCGATCGAGGCCGGCGCCGACGATGTCGTCACCACGCCGGACGGCCATGAGATCACCACCTCGCTGGAAGGGCTGGCCGAGGTGTCGAAAGCTCTGGAGGCCGCCTTCGGCGAGGCCAAAAAATCCAAGCTGATCTGGCGGCCGCAGAACAATATCGCGGTGGACGACGAGGCCGGCGAAAAGATTTTGCGGCTGATCGGCTCGCTCGAAGACAATGACGACGTCCAGAACGTCTATGCCAATTTCGAGATTTCCGACGCGCTCGTCGCCAAAATGGGCGGCTGAACGAACGCACTGATCAAAAGAAACCCCGCTTCCCGCGCTATGGAAGCGGGTTTTTCGCTTTTCGGCCTCGCGAAAGAAAAACCCCGGCGGTAAGAACCGCCGGGGCCGGGATAATTGAAGACGCGTCGCCGTCAGAACCCCTTGTGCTCCAGGGCGGCCATGATCTCGTCCATGATCGCCGGATCGTCGATCGTGGCGGGCATGGTCCAGGCGTCGCCGTCGGCGATCTTCTTCATCGTGCCGCGCAGGATCTTGCCCGAGCGGGTCTTGGGCAGGCGCTGCACGGTGATGGCGATCTTGAACGCGGCCACGGGGCCGATCTTGTCGCGCACCAGCTTGACCAGGTCCTTCTCGATCTCGATCGGCGAGCGCGTCACGCCGGACTTCAGCACCACGAAGCCGCAGGGCTGCTCGCCCTTCAACTCGTCCTTGACGCCGATGACCGCGCATTCCGCGACGTCGGGATGGGAGGCCAGCACTTCCTCCATCCCGCCAGTCGAGAGGCGGTGGCCGGCGACGTTGATGATGTCGTCGGTGCGACCCATGATGTAGAGATAGCCGTCCTCGTCGATGAATCCGGCGTCGGCGGTCTTGTAATAGCCGGGGAAGTCGATGAGGTAGGATTCCTTCATCCGCTCATCCTGCTTCCACAAGGTGGGCAGGCAGCCGGGAGGCAGCGGGAGCTTCACGACGATGGAGCCCATCTTGCCGGCCGGAACCGGATGGCTGCCTTCGTCCACGATCTGCACGTCATAGCCGGGCATGGGGACAGTCGGCGAGCCGTGCTTGACGGGGAGGGCGCCGAGGCCGACCGGATTGCCGGCGATGGCCCAGCCCGTCTCCGTCTGCCACCAGTGGTCGATCACCGGCATGCCAAGGACCTGCTCCGCCCAGGCGACGGTGTCCGGATCGGCGCGTTCGCCGGCCAGGAACAGAGTGCGCATCGTGCCGATATTGTAGCGCTTGAGATGTTCGGCGTTCGGATCTTCCTTGCGCACGGCGCGCAATGCGGTCGGTGCGGTGAACAGAGCGGAAATCTTATATTCCTCGATCATGCGCCAGAAGGCGCCCGGGTCGGGCGTGCCGACCGGCTTGCCCTCATAGACGACCGTGGTCGCGCCATAGAGCAGTTGGCCATAGAGGATGTAGGAGTGGCCCACCACCCAGCCGACGTCCGAGGCTGCCCAGAACACTTCGCCCGGCTTGATGCCGTAGAGGTTCTTCATGGTCCAGCACATGGCGACGGCATGGCCGCCATTGTCGCGCACGACGCCCTTGGGAATGCCAGTGGTGCCGGAGGTGTAGAGAATGTAGAGCGGGTCGGTCGCCTTCATCTCCTCGGGCTCGACCGTCCGGCGCTCCGCCAGCGCCGCGACGACCAGATCGTTCCAGTCGAAATCGCGGCCGCCGATCATTTCGGCTTTTTCCTGCGGCCGTTGCAGCAACAGCACCTTTTCCGGCTTGACGGCGGCCAGCGAGATCGCCTCATCGAGCAGCGGCTTGTATTTGACGACACGGCTGGGCTCGATGCCGCAGGAGGCGCTGAGGATCAGCTTGGGTTCGGAATCGTTGATGCGGGTCGCCAGTTCCTTGGCGGCGAAACCGCCGAATACGACCGAGTGAATGGCGCCGATGCGGGCGCAGGCCAGAACGCCGATCACCGCTTCGGGGATCATCGGCATGTAAACCAGCACGCGGTCGCCCTTGGTCACGCCGAAATCCTTGAGGACGGACGCGACGGCGTTCACTTCGGCGAGCAATTGCTCATAGGTATAGGTGCGCTTGATGCCGGCGACGGGGCTGTCATAAATGATCGCCGGTTGCTGCGCGCGGCCGTTCTTCACATGCCGGTCGACGGCGTTGTAGCAGGTGTTGAGCGTGCCGTCGGGGAACCAGCGGCCATAAACCCCGGCGTTGGGGTCGAAAGCGATCGTCGGCGGCTTGATCCAGTCGACGTCCTTCGCGGCCTCGGCCCAGAAGGCCTGCGGATCATTGCGCCAGGACTGATAGACTTCTTGATAGCGGCTCGCCATGTTTCCCCTCGCTCCCGTTATTCTTCCGCGCCATCGTCGCGCGGCAAATTTTGCGGAAAGTGCGCTGGAAAGGCCGATAAGTCCAGAAAGAGGCGCTCAACCTTTCGGCCAATGCGCTGGCCCGGGCGTTTCGGCGCCGGCGCGCGAGCAGGGGAGAATGCCGGCGCAGCCGCCCCTCAGAATGAAAACGCCGGGCTTTTGGCCCGGCGGATTTATTGGTCTCGTCGATCTTTTAGTGGACTAATTCTTTTTCCGCGGCCTGGCGCAGTTTCGAGATTTCGTCCTTGAGCAGCAGCTTGCGTCGTTTGAGTTCGTGTACCTTGAGCTCGTCGAGGGCGGGATGGAGCTCTTCCTTCTCGATTTCCCGTTGAAGCGCCATGTGACGGCGTTCGAGTTCGGCGAGATGGCTTTGCAAGGACATGCGCAACTCCTATCGATGCTTGAACGACAGGATTGTGACACGATCCACGGAACCCGCAAGGGGGAATATTTTTGTCAAAAAGTCGTGACTTAAGGGAAGCTTAGCTGGCGGCGGGCGGGTCGCCCCGGTTCCCGAATGGTTTCCGGGGCATTGGCCCTCGCCGCCGGGTCCGGCGCGCGCTGGCGGATTTCTCAACCAGGGCCGCGGTTTGCCGCGCGCGTGACGAATTGCCTGCGCGGCGAGCCGGTTTGCCTGCATGGGGCCCCAGATTGCCTCAAGGCGGCGCCAGATTGCCTCAAGGCGGCGCATTGCGCCCTTATCTTGGTCTTGCTCTTGGAACCCGCCGCGGACATAATCCGGCCCACGGCGCGAGGGGCGCCCAATGAAATGCCCAGCGGTTTTCGATGACCAGAGAACTGAACGAAGAAGAGCGGGCCGAATTCGTCTTTGAAGTCGAGCGTTTACGGCAGGAACACCGCGATCTTGACGCGGCCATAGACGCCTTGCTGGCGGTCGGCGCCGCCGACCAGTTGCAATTGCAGCGGTTGAAGAAGCGAAAATTGTTGCTTCGCGACAGGATCACCACGCTGGAAGACGCAATGACCCCTGACATCATCGCCTGAACGTCGTCAGGCTTCTCCCGTAAATTTTGACTGAAACGGCGCTTTTGGCCAGAATCCGCCTTTCCCTTTCGGGCGCTTCGCTTTAGACACTTCGCCTTCCTTTGGTCCGGGTCAGAAACAAGTGCCGAGCAGCAAGCCTCCTGTCGCCATCATCATGGGAAGCCAGTCAGATTGGGCGACCATGCGCCACGCCAGCGAAACCCTGGATGCGCTTGGCGTCGCAGCGGACGTGCGCATTGTCTCGGCCCATCGCACGCCGGACCGTCTGGTCGCCTTCGCCCAGGGCGCGCGCGAGGCGGGCTTCAAGGTCGTCATCGCCGGGGCGGGGGGCGCCGCCCATCTGCCGGGCATGACCGCCGCCATGACGCCGCTGCCCGTATTGGGCGTCCCGGTCGAGTCCAAGGCGCTGTCGGGCGTGGATTCGCTTTATTCCATCGTTCAGATGCCAGGCGGCGTGCCGGTCGGGACTCTGGCGATCGGCAAGGCGGGGGCCGTCAACGCCGCCTTGCTCGCGGCCGCGATCCTCGCGCTGAACGATGAAAAGCTCGCGGCGCGGCTTGACGCCTGGCGCGCGAAACAGACCGGAGCGGTCGCGGAGCGTCCGAAAAAGGATGACTGAGGCGAGACTGGCGCCGGGCGCGCGCATCGGGATCATCGGCGGCGGCCAGTTGGGGCGCATGCTCGCGCTCGCCGCCGCGCGTCTCGGCCTGTCCTGCCATATTTTCACCGACCGCGAAGACGATCCGGCCATCGAAGTCGCCGCCAACGCAACGGTTGCGCGCTATGACGACGAGAAAGCCCTGGCCGTTTTCGCCGCGGCGGTCGATGTCGTCACTTATGAATTCGAGAATATCCCGGCGCGGACGGCGGAATTTCTCGCGGCCATGAAGCCGGTGCGGCCCTCGCCCTCGGTGCTGGCTCTGACGCAGGACCGGCTGATCGAGAAAAATTTCATTTCCGGGCTGGGCATCGAGGTCGCGCCCTACGCCCAGGTGGACGACGCCGGCGCGCTGGCGCGGGCGGTGGCCCAGATTGGCCGCCCCTCGATCCTCAAGACCCGGCGCTTCGGCTATGACGGCAAGGGCCAGGCCCTGGTCCGCGAAGGCTCGGACCTCGCCGTGGCCTTCCGCTCGCTCGGCGGCCAGCCCTCGATCCTCGAAGGCTTCGTGCCTTTCGTCTGCGAGGTCTCCGTGGTGGCCGCGCGCGGCCTTGACGGCGATTTCGTCGCCTGGGACGTCGGTCGCAACGAGCATGAACATCATATTCTCGCCACCACGGTCGTCCCCGCCGATATTGGCGAGGATGTTCGCCAGCGCGCGCGCGACAAGGCGAAGCGCATCGCCGAGGCGCTGGATTATGTCGGCGTGCTGGCGGTGGAGATGTTCGTCGTCGAGACGCCGGCCGGTTTGAAGCTGCTGGTCAATGAAATCGCGCCGCGCGTCCATAATTCCGGCCATTGGACGCTGGACGGCTCGGTCACCTCTCAGTTCGAGCAGCACATCCGGGCCGTCTGCGGCTTCCCGCTCGGCGTGACGCGCGCCCACGGTCCGGTCGAGATGCACAATCTCATCGGCGACGATGTCTATCGCTGGCGCGAATTTCTCGAAGTGCCGGGCGCCTGCCTGCATCTCTATGGCAAGGCGGAAGCCCGGCCCGGCCGCAAGATGGGCCATGTGACGATCCTCAAGGGCGCGAAATAGTTTTCGCGCCCACGGCGATCCGGGTCAGGCGGCCGCCGCTCCGGCCTGCGCGCCAATGACGGCGGCGCGTTCCGCCAGCAGGGCGCGGATGCGAGGCGGAACCTGACGTCCCCCCTTGGCGCGCGGATAGGGCAGTTCGGACATGGGTTTGCCCTCGGGATAGAGCGCTTCGTGCTCGGCCCAATTGTCGAAATTGCGCCGCTCGACATTGTCGACGAAGGTTTCAGCCGGGGTGTTTTCGGCCAGAATCAGCGAATGATCGTCAAGTTCGACGTGATAATAGACCCATGTCGACGGAACATGGCCCTCACGCACGATAGACGTTCCGTTCACCAGCGCGCCGGCGTGCAGCAGGACGCCGCCGACGAGCAAGGCGTGATCTGGCGAGAGCAAGAGATCGCGGG
This sequence comes from Rhodoblastus sp. 17X3, assembly GCF_030056575.1. Classification (GTDB taxonomy): domain Bacteria; phylum Pseudomonadota; class Alphaproteobacteria; order Rhizobiales; family Beijerinckiaceae; genus Rhodoblastus. Next base: position 37,785 of record NZ_JASHHX010000010.1, on the reverse strand, counting down.
ACGGGACGTTGTCGCCCAGCGCGCCAGCCTTGACCCGGACCGGCCAATTGCGAACCGGATCGGCGAACAGCGCGGAAATTGTCTGTCTGCCGAGCCATGCGACCGGCCTGGCGGCGCCATCCGCCGTCATCACGAGATCGCCGCGCTTCAAGCTCTCGACCGCGGATTCTCCGTCCGGCGTGCGGATCATCACGCCCGCCATGAAGCAGATGGCGATCGTATCGATTCCGGCGCTATCGGTTACAACGACCTGCGACGCCACCGCGCTCGATTCAAAGATGAAGCTTTGCGACAGCGTGCCGCCGGCGTTCATGATGGTGAGCGTATCGCCTGAGATGCTGTAGGTGTCGCCCGCCCCGAACGCCTGCAGCTGGATTTGGTCGCCGCCGGAAAAGCCGGTGATGGTTCCGAAGTTCACCGAGGTCATGATGACCGCAGTGTCGCTGAGCGTGCCGGTCGCGCCCTGGAAGGTGACGAGCGGCTTGATCGAGAATGTGCCGACCATGGCGTCGAAGGCGATCGTCCCGCCGTCGCCGATGACGAATTGCGTAGCCGCGCCCGCCTGATCGACGTTTTGCGTGAAAGTGAGCGTCAAGCCGGCCGAGGCCTTGGCCGTGCCGCCGCCTTGCAACTCTGCGTTCACAGTTCCGCCGCCGGTCAGATTGCCGCCGAGAACCAGTCCGAACGCATCCGTCAGCGTCGCCGATCCGCCATTGAGGTAGATGGTCCCGCCCGTGGTGATCTCCTGAACGCCTATGGTCAGCGAACCGGCGGAGCCGATCTCGAGGAGCTGGCCGGAGGTGGTCATGGAGATCGCGGAATTCGTCGCCGCGACTTGTTGGATCCGGAGATCGCCGCCAGCGACGCTGTCGATCCCGAGCTGAAGTCCCGAACTGACGTTCGCGAACACATCCAGCAATCCGCCGCTCGCTTCGACCACGCCCGCGCCGGTCAGGGTCCCGGTGGCGACATGGATCGAGCCGTAGCCGCTGATGGCGCCGCCCGCGCCGAGCGTAATGTCGGCCGCGTCGACGATGGAGCCGCCGGCGAGCGCGATCGTCCCGGACGTCAAGGCGATTCCGGCGGAGCCCGGCGCGTCCACGTAAAGCGTGAAGGCGCCCAGCGCGAGAATATCGCCGGAGAATATCGTCAGCGAATTGAGGGAGGGCGTGTTGGCGCCCAAGGTCAGCGTCAGGCTGCCGGCGCGGTTCAGAACGACGTCGTCCCCGGCCGCAGGCGCGCCGCCCGGGCCTGATCCGCCCGTCCAAACCGAGTCATCGCCCGCTCCGCCCCAGATCGTTCCGCCCAGCCAAGTCGCAGTTGTCATCGCAAGCCCCCCCCGTTTCAGGAATCCCGCGGCGTTCCTGAATGACGGCTACGTCACGCACACACTATACATCGAAAACGCCAGGCCCAATGCGTCTAAGTCGCTCGCGGTTAACATCGCCGGCGAGCCTGCCGCCAGGCTCTCCGATCAAAACGTCTTCCCCATCAGGAGGTAGCTTCGCCTTCCCACCTTTCAGCGGCAACGCACGAGCTTGAATCAAGTTCCGCCTGAAACAGGATGCTTGGCCGAACGGCCCGGGGCCGGCTCCGCGCAAGCGTGTTCGCCGTCCGACTCGCATATGGAAATGATCGAAAGCTGATCGCTCCCGATCTTCGGCGCGACGCCCTATCTTGTCACCGGCTTGGCGCTGACCGGATCGGCGCTGGCTGGCGCGCAACCGGCCTGGCGCTGGAAATTCGCCAGGAAGCGTCGTGAAAAAGCCTCCGCGCCCTTGTCGTTCAGATGGTTCGCCCCATCATAGAGATCGCTGAGGGGCGCGAAGGAGTCCCGGGCCGAACCGATCATCGGTATGCCCAATTCGGCGAAGACCTCAGCAATGCCGGTCGTGGCCTTCGTCATGCCTGCCTCGTGGCCGATGTATTCCGGCGGCCAGCCGCCATAGACGCGGACGCCATGCGCATCCGCCCAGGCCTTGAACCGCAGCAGGCGATCCAGCACAGGGCCGGTCCGCGGCGGCCTATATGTGGGAAAGTGGCGCAGAACCACGGCGTCGAGCGTATTGGGGGAAATATTTTCCGGATTCTTGCCGGTCTGATCGCCGAACGCATCGACATGGTCCAGGGTGTAGATCCATATTTTCGGCATGTTGGGCGGCGCGTGAGGCTGTGCGTCGAACAGGGCGCCGGACAGCTTCAGCGCCGGGGCTTTCAGCCCCTCCCAGATCCGGGTGGAAAAGTAATAATCCGGCGTCGTGCGCTGCTCGGGTTCGTGCTGGCGGACATATTCACGCAGGACGTCGCCGACGGGGAAGGGCGAGCCCAGCATTCCCACTTCGATAAAGATCACCGCGCTGTCGCCCGGCGCCAACACTTTCTCGGCTTCGCGCAGCGGAAGATCGATCCCGAGCAGGACATGCAGCCCGAAATTGACGAAGCGGCAGGAGGATTCGGACGACATCAGACGCGCGTCCAGACCGAAATGAACAGATGAGCTGCCGATCAGCAGGACTTTTGGCGCCGGGGTCGCCGCGGCGATCTCCTTTTTGCGCATCAGAATGTCATGCACCCAGCGGACGTCGGCCATGGTGGGCAGAGACCCGAACCAAAGCGCCTGAAGTCCCGTTCCAAGCAAGGCCGCCAGAGCGAAGACAAGAAGCGATCTCCTGATCATGCCGCCCTCTTCAGAACTGGAAATAAAGGAAGGGAGAGGCCGAACCGCTCAGAACCTGGCCAATTCCGAGCGCGAACAGAAAGCCCGCGCCCGCTGCAAAAAGCAACGGGCGGCGGCGATAGAAATCCAGGATGGCTCTGTCGAGCGCGGTCGGCGTCGCGGCCGTCGGCAGGGGGCTGTGCATCGGCTGGTAATCCAGCGAGCGCCATACATTGGGAAGCACGAGAACAATGGCCGCGCCAAGAATGATCCATGCGCCGCCGAACAGCAGGCCCGACCACGAAGCCAGGATTCGGCCATCGACCAGGAAGGCCGCGGGCATGGGCCAGGGATCGAAGAAGGGCGGCGTTGCGCCCGACAGGCCCGCCATGCCCTTCAGCATGGTCACGGAGCCCTGGAGGGTGTTCGCCCGGAACGGAACCCAGGCGATGACGACGGCGACAAGGGTCAGCAGTCCCGCGCGCCACGAGCTGAACAGCCAGATGAGCGCGGCGGGGGCGCCTTCGGCATAAGTCCGCCACATGTGGTTCACGATCAGGAAGATCCCGTGCAGGCCGCCCCAGATCAGGAAGGTCCAGCCCGCGCCGTGCCAGATGCCGCCAATCAGCATTGTCGCGAGGAGATTGACATGGCGGCGCAGTGCGCCGCGGCGGTTTCCGCCCAGAGGAATATAGAGATATTCCAGCAGGAAACGGGAAAGGGTGATGTGCCAGGCCTTCCAGAATCCGATGATCGAGGTCGACCGGTAGGGCGAATCGAAATTGACCGGCAGCCGCACGTTGAACAGGAGCGCCAGTCCGATCGCCATGTCGGAATAGCCGGAAAAATCGAAATAGATCTGGAACGTATAGGACAGGGCGCCGAGCCAGGCCGCGTAGGCGTCGACTGCTGCGGCCTTGTCGGCGAAATCGAATATGGGCGAGGCATAGGTCGCGAAGGAATCGGCCAGGATTACCTTCTTGAACAGGCCGAGCCCGAACATGATCAGCCCGGCCAGAATATTGCTTTCGATTGGACTTATGGTCCGCTCGTCGGAAAACGAAGGGTTGACCTCGCGGAAGTGGACGATCGGGCCGGCGATCAATTGCGGGAAAAAAAAGACGAAGAGAGTGAACCGTCCCGCGGAATGGTCCTGGAGCTGGTTACGGTAGGCGTCGACCAGATAGGCGATCTTCTGGAAGATGAAGAACGAGATCGCGAGCGGCATCAGCGGCTCGACGATTCCCAGTGAAACGCCGGTCAGCGCCTCGATATTGGCGACCATGAAGCCGGTATATTTGAAATAGACGAGGGTCGCGACATTGACCGCGACGCCCGTCGCCACGGCGCGGAAACGCATAGTCTCGGGGCGATCGGCGGATTTGCGGAGGAAAAATCTGTAAACGGAGTAATTGAAAATGACGAGGGCGAGCAACAGGCCGGTGTCCGGCAGGCGCCAGGACGCATAAAACAGGATCGAGGCCGCTGCGAGCACGAAATGCGCAGCAGTCTTGCCAATGAATTTTCCCGCCAGGAAATAAGCGAAAAGCGTCGCGGGCAGAAAAATAAACAGGAACTGCGGCGACTGAAAAAGCATTTCCGTTTCTCATTTTCGTGCGCCAAGTCGGGCGGGCAAAAAATCCTCGGGCGAGGCGCAAATCCAGTCAAACGAAGCCGTACAGGTCGCCATCAATGTTGATTCGGGCGCGAAGCCTGTAATGACGTTTCACGATCAAGCGTTGTCTTGCGCGAAAGAATGAAATGCGCGGAACGCTCCAGCTGCCGTTACGTCGAAAATGTCTTCCCATATAGGAGGACGTTTGTCTAATCCTTCGCCGATCGGATCGGGATGGCCGATTGACGCCGGGATTCAACGGAGCGGGTCTTGCGCGGCGAGGCCGTCGCGCGCTTCCACGCCGCCGCTTCCCGCCAGCAATTTGATGGAAATCCGGCGCCCGACATTGCGAAACCTGATTTCGACCGATCGATGAAAGAGGTCGATGGGCGCAAGGGAGGAAACAACGAACAGGACCTTGCCGAGATTGGCCCAGAGCGGCGAGGCGCCCGCTTCGAGCAGCGCGTCGCCGAACGCCTGGATCGCCGCGAAGATCAGGATGTGAAGCAGATAGATCGCGTAGGACCGCTCGCCCAGATAGACGAAAGCCCGCCCCAGCAGCGGAATCTGAAACAGATCGGCATTGACGCTGGCGACGGCGACAAGGACCGCGGCGAACAGGAGCATCACGCCATTGGCGGAATCATGGTTCCACATCAGGATGATCGTCTCGGTCAGGCCGCCGGTGCAGACAATGAGAACGAGCGCGCCGAGGACCCATTTCATGCCTGTCTTCCAGCGTGTGACAAAGTCGAGATTTGGCCGGAAACAGGCGATGGCGACGCCCCAGAACAGCCCGTCGACGCGAAACCACCACATCGCGTCGCTGGGCAGGCTCTTGCGCACGAAGAACAGGCCGGCCACCACGGCCAGGGCGACCAGACCGAGACGGCGCATGGAGCCGCAGGCGATCATGATGAAGGGAAACAGGAAATAGAATTGTTCTTCGAGCGAGAGGCTCCAATAGGCGCCGAAAAGCGTCACGTCGCCGCCACGGACCAGCTGCCGCCAGCCCCAGACATTGAAGAGCTGAAGAACGGCCGCCGCCGCCGCCTCTGCGTGGAGCCAGAAGCCGCCGAGCGTCGCTCCGATCGCCCTGGGCGAAAACAGGGCGATGAAGACAAGCGTCAGGCCGATGGTCGCAAAGGCCCCCGGCAGCAGTCGAAAGGCCCGGCGAATCCAGAAGGCTGCCAATACCCTGCCGGCAAGCCGGCAACGATCCCGGATGGCGCCGAGGCGCTTCCCGCCGCCGTAAAGCGCGTTCCAGACCTTGCCCATCTGGTCCCGCAACGACGCCGTAATGACGAAGCCGCTGATCACGAAAAACAGATCCACGCCGGAGCCGAGCCAGTGGCGGCTGTTGAAAGCGGTCAGCCCGGCCCAATCCGGAAAAGCCAGGATCGAATGGGCGATCAGCGTGAGGGCGATGGCCAGTCCGCGCAGAAACTCGATATCGGCGATTTTCCCCGAAGGCGCATCGGGCCGGCGGAGGCTCGCTTGCAAGACATCTTTCATGGGTTCAAGACATCTCTCAATTGGAGCCGCTCCCGATCCATTTTCCGCGCCGCGCCTGAAAGCCCGGTTGAACAGGCCGCAGGTTTCTCCTTATCGGCAATTGGCCATTTCTCAAAGGCCCCGTCGCGGTCATCCACCGAGGGTCTCCGGCGCGTTCAAAGCTTGCCGCGGATTCAGACCCGCGCCGATATTGACATCGCCCGGCATTGGCGTTCTAGTTCCGGACATGGGGATCGCGGTCTCCCCACGAGGCGACATGCCAAAGAATCGCGTCCCGCTCTGTCAGCTGAGGACGCTCGATGTCTGCCTATACGTCGATAACTTCCGACAAACTGGTTCGCCTGCTGGGTTCGCCAAAGGGGCCGGCCCTCGTCGATATTCGCGCCGAAGCCGATTTTTCTGCCGATCCGCGTCTGATTCCCGGCGCCGTGCGCCGCGACCGGGCCGCCGTCGCACAATGGGGGCTGGCTCTCGCCGGCCAGTCAGCGATCGTCATCTGCGAAAATGGGGGGCGTTTTGGCCACGGCGTGGCGGCCTGGCTTCGTCACGAGGGCGTGCGCGCCGAGACGCTCGAAGGGGGGCATGCGGCCTGGGCGGCGGCGGGTCTGCCGCTGGTTCCCCAAGACAAATTGCCCCCTCGCGACGCGCAAGGCCGCACCATCTGGGTGACGCGCGCGCGGCCCAAGGTCGACCGCATCGCCTGTCCCTGGCTTATCCGCCGCTTTGTCGATCCCAACGCCGTGTTTCTCTTCGCGCCGGCCTCGGACGTATTGGGTGTCGGCGAGACGTTCCAGGCGACGCCCTTCGATGTCGAAGGCGTGTTCTGGTCGCATCGCGGCGCCAATTGCGCCTTTGACGCGATGGTCGAGGAACTCGGCCTCAAGACTGAGCCGCTGCTGCGGCTGGCGGCCATCGTGCGCGGCGCCGACACCGCCCGTCTCGATATCGCGCCCGAGGCCGCGGGGCTGCTCGCGGCCTCGCTCGGCCTGTCGCGGCTTTATGCGGACGATCTGGAGCAGCTCGAGGCTGGGCTCGCGCTTTACGATGCCTTCTACCGCTGGTGTCGCGACGCCGTCGACGAATCGCACGTCTGGCACGCCGCCAAGCCCGGAAAATTGAAATGACCGAATTGACCAGAGGCATTGCGGCCGCCGAAGCTGGACATAAATCCGGACATGGCGTCTCGCTCGGCGAGGCGTTCCGGGTCTGGTCGCGCATCGCGCTCCTGAGTTTCGGCGGACCGGCAGGGCAGATCGCCTTGATGCACCGCGTTCTCGTCGACGAGAAGAAATGGGTGTCGGACAGCCGGTTTCTGCACGCGCTCAACTATTGCATGCTGCTGCCCGGCCCCGAGGCGCAGCAGCTCGCCACCTATATCGGCTGGCTGATGCACAGAACCCCCGGTGGGATCATGGCGGGGGGATTGTTCGTCCTGCCGGGCGCCGTCGCCATCATGTTTCTCAGCATCGTCTATGCGGCCTTCGGCAAGGTCGGAATCGTCGCCGCGCTATTCTTCGGCCTCAAGGCGGCGGTCCTCGCGATCGTGTCGCAGGCCGTCCAGCGCATCGGCAAGAAGGCCCTGAAGAACCGCGTCATGCAGGGGCTCGCGGCGGCGGCCTTTGTCGCCATTTTCTTCTTCGACGTGGCCTTCCCGCTCATCATCCTGGCGGCGGGCGTGATCGGCTTTTTCGGCGGCAGGGCCGGCCTTGCGGCCTTCGCGGTGGGTGGCGGCCATGGAACGGGCGGCGCGGCGGCTGGCGAGAGCCTGCTGGGCGAAGAGACGCCCGACCATGCGAAGATCGCCGTCGGCCATTCACTCAAGATCGCGGCGATCTGGCTCGTCGTCTGGCTCGCGCCGGTTGCGGCGCTGCTGTTTTTCCTCGGCGGGGCAAATATCTTTTCGCAGATCGCCTTGTTCTTTTCCAAGATGGCGGTGGTGACCTTTGGCGGCGCCTATGCGGCGCTGGCCTATGTCGCGCAGCGGGCGGTCGACGACTTTCACTGGCTGAGGCCGGGCGAAATGCTCGACGGCCTCGGCATGGCGGAGACGACGCCCGGCCCGCTGATCATGGTGCTGCAATTCGTGGGCTTCATGGCGGCTTACCGCTCGCCGGGCGCATGGCCGCCGCTGCTCGCGGGCGCGGCCGGCGGCCTGCTGACGGTCTGGGTGACCTTCACCCCCTGCTTCCTGTGGATCTTCCTCGGCGCGCCCTATATCGAGCAATTGCGCGGCAACAAGGCGCTGACCGGCGCGCTGTCGGCGATCACCGCTGCCGTCGTCGGCGTCATTCTCAATCTCGCCGTCTGGTTTGCGATCCACACGATCTTCCGCCAGACCATTCCGGCGCAGGGATTCGGCTTCTCGTTCGACGTTCCGGTCATCGCCAGCATGGATCCTTGGGCCCTGCTTCTATCCGTCGGCGCGGTCGTCGCCATATTCCGCTTCAGGGCGAGCCTGTTGCAAACTCTTGCCGCCTCGGCGGCGGCGGGCGTCGCGCTCCATGCGCTGGGACTGGTCGCGGCCGGCGGGAACTGAAGAAAATAGCTCCCGCCTCCGCGGTCGAACCCCGCTTCCTAAGCGAAGGACTGGTATTGCGGGTTGTAGACATGGCTCCGAATCAGGGCCTCGACGTCCTGTGGGCGCGCTACGCCCGCCAGTCCCAGATCGAAAATACGAGTCGCGACTCGCGTTGCGGTCTTGATTTCGGTCTCCAGAATGTTCGACTGCGGCGGGTAGAGCATCCCCTGCTTCAATAGATTTTCGGGCACCTGATCGGCGACGGCTTTCGCCGCTTCGATGAATAGTTCGTCGGGGACGCGCTTGGCCTCCGTCGCATAGACCGCCATGCCGATGGCCGGGAAGATGTAGAAATTATTGGCCTGGCCCGGCAGAAAAGTCGTTCCGTTGTATTGGACGGGCGGGAACTGCACGCCCGCCGCGAAAATGGCCTTGCCGTTCGACCAGCGATAGGCCTGCTCCGCCGTGCATTCGGCGTGCTCTGTCGGGTTGGACAAGGCCAGGATGATCGGGCGCTCGTCGATGGCGCTCAGCGTCTCGACCACATCCCTGGAGAACGCGCCGCCAATCGTGCTGACGCCGATGATCGTCGTCGGCTTGATGCTCTTGATCGCCGCGAGGAAATCCCGGGTGGGCGCATGTGGATGCGCATAGGGACGCTGGAAATCGAACAGATCCGTCCTGGTAGATTCCAGCAGGCCGTTGACGTCGAACATGTGGACGTTGGCTTGAGCCTGAGCCAGGGTCAGGCCTTGCTCCACCAGCGCCGAGCACAGGAGGTTCGCCAGACCGACGCCCGCCGATCCCGCGCCGAGGAACAGATAGCGCTCGTCCGCCAGTCGCGTTCCCTTGAGCTTGCAGGCGTTGATCATCCCGGCGAGCGTGATGCCGGCGGTTCCCTGCACGTCGTCATTATAGACGCAATATTTGTCGCGATAACGCTGCAGGAGATGCACGGCGTCAGCGCCGGTCCAGTCTTCGAAGTGAACGCAGCATTTCGGGAAGACCTCTTGGACGGCCTCCATGAATTCGTCGACGAAGGAAAACAATTCTTCCGTCGGAGGCCGCTTGCGACGCAGGCCGAGATACAGGGGATCCTGAAGATATTGTTCGTTGTTCGTGCCGGCGTCGAGATACATCGGCATCAGTCCGCGCGGCGGAACGCCAGCCGCCGCGGTATATAATTGCAGCTTGCCGATCGGGATTCCCATTCCGTTCGCGCCGAGGTCTCCAAGCCCCAGAATGCGGCCGCCGTCTGTCACGCAAATGAACCTGACGTCCTCGACCGGCCAGTTGCGAAGGACGTCGCGGACATGCCCGCGCCGCTCGATGGAAAGATACATGCCGCGCGGCGCGCGGAAGATGTGGCCGAACTTGAGGCAGACTTCGCCGATCGTCGGATCGTAGACGATCGGCAGGAACCGCGCTGGATCGGACATGATCGTCCGGTAGAACAGGGTTTCGTCGTGATCGAGCAGATTGACCAGGTAGATGTAGCGGTCGAGATCGGTCGACTTGTGACCGAGTTGCTGCAAGACGCGGCGCAACTGGAGATCTTCGGACTCGGTGACGTCGGGCACGAGGCCGACAATCCCCAGGGCCTCGCGTTCCGCTTCCGTGAAGGCCGTCGATTTATTGAGGGCCGGGTCCAGCAGAACTTCGACGCCACGTTTTTTCGTAGTCGGATTGGACATATTCTTCACCACACGCTTTGGCTGTGAAATAACGGCGCTATTCAGCGGCGACATAAGGGCTCACCATCTTCGCGGGATCGACGATGCGATCGAATTCCGCTTCAGAGACGATGCCGAGCTGAAGCGCCGCGGCTTTCAAGGTGAGGTCGTTGTCGGCCGCGAAATGCGCGATTTTGGACGCCTGGTCATAGCCGATCACGGGCGCGAGCGCCGTCACCAGCATCAGCGACTGATCGACATAGGCCTTGATTCGCTGCAGGTTGGGCCTCGTCCCGGCGACAAGGAAGCGATTGAAATTGACGCAGCTATCCGTCAGCAGGCGGATCGATTGCGTCAGATTGTGGATCATCAGCGGCTTGTAGACATTCATCTCGAGATAGCCGCTGGCGCCGCCGAAATTGATGGCGACGTCATTCGCCATGACCTGTGCGGCGACCATTGTGATCGCCTCGCATTGCGTGGGATTGACCTTGCCGGGCATGATCGAGGAGCCCGGCTCGTTTTCGGGAATCATGAGCTCTGCAAAGCCGGCGCGCGGCCCGCAGGACATCAGCCGGATATCATTCGCGATCTTGAACAGCGAGACCGCCAGCGTCTTCAAGGCGCCGGACAGATTGACGAGGGCGTTATGCGCGCCCTGGACTGTGAATTTGTTCGGCGCGGTGACGAAGGGCAAGCCCGTCAAGGCTGCGATTTCCGCCGCGGCCGCCTCCGCGAAGCCCGGGGCCGAATTCAAGCCGGTGCCGACCGCCGTTCCGCCAAGCGCCAGGCGATAAACGCCCTTCAACGCGGCGTCGATATTGTCGAGATCGTCGGACAGCATTCCGGCATATCCCGACCATTCCTGGCCGAGGGTGAGCGGCGTCGCGTCCTGCATGTGCGTCCGGCCGATCTTGACGATGTCTTTCCATTCGTCGGCCTTGGAGGCGATCGAGTCGCGCAACGCCGTGACGGCCGGCAAAAGGCTGTTCGAGACGGCGAGAGCCGCGGCGATATACATGGCCGAGGGGAAGGAGTCGTTGGACGACTGCGCCATGTTCACGTGATCATTGGGATGAACCGGCGCCTTGCTGGCCAGAGGCTTGCCCGCGAGTTGGCAACAACGGTTCGAAATGACCTCGTTGACGTTCATGTTGAACTGGGTGCCGCTGCCCGTCATCCAGACATGCAGGGGAAACATGTCATGATGCTGGCCCGCGAGTATTTCGTCGCACACGGCGACGATCAATTCATATTGCTGATCGGGCAAACGCCCATCTTTGTGATTTGCAATCGCCGCGCCCTTTTTCAGGAAGGCGTAGGCCCCGATCATCTCGCGCGGCATAAGCTCGGCGCCGATCGAAAAATGCTCGAGAGACCTTTGCGTTTGCGCGCCCCAGAGCTTGTCCGCAGGAACGTCCACCGCGCCTAGGCTATCGGTTTCAGACCTCATAATTTCCATTTGAGACTTTCCAGAATTTTCGGGACGCTCTGCTACAGGCCAAGTTCTAGCTGCTGGATGCGCGTGCTGAAAGCACGGGTTGGCTGAACATCAATTCAAGGTCTATCGAACGTTAATCTTGACGGAATTCAAGAGCGCAAGCGTTCAAGGATCTCGCGGTTCATGCAGCGCCAGGCTCAGCTGCTCGTCGCCTTGCCCCGAAGGCGCGTCGAAGCCCGACAGGGTGAGGCCGAGCAGCCGGACGCCCCTGGGCGACGGAAAGATTGCGGCGAGCAGCGCCAGCGCGCGCCGCTCGAAGTCGTCGCGGGCGACGATGGGCGCCGCAAGGGTCTGGCTGCGGGTGATCTGCCGAAAGTCGGCAAATTTCACTTTCAGGGTGACGGTGCGCCCGCGCAGCCGCGTCTTTTCGCAGTGTCGCCAGACCTTGTCGATGATCGCAGGCATGGCCGCCGCAGCGTCGCCAAAGGAATGGAGATCTTGCAGGAAGGTCGTTTCGGCGCCGATCGACTTGCGTTGCCGATCGGGGCGCACCGGACGGTCGTCGACGCCGCGGGCGATGTCGAAATAATAGCGGGCCGCCTTGCCGAAATGCTGCTGCAGGAAATCCTGCGCGCAGACTTTCAGATCGCCGCCGTTCTCTATGCCGAGGCTCCGCATTTTCCTGGCGGTCGCCGGGCCGACGCCGTGGAATTTGGCGACCGGCAAACGCTCCACAAAGGCTGGCCCTTGTTTCGGCGTGATCACAAACAGGCCGTCGGGCTTGTTTTGATCGGACGCCAGCTTGGCGAGGAATTTGTTGTAGGACACGCCGGCTGAGGCGGTGAGCCCGGTTTCGGCGCGGATTTGCGCTCTTATCGCCTCGGCGGTTCCGGTGGCTGTCGCGCCTGCTGGCAAATGGTCCGAGACATCAAGATAGGCTTCGTCGAGCGACAGCGGTTCGATCAAGGGCGTGAAGCGGGCGAAAATGGCGCGGATCTGCATCGAGACCGATTTATAGATCTCGAAGCGCGGCGGCGTGAAAATGAGATCCGGGCATTTGCGCAAGGCGGTCACGGAGGGCATGGCGGAACGAACGCCAAACTGGCGCGCCTCATAGCTGGCGGCCGCCACCACGCCGCGTTCGCGGCCAAAGCCGACCGCCACGGGCCTGCCGCGCAAGGCCGGGTCGTCGCGCTGCTCGACCGAGGCGAAAAAGGCGTCCATGTCGATATGGATGATTTTGCGCACCCGCTCGGGGGCGGCCGCCGGTTCGACGGCCTGCTCCCGCGCGATTTCGTAATTCTCCGAATGGGTCGCGCTCATGAAGGCGGTCCGGTCAGAACGAGACGCCACTGGCCGCTCGGAGATAGATTGCCTATCCAGAACATAGACTGAACATAGCTCGGCGGCCAAGGTTTGCAAAGTGGCGCGAAGCCGCCCAGGCCGCGCTGTCCGGTTGAGCGCGGTCCTTACAAAGCAAGCTCCGCGACGGCCTTGTTCGCCTTCGGCGCGGCGCCGATCGCCAGTTCAGGGATGTTCATCCCCTCGACGCGAACGGTCTGCACATCCGTGACGCCGATGAAGCCGAGGATTTGACGCAGGTAGGGCTCGACGAAATCCCGCGGGCGCGGATCCAGTGGCGCGAGCCAAAGGCGCCTGCGACAACAGCCGAATCTTCTTTTCATGTGCCGAGGGGAATGGACTGAAGGGGCTGGGCGGGACGAAAAACGACGGCCCACAGACGAAGTGTCGCTCCCCCATGCCATCGCACCCGATCTCGCGCCAAAAGTCGGGCCGACAGCGGGGCTGAAAATCAATCAGCCGATAAAACGACAAATTTTCAATTAGTTATGAAAATAGTTGGCGGAGAGGGAGGGATTCTCCGAATTTGCCTCGTAACTGTTGATTTTACAGCGATTTTTTAGCCTGATTTCCGACAATGGGTCAAAGTTTGGGTCTCAAGTCAAGGGGATCCGAAGTCATCGTCAGCGACCGAGGTCCAGGAAATTCGCGAGCATCGAAATAGCGGAGCTCGCTGATGAATTCGTCTCAGGACTTCGTCCTCGACTGACAAAAGGTCCTCGACGGTCAAGCCGGAAAACTCGGGCCATAGGCGCACGGTCGCAACCGCCCGGTCGATGTCGCTCAACAGAGTGATTGCGTCGGTCATGCTCCGCGGCTCCACGACAGGGTCGAGCAGATCCAAGATCGTCGTCGTCGCTCTTTCGAGCATGGTCCGGTTTGTGGTCAGCTTGCATCCATTGCGCGGGCTCTCAGCAATATCGTTCATCACACCAACTCTCACGGTATCGGCGCCTCCAATTACCGACGGCTTGGCGACCGGCGACCTTGGCAATGGCGCTGTTGGATGAAAGATGGCCTCGGCCTTCGTCGAGGCCAGTCGTCCCCGTTGAACGCATCTTGGCATTCCTGCCAGTTCAGGCGGTGACGCACCGCCAGCCGCGGGCGATCCGACTTTGGTAATGAGACTCAAATCGAGTCACCTGGCGGCGCTCTTGATGGCGTCGGCGCGCCATTCGCACTCTAGCGTCGTCTGCGACGTAAAGGTGCATTTCGAAGTGACGTTTTTCATCGGCGCGGTTCACGGGTTCAAGATTTGAACCCGTAATCCGCGAACCGGCGAGGTCCGGCGACGCTGGCCATGAGGCTTGGCCATCGGTGCAGCTTCCCCGATTTGGCCGAATCCGCTCGCCAATGGGGCCTGCGACAGAGGCAGCAGCCGTGCGACCAATCACCAGAAAGCCGCCGGCAAGGTTTCCATCACCCGCACTGGAACCAAGGGTGCCGAGGACCTCACCGCGCTCCCAAGAAAGTAGGTCGATCGCTGGATCCCAACCGGTTTAATTATCGATGTTTTTAAGTGCGCCAAGTTGCAAATCCCACAACATGATACGGCATTGTCACACCACTTCAGATCGTCCCATGCTCGCTGCCCGTCCGGAGGTTGCGTGTTGTAGGAATGGGACGACGAGTTGCGCAACCCGATCCGGATCGTCGGCGTGCGGCCAATGGCCGCTGTCGTCGAGAACGTGAACTTGGGCTTGCCGGAAGAATTCGCGCTGGCGTTCCGCATAGCGAACGGGAAGATAAGGATCGCGCCGCCCCCAGACAACGAGCACGGGACAAGTCCAAGAGCGGAAGGCGTCGCCGAATTTTACTGCCATTTCTCCCGGCTTGTCGGTGGCGCGATAGAGTCTCAACACTGCTTTTCTCGTTCCGGCGTCAAAATGATCGTACATGCCGTCGATGAATTCTTTCGGCAGGCCGCGCGGATTGCCGTGCTTCAGCAACATGTGGAAGCCGAAACGCGTCGTTGTGGCCATGAAGATCTCGCCTACGACTGGCGTACGCCAGATTTTGGCCAGATAGTGCCAGTGATAATCCGGCAGCAGGCCGATATTGATCAGCGTCAGGCTCGCCAAAGACCGCGAATTGGCCAGCGCCCAGGCGAGGCCCCATGGTCCGCCGAAATCATGCAGCACTAGATGCGCCCTGGCGACGCCGAGTTTTTTCAGCACGGCATTGAGATGGTTGGCGTAGCCCGCGACGGTGTAATCGAAATCGGCGGGCCGCGCAGAACGGCCGAAACCCGGCATGTCCGGCGCGACACAGCGGCAGAAAGGCGCAATGCGCTTCATCAGATCCTGCCAGTCCGCGGAAAAGCCCGGATTGCCGTGAACGAAGACCACCGCTTCCGAATTCTCCGCTGGCCCGCTCTCGCAAACGGACGTGCGCACATTTGCGACCATGACTTGGGACAACCGCAACATGGTTTGCTCCGAACAATTTGAGAAGCCGGCTATTCCGCCGGCGACGGCATTGTGTTCGGTCCCGTTGAACCAACGGCGTGACGAATATTGACCCACGCCGCACGCGCCAAAGCCTTGGGACTGAGGAATTGGCCGACGGTTATGCAACGCGCGCCGAAAGCCAGAAGTTGATCGGCACAAACGGAATCGCGCGCCGCAGCGGAATACATCAGTCGCTCGACAAAATTATAATCACGGCCCGTCGAATAATCGCAGATCAGAAATTCGTGGGCGGCGAGCTTTGATCGATGCGTCCGTGCGTAAGTCGAGAGGTCTCGATCAAGACGCGCCTCATCGACGGCCTGACAGGAGGCGCCGGCGATATCCGCCAGCCATTCCGCCGATTGAAAGGCCCATCCGCAGCCGACGCCCCATAGGGGATCGATGCTCATGGCCGCATCGCCTATCAGCGCCAAGCCAGGCCGCGAGGTTTTGCGGATCAAGTTGGGATATTCGATCGTGCCGAAAAACGGCGTAAGTCGCGTGGCCCTTTCCAGGTTGGGCCCATCGGGCAATTGAGCGAAAAGCCCTTTCATTGCCGCTTCCGGATCTCTTTTCCACTGCTCGAGCTTGGCGCGCGTCGGCTGGGCGGCGACCAGCGTTACGCCGTCGTCATTGGGAAAGGTATAGGCGATGTCCGGCTCCAGGAACCACATCTGGGAGCGATTGCCGCTTTTCAGGGGAATATCGCGGTAATGGGCGAAATAGCCGATGCGCCCCTGGGGCTTCTCTTTGGCGAAGAAGCCCGCCAACTCCGCCACCCGCGAATTGCGCCCGTCGGCGCCGACGGTCAGTCGCGCCTCTATCCGGCGCGTCACGCCGCCACAACCGTGAATGATGACGCCGCAGATGCGATTTTTGACCAGAAGCAATTCGTGCGCGGAAAAGCCGGAGATGAAATCGACTCCCGGCGTCTCGGCCGCCATTTGGCGCAGCATCGGGTCGAGTTTCTCGCGTCGGATGTTGTAACCAAAGGCCGGGCGCTTGATGGTTTGCTGGCTGGGAGCGCGAATACGTCCCCAACGCGTATAAAAATCCAATTCGTTCCGGACGCCGCCCGCCGCTTCAATCTTTTCGGCGAGGCCAAGTCGCTCGAGAGTTGGCGTGGCGCTGGCTTGGATGTAGTGGGTGCATACCTTCTTATAAGCGGCGGGATCGGCGTCGCGCTCGATCAGCGCCACTTTTGCCCCCTTGCGGGCAAACAGGATCGCCGCCGCACTCCCCGCGATCGAGGCGCCGACAATGGCTACATCATAAGAAAATTGATCGGTCATCGCCCTCTCCATGACGTTACAAACGTCCCAGCCGAAAAGTTTCGGAACGAGGAAAATGGACTCAGCTTAACAGAGCTCGAGCCGTCGTATTTTCACAAGTTTTTGATGGGCCGCCGGCTCCATTGTCGTCCACCGGCGGCGGTCGATTGTGACCACGCTGCCATTTCGATCGCCGTTCTAGCGAAGCGAAGCCAGAGCAACGCGCCGGAAATCTTCCCCGGTGATCGACGGCTCCGCCTGCGCGATCATAAAGGCGTCGCCTTGCAAGGAATTCTGCCAGGCGACCAAGCGTGAGATGACGCTCACGCCCCCATTGAGGGTGGCATCGTCAGAGACGCCCGGGAAATAGCCCTGTGCCGCGCTGCCAGTCGACGCTTGCGCCAGTTCCCCGAAATCGGGGTTGCTCTTCTTGGCTTGAGCCAATTGATAAGCGTCGCTTTCGGGCGTGTTGAGCCAGGCGATCTGCTCGGAAAGAACACCGATATTTTTGTTTAGTGTCCGGTCGCTGACGATATTCGGGCCGAAACCGTGGGGTCGGTTGGCCTGCAAGGCAGGCGCCGCGATGGTGAGCCCGAAAACCAGGCTGGACGCCGCGAAGAAAAGACTGAGATGACGTTTTGGCATGGGAACCTCCATCCAGTTCGCGTGGGGACGCTTCGGCGAGTGCTGCGCTATATGCAGAGCGCCATCCGGCAAGTTCGACAGGCGATCAACGCGCCGCGGCCTTGATCGCCTGGGCCGACCACTCGCACTCCAACGTGGTTTGCGAGGTAAAGACGCAATGCGAACGGATGCCCCTCATCGGCGCCGGTATGAGTTTCGTGACCTCGCCCTCGGTCGTGGTGCGCGGGAGTCCGTTGACCATAACGGTTTTGACCTTATTGACGTAACTCCAGGGCTTCGCCACGCCGTCTTTCATGTCGACGCCGAAGCCGCGCGAGGCGCCATTGCCCTGGACGAGGTCGGCATAGTCGACCATGACAACCTCCGCACCGTCTTGCCATGACTGCCGGCCGGTGCTGACATTCTTTCCTTTGTAGGTCGTCGCCATCACGACATGCCCCTTGTCGTCGAGCGGCTTCGCTTCCTGATGGACGATCGTCAGTGACAATTTGCCACCATAGTCGGAACCGCCAGCGGCCTTCGCCGCGCCTGCAAGGCAAAGAGGCAGAACTGCGGCGCCGGCCGCCAAGTAAATCCAATTGCGCATTTTTGCCTCCCGAATGATGCAGGACCATTCCTGCATTGGAAGGAGAATGGCGCCGAGGCGCTTACCGATAGGCAACCGATTGCGCAGAGCCGGGTTTTTCGCCAAACCGCCCAAACGGCGTAGATGAACGCGCCCCGAAACGGTCTTTTGCGCCAGACCGGCCTGGGTTACGATCGTCTCGACAATAGACCGAACGGTCGGGACCGCCGCTTGAGCGCAGAAGTCGCCAATATTGCGGAAGGACGACGGAAGCAGCCTCCGGCAGCGACCGTCGCCTGGAGTCTGGGCAAGATCACGCCGCCGAGTCTGGCCGCAGTGTCGCCGAACGCGCGCCTGTTCGCGTTGATCGACGCCGCGATGACGAGCCCGATCGTCTGGCTGCAAGGCCCGCCGGGCGCCGGCAAGACCACATTGATCGCTGATTGGCTCGCCGCAAGGCCGGCCGAAGCGGTCTGGCAAAGGCTCGACGCCGAGGATTCTGACCCTTCGACTTTTTTCTATTATCTCGGCATGGCGGATATGCGCGTGCGCGGCGCAGACGCACGGCGACTGCCCCTGCTGACGCCGGAATATCAGTTCGGAACGGCTGCCTTCAGCCGCAATTTTTTCCGAAAATTATTCGAGGGGGCTAAGCCGCCGATCGTGGTTTTTGACGATTACCATGAGCTGGGCCCATCCTCGCCGGTTCATGAGCTTCTCGCGAGCGGCCTGCAGGAAATCCCAAGAGGGGCCCGTCTCATTGTCCTCAGCCGTTTTCCGCCGCCGAAAGAATTTGCGCGACTTAGGGTGAACGGCCTAATGGAGGTTATTGCGCCCGAAAATTTGGTCCTGCGCGCCGAGGAGGCTGCGGCGATCGCCCGAGCGCGCGACGGCGCGAGCTTCGACGCCGGCCAGTTCGAACAGGCGCTGAATCTGGCGCAGGGCTGGATCGCCGGGCTGATCCTGATGTTGGAAGCGGCGCGCGGTGGCGTCGCCATTCGGGCAAACGGCGTCGACAAGCCGCCGGAGCTTCTGTTCGACTATTTCGCCGGCGAAGTGCTTGGCCTGTTGGACGAAAAGGAACGACGGACGCTCATGCGCTTGGCAACCATGCCGAGCATGACCGCTGAGGCGGCCGCTGCGCTTGCTGATGACCCGGACGCTGGAGAACTGCTGGAAAGACTTGCTCGGCGCGGCTATTTTACTACGCGCGACGCCCAAGCTCATCCAAACTACCGATTCCATCCCCTTTTCCAAAGCTTCCTCGCCGACAACGCGCGAAAGGCGTTCGACAGCGTAGAACGGCGCCGCCTGAATCTCGCGGCAGCGCAAGCGCTCGAAGGCTCCGGCCAACTGGAAGCCGCCGCTGCCCTATTGCGCGATGCTTCGGCTTGGGAGGAAATGACCCGGTTGATCTTGTCCCGGGCTGATGAATTGGAAGCGACCGGCCGCCAAATGGTGCTGGCGTCCTGGATTGACAATATGCCGGCCGGCCGCATCGAGGCCAGCCCATGGCTACTTTATTGGTCGGGCGTTGCACGGCAGCCGTTTGCGCCAAGGGAAGGGCGTCCCCTGTTTCGCCAATCCTTACCTATTTTCATGGAAGCGGGTGATGCCGCCGGCGCTTTCCTTGCCTGGTCACGCCTCGGCATGTCGATTCTGCATGACGAAATCGCCGATCAGACCCAATTGGACGAGCTGATTTCCATCTTGCACGATTTGAAAAAGCGCTATCGGCAATACCCTTCTGCGGAAGTCGAAGCCTATGTCGCGACCGTCATGTTTGGGGCTCTCGCCCGGCGCACTGCCGATCGCGTTGAAATCGCGCGCTGGAGGCAGACCGCCTTCGACGCGGCGGAACGCTCCGGCAAGCCCAAATTATTGGCCTATTTCCGTTTCGTCGACATCGCCCTTGCGTTGATCGACGGCGAGCATGCCCGCGTTCGCGAACAAATTGCACGCTTGCCGACGCCGGAATCGCTGGGCGAAGCGCCATACGAGCGCGCCATGGTTTCTTTCGCCACCGGTTTTGCCCAGATTTGGAGCCAGACACCCGGCTCCTGCGTCGAGACCGCAACCCGCGCCCTTGCTGACAATGATCGCGCTGGGGTCTACGCCTATTCGCACAGTCACTGCTCATTTGCCATTTCCGACTGCATCATCCGGGGCGATGTTGATTCGGCGCGGATCTGGCTTCAACGCTGTGGCGAATATATGGATCGCTTCTATCAGCGTCGCCCCTCGACTTATTTTTGTTGCGTGGCCCGGATCGAACTTGCCAGCGGTCATTTGGGGGCCGCCGTCGCCGCGGCGCGGCGGGCGGTCGAGATAGCGGCCGGCGACAATTATTTGTATAACGAGGCGCTCGCTCGCTTCGTTCTCGCGCAGGCGCTGACCGCCGCGGGCGAACTGCGAGACGCCGAGCGTGAGCTGGACGCGATGAAGATCGCCGGCGACAATGCCGCAATCGACAGCATGCGATACCGCCGCGAATTGCTTCACGCTGAAATTTTGCAACTTACCGGCCACGAAGCGCAGGGACTCGAAATCCTCCGCGCGGGGCTGGCTTTCGGCGAAAGTAAGGACGAGAGGATTATCCACCTTCATCGCCCCATCGCCGCGCGGATTTTCGCCCGAGCGCTTAAGCACGGCTTTTCGCCTGAGCTGGTGCGAAGGCTGATCAGCGTGATGGACCTGCAGCCGCCGGAGGACTGCGGACCAGAGTGGCCCTGGCCGCTTAAGATCGTCACGTTCGGCGGTTTGCAGTTGTTCAAAGATGGAAATCCCTTACCGGTGTCGCGAAAGACGCCACGTCGGCTGTTCAATGTGCTCAAAGCGATCGCTGCTTTCGGCGGGAAGGACATTACGCAGGAAAAAATCATTGATGCGGTTTGGCCGGACGAGGACGGCGACTGTGCTCGCCAGTCCTTCGACGTTGCCGTCCATCGGCTGCGCAAGTTGATTGGCGACAACCATACTATCGTCGTGAAAGGTGGGCGCGTCGGGTTCGATCCCGCGCGATGCTGGCTCGACACATGGGCCTTCGAAGCGGGCCTTTCCGCGCGGGGCGCGACGCACGCGGACGTTGCCGGAACGCTTGCGCTTTACGCTGGCGATTTTCTCGCCGACGACGAGGATTTGCCGTGGGCCGCCCCCCGGCGGAAATATTTGCGCGAAAAGTTTCTTAAGGCGACTGAGACCCAGGCCACAAGATAAGTCCAGGCCACGAGAAACTCGTTTTTTATTTCCGAAACTCCCGTTTCCACCAGCGATCTCCACAGCGGACTCCTGCGCTGAAAATTTAGCGACCGCGAATCCGTTGGCTATCGGTAAGTGAGCGAGCAGTAGTCTGGATCTCAGCCTCGAGCCGACGCTCGCAAATGGCTCAGATAATCCTAAGACGGATTTTTCCGCAGCTCTTGTCGATAAATGGGACGAGTTCGTCAGGGAGGACACCCATGTCAATCCAGACCAAATCCGGGTCGCTCGTGGTTTTCGGCGACAGTCTTTCCGACAATGGAAATCTATTTTCGCTGACCAACGGCGGCTATCCTCCGCCGCCAGCATGGCAAGGGCGCGGCTCGAATGGGCCAACCTACGCCGAACAGCTCGCGCCGCTTCTTGGTTTGAGCCTTAATGATTTCGCCTATTACGGCGGGCAGGCCAGCGACAACTCCCCACCTGTGATCGCCAACCCTGTGACGGGGGCGCGACTGCCAATCGATCTTTCGAACCAGATCAAGAGCTATTTATCATCGCTTTCCGGCGGACAAATTCCAAGCAACGCAACCGTAATGATCAATATTGGAAGTGATGACTATCTCGGCTATTTGGAAACGAACCCGCCTCAAACCCCGGCCGCTGTTCAGGCGATGGTGTCGGATGTCGTTGGCGCTGTCGGGCAGGCGGTGGCAGAACTTACGCAGGCTGGCGCCAAGAAAATCCTGCTATTCGCATTACCCGATATCGCCATTACGCCTGCCGGCGTAATGGCGAACAGCCCGGCGTTCCAGGCGCTCGTTCACGCGATCGACGTTGCGAACAATACTGCGCTGGCGCAGATCGCCGCCGCCTCGCCGAACGTCAAGCTGGTCGACCTTTTTGCCCTCAGCGATGCGCTGGCGGCCGACCCCACCAGTTTCGGCTTCACCGCGCCGATCACGACAACATGGTCCGGCCAACTGGCCTCCGGTTCGCAACAATTTGCTTCGAACGAAATCGCGTTCTTTGACGCCTTGCACCCGACCTATGTGGCGCACGGGATTATTGCGGCTTTCGCTGACGCCGTGATTGCCTCGGATCACGTCGATTTTCTCGATGGGACGCAGAGAGTCGTCCATGCCCAAAGCGGTTCGACGTTTATATTCGCCAAGGCGCTTGATCCCGGCAACACGACGCTGAATGGCAATGATACAATTTATGGCGGAGTAGGCGATGACACCATCATCGCCGGTTCGGGAAATGTGACCGTCTGGGGCGGCGTCGGCAACGATTTGATCGCCGCCGGTTCGGGAAACGCCGCTTTGCATGGCGGCCTGGGCACTGACGTGATCGCCACCAATTCGCTGGGCGTCAATGCCTTGACCGCGGGAATCGGCGATGACGCGTTGATCGTCAACCGCGGCGGTACGAACAGTTTGCGCGGGGGCGCCGGCAGCGATCTGTTTATCCTGAAAGAAGGCGATGGTCTGGTGAACGCGGATGGAACCTTTTCGTTCGGCCAGCAGCATATTAGTGGCGGAATTGGAGACGACACGCTCAGGATCGTCATCAACGACCAAAATCCGGTCGACGAAAAAGGCTTCATCGCCGAGTTCCTAAAAATCGAAAGCGCATTTGATCAGGCCGCCAAGACCAATCACCCCGGGAGTTTCCAAGTCGACGGCCTAACCGTCTCCGGGATCGATCGGCTCGAATTACAAGTCAGTTCGGCGTCCACCGATCCCAACACGCCCTATCTGATTACATCAAACATCCTCCTTGCCGACGGCGCCGGTTCGCACGTCAGTTCCGGCCTGTCCAACATGTTGTCGGAAGCTGGACGCTGGGGACTGCTGACGGTGTGACGCGGCTCCACGGGGGCCCGGTCACCGCAGCGTCCGCAAATCGTGTTTGAGTCGGAAACCACTCCCGATTCAATCGCATGGAAAACGTTTTTAAGGTCGGTGACGTTGCCCCCAACTTTTATCCGGTTCGGAGTTCGCTCTGACAGTTGATGACGTGCCCCCGAAAATTCCAGTCATGACTGGTCGAATTTTCGGGGGCACGTCAACGCTCGACGCCGCCGAGTTTATCCGCCGGTTCCTCATGCACGTGCTGCCAACCGGGTTCCACCGCATCCGCCATTACGGCCTGTTCGCCAGCGCGGTGCGCGCCTGCAACATCGAGCGCGTCCGTGCGTTGCTGCCGGTCGCCGAGGCCTCGCCGAAGCAACGGCCCAAGCCGGATGGCGGCGCCGATCCTGTTGACGGCGCGCATAAATACCCCTGTTGCGGCGGCCGGATGATCATCATCGAGATCTTCGAAGGCGTGCGCCCCACGCGCCCGGCGTCGCCCTGTCGGATCAGGATCGACACATCATGACCTTCATGACGCCATTTCTTGCTTCGCGACTCCGCTCCCCTTCGCCGCCAACTTCTTCCTGGCGGCGGCGGAGCAGGCCGGCCTTGCGCGGCGTGTGGCGCGTCTCAGGACAGTGATCTACATCAAGGGTTGATCCGGACGCGACGTTTCAGCGGTCAGGAAGTTCTCTCGAGTTCGCCGAGGTTGGGCTCTCCGCATTTCGCCAGAATCACTTGCCGCACTCTGTCGCGCAATGCGACCACGGCGGCGAAATCGGCGCCCGCCGGTTGGATCGGCTCCCCAATTTCGACGCTGAGCGACGACCGTCGCGGAAACCAGTGCTCGCCGCGCAGCATGGACCGCGTTCCGCGCAAAACTCCCGGTAGGATCGGCATGCCGGCCTCCGCCGCAACCTTGAAGGCGCCTAGATGGAACTCGGAAAGCGCTGCTCTGCGGGTAAACCCCCCTTCCGGAAAGAAGACGACGTTGTGGCCTTGTCGCGCTGCGACGGTCACGGCCTTTGCGTCGGCCAAGCTCTCGCCTATATTGTGCCGTTCAACGAAGAGGGTGCCCAGCCGGCGCGTGAACGGGCCTGCGAAGAGCTGCGCGGCCAGCTCTTTCTTGGCGACGAAGGCCGGCTCCGCAGGCAGTACGGCCGCGAGAAGGACCACATCCGTATAGCTCGAATGGTTGAAGACGAGCATCGCATTGTTTTTCGGAATGCGCTCGACGCCGATGACGGAGACAGGCGTCGCAAGCGCCCGTAGAGCGCTGCGCGCGATGGCGCGCACCGCGCTCCATCGCCATGCGAGGCGAGGCAGCGCCATGACGGCGAACCAGGCGAGTACATAGCAGACCGCAATGACGACCCACCACCAGGCCGCATAGAGGAATTCCCGGAGCATCCTGGCGGATCTTCGCATCGATGGCCATGCGCCTGCGAATGAAAGGCGCAGGATCTGAAGCCATACAGCGCGCGGGTGAGCGCCGATGCGCCCTGCCAGATAGAACTCCTTGGCGGCGATGCGTCGGATTTTGCCGCTCGACGTCTTCGGCGTCGTATGCGTTGGAGCGAGAACGATCTCATCGGCCGGCGCGCCCGCGATGGTGGCGACGACTTGCTGCGCGCGAGCCTCGAGGGCCGCGCGCGCTGAGGAATCCGTTTCGCGCGTCTCGGCCAGAACGACGACCCGTTCCGTGCCCGATGCGGGATCGGCGACGCCGAACGCTGCAACGCAGCCCTTGCGGATTCCTGCGATCCCGGCGATGGCTTCCTCGATTTCCTGCGGGAAGATATGGCGGCCGGCGCGGATGATGATGTCCTTGATGCGGCCGGTGACGTAAATGTCGCCGTTGGCCATGTAACCGTGGTCGCCGGTGTCGAGCCAGTCGCCGCGTATGAGATCGCGCGTCTTCGCCTCATTGCGAAAATAGCCCGAAGTCGCGGATGGACCGCAGAACTCGATGCGACCCTCGCATCTATCGGCGAGTTCGAGACCGAGGTCGTCGACGACGCGAATTTCATGACCGGGCAGGGGGCGGCCGCAGGCGACGATCTCCAGGGGATGGGGATCGTCCGGTAGCGCCGGCTCGGCGATTCCGCGCCGGCCGAGCGATTCGCGATCCACGCGATCGATGATCGGCGTTCGCCCGGGAGGCGGGAAAGCGAGGCCTACGGCATTTTCGGCAAGCCCATAGACGGGTGCCATGGCGCCAGGCCGAAATCCGTAATGAGAAAACGTGTCGATGAAGCGTCGCACCGTCGCGGCGCTGACAGGTTCGGCGCCGTTCGCGACCATGCGTAGCGAGCCGAGATCGAGTCCGCGCAGATCGGATTCTTCGATCTTGTCGAGACAGAGTTCAAAGCCGAAATTGGGCGAAGCCGACAAGGTGGCGCGAAAGCGGTGAATCGCCCACAGCCAGCATTGCGGCCGCGCGAGGAAGCTCATGGGCGACATGACATAAAGCGGGGCCGCAAAATAGAGACAGCCGAGCCAGGCGCCGATCAATCCCATATCGTGGTAAAGCGGTAGCCAGCTCACGAAAATATCGGCTGAGCTCGCCTCCATGGCGAGTCCCAGCGCGCGAATGTTGGCGAGGAGGTTGGCGTGGCTGAGCACGACGCCCTTGGGATCTCCCGTGCTCCCTGAGGTGTACTGAAGCAAAGCCGTCGACGCGTCGTCGCGGAGCGACGGTGGCGAGGCTTCGGCTGCATCGGCGGTCAGGCTGGCAAAGCTTTCGATCGACGTGAGGCCATCGACCAGCGATTGCAAAAAGACGCCCAGATTCTGCGCCTCAGGAACGGTCACCAGAATACAGGCACCGGCGTTGCGCAAAATGGCGGCCTGTCGGCACAAGTGATCTTCGATCTGCGAAAGCCGCATCGGCGGATAAATCGGGACGGGAACCGCCCCGGCATAGAGAATGCCGAAGAAAACGCTGAAGAACTCGATGCTGGTCGGCAGCATGATGCCGACGCGGTCGCCGACGCCGATGTCCCGTTCGATCAGACCAAAGGCTAAGCGCTTTGCCGAGGCGGCCAACTCGCCATAGGTCAAGGCGGCGAGCACGGTGACGTCGTCCTGTAACAAGGTCAGGTGCGGTCTATCCGGATGCTGCGCCACATGCCAGTCGAGGACGTCGACCAATGTTTTCGCGTCCTGCGCGGCGGAAACTTGCGGCAGGGCGGGAGGCGCAGAAGAAACCGCCGCGCCCGCGCCGGGCGGCGCTCCTTGCGCGGCCTGCTCGAGCTCGCGAAGAAGATCGCCGATCGTCTCGGCTGCAGCTACGGTGTTGACAGGCAGGCGAAGGCGAAAGGCGCGTTCGATGCGTAAGATCAGCTCCGTCCGGCCGAGACTGTCGATGCCGAGATCCTGCTCAAGTCGGCTCGACGAGGCGTAGGCGCAGGATTTCGCGCGCTGAGGGTGAAGTTCGCGGACGAGTTCGCTTACGACCGCAATAAGCGCCCTCTCGGACGATCCGCGATCGTCCGGCACCGCTTGCAGGACGTCTTTGTTGGCGCTTGGCTCCACGCCCTGAAGCTAACTCATGGATGTGAATTCTCGATGATCCTGATCAAATTTCCTCGATCTGGAACTCGCGGAGATCGCCCGCCGTCGTCGCCCCTATCTTGGCGATCGCTGGCGCGCCGACGTGAAGAACCGCGTTGCAATCGTCATCGACGATGGGATCGCCACGGGCGCGACCACAAGGGCGGCTCTGCGCGCAATCCGGATGCGCGAGCCGAAGCAACTCGTTCTCGCCGTTCCTGTCGCTGCCATGGAGACGCTGAGCGAGATGGAGGAAGATGCGGACGAGGTCGTCTGCCTCGAGGATTACGATTTTCTGGGTGCGATCGGCCTTTACTATTCCGATTTCCGCCAAATCGCCGATGAGGAAGTCATCGAGACGCTGGCGCATTTCCCATCGTCAGCCGGGGCGGGAAAAGAGAATTCCGCCCGCTGAGCATAAATTAGGTCTCGCCGCCCCTCCGTTTGACGCCGCCTGATCGGCAGTTCAAGGGCTTCCGGGATCGTCTTCCTCGAAGGCCGGCGGGCCATCGTCTTCGTCGCTCTCGACGTTCTCGATCGGGATATTTTCTTCCTCGGGTGCTTCGGTCTCGGCGTCCACGGGCTCGCTCTCGATCAGCTTCACCGGCTCGTCCAGGTTCTCGTCATACGAATGGCGGCGCTTCGGCTTTCGGGGGGGCGATTTCCGCGTGGTCGCGCAGT
This sequence comes from Rhodoblastus sp. 17X3, assembly GCF_030056575.1. Classification (GTDB taxonomy): domain Bacteria; phylum Pseudomonadota; class Alphaproteobacteria; order Rhizobiales; family Beijerinckiaceae; genus Rhodoblastus. The sequence goes on along the minus strand of NZ_JASHHX010000010.1, from coordinate 10,781 downwards.
GCGGTTCGCACGGGCCTACTCCTTGTGAATGGCGGTTGTTTGGCGTTCCTTCCCCGGCCAAGACGCGACGAGGCGCCCGCTTTGCGCCCGGGCGACGCGGGCGCCATAGGGTGCGCTCGCCCGATCGAGGGTCGCCTGAAGCCAATCGACGTCCGCGTCGGACGGCCCCGCCAGCTGCAATCGTCGGATCGCAAGCGGAGCCATGTCCAACGCTCGAAGCGCACCGCTCTTTGTGTTCAGGTCGACGAAACACATCAGCGCAAGGTCGCCTCGATAGGCATCTTCGCCGCTGATGCCTTCGTAATCATTCAGGAAGTTGCCGCAGCCATAGAGGGCGAACCGGTAATTGAAGGCTTTCGATCGGTTTGGGATAATGAGAAGAGTGGCCGTGGACGATGGAGACGCCCACACGCTCGATCAGCGCATGTGCGAAACGTCTTTCTTCCTTTGCGACTTCGTAGCCCCAATTTGGTCCGCAATGGATCGAGGCGACGACGAGGTCGCCCGGGGCGCCAGATCCGGGCGAGTTGTTGCCCCATCGCCTTGGCGACGGCCTCGCTCAGCGATGGCAGGAGATTGACGCCGGGGGCGTCGACCTTCGCGGCCGAGTCCTCGGGGACGCCGCTGGTGGCGGCCGCTATTGAAAGGACGGGCAGACGGCCACGGCCTGGGATGTCCAGCACGGCGGGCGTCATGGCCTCGGACAAATTGCGGCCGGCTCCCAGGGTCTTGACGCCCATGCGGCCCAAGGCGCCAAGGGTGTCGAGGAGCCCGGCCGCGCCCCCAGTCGAGCACGTGGTTGTTTGCGAAAGCGCAGCAATCGATCGCTGCCCGCTTCAGACAAGCAGCGTTCTCGGGCCCGTGCGGCAGTTGACGCCTTTCGGCAGATAATCATCACTGCAGGTGATGCTCGTTTTGAGATTGACGTTGCAGGCGTGGGGCTGCGCGCGATCCCATTCGCCCATCGCCGCCCCCCCGATGTAGTCGGAACCCACGGGCCGAGGGATCGGGCCGTGCTCATCCTCGGCGAGTATGACGTAACCCCAGGAGGAGTCCATAAAGGCTTCATGCAAGCGAGGCGGGCACGGATAGGGCGGGATCTGGTCGACACCCCGTCCCGTCACACGTCGCCGCAAAGAAAGACCTTCATGGTCGGCCCCCCCCCCCCCGAAACGCTGGCGGTCAGGACGGCCAGAGGACGTGAAGCGGTTTTGGCGTTGCGGCGATCGCATCCTCGATCTCGCTGGGCGGATTGCGCGCCGCCAGAAGCGCGAAAACCGCGTGCGCCGGTTTTTCCGCATCAATTCCCGGATCACGGTTTACGGATTCATGGATACGGTCGCAGACGGTAGCGACGCTCTGCGCCGCTGGATGAGCGCCGGCATCCGAGCAACGGCCTCGCGCGGTTTGCAGGCCCAGCGCTTTAATCTCGGCCCGCCGGCGTCGCCGCGCGATGCGATGGATCCATGCCAATTCTGAAATTGCGCTAAGACCGACTGTTCGGGACGATTGACGTCCCGTCAAAGCCTTCGGCGGTGAGCTGACATTGCCGTGAAGAGCTGACCTCGTCTCGCCGGATTTTCAGCTCAACGGCCCCAGCGCAGACTCAACGGGCAGGTGGGCGATCCGCTGCGCCTTCGCGACCGGTGCGGAGGTCACCTTTCCTCGAAAAATCTGGAGCCCGGCGCGCAGATGCTCGTCCTCGCGCAGAGCCCGACGCCAGCCCTTGTCCGCGATCGCTTGGACGAAGGGCAGCGTGGCGTTGTTCAGCGCAAAGGTTGAGGTGCGGGGGACCGCGCCCGGCATGTTGGTTACGCAATAATGGATGATCCCTTCGCGGACATAGACGGGATCCGAGTGCGACGTGGGACGCGAGCTTTCGCAGCAGCCGCCCTGGTCGATGGCGACATCCACGATCACGGCGCCCGGCTTCATCGTCGGCACCATGTCCATGCTTACGATGGTCGGCGTCCGCGCCCCCGCCAGGAGGACGGCGCCGATCAGAAGATCGGCTCGCTTCACGATTTCCCGGATCACCGTTTCGGTGGAAAAGACCGTCCGTACGGCGCCGCCGAATTTGGAATCCAGCCTGCGAAGCGCTTCCGGGTTGCGATCTGCGACGACGACATTGGCTCCCATCCCGAGCGCAATGGCCGCCGCATGGCTTCCAACCACGCCCGCTCCCAGAATGACGACCTCCGCTGCGGGGACGCCGGGAACGCCCGCGAGAAGAACCCCGCGGCCTCCTGTCTGCTTTTCAAGAAAATGCGCGCCGATCTGGGGAGCAAGCCGTCCAGCGACTTCGGACATCGGCGTCAGGAGCGGAAGTCCGCCGCTTGGCGAGGTCACGGTTTCATAGGCGATGCAAATGGCTCCGCTGCCAACGAGATCGTGGGTCAACTCCGGATCGGGAGCGAGGTGCAAATAGGTGAAAAGGATTTGATCTGGTCTGAGTTTCCACCTCTCGACAGGGAGAGGCTCCTTGACCTTGACAATGAGTTCGGCGTTTTCAAATATTGCGTCCGGCCCATCGACGATGGCGGCGCCTGCCGCCTCATAGGCGCTGTCGGTGAAGCCGGCGCCGAGTCCCGCGCCTCGTTCCACCACTAGTTCGTGCCCGCTCCGGATGAGTTCGGAGACCGACGACGGCGTGAGCCCCACGCGATATTCATTGTCCTTGGTCTCCTTTGGCACGCCGATCCGCATGTCGCTTCTCTCCAAAACAAACCATCGGCTCGCGCTCGCCGGCAAGCCGTTCGACGTTCCCGGTTCCCTCAAAGCATGAAGCAAAGCCGAGCGCCGGGGAAGCGTTGCTCGTCATCATGGCTCTCGGATCCAAGTCGCCGGCGCGGTAGCGTCGAAAGCTTCGAGGGTTTGTTATTAAACGCCGATCCCGTATGATTTTTTCAAGGTCTTTCGACCACGGTGCGTTTCGGCGCTGTATTGCGCTCAGCCTCGCACAAAAAAGCATTTGGACGAAACGGATCGCTCAGGGCCGAGGCGCTTCGCGCCGGCCAGCTTTATCGCCATTCCAACCTTTCGCGGCTTGCCTTTTCCACGACGGATGAACTCGAAACGGTCGATGGGTTCGCGCGGCAGCATCCAAGCGCGGCGCGCAAATTGACGAACGTCATTGCTTTCTGATCGCTCCGCGCAGATCATGGCTTATAAAATGATGGTGGACCTCGATGCACGGGCGGCGAATACGCAAGCCTCCGGGGGAATGCCAGGATGCCAATCTCGTTGACTACGAGGAAGGCGTTCACAAGTTTTCTTGGGCCGAGGCGCACGCGCTGCTCGATGGGCTTCCGGGCGGCGGTCTGAACATCACGCATGAGGCCATCGACCGGCATATCGCCGGCGGCCGCGGCGAGCGCCGCGCCTTGCGCTGGATCGGGCGCGACGATCAGTTCCGGGACTGGACCTATGCCGCGCTTGGCGCCGCCGCAAACCGGTTCGCCTATGTTTTGGCCAGTCGGGGCGTATCAAAGGGCGATCATGTCTTCACGCTGCTTGGACGCGCGCCGGAGCTCTATGCGGTTTTACTGGGGACGCTCAAAAGCGGAGGTGTTTTCTCGCCGCTGTTTTCCGCCTTCGGGCCGGAGCCGATCAAGGCCCGCATGACCATTGGAGAGGCACGCGTTCTTGTCACGTCCGAGGCCTTCTATCGCCGCAAGGTTGAGCCTTGGCGCAAGGAGCTCGCGGCGCTGGAGCATGTTTTCCTGACCGAATGTTCCGGCAGTCCCCCGGAGGGAACGATCGACCTGGCTGCGGCCATGGAGTCGAGCCCGGCGATGTTCGAAACGGTCTGGACGGCGCCAGAGGACATCGCGCTGGTGCATTTCACCAGCGGCACGACAGGCCGGCCCAAGGGCGCCGTCCATGTTCATGAGGCGGTCGTGTCCCACCATGTCACCGGCCGACTCGCCCTCGACCTGAAGCCGGACGACACCTTCTGGTGTACGGCGGACCCCGGCTGGGTGACGGGCGTCTCCTATGGCGTCATTTCACCGCTCACCAATGGATGCTCCCTGATCGTCGATCAGGCGGAGTTCGACGTGGAGCGCTGGTATCGCATCCTCGAGAGGGAGAGGGTGACCGTGTGGTACACGGCCCCGACGGCAATCCGCATGTTGATGAAGGCGGGAGTCGAGATCGCACGACGGTTCGACCTGTCGCGTCTGCGCCTTATCGCGAGCGTCGGCGAGCCTCTCAACCCCGAGGCCGTCGCCTGGGGCGTCGAGGCCTTCGGCAAGCCGATCCACGACAATTGGTGGCAAACCGAGACCGGCGGCATCATGATCTCCAATTTCCGTTCGATGGACGTCAAGCCGGGATCGATGGGCCGCCCGCTGCCCGGCGTCGCGGCCGGAATCGTCGAGCGCCACGGAGACGGTTCCGTGCGCGAAATTGAAACGCCGATGACCAAGGGTGAACTGGCCTTGCGTCCGGGCTGGCCCTCCATGATGCGCGGCTATCTCCACGAGGAGGAGCGCTACCGGAAATGCTTTGCCGGCGGCTGGTACCTCACTGGCGATCTCGCAATGCGGGATGACGAAGGCTATTACTGGTTCGTCGGGCGGGCGGACGACGTCATCAAGAGCGCGGGCCATCTCATCGGTCCCTTCGAGGTCGAGAGCGCGCTCATGGAGCATCCGGCGGTCGCCGAGGCAGGCGTGATCGGCGTGCCCGAGCCGACGATGGGCGAAGTCGTGAAAGCCTTCGTGGCCTTGAGGAACGGCTTCGAGCCGAGCGAGGCGCTGCGCAAGGAATTGCTGGGCCATGCGCGCCAGCGCCTTGGGCCGGCCGTTGCCCCGAAGGACATCGCGTTCCGCCAAAACCTGCCCAAGACGCGAAGTGGCAAGATCATGCGCCGCCTGCTCAAGGCGCGCGAATTGGGCTTGCCGGAAGGCGATCTTTCGACGCTAGAAAGCGAGGAACGATGACCGAGACGAAGGACAAGCCGCACCTGACGCGCGCGCATGCGTTGGATCTGCTTGGGCAGATGGTCCGCATCCGGCGCTTCGAGGATAAATGCGCGGAGCTTTACACGCAGGAAAAAATCCGCGGCTTCCTGCATCTTTACGACGGTGAGGAGGCCATCGCCGTCGGCGTCATTTCCGTGCTGGAGGAGCGCGACCGCGTCGTTTCGACCTATCGCGAGCACGGCCACGCATTGGTGCGTGGGGTGCCGATGGGCGCAGCGCTTGCGGAAATGTATGGCAAGCAGGAAGGCTGTTGCCTGGGACGCGGCGGCTCGATGCACCTGTTCGACAGCGCCAGGAATTTTTACGGCGGCAATGCCATTGTAGGCGGCGGCCTGCCGCTCGCGGTGGGGCTCGGCCTCGCGGACCACATGCGACGCGAAAGCAATGTCACCGCCTGTTTTTTCGGCGACGGGGCGGTCGCCGAGGGCGAATTTCACGAGAGCCTCAATCTCGCCGCGCTGTGGTCTCTACCGATCCTGTTCGTCTGCGAGAACAATCTCTATGCGATGGGCACCGCGCTGGCGCTCACGGAATCGGAAACGGACATTCAGCGCAAGTCGACCTGTTATCGCATTCAATCCGAAGCGCTGGATGGGATGGACGTCGTCGCCGTCGAAGCGGCGGCCCGACGCGCCGTGCGCGCGGTGCGCGAAACAGGAAAGCCCTATTTTCTTGAATGCCGAACCTACCGGCTGCGGGCTCATTCCATGTTCGACGCGCAGCTCTATCGCGACAAGGCCGAAGTCGAGTCCTGGCGGCATAGGGAGCCGATTTTGCGTTTCAGCGAATGGCTGCAATCCAATAACATTGTCCACCCCGAAGACATCGCACGCATCGAGAGCGCGGTCGCTGCCGAAATCGAACAGGCGGTCGCCTTTGCCGAGGCGGGACAATGGGAGCCGGTCGAGAATCTGAAGCGTTTCGTCTGCGCGGAGGTGGGGCATGAACCTGGCACCTGACGCTCTCAAGGCCCCGGCTGGTGGCGGTGGCCTCATCGAGACGACCTATCGCGAGGCCGTGCGGGAGGCGATCCGCGAGGCCATGCTCCGGGACGAGCGCGTCTTCATGATGGGCGAGGATGTCGGCCGTTACGGAGGCTGCTACGCCGTCAGCAAAGGCCTTTTGGCCGAATTCGGTCCAGACCGCATCCGCGATACGCCGCTTTCGGAATCGGGCTTCACCGGCGCCGGAATAGGCGCGGCCATGGCGGGCCTGCGGCCGATCGTCGAATTGATGACGGTCAATTTCAGCCTGCTCGCCCTCGATCAGATCCTCAACACGGCGGCGACCATCCGCCACATGTCGGGCAACCAGTTCGGCGTTCCGCTGGTGATCCGCATGGCCACCGGCGCCGGCCGGCAGCTCGCGGCCCAGCATTCGCACAGCCTTGAAGGGTGGTATGCGCATATTCCGGGCATCAAGGTTCTGGCGCCCGCGACGCTTGAAGACGCGCGCGGCATGCTCTGGACGGCGTTGCTCGATCCCGATCCCGTGCTGATTTTCGAAAATGTCATGCTGTACAACATGACGGGACAACTCTCTGCGGCGGCGGGCGCCGTTGACATAGACAAGGCGGCGGTGCGGCGCGCCGGCGAGGATATTACCCTCATTACCTATGGCGGATCTTTGTGGAAGACGCTCGCCGCCGCCACAGCGCTGGAGAGCGAGAACATTCGCGCCGAAGTCATCGACCTGCGCAGCCTTAGGCCGCTCGACGACGACACGATCTTGCGGTCGGTGCGCAAGACGCGCCGCGCGTTGATTGTCGATGAAGGCTGGCGCTCGGGTAGCCTTGCGGCGGAGATCTGCGCAAGGATCGTCGAGGGAGCCTTTTTCGAACTGGACGCTCCGGTTCGCCGCGTCTGCAGCGAGGAAGTCCCCATTCCCTACGCCCGGCATCTCGAAGAGGCGGCGATCCCGCAGACGTCGAAGATCGTTGCGGCGGTAAAAACTGTTTTCGGCAGGTCGTAATGAGCGCCGACGTCGTCGATTTCCGGATGCCGTCGCTCGGCGCCGACATGGAGGCTGGAACGCTTGTCGAGTGGCTGGTGAAACCCGCCGACAAGGTCAAGCGCGGCGACATTGTCGCTGTTGTCGAAACGCAGAAGGGCGCCATTGAAGTTGAAGTTTTCGAAGCCGGCGAGGTAGCGGAAATCCTGGTAGAGCCGGGAGCGCGTGTTCCAGTGGGAACGCCGCTGGCGCGCATTCGTACGTCCACTATGGCCGAGGCCGCGGGCGAAAGGCCGCGCGCGTCGCCCGAAATTGTCGCCGCACCGCCGGGCGCGTTATCCCGGCCGCAGTCGCTATCGGCTGCGCCGGCGGGCGTTCCCCGTCGTGAAGGCGGCCGCGTGCTTGCGTCGCCAGCCGCGCGGGAACTCGCGCGTTCCGTCGGCGTAGATCTTGCCGCGGTCGTCGGCAGCGGTCCCGACGGCGCGATCGTCCGCGAGGATGTCTTGCGAAGCCGCGCCACGAGCGAAGTGAAGAAACCGCTCGGCCTTGACCTCGGCGTCATGCGCGAGGCGATCGCGGCCGCCATGGCGCGATCCAAACGGGAAATTCCGCACTATTACTTGCAGCACCAATTCGACGTCACCGCGATTGAAACCTGGCTCGCGCGCACGAATGGCGACCGTCCGCCCGCCGAACGTCTGTTGTTCGCCGCCTTGGCGATCAAGGCGGTCGCGCTCGCCGTGAAACGATTTCCGCAATTCAACGGCTTCTGGCGGGAGGGACGGTTCGAGCCTTCCGCCGCCATCCACGTCGGGACCGCGATCGCCATTCGCGGCGGCGGATTGGCGGCCCCTGCGCTTCACGACGTCGATCGGCTTTCCCTCGACGAGCTGATGGCCCGATTGCGCGACCTCGTGCAGCGGATGCGGGCCGGGCGGATCCGCAGCTCTGAAATCGCCTATGCGACTATCACCGTATCGAGCCTCGGCGAGCGAGGCGTCGAGGCCTTGTTCGGGATCATCTATCCTCCACAGGTCGCATTGGTCGGGTTCGGGACGATTTTGCGGAGGCCGTGGCTGGTCGGGGAGGATGTCCAGGCGCGATCCGTCCTCACTGTCACGCTGGCGGCCGATCACCGCGTCAGCGACGGCCATGCTGGCGCTTTGTTTCTCGCGGAGATCGGCAAACTTCTGCAGGAGCCCGAAAGCTTATGAACGATACTGAAATTCGCACGATCTTTCTGGAGGAAATCGGAAATATTGCGCCTGAATCGGACTCTCGGAAACTCGACCCTGCCGCTGATTTGCGCGAGGCCCTCGATCTCGATTCAATGGATTTTCTCAATCTCATGACGGCCATTCACCGTCGCGTCGGCGTCAATATTCCGGAGCTCGATTATCCCGAACTCTTCACTCTCGACGGTGCCATACGTTATCTCGCGAACCAGTTGAAGTAGTCGCGACTCACTCTGTCCGATCGAAGACTCGGCTCCGGCGCACGCGCTGCGTCCTGATTTTTCGCAAGATCCCTCATGACGCGGCCCAATCGATCCCGATCACAATATCCCGTCGCCTTGCTCGAACGGCGCTTCTGAAAATTCCAGATTGTCGCGCAGCCATGATGTCAGGGGCGCGAAGGCGAAATTTCCCGACCGGTACAAGTCCAGCACGAAATCCTCGGTCTCGCCCGCGCCCGCCGTCAGCCGCGCGCCATTGATGACGACAAAGGTGTACATGACGGCGAAGGCGGTGCGCTTGTTGCCGTCGATGAAGGGATGGTTTTGCGACAGGCTCTCCCAGAGCGCCGCGGCCTGCTCGACCAGATCGGCGTAATAGCCGGTTTGCGGACGGAACAGAGCGGCTTCCAGCAGGCCGGGATCGCGCAGGCCCGGCGCGCCGCCATAACGCGCAATCTGATCGTCATGAATCGCCAGGACTTCGAGAACGGTCAAGAAGTCCGTCATTCGGCGAGTTTCTTGTACAGCGGCGCAAATTTGTCATGGCTGGCCTGATAGGCCGCCATGACATGGGCGCGCGGATGCGCCTGCCTTCTCTTCTCGATCAGGTCGGACAGAGCTTCGTTCACCAGGGTCTGAATCTGGCGGCCTTCGCTGCGGGCGATCTCGCGCACGGAGCGAAGGATTTCGGAATCAACCTGCGTGGCGAATTTCTCGTGGTTTTGAGCGGCCATGGCGATATCCTTTGATTGCGCATGCTATCATGAAATATCATGATTCATCAAGAAATGGCGCGCTCCGGCGCGCCCCGGCTGGCTGGTGCGGTTCACGCAACCAAAGCCTCGGTCAAATCGTCCAGCATGTTCGGCAGCCTGTCGCCGAACAGCGTGCGGGCCTTGAGAATCCCGCCCTTGGCGGCGAATTCCGGCGCGTCTATCAGGTCCCGGGTCGTAATTTCGACATTGACGGCGAGATGATCGCGAATGGCGGCGAGCCAGGCCCTTTGCTCGTCCGAATAGGCCCGGCCGGCCTTTTCCGCGCGGCAGAGCCAGAGATTGAAGCGGCCGGCGGCCAGTGACGACAACGGCTCCAGCGTCTCCGACTGCCGCAGGGCGTAGCGCACCAGCATGCCGATGTCAGCCAGGGTTCCGGCCGTATTGGCGCGCACCTTGTCGCTGGCGAGACGCTTGTAGGCGCGCCAGAGGTCGACCGGCTCCAGCAGCCACGGCGGGCGCTTGAGGGCGTCGCGCAGGTCCTCGACCGCCGCATGGGTCGGATGGCGGCCGGCGTAAGGCCGGGAATAGAGGATTTGCAGCGCGACGAGCACATCACGGCGCTCATCGAGGAAGCGCTGGAATTTGGCGACGGCGTCCTGCGCCTTTTTCTCATCCCAGCCGGAGGAGACCACCGCGTCGGTCGAAATGGTGTCGATGCGGATGTCGGCGGCGGCCTTGATGTCCTTGAGCAGCCGCCGCAGGGCCGGATCGTCGAAGGCTCTGGCGGCTTCGTCCTTGAGGGTCTCGCGCGCGGCGTCCCTGTCCTTGTCCGGCGCCTCGGGCGGGATGCGGGCGGCAAGGGCGTCGGGATCTACGGCGTCGAGCAGTCTTGCGGCGAGGCCCGGCAGATCGACGCCGCCGGTCGCCTTGACGATGGCGGCGCGGTCATCCACCTCATCCCGCGGCGAGACGGGGATATGAATGATCCGCGGGGAGGGGTGTGCGGTGTAATCCCCGAAAGGCAGAAGTATTGAAATCTATCTTTACGAATAGGCGGCGCAATGCTTAAGCTATATTTAGGTAGTGTAATTTAAGGAGTCTTTACTTTTACTGTATGATTCAGGTATGCTTGCGAATATAATATATATATTGTGTTTTAAACTTAAGTTTATTCCACAGTTTTTTTTGCGATATGCTCTTAAGTATGTGACTCTGAGTCCGCCTTTTCGGGTTCACGCACGGCAAAGTTATTTGACTGCTGTCCAACATGCGTATCAACTTCGTAGTTGTGGGCTTTGGTCCCCCGCGTCCAAGTGCTGCTAGTCGACAAGGCGAGTATTCCGCCTCAGGGCTCTCTAGACAGTAGTCACCCGAACTGGACGGAACCATATACGCCGATCAACGAGCGCCCCCCGGGGGGCAGCGAGAGGTGTGGGGCTTTCCAAACGCGATAATGAAGAGGTCCCCCCTAAAAGGTCTCGACCTCCTTCTTCATAAGAGCATTCCCGGGAGGGCGCCATGACTACTACGGTTTCTGTCGCGACGTTCTTGACGGATCAAGCAAGCCTCGATGCCTTGCCTGGTGGTTTCAGCATTTCCGATACCGCAGCAAATGTGGCCGCGAGTATTGATGCGCTGAACGGCGATAATAACATCACATCAATCAACCTT
>NZ_JASHHX010000001.1 GCF_030056575.1 Rhodoblastus sp. 17X3 | reverse complement strand
CGGCGGCGTGGATCGTGGCGCGTTCGATATGGGGGAGTGAGCCATTCCGTCATCGCGAGGAGCGAAGGCGACGAAGCAATCCAGAGCCGGCAAGCCGGCGCGGATTGCTTCGCGTCGCTCGCAATGACGGACCCGGCCGAAGTTGCGCGTCTTATCCCGAATGCTCCATTACATATATGCGGCATCGCGCATATATTGCGCCGCATGAAGTTCGTTTCCATTATGGCTCCTCGCGACGAACCTTGCCGCCTCGGCGCGCCGCGATCATGATCGCAGCGTCGTAATGCGGGAAGGACGCCCAATGAGCGTGAACGCCCCTCCAGATCTTCAATCCGGACCTCGGGAGCCGACGGCTTTGTGGGTCGGCGCGACGGCGGCGATGATCGCCCTGTGGTTTGCGGTCTATGGACGACTGCCCTGGCTTTCCGATTGGGCGACAGGGCTTTTGCCGCTCGTTCCCGGCAGCCATCTGGCCGAAGCCGTCCGGTTTTTCATCTATGACACCCCGAAGGTGTTGATGCTGCTCACGCTCGTCGTCTTCGCCATGGGCGTCGTGCGCAGCTTTTTCTCGCCGGAACGCACCCGCGCGCTTCTCGCGGGCAAACGCGAGGGTATCGGCAATATCGCGGCGGCGGCGCTTGGAATTTTCACGCCCTTCTGTTCCTGCTCGGCGGTGCCTCTGTTTGTCGGCTTCGTCTCCGCGGGCGTTCCGCTGGGCGTGACATTCTCCTTCCTGATCGCCGCTCCGATGATCAACGAAGTCGCGCTGGGGCTTCTGTTTGCTCTGGTGGGCTGGAAAGTGGCGCTGACCTATCTGTCCTTTGGCCTTGGCGTGGCGATCGCCTCCGGCTGGGTGATCGGGCGGCTGCATCTTGAAAGCTGGCTCGAGGAATGGGTGCGCAACGTGCGCGCCGGCGCGGTCGAAACGCCCGTCGAAACGATCTCGGTCGTGGACCGCATCAAGGCCGGCGTCGAGGCGGTGCGCGACATCGTCGGCAGGGTCTGGATCTGGATCATTGTCGGCATCGCCGCCGGGGCCTTGATCCATGGCTATGCGCCCGAAGATCTGCTTGCCTCCATCATGGGTAAGAACAGCTGGTGGTCCGTGCCGGCCGTCGTCGTCATCGGCGTTCCGATCTATTCCAATGCGGCGGGCATCATTCCGGTGGTCGAAGCCTTGCTCGGCAAGGGCGCGGCGCTGGGCACGGCGCTCGCTTTCATGATGAGCGTGACCGCGCTGTCGTTCCCGGAAATGATCATCCTGCGCAAGGTGCTGACGGCGAAGCTTCTTGCCGTGTTCGTCGGCGTTGTCGCGTTGGGAATCGTCGCCGTCGGCTATTTGTTCAACACTTTGTTCTCCTGAAGGAAAGGCCAATCCCATGAGAGACGTCAAGGTTCTCGGTTCGGGCTGCAAACGCTGTCAGGAGACGGAGCAGATGGTGCGAACGGAAGCCCAGCGGCTCGGCGTCGACATCACGATTGAAAAGGTGACGGATTACGCGGAGATCGCCAAATTCGGCGTCCTTTCCACGCCGGGCGTCGTGATCGACGGCAAGGTCGTACATGCGGGCGGGATCCCGAAGGCGGCGGATCTGGCGAAATGGCTCATGGCGTGACGGCTTCGTTCCGTCAGTCCACGGCCTCCCACACAAATTCCGGCAATTGCGTCCGCGCGAAAGTGAATTGCCTTTTGGCGTATTGGCGGCTGTCGCGTTTGCTCTTCTCGACCGCCGCCTCCAGCGAAATTTCGCCGCGCAAAAAAGCGCTCAGCCCGGGGACGCCGACGGCGCGCATCGCTGGCAGCGCGGGGTCGAGGTTGCGGACGATCAGACGGCGGACCTCATTGAGCGCCCCGGCCTCCATCATCCGGTCGAAACGCGCGTCGATGCGAGCGTTGAGCGCCGCGCGCTCCGGCGCCAGAAACAGGCAATCGCATCGCGCAGCATCGAGCAAAGGCGGCTGCCGCGCGCCCTGAAAACTTGAGAGCGGCGCGCCGGCGGCCTCGAAAATCTCCAGCGCGCGCAGGATGCGCTGCGGGTCGGTCGGGCGCAGCCGGCCCGCCGTTTCCGGGTCGCGCGCGCTCAATTTCGCATGGAGTTCGGCGGGCGTCGCGCCCTCGGCCTCAGCGCGCACGCGGGCGCGCACCTCGTCCGGCACGGCGGGGATGTTCGAGAGGCCTTGCAACAAAGCCTTGAAATACATGCCGGTTCCGCCGACGAAGATTGGCAGGCGGCCGCTGCGTCGAGCCTCGTCCAGCGCGGCGGTCGCGTCCGCGAGCCATTGGCCGACGGAATAGTTGCGTTCGGCCGCGATATGGCCGAAAAGCAGATGCGGTATGTCGCCTGTCTCCTCCGGTGTCGGGCGCGCCGACAGGATCGGCAGATCCTGATAGACAGCCATGGAATCGGCGTTGATGACGACGCCGTCCAAATCCCGCGCCAGTTCAATGGCTCGGGCGGACTTGCCGCTGGCCGTGGGCCCTGCCAGAAGAACGGCCTGAACATCCTTCCGATTCGACAAGTTGCGAGCGTTCAAAACTTTATGACCCATGTCGCTACATTGGTTGGCGCGCCCGGCGCCGATGCCCTGACCGCCGAAATTCTTGCCGCGGCTTCGAGCCGCCTGCCCGGCGCGCGTGGGCCGGTCATCCTTGCCCCGAACGAGGCGGCAGACATTCCTTTCGCACCCGGCGCGGCCTATGGCAATCACGCCGAGGGGGCCTTCGCCGACGCCGCCTATTGCCGCGCGGCGATGTCGGTCCTTCGCCTCGCGCTCGGCGACGCGCCGGTCGATATCTTCGTCCAGCCGATCGCCTGGCGGCGCAAGAAACTGCTGCTCGCCGACATGGATTCAACCATGATCGGGCAGGAATGCATCGATGAGCTGGCTGACTTCGTCGGGCTGAAGGAACAGGTCGCGGCGATCACCGAACGCGCGATGCGCGGCGAGATCGCCTTCGAACCCGCCCTGCGCGAGCGCGTCGCCCTCCTCAAAGGCCTTGCCGCCAGCGTCGTGGAAACGGCGATCAACGAGCGCATCACGCTGACGCCCGGCGGTCGCGCCCTGGTGCAGACCATGCGCGCCCATGGCGCCTATACCGCGCTGGTTTCGGGCGGCTTCACTGTCTTCACCTCGCGCATCGGCGAGGCCATCGGCTTCCATGAGAACCGCGCCAACACGCTCCTGATCGAAGAAGGCCGGTTCGCCGGCCATGTGGCCGAACCCATTCTCGGCAAGGCGGCCAAGCTCGCGACGCTTCAGGAGTTGACCGCGAGCCACGAACTGTCGCCCGAGCAGACTCTGGCCATCGGCGACGGCGCCAATGATCTCGCCATGCTGGAGGCCGCCGGCCTCGGCGTGGCCTATCACGCCAAGCCCGCCGTGGCCGCTGCCGCGCAGGCGCGGGTCGATCACGGCGACCTCACCGCCTTGCTCTATGCGCAGGGTTTTGCGGCACATGAATTCGTGACAGAATGAAATCCTTGACGGCGCCGGCTGAAATCAGCATGGTGCGGCCATGACGCATTCGAACATTCTTTGCCGGATTTCGATTATCAGCTAGCTGCAAGCTGGCTGGCGCCGTCATGTCTCCCCAAATCCATCGAGATCGACGTCCCGGCCAAAGCCTGGGGGATTCATGTCCGTTTCGACGCCGCTCAAACTTTACAACACGCTTTCGCGCGAGCGTGAGATCTTTGTCCCGCTCGATCCGGACCATGTGCGGCTCTATGTCTGCGGGCCGACCGTCTATGATTTCGCCCATATCGGCAACGCCCGGCCATTGATCGTCTTCGACGTTCTGTACCGCCTGCTGCGCGAAAAATATGGCGCGGATCACGTCAAATATGTCCGCAACATCACCGACGTGGACGACAAGATCAACGCCCGCGCCGCCGAGCGCGCCATCACGATCCGCGAACTGACGGAAGAAACCAACCGCGTCTTTCAGGAAGATGTGGCGGCGCTGAACTGCCTGCCGCCCGACGTGCAGCCGCGCGCCACCGAGCATATTGCGGAAATGATCGCGATCATCGAGAAGCTGATCGCCAATGGCCACGCCTATGCCGCCGACGGCCACGTGCTGTTCGACGTGCCCTCGATGCCGGACTATGGCGCGCTGTCGCGCCGTCCGCTTGACGACATGATCGCGGGCGCCCGCGTCGATGTCGCGCCCTACAAGAAGGGCGAGATGGATTTTGTGCTCTGGAAGCCCTCGAAGGAGAGCGAGCCGGGCTGGGACAGCCCGTGGGGCCGTGGCCGTCCGGGCTGGCATCTCGAATGCTCGGCCATGTCGCACAAGCATCTTGGCGAGATGTTCGACATCCACGGCGGCGGCATCGATCTCGTCTTCCCGCATCACGAGAACGAAATCGCCCAGACCCGCTGCGCCTTCGGCCATGACGTGATGGCGAACGTCTGGATGCATAACGGCTTCCTGCAGGTCGAAGGCGAGAAAATGTCGAAGAGCCTCGGCAATTTCGTCACCATCCACGAGCTGCTGCACAGCGACAAATTCGGCGGCAAGGCCTGGAGGGGCGAGGTTCTGCGCCTCGCCATGATGCGCAGCCATTACCGCCAGCCGATAGACTGGACCGTGAAGGCGCTGGAAGAAGCCGAAAAGACCCTTTCGCGCTGGTACGCCATTTTGCGCGCGCAAGGCGTCAATTCCGATACCGCCTTTGACGCGCCTTTGCGTCAGGCCTTCGCCGAGGCGCTGTGCGACGATCTCAACATCCCGCGCGCCATGGCCGAACTGCACGCCATGGCGGCCAAGGCCGAGCCGCGCGAGAGCGACAGCCAGACCGCGAGAGCGGAGGCCGAAAAGCTTTTGCGCGCCGCGAACCTGTTGGGCCTGCTGGAGGACGATCCCGCCGCCTGGGACCAGAAGGGTCCGGAACTCGCGGTCGACGTCGCGGAAGTGGAAAAACTGGTGTCGGAACGCCTCGCCGCGCGGAAAACCCGGAATTTCGCGGAATCCGACCGGTTGCGCGACCTGCTGGCCGACATGGGCGTGAAGCTCAAGGACGGCAAGGACAAGACGACCGGCGAGCCGACCACGGAATGGGAGGTCGCGGGATGAGCGAACCATCCGACGACAAGGAAAAGAACTGGCGCGACTCGCTGCCTTTCCCGGCCCATTGGCTCATTTATCTCGTGGCGAAGCTGGTCGTGCTGGCTTTGGTCGCGGGGTTCACGTTGCATTGGTATGGATTGCTGTGATGGCCACAAAGATCGCCCTGCGCCCGGCCCTGCCAGCCGACACGCCTTTGCTCGCCGCCTTGTTTCGCGCCAGCATCGAGGAGCTGGCGCAGGAGGATTACAGCGACGCGCAAATCGACGCCTGGGCGGCGCTTGCCGACGATGAAGCCGCCTTCGCGCAAAAGCTCGCCGGCGCCCTGACCATCGTCGCCCTGATCGGCGGCGAAATCGCCGGCTTCGCCAGCCTCAAGGGCGCGAATTCGCTGGACATGCTCTATGTCCATCCCTCCTTCGCCCGCAAGCGCGTGGCGACGCAACTATGCGACGCAATGGAAAAGCTCGCGGGCGCGCGTCACGCCGTGATCCTCACCGCCGACGTCTCCGATTGCGCGCAGCCCTTCTTCGCCGGACGCAACTATGCGCCGCTCCAGCGCAACATGGTTTTTGTTGGCGATGAAGTCCTGGGCAACACCACCATGACAAAAAAGCTCGCCCCCGTGAAAGAACAGGTCCAATGAGCCGCGAACGCGTCACTCTGTTTGACACCACCCTGCGCGACGGCGCCCAAACCACGGGCGTCGATTTCTCGCTCGACGACAAGAAGCAGATCGCGGGTCTGCTCGACGCGCTTGGCGTGGATTACATCGAGGGCGGCTATCCCGGCGCCAATCCGCTGGACACGGAGTTTTTCAAGTCTCGAAGGACAACCAATGCGCATTTCGCGGCCTTCGGAATGACGAAGCGGGCGGGACGCTCCGCGGCCAACGATCCGGGCGTCGCCGCGCTGCTGGACAGCGCCGCCGACACCATCGTCTTCGTCGCCAAGAGCTGGGACTATCAGGTCCATGTCGCGCTCGGCTGCAGTTTGGAGGAAAATCTCGAAGGCGTGACCGACAGCGTTGGCGCCGCCGTGGCGGCGGGCCGCGAGGCGATCGTCGATTGCGAACATTTCTTCGACGGCTACAAGGCCAATCCGGAATATGCGCTGGCCTGCGCCGAGGCCGCCTACAAGGCGGGCGCGCGCTGGGTCGTGCTGTGCGACACCAATGGCGGCACGCTTCCCCACGAAATCGAGGCCATCGTGCGCGCGGTCGCGGCGCGCGTGCCCGGCGATCATCTCGGCATCCACGCCCATAACGACACCGAACAGGCGGTCGCCAATTCGCTGGCCGCATTGCGCGGCGGCGTCCGCCAGATCCAGGGCGCGCTGAACGGACTGGGCGAGCGCTGCGGCAACGCCAATCTCTGCTCGATCATCCCGACGCTGTTGCTGAAGCCGGAGTTTTCCGAGAAATACGATATCGGCGTGACGCTGGAGAGCCTGCGCGGCCTGACCAAGCTGAGCCATACGCTCGACGAATTGCTCAACCGGGCGCCCGACCGCCACGCGCCCTATGTCGGCGCCTCGGCCTTCGCGACCAAGGCCGGCATCCACGCTTCGGCGGTGATGAAGGACCCGCGCACCTATGAGCATGTGACGCCCGACACGGTCGGCAACGTCCGCCGCGTGCTGGTTTCCGACCAGGCCGGGAAGTCCAACATCCTCGCCGAACTGGAGCGGCTGGGCGTGGCCGTCGCCAAGGACGACCCCCGCGTATTGCGGCTGCTGAACGCGGTGAAGGAGAAAGAGGCGCAGGGCTACGCCTATGAGGGCGCCGACGCCAGTTTCGAACTGCTGGCGCGGCGCGTGCTCGGCCATGTGCCGGATTATTTCGAGGTCGAGCGCTTCCGCGTCGATGTCGAGCGCCGCCATAATGCGCAAGGCGAGCTGGAGACGTTCTCCGAAGCCACAGTGCGGGTGAAGATCGACGGCGAGAACCTGATCTCGGCAGCCGAGGGCAACGGACCCGTTCATGCGCTCTATGTCGCGCTGTGCAAGGATCTCGGCAAATATCAGAAATATATCGCCGATATCGAACTGCTCGACTTCCGCGTGCGCGTGTTCCAGGGCGGCGCGGACGCGGTGACGCGCGTGCTGATCGAATTCGGCGACAAGAACGGCGAGCACTTGAATGGCGAGACCTGGACCACCGTCGGCGTCTCGCCCAATCTGATCGACGCCTCTTTCCAGGCCTTGCTCGATGCCATCGACTACAAATTGCTCAAGGCGGGGGCCTGAGTCGGCCTTTTTCTTTCCTCGGCATTGCGCCGGATCATGGCGGACGCGCAATTATTACAATAGCGTGACAACAACCTGCCGGGGCGCCTTGCGCGCGTCGGGCTTCGCATATCCGCCGCCTGGAGGAAGTCAGCTTGGACCAAAAAACCGACAAAGCCGAAACCGTCGTCGCCGCGCCGGAGCCCGCCAACGTCGCGCCCGCGCCGGCGCCCACCTTGCCGTCCCTGACCGTCGCTCCGACGCCGGCCAAGGCCCTCGCGCCGGCGAACGCCGCCGCGACAAGAAAGCCCGTGACCAAACCCAAGGCCAAGGCCGAGGCCAAGGCGGGGGCCGAGCTCGGGGCCGAGGCTGGCGCCGCCGACAGCCCGCAGCACCATCTCGCCCAGATGCGTCACGACCCCGCCGCGATCCGCCGCGTGTTCGAGACCGGCGAGTATCCCTATGCCGCGCGCATGCGCACCGCGCCCTATGAAGAGCACATGCTGAAATTGCAGCAGGAATTGCTCAAGGCGCAGCGCTGGGTCGAACAGACCGGCGAGAAGATCGTCATGCTGTTTGAAGGCCGCGACGCCGCCGGCAAGGGCGGCACGATCAAGCGCTACATGGAGCATATGAACCCCCGCACGGCCCGCGTGGTGGCGCTGCAGAAGCCGACCGAACGCGAGCGCACGCAATGGTACTTCCAGCGCTATATCTCGCAATTGCCGTCGGCCGGCGAAATATGCCTGTTTGACCGCTCCTGGTATAATCGCGCCGGCGTCGAGCGCGTGATGGGCTTCTGCACCCCGACCGATTATCTCGAATTCATGCGCCAGTGCCCGGAAGTCGAACGCATGCTGACGCGGTCGGGCGTCAGATTGTTCAAATACTGGTTCTCGGTCTCGCGCGAGGAGCAGCGCCGCCGCTTCGAGGCCCGCAAGGACGATCCGCTCAAGCAATGGAAGCTCTCGCCGATCGACCTCGCCTCGCTCGGCAAATGGGACGAATATACTGAGGCCAAGGAAGCGATGTTCTTCTATACGGACACTGCCGACGCGCCCTGGATCATCGTCAAATCCGACGACAAGAAGCGCGCCCGCCTCGCCTGCATGACGCATTTCCTGTGGTCCCTGCCCTATCCCAACAAGGATCTGAGCATCGTCCGCCCGCCGGACCCGCTGATCGTCGGCTCGACCGAGCATGTCATCGGCCACGACCTGCACATCATCGACAAGACGGTGCATCCCAATCTGAAAAGAGGCTGACGACAGCCAGACGCCCACAAAAAAAGGCCCGCCGGCAAGCGGGCCTTCTCTTTTTTCACGCGCGCGGCACGCGGTTCAGTTCGGCTTCTGCGCCTTCGCGGCCGCCAACGCCGGCGCAAGCGCCGGGACGAGGAAATTCTTCACCGCATAGATCGAGCCGGCGTTGCTGTAATGGCCATAGTCGGTGGCGATCATGTCATCGGGCACGCGCGGTCCGACGAAGCGGCGGCAGCCCTGTTCCCCGCAAAGTTTTGCGGCCTGCGAAATGTAGAAGACGTTTTCACCCCACTTGTGCGCGGCGAAGAGCGCGTCGATTTCGAGGCTTTCCGGGTTCAGATTTTCGCGCGAGATTTCGCTTGGAACGCGACCGGCGAGCACTTCGCGGCCCACCAGAATCGGCAGGCCGGGCGACCAGGTCGGCACCTGCCCCAGCACGAAAAGGGGCGCCTGCACGCCGGCCTGACGCAAAGCCGCGACATTGGCGTCGAACTGCTTCAGAAAGTCCGGCAGATAGCGGACATAGCCATAATAGAACTCCGCGAAATAGGCGCCGACGACGATGGCCGCGGGCTGGAGCCCGACAATGTTGCGGACAATCTCCTCATTGACCGCCCGGCAGCGCGACGATCCCGTGATGCCGCCGCGCCAGTCGGTCTGCGCGATGAGCGGAGCGCAGCCCAGCGACGACAGCACGACAATGTTGACGTTGTCGCCATAGGCGCTTCTAAGGCCGGCGAGCAGATGCAGCATGTGTGAATCGCCGAGGAAAACGATGGTTGGCTTGCCGGGATGGTCGAGCCTGGCGCAATTCCGCTCGCTGAAGAAGGCCTTGGCCTTCTCGCGCGCCTTGTCGATCGAGTCCCGGTCGTGGACGCGATTTTCGCTGCAACGGAGCTTTTCGACCGGGCCGTCGCCGCCGCCAAGCTGATAGTTGAACACCGTCAGCACCGGATCGGGAAAGCGGTGCGGAAAACCATTGGTCGAGCGGGTGACGCTGCCGAGCAGCCCCGCGAGCGCGAGCCCGGCCAGCAGCGGCGCCGCCACGGCCAGAGGCTTGCGGCTATAGGCCGCCGCGACGGGGCCTTCAAGGTAACGCCAGGTCAGAAAAGCCAGCAGGACCGACAACCCGAGCAGGCCCGCCGTGAGCGCCGGAGGGAGATGATCGCCGATCTGGTTATGAGCGAAGGACAGCAGCGGCCAATGCCAGAGATAAAGCGGATAGGAGATCAGGCCAAAAAACTGCGCGACGCGATTTCCGAACACGATCTGGCTGATCCGCGCGCCCGGCGAGGCGATGACCAAAGCGCAGCCGACGGTGGGAACGAGCGCCAGGGAACCCGGCCAGGGCGCCGCCTCGTTCAGGAGCCAGAAGACGCTGAACAGCATCATGAACAGGCCCAGACCCGCGCCCAGATTGGCGGCGCGCGGCGAAGGCCGGTCCGGCTGCCAGAATACCTCGCGCAGCGCCAGCATCGCGCCAAGCGCCAGTTCCCAGGCGCGCGCGCTCAGGAAATAGAAGGCGGCCGTCGAGTCGATGCCCGTCATGACGATGCAGAAGACGAGCGAGACGAGGAAAATGACAGCGACAGCGGGCGCCAGGAACCGGCGCGCCTTGAACAGGCCGAGCAGCAGCGCGGGCCAGACCAGATAGAACTGCTCCTCGATGCTCAGCGACCAGAGATGCAGCAGCGGAAAATAGCGGGCGTTGGGCAGGAAATAGGCCCCCGGCGCGCCGGCGTTGCGGTAAAGCCAGAGATTGACCGAGAAATAGGAGCTGGCCTCCATATGGCCGCCGAAACGGCGGAACTCGGTCGGATCGAGCAGCGTATAGGCGACGATCCAGCTCGAAAACAGCACCAGCAGCAGCGCCGGCAGAATGCGCTTGACGCGCTTGCCATAGAAGCTGAGCAGCGAAAACGCGCCCGCCGCGCGCTCGCTCAGGATGATCCGCGAGATCAGGAAGCCGGAAATGACGAAGAAGATGTCGACGCCGGCGAAACCGCCGGGAACGGGAAGCCCGCCGTGAAAGGCGAGCACCGCCAGCACGGCCAGCGCGCGCAGGCCGTTGATGTCGGGACGAAAGTCATGATGCGCGAGTGGTCTCGACGCGGTCGCGCCAAGACCGCTTCCCGATACGAGCTTGTCCAACCGTCACATCCCCTGCGGACCGCGGGTGATGGCGGCGACGCCGGTGCGCGAGACTTCGACCAGCCCGATCGGGCGCATCAGCTCGACGAAATCGTCGATCTTCTTGGCCGCGCCGGTCAGTTCGAAAATGAAGCTGTCCAGCGAGGCGTCGATGACCCGGGCGCGGAAGGCCTCGGCGAGACGCATTGCCTCCATGCGGTTCTCGCCCTTTCCCTTCACCTTGATCATCGCCAGCTCGCGCTGGATGGCGTTGCCGAGGATGGTCAGGTCCGTGACCTTGTGGATCGGCACAATGCGTTCGAGCTGATGTGAAATCTGCTCGATCGTCTCCGGCGTGCCGGTGGTGACAATGGTGATCCGCGAAAGCTGCTGCGCATGGGCGACTTCGGCCACGGTCAGGCTTTCGATATTATAGCCGCGGCCGGAAAACAGGCCGACCACGCGGGCGAGAACGCCCGGTTCGTTATCGACAAGCACGGAAAGTGTGTGCGTCTCGGAACGCGACGCCTTGCCATTGGAAGAGGAATAGGGCGAGAGCGCGGCGGGGGTCTGGGCGTTCATGAAGGCCGTCCGATCTTGAAATGGGTCCCAACTTGGCGAAGCGTGGCGTCAGACCAGCATCTTGCCCTTGTCGTCGATGACGCTGCCGATATCCTCGTCCGCGTCGGGCAGGATCATCTCGTTATGCGCCTTGCCCGACGGGATCATGGGCAGGCAGTTTTCCGACTTGTCCACGACGCAGTCGAACACCACCGCCTCGGGGCTGTCGATCATTTCCTGGATCGCGGCGTCGAGCTGCGACGGATCGGAGCAGCGCATGCCCTTGAGGCCATAGGCCTCGGCGAGCTTGACGAAATCGGGCAGAGCCTCGGAATAGGACGAGGAATAGCGCCCGCCATGCAGCAATTCCTGCCACTGGCGCACCATGCCCATATATTCGTTGTTCAGGATGAAGATCTTCACCGGGCAGCGATATTGCTTGGCCGTCGAAAGCTCCTGGATGTTCATCAGGATCGAAGCCTCGCCCGCGATGTCGATCACCAGCGAATCGCGGTTGGCGAGCTGGGCGCCGATCGCCGCCGGCAGGCCGTAGCCCATGGTGCCGAGGCCGCCGGAGGTCATCCAGCGGTTGGGCTCCTCGAAGCGATAATGCTGCGCGGCCCACATCTGGTGCTGGCCGACTTCCGTCGTGATGTAGGTCTTGCGACCCTTGGTCAGTGCGTAGAGGCGCTCGACCGCATATTGCGGCTTGATCGTGCTCTCGGACTTCTTGTAGCCGAAAGAATTGCGGCCGCGCCAGCGATCGATCTGGCTCCACCATTCGGCAAGCGCCTTCTTTTCGACCGAATGCGCCTCGGAACGCCACAGCCGCACCATGTCTTCCAGCACATGGGCGCAGTCGCCGATGATGGCGAGATCAACCGGCACGTTCTTGTTGATCGAGGAGGGGTCGATGTCGATATGGATCTTCTTGGAATAAGGCGCGAAGGCGTCGAGGCGGCCGGTGATGCGGTCGTCGAAACGCGCGCCGACGCAGACCATCAGGTCGCAATCATGCATCGCGTTATTGGCCTCGTAGGAGCCGTGCATCCCCAGCATGCCGAGCCAGTTCTTGCCGGAGGCCGGATAGGCGCCGAGGCCCATCAGCGTCGAGGTGATCGGGAAGCCGGTCTGCGCCACCAGATCGCGCAGCAGGGTCGAAGCCAGCGGGCCGGCGTTGATGACGCCGCCGCCGGTGTAGAAGATCGGCTTCCTGGCCTTGGACATCATGGCCAGGGCCTGCTTGATCTTGCCGATGTCGCCCTTGAGCTGCGGCTGATAGGTCTTGTGCTGGACGTTCTTCGGTGCGGAATAGGTCCCGCTGGCGAATTGCACGTCCTTCGGAATGTCGATCACCACCGGGCCGGGGCGCCCCGAGCGCGCGATATAGAACGCCTCGTGCAGGATGCGCGGCAGGTCCTCGATACGGCGGACGAGATAATTGTGCTTGGTGCAATGGCGAGTGATGCCGACCGTATCCGCCTCCTGGAAGGCGTCCGAGCCGATCAGATGGGTCGGCACCTGGCCGGTGATGCAGACCAGCGGGATCGAATCCATCAAGGCGTCAGTGAGGCCGGTGACGGCGTTGGTCGCGCCCGGGCCGGAAGTCACCAACAGGCAGCCGACCTTGCCGGACGACCGCGCATAGCCTTCCGCCGCATGGGCCGCGCCC
Organism: Rhodoblastus sp. 17X3; assembly: GCF_030056575.1. GTDB lineage: Bacteria > Pseudomonadota > Alphaproteobacteria > Rhizobiales > Beijerinckiaceae > Rhodoblastus. The sequence continues at coordinate 542,059 of NZ_JASHHX010000001.1, read as the reverse complement.
TGCTCGTGGCGGACGAGGACATGCTCGATCTTGGTCTGGTGAAAGAGAGCGTCATAGATCGGAAGGACCGCGCCGCCCGGATAACCGAACAAATGCGTCACGCCCTGGTCCTGCAGGGCCTGGACCACCATTTCGGCGCCGGTCATGATCTTCGACATTTTCAGCTCCAGCTCATCTGTTTCGTTTTGTTTCCATGCCCGCGACATTCGTGGTCATGGGTCCCCTCGCATCAGCTCGGCGTCGCGTTCGCTCCTGACCGGGCCTCTGGCCCGAGGGTCCGGACACGGCCCATTCCGGCGCGACCAAAATAAAAAAGGCCCCTTTCGGGACCCGGGTATGCGCCATCGGCAGGTGATCCGGGTCAGTCCCGGCCCGCTCGTGGCGCTCGAATAACTACAAGGATTTTCCGCATTGGGAACGTTTCCTGAATGATGCGCCTGTCATAGGGCACGCTCCGGGGTGGGTCAAGCCTGTCCCTTGGGCGCATGACGCAAAAAAATCGCTTCCGTTTCGCCGTAATCGCGACGCTCAAGCAGGTCGAAGCCCGCCGCCGGCTCGAAAACGGCCGCCGCCGCCTCCTCCACGATCACCAGGGCTTCCGGCGCCAGCCAGCCGCCGCGCGCCAGCGAAATCAGCGCCGGCTCGGCCAGGCCACGGTTATAGGGCGGATCGAGAAAGGCCAGCGTATAGGGCGGGCCGGGCGGCGCGGCGCCAAGTCGGCGGGCGTCGCGTCGGAAGATGCGCGTGACCCCGCCCAGCCCCAGAGCCTCGACATTTTCGCGCAGAAGCGCACGCGCCTGCGAACCGTCGTCGACAAAAAGGCAGAATTCGGCGCCGCGCGAAACCGCCTCCAGCCCGAAGGCGCCCGTGCCCGCGAAAAGGTCGATCACCCGCGCGCCCGGAACAGGATCGCCATAGGAATGGGCCAGAATATTGAACAGGGTCTCGCGCAGGCGGTCGGAAGTCGGGCGAATGCCCTCCCCGCGCGGACCTTGCAGAGTGCGCCCTTTCAGCCGCCCGCCAACAATCCGCACGGCTTATTTTCTTCCGGGATTTCTTGTTCCGGGACTTCTTGGCGGCTTTCTCGGTCCCGACGATCCGCCGCCCGAAGGTTTAGCGCCAAAGGGCTTGCCGCCAGCAGGCCTGCCGCCAGCGGGCTTGCCCCCAGTCGGCTTCCGGTCTTGCGGACGGTCACCCGCCGGCCTGTCGCCAAATCCCCGGCTCGGTTTTTCTCCGCGCGGGCGTGAAAAATCCCGGCCTCCGGCGTTGTCGTCGCGCGACGCTCCGTCGCGGCGGAAATGCTTGGCCGCGCCGGTCTCGCCGGAAAATTTTTCCGCGCGCGCGCCGCCTTTTCCGGACGGGCCTTTTCGCGCGGGCGCGTCCACCTTCTCCCTCTCCGCGCGGAAGCGGCGGGCGTTGCGCGTATCCTCCGGTTCGGCGCGCGGCCCCGCCGTGCTGACGCGCTCGACCAGGACCTTGCGGCCCCTGCGGTCCTCGGTCGCGCCGCTTTCGACGCGCCGGCGCGGGCCTTTTTCCGCCTTGTAGCGTGCGCTGCGCAGGGCCGAGACATGTTTGCGCGGCCCGGCTTTTTCCGTTCCCATCTTCTTTTCCGGCCGCCGGGTTTCTGTTTCTTGCGGCGGCCGTTTCGGACGCGGCCCGCTATTCTCGCGGGGCCCGCGCAGTTCCGGCTCGGGTTCCGGCGTCCGGTCGATGACCGGGCCGTCGAAATCGACGCCCGCCTCCTGCGCCAGATGCGCGCCAAGCTGGTCGGCCAGCACGCGCGTGCGCACCTCCTCGACCACGCCCTCCGGCGTCTCGCCAAGCTGGAACGGGCCGTAGGACAGGCGGATCAGGCGGTTGGTCGCAAGGCCGAGATGTTCCAGCAGGCGCTTGACCTCGCGGTTCTTGCCCTCGCGCAGGCCGAGCGTGATCCAGACATTGGCGCCCTGCACACGATCGAGCTTGGCGTCCACTCCAGCGTAATCCACGCCGTCGATGGTGACGCCCTTGGCGAGCGTGTCGAGTTTGGCCTGATCGGTCGCGCCATTGGCGCGGGCGCGATAGCGGCGCAGCCAGCCGGTCGAAGGCAGCTCCAGCACGCGCGCGAGACCGCCGTCATTGGTGAGCAGCAGCAGGCCCTCGGTGTTGATGTCGAGCCGGCCGATCGACATCAGGCGCGGCAGATGCGGGTTCTTTTCCGCGATATAGTCGAAAACCGTGGGCCGGCCTTCCGGGTCGCGGTCGGTCGTGACGAGTCCGCGCGGCTTGTGGAACAGGAAGAGCCGGGTGCGCTCGCGGGTCGAGAGCGGCCGGCCGTCCACCGTGACCTTATCGTCGTCGGTGACGTTTTTGGCAGCGCTGGTCAGAACCTCGCCATTGACGGCGACGCGGCCCTGCTCGATCCACAGCTCCGCGTCGCGGCGCGAGCACAGGCCGGCGCGCGCCATGACCTTGGCGATGCGCTCGCCCTCGAAATCGCGCGCGGCGGGCGCGGGCTTTTTCGCCGCCGGTTTCCGGGCGGCGGGCTTGCGGGCGGGGCCGGGCTTTTTGGGAGTGTCGTTTTCCATTGCCGTCTGATAGCAGAGGCGGCGTTGTTGCGAAACATTTGCGTGAGGCTCGCCTTGCCCTTGCCCGAAACCTCAGCCGACGCTTTTTCCGATCCCTGGGCGCGCGCCTTCGCCGAGGCGCGGGCGGCGGCGGCGCGCGGCGAGGCGCCCATTGGCGCCTGCGTGGTCAGGGACGGCGAAATCCTCGCCAGCGCTGGCAATCGCACGATTCAAGACCACGACCCGACCGCCCATGCCGAAGTGCTGGCGATCCGCGCGGCGGCGAGGCGGCTGAAGGACGAGCGCCTGATTGGCTGCGACCTCTATGTGACGCTGGAGCCTTGCGCCATGTGCGCCGGGGCGATCTCCTTCGCCCGCATCCGCCGGCTTTATTTCGCCGCCGAGGACGAAAAGGGCGGCGCTGTGGAGAACGGCCCGCGTTTTTTCGCCCAGAAGACCTGCCATCACCGCCCGGAGATCTATGGCGGAATCCGCGCCACGGAGGCCGCCGAAATGTTGCGCGACTTCTTCAAGGCGCGGCGCTGACCAAACAGCGGTGGCTTATCCGGCGTTGGCCCGTCCAGGCTGCTCGACGCGATTCGTGATCCGGATGTTTTCGAGGAAGCGGTCGGCGGCGTCTTTCGGCATCGGCCGCCCGAACAGATAGCCCTGACCGAAGGTGCAGCCCTGGCGCGACAACCAGTCAAGATTTGATGTGGTTTCGATGCCCTCGGCCGTGGTCTCCATGCCGAGGCTCGCGCCAAGTTGAATAATGGCGTCGACCAGCTTGGCGCCCTCGCTGCCCTGCATGAGCGTCGTGACGTAGCTCCTGTCGATCTTGAGCTTGTTGAACCGCAGTTCGCGGAGATGATAAAGGCTCGAATAGCCAGTTCCGAAATCGTCGAGGGCGATCTTCACGCCGATATTCTGAAGCGACATCAGCGCCGAACGCGCGGCCTGGAGATCATTGATGATCGCCGTTTCGGTGATTTCTGTTTCGAGACGGCTCGGGGCGAAGCCCGTCTCGGTCAGGATGGCGAGGACCCGCTGGGGCAGACGCGGATCCTGAAGCTGCTGCGGCGCCACATTAACGGAGAGCAGGAGGTGGGGCGGCCAGTTTTGCGCGCTCATGCAGGCTTGATGGAGGAGGCTGTAGAACAGATCGCCGATCATTCCGGTCTGCTCGGCGACCGGAATGAAAATGTCCGGAGCAATCAACCCCTTGGTCGGATGGTTCCAGCGGGCCAGCGCCTCGAAACCGACGAGGTCCTCGGACGGGAGCCTGACGACAGGCTGGAAGAAAGGAACGAATTCGCCGCGCGCGATCCCCAGGCGCAGATCGGATTCCAGTTCCGCCCGCGCCTTCAAGGCGGCGCCCATCTCGGCCGCAAAAATGCGAAACGTCCCGCGCCCGTCCCTCTTGCCCTCATACATCGCAAGATCCGCCGCATGCAGCAGGCCTTCGGGCTCATTGTTGTCCAGCGTCACCGGGGCGATCCCGATCGTCGCGTCCACATGAATCCGGTTGTGATTCCAGTGAATGGGCGCCCGTATCGCGGCGATGATTTGCTCCGCCAGCACAATGAGCGTGTCCGGCCCTTCGCCATAGGGCACGACGACAGCGAATTCATCGCCGCCCAGACGGGCCACGACGCCTCTTGAAGGAACGATCTGGCGCAACCTGTCCGCGACGGCGCAAATCACGGCGTTTCCAGCGGCATGGCCATGGACGTCGTTGACCGGCTTGAACCGGTCGAGATCAATGACCATGACAGCAAGCCGGTCCCCGGGCTGATGCGACTTCATCATCCCGTCAAACAGTTCAAGGAAGAAACGGCGGTTGGCGAGCCCGGTCAGCGCATCATGGCGCGCGATGGATTCGGTGCGCATTTCCGCGGCGGCGCGACCCCTCATGGCTTTGCGCAGCAGGAAAGACTTGCGGATTGTCGCGGCGACCGCGCCCAGACCTATACATCCGCTCAACATCACAAGATTCAGCAGATCATGTTCCGCCGAAAAATAAAAAAAGTAATCAAAGAAGCCGAATTTCGTGCCGAACACCCAGACGCAATAGCCCATCATCATGAGGCACAGCATTTCGTAAAGTTCGCCTTGCCCCCATGAATCTTGTTTCGCGCTCGTCATCAGGCAAATTTCCAGTATTAAAGGTTATCGCTCGCATTATCCTCCCGTGATTACAAGCCAAGCCCTTAATACAAAGTAATATTTGCAATATTAACACTCGTTATCATTAACGGTACACAACCAAACCGAAATCAGTCCTCTCCGATTGAAATCGATGGTCTCCGGGGGCGCAATCCCACAAATCTGAAATGCAAGGGCGGGCTTCCAGCCTCGCCACGTCCGCGATGGCGCGTGGCGGTTCAGGCGAGCGACAAATATTCAGGCGACCGCCGCAGCCTCTTCGGCGCCGATGCTTTTCGCACGCGCGTCAAGCGCCGTCCGAATGCGCAGCGGGACCTGTCGGCGCGCTTTCGCGCGCGGGAGCGCCAGTTCGACGATTGGCTTGCCCTCTGGAAAAAGGGCGTCATGCTCGGCCCAATTGTCGAAGTTGAGGCGGTCGGCGTTGTCGATGAACGTCTCCGCCGGCGTGTTTTCCGCCAGGATCAGGGAATGATCGTCCAGTTCGACGTGGTAATAGACAAAGACCGAAGAGACCTCGCTCTCGCGGACGATCGACGTTCCATTGACCAGCGCGGCGGCCTGGATCAGCACGCCGCCGACCAGCAGCGCGTGATCGGGCGACAGCAGCAGATCGCGAGAAGGGACGTTGTCGGCCAGCGCTCCGGCCTTGACGCGGATCGGCCAGTTGCGCAACGGATCGGCGAAGATCGCGGAAATGGTCTGCCGCCCGACCCAGCGAATGGGCTTCGCCGCGCCATCGGCCGTCACGACCAGATCGCCGCGTTCGAGCGTTTCGACCGCCGCCTCGCCATCCGGCGTGCGGATCAACGTGCCGGCCATGAAGCAGAAAACCTGAATCGTGTCCGCTGTTGCGGCATTGTTGGGGCCGGTCAGGCCGAACGCGCCGGTGATGGTGCTGAGAAGGTTATAGTCGTTATAGGCGGTGTTGTAGTTTCCCGGCACGACATTGGCGCCGTACAGAATGGCTGGAACCTGATTAGTCGTCTGGGCTGACGCGTCGTTGCTTTCGTCCCACACGACGACAAGCAAGGAATTATTGGTCAAGGCCCATTGCGCGTAGGCGGCCAGATTGGCCTGAAGCCAGCTGTCTCCCGCCGCGATCGTTCCGCTGTGCATGTCATTGGTGATGCTCGGGATGACATAGGACACGGACGGAAGAGAGGAATAGTTCCCGCTCGGAAACAGCGCAGGAAAACTGGTGAAATTGGTCTGAACCGAATAGCCCTCGGGGAAAGAAACCCAGGGGTCATGGTTGAGATCGCTGCCGCCGCCAGTCGTATCGACATAGCCGGTGAAGGTGAGGCCGGCGTTATGCAAGACCGTATAGAGGGTCGGGTCCGGCTCGCTATACGCATTGTCGTCGGTGGTGCCGAAGGTGGAGCCTGCGTAAAGCGCGAAATAGTTCGGCTGGCTCGGATGCATCAAGGCGCTGAAATTGGTCAGATTGGCGCCGCCCGCCATCAGGCTGTTGATGAATGGAGCGTCGGGGTTCCCCGCGATCTCGCTGTAATTATGGTTTTCCATAACGACGACGACGATGTGGCTATAGGCTGGGACCGCCATGAAACCATCTCCGCAAAACGAAGCGCGCCGACTTCCCGCCGTCGCGTCAAACCGCCAAAGCCCCTCGCCGCCGCGACAATTTCGCCGGGTTCGATCAGTCCGGCCGGTTCGCCCTTAAATCATTCGCTCGCCCGCGCTCCTCAGCCGGTCGCGAAGAGGGGCCGGAAAGCCGAAGCGCAATCGGTTCCGCCCGGCCATGTCGTCAACGCAAATTACCATGGCGCCGACGCCGCATTCAGGCGCCAAATCGGCGCGATGAATACCGCTAAAGCATTAGGCTCAGCCTCGGCGGAAAAAGCGAGGCGCGCGGAAAGGCCACTTCGGCCGGGCGCCCGAGACCATGACCGCCATTGCGCGTCGTTGTTCAGAGCCGGCTGAGCAACTCCGCCTTTTTTGCCGCGAATTCTACTTCCGTGAGAATGTTCTTCTGACGGAGATCGGCAAGGCGTTCGAGCGCGGAGAAAATATCGTCCTTGGAAGCAAGGCCGCCCGGCGCGGCCGCGACGGGCTCCGGCGCAGGCGGAGCGAAAGGCGCAGGCTGTTGCTGGGCAGGCGCCGACTGTGGCGGCGAGGCGTTTTCCCCCGCTGGCGAAACCAAAGGCAGATCGGCGACGCGGACCAGTCCATACTGGCTGGTGAAGGTCACCGACTGATCGCCGCCCTGCTGCTGCGAGAAACCGCCGATATTGTGATCAAGCGTATCATAGACCCGCGTCTGCCCGCCGACCTGCACGGCGAGGCGCCGCGCGGCCGGGAAATAGGCGTAGCGCAAATCGTTCTGCGCGCCGGTGGACGAGGGCGAGCCGAGTTCGGCGGGCCACCAGGATCCGGAGCCCGGCCCCTGCACGAACAGGCTGGAGCCCGAATTCAGGAAACCGGAAGAGCCGCCCCCCTGGTTCTGCCATGAAGAACCTTGCGACTGCGACTGGCTCGAGGCCGGCGCGGCGAACATCGTCTGGCTGCGGAGCAGGGCGGAGATCTCGTCGCACAGCGCGGAAACCCGATATTTCAGATTCTGATTGAACATATCGCCAATCATGATCATCCCGCCCTGGGACCATTGCCCCATGCCGCCGAATTCGGGATGGTTGAACTGCGCCTGCGTTCCATAGCCGGCGGCGACGGCGCGCAGCAGCGTGGCGACCGCGTCGGAACTGAAGTCGGTTCGCTGCGCCATGTCGTTGACGAGCCGCTGCCCATCGGGCGTGAGGTCTTGCATGCTGCCGGCTCCGGTTTGGCGCCTCCAGGGCGGGGCGTCCGAGATTCCAGCAAAAAGGCGCCATTTGACGCCTCAGGTCAAGGGCTCGGCGCCCGCCCCCAAGGACCGTCCCAAGGACCGTTCCAAGAGCCGTTCCAAGGGCCGTCCCAAGACCAGCCCGACAGCCGCATCGGCGCTACTTGCCGGAGAGAATGACGAAGCCCTGCTTCTCGAAGAATTTCGCCGCTTCCGGCCCTTCGAGGAAGGCGAGAACCTTTTTGGGCGCTTCGCCCTTGGCCGCCGCCGTCAGCGCGATCGGATAGGCGATCGGCTTGTGCGAATCCGCGGGGAAGCGCGCGACGATCTTGACCTCCGGCGCGGCCTTGGCGTCCGTGGCGTAGACGATGCCGAGCGGCGTCTCGCCGCGCGAGACGAACAGCAAAGCCGAGCGCACATTGTCGGCGAAGGCGGCCTTGCCCTGAACCTCGTCCCACAGGCCCAGCTTGGTCAGCGCGGCCTGGCCATATTTGCCGGCCGGCACGCTGGCGGGATCGCCCATCGAAAGGCGGCCGTCCTTCAGGGCGGCTGCAATGCCTTCCCTGGTCAGCGCGACGGAATCGCCCGCCGCCGCCTTCGGCGCGATCAGCACCAACTCGTTGCCGAGCAGGTCTTTGCGCGTTTCCGGCGCGATCAGCTTCCTGTCGGCGAGATAGGCCATGCTCTCCTGATCCGCGCCGATGAAGATATCGGCCGGAGCGCCCGCCTCGATCTGCCGCGCGAGCGGAAAGGAGGCCGCATAGGAAATGGAGATCTCTTCGCCGGTGCGGCTTTTCCAAAGCGCCGCCGCCTCGTCGAGCGCGTTCTTCAGGCTCGCTGCGGCGAAGATCGTGACGCTCGCGCTCTTGGCGGCCGGCGCGGTCGCCGGCGCGGGCGTCGCGTCCAGCGCCAGGGCCGGCGAAAGGAAGCCGGAAAAGGCCATGGCCAGCAGCGCGCGCCGCGTCGAGGTAAGCTTCCGAATGGAAGTAAGCCGCATAGTCGTATTCTCCTTGCACGCGAATTCCTGGCATATAAAACGAAAGCCATAGACCATTGTCGAACTCGCCATCGGCAATGTGTAACAAATTTACAGCTTTGGGGGAAGCATGACGGAAGCAGGTCTGGGCGCTTCGGCTTTCGAGCAACATCCATTGCGGGCGCGCATTCTCGGCGAGTTGCACGCGCGGCCGACCCGCCCGCTGGAGACGCCGGCGCGCATCCTGCATTTCGCGTTCCTGACCGATTCCGCCCGAGTCGACGCCGACCGCGCCGCGCTGACCAAGGCCTGCGTGGAGCGCGGCCTGACCGGTCCGGACGCGCAGACCCGGCAATTCCGCATCGAATTGCAGGGCGCGACCCTGGTCTGGGAGCGGCATGGCGAGTTCATCACCCATAGCTGGGAGTTCGCGGGCCTCGACGGGGACATTCCCTTTGCCCCCTCGCCCACGGCGCTGATGCAGAAAGTGCAGATGCTGCCGCAGCCCGGGCCTCTGCTGGTCGCCGCCGATCTGCATATGCTGGAAGGCGACCGCGAGCCGTCGTCGCTCGGTGCGGCGTTCGGCCCGCTGCAAATGGCGGTCTGCGAAGCCAATGCCGGCCGCGCGCTCATCGCCACGGATTTCGCGCCGGACACCTTCGGCTTCGTGCGCATTTTCATCGCAAACCGTTCTATGCCCCCCATGGCCGCGGGCCGGCTCGCCCAGCGGGTGCTGGAGATCGAGACCTATCGCACCCTCGCGCTGATGGGCCTGCCCGAAGCGCAAAGGCTCGCGCCCTCCATCCGCCGCATCGAGGAGGAATTGCCGCGCCTGCTCGACGCGATGACCAAGGCCTCCGGCGTCGAGGCCAACCGCAAATTGCTCGACGAGTTGACCTCCCTCGCCGCCGAGCTGGAAGTCGGCGCGACCGCCAGCCTGTTCCGTTTCGGCGCGACCCGCGCCTATGACGATCTGGTGCGCACGCGCCTCGAAGCGATCAATGAAACGCCTTTGCCCGACTATCCAAGCTGGGACGGCTTCCTGACCCGGCGCCTGCATCCGGCCATCCGCACCTGCGTCAACACCGAGGCGCGCCAGGCCGATCTCTCGCGCAAGCTGGCGCGGGCGGCGCAATTGCTGCGCACGCGCGTCGATACGGAAGTGGAGGCGCAGAACGGCGACCTGCTGCGGCAGATGGGCGAGCGCGTGCAGTTGCAATTGCGCCTGCAACAGACGGTGGAAGGACTCTCCATCGCCGCCATCACCTATTACATCGCCAGCGTCGCCCATCACGTCTTCGAAGGCGCACATCAGGCGGGCCTGCATGGAATCGACCCTGCCGTGGATACGGCGATCCTGATTCCCTTCATCGTCGCTTTCGTCGGCTGGACGGTCTGGCGCATCCGCCGCAAGCACAGCGCGGAATAAGGCTGCCTCCGGCGCGAGCCGGGAGCCGTCGCTCCCGGCCGCCGATTTGGCTCAGGCCAAGTCGGTTTCCCTTAAGTCAAGTCCGCCTCGCTCAGGCCCAGCGCCTTGGCGACGCCCGCGCCATAGGCAGGATCGGCCTTGAAGCAGTTCCGCACATGGCGGATCTGGATCTCCTTCGGCGCGCCGCCCAGCGACCGCGCCGTGTTCTCGAACAGAACCTGCCTCTTGTCCGGCGTCATCAGCTGGAACAGGGCGCGCGGCTGCGAAAAATAATCGCCGTCCTCGCGATGGTTCCAGTGATCCGCGGCGCCCTCGATCGAGAGCGGCGGCTCCCGGTAATCGGGCTGCTCCTTCCACTCGCCATAGGAATTGGGCTCGTAGCCGAGGCGGCCGCCGAAATTGCCGTCAACCCGCATCGCGCCGTCGCGGTGATAGGAATGGACCGGGCAGCGCGGCGCATTGACGGGAATCTGCTGGTGGTTCACGCCCAGCCGATAGCGTTGCGCGTCGCCATAGGAGAACAGCCGCGCTTGCAGCATCTTGTCCGGCGAGAAGCCGATGCCGGGCGGGACATTGGCCGGATTGAAGGCCGATTGCTCGACCTCGGCGAAGAAGTTCTCCGGATTGCGGTTCAGCTCCATTACGCCGACCTCGATCAGCGGATAGTCCTTGTGCGGCCAGACCTTGGTGAGGTCGAAGGGGTGATAGGGAACCTTCGAGGCGTCGGCCTCCGGCATGATCTGCACGAACAGCGTCCAGCGCGGGAAATCGCCCTTCTCGATGCTCTCGAACAGGTCGCGCTGATGGCTCTCGCGATCCTTGCCGATGATCGCCTCGGCCTCTTCGTCGGTCAGGTTCTTGATCCCCTGCTGCGACTTGAAATGGAACTTCACCCAATGCCGCTCATTCGCAGCGTTGATGAAGCCGAAGGTGTGCGAGCCGAAGCCGTGCATATGACGATAGGTCGCGGGAATGCCGCGATCGCTCATCACGATCGTGACCTGGTGCAAAGCCTCGGGCAGTGAAGTCCAGAAGTCCCAGTTGTTCTTCGCGCTGCGCAGGTTGGTGCGCGGATCGCGCTTCACGGCGTGGTTGAGGTCCGGGAACTTCAGCGGATCGCGCATGAAGAAGACGGGCGTATTATTGCCCACCATGTCCCAATTGCCTTCCTCGGTGTAGAATTTCACCGCGAAGCCGCGAATGTCGCGCTCGGCGTCGGCCGCGCCGCGCTCGCCCGCCACCGTGGTGAAACGGGCGAAGAGTTCGGTCTTCTTGCCGATTTCGGAGAAGATTTTGGCCCGCGTATAGCGGCTGATGTCATGGGTCGTCGTGAAGGTCCCGTAGGCGCCCGAGCCCTTGGCGTGCATGCGCCGCTCCGGGATCACCTCGCGGTCGAAATGGGCGAGCTTTTCCAGCAGCCACACGTCCTGCAGCAGGGCCGGGCCGCGCGGACCGGCCGTGATGATGTTCTGGTTGTCGGCCACCGGGACGCCTGCGGCGGTGGTCAGCTTCTTGCCGTCGTCGGTCATGAGTTTCTCCAGTTCGGGAGCCACGGCGCGATCATGCGCCGCAATTCGCGCCGAAGCTATGACATGAGGGCGACGACCCACTCCAACGATTAAAAAATGCGTTTTTAATCGATTTATTAGATCAGGCTGAATGAAGCCTCGCTATATCTCCGGCGGGCGGCGACATTCGCGCGCCAGGCGCGAAGCGGCGCTCAAGGGCCTCGGCCTGACGACCCTGCCGACAGGGGTGGCCGACGAGGAACGAGCCGCCGGTTCTCTCGTGCAGGTGCGGAAGGACTGGACGAAGCCGGAAAGCGGCGTCTACGCCGTCTATCCATCCAGCCGGATGATCGCGCCGAAGGTGCGGCGCCTCGTCGAAGCCGTCGCCGGCCGATTGCGCGAAATCCGAGCCGTCAGTCCTTGCGCCAGACGAAGAGCGAGCTGAGGGTGAAGTTCCAGACCGAGCCCATCACCACGCCGGCGAGGGCCGAGATCCAGACCACGTGGTCGATGTTGTAGAGCCAGGCGGCGACGCCGACATTGGCCACGGCGCCGAAGCCGCAGACCACATAGAAATAAAGCAGGCCGCGCAACTGCGGCCAGAAGCCCTTCAGCTTGGCGTCGCGATAGGTGATGGCGTTGTTGATGTAGAAATTGGTGGTCATCGCCACCAAGACGGCGATGCTCTGCGCGAGCATGAAGCTCACGCCCGGCACGGCCAGGGCCGCATTGACTGTCATCAGATGGATGACGACGCCGCTCAGCCCGACCAGTGCGAAGAAGATGAAGCGCACCGGAATGCGGCCGCCGCTGACCTTGTTGAGCAGCAGCCCGAGGAAATCCAGCCCGACCTTGATGTCGAATTTCGATTCGCCCGCGATCCTTTCCCGGAACATGTAGCCTACCTCTTTGATTTTCAGCGGCTGCTTCGCCGAGGCGACGATATCCGCGAGGATCTTGAAGCCGGAAGGAACGAGATCCGGCGCGCAATCCTCGACGATTTCGCGCCGCAACATGAAGAAGCCACTCATGAGGTCGGAGAAGTCTGCGCGCAAGGCTTTTTTCGCCATCCGGGTGGCGAGATCGCTGATCGCGGCGCGGCGCGCCGAGAAGCCGCCCTCGGCTGAGCCGCCTTCCACATGACGGCTGCCGACCACGAGATCCGCGCCCGCGCGGACTTTTTCGAGCATTTGCGGCAGTATGCGCTCGTCATGCTGGAGATCGGCGTCCATGACCGCCACCACCGGCGCGCTGGAGGCGAGCATGCCTTCGATACAGGCGCCCGCGAGGCCGCGGCGATTGACGCGGCGCAGGCAGCGCACGCGAGGGTCCGCCTGCGCGATGCCCTTGGCAAGCGCCGAAGTGCCGTCCGGGCTGTTGTCGTCGACCACGATCATTTCCCAGGCGACGCCGGCCAGGGCGGCGTCGACGCGCCGGATCAGCTCGCGAAGATTGGCGCTTTCGTTGAAGGTGGGGATGACGAGGGTAAGTTCGGCGGCCAAGTGCTGGGCTTTCTTTTCAAACTCTTTTTCTGTTAGCTGGAAAGCCTCGGCCAGTACAGCCAACCTTTTCGCGGCTTGCAAAAGGCGGTCGCGGTCGTCGGCGGGCGCGCGCGCCCGCGTAAATTCCGAGAAACGAAGCACAGGCGCCTGCATGGTTGGCATTCCGTCGTTCGACACTAAACCCGGGCCAGCCCCCCGCTGGCCGGCGGAGAGCAAAACCCTTGCGCTGATCCTAGGAGTCTTAACGTTAAGATTCGTTTTCGCAGGTGCAACAGGATTGGGCGTGGACGAGTCCTATACCGCCGCGACCGCCCGCGCGCTGGCGCTCAGCACCTTCGACCATCCGCCGCTCGCCTGGTGGGCGACTCATCTTGCCGCGCAGCTTTTCGGCGAGAGCGCCCTCGCCCTGCGCGCGCCCTTCGTGCTGCTGTCCGGCTTGACGAGCTGGCTGACCTTCGCGCTGACGCGACGGCTTTTTTCTGCCGAAGCAGGGTTTTACGCCGTACTCGCCCTCGCGCTCTCGCCTGCGCTCGGCTTCGCCGACGCCGTCTGGATCCTGCCGGACTCGCCGCTCCTCCCCGCGATGCTCGCTTCCGCCCTGGCGCTGGCGCGCGTCTTTTTCGACCCGGATTGCAGCCTGAATCGCAGCCTGGCGGCGCGCCAATGGCTGCTGGCGGGCCTTTACGCCGGCTTAAGCATGTTGTCGAAATATCACGGCGTGCTGCTCTTCGCGGGGGCGGGCGTGTTCATGCTCGCCAGCCGACGCCAGCGCTTCTGGTTCGCCACGCCCTGGCCCTATGCGGCGGGCCTCGTCGCTCTTCTGGTGTTTTCGCCTGTCCTCGTCTGGAACGCGCAGAATGGCTGGATTTCTTTCCTGTTCCAGAGCGGCCGCTCGGGCGCGCCGCATCTCAATCTGGTCGCGCCGCTGGTTCTGATCGGCCTGCAATCGCTGCTATTCGCGCCATGGATCTATTTTCCGCTCGCGCTGCTGTTTTTCCGGGCGCTGGCGCAGGGACCGGCGCAGGAGAAAGACTTTTTCCTGGCCTGTCTCGCCGCCTTTCCCATCCTGCTCTTCACGCTGGTCGCCTTCTGGTCGAGTCGCCGAATCCTGCCCCATTGGGTTGGCCCCGGCTATCTCATGCTCTTTCCTCTGCTTGGCCGCGAGATCGCGACCCGCATGGAGGCGGGCGCGCCCTGGCTGCGCCGGGGCCTGATCGCGGCTTCGGGCTTCATGGTCGCGGGAGTGGGCATTGTTGCGGCCCTGTCGCGCCAGCCGCCGGCCTTCCTGTCCGGCCCGCGCTACCCTTTGGTCGAAATGCTGGACTGGGATGATTTCACTCGCGCGCTTGACGCGCGCGGCTGGCGCAAAGCCAACACTTTCGTCGCCGCAACGCGCTGGCTCGACGCGGGCAAGCTCGATTACGCACTGCATGGCGACCCGCCGGTGCTCTGCCTGTCCGACGATCCGCGCGGCTTCGGCTTCCTGCGCGATCCGAAGGATTTCATCGGCTGGGACGCTCTGCTTGTCGCGCCAGACCTGTCGCTCGACCAGGCGCGCGCACGATTCGGACGCTTTTTCGACGCCATCGAGCTGCTGGAGCCGGTTGAAATCCAGGCAGGCGGCGCGCCCGCGATCCATCTGTCGGTCTTTCGGGGCGTCCGTTTCCACGATCCCGCGCCGGAATTCCGTCTTGCGCCGGCGGGTCTTGCGAAATCGCCCGCGGAGCCCCAGTTCAAACATTGACCAATTGGCGCGCTTCCTGCTTCGCCGCGCCAGGAGCAACAATGACCTCGACCCAAGATTTTCTCCGCGAAACGTCCTATCGCGCCCTGCCGCCGGAATTTTTCGCCGCCGCGCCGCCTTCGCCAGGGCCGGCGCCGCAATGGATCGTCTTCAATGACTCGCTCGCGGCGGAACTCGGCCTGCCCGAGGGCGCGGCGACACAGGAATTGCTTGAGCTTCTCGCGGGCGGCCCGCCGCAGTCGGGGCGCGAAAACATCGCCCTCGCCTATTCCGGCCATCAGTTCGGCCATTGGAACCCCCTGCTGGGCGACGGCCGCGCCGCGATGATCGGCGAGATCGCGGCGCCCGACGGCGCGACCTATGACGTTCATCTCAAAGGCTCGGGCCCGACCCAGTTCGCCCGCCGAGGCGACGGCCGCGCCACGCTTTCGGCCATGCTGCGCGAATATATCGTCAGCGAGGCCATGGCCGGGCTGAAAATCCCGACCACGCGCTCGCTCGCGGTGGTCGCGACCGGCGCGCTGGTCTATCGCGACGCCGTCCAGCCGGGCGCCGTGCTGACCCGCATCGCCCGCAGCCATGTCCGCGTCGGCACGTTCCAATATGCCGCAGCCATGGATACGGGCCGCGGCGAAGGCCCGATCCTCACCCGCGCTCTGGCCGACCTCTGCATCGCCCGTCATTTTCCGGAATTCGCGGGCTCGCGGGAGGCCTATGTCGCCTTTTACGCGGCGGTGGTGGCGCGGCAGGCGAGGCTCGTCGCGCAATGGATGCTGGTCGGCTTCATCCACGGCGTGATGAACACCGACAATATGTCCGTCGCCGGGGAAACAATCGATTTCGGCCCTTGCGCCTTCATGGATTCCTACAACCGCCGTCAGGTCTTCAGCTCCATCGACGCCGCCGGACGCTACGCCTTCGACCGCCAGGCCCCGATCGCGTCATGGAATCTCGCTCGGCTCGCGGAAACCCTGCTGCCACTGTTCGACGAGGACGACGCGACCGCATTGCGGCGCGCGCAGGAGACGCTGGAGGGCTTCCAGCCGGCCTATGTCGCCGCGCTCGGCCAGGGGCTGGAGCGCAAGCTGGGCCTGAGACCGCGCGACCCCGGCAACGAAAATTTCATCGCGCGGCTCTGGCGCCTGCTCGAAACTGGAAAGGCGGATTTCACCTTGTTCTTCCGCCGCCTGACCCAATTCGCCGGCGGCGCAAATGGTCAGGCCTTTCTGGACCTTTTCCCCATCGAAGCGCGCGAGGAAGCGGGGAATTTCCTTGCCGAATGGCGCAGCCTGACCGCCGGCGACGACTTTCCGGCGCGGCTTGCGCTCATGCGCGCGAGCAATCCCATCGTCATCGCGCGCAACCATCGCGTCGAACAGGCGCTCTCCGCCGCCAATGTCGGCGATCTCGCGCCCGCGCTGCGGCTTTGCGCGGCCCTGAAGACTCCCTTTCTGGAGCCGTCGCCGCCGGCGCGCCCGGAAGACGACCTCGAAACGCCGCCGCGCCCCGAAGAGCGCGTGTTGGAAACGTTCTGCGGAACCTGAAAGAACAGAAAAACTCTACGCCTTTACCAGACTGTGGAAATCCTGCCGCTACGAAAACTGGTATAGTTAAATTTAACTCTTTCTTCATGCGCCCCGTTTCATGATGGCGTCCTGCGCACCTGTTGCGGAGCGGGCCGAAATAACGCCCTACCCGCGCTTTCTTGTGAGCCGGGACGATGAAATTCTACGAATTCGAACATGACTTTTTTCCGCATATTCTGATTCCGCTGCTTGGCGGGCTGTTCGTCATCGCCGCCCTGCACTCGGCGGCGCGGGCGGAAACCAGCGCGCCCGCCGCGCTCGGCCACAACAGCTTCATCATCAGCGCCGACGATGGCTATGGCGTGAAGGATTGCATCAGAGGCGGCGACGATTGCGCGAAAATCGTGGCGGACGCCTGGTGCGAAGCCCATGGCCACGGCGCCGCGCGGGCGTTCGGCCGTGCCGGCGACATCACGGCCACCATTGAGAAATCCGCCGTCACCTCGTCCCCCTCGCGGAGAATCAAGGAAGACGACGTCTTCATCTCTTGCGGAGAATAATTCGCGAGACGTGTTGAATAATACCAATTCTCCCAGTCCGCGACTCATCGCGGTCTGGGAAACCCTCGCGTAAGCTCGGCGGCGCGGTCGCGCCTAACCATGGCTCACAGGTTGTCACCTGTGAGCCATGGTATAAGCGCCGGGTTCAGCCCCGGCGCTTATCCGTTGACGAAGTCGCCGCATTTCGGGGCCGGCTCCGCGCCCCAGGGCTGGATGGCCACGGTCGAGGTGGAATTCTTGGGCGAGCCTTCGACCAGCTTGTCGCTATAGACCATATAGACCAGCACGTTGCGCTTCGCGTCGCAGCCGCGCACGATCTGCATGCGCTTGAAGATCAGCGAGCGGCTTTCGCGGAACACCACGTCGCCCTGGGCGAATTTTTCCTTGAACTGGATCGGGCCATATTGGCGGCAGGCGAGCGACACGTCCGATGTTTGCTCGGCCACGCCGAAGGCGCCGGCGAGCCCGCCCTTTTCCGGCACGGTGTAATAGCAGGCGACCCCCGCCACCGCCGGGTCGTCGATGGCGTAGGTGCCCAGCTTGTCATTGGGCGTCAGCAGCTTGAAGGTGGTCGACTTGCGGAAAATCAATTCCGGGTCGTCCGCCGCCCGCGCGGAAGCGCTGATTGCCAGACACCCGGCCAGACATGCAATGGCGCAAAGCAGGCTTTTCCGGAAAATGGACGTCATGGCTGGCCGCTCCTTGTTGCGCCGCTTATATGACGTCGGAGGCTGAGAATAAAAGGCCTCGCCGCCGATTTAACGCAAAGCTGGAGCCGCGCGCGCGCCATGACCAAATTGCCGAGCCTTTTTCTCTCTCATGGCGCCCCGAATTTCATCCTCTACGACAGCGACACCCGCGACGTCTGGCGCGACATCGGCGGGAAATGGCCGCGCCCCTCCGCGATCCTGATCATGAGCGCGCATTTCACCACCGCGCAGCCCACGTTCGAAAAAGGCGCGAAGCCGGGCATGATTTATGATTTCGGCGGCTTCGAGCCGGAGCTCTACCAGATGACCTATCCCGCCCCGGGCGCTCCCGCGCTCGCGGAAAAGGCGGCCGGGCTGGCGCAGGCGGCGGGCCTCGCGCCCGTGCTGTCGGAAGGGCGCGGCTATGATCACGGGACCTGGGTTCCGCTCAAGGTGATCTATCCCGACGCGGATATTCCCGTCGCCACGCTGTCCACACAGCCCAATCTGGGCGGCGCGCATCACATCGCGCTCGGCCAGGCCCTGGCGCCCTTGCGCGACGACGGCGTGCTGATCATCGGCTCCGGCGGCGCGACTCACAATTTGCGCGCCTTTTTCGGCGGCGAGGATACCCCGGACTGGGCGCGGACCTTCAACGAATGGCTGTGCGAACGGGTCGAGGCGGGCGATTCCGACGCCGTCGCCCATTGGGAGAAAGGCCCGGACGCCTTGCGCAACCACCCAACGCCAGAGCATTTCCTGCCGTTGCCCTTCGCCTTCGGCGCGGGCGGGCCAGGCGCGAAGGGCAAGAGGCTGCACCATGTCCTCGTCGGCCCGATCAGCCTCGACGCCTATGCTTTTGAGTAAGGCCAAGGGTCATAGGCGAGAACCCGTGAGCCTTGGTTAGGCGCGACTGCGCCGCCGAGCTCATGCGAGGGATTCCTTGACCGCGATTATTCGCGGTCAACGAAAAATGGCGCCGCCGCAAAGCCGCCCCTTTCCGGCGCCATGAAGAGTTCATGGAAGCGTTAATGGTTTGGCGCTTTGCATGCGCTGGTGTATAGAGCGCGCTTTCCCACTTAGAGGGGCCCAAAAAGGGCCGCCAAGGAGTTTTTCGCGTCATGGAACGTTGGTCGCCCGATAGCTGGAGGTCCAAGCCGATCGTTCAGGTTCCGACCTACTCGGACCCGATGGCTTTGGCCGATGTCGAAAAGCAGATTTCGGGCTTCCCTCCCCTGGTCTTCGCGGGCGAGGCGCGCAAGCTCAAGAAGCATCTGGCGCAGGTCTGCGCCGGCGAGGCCTTCCTGTTGCAGGGCGGCGATTGCGCCGAAAGCTTCGCCGAACATTCCGCCGACAATATCCGCGACTTCTTCCGCGTCTTCCTGCAGATGGCCGTGGTGATGACCTTTGGCGCCGCCATGCCGGTGGTGAAGGTCGGCCGCATCGCGGGCCAGTTCGCCAAGCCGCGCTCCGCGCCCACCGAGACCATCGACGGCGTGGCGCTGCCCTCCTATCGCGGCGACATCGTCAACGACATCGCCTTCACGCCGGAAGCGCGCGAGCCCGATCCGCGCCGCCAGCTGATGTCCTATCGCCAGTCGGCCGCGACGCTCAACCTGCTGCGCGCCTTCGCGACCGGCGGCTACGCCAATCTGGAAAACGCCCATCGCTGGATGCTCGGCTTCGTCAATGACAGCCCGCAATCCGAGCGCTACCAGAAGCTGGCCGACCAGATCACCGAGACCCTCGGCTTCATGCGCGCCATCGGCCTTGACCCGGAGCATCATCAGGAGCTGCGCCAGACCGAGATCTACACCTCGCATGAGGCGCTGCTGCTCGGCTACGAGCAGGCCCTGACGCGCGTGGATTCGACCAGCGGCGACCCTTACGCCACCTCGGGCCACATGCTCTGGATCGGCGACCGCACCCGCCAGCCCGACCACGCCCATGTCGAGTTCATGCGTGGCGTCAAGAATCCGATCGGCCTCAAATGCGGCCCGACCACCACGCCGGACGGGCTGCTGCAACTGATCGACCTGCTCAACCCGACCAACGAGCCGGGCCGACTGACCCTGATCGCGCGCTTCGGCGCCGAGAAGGTCGGCGACCATTTGCCGGCGCTGATCCGCGCCGTGACCCGCGAAGGCCGCAAGGTCGTGTGGTCGTGTGACCCGATGCACGGCAACACGATCAGCGCGGGCGGCTACAAGACCCGTCCGTTCGACCGCGTGATGCAGGAAATCCGCTCGTTCTTCGACGTGCATCGCGCCGAGGGCACCTATGCCGGCGGCATCCATCTCGAAATGACCGGGGCGAATGTCACCGAATGCACCGGCGGCGCCCGCGCGCTTTCGGAAGCGGACCTGCGCTCGCGCTACATGACCTATTGCGACCCCCGCCTGAACGCGGAGCAGGCGATCGAAGTCGCCTTCCTGGTCGCGGAAAAGCTCAAGAAGGACCGCGCCGCCTCGATCGCCGAGGCCGACGCGGCTGAATGACGGGCAGGAATCGAGCGCCAACCGGCGCCTGAGGATGGAGACGACAATGGCTCTTGGCCGAGGCGGGAAAACGACGCCCGCATTGCGGCTGTCGGTCCTGCTCGTCTCCATGTTCGCGCTGGTCGGCGCTTTCCTGGCGCAAGGCGGCCCAGCCGGGGCGCAAAGCGTGGAATGCCAGCAATTGCGCGCGGCTCTGGCCGCGCCTGTCAGCATCGATCCCGGCGCTGCGGCGGGCGCGCGCAGGGCTCGGGCCGAACTCGACCGGGCCACGTCCCGGGCGCAGGCAATGGGCTGCGACAACCAGCAATTCCTGTTTTTCGGCAGCCCGCCGCCGCCGCAATGCGGCGGGCTGAAAGCGCAAATCGCAGCCTTGAAAAGCCAGTTCGACGCCTATTCGGCGCGCTCGTCCGGCGATTCGCCACAAAGGCGCGCGCTGCGGGCCCGCTATGACGCGAATTGCGGGGCCGCCCCGCGCGAAAGGAATTTCTTCGAGACCTTGTTCGGCAATTTCGGCGAAGAACGCCGGCCCGAGGATGGCGTCGTCGCCGACGCGCCGCAGACCGAAAGCAGCGGCAATGGCGCCATTGGCGGCTCGCAGGCCCTCTGCGTGCGCAGCTGCGACGGCGGCTTCTTCCCGCTGAATTTTTCCGCGCGCAGCGCCTCGACCGACGAACTCCAGCAGATGTGCCAGGCGCTGTGCCCCAACACGCCGGTGCAATTGTTCACCCGCAATCCGCGCAGCGACATCAGCACCGCGCTCGGCGCCGACGGCACGGCCTATCAGGACCTGCCCAACGCGTTGAAATACACCAAGGCCTTCGATCCGGCCTGCGCCTGCAAGCCGCCCAACCAGAGCTGGGTCGAGGCGCTCGCCCATGCCGAACAGGTTCTGAACGAGATGGGCGGCGCCAAGGCCAGCGACACGGTCGTCACGGAGCAGCAATCCAGGGACATGGCGCAGCCCTCGCCGCCCAAGCCGGGCAAGGCGACCGACCGCAAGCTTGCTCCGACGCCTGTCTCGGCGCCTGCCGCCCCGGCGGCGGCGCCGTCGCCCGACAAGAAGGTGATCGAGAGCGCGGCGCCCGACGGGTCCCCCCGTCAGGTGCGGGTCGTCGGGCCTAATTTCTAAGCCGGGTTACGAGGATCAGGACCCCAGTCGCGCCAAAACCTTGGCGCGGCCGATCAGCGGCAACAGTTTCGCCAGTTCCGGCCCCGACTCGCGGCCAGTCAGGGCGAGCCGCAGCGGATGGAACAGAGCCTTGCCCTTCAGCCCTGTCGTCTGCCTCACGGCCTGGGTCCAGGCGCCCCAGCTGGTTTCGTCCCAAGGCTCCGGCGGCAGGGCGGCCGTCGCGCCGGCGCGGAAATCATCGGTTAATGGCTCGGTCCCGACCTCGCCCTCCACCACGCTCCACCAATCGGCGACATCGGCAAAGCGGGTCAGATTGCCGCGCACGGCAAGCCAGAACGGCTCCGCCTTGAAGCCCACGATGTCCTGCGCCTCCAGCCGGTCGCGCACGGAATCATAAGCCAGTCCATGCAACACCCGTTGCGAGAGCGCCTGCAGCTCCTCGTCGTCGAACCGCGCGCTGTTGCGGGAAATGGCGGCGAGATCGAACAGGCCGGCGAGTTCCGGCAGGCTGTGAACCGGGTGCACGGCGATGGACGAGCCGGTCAGCGTCGCCATGGCCGCCACGGCGAGCGTTTCGACGCCCGCCTCGCGCAGGCCGGCGATCGAGAGCGCGCCGGTGCGCTTGGACAAGCCCTGCCCGTCCGCGCCGATCAGCAGGTTGTGATGGCCGAAATGCGGCGCCGCCGCCGCGCCCAAAGCCCGGAAAAGCTGGACCTGCACCGCCGTATTGGTGACGTGATCCTCGCCCCGGATGATATGGGTGACGCCGGAGTCGAGATCGTCCACCACCGATGGCAGCGTATAGAGATAGGAGCCGTCCTCGCGCACCAGCACCGGATCGGACAGCGAGGCGCAATCGATATGGCTGTCGCCGCGGATGAGATCGTCCCATCGCACGACTTCCGGCTCGAGCCTGAAGCGCCAGTGCGGCTTGCGGCCCGAGGTCTCCAGCGCCGCGCGCTCTTCCGCCGAGAGGCTCAAGGCGGCGCGGTCATAGACCGGCGGCGCGCCACGCGCGATCTGGAGGCGGCGCTTGCGCTCCAGTTCGTCCGGCGTCTCGTAGCAGGGATAAAGCCGCCCCGCGGCCTTCAGGTTCTTCGCCGCCGCGTCATAAAGGGCGAAACGCTCGGACTGGCGGAACTTGCGGTCCGGGGAGACCCCCAGCCATTCGAGATCGACCTCGATCCCCAGCGCGTATTCCTCGGTCGAGCGTTCGGCGTCGGTGTCGTCGAAGCGCAGGATGAACTGGCCGCCATGCTTGCGGGCGAAGAAATAGTTCAGCAACGCCGTGCGCGCATTGCCGATATGGATGCGGCCGGTGGGCGACGGCGCGAATCGGACGACGGGCGCAGCGAAGCCAGGGGTGTGGTGAGCCAGATGAATCATAGGGAATCTTTATCGTCTCGGCGGCGTTTTGGGAAATCGCCGAGCGTTTACCCTCCGCACGCGCGCAACATAGCGCCGCCGGACGCTCGTGTCATAGAACGGTGAAGAATTTTCCGCATAAGCGCAATGGAGGCTTGCAGATTGGGCTATTGACATAGAGGTCCCTTTCCCAAAGGTTAAATTCCGGCAAAAGGACGGCGTGTCAAAATGAAGCCTCATTCGCGAGCCAAAGCCTCGCTATCGAGGCGAAGAAAAAGAGAGATTGGCTGAATGACGGGATATATCGCCGCGGCTTTCTGCCTGTTCATGACCTTTTTCAACGCCTTCTCGCTCGGCCTCGCGGGCTGGCGCTGCCGCCGCCGCCCCGAGCCGCTCGCCGAGCGCCTGTTGCAAACGGGCGTCGACCGTCCCACCCCGCCGGTGAGCATCGTGCGGCCCGTCTGCGGCCTGGAGACATTCTCGGAAGAGACGCTGCGCTCGACTTTCGAGCTCGATCATCCCGAATATGAGGTCCTCTTCTGCGTGCAGAAGAAGAACGACCCCATCATTCCGCTGATCGAGAAGCTGCTGGCCGGGCAGCCCGAAGGGCGCGGCCGCTTGCTGATCGGCGACGACCCCATCAGCCCTAATCCCAAGCTCAACAATTGCTTCAAGGGTTGGCAGGCGGCGCAGCATCAATGGATCGTGCTGGCGGATTCCAACGTGCTGGCGCCGAAAGACTATCTCCAGCAGATGCTGGTCCGGTTCCGTCCCGACATCGGTCTGGTCTGCTCGCCGCCGCTCGGCGTATGGCCCGACGGCTTCCGCGCCCAGCTCGAATGCGCCTTCCTCAACACCTTCCAGGCGCGCTGGCAGTTCTGCGCCGACGCCATCGGCATGGGCTTCGCCCAGGGCAAAAGCATGATGTGGCGGCGCGAGATCGTCGAGCAGGCGGGCGGCGTCGCAGTCCTCGCCTCTGAAATCGCCGAGGACGCCGCCGCGACCAAGCTGGTCCGCAACGCCGGCATGAAGGTCGCGCTGGTGGACCGCCCCTTCGGCCAGCCGCTCGGCAAGCGCACCCTGCGCTCCATCTATCAGCGCCAGACCCGCTGGGCGCGCCTGCGCCGAGCCAGCTTCCCCAGCATGTATGCGCCGGAAATCCTCGCTGGTTCGCTGCTGCCGATCCTCGCGGGCGCCTATGCGGCGCGCGACTTCGGCTTTGAGCCCTGGACGGTCGCCGCATTGGTCGCCGCCGCCTGGCAACTGCCGGAGACGCTGGTCAGCTGGCGTCTGGGGTGGCCGACGAGCCCGCTCTCGCCGCTTTATTTCATGCTGCGCGACCTGCTGTTCCCAATCGTCTGGATTGACGGCTGGCTGGGCGATGATTTCGTCTGGCTCGGCAATTCCATGTCCGTGCGCGAAGGCGCCGACGAGACGGTCGACGGCGCCGCCTGAGCCCAAAAGGGCGTCGCAAGCCGCCCCGATCAGTCCTCGAAGCGCTCGCTGAAACCGATCGGGCTTTCCGGCGCGATCAAGAAATCCGGCAGCTGCGCCGGGACGCCCTTGTCGCGAAAGCGATTGACGATCGGATAGCGGCGGTCGCGGCCGAAATTCTTGCGTGTCACCTTCACGCCCGGGGCCGACTGGCGGCGCTTGTATTCGGCGAGATAGAGCAGGCGCTCGATCTTTTTCACGATCTCGATATCATGCCCGCGCGCGGCGATCTCGACGAGGCGCATCTCCTTCTCGACCAGGCATTCCAGCATATCGTCCAGCGCGTCATAAGGCGGCAGGGAGTCCTGGTCCTTCTGGTTCTCGCGCAGTTCCGCGGTCGGCGGCTTGTCGATGATGTTCTGCGGGATCACGAGGCCCTGCGGCCCCAGCGCGCCGTCAGGCTTCCAGCCGTTGCGCAGACCGCACAGGCGGAACACCTGGGTCTTGTAAAGGTCCTTGATCGGGTTGAAGCCCCCGTTCATGTCGCCATAGAGCGTGGCGTAGCCGACCGACATTTCCGACTTGTTGCCGGTGGTCACCAGCATCGGCCCGAATTTGTTGGATACCGACATCAGCAGGATGCCGCGCGCTCGAGCCTGGATATTCTCTTCGGTGACGCCTCGCTCAGTTCCCGCAAAGAGCGGCGCCAACGCCGCCTCGACGCCCTCGACCGCCGCCGCGATCGGAAGGATATCATAGCGCAGGCCGAGCGCCTTGGCGCAATCCGCCGCGTCCGTCAGCGATTCGCCGGACGTGAAGCGATAGGGCAGCATGATCGCGTGGACGCTGGACGGACCCAGAGCATCCGCCGCCATGGCTGCGCAGAGCGCCGAGTCGACGCCGCCCGACATGCCGAGGACGACGCCGGGAAAATTGTTCTTGTGGACATAGTCGCGCAGGCCCAGCACGCAGGCGGAATAATCCGCCCTGTCGTCGTCCAGCGACGGCGCGCTGGGCGCCTCCTCGCAGAACCAGCCGTGACCGCCGCGACGGAACACGACCTTGGCCACAGTCTCGGCGAAAGCCGGCAAGCGGCCAGCCAGGGCGCAATCGGCATTGACGATGAAGCTCGCCCCGTCGAACACCAGTTCATCCTGGCCGCCGATCTGGTTGAGATAGACCAGCGGCAGCCCGCTTTCGACAACCCGCTCGGTGACGATAGCGAGGCGCTCGGAATCCTTGCCGCGCCAATAGGGCGAGCCATTGGGCGAAAGCAGGATTTCCGCGCCGGTCTCGCTCAGGGATTCGACGATGTCCGGCCCCCAGATATCCTCGCAGATCGGCAGGCCAAGGCGCACGCCGCGAAAGGCGACCGGGCCGGGCGCCGGGCCGGGCTGGAACACGCGCTTCTCGTCGAACACGCCGTAATTGGGCAGATCGACCTTGAACCGCACGGCGACAATGCGGCCGCCGTCGAGCAAGGCGTAGGCGTTGTGGCAGGCGCCGTCCTGCATCCATGGCAGCCCCATCAGGACCGCCGGCCCGCCATCCGCCGTATCGCGCGCCAGATCCTCCAGCGCGGCGCGACAGGCGTCCTGGAACGCCGGCCTCAGCACCAGATCCTCCGGCGGATAGCCGGCGAGGAAAAGTTCCGAAAACATGACAAGATCGGCGCCGAAAGCGGCGGCTTCCCGGCGCGCGGCGCGCGCCTTGTCGAGATTGGCGTCAATGGCGCCCACGACGCAATTGACTTGGGCGAGAGCGAGCACGAGGCGGTCGGCGGGAGCGGAGGACGTCATCATGGAGCCCGGTTTAGCGCGTTTTCCGGACGGCATGAAGCCTTCATTCCGCGCGACCTGCATCGGCGCTCACCCAGCGCGCGGGGGGTCTCCAGCCGCCGCCAGCTCCGCGGCCTCCGCGTCGCTGAAAACGCGGCTGCGGGTCAGAAAGCTCACGCCTTCCGGCGCCTCGAGCGAGAATCCGGAGCCCTGGCCCGGAGTCACATCAAGAATCATCTGGGTATGGTGCCAATATTCGAACTGCTGCGCGCTCAAATAGAAAGGGCTGCCGCCGACTTCGCCGAGCAGAACGTCGGCTTCGCTCACGCGGTAATCGCCCTTGGTAAAACACATGGGCGATGAGCCCTCGCAGCAACCGCTGGAGAGATAAAACATCAGCGGACCATGCTTGGCCTTGAGGATGGCGATCCAGAGCAAGGCCTCGGCGGTGACTTCGATACGTGCGGGCGCGGACATCTGTACCTCGGTTGGCTTCGCCTTTAAGCGCGCCGGATTGGAATTTACCGGCTGGACGCATGGTCTGGTCCAGGCGGCGCTCCACTCGCCGGCATGTTCCTTTACGAAAATCAGCGACCCATTTTCGGGATCATGTTCCGGCGACGGGAAAATGGCGCGGCGCGTTTCCCGATCCCAGAGTGGGAGGCTCGTCCGCCTCGACCAGCAGCGCGACTTCGGCGTCGGTGAACACACGCAGGCGCGTGAAGAAACATACGCCCTCTGGCCCCTCGATGGAAAAGCCCGAGCCTTGACCTGGCGCCACGTCGACGATCGTCTGTATGTTCCGCCATTGCTCGAATTGCCATCCGCTCATGTAAAAGGAGCAGCCGCCAATTTCGCCGAGCAGAACATCGGCGTCGCCCAGTCTGTATTCTCCCTCGGGAAGGCACACAGGAGCAGGTCCGCCCTGGCAACACCCATGGTGCTGATAAAACATCAACGGACCATGTTTTTCTCTGAGGCGGTCGATCCAGAGCAGGGCCTCGGCGGTGACTTCGATGCGTGCGGGCGCGGACATTGCTTCCTCCGATTGCCTGGCTATCGCCACGAAAACACATTCCAGATTCGGACGTCGCGCCTTGGCGTCAAAAAAATTGCGCGGCGCGTTTCAGGCGCCGCGCAATCTTGAAATTTGCATCCATCGGAGACGCCCCGGCCGGGACCGGGGCGCCGTAACGTTCTCAGAAGAAGCCGAGCGCCTTCGTCGAATAGGAGACGAGCATGTTCTTGGTCTGCTGATAATGGTCGAGCATCATCTTGTGGGTTTCGCGGCCGATGCCGGATTCCTTGTAGCCGCCGAAGGCCGCATGGGCCGGATAGGCGTGATAGCAGTTGGTCCAGACGCGACCGGCCTGAATGTTGCGACCGAAGTGATAGGCGCGGTTGCCGTTACGGGTCCACACGCCGGCGCCGAGGCCGTAGATCGTGTCGTTGGCGATCGCCAGCGCGTCGGCATCGTCCTTGAAGGTCGTGACCGACAGAACCGGTCCGAAGATTTCTTCCTGGAAGATGCGCATGCTGTTCTTGCCGTGGAACACGGTCGGGTTGATGTAATAGCCCTGCTCCAGCTCGCCGCCGAGATTGGCGCGCGAACCGCCGGTCAGCAATTCAGCGCCTTCCTGCTTGCCGATGTCGATATAGGACAGGATCTTGTGAAGCTGTTCGTTCGAGGCCTGGGCGCCGATCATGGTGCTCATGTCGAGCGGGCTGCCCTGCTTGATGGCCTGGACGCGCTTGACGGCGCGCTCGATGAACTTCTCGTAGATCGATTCCTGAACCAGGGCGCGGCTCGGGCAGGTGCAGACTTCGCCCTGGTTGAGAGCGAACAGAGCAAAGCCTTCGAGCGCCTTGTCGAAATATTCGTCGTCGGCGTCCATCACGTCGGCGAAGAAGATGTTCGGCGACTTGCCGCCCAGCTCCAGTGTCGCGGGGATCAGGTTGTCGGCGGCGTAATGCGCGATCATCTTGCCGGTGACGGTCGAGCCGGTGAAGGCGATCTTGGCGATGCGCTTGCTCATGCCCAGAGCCTTGCCGGCTTCCGCGCCGAAGCCGTTCACGATGTTGAGAACGCCTTCCGGCAGCAGGTCCGAGATCAGCTCGACCAGAACCAGAATGCCCGCGGGCGTCTGTTCGGCGGGCTTCATCACGATGCAATTGCCGGCGGCCAGAGCCGGCGCGATCTTCCAGGCGGCCATCAGCAGCGGGAAGTTCCAGGGAATGATCTGGCCGATGACGCCGAGCGGCTCGTGGAAGTGATAGGCGATGGTGTCGTGGTCGATTTCGGAAATCGAGCCTTCCTGCGCGCGCAGCGCGCCGGCGAAATAGCGGAAATGATCGACCATGAGCGGGATGTCGGCATAGGTCGTCTCGCGGATCGGCTTGCCGTTGTCGAGCGTTTCCACCAGGGCGATGGTCGCGAGATTGTCCTCGATGCGGTCGGCGATCTTGAGCAGGATCTTGGAGCGTTCGGCGGCGGGCGTGCGCGCCCACTTGTCCTTGGCGGCGTGAGCGGCGTCGAGGGCGAGTTCGATGTCCTGCGCGGTCGAGCGGGCGACCTGGCAGAGAACCTTGCCGCTGACCGGGCTGATGTTATCGAAATACTGGCCCTGCACCGGGGCGACCCATTTGCCGCCGATGAAATTGTCGAACTTCGCCTTGATCAGATTCTTGCCGGTAAGATTGGCTACAGCTTCCTGGTACATGACCTTCCTCCATATTCGCGCGCCTTGCGACGCTTGTCGAAAGCGGCCCGCTCTTTCGTCCGTGCGCCGGGGCGCGAGAACCGAAAAGCCAAACCGCTCGAATTTCAGTTGACGCCCCGAAAGCGTCCGCATGTTGACGGCGCGGGTTCAATGCCTGGCGACGCCGTCGCCAAGGCTTTCGGCGTTAAGGCCTTCGGCGCCAAGCCAATCACGGACATCAAGAACCCAATCACGGATATCAAGCAAAGGTCGCGGGCGTCGCCAGAGCATCGCTTGCGCGGTCTTCAATTGACGAATGACCTCCCCGGGGCCGCCACGCATTATGGGCGCTGCGTTCAACGGGCGGCAATTTAGTCCCCATTCTCAAAATTCCGATACTGCTCTTTAGTGCCATTGCACTTGGCCGAACCGGGAACGAAACGGCGCATATCTTGCCATGCTGAAGCAGCCGATATAGCAGAAAAGCAATAACGTCGCCAAAACCGCGCAAAGCGGGGGTCTTCCGGGCGCCGGGGCCTTGAGCCAAATCTAAGGGCGGGTTCATACTTTGGCGCCGTAGACGCTGTTGCGAGGCGCCCTATCTTCGCTTAGGGATAGAGGCCTTGAAAGCAGAACTGCGATACAACGCAGCCTATCCCTCGAGCGCATCGGCCGCGCGAGATCTTCACTGGAGGAAAACATGACGGAAGTTACCTGGACCGCCCCCGAAGCCTGCGAAGTTTGCGTCGGCATGGAAGTCACCAGCTATATGTCGGCTGAAATCTGATCGCAGCGACCGCCTGCGCGTCATTCGCCTCATCGGACGCCAACGCGACCGGTGAGGTTTTTGCGCGTTTGGAGCCTGCCAATACGAGCTGTTTCGACTAGCCGAGCGAGCGTAGCCGGACCTTTATGACGGGACCGCACTGCTTGACGAAAATCTTACGATTTTCTCGCCGCGGCCTGACGCATTGGACGCCGGATTGTTATATCGCCATCATCGGGCCGCGAGGCCGCTTGCTGCGATCATGTCCGGGCGCCTCCGGGGCCCGTGCGGTTCGATTTGAGCCAAAATTCGGCATAGCGCCACCGGCGTAGAGCCAAGACTGGGAATAAGGTCGTTCACGTGCAATTTCTTGTGCTCGGATCGGCGGCGGGCGGCGGCCTTCCGCAATGGAACTGTCTCTGCGAAAACTGCCGGCTCGCCTATGCGCGCGACGGCCGGATCGCGCAGCGCTCGCAATGCAGCGTCGCCGTCAGCGCCAATGGCGAAGACTGGGTGGTGCTCTCGGCGACGCCCGACCTGCGCCAGCAGATCATCGCCAATCCCGAACTTCACCCGAAGATCGCGCCGCGTCATTCGCCGATCAAGGGGGTGTTCGCGCCTAATGGCGACGTGGACAACATCGCCGGCCTGCTGGTCATGCGCGAGGTCCAGCCCTTCACGCTGTGGGCGACGAAAAGCGTCATGGCCAATACGATTGGCGGCGTGTTCGGCGTGCTGAACGCGGACGCCGTCAAGCGCGAGACGGTGGCGGTCGAGCAGGTGGTCGACACCGGCCTTGGCTTCACGCTGACGCCCTTTGTCGCGCCGGGCAAGATCCCGCTCTATCTCGAATCGCGCAACGAAGCCGAGATCGAATTGGGCGCCGAAAGCGACACCACGGTCGGCGTCGAAATCCGCCAGGGCGACCGGCGTTTCTATTACATGCCCTCCTGCGCCCGCATCACAGACGCATTGCGCAAGCGGCTCCATGGCGCGGACCTGATTTTCTTCGACGGCACGACTTTTGAAGACGACGAAATGATCCGGCTCGGCCTGTTGCCGAAAACGGCGTGGCGCATGGGCCATATGGCCATGAACGGCGAAAAGGGCTCGATCGCCTCGCTCGACGGCCTCGACATCAAGCGTCGCGTTTTCGTCCACATCAACAACTCCAATCCGGCGCTTCGCCACGATTCGGCGGAGCGCGCGCAGGTCGAGGCTGCCGGTTGGGAAATCGGCTATGACGGCATGCGCGTCGATCTGGCGGAGGGCCGGCCGTGACCGTCGAAGAACTCGCGCCGGAGTCGCGACCCCATCTGTTGCGTGGCGTGAAACTCAAGAACGACCAGGTCCGCAAGACCTGGGTGCTGCTGGCCCCCGAGCGCTATCTGCGCCTCAACGCCATCAGCGTCGACATATTGCAACGCTGTGACGGCGACGCCGCCCTGTCCACGATCGTGGACGATCTCGCGGAGAAATATTCCGCGGATCGCACGCTGATCGAACGCGACGTGCGTAGCCTGCTCAACAGCCTGCTCGAAAAGCGGATGCTCGGCCTATGACCACGCAAACAGCTCCCCAGGTTTCGGCCCAAGTTTCGAACCAGGTTCCGGTTCAAGCGCCGGCCCTCCAGCCGCCCTCCGCCATGCTCGCGGAGTTGACCTATCGCTGTCCGCTGGCCTGCCCCTATTGCTCCAACCCGCTGCAAATGGGCGGGCGCGAAACGGAAATGCCGACCGAGGCGTGGCAGGACATTTTCACCCAGGCGGCGGCGCTCGGCGTGCTGCATGTGCACATGTCGGGCGGCGAGCCCGCATCGCGCCGCGACCTGCGCGAGCTGGTGGCGCATTGCGCCGGGCTTGGCCTCTACACCAATCTCATCACCTCGGGCGTTGGCCTGACCAAGGCGTCATTCGCCGAACTCGCGGCCGCCGGACTCGATCACGTGCAGCTTTCCATTCAGGACGCCGAAGCGAAGAGCGCCGACTGGATCGGCGGCTATGAGGGCGGCTTCGCCAAGAAGCTCGAGGTCGCAAGCTGGGTGGCCGAGGAAGGCCTGCCGCTGACCATCAACGCCGTGATCCATCGCGCCAATGTCGCGCGCGCCGCGGACATGGTCGATTTCGCGGTGCGTCTCGGCGCGCGGCGCATCGAAATCGCCCACACGCAATATTACGGCTGGGCGCTGCACAATCGCGCCCATCTGATGCCCACGCGCGAGCAGAGCGAAAAGGCCTATGCCGAGGTCGAGGAGCGCCGCATCCGCTACAAGGGCCAGATCGTCATCGACCATGTCGCGCCGGATTATCACGCGAAATTTCCCAAGGCCTGCATGAGCGGCTGGGGCCGGATGAGCATGAATGTCACGCCGCAGGGCAAGGTGCTGCCCTGCCATGCGGCGGAAACGATTCCCGGCCTCGAATTCTGGAACGCGCGCGAAAAGAGCCTGGCCGAGATCTGGGCCAGTTCGCCCGGCTTCAACGCCTATCGCGGCGACGATTGGATGCAGGAGCCCTGCCGTTCCTGCGAGCGCAAGGCGGTCGATTTCGGCGGCTGCCGCTGCCAGGCGATGGCGCTCGTCGGCGACGCCGCGGCTTGCGATCCGATCTGCTCGAAATCGCCGCGCCACAACCTGATCGCGGAAATCGCGGCGCGCGATTCCGCCGAAGAAGTCGCCGGCTTCACGCCGCGGCGAATCGAACGCGCCCGGGAGAAAAGCCCCGTTTGAGCCCTGCGCGGCGGTTGGCGCCACCCTCCTCCATCAAGGGCGCCAAAGTACAATTTCCCTCGCGCCGCCGCGCTCTAAGATCGGGCCAAAATTTGGAGGAAAAACGTGGCGTTTATGACCCGCACTCTCGGGATTTCCCTTGCTGTCTGCCTGTCCGTGTTCGGCGCCCAGCGCGTCCTCGCGCATGGCGACGTGACCCCCCAGCCCGTCGACACCACCGGCTTGCCGCCGCTCGGTCCGGAATGGCTGGAAAAGAACCCCTATCGCGGCAATGAGCTCGCGGAGAAAATCGGCCATTCAGGCTTCGCGCAGAATTGCGCCCGCTGCCACGGCATCGAGGCCGAGTCTGGCGGC
The DNA here is from genome assembly GCF_030056575.1 of Rhodoblastus sp. 17X3. Classification (GTDB taxonomy): domain Bacteria; phylum Pseudomonadota; class Alphaproteobacteria; order Rhizobiales; family Beijerinckiaceae; genus Rhodoblastus. The sequence continues at coordinate 509,865 of NZ_JASHHX010000001.1, read as the reverse complement.
CTCGCGCCCGATCTGCGCTATCTCGACAAGGGCGAAGAGGGCGACGCCTGGTTCATCGGCCGTATCCGTCATGGGTTCACCCAGAATGGCGTCACCAAGATGCCGGCTTTCGAAGGCATTCTGTCCCAGGAAGCCATGTGGTCGATCCGCACCTATCTCGACTCCCGCTACCAGGGTAACTGAGCCACATGCGCGCGATCTTCCGCGCAGCGCTTTTCCTCGCAGCCATTTGCAGCGCCGTCGCGCCGCAAATGGCGCAGGGCCGCGCGCTTAAAGCTGTGGAATCCGCGGGCGTCCTGCGGGTGACGGTCTATCGCGACTACAAGCCGTGGTCGTGGGAAGAAAATGGCGTCCGCAAGGGAATCGACGTCGAAATCGGCGCGGCTCTGGCGAAGGCGCTCGGGACCAAGGTCGACTATCTTTTCCTGCGCGCCGGCGATGAAATCGACGTCGATCTGCGCAATGGCGTGTCGCGCGGTTCGCTGCTGGGCGAGCAGCCCGGCGACGTCATGCTGCATGTGCCGAACGATCCCCGGGTCGAGGCGGCCAATGACAAGATCAAGCTGACCGCGCCTTATCAGGTCGAGGGCCTGGCCATGGCGGTGGAGCCCGGCAAGGCCGACGCCGCCAAGGATTTCTCGCTGTTCGAAACCGAAAAGGTCGCGGTCGATCTCGGCACCCTGTCGGACATCATTCTCCTGTCCGCGCGCGACCACAAGCTGATCTCGAACATCGTGCATGTGCGCGGCGAGGACAAGGCGGCGCAGGCGTTCGAAAAGGGTGATGTCGTCGCTTTCTACGGGGAATCGGCGCTGGTGGAGAATCTGGCCCATCAGAGCAGCAAGCCCGTCACGATCATTTTTCCGCCGCATCGCCTCGCCCAGAGCTGGCCAATTGGCGGCGCGGTCAACGCAGACGCAATCGACCTGGCCGAGGCCATAGACAAGGCGACAGCACACTTGGCCGAGTCAGGCGAATTAAAAAAGATTTTTGCGTCCTACGGCGTCACGTGGCGTCCGCCGGCGCAAGAACAATGACCGGGTCCGGTCCTGGTCCGGCGGCCTGTTAGCCGCCGAGCCAAATCAAATGGCGCCGGTCGCTCCGGAGCAATTCTTTGGGAGGAATGGGAATGATGAAACGCACACTTCTTGCTGGCGTCTCCGTGTTGGGGATGGCCTTCGCCGGCGCCGCGTTGGCCGCTGGCGTCACAGACGCGGACCTGCTCGCCGACGGCGTTAACGCCAAGCAGGTCGTCACCAATGGTCTCGGCCTGGCGGCCCACCGCTTCAGCCCGCTGACCCAGATCAACACCACGACCGTCAAGAACCTCGTTCCGGCCTGGTCCTTCTCCTTCGGCGGCGAAAAGCAGCGCGGCCAGCAAGGTCAGGCCGTGGTGCATGACGGCGTCATCTATATCACCGGCTCTTACAGCCGCCTGTTCGCGATCGACGCGAAGACCGGCGAAAAGATCTGGGAATATGACGCCCGTCTGCCGGAAGGCATTATGCCCTGCTGCGACGTCGTGAACCGCGGCGCCGCTTTGTTCGGCGACAAGGTCTTTTTCACCACGCTCGACGCCCAGATCTACGCGCTTGACGCCAAAACCGGCAAAGTCGTGTGGCACAAGGCCATTGACGACTTCAAGGCTGGCTATTCCAACACCGCCGCGCCCCTGATCGTCCCGACCAAGGCCAATGGCACGCTGATCGTGACCGGCGTCTCCGGCGGCGAATTCGGCGTCGTCGGCCGCGTCGAAGCCCGTAACGTCGACACCGGCGAACTGGTCTGGAGCCGTCCGACCCTCGAGGGCCTGACGGGCACCTATCAGGGCAAAGAAACGACCATGACCGGCAAGGCCAACGACACCTGGGCCGGCGACATGTACAAGACCGGCGGCGGCGCCACCTGGCTCGGCGGCACCTATGACGCCGACACCAAGATGGTCTTCTTCGGCACCGGCAACCCGGCCCCCTGGAACTCCTGGCTGCGCCCGGGCGACAACAAGTGGACGTCCTCGCGCCTCGCCATCAATCCGGAAAACGGCGAACTCGTCTGGGGCTTCCAGACCACGCCGCATGACGGCTGGGACTTCGACGGCGTGAACGAGTTCATTCCGTTCGAAATGACCAAGGACGGCAAGACCGTGAAGGCCGGCGCCACCGCCGACCGCAACGGCTTCTTCTATGTCCTCGACCGCACGAACGGCAAGTTCATCTCGGCCATGCCCTTCGTGAGCAAGATCTCCTGGGCCAAGGGCATCGATTCCAACGGTCGTCCGATCTACAACGACGACAACCGTCCGGGCGACCCGACCAAGTCCGAAGATGGCAAGAAGGGCAAGGAAGTCTTCGCCGTTCCGTCCTTCCTCGGCGGCAAGAACCAGATGCCGATGGCCTATTCGGACCAGTCCAAGCTGTTCTATGTGCCGTCGAACGAATGGGGCATGGACATCCACAACGAGCCGGTCGTCTACAAGAAGGGCGCGGCCTATCTCGGCGCGGGCTTCAACATCAAGCCGATCTTCGACGACCACATCGGCTCGCTCAAGGCGATCGACCCGGTCGCCCAGAAGGTGGTGTGGGAATACAAGAACAAGGCTCCGCTTTGGGCTGGCGTTCTGACCACCGCCGGCGGTCTTGTGTTCACCGGCAACCCGGAAGGCTATCTGCTGGCCTTCGACGCCAAGAACGGCGAAGTCCTGTGGAAGTTCAACGTCGGCACCGGCATTGTCGCGCCGCCGATCAGCTGGGAACAGGACGGCGAGCAGCTCGTCGGCGTGGCCGCCGGTTGGGGCGGCGCGGTTCCGCTGTGGGGCGGCGAAGTCGCCAAGACCTTCAAGGGCATCAACCAGGGCGGCTCCTACTGGGTGTTCAAGCTCGCGCCCAAGTCGGCGACCAAGTAAAAGTCTGCCGCCAAGTAAGACGATCCGGCCGCTTTCCGGCGCAAGCCAGAAAGCGGCCATCGCCGGCGACTTCAACGATCATGCCAATCGAGCGGCCGCGCCAACGCCCGGCCGCTCTTTGCTTGTCGCGCGGCGCCATCCTGTTGCGCGGATTTATCTTTCCGCGCCGACTGGTCCGTCACGCGACTTGCGCGCGGCGCCGTCAAGGCGCACATTCACGAATATTCGCCCGGACCTTTCCACAGACGAAACGCCGGGCGATTTGGACGGCGGGTTTGATCGCCGTTCAAGATGAGGCTGGGACCGGGAAACGCCAAATGACGCGCATTCTGATTGTCGACGACCATCCCCTGTTTCGCGAGGCGCTGGAAAGCGCCGTGCGGCTGGAGCGTCCGCAATGCGAGATTTTCGAGGCCACGACCATCGACGAGGCGCTCGACGTGCTGGCCAGGGAAAAGAACCTCGATCTCGGCCTGTTCGATCTTTTTCTCCCCGGCACGACGGGCCTTTCCGGCCTTGTGCGGGTGCGCGCGGCCCATCCGCATCTCCCGATCATGGTCGTCTCGGCGCATGAGGACCCGCGCGTGGTGCGGGACCTGCTCGCGCTCGGCGCCGCTGGCTTCGTCTCCAAGGCGACGTCGAAGGGCGAACTCGCCCGCGCCATCAACGAGGTCCTCAATGGCTCGATCTATCTGCCGGAGCGATTCCGCGACATCAATCAGCCGCAGCCCTCGGAGATCGAGCGGGGCGACATGCTGCGCCGGTTGCAGGACCTGACGCCGCAGCAATTGCGCGTGCTCGACATGATCCGCGCCGGCCTGCAAAATAAACAGATCGCCTATGAACTTGGCGTGGCGGAAACCACCGTCAAGGCCCATGTCTCCGAAATCCTGCGCAAGCTCAATGTTTACAGCCGCACCAAGGCGGCGATCGAAGTCGGCAAGATGGATTTCGCGCAATTTTCCGCCGAGGGACATCCCGGCGCCGATAAAAGCGCGTCGAACTGACCGCTTCGCAAAAGGTTGTCCACCGTGCGCAGAAATTCCCTCCGCCTTCGCCCGCTCTTCCTTGGCCCGCTCTTGCTTCGCCCGTTCTTTCTGGCGCTGAGCCTGGCCGGCTTCGCCCTGGCCTCGACCGCCGCCTCCGCGGCCGACAAGCTGCGGCTCGCCATCCAGTCCACCGGAACCTTCGCCTGGGAGCTGGCCACCGCCCGCGCCTATGGCCTGGACAAGGAAGCCGATCTCGATTTCGAGACCACGGAACTGTCGACCACCGAGGCCGGCAAGATCGCGCTGGTCGGCGGCGGCGCCGACATGATCCTGTCCGACTGGCTGTGGGTGGCGCGCGAGCGCTCGCTCGGAACCGCGCTGGTCTATTATCCCCACTCCACGGCGCTCGGCGCCGTGATCGCCAAGGGTCCGGCGGCTTCCTGGCAGGCGTCGGACTTCGTCGGCAAGAAGCTTGGCGTGGCGGGCGGCTCGCTCGACAAGAGCTGGCTGATGCTGCAGGCCTGGGCGCTCAAGCAGAAGGTCGATCTCAAGACGCAGACGACGCTCGCCTTCGCCGCCCCGCCTCTGCTGGCCGAAAAGCTGGCTCAGGGCGAACTCGACGCCGCGCTGGAGTTCTGGACCTTTGCGGCGCGGCTTGAGGCCAAGGGCTTCGCCCGCGTGGTCGACATGGCGGCGGTCGAGCGCGATCTCGGCGCCAAGGGGCCGGTCGTCGTCACCGGCTATGTCTTCAACGAGTCGTTCGGCGCGAAGAACGGCCCCTTGCTCCAGCGCTTCTTCGCCATGATGACCAAGGCGAAAAGGCTGATCGCCGACAATGACGAGGCCTTCGCGAAAATCGCGCCCATGACCGGCGTCTCCGATCCCGCGACGCTGGCGATCCTGCGGCAATATTATCGCCAGGGCATTCCCTCGCGAACGCTGGCCGAGGAATTCGCCGACGCCGAAGCGATCTACAAGGTGCTGGCCACCGTAGGCGGGCGGCAGCTCGTCGGCGATGCGGCCCAGCTCGATCCGGGCCTGTTCTTCCGTCCGCCGCCCGCATCCGGAAGCAAATGACGCGGATCGTTTCGCTCTGCCTGTTCGTCGCGCTATGGCAGGTTGGCGCCCTGCTGCTCGGCCCGCGCTATCTCCCCGAGCCGATGGCCGTGGCGGCGACCCTGCTCGCCGAGGCCCGCAGCGGAGCTCTGGCCTTCAATCTCGGCGTCACGCTCGCACGGGTGCTGGCGGGCTTCTCGCTCGCCATGGTCATCGGCTCGGCTCTGGGCGTCGCGCTCGGCCGCCTGACCTGGCTCGACCGTCTGGTCGATCCCTGGCTGGTGATCGTGCTGAACACGCCGGCGCTGGTCGTCATCATGTTCGCCTATATCTGGGGCGGGCTGAACGAGGTCTCGGCGCTCGCGGCGATCACGCTCAACAAGCTGCCCAACGCCGTCGTCACCCTGCGCGAAGGCGCGCGCGCGCTCGATCCCGCGCTCGATGAAATGGCGAAGGTCTTCGTCTTCTCCCGCCTGCGGCGCTGGCGCCATGTGGTCGCGCCGCAGCTCGCGCCCTATTTCGCCGCCGCGGCCCGCGGCGGACTGGCGCTGGTTTGGAAGATCGTGCTGGTGGTCGAATTGCTCGGCCGCCCCAATGGCGTCGGCTTCAAGATGAACGAGGCGTTCCAGCTGTTCGACCTCCGGCTGCTGCTCGCCTATGCCTTGCCTTTCGTCGCGCTGATGATCCTGGTCGAAAGCTTCGTGCTGCGCCCGGCCGAACGCTCCGCCAGCTGGTGGCGTCGCCATGGCGCTTGAAATCGAGATCGCGCGCAAGGCCTTCCGCCTCGCCGATCGCGGCGAGCGGATCGTGTTCGATCGTTTTTCGCTGAGCGTCGCCGAGGGCTCCATTGTCGCCCTGCTCGGCCCTTCGGGCTGCGGCAAGAGCAGCCTGCTGCGCATCATTGCCGGCCTGGATACGGATTTCTCCGGCGTGGTGACGAACAGGCCCGCGCGCGTCGGCATGGCCTTTCAGGAGCCGCGCCTGCTGCCCTGGCGCAGTGTCGCCGACAACCTGCGCCTCGCCGCGCCGGGCCTGACCGACGAGGCTCTGGCCGCGCTGCTCGCCGCCTTCGAACTTGAGGGGCGCGGCGGCGACTATCCAGGACAATTGTCGCTCGGCCTCGCCCGCCGCGCCGCTCTGGCGCGGGCCTTCGCCGTCGAGCCCGAGCTGATGCTGCTCGACGAGCCTTTCGCTTCGCTCGACCGCGCCTTGCACCTGCGTCTGCGCGCGCTGCTGGCGCAACGCATCGGCGCGAAAAAGATCACGGCGCTGATCGCCACCCACGACCTCGACGACGCCCTTCTGCTCGCCGATGAAATCATCTTTCTCGAGCCGGCGCCGGCCCGGATTCGCGGGCGCCTGCCGATCCCCGCGCCGCGCGGGTCGCGTGACGAAAATCTTACAAAACTAAGGGCTTCCGCAGCGATTTATCAGGTGAACGACGCGCCCGGGAATGGTAATTCGGAAGGCGCGACATAACGCAAGAACAACAATGGGAGCGAAACTATGGGCAGCGCCGCTTTGGCCGAAAAGGTCTCCGCGCCAACCGATCTTCTGACCAGGGAAGAATTCGAGGCCGCCATCCGCGCCGTGGGCGCCGAGCGTTACCACGACAAGCACATCTTCCACAAAATGCTGCATGGCGGCCAGCTGAACAAAGGCCAGGTCCAGGCCTGGGCGCTTAACCGCTATTGCTATCAGGACGCCGTGCCGCGCAAGGACGCCGCGCTGATGGCGCGCACCGATGACCGAGAATTGCGCCGCGAATGGATTCACCGCATCCACGACCATGACGGCCTCGAGAACGAGGAAGGCGGCATCGAACGCTGGCTGGTCCTGACCGATGGCCTCGGGCTCGACCGCGCCTTTGTCGTCTCCAAGGAAGGCGCCCTGCCCGCCACGCGTTTCGCGGTGGAGGCCTATGTGCGCTATGTGACCGAACAGCCGCTGGTGGTCGCCGTCGCCTCCTCGCTTACCGAGCTGTTCGCGCCCAAAATCCATCGCGAGCGCATCTCCGGCATGCTGGAAAATTACAGCTTCGTCAGCGACGACGTGATGGCCTATTTCAAGCGCCGCCTGTCGCAGGCCCCGCGCGACGCCGATTTCGCGCTGGAATATGTCAAGACCCACGCCAAAACCCGCGCCGAACAGGACGCCTGCGTCAAGGCCGTGCAGTTCAAATGCAACGTGCTGTGGGCCCAGCTCGACGCGCTCTATCTCGCCTATGTGCAGGGCATGATCCCGCCCGGCGCTTTCGTGCCGAAGGCGTGAAAAATCGCGCTCGCCCCGCTGAGGCAGGGCGAGCGCTTAAGCGAGATTCTGGCGCGGGAATCCAGGGGTCGCCCAGACCTTGCCGGCCTTGGTGACGCCATAGGCCTCGGCGTCGAAATGCTTCAGCAGTTTCGCGCCCTCATCCGGCCCCAGCACCGAAACCGCAGTCGAGAGCGCATCTGCGACCACGGCCTTGGGCGCGATCACCGTCACGCAGGCGAGCGATGCGGGCGAATAGCCGGTGCGCGGGTCAAGAATGTGGTGGCGGGAATAATCCTCCGACCACGTATAGGCATAGTCGCCCGCCGTCGCCATGCAGCCGGTGACAGGCGCCGTGCCAAGCATGGCGTCGGGCTGGCGCGGATGTTTCACCGCCGCCGTCCAGTCGCGATCATTGGCGGGGCGGCCCAGGGATTCCATCTCTCCGGTATCGACGAAGGCCTGTTTCACGCCGCGCTCGGCCAGGATTTTGGCGACGCGATCCGCCGCATAGCCATGGGTGAGGCTATTGAGCGTGATCCCCATGCCGGGGCGCTCGAAAGCGATCGCCTCGGCGTCGAAACGCACGCGCGACTGGCCGATCAAGGCGCGGGCCGGGGCGGCCTCGTCGTCGCTCGGCCAAGCGCCGCGCCTGGCCCAGGAATCATAGAAAATCCAAAGCGGCTGCACAGTCACGTCGAAGGCGCCGCCGCTGGCGCTGTGCACGTCTTCGGCGACCGCGAGCATGTCGAGCAAGGCTTGATCGGGCCGCTCCAGCCGGCCTTCGGCGTTGAGGCGGCGAATGTCGCTGCCCGGCGTGGACAGGCCCGCGACGCGCTCCAGGCGCCGGATTTCGGCGAAACCGGCGTCGAGCGCAGCCTCGGCTTCGCGCTCGGCCAGCCCGACCACGGTCAAGGCGACGCCGGTGTCGAAGGCCACGCCCGCCCGGCGGAAGGACAGCGCCGCGCGCCCCTCGCGTGAAGCGGCCCAGACGCCCGCGGCGCCGAGCCCGGCGCCCGCAAGGGCGAGTTGCAGCATCTGCCGACGATTGGTCTTCACTGCGCCGCCTCCAATTGCTGTTTCTGCTTCCTGCGCGCGCGCTTCTGCTCCAGCACCACGGGCACGCAAAGTTGCGGATTGTCGAGGATCGCCACGCAATCCAGGCATTGGAAACATTCCGAATAGACAATCTCGCCGCTCTTCTCGATCGCGCCATAGCGGCATTTCACCTTGCACATCTGACAGGGCGAGCCGCACTCCTTGCGGCGCGGAATCCAGTTCCAGCGCCGCACGAAACTCAACGCCGCAAATGTCGCCCCCAGCGGGCAGAGATAGCGACAGAAGAATTTGTAATGGAACATGCCGGCGATCAGAAGGGCCACGGCATAGAGCACGAAGGGCGCCGAGCGCAGGAAGATCAGCGTGATCGAGGTCTTGAACGGCTCGACCTCGGCGACCTTTTCCGCCTGGTTGGAGAAAAACAGCGCGGTGACGAGAATGACCGCCAGCACGATGAATTTCGGAACGCGCGCCAGGCGTTCATAGCGCTGCGGCAAGCCGATCTGGCGCAGGCGCAGCAGCCGCGCGACCTCGCCCGCGAATTCCTGCAAAGCGCCGAACGGGCAGAGCCAGCCGCAGAAGGTCCCCCGCCCCCAGATGAACAGGGCGACGAGGCCGAAGATCGTGACCATCAGGGTCGGCGGATCCCACAGGAAAAAGACGAAGCTGCCTTCGCACTTGAGCGCCTTGATCAAGCCGAACAGCCAGACGATCGACAATTGCGCCTGCGCCATCCAGCCGATAAAGACCAGCGTGAAGGCGAGAAAAGCGAGACGGAACCATTTGAACGCGCGGGGCGAATGCGTCAGCGCGCGCTGGCGCGCCAGGGCGACAGCCAGCACGATCAGGCCAATGCCCAGGATCGCAATGTCGCGGCTGCGGCTTTCCCAGATCGAACCGAGACCGAGGCCGGAATCGTCGGGCGGCAGGTCGAACAGATTTTTCGGCAGTCCGTAGCCGAGCTTGAAATCCCGCGTCACGCGCTCGGGAAAGATCTGGCCTTTTTCCCGCAGCACGCGGATCGAGAATTCCGACGGCGAGGCCGGATCGAACGCCGCCTGCGGCGCGATGCGCATGATGGCGACGTCGCTCCTGGCGAGATCGAGCCCCTTGGGCACGGGCAGGTCGAGCGAGTCGCGCCAGACGAAATCGCGCCAGGCGACCGGCGCCTCGGCCTGGTCCAGCGCGATGAAATTGGGCGTGGCGCCAGGCACGAAAGAGTCCGGCATGAAAGTCCATCGCCCGCTCGACAGCACGAGCATGGCAGGCGCCCCATCGAGCTGGTTCATCAGCTTGCGCCAGGGCGCCTCGCCGAGCAGGTTGCGCCCCACGATCGGCACGTCCACCTCCGCGATATAGACATCGGCGAAGGTTCCGTTCGGATCGGCCTTGCCCTCTTCGTCCACATCGGCGGCCACCGTTCCGGCGAAAGCCTTGTTCAGCTCGGCATTGGTGAGATGCAGATGGCGGATGTAGCCGCGATCGAGCATTTGCGCGAAGGTCAGCGGCTCGAAAACATCCGGCTTGGCGCGAGCGGCGCGATTGGGGTCGCGCCCCTTGGAAAAGCCAAGCCTTGCGCGCGCGACCTGCAGGGCGGAATTGATGATCGTCTCGTTGATGATGCGGACCGAGGCAGTCGCCTTGGCGACGCCGTCGATCTCGGCCGCGACATTGTCGGCGCGCGGATCACGCGTGCCGGGGGGCATGATCTTGATCGATTGCCGCAGCGACTTGCCGGTATATTGTTTGAGGAAATCCTTTAGCGGCTCCGGCCCTAGACCGTCGACAAAGACCGGCTCGTGCTGGCTGAGCACCCTCACGTCCAGAAGTTCGCCGGACGGCTTGACCGCGACCAGCAGGTTGACCGGCGTGCCGGAGAAACCCGGGATCGGCTCGAAATCGATGGATTCGAAGGCATAGGCGACGAGAACGTCGCCATTGTAGCTTTGCTGGAAAATCGGCCAGACAGGCAGCGTCGCATCACGCTCGCCGACGCTGAAAGGCTTGGGAAACAGGACGTTCATCGCCTCGCGGTCGAGCGAGGACGCTCGCGCGCCTTCCATGAAAAAGCAGCCGCACGTCAAAGCCGCGAGCAGCGCCATGAGACGCGTCAACGCGGCGACCAGCCCCGAAGGACCCGCCCAGTTCCAAGGCATTTCTTTCTCCCCGAACAAAGTTGTTTTACGCGGAAGACATCGCCTATAGTACTTTCTCCCAATTGCGCGCCGGGTGACGGGCGTTTCGCGCGTCGCGCCGGAAGCGGCGGCGAAACGGGCGCGACTGGGGACCAGAAGAATGCGCGCCCGCAAAAAAGCCGGGCGCCAAAAAATCCGGGGGATGGAACCGTTGCAGACAGGCGAGATGCGCGTCGACAGCCTGGAGGGCGTCGTCGTCGCTTCCACCAGCGCGGAGAGCGCCGAAGGCGCGGCGCGCGAGATTGCCGCGGCGATTTCCGGCCAGCTGGCCACGACCGGCGACCGGCCCGAGGAAGCGCTGGTCGGACTGGTCTGTTTCGTTTGCGCCAGCTACGACACCGCCGCTTTCGCTTCCGAAATCCATTCGCTCCTTCCCGGAACGCCGATCTTCGGCTGCACCACGGCGGGCGAACTGACGCTTTCCGGCTGGGCCTCCCATTCCATCGTCGCGATCGGCTTCCTGCGCAGCAATTTCACGCTTGAAGCCCAAATGATGGAGGACCTGTCGCATTTCGGCGTCGAAGAGGGGCGCGCCTCCATCGCCGATGCGCGCGCGGCGTTGGCCGCGCGCATCCCGGAAGGCGAAACCGACCGCTGCTTTGGCCTGCTGCTGATCGACGGCATGTGCCGGCGCGAGGAGGCGGTGATCTCGGCGCTCTATTCGGCGCTTGATGACATCCCCGTCGTCGGCGGCTCCGCCGGCGACAGCATGACGTTCGAGAAGACCTGGATGATCCGCGACAGCGCCATCTACCGCGACGCCGCGCTCCTGCTGCTGTTCCACACCGACATCCCGTTCACGACCTTCAAATGCGATTATTTCGAGCCGACATCGCTCAAGATGGTCGTCACCGACGCCGACACCGAGTTGCGCGTCGTGCGGGAGCTGAACGCGGAGCCGGCGGCGCAGGAATATGCGCATCAGGTCGGGCTGGTCGAAAGCTCGCTCGACGCCTCGTCCTTCGCCTCCCATCCGGTGCTGGTGGGCGTCGGAGGCCAATATTATGCGCGCTCGATCCAGAAGGTGAATGCGGACGGCTCGCTCAGCTTTTTCTGCGCCATCGACGAGGGACTGGTGCTGACCGTCGCCAAATCGCTCGACCCCTATGAAAGCACGCTGGCGACCTTCGAGCGCATGGAGTCCGAACTCGGCCCGGTCTCGCTCTATATCGGCTTCGACTGCGTGCTTAGGCGGCTGGGCGCCGAGCGCAACCAGATCGCCCACCGCCTGTCCGAGCTTTATCGCCAGCATCGGGTGGTTGGCTTCAACACCTATGGCGAGCAATATCGCTCCATGCATGTCAACCAGACCTTCACGGGCGTAGCCTTCGGCTATCGCAGCGATGACCAAAAACAGCCGGCATGACCCTTTACGCGAGCGAAAACACCGACGATCTCAAGCGCCAGATCGAGAAGCTGGAAAAGATCAACCGCGCGCTGATGTCGCGCGTGGAACGGTCCGTGGACAGCCAGTTCAACGCCTTTTCGCTGTTTGAGACGGCCATCGCGCTCGACCATCAGGTGCGTCGCCGCACGCAGGAACTGCAGCAGGCGATGCGCTCGATCGAAAAGGCCAAGCGACAGGCCGAAGCGGCGAGTTCGCTGAAGACGACCTTCGTCACATCTGTCGGACACGACCTGCTCCAGCCCTTGAACGCCGCCCGGCTTGCGCTTTCGGCGCTCAGTGAATTGCAGACCGGAACAGAGGGCGGCGTGCTGACCGAACAGGTCGACCGCTGCCTGATGACGCTGGAGGACCTGATCCGGACGCTGCTCGACCTGTCGAAGCTCGACGCCGGCGTGATGCAGCCGGAATTCCGCAGCTTCGAGCTTAACGACGTGATGGAGCCGCTGGCGCGCGAATTCGATCATTTCGCACAGAAGCGCGGGCTGAAGCTGCGCATTTTCGCCACCCGCCGCACCGTGCGCTCCGATCCGTCCATGCTGCGCCGCATTTTGCAGAATCTGCTCGCCAACGCCCTGCGCTACACCGCGCATGGCGGCGTTCTGGTCGGTGTGCGCCGGCGCGGCGACAATGTCCTGGTGCAGGTCTGCGACACCGGTCCCGGCATTCCGGACGACCGGCGCGAGGCGATTTTCCAGGAATTCCAACGCGCGCACAGCGACATACCGGGCCAGACCGGCTTCGGCCTCGGGCTCGCCATCGTGCGACGCTTCGCCCATGTGCTGGGCCATCCGGTTTCGCTGGCTTCGCGTGTCGGACGCGGCTCGACTTTTTCGGTCCTCATTCCGCTCAGCAGCGAAGCGCCGCCGCCGCCTGTCCCGGCCCCGCAGTTCCGCGCCTTTCCCAACCGGATCGCCGGCGCGAAGATCCTGCTGATCGAGAACGAGCCCGCGGTCAGCGAGGCGATGATCCTGCTGCTGGAGCGATGGGGCTGCGACGTCGCGGTGGCGACCTCCGGGGCCGAGGCGGTGGAGAAATTGCGCGCGCTGGCCAATCCGCCGCAGATCATCATCGCCGACCTGCATCTCAACAACGGCGAACTCGGGCCTCAGGCGATCCAGGCCGTACGTCGCGCCTGCGGCAAGGACGCCCCCGCGCTTCTCGTGACGGCCGACCATTCGTCGCGCGCCGAGGACGAAGCGCGCCGCAACAAGCTCGAAATGTTGCACAAGCCTGTCCGCCCCGCCGAGCTTCGCTCGCTGCTGTCCTTCCTCCTGAATTGAAAATAGGACTTTATAACGGGAGAACTGGGGCTGTTGAGGTGATTTAATTGAGTTGCATCATGTCGCAACGACCATGATTCCAAGATAACAAATATGTTGGGTCCGTCGGAGCGCATGGAACGCTGCGAGGTCGATCCACCGCAAGCGGAGCAAGAGGTTATGCAAGCCAAGGTTCTCATTCTTTCCGCCGCCCTGTTCGCCGGTCTGGCGATTGGCGCGCAGGCCGCCGAAGAGATCAAGGGCGACCCCAAGGCGGGCGAAATCGTCTTCAACAAATGCCGCCAGTGCCATCACATCGGCAAGGGCGCGACCAATTTCTACGGCCCCGTCCTGAACGGCCTGATCGGCCGTCCCGCCGGCACGGTGCCCGGCTATAATTATTCGGAAGCCAACAAGCATTCCGGCAAGGTTTGGGACGTCGCCACCCTGACCTCCTATCTCAAGCAGCCGCAGCACGACGTGCCAGCGACCTACATGACCTTCACCGGTCTGAAGGGCGACCAGGACATCGCCAATGTGATCGCCTATATCGCCCAGTTCGACACCAGCGGCGCGATGCACGAAACCAAATAAGGCTTCGCGCGCGAGACCTGCTGCAAAAGGCCGCTGGCGCGATCCGGCGGCCTTTTCATTGCGCCGCCGGATTTCAGCCTCTATGAGAGGGCGCAAACCAGCGAGGCGGAGCGAATGAAGGACCTGTTTTCCGGTGACGACCATATCGTCGTGGCGCTCGACGACGTCTGCGTCAACGTCTCGTGCGGCCTGCATCCCTGGGAGCGCCATCCGGAGCGCCCGACCCGCCTGATGATCTCGGTCCGGCTCTATGCGCCGCTCTCCACCCCGCGCGCCGCCGACGCCCCGATCATCGATTACGACGTCGTTCGCGAACGCATCCGCGCGCTGGAGAGCGAGGGTCATATCGATCTCGTCGAGAGCGTCGCGGACCGGATCGTCGAGTCCTGCTTCACCGACGAGCGCGTGGTCGCCTGCGCGCTGTCGATCCGTAAACCGGACATCTACAACGAAACGCGCGGCGCCGGCATCGACCTGTTCCGCACCCGGACGCGCTGGAGCGCCGGCCAGTGAAGTGCGCGCTGGTCACGGGAGCGACCAGCCGGCTCGGCGCCCCGCTCGCGCGCTCCTTCGCCCGCGAGAACTATCGCGTGATCCTGCATGCCAACCGTTCGCGCGAAGCCGCGCACGAACTCGCCGCAAGCCTGACGCGCGAGGGCGCGACAGCCGAGGTCCTGATCGCGGATTTCGCGGAGCGCGAGGCCACCGCGCGGTTCTGCGAGACGCTGATCGAACGGTTCGGCGCGCCGGACGTCGTCGTGAACAACGCTTCGAATTTCGAGCATGATTTTCCCGGACGCGGCGATCCCGCCGTGCTCGCGACGAGTTTCGCCGTCCATGCCGAGGCGCCCTTCCGCATCGTCGAGGCCGCGGCCCAGGCCAAGCAGGCGGACGCCTTGCTGACGGTCTTCAATATCCTCGACCAGAAGCTGATCAATCCGAACCCGGACTATTTCTCCTACACCCTGGGCAAGGCCGCGCTGCTGGCCATGACCGAGCTCTGGCAAAGGGCCGGGCGCACGGACGTTCGCGTGTTCGGCCTGCTGCCCGGCCTGATGTTCCCCTCCGGCCCGCAGACGGAGCAGCGCTTTTCCCTCGACGCCTGCAAAATCCCGACCGGTCGCGCTACGCCGGCGGACGACATCTGCGCGGCGATCCATTTCTACCTCGGTTGTCCTGACATGCCCGGCCAGATGCTGCCGATCGACGGCGGCGAACATCTCACGCCGCGCAGCCGCGACATCGCCTTCGAGTGAAGGCGGCGGACCATCTCGGCTTTCGAATGATCGCGCACGCGCGATCTCGGTTTTCGAAAGATTTTCGGCTTTTGTTACAGGACGAAGGACGCTAAGAACCCGCCATGCCAGCGATGACGATCACCCAGGCCTTCACCTTCGAGGCAGCGCATCATTTGCCCCATGTGCCGGAAACCCACCGGTGCCGGCGGCTGCACGGCCATTCCTATCGCGTCGAGCTGCGGCTCGCGGGCGAGGTGGACGCCTATACCGGCTTCGTCGTCGATTTCTTCGACGTGGAAAAAGTCTTCCAGCCGCTGCTGGCGCGGCTCGATCATCATTTGCTCAACGAGATCGAAGGCCTCGAAAATCCGACCGCCGAGAATATCGCCGTCTGGATCTTCGATCGCGTCAAGCCGGAACTGGGGCAGCTCGACTCCGTGAAGGTGTTCGAGACGCCGATGTGCTGGGCCGAATATTGCGGCTGAGGCGCCGGGAGAATGGGACGGGCGCGCCCGTCCCTTTCAGGCTGCGCCCTTAATTGCAGATCCACACTCGGCGCCCCAGGTACGGGCTCCAGCGCCAGCACGCGCCATAACCTGCGCCGTAAAAGCCGGGGCGGTAGTAGGCGCCGCCATAATAGCCCCGACGATAGCCGCCGCCGTAATAGCCGCGACGATAGCCGCCCCGATACCCAGCACGATAGGCGCCGCGATAACCGCCGCGATAACCTCCGCGGTAGCCGCCATGATAGCCGCCGTGGAAGCCGCGGCCGCCGCCGTGATAGCCGCCGTGGCCGCCGCCGCGAAAGGCCAGGGATTCGGTCGGCGCGGCGAGCAGCCCGGCACAGACGAACGCAAAAGCGAAGAGCAATTTCCGCAACATTTTTCTTCTCCTCCCGGATGCCCGCCATCGCTCGGAGGGGCATCTCTGGCCCGCCGGACAACGAAGGCCAAACTGGACGGCGCGCGTCGCGCACTGTCCCGTTCAAGAAACGCCCGAGAGGGAAAAGAGTTGCTTTCACGCCCTCTGCGACAGGGCGCGCAAATCAATCCTGGCGGAAATCGCCCGGATCGTAGCGGCGCAGCGTCGAGCAGAACTCGCAGGTCACGCTGATCGCGCCATCGTCGCCGACCATGTCGTCGCGCTCCTGCTGCGAGAAGCTGCGCAGCATGTCCTCGACGCGCTCATTGGAGCAGCGGCAGGCGTCGCGCAGGGTCTGGACCGGGAAGGCCATCACCCCGCGTTCGTGGAACAGGCGATAGGCAAGGTCCTCGCTTGGCAAGGCCGGATCGAGCAATTCGTGATCCTCGACCGTGGCCGCCAAGGCTTTCGCCTCGGTCCACGCCTCGTCCTCGCTCCATTCATGCCCGGCATGGCCTTCCGGCGCGTCGCCGGGCGGGAAATCGGCCTGGCGGCGGCGCTCCTCGGAATGGGGCAGGAATTGCGCGAGCAGGCCGCCGGCGCGCCAACTCGCGCCCGAGGACGTCACGACCTGTCCCGCCGCAAGGCGGATGAAGGTCGGAATCTGTTCCGATTGCTGGAAATAGACCCGGGCGGCCTGTTCCAGCGAGCCGGACTCGATCGGCGCCACGCCCTGATAGCGCGAGGCCTCGGAGCCCTGTTCGATGGTGAAGGCGAGATGGCCGCGCCCGAGCAAAGCCTCCGGCGCGACGCCCCCCTGCTGCGGGAGCCGCGCCGCGTCGTAACGGGCGAAGGCGCGCAACCGGTCCGGCGCGTCGAAATCGACCACCAGCATGTCGACAATGCCGTCGGTGCGGGTCTGCAACTGGAAGCGGCCCTCGGATTTCAGGGCCGTGCCGAGCAGGACGGTCAACGCGGCGGCTTCGGCGAGCAGACGCGCGACAGGATCGGGATAGCCGTGACGGGTCAGGATGGCGTCCAGCGCCGGGCCAAGCCGGGCGATGCGGCCGCGCAAGTCGAGCGGCTCGACCGCGAATGGCAGCACGCAATCGTCCTGCCCCGCGGCCGCGAAGGGAAAATCGGCGGAAAAGCGCGAACCGGAACCGGTTGTCACTCATTTCCCTCCAGGCACCAGGCGAGCACGCCCTTTTGCGCGTGCAGCCGGTTTTCCGCCTCGTCGAACACCAAAGATTGCGGCCCGTCGATCACCTCGTCGGTGACCTCCTCGCCGCGATGGGCCGGCAAGCAGTGCATGAACACGGCGTCCTTGGCCGCGTGGCGCATCAGCTTGGCGTTGACCTGATAGGGCGCGAGCAGCGAATGGCGCAGTTTTTCGTCCTTGTCGCCCATCGAGACCCAGCAATCGGTCAGCACGCAATCGGCGTCCTGCACGGCCTCATAGGGATCGCGCATGACATTGACCACGCCGCCCTGGGCGCGCGCCCAGGCGATGAGCTCCGGACGCGGCGCCAGATCTTCCGGCGAGGCGATATCGAGCGTGAAGCCGAATTTCGCGGCGGCGTGAACCCAGCTCGTCAGCACATTGCAGCAATCGCCGATCCAGGCGACGCGCGCGCCCGCGATGTCGCCGCGATGCTCCTCATAGGTGAGGATATCCGCCATGACCTGGCAGGGATGGGTGCGCTTGGTCAGCCCGTTGATGACCGGCACGCTGGCGTAGGCGGCCATTTCCAGCAGATGTTCATGGCCGAGGATGCGGATCATGATGGCGTCGACGAAACGCGACAGCACGCGCGCGGTGTCGGCGATGGTCTCGCCGCGGCCGAGCTGCATTTCCGCGCCGGTCAGCATCAAGGTCTCGCCGCCGAGTTCGCGCATGCCGACGTCGAAGGAGACGCGGGTGCGGGTCGAGGGCTTGTCGAAGATCATCGCGAGCGTGCGGCCGGCGAGCGGCTGGTCAGGCGAGGGACGGCCTTTCCGGCGGCGGCTCTTGATGTCGGCGGCGCGGTCGAGAATGTTGCGCAAATCGTCGAGCGGGAAATCCGCAATGTCGAGAAAACAACGACGCGCCGGATCGATCGGCGGCAATTTCATGAATCGGCTCCCAGCTTTCCCTTTGGCGTCGCCGCAACTTCAAAATGGGCGCAGGCCGCGCCAAGACGGCGCACGCCCTCGCGGATTTCGTCCTCGGAAACGATCAGCGGCGGAATGATGCGCACGACATTGTCCGCCGCCGGAATGACGATGAGTTTTTCGGCCCGCGCAGCGGAAGCGAAATCCGCGTTGGGCACGCGCAATTTGATCCCCTGCATCAGGCCCTCGCCGCGAATTTCCGCGATAACGTCGGGATGTTCCGCCGCCAGCCCCGCCAGGCTCTGCCGCAGCAGCAGGCCCTTGCGCGCGACATCGTCGAGGAAGCCCGGCGCAAGCAGAATGTCGAGCACGGCGTTGCCGCAGGCCATGGCGAGCGGATTGCCGCCATAGGTGGTGCCATGGGTGCCGAGCCCCATGCCCTTGCCGGCTTCGGCGGTCGACAGCACGGCGCCGAGCGGGAAGCCGCCGCCGATGCCCTTGGCCGACGCCAGAATATCCGGCGCGACTCCATAACGCTCATAGGCAAAGAATTTGCCTGTGCGGCCCATGCCGCATTGCACTTCGTCAAAGCACAGCAGCAGCTTGTGCTCGTCGCAGAGGGCGCGCAGGCCGCGGATGAACTCCGGCGCGCCGACGCGAATGCCGCCCTCGCCCTGGATCGGCTCGACCAGAATGGCGCCGGTCTGCGGGCCGATCGCCGCTTTGACCGCTTCGAGATCGCCGAACGGCACTTGGTCAAAGCCCGGCATTTTGGGTCCGAAGCCGTCGAGATATTTGGCGTTGCCGCCGGCGGCTATGGTCGCGAGCGTGCGGCCATGGAAGGCGCCCTCGAAGGTGATGATGTGGAACCGCTCCGGCGCGCCATTGGCCGAATTCCACTTGCGCGCCATCTTGATCGTCAATTCCAGCGCCTCCGCGCCGGAATTGGTGAAAAAGACATTGTCCGCGAACGTCGCGTCGACGAGGCGGCGGGCGAAGGTCTCGCCGAGCGGGATCTGGAACAGATTGGACGTGTGCCAGAGCTTTTGCGCCTGCTGGATCAGCGCGTCCACGAGGTGTGGATGATTGTAGCCGAGGCTCGCCACCGCGATTCCGCCGCCGAAATCGAGATATTTGTCGCCCGACGCCGTGATCAGCCAGGCGCCCTCGCCGCGATCGAAGGCCAGCTGGTACCGCGCATAGGTCGGAAGGATAGCTGACGTCACGTCCAGAACTCCCAACAGCCGCCCGCCGATCGCCTCCCCAGAGGCGCAGTCCTTAAAGAACCGGCAGCGAACCCGAAAATGAAAGCGCCGCCCCGCGGGGGCGGCGTCAACAGGCCCGCAATCTAGAAAATCCGGGCCGGAAGGTCAATTCTGTAATGGCTTTGGCGGGAACCCTGCGAGACGTTGCTCGAAAGGCGCAAGGCAAAAATACCTGTCGTCCCAGCTTTTTCGGATTTCGCGTAAAGGGCTGGGGAAAACCTGCGACGCGGCCTTGCGAGTGTTGCACGCGATTCAACGAGTAGTGTAGTGTCCCTCTTGTCGGCTACGACATCTCGTGCGGCGCCTGCTTATCAAGCGCCTGCTTCGTCAGTCCTCGTTCGGTCGGAGCGTTTCCACCGGCTGCGTCAGCGCAGCCGAACTGGTTATGATTCCGTCGTCGGAAAGACCGCAAGAGAAAGCAGCCGGACGCCTCCGCGCGCAACAGCAACGCGCGGCTGAGCGGAAGTCACGAGCGCCAATGATGGCGCCGCCCGGGGAGCCGCCGTTTCCGCCAAACCTGCGAAACGGACAACGTTTGGAGGTCAATTCAATGTCCTGGACCGATGAACGCGTCGAGCAATTGAAGAAAATGTGGCTGGAAGGCTTGAGTGCGAGCCAGATCGCCAATGAACTCGCTCATGGCATCACCCGCAATGCGGTCATCGGCAAGGTGCATCGTCTTGGCCTGTCCGGCCGGGTCAAGTCGCCTGCCCCCGCGCCGGCCCGTGCGCGCCCCAAGGCGCGGACCGAGGAAGAGAACCGCCCGACCGCCACTCCGGTCGTCCACGGCAATCTCGCCCTCGCCGCCGATCTGCGCCCCGCTCCGGCGCCCGCGCCGCGCCGCGCCTCGGAAGACGTGGTCATCCCCATGTCCGAGCGCGTGAGCATCATGGACCTGCGGGAATCCATGTGCCGCTGGCCGCTGGGCGACCCCTCCAGCCCCGATTTCCGCTATTGCGGCGCGAAAATGCAGATCGGCGTGGGTCCCTATTGCGCCCATCACGCGCGCATCGCCTATCAGCCGGCGCAGGACCGTCGTCGCGACAAGCGCATCGCCCGCGCCTGAGGCTCCCAAAAAGGGCAAGGGCGAGGGGCCGGCCCGTCGGCGCGCGATCTTCGAGCAGCAAATCTGTTCGGGTCAGACCGCGCGTAACGTCGGCAAGTCGCGGCGGCGAGACCTCCGGCGGCGAAAGGCGCGGTTCAGACCCCTCCCCCCTGCCCTTTGGTGAAACGAAAAGCCGGCGTGCGCGGAGCGACGCCGGCTTTTCATTGGGCGGCGGGAGGTCAGCACAAGCCCGGCCGAACGCGACGCCTGCAGGGATCAGCCGCGGCCGAAAGTCTCGTCGAAGGAATAACCGGAGCCGCGCACTGTGCGGATCGGATCGTCCTCGCCGCCCGCAGCAAGCGCCTTGCGCAACCGTCCGATATGGACATCGACCGTGCGTTCGTCGATCTCGGCCGACATGCCCCAGACGCTGTCGAGCAATTGCGAACGGGCGAAGACCCGACCCGGCTTCTCCATCAGATATTCCAGCAGGCGAAATTCGGTCGGGCCGAGATGGACGTCGCGGCCGCCACGACGGACGCGACGCGTCTCCCGATCCAGCTCCAGCGCGCCGGCGGTCAGCTTCACGGCGACGCGTTCGGGGCGCGCCCGGCGCAACAGCGCGCGCACGCGCGCCATCAGCTCTGGAACCGAGAATGGCTTGACCACATAATCGTCGGCCCCGACCGAGAGGCCGCGCACGCGTTCGCCCTCTTCGCCGCGCGCGGTCAGCATGATGACCGGCAGAGTGCGGGTGGCTTCCCGCGCCCGAAGGCGGCGGCAGATTTCCAGTCCCGAGACGCCGGGCAACATCCAGTCGAGAATGACCATGTCCGGCGCGGTTTCTTCAAGCCGCAGTTCCGCCTCGTCGCCGCGCTCGACGCGCTCGACGACATAGCCCTCGGCTTCGAGATTGTAGCTCAGCATGAGAGCCAGGGCGGCCTCGTCCTCGACAACCAGAATTCGTGGGGCGCCGCCTGGCGAGGCGGCGCCGATGACCGATGCGCGCGGTTCGTTCATGAAATCGAATGGCTCCTAAAGACTCACGGCAAAGTCGAGGAATCGATGCCGCGCGGGCGCTCGCCCGGCATGCTCTCCCCGGTCACGATGTAATGGACCGTTTCGGCGATATTGGTGGTGTGATCGCCGACGCGCTCAAGGTTCTTCGAGCAGAACAGCAGATGCGTGCAGAAAGTGATGTTGCGCGGATCTTCCATCATGAAGGTGAGAAGGTCGCGAAACACGGAATCCTCGAGCGCGTCCAGCTCCAGATCGCGGTTCCAGACCGCCTTGGCGCGCTCGACGTCGCGCTGGGCATAGGCGTCCAGCACGTCGTTGAGCTGCGTGGCGGCGAGATCGTGCATCGACCGGAGGCCGACCACTGCGCGCGGAATGCGGGACTCCCCGGCGATCTTGGCGGCGCGCTTGGCAATGTTCTTGGCCTGATCGCCGATGCGCTCCAGATCCGCCGAGATGCGGATCACGCCGACGACGTCGCGGAGATCGACCGCGACGGGCTGGCGGCGCGCTAGAACGCGTACGGCGAGGTCCTCGACCGTCCGCTGCAGCACGTCGAGACGCACGTCGGTCGCGATGACCTTCTGCGCGAGTTCGACATTCATCGTCGACAGCGCGTCCATTGCGTCGGCGAGCATTTTTTCGGCGATTCCGCCCATTTCTGAAATGTGGCGGTCGAGCGTTTCGAGATCGGCGTCGAAAGATCTGACGGTATGTTCGACCATGGTGCCTTGTTCCTGTCTGGCCGGAGAGCCGAAATCAGCCGAAACGGCCGGTGATATAATCCTGGGTGCGGCGCTCTTTCGGCGCCGTAAAGATCTTGTCTGTATCGTCGAATTCGACCATTTCACCGAGATACATGAAGGCCGTGTACTGCGAGACGCGCACCGCCTGCTGCATGTTATGCGTGACGATCGCGATGGTGTAGTCGCGGCGCATCTCGTCGATCAGCTCCTCCACCTTGGCGGTGGAGATCGGATCGAGCGCCGAACAGGGCTCGTCGAACAAGATCACTTCCGGCTGGATCGCGACGGTGCGGGCGATGCACAGGCGCTGCTGCTGTCCGCCGGAGAGGCTGAGGCCGCTGGCGTTGAGCTTGTCCTTGACTTCGTCCCAGATCGCCGCGCCGCGCAGGGCCTTCTCGACGCGCTCGTCCATGTCGGCCTTGCCGAGCTTTTCATAGAGCCGGACGCCGAAGGCGATGTTGTCATAGATCGACATCGGGAAGGGCGTGGGCTTCTGGAAGACCATGCCGACGCGGGCGCGCAGGGCGTTGATGTCCTGTTTCGGATTCAGAATATTCTCGCCGTCGAGCAGCACTTCGCCCTCGGCGCGCTGGCGCGGATAAAGGTCGTACATGCGGTTGAGCACGCGCAGCAGCGTGGACTTGCCGCAGCCCGACGGGCCGATGAAGGCGGTCGCCTGATTTGCGTAGAGCGGGACGCTGACGGACTTCAGCGCCCTGGTCTCGCCATAGAAGAAGTCAAGATTCCTGACCGACATCTTTTCCGCGAGCTTGTCGCGCGACGCCGGGGCTTCCTGCGAAAGAGCATTGGTCATTTGCTGGTCCTTTGCGCGCCGAGAACGCGGGCGGTGATCGACAGAGCCAGAACGGCGAGGGTGATGAGGAGCGCGCCGGCCCAGGCGAGCTGCTGCCATTCCTTGTAGGGCGACAGCGCGAACTGGAAGATCACGACCGGAAGGCTGGCCATGGGCGCGTCCAGCTTGGTGCTCCAGAACTGGTTGTTCAGCGCGGTGAAGAGCAGCGGCGCGGTCTCGCCGGAGACGCGAGCCACGGCCAGCAGCAGGCCGGTGATGAGGCCCGCCCTCGCAGCCTTGTAGGCGACGTGGCGGATGACCAGCGAGCGCGGCAGCCCGAGGGCGGTCGCGGCCTCGCGCAGCGAGCCGGGCACGAGATTAAGCATGTCCTCGGTGGTGCGCACCACGACGGGCACGACCAGAAAGGCGAGAGCGATCGAGCCGGCAATGGCCGAGAAATGGCCCATCTGCACGACTGTGATCTCATAGACGAACAGGCCGATGACGATCGAAGGCGCCGACAGCAGAATATCGTTGATGAAGCGCACGACGGTCGTCAGCTTCGAGTTACGGCCATATTCGGCCATGTAGGTGCCGGCGAACATGCCCAGAGGGGCGCCGATCAGCACGCCGAAGAAAGTCATGATCAGCGAGCCGACGATGGCGTTGAGCAGACCGCCCGCGGAGCCGGGCGGCGGCGTCATTTCCGTGAAGACCTTGAGGTTCAGGCCTGAAAATCCGTTCCAGAACAGGGCCGCCAGAATGAAGGCCAGGGCGATGAGGCCGACGCCCGCCGAGGCGACGCAGAGACCCATGGCGACGGCGCTGCGCGTCTTGCGCGCGGCTTGCAGTGCGGACATGTCAACGCGCTCCCTGGCTTTCGATGCGCATCAGCAGCAGGCGCGAGATCGAGAGAACAATGAAGGTGATGATGAAAAGAAGCAGGCCGAGCGTGATCAGCGAAGAGGTATAGATCGCGCCGTCGGCCTCGGTGAATTCATTGGCGATGGTCGCCGAGATCGTCGTGCCGGGGCCGAGGATCGAAGGGGCGATCTTGTGGGCGTTGCCGATGACGAAGGTGACCGCCATGGTTTCGCCGAGCGCGCGGCCAAGCGCCAGCATGATTCCTCCGACCAGGCCGACGCCCGTATAAGGCGCAACGATGTTGCGGATCACTTCCCAGCGGGTGCAGCCGATGCCGAAGGCGGACTCCTTCAGAACGGTCGGGACCGTTTCGAACACGTCGCGTGAGATCGAGGAGATCAGCGGCAGGATCATGATGGACAGGATGAGGCCCGCGGTCGCGATGCCGATGCCATAGGGCGGGCCGGAGAAGAGCTGGTTCAGCAAAGGCACATTGGCGAAAATCGCGATGATCGCCGGCTGAACATGTTCCTGCAGGAAGGGCGCAAGGACGAACATGCCCCATATGCCGTAGATGATCGAGGGAATGCCCGCCAGCAATTCGACGGCGATGCCGATCGGCCGCCGCAGCGCGTAGGGGCAGAGCTCGGTCAGGAAGACAGCGATGCCCAAGCCAAGCGGCACGGCGATGGCCAGTGCGATGATCGAGGTGATCAGGGTGCCGTAGATCGCTGGAGCGGCGCCGAAATTCTCGGTGACGGGGTTCCAGGCCTGCGACGTCAGAAAGCCGAAGCCGAATTTTTCCAGGGCCGGGATCGAGCCGTGGATCAGGGAAAAGATGACCCCGCCAAGCAAAAGCAGAACAGCGACCGCGCAGGTCTTGGTCAGGATGTGAAAGGCCTGGTCGCCGAGCTCGAAGCGGCGCAACACCTTTAAACGACTATCGCCCTGCGCCGCAGGTTTCGCCACGGAACTCAATGCGGCCTCCGCCATGTTTCGTTCCTCGTACAATTGAGCGGCCGGAGGCTCAAGCCCCCGGCCAGCAGGAGCAGCGTTACTTGGACTCGTAGACCGGCTTGCCGTCCGCGGTCTTGACGTCCGCCGCCCAGGTCTTGCGAACCATGCCGATGACATTGTCAGGCATCGGGATGTAGTCGAGCGCAGCGGCTTCCTTGGACCCGTTCTTGAACGCCCAGTCGAAGAACTTCAGCGCTTCGCCGGCGACGGCAGCGTCTTGCGGCTGCTTCGGGATCAGGATGAAGGTCGCGGCCGTGAGCGGCCAGGAGGCGGCGCCCTTCTGGTCGGTCAGGATCTGGTAATAGCCCGGCGCATTGGCCCAGTCGGCGTTGGCGGCTGCGGCCTGGAAGCTTTCCATGGTCGGCGCTACCGTTTTGCCGTCGTGGTTGACCATCTTGGCGTAGGTCATGTTGTTCTGCTTGGCATAGGCATATTCGACATAGCCGACAGAACCCTTGGTGTTGGCCACGGTGTTGGCGACGCCTTCATTGCCCTTGGCGGCGAGGCCGATCGGCCATTCGACGGCGGCGGCGGCGCCGACCTTGGACTTCCAATCCGCCGAGACCTTGGACAGGTAATCGGTGAAGTTGAACGAGGTGCCGGAGCCGTCCGAACGATGGATGACGGCGATCGGGCCTTCGGGCAGCTTCAGGCCGGGGTTCAACTTGGCCAGAGCCGGATCGTTCCAGGTCTTGATTTCGCCGAGGAAGATTTTGGCGAGGGTCGGGCCGTCGATGACGATTTCGCCCGGCTTGACGCCGTCCAGATTGACGACCATCACGATGCCGCCCATGACCTGCGGCCACTGCACAAGACCGTTCTTTTCCAGGTCTTCCGCCTTCATCGGGGCGTCGGAGGCGCCGAAGGTGACCGTGCGGGCGACAATCTGCTTGATGCCGCCGCCGGAGCCGATCGACTGATAGTTCAGGCCGATGCCGGTGTCCTTCTTATAGGTGTCGGCCCATTTGGAATAGACCGGATAGGGGAAGGTCGCGCCAGCGCCGGAAATATCGGCGGCGAGGGTGGACGCGGCGGCGCCGACGACGGCGACGACGAGGGCGGAACGCAGCAGGATTTTGGACATGCCAGACCTCTCGAGAGGTTGAAACGGGCGCGAGCAAGGGAGCTGCTCGCGGATTGCGCTTGAGCGCGGGGAAGCTTTACGACGGCTGGATGACACTTCCATGACAACGCCCGAGCCGCTTGCGGGCGGCATCCGTTCATAACTGAACCTCGGCGCGCAAGATCGCGGAGATTCAACGCGTGCGGCGCAAACGAGATTTTTTGCAACTGCTCAATCCGGTCTGTTCTGGACGCGAAATTGGGCTCGAGACTGGGACGCGAAATCGCCGCCCCGATTCACTTCTCGTGGAGCGGCGCGAAGGCGGTGAAGGTCGCGCCGCGTCCCAGCGTGGATTCAATGCCCAGCCGGCCACGATGGCGGGCGAGAATATGCTTGACCAGCGCCAGCCCCAGGCCGGTGCCGCCCTTGGCGCGGCTCTGGCCGACATCGACGCGGTAGAAGCGCTCGGTCAGGCGCGGGATGTTCTGCGGCGCGATGCCCGGCCCCTCGTCGCGCACGGCCATGAAGCCGAAGCCGTCGCGGGTTCCGATCTCGACCCGGACGGCGCGTTCGGCCTCCTCCGGCTCCGGCGCGCTATATTTGATCGCGTTCTCGATCAGGTTCTCGGCCACCCGCAGCAATTCGTCGCGATCCCCGCGGACCACGGTCCGGGTCGCGGACAGCTCCAGATGGACGCGGTTCTCGCGCGCCATAGGCGCGAGGGCGTCGAGCACCTGCTGGGCCAGCGGCGCCAGATCGACAGCCGCGCGCGGCTGGAGATGCAGACTCTGCTCGATCCGCGACAGGGAGAGCAGATCGTCCACCAGTCGGGCCATGCGGCGCGCCTGCTCCAGCATGATGCCGAGGAAGCGATCGCGCGCCACGGGGTCGGCGCGGGCGGGTCCCTGCAAGGTCTCGATGAAGCCAAGCACCGAGGCGAGCGGCGTGCGCAATTCGTGGCTGGCGTTGGCGACGAAATCGACCCGCATCTTTTCGAGACGCCGCGTTTCAGTCGCGTCATGCAGATTGAGGGCGACGAAACCCGAGTCGATCGACTGAAACCCTGCGACATGAACCTGGAACAGGCGCTCGACCGGGACGCGATCGAGCCAGGACACGTCTTCAGCGAGACCGGACGCCATCACCCGGGCGATGGCGTCGTGCAGATCGACCGCGCGCAGGGTCGAGGCGAGCGGCGCGCCGAGACGCAGATGCGGGAACAGGCCGCGCGCGGGACCATTGGCCGCCACGAGACGAACCGATTCGTCCACGACCAGCACCGGTTCGGGCATGGCCTCGATCAGACTGGCGACAAGACCCCCGACAGGATCGACTATTTCGTTCATGAGGGCCTATTTTTGAATCAGGCGCCGTTTTCCCCGTCGCTTTGCGCGCGATTCATGGCGTCGCGCAGAGCGTCCCAGCGGCGCCCGCCTTCATTCGCGCCGAGGAGCGCAAGAGCCAACACGAAAGGGATGACATAATAAAGAATGCGGAACATCAAGAGCGAGGCGAGCAGCGCCTCCTGCGACGGCGACGGCAGCACCTTGAGCATGGTCGCCTCGAAAACGCCGATGCCGCCCGGCGCGTGGCTGACAATGCCCAGCAGGCAGGCGAAGACATAGATCGCGGCGAAAGTGAAGAAATCCACGCCTTCATGGCTCGGCAGCAGCACATAGAGGACCGCCGCGGCGCTGCATAGATCCATCACGCCGAGGGCGATTTGTCCCAGCGACAGGCCCAGCCCCGGCAGTTCGAGCGAAAGCCCCTGCCAGCGGGCGCGACGCGGACGGGCGGAGACCCAGTAGAGGTAGAAGCCGATGGCGGCGAGCATCCCAAAGCCGATGAGGCGGTTGAGATTGACCGCGAGGCGGTCGATTTCCGAAATCGGCCCGGCCTTGACCAGGAGCCCGAGGGCGATGACCACCGCCATGCCGAGCCAGAAGGTCACGCCCGCAACGACCGTGAGGCTGGCGATCTTGCCCGGACGCACGCCCGCCCGGGAATAGATCCAGTAGCGCACCGTGCCGCCCGTGAAGATCGGGAAGCCGAGCATGAACGAGACGGCGTAGGAGGTGAAGGAGGCCAGCGCCGTGGTGCGATAGGGCACGCTCAATTTCAGCTGGCGCAGGGCGATGGCGTCATAGCCCGTCAGCATCAGGAAGGAGCAGGCTGTGAAAAACAGGCCGAGCGCGATCTGGGTCGCCGAAGTCGCGGCGAAGGCGGCGCGCAATTCGGCCATGTCGAGATTGGCCAGAGTGCGGGACAGGACGAAAGCCGCGACGAGGACAAGGATCAGGCTCGCGGCGGCGCCGATGCGGGCGGCCAACCTGCGGCGCTTCTCGGCGGCGGCGGCGAGCGCGGCGCGCTCGCTTCGTCTCTCCGATGAGGAGGAAAGGCCCGACGCCGTCTCCGGCGCCTCCTCGTCACGCTCGTATTCGCTCCCCATCCGTTCCATCGCTGACGCTGCCCGAGCGGAATTGCATGTGGCCGGAGGCCGGATTCGCCCCGGATTTCCGCGATGCAGACGCGGAAACACGAGCGAACGGGCGGCGGACCGGCTACCTGCGGCGCCCGGCACGCGGACGCTCGCGGTCATTTACGGCGCCTGACCCGGTTCGGCAAGTCGTCGTTTCCGCCAGCCCTTGCGCCCCGGCGCCTGCGGCCGCTCCGGAAAAACCAACGGGGGCGTGATCGCCACGCCCCCGCGTCCTCCCCAGACTGACATCGGTCTTTTTGGCCGAAGTGTTTGGCCGAAGCGTCTGTCCGATGTCTGGCTCGTCAGCCCGGTCGCCCGGACCTTGAATTATCCGATGGTCCTGGCGCCCGACTTGCGCTGCTGAACAGGCAAAGTCTCGTCGCCGGCGAACTTCACCAGAATGTCCTCGTCGCGGATGATGTACTGGCAGGCCAGGCGGAAATGCGGCGGCAGGTCGTTGACCTCGGCCTCTTTCACTTCGGCCTTGGAGATCTTGCCGAGCTGCTTGAGCATTTCCTTCTCTTTTTCGGTGAGGGAAATGGCGTGGGTCGCCTTGCTCAGCACGGTGACTTCGACGAGGCAGGAGCCGCATTCGCCGTCCTGGCAGTCGAACGGAATCGGAATCTTGTTGTCCTTGGCGAGCGCCAGCAGCGTGCCGCGATCGCCGGCCACCGCATAGACGGTCACGTCGCGGGTAATGGACGGAGAGGAAAAGGTCACATTGGCCATGGATCGTCCTCCAGAGGGGGCGGTTCGTGAAACCGCGTTTGCTCCCGCCGACGCGACAGCAAGACCCATGCCTGCAACCGGCAACGCTTTTTCAGCCGCCAAGGCGAGACAATTTGTTCCGGCCCAATCAAACAGGAAAAGAAGGCGACAGCGCGCGTCGCCTTGGCGACCATTGCTGTCCGACACGCTTGTCGGGAGAGGCGTCAGCTTTGGCCGGGATTGCGCAAGCCCGGCAAGCTCCAGCCCTTCGGCAGGAATTGCGCGAAGCCCCGGAACGGCTCGAAGCGGAAGCGCACGCGATGCGGCCCGGGGCCGAGACGCACGGCGCGGAACATCAGATTGGCCCGCAGAATCGGCGCGCGGCGGCCATCGACATAGGCCGCCTGCCAATCCTGCCAGACGTCATTGAGGACGAGGAAACCGCCCTGCGCCGGCGCGACCGCCTCCACATCGACCAGCGTGTTGTCATAGCGCAGGATCTTCGCCGAGCCCGCCTCTGCGCCGCCGCCGGAAGCCGCCGCGACGTCCGGCGCGCAGCCCAGCTCGGGCCTTGCCGCGCAATCGGCCTGGTCGAGCAGGACGAAACGCCGGTAATCGATATCCGGCATGCCGCCCCCCGCTTCAATCGCGGCGAAATCCGCCGCGATGGCGCGGCCCGGCGCGAGCACGCGCGGCAAGGCGTTGGCGTTCTCGTAAAGATAGGCGTCCGCGGTCTGCCGGACCAAAGGCAGGTCGCCCGGCTTCAGGCTGGGGTCGATCTGCTCGATGGGCACGCCCGTCGCGATCCAGCGCAGGCCGAACAGATTGGCCATCGGCGATTTATAAGACGGGAAGGCCGGCGAGAAGACCCGCTGTTCGGGAAGGGCGACATGGTCGTTGGCGCGGGTGACGTCCACGAAAGTGGTCAGCCGGATCGGGTTGTAGCCGAGGTCCATGTCGAAGCCATGGGTCAGCCCGGCGTTTGGCCAATGGAAGTCGATCCCCGCCAACTCCACGCGGTCGCGGCGGTCGGGCGCGGCGTTTTCAGCCAGCTTCTGCTTCAGGAAGGCGATGGTCTCGTTCTGCGTGCTCTCGCGCAAAACGTCATAGGTTTGCGGCGGCAGGGCGGTGGATTGGTTAGGCGCGTTATTTAGCGACAGGTCGAAGGTCAGCACGGCGCCGATCAAAAGGACGCCCAGCGCCGGCGACTCGCGCCAGCGTCGCGCGGCCAGCAGGGCGGCGAGGGACAGAGCCGCGCAGAACAGCGAAAAAGCCAAAGCGGGCCAGGCGCCGCCGAGACGCCCCTTGGCGAGGGCGACGCCCACGGCGACCGCGTAAAGTGCGCCGACCAGCGCCAAGCCGATGTTGCGCGCCCTTTTGTCGGGCGGCGCGTCGATGAAGCGCGCGACGCAATAGCCGCCGACCACGCCGGCGAAAACGCAGAGCGGAAAAGTGGCGTCGGCCGGCCGCCGGAACAGATTGGCGCCGGGCACATCGAACAGCGCGGCGAAGACCGGGGTATATTTGCCGAAGGCATAGACCGCCAGAACCAAAATCGCCGCCGAGAAAAACCGCATCGGCCGCTCGAAGGCCCACAGCCGCCCGAAGCCCAGCGCGACGAGGGCGAGAAAGGGCAGCGCGCCGAAATAGATCTCGCCCATGTTGCGCGCGATATAGAGGCCAGTCTCGCCCCAGCCCGGCGACGGCGGCCCCCAGAAGGCCGATTGCGGCCCGTGCACGTCATAGAGATTGGCGACCAGCGCCGTGAGCAGCGAACCAGGATGAAGCGAACCGCGCATCGCGCCTTCCAGCGTGATTTCGGCGCGGTTGGACTGCTGCGCAAGCGCAATTGTCCACAGCAGCGGCGGCCCCGCCACGGCAAGCCCGACGACCATGCCGCCGAGCAGCGGCTTGAACATCCGCCCGAGTCGCGAAAAAAAGCCGCGGCTGTCGCCTTCCGGCGGCGAGAACAGGCGCCAGATGACAAAGAACGTGAGCGTCAGGACGAGAAGCCAGGCGATCTGGTCGCGGCCCAGCACCATGAAGGCGGCGAACAGCCCGGCCAGCGCGCCCCACAGGAAAGATCCGCGATCGAGCGCGCGATTGAGCGCCCAGAAAGCGAGCGGAAACCAGGACAGGCTGAGAATCTGGCCGGTGTGCTGGATGCGCCAGGCCGCCGAGCCGCCAAAGGCGAAAGCCAGCGCCGCCACGAGGCCGCCCGCGGCGCGCCAGCCGCGATCGCGGAAGTAGAGCATCCAGCCGATCCCGCCCAGCGTGAGCATGGCGAAGGCGACCGCATCGGCCTCCTGAAAGCCCGGCGCCGGATCGAGCGCCGCCAGCAGCAGATAGGGCGGGGAGAAGATCAGCGATTGCGGATCGGCGACCTGCGGCATGCCCGCGAAGACATTGGGCGTCCAGAACGGCGACTGGCCGCTATGCAGCGCATGGGCGAGGAAGGAGAGCTGCGGCTGGAAATGCGCCTTGGAATCCCACGGAATCGTCACCTGTCCCGACAGCCACGGCCAGGCCAGATACAGGCTGGCGAGCAGGAACAGGACGAGCGCGAAACGAAAGACCCAGCGGGATTCAGCCGCCGCCGGCGGGGGGGAGATCGACATCGAGATAATGGCCCGCTCTGTCGCGCTTTGTTGCGAGGTAATGGATGTTCTGCGGCGTCGGCCGGCCCTGGATGCGCTGGTCCGTCACGTCCAGCCCCGCCGCGCGCAGGGCTTCGATCTTGGCCGGATTATTGGTCATGAGCCGCACGCGCGTCACGCCGAGCAGGTCGAGCATGCGCGCAGCGTAGCCGAAGCGGCGCTGATCGAGGCCAAACCCCAGGATTTCGTCGGCATCGTAGGTGTCGTAGCCCTGCGCCTGAAGCGAATAGGCCCGCACCTTGTTGGCGAGGCCGTTGCCGCGCCCTTCCTGGTCGAGATAGAGGATCACGCCGCCGCCATTCTCCGCCATGAAGCGCGCGGTATGGCGCAACTGGTCGCCACAATCGCATTTGAGCGAGCCGAACAGGTCGCCGGTGAGGCAGGCGGAATGCAGCCGGACATGGACCGGGCCCGACAGATCGGGCTTGCCGACGATCACAGCCGCCTGATCGCGCAGGCCCTCGCCGCCGCGAAAAACCGCGATTTCCGAATTGGGCGCGCCTTCGAGCGGCAGCGGCGCCCGGCCGATCAAATGAAGCGACAGCACCTTTTTGGCGCGGAAGGAGCGCACGTCGCAGCCGTTGATCTCCTGCAATTGCGGCATCGGATCCGCCAAGGGGGCGACGATTGCGCCGGGCAGCAGCGTCGCGAGCCGCAGGAGATCGAGCGCGGCCTCGTCGGCGGCGCCGGGCGCGGCGACAGGCGCGTCGATAGAGGCGGTTTCGTCGGCCAGCAGCGCGCCGACCCGCTCGACGTCGATCTTCGGCATGGCGACGAGGCCGGGCGCCGTGCGCTCGACGCCGAGCCGGCGCAGCCTTTGCGCGGAAAGGATCAGATTGGCGCGGCCGCGCGCCAGCTGTTCGAGCGCGGCGGCGCTAACGGAATCGAGATTTTCGGCCGGGAAAACCAATATGCGGACGGAGCCTTCGAGCAGGGCCACGGGACGACCGGCCCGCAATTCCGCCACCGCGCGCTCCACGCTGACCGCGCCGGAGACCGCAGGCGAAGAAAAAAGACCCGAAACATCCGTCATTTGCGAGGAAAGCCCCTGTTCGCACGCCCTGGCGCCGTTTCCTACATAATCGCTTCGGGCCGCGAGAACCAGCTTTAAGCGAGAATTGAGCCAGAGCTTTCCCTTCAGGGCCGCGGCGCTTGCCTTGAAGGCCGGGCCAGATTAAAGCCGAAAGCCTCTTTCGGATGGTCCCATGCGCCTTTTTCGTCTTGCCTGCGTCCTGTCTTGCCTCGCCGCGCCCGCGCTGACCGCCCCGGCTCAAGCCGAGGGCGCCAAGGATCTCGTCAACGAGCTGGCGGTGAAGGTCGTCAACAAATCGACGCCCGAGCTCTGCGCCGAGCGCGACAATGTCGAGCTGGACTTCGTCTCGCCGGAGGTGCGCCATTTCACCATCCAGGCGGCGCATCCCTCCTATATCGGCATGATCAGCACGGACCGCTGGGCGCCGGATTTTTCCGCCTGCAACATTCCGCATGCCGAAGGCGCCCTGCCGCGCAAGACCTTTTTCGAAACGCCGACGCTGTGGCTGACCGGCCTGACCGATCCGGACTTTTGGCGTCCGGCGAATGTGCCGATCCGGGTCGGCGACCATGTCGAGCCGGGGTTTAATTACATCCAGCTCTGGATGCTGTTTCGCGAGCGCGCCGAGGAGGTTCTGGTCCTCTATCCGTCTGATGGCAATTGGCGCATCCGCCCCCTGCCCTTCGGCGACATGCGCTGGACGGCCTATGGCTCGTCGTTCCAGATCGGGCCGCTCGAGATTCAGGATTCGCCCGCTGGACCCCGTCCGATCGTCGCGATCAAGGATATCGCCTTCGATCCCGCCAAAAAGGCCTTTACGCTGAATTTCGTCCGCGGCGGCTCGGCGACGGTGACGGTCCGGCAGGTCGATCAGGACCATGTCGCGCTCGACGTCGCTTATTCCGGCGCCCTCCCCGGCAATCTGCCCTTCGCGGCGCTGCGCTCGATGTATTCAAATGAGAGCAACGCCGACGTCGCCCGCATCGCCTGGCGCGTCAAGGACGGCAAGGGCTGGGAGGAATCCCCGGTCCTGTCCTTCCCCGGCGCGCTCGTCACCGAGCTTTGGGCGGGGCGCCATTCGGCCTCCCGGCATAATCTCTCGGCGCCGGACATGGTCTTCTCGCACTTCCAGCCGTGACCGCCCCCGTCCCGCGCCCGGACTTCCCCCGCCTCGGCTGGGTCGATTCCGCGCGCGGCCTCGCGCTCTGGGCGATGCTCGGCTTTCACCTGACATGGGATCTGGCCCATTTCGGCTGGATCGACCACGGAACGCCTTATACGGCGGGTTTCCATTGGCTCGGCCATGTCATCGGCGCGAGCTTTTTGACGCTGGTCGGGATCAGCCTCGCCCTCGCCGGGCGGGCGCGCGGCCCCCTCCTGCGCAGCCCGGCCTTCTGGCGGCGCTGGGCGATGATCGTCGCGGCAGCCGCGGCGATCAGCGCCGCCTCGTTCTGGCTGTTTCCCACGACACCGATCTTTTTCGGCATCCTGCATTGCATTGCGCTGGCCAGCGTCATCGCCGCGCCTTTGGTCGCCGCGCCGGCCTGGGTCCTGCTCGCTGCGGGCGTGCTCGCGCTGGCCGCGCCGCACTTTCTCGCAACGCCCTTTTTCGACGTCAAAATCTTCTGGTGGACCGGGCTGGGCACGTTCGAGCCGCCCAGCAATGATTTCCGCCCGCTCCTGCCCTGGCTGGCCTTCGTCCTGTTCGGCGTGGCCCTTGGCCAATGGATCGCGCGGCGCGCGCAAGGCGCAACCCCGCCGGCGCAGCTCGCCCGATCCGGGCTACTGGCGCGCGGCTTGGCGTTATGCGGGCGGCATTCGCTGGCCTTCTATCTGATCCATCAGCCGCTGCTGTTCGGCTTTTTCTCTTTGCTCGCGCTCTTCGTCGTCGCGCCGGCGCAGGAATCCGGCTTCATCGGGCAGTGCGCGGCGCAATGTTTTCAGGACACCGGCGAGGCCGATCTTTGCCAAAAGACCTGCGCCTGCACCGTCGCGCACGCCAAGGCGGAAGGCTATTGGCCTCGGATGGCGCACGACGATCTGACGCCAGCGCAGAAAATTCAGGCCCATGACGCGATCATGGCCTGTTTCGGCGACAATCGCGGCAATTGATCAGCCCTTCGGCGCGAGCATATCCTCGGGACGCACCCAGCAATCATAATCCTCGGGGCTGACGAAGCCGAGCCGGATCGCCTCCTCGCGCAGGCTCGTGCCGTTCGCATGCGCTTCCTTGGCGATCTTCGCCGCCTTGTCGTAGCCAATTTTCGGCGTCAAAGCCGTCACCAGCATCAGCGAATTCCGCATGGCCGCGTCGAGTTTCTGCGGGTCGGCCGCGAGACCGTCGACGCAATGGACCGCGAAGCTGCGGGCGGAATCGGCCAGCAGGCGCACGCTTTCAAGAAAGGCGAACGCGATGACCGGCTTGTAGACATTCAGCTCGAATTGGCCTTGCGACGCAGCGAAGGCGATGGTCGCCTGATTGCCGAACACCCGCGCGCAGACCATGGTCAACGCCTCGATTTGGGTCGGATTGACCTTGCCGGGCATGATCGACGAGCCGGGCTCGTTCGCCGGCAGGATCAGTTCGCCAAGCCCGGCGCGCGGCCCGCTGCCCGCGAGGCGGATGTCGCTGGCGATCTTGAACAGGCCCGTCGCCACGGATTCGAGCGCGCCGTGAGCGAAGACCAGAGTGTCGTGGCTGGCCAGCGCCTCGAAGAAATTTTCCGCCGGCTTGAACGGCAGTCCCGTTTCCCGGCCGATTTCGCGGGCGAATTTCGCAGCGAACAGCTTGTGGGAGTTGAGCCCCGTGCCGACCGCCGTCGCGCCCTGCGCCAAAAAGGCGAGGCCCGGAAGAGCCGCCTCGATCCGCTCGATTCCG
Organism: Rhodoblastus sp. 17X3; assembly: GCF_030056575.1. GTDB lineage: Bacteria > Pseudomonadota > Alphaproteobacteria > Rhizobiales > Beijerinckiaceae > Rhodoblastus. Next base: position 474,395 of record NZ_JASHHX010000001.1, on the reverse strand, counting down.
AGGCCAACCTGCGCGACATAGCCCGAAAATTCCTGGCCGAGGGTGATCGGCGTCGCGTCCTGCAGATGGGTTCGGCCGATCTTGATCAGGCCGGCGAATTCCCGCACCTTGCCGCGCAGGCTCGCTTCGAGTTGGCGCAGGGCCGGCAGAAGGTTTTGGATCAGCGCCCTCGTCGCCGCGACATGCATGGCGGTCGGAAAGGAATCATTGGACGATTGCCCCAGATTGACATGGTCATTGGGATGAACGGGGTCCATGGCGCCCCGCGCCACGCCAAAAACCTCATTGGCGCGATTGGCGATCACCTCGTTGACGTTCATGTGGCTCTGCGTGCCGGAGCCTGTTTGCCAGACCTTTAGCGGGAAATGATCGTCGAGCCGGCCGGAGGCGACTTCCTCGGCGGCGTCGACAATGGCCGCGGCGAGCTTGGGATCGAGCAGTCCAAGCTCGGCATTGACCTTCGCGGCCACCTTCTTGCCGAGGGCAAGGGCGTGGATGATTTCGCGCGGCATGAGTTGCGCGCCGATCGCAAAATTGCGCAGGGAACGCTCGGTCTGCGCGCCCCAGAGCCGGTCCTCAGCCACCTCGATCCGGCCGAACGAGTCCGTTTCCGTGCGAGTTTGCGTCATGCCGGGCTCCACGGGCTCCAATAGGCGCCCGCCCAATCGAACGAAGCGCCCAAAACTCCATTTGAACAGACTACGCCGATCGCCGCGCAGAGCCTCCACGCGCGCCGTCACGATTTGGTGATCGTTTAAAACACGAAAAATTGCACCCGAAAGCCGATTCGCGCGTTTCCTAGATTATCCCCCCGTTCAGGGCCTGCGCCCCGGGCGCGGCGCCGCGAGGATGTAGGTATGGAGACGATCAAGAAAGCTCGGGGCTTCGCCTCGATGGATCCCGAAAAGCAGCGCGCCATCGCGCGCAAGGGCGGGGAAAGCGTGCCCCGCGAAAAAAGGAGTTTCTCGCAAAACTCCGAACTGGCCGCCGAGGCCGGGCGCAAGGGCGGCCGCAGCGTCAGCCCGACCAACCGCAGTTTCGCCCGCGACAAGGACCTCGCGAAGACCGCCGGACGCAAGGGCGGACGCGCGGCCCATGGCGCGGCGGAGAGCGACGCGCCGATGAAATGAAAAGAGGCCCCAACGGGGCCTCTTGACGTTTCTTTCCGGCTATGGCGCGAGAAGATCAGTGGGCGACGTCCGCCCAGATCTTCTTCTTCGTGAAATAGAGCAGACCCGCCAGAACCAGCAGGAAGATCATGACGCGGGCGCCGATGCGCTTGCGCTGCTCAAGGCTGGGCTCGGCCGCCCAGTACAGGAAGGCGGCCACATCCTTGGAATATTGCTCCAGCGTGGTCGGCGTGCCGTCCGTATAATCGACCTGGCCAGCGGCCAGCGGCTTGCCCATGGCGATCTTGTGGCCCGGGAAATACAGGTTCCAGTTCGGGTCGTCTTCCTTGGTGTAGCCGTTCAGGATCGCGTAGATCAGATCCGGCCCGACTTCCTGATACATACCGCCGGGAATTGGCAGCGCGTCGAAGACGAAAGCGGGGAAGCCGCGCTCGAACTTGATCGACTTGGCGAGCAGCGACATGTCCGGCGGCGCGGCGCCGAGCGAAGCCGCGGCGGCTTCCGGATTCGGGAACGGAGCCGGGAAGAAGTCCGCCGGACGGCCGGGACGATCGAACATTTCGCCCTGAAGATTCGGGCCGTCATGCACCGTATAGGTCGCGGCGAGGGTCTTGACCTGATCTTCCGTGAAGCCGGGTCCGCCCGGCTGGCCGAGGGTGCGGATCGGGATGTGCAGCTCGTGACAGTTCGAGCACACTTCCTTGTAGACCTTGAAGCCGCGCTGCAGCTGCGCGCGATCGAACGTGCCGAACGGACCCGAGAAGGACCACGTCTGACGGGTCGGATTCGGCGACTCATGTGCGCCGCCCTCTTGCGCGCGCAGGGTCAGGTTGGAGAAGGCGACGGCGCCCAGCAAGGCCGCCGCGGCGATTCCGATTTTCTTGGTGAAAGCCATTGTTGAATTCCTCGAAATCGGCCGGTCAGCCCTTGGTCTGCGGAGCGGAGGCGGCGCTCGCCGCGACCGATGATGCGGACCCGTGCTTGGCGAGAACCGCGTCGGCGATGGAGGCCGGCACCGGCTTGGTCTTTTCGAAAAGGCCAAGCAGCGGCAGAACGATCAGGAAGAAGGCGAAATAAGCGACGGCGAGAATGCGCGACGCCAGGACGAAGCCGCCTTCCGGAGGCATGGCGCCGAGATAGCCGAGGCCGACCGCGCAGACAACGAAGATCCAGAAGAAGATCTTGTAGATCGGGCGATATTTGGCCGAACGCACCTTGGAGGTGTCAAGCCAGGGCAGGAAGGCCAGCACGGCGATCGCCGCGAACATCGCGATGACGCCCATCAGCTTGTCCGGAATCGAACGCAGGATCGCATAGAACGGCAGGAAGTACCATTCAGGCACGATGTGCGGCGGGGTCTTCATCGGGTTCGCCGGAATGTAGTTGTCGGCGTCGCCGAGATAGTTCGGGACGTAGAAGATGAACCAGCAATAGAGCAGCAGGAAGAAGACGATGCCCAGGCTGTCCTTCATCGTCGCATGCGGCGTGAAGGGCACGGTGTCCTTGGCGATGTCCTTGATCTCGACGCCGTCCGGATTGTTCTGGCCGCAGACATGCAGCGCCCAGACGTGCAGTCCGACGACGGCGACGATGATGAAGGGCAGCAGGTAATGCAGCGCGAAGAAGCGGTTCAGGGTCGGGTTGTCGACCGAATATCCGCCCCACAGCCAGACCGTGATCTCGTCGCCGACGAAGGGAATGGCCGAGAACAGGTTGGTGATGACGGTCGCGCCCCAGAAGGACATCTGGCCCCAGGGCAGCACGTAGCCCATGAAGCCGGTGGCCATCATGAGCAGGAAGATGATCACGCCGAGGATCCACAGCACCTCGCGCGGAGCCTTGTAGGAGCCGTAATAAATGCCGCGGAAGATGTGGATATAGACGGCGAAGAAGAACATCGAGGCGCCGTTCGAATGGGCGTAGCGCAGCATCCAGCCCCAGTTCACGTCGCGCATGATCTTTTCGACCGAGCCGAAGGCCAAAGTGGATTCCGGCGTGTAGTGCATGGTCAGCACGACGCCGGTGACGATCTGCGCGATCAGCATGAAGGACAGGATCGCGCCGAAGGTCCACCAGTAGTTGAGGTTCTTCGGGGTCGGATAGGCGACGAAAGAGCCGTGCATGAAGCTGAGAATCGGCAGACGGGCTTCAAGCCACTTCACCACGCCGTTCTTCGGCTCGAAAGTTGAGTGTCCGTGCATCTGGTATCTCTTCGAAAATTCGTTGGGACGGGCGGAGGCGTCCGGCGCGGGCCGGACGGCGGGTCAGCCGATTTTCACTTTCGTGTCGGTCAGGAACGTATATTGCGGAACGGCCAGATTGCGCGGCGCAGGGCCTTTGCGAATGCGGCCCGAGGTATCGTAGACCGAACCGTGGCAGGGGCAGAACCAGCCGCCATATTCGCCCTGGTGGCCGAGCGGGATGCAGCCGAGATGGGTGCAGACGCCGATGACGATCAGCCATTGCGGCTTCTGGACGCGGGCGGCGTCGGTTTGCGGGTCCGGCAAGGTGGCGATGTTGACGTCCTCCGCCTCCTTGATTTCCTTTTCCGTACGGTGGCTGATGAAGACCGGCTTGCCGCGCCATTTGATCGTGATGATCTGGCCCTCGGGGATCGCGCCGATATCGACTTCCGTCGAGGCCAGAGCAAGGGTCGAGGCGTCGGGGCTCATCTGATTGATCAGCGGCCACACGACGGCGGCCGCGCCCACGGCGGCGACAGCCCCGGTGGCGATGAACAGAAAGTCTCTGCGGGTCGGTTCGACCGTCGTTGCGCTGGCCAAGTTTTCGTCCCCAATCGTTGGAGCGCCTCCGCGACCGGCGGAGACTCGCTTCGCCTCGGGCGGCGAAGCCATTGAACTTCGCGCGGCTTCGAACGAATCTCCGTCGCGCGGCGAAAAGGTTTGTTCCGCCGAAATCGCCGGCTGCGCGGGCCTGATGATGGCAAGGCGCGACAGCGAAAGGAGGCGGGCCTGTTTGGGCAAGCGCCGTTATTTGGCGCCTTTCCGCCCCATTGTCCATAGACCCCGCTAAGAAGAAAGGCTTAGACCATACAGCTTTTTCCAGCCTTTGCTTCACCGGCCTCGGCCTAAAGGACGAGCAGAAACGTGCGCGCCTAAAAATGTGGCGGCGGCGCATCGCGGACCGGATGGATATTGGCGGCGCCGCGCGGCGGTGCTATCGAACGCCATGCCCTCCGCCGCCGCTCCCTTCTGCCTGGCGCTTTTCCAGCCCGACATACCGCAAAACGCGGGCACGATGCTGCGGCTCTGCGCCTGTCTCGGCCTCGACGCCGCGCTGATCGAGCCCGCCGGATTTCCCATTTCCGACAAGCATTTCCGTCGCGCCGGGCTGGATTATCTCGACCATGTCGACATCGCGCGGCACGCCTCCTGGCGCGCTTTCGAGGACTGGCGTGCGACAACGGGCCGCAGGCTGGTGCTGCTCTCGACCAGCGGGACCACGCCCTATGTGGACTTCGCCTTCCGCCCGGGCGACATTGTCATGGTGGGCCGCGAATCCGCCGGCGCGCCGCCCGAGACGCATGAAGCGGCGGACGCCGTGCTGCGCGTTCCGATTCGCGCGGATCTGCGCTCGCTCAATGTCGCCGTGGCGGCCGCGATGGTTCTGGGGGAAGCGCTTCGCCAGACGGATGGATTCGCTAAAGGGGAGCTTTCGTGAACGATACGATTCTGGATGTTCGCAAACGCGCGGCGGTGGAATGGTTCGACGCGCTGCAAGGCCGCATCATGGCGGCCTTCGAGGCGCTGGAGCGCCGCGACGACGCCGTGCTGGCCGAACCGGGCGCCGCGCCGGGGACATTCGTGCGCACGCCATGGGAGCGGAAAAACCACGATGGCGCGCCGGGCGGCGGCGGCCGCATGGGCCTGCTCAAGGGCCGGCTGTTCGAAAAGGCGGGCGTTCATTGCTCCGCCGTCCACGGGACCTTCGCGCCGGAATTCGCCAAACAGATTCCGGGCGCGGACCAGGACCCGCGCTTCTGGGCGGGCGGCATTTCGCTGATCGTGCATCCGTGGAACCCCAATGTGCCCGCCGTTCACATGAACACGCGCATGGTCGTGACCTCGCGCGCCTGGTTCGGCGGCGGGGCCGACCTGACCCCGGTGCTCGACGCCCGCCGCACGCAGGACGACCCGGACACGCTCGCCTTCCACGCCGCGATGCAACAGGCCTGCGACGGCCATGCAGTGGCGGATTACGCGCGCTTCAAGGCCTGGTGCGACGAATATTTCCATCTCAAGCACCGTAACGAGCCGCGCGGGGTTGGCGGCATATTTTACGACTATCTCGAAGCGGGCGACGGGGCATTCGATCCCGCCTTCGCCTTCACCCGCGCGGTCGGCGAAGCCTTCCTCGATATTTATCCGCGCCTGGTCGAAGCCAATATGGGCAAGGACTGGACCCCGGACCAGCGCGAGGAGCAACTGGTTCGGCGCGGACGCTATGTCGAGTTCAATCTGCTCTATGACCGAGGCACGATTTTTGGACTCAAGACCGGCGGCAATGTCGACTCGATTCTGTCATCCATGCCCCCGATAGTAAAATGGCCGTAAGGCAGGACGAATCGCCCCGTGGTTTCCTCACGGGGTTCAAAGCGAGCGAGGCGAGGGAAGCGATGGACTTCAAACCCGGCGAAATCGTGCAACTGAAATCCGGCGGGCGCGGCATGACCGTGGTCCGGCAGACCAAGGATCAGGTGGACCTGATCTGGTACGCCGACAGCGACGACGCCCTGCGCACCGCCACTGTCACCGCCGCCTGTCTCTCGCTGATCGAATTCGACGACGACGAAGATCTCGACGACGACGATTGAGTCCGCCTGAAGATCAGCGCCGCGGGCGCGACGGCGGCAGGTCAAAATCGGATGGCGCGCCTTCCGGCACATAGGCTCCATCCTCGCGCATCGCGCCGCGCCGCTCGCGGGACGGCGGCGCCAGAGGCTCATCCGCCGGCAATTGCGCATGCAGGCTCACGGGCGCGAGTCCGCTGGGCCGGCGCGGCGGTCCCGGCGGAGGGCCGAGCGGCGCCTGCGCGATGGCGGTCTGGGGGGCCGAAGTCTGGGGCATTGTCGTGGCGGTCGCTGGAACTGGCGGCGGCGGGCGGCGGATCGGATCCGGCGCCGCGCCGGACAGCGCGAGATTGGCGCCTCCGGTCGTGGCATAGGCGGCCGGACCGCGCGGCGCGCCCGCCTGGGCGATATCGAGATCGTCATCGAATTCAGGCGTCTCGGGCAAATTGTCCTTCGGCGATGGCGGCGCGACCGTGTTCTGCTGGGCGGGCTTGCAGATGCGGCGCGGGCCGCTCGAGCTCATGCCATGCATTGCCAGATCGACATGGATATGATTGTAGTGGAACGGATTTGAACCCGGGCTCAAAACCGTGGCGAAATGTTCGCAGGCCCCGTTGTGAATATCGCGCAGAAAAGCCTGCGTCTGGGGATCGCCGCGCGTCCAGTCGCGGACCAGCGTGACCTGCCGACCGTCGGCGAGGCGGAAGCCGCCGATATCGAGCGCATTGCCGAAGGAATGTTCCGACAGGCGCGCGCCGATCTGGTTGTTCATGCCGCGGCAGGAATAGGAGCCCATGGAGTCGATCTGCACCACCGGCTGGCCGAAGCGCGCCTGAGCCGCCGGCTGGACCATGTCGGCGAGCCAGGCGTCGAGCTCCGCCACCATGGGGCAGTCGAGCGTCTGGGTGGAGTTGAACAGCACCGCCCCACCCTGTAGCGCCGTGACCTTCAGCGGTTTCGTCAGGCCGCAGATCGACGGGCCGTCGATCTCGCGCGCCGCAGGCTGGACATAGGCGCTCATCGCGACGCGGCGTTGCGCGAAACAGGCGTTCTCGGCTCGCGTGCGCCAGGCCGGGCGCTCGGCGCGCTCGAACTTCGAGCATCCGGCGAGACCGCCGAGCCCGATCGCGAGCAAGAGGAGAGGCAGGACAGGACGCGCCATGCCGCCATTCCTGCGACCGGCGCGTTAATCTCCCCTGAAGCAAGATAGTTAATGCTTAAAATTCAACCGGTTTCGCCGGTATGGTCCTGGATGGAAGCGCTTGGCCGGAATTCGACGCCCGCGCGAAAAAAAAACGGCGGCCCGAAGGCCGCCGCCGATCTGCGGTCAGGATTGCTTGCCGGCCGGCGCCGAAGCGGCACGACTGGCCATGAAGCGTTCGAATTCCTCACGGTCCTTGGCCTGGCGGAGACCCTCCTGGTAATCATAGAAGGCTTTTTCGGCCTCGTAGATCTTGCGGCGCTCTTCTTCGAGGCGCTCAAGCTCCGCCTTGCGCCATTCGTCGAAAGCGGAATTGCCGCTGGCCCCCGGCCTGCCGCTGAACTCGCGGGCCATGGCGCCAAGGCCGCTGCGTCTTTCAAATCCGCCCCATTTTTCCTGGGCGAACTGGCCGAAATCACCGGCATACCGGGTTTTCGCCTGATACATTTTCCACCCGAGGATGGCGAGGCCGATGGGCCAGAACAGGACGAAGCCGAGGATCATCGCCGCAAGCTCCATCGGCCTCCAGCGCATGCGCCCGCAACGCGAGGAACGGGTCCGGGCATCAGTTGAGCAGCTCATGTGACACTCCATTGATCGCGGCCCGTCCGGCCAACGATGTGAATGTAATATACATTTACATCGACCACCTTCACAGGGGGAGATGCGAAATATTTTTCTGCTCAGGCGACAGGGGGCCGAGGCAGGATCGGCGGGACGCCCAGCGCCTTGCGCACGGCGGCCTCGACCAGCGCGCCAACGGATTCATCGAGCAGCGCGGGCGCCTGATCGGCCTTGTCGCCGAAATGGCCGGCGAGCATCAGTTCGGCCACGCCATGGGTGGTCGCCCAGATCTGCAGCGCCAGCGTGCGGGCGCCCTGTTCCGGCGCGTGAAACTGCCGCAACACCGCAATGGTGGTGCGCAGAAGGTCGTCGAAAGCTTTCTGCCCGGCGCTGTCGCCGCTCAGCCGCGCCAGCGCCCCGGCGTCGCCGAACATCGCCTTGTAGAGGCCCGGTTCGGTGCTGGCGAAAGCGAGATAGGCCGCGCCGCGGCGGCGTAGTGCGGAGACGGCGTCGGGCTGCCCGCCGTTCCAGGCCCGGCCCAACTCCTCATTGAAATGTTCGAAACCCTGCTGCGCCAGTTCGGCGATGAGGGCGCTACGGTCGGCGAAATGACGATAGGGCGCGGCGCCGGTGACGCCGACCCTTTTCGCCGCCTCGGCCAGAGTGAAGCCTGCGGGGCCGCGCTCGGAAATCAGCGCCCGCGCCGCCGCAAGCAAGGCCAGGCGCAAACCGCCGTGATGGTAGCCCCTGCCCTTTTCGGCGCGCCGTCCGCAAAAGCTCCCTTCGGCGCCCATTCCCGTTCCCTGTTTTATCCCGGCGCGAGTCGCGCCGCCTGCGCATTAAGCGCCGAGCGCCCACGCGTTTCAACGCTTTCCGCGTTTCGCTCCCGCGTAATGAAATTGGAATAATTCTAAACAGGCCACATTTGTTTGCGTGACGTTGGCCGCCGAGGGAAATTGGCGAAACGAGGCGAATCGAAATTGCCGAAGGCCGCCGCCCGTTAGGACCAGATGCCCGAATATCGGGCGTCGCGAGGCTGTCCGCTGCCGGGATTTATCGGATTTGCGCGGCGGGATGGCTCCACGCTCATCAGCATGCTGACGATGTAAAAGGCGGCATGCATGCAAAATGTGCAATTTTGGCTCGAATGCCTAGAGTTAACGCCGTGGCGCCTGTCATTTGGAATTGTTCGGGACTGTCGGAAAATTTACAATTCATTAAATCTTCACAGATGAAGTCATCGAGAACGAGTTTGCCGATTCGGACCCGAAACGTTTCATCTGAACTTCTGGAGGGCTCGTCGATGACTTCTGCGATCAAAGTTGAAATTCTCTCGATTTGCGCGGCCTTCGCCTTCATGACCGCCGTTCTCGCCGTCGTATGGTGAGAGCGACCCGGCCCGAAACCCAAGGATTTGGTCGTCGCGCCTAAGCCAGGAACGTTTCGGGCGAAGCGCGCTTCCTCCCCGTTCTGCGCCCCGTTTCCAGGCGGCGACGATTCGAGAGCCTTCCGCGATCCGGTCGATCGCGGGAGGCTCTTTCTCTTTTTGGCAGGTTCGTTTCTGACAGGATTTGGCGCGAAGGCGGGAGCCCGTCGAATGGCCGCCCGCTCAGGGCTCCGCTTTGAAACGCTGGCTTGCGGCCTGCTGGAACAGCCGGTCTTGCGACAAGGCCAACATTTCCATCTTGCGCAGGTTGATCGGCGCGAGATTGAGCACCGTCTCCACCCAGATATCGGTCACGTCGCGTAATTCCTCAAGGCTCAGCGGAGCGACGCGGCGGCGCACCCTGCCCATTGCGCCCAGCAATGCATGACGCTTTGTATTCGCCTCGATATAGGCCCGCGCCCGTTCTGGCCCCTCGCCCTTCTCGACCAGGTAATCAATCAGGCCCATCTCGTGGAATTCCTCGGACTTGAACATCCGGCCGCCAAGAATGAGCTTTTCCGCACGCGCCGCGTCCAGCCGGCGCGATATGAGGCTGTAAGCGCCCATTCCGGGGAAGGTATGGAACAAGGCTTCGGGGAAACCGACATTCACGCCCCGCTCGGCGATCACGACCTGGCAGCTCAGGGCCGCCTCGAGGCCGCCGCCGAGGGCGTCGCCCTCCAACAGCGCGATGGTCACGACCGGAGAATTGAAGCCGTGATAATTATTGTAAACCAGATCGACGCAGGCATAGGCGTAGGCGCGCAGGGCTTCCTCGTCCTTCGCGCGCGCGCGGCTCAGGAAATAGGACAGGTCGCCGCCCATATTGAACACGCCAGCTCGCAGCGAGCCGCCGACGAAGAACCGGATCGGCGGCTCGTCGAAGCCCTGTTCTTCGTGAAGCGCGCGAATATCGGCAGAGAGGGCGTTCAACTCATGCAGCAAGGGCAAGGTCCAGCTCACGCTGGTCGCGTGGCGCATTGAGCACCAGACCGTCCTGGCGACCGGATCGAAACGAACGTCAAGCTCCTTGCGCGGCTTGACGAGAAAGGCAAGCCCCCGGGGCAGCCCCCGGCCCGCCCCGACAGCCGCATCATGTTTCGCATCAATGGGACTCGGCGCCGGGAGCGAGGAGGGCAATGACGAAAAGTCGACGGACTGCATCATGGGCGGGACATTCCAGCGAGCATAACGCGCTTCGCACTCGGCAAATTATGCGTTAAGGAAGCTTAACAAACATTAACTTCTTGAAATGTTACGCCCATAACTTTTCAAGCGCAATTTATTAAAAAAGATCGTTTCTTGAACTAAAACCCACCCGCGCCGCTGTATTATTTCGAGACATTCAAAGTAAAAATTAACCATAGCGCACCGTTTCGAGAATGGGCGCGCCATGACGGGACAGCACGCCGCTTTCGTCGCCGCAACGGGCGACGAGTTCCTCAAGGTCCGCTGGCGGCGATTCGATCAGCCCCATCAGCGCCTCTTCCGCGATCAGCCGCGCGGGCGCGACGCCGCCACGGCGGGCCACCACGATTCGCGCCGCCCGGAGAGCGCGCAGGCGCCGGTCCTGCCCGGCGCACAATACCCGCGCCGCCTGCCTCAACCCCTCTTCCGCCGGCGCGCCGATCGCCGCCTCCTCCTCCTCGGCGACGGGCGATGACCGACCGGAAAGGCAGAGTTCTAATCCATGACGCGCGAGGGCAAGCATCTCGCGCGGTCCGTCGCGGGCGATGCGCGCGGCAAGGAACGCCGCCTGACGCAGTCCGAAACCGCCGCGACGGCAATTGTCGCATTGCCCGCAGGGCGGCGCCTCCTCGCCCAGAACCGCGAGCAGTGTCTGCTCGCGGCAGCGCCAGGTCTGGAAATAATCCGACAGCGCCTTCGCGCGGAAACCGGCAGCAGGATCGACGCGCGCAAGATCGAGCCGCGCAGCGCGCAAGACGGCGATGTCCCGCTCGCCATAGAGCGCGATGGCTTCCGCCGCCGCCCCGTCGCGGCCGGCGCGGCCGGTTTCCTGATAGAGCGTTTCCAGATGGTGGGGCGGATCGAAATGGATCACGAACCGCACGTCCGGCTTGTCCACGCCAAGGCCGAAGGCGATGGTGGCCGCCATCACCATGTCGGTGCGCGCGAGAAATTCGTCCTGCCGCGCGGCGCGTAGGTCGGACGGCAATCCGGCGTGATAGGAGGCCGCCGCGAATCCGGCGCCGTTCAGGAGATCGGCGACCCGGTCCGCCATTGCGCGCGACGCGCAATAGACGATGCCGCTTTTCCCCTTTCGCGCCGCGACGAGCGCGAGCAGCTGGGCGAAACGATCGCGGGCGCGCGGTTGCGCCGAGAGCGCGACCGACGGCCGGCGAAACGACCCGATGCACAGGCGCGGCGGCCGCGCGAAGATATTTTCGACGATGTCGGCCCGCGTGCGCGGCGAGGCCGTAGCGGTCGCGGCGATGATCTGGGGCGCCCCAAGGGCCCCGGCGGCGGCGGCGATGCGGCGGTATTCGGGGCGGAAATCATGGCCCCATTGCGAGATGCAATGAGCCTCGTCGATCGCCAGCGCGCGCACGCCAGCCGCCCGCACCATCGCCAGCGCCTCCGGATCGGCGAGGCGTTCGGGCGCGATATAAAGCAACCGCAGCGCGCCGTTTTCGAGACCGGCGCGGAGCCTCGCATAGGCGTCCGGCTCCAGATCGGCGTATAGCGCCGCTGCGGGGACGCCAAGCCGTGCGAGTTTCTGCGCCTGATCGCGCATCAGGGCGACCAGCGGCGAAACGACGAGCGTCAGGCCCGGACGCGCCAGAGCCGGCAATTGATAGACCAGCGACTTGCCGCCGCCCGTCGGCCACAGCACGAAAACATCCTCGCCGTCGAGGGCGGCGGCGACGGCCTCGGCCTGGCCGGGCAGAAAATCGTCAAAGCGGAAACGCGTGCGAAGGATTTCGCGCGCCGCGTCAAGACTGGCCAAGGCTCAGCCCCCTGCGACAAAAGGAGGCGCCAAAGTTGAGTGCCTGATAAGCGCGGGAGCGATTGTCACGGGCCCTTCCACGGCCTAGATTGGCGCGCGCAAAAAATACACTTGGTTCATTGCGCCAAGGAAGTTTGCACCGATTCGGGTTCGTAGTCCCCATCGTCAGGAAGGAAACGTCACATGAAGCTCATCCACACGCTGGCGGCGGCGGCCGCTCTGGCTCTGGTCTCCTCCTCCGCTTTCGCCGCGGGCGATCCCGAAGCGGGCGCCAAGGTCTTCAACAAGTGCAAGGCCTGCCACCAGATCGGCCCGGGCGCGAAGAACGTCGTCGGCCCCGAACTGAACGGCCTCGTTGGCCGCAAGACCGGCGCGGTTGAAGGCTATAATTATTCCGACGCCAACAAGAACTCCGGCCTGACCTGGGATGAGGCGACCTTCCTCGAATATATCGCTGGCCCGCAGAAGAAGATCCCCGGCACCAAGATGACCTTCGCCGGCATTCCGGAAGAGGCCGACCGCGCCAATCTCTGGGCCTATATCGCCCAGTTCAAGGCTGACGGCTCCAAATAAGCCAGTTTCCTCCCTTCTTTGCAGCGCCGGCCGCAATCCCGCGGCCGGCGCTTTCTCTTTTTGGGGCGGCCAGATTTTTTTGGGGCGGCAAGAGCCTTTTCGCCGCCTGCAAAGCAATTTGGCGCTTTCCCCCTGGCGCAGGGGGCGCTAAACCCCCGCCATGTCCGAACTCTCGCTCAATTACGCCCTCGTCACGCCCGCCGATCAGCCGGCCATCCTCAAGCTGGAGGAGCGCGCCTTCGGTCCGGGGCGTTTCGCCAAGACCGCCTATCGCCTGCGCGAGGGCGTCGAGCCGGATTGGAGCCTGTCTTTTCTCGCCCGCATCGGGCGGATGCTGGTTGGCGCCAACACCATGACGCCGATCGCCATCGGCGGCGCGCCGGCCCTTTTGCTCGGCCCGCTCACAGTCGAGGAGGCCTTCCGCGCGCGAGGGCTTGGCGAGGCTTTGGTCCAGAAATCGCTGCAGGCGGCGCGCGATGCGGGCCATGGACTTGTCGTTCTGGTGGGCGATCCGCCGCTTTATGAACGCTTGGGCTTTTCGCGCGCCCCGTTCGGACGCTTCCAGTTTCCCGGCCCTGTCGATCCCGGCCGCCTTCTTTATTGCGAGCTGCAGCCGGGCGCGCTGCAAAGCCACAAGGGCGTCGTGACGTCCGGCGTCTAGCCGCCCGAAGACGAGGCCCGCGTCCGCCGGCCCTCCCACGCCCAGGCGCCGACCAGCGCGCCGAGCAGGACCAGCAGCCCGAACAATCCGACCGCGAGCGGCGTCAGCTTCACGCCGCGCGCCACGCTGGCCTCGGTGCGGCGGATTCCAATATAGTCCGAACCCGCATAGACCGGGCTGTCGCGCATGGCGACGATGCGCGGCATGGCGATCGCAGCCGTTCCGGGCGCGCCGATGCGGCGCACGGAGCCGCCGCTCGCCTCGGCCAGCGGCCGCAGCTTTTCAGGCGTCGAGACCACCTCGCGATATTCCAGCGGATTTTCCGGCCCGACATTGACCAGCGCCGTCAGCTCGCCCTGACTCACGCGATAGAGCCCGAACTCCTCGGCCTTGAGATTGGCGCGGAACAGGCCCGGCCCCGCCGGCGCCAGCGCGACATCCTGCGTCTTGCCCGAGGGCGCGGTCACCCGCGCCTTGCCGCTTTGTTCGCTCAAGCTCTGGCGCTCGACGGTCAGGTCGCGGCCACGCGCGGTCGCGCGCAAGGCCTCCTCCTCAAGCTCCGGCTCCTTCATCAGCCAATGCGCGACGCGGCGCATCAGATCGACATAAGGCCCGCCGCCTTCGTAACCGCGCGCCCAGAGCCAGCTCTGGTCGGTCAGCAGCAGGCCGACGCGGCCCTTGCCTTCGCGGGAGAGCACCAGCAGCGGCGCGTCCTTGGCGCCCGTCAGCACCGAGGCGCCGCGCAGGGACGTCGCCTGCTCCTGCCTGAACCACTCGCTCCAGGCCGGCGGCTTGCTCTGGCTTCCCGGCAGCTCGCGCGTCACCGGATGGCGTTCGCCGATCTGCGACAGCGCGGCGCGGAACGGCCCCTCGCTCACCTGCCCGGTCGGCCGCGCCGGGACGATCTTGCCGATCGGCGTGTAATAAAGCCCGTCGGGCTCGGCGAAATTCGGCCCCGCAATAATGGCCATCGCGCCGCCGTCGCGGACATATTTGACGATATTGTCGAAATAGGCCGGCGGCAGCAGGCCCATGTTGGAATAGCGATCGAACAGGATCAGGTCGAAATCGACGATCTTCTTGCCGAACAATTCGGCGGTGGGAAAGGCGATCAGCGCCAGTTCGCGGATCGGCGTGCCGTCCTGCTTTTCCGGCGGCCGCAGGATGGTGAAATGCACCAGCTCCACATTGGCGTCGGATTTCAGGAGATTGCGCCAGGCGCGCTCGCCGGGGTTGGGCTCGCCCGAAACCAGCAGCACCTTGAGATGGTCGCGGATTCCCTCGACCATCGCCACGGCCTTGTTATTGATCTCGGTGATCTCGCCCGGCATCGACTCGGCGTCGAATTCCAGCACATTGCGCCCGCCATGGCTCAGGCGCAGCGGGATTTTCACCGGCTCGCCCGGCCGCGCCAGCACCCGCGTGACGACCTCGCCGTCGCGCCGGACGACGACGGTGACGGGATCGCCCGGGCCATTGGCCTCCTCGACCTTGACCGTGAACATAATGTCCTTGCCGATCAGGCCGAAGCGCGGCGCCTCCACCAGAACCATGCGGCGGTCGCGCTCACCGGCATGGCCGGTGACAAGCGCATGGAGCGGCGCCTTGAGGCCGGCGGCGGCGAGCGAGGGCGGGATGTCGTGGACCACGCCGTCAGTCACCATGATGACGCCGCCGAGGCGCTCGCTGGCGACGTCGGCGAGGCCCGCGTTCAGCGCCGAAAACAGCCGCGTTCCGTCGCCACCCTCGGACTCGCCGGTCTCGTTCCCCGCGTCGATGAATCGAACCTCGACATTTTCCAGCCCCTTCAGCGCCTCGTCGAGCGCGGCGCGCGCGGCCTCGGTCTGGGCGCGGCGGTCGCCGAAATTCTGCGAGGCGCTGCGGTCGAGCACGACCGCGACCACGTCGCGCAGGGCTTCGCGGCGCTCCTCGACCAGCGACGGATTGGTCAGCGCGCCCAGCAAAGCCAGGAAGACGACCGCGCGCAAAATCGCGCCTCGGCGCCGCAGGATCAGGGCGGCGACAACCAGAACTGCAGCGAGAACGGCGAACAGGCCGATGAGCCAGAGCGGCGCCAGCGGCGCGAAGGCGAGGCCGAATTCGGTCAATGTCCGAGCCTTTCCAGCAGTTCGGGGACATGGACCTGATCCGCCTTGTAATTGCCGGTCAGCGTGTACATCACGATATTGACCCCGCCGCGCAGGGCCATTTCGCGCTGGCGCGGCCCGCCCGGCGTCAGCGGATAGAGCGCGTCGCCGCCCTGGTCGCCGGCCCAGGCCGCCGCGAGGTCATTGGAGGCGATGACAAGCGGCGAAACGCCGTCGCCCGCGCGCGCGGGTCGGCTCTCGGAAGCGCTTTCCGGCGGCAGGACCTCGATATAGGTCGGTCCGTTTTCGGTGCGCCCGACGAAACCGTCCAGTAGATAGAAGGTCCGGGTGACGACATGGTCCTTGGGAACCGGCTCCAGCGGCGGCAGGTCGACACCCTTGAGAAAGGTCTTGAGCCAGGCCTGCGCCGGGGTCGCCGGTCCATTGTTGAATTGCATGCCGCCGTCGCGGGTGTCGAACAGCACCAGCCCGCCTTGTTTCATATAGGCCTCGATGCGCCGCGCCACTTCCGGGCCGGGCTGCGGGCGATCCGGCGCGATGGGCCAGTAGAGCAGCGGATAGAAGGACAATTCGTCGCGCGCGGGATCGACGCCCTGCGGCTCGCTCGGCACGAAGGAGGTTCGCCGCGCCAGCGTTTCCGACAAGGACAAGAGCCCTTGCTGGCTGATGCGGTCCACGCGCGCGTCGCCGGTGACCACATAGGCGAGCTTGGTCCCCAGCGCGGCCTGAATGTCGCGTGGATTATGCGCCTCCTGCTTTGACGGCGACGGCGCAGCGCTTGCTGGCTGCGAGGCGGCGCTTGCTGGCTGCGAGGCGGCGCTTGCGGGCGGCGGAGGCGCGAAGGCCAGCAGCAAGGCGAGCGCAGCGATGGCCGGCGCGACCTGACGCCGCCAGCGTCCCCCGAGCCAGAGCATGGCCAGGGCGTCCGCCAGCGCCAGAACGAAGGCGCCGATCAGCAGCGGCGCCCGCAAATCGACCGGACGCGGCCCCACCAGTTCGGTCTGCCGCAATTTCAGCCCGGCGAGGTCGAGCGGCGCGAGAATCATGCCGCGATTGAAGGCGTTCAGCGCGCGCGGCGCAGCGGCCGCGCCATAAAGCCCGGCGGGATGATCGGCGTCCGGCGCGGCCAATCCCGCGGCGGGCAGCGGCTTTGCGCTGGCGGGCGGCGTTCCGAGGACGCCGAAGCCGTCGAGCAGACGCTGGGGCGGCAGGAAGGCTCCCGCTTCCGCGCCCGCCTCCCCGGCCTTGCCGACCAGCCCGGCGCGATCGACGATCCGCTTCAGCATGTCGACGAAAAGGCCCGATAGCGGCACATTCGACCAACCCGCGTCAGCCGAAACATGGAACAGGACCAGCGTGCCGGGGCCGCGCTTGTCCGCTGTGACCAGAGGCGTGCCATCGGCGAGCCGCGCCCAGGTCCGGGCGGGCAGGCCTTCGTCCGGCTCGGCCAGGACCTGGCGCGACACCGTCGCTTCGGCGGGCGGCGTCAGGCCGAAAAAGGGGCTTTGTTCCTCGAAGGGCGCCAGCGGCTTGGGCTTGTCCCACGAGAGAGCGCCGCCGAGCGTGCGCCCGCCGCGCCGCAGCCGCGTGGGAAAGAGATCGTCGCCGCCAGCGGCGAGGCGCGGGCCGGCGAAACGCACCAGCGTGCCGCCTGCGGCGAGAAAGGCGTCGAGCCGCGCGCGCAGGGCCGGCGCGGCGACATTGACGTCGGCCAGGATCAACACGTCCACGCCCTCGTCGAGCAATTGGCCGACCGGGTCGCTGGCGCCCGGCTTGGCCTCGCGCAGATCGGCGAAAGGCGAGAGCGCGTCGCGCAGATAATGCAGCGGCGACAGCAGCGGCTGCTCGCCCCTGGCGCCGGCGACGAGTCCGACGCGACGGCGGCGCGATCCCGCATCCAGCAGCAGCACGGCGCCAGCGGAGGTCTCGCCGAGAATCTCCAGCCGCGCGATCTCATTGCGCAAGGCCGCTGGCAGGTCGAACGACGCCTTGGCGGCGAGGGTGTTGGAGAAATCGAATTCGGCTTCGCCGAGCGAGGCGCCCTTGGCGTCCGTGGCCCGCACGCGTCCCGCCGCCGCGCCGCCCGGCGCTGAACGCACAAGGCGCGCCTCCAGCGCCGTCGCGCCGTTGTCCGCGCCCGCGATGACCTGAACCGGGCGCGGATCGCGCAGGATTTCCGTCTCCGGCGCCAGAGCGGCGAGCTGCACGGCGAAAGACGCCCCGTCGGAATTATCGAGCCCGTCGGTCAGCCAGACGGGTTGGGCCGTTGGATTGGCCGTCAGAAAGGCGCCGATGGCGGCCAATGATGGCGCGCGGGACGGCAGGAAGGCCTTGGGCTTCAGCGCTCGCAGCCGGGCGAGCGCCGCCGACGCGTCCTGCGCATTCAGCGCCTCGGCGGGCGGTTCGGAAAAGCTGAGCACCGCCGCGGGCAGGCCGTCGCGCGCCGCCGCCTCAAGCCGCGATTCCGCCGCCTGAAGCCGCAGGCTCCAATCGCTCGCCGCCGTCCAGCCGTCATCGACCAGCAGCAGAAGCGGGCCGTTCTTCAGCGCGGGCGCGCCCTTGGGAGTCAGCACCGGCCCGGCCATGGCGAGCACGACCAGAGCCGCCAGCGCCATGCGTAGCAGCAGCAGCCAGAGCGGCGTGCGCGCGGGCGTGGCGTCGGGCTTTTTCAGATCGAGAATGAGCTTGAGCGGCGGAAAGGCCACGCGTTGCGGCGGCGGCGGAGTGACTCGCAGCAGCAGGTAGAGCAGCGGCGCCCCGGCAAGGGCCAGCAGCGCCCAAGGCGCGGAAAAGGCCAGCGAGAACAGGCTCATCTTGCGCCATCCGCAGTCAGCGCCAGACGCAGGTTGAGCAAGGCCTCGGAGGCCGGCCGTTCGGTCGAATGGAGCGAGAAAGTCCAGCCCATCGCCCGCGCCGCCCCGGAAAGTGCGTCGCGATGGGCGGCGAGCCGCGACCGATAGGCCGCGGCGTAATCTTCGGCGCGGCCCGCGCGCAAAAGATCGCCCGCCTCGTCATAAAATTCGGTCTGGCCGGAGAAGGGAAAGGCCTCTTCGGCGGGATCGAAGATCATCAGGGCGTGGCCGCGCGCGCCCTGGACGCTGAGCCTTTGCAGGCAGGCGGCGAAGGCTGGCGGCTCGACCAGAAAATCGCCGATGAGCGCCGCCTTTTCGCGCGGACGCAGCGGCGCCGCCTGCGGCAGGTCGTCGAAGCTCTCGCCAAAGAGACGGGTTTCCGCAATCAGCGCGACGGCGAGGCTGTCGACAATGTCGCGCGCCGCAGTCAGCCGGGTCAGCCCCAGCCATCCGGCGCGCTCGCCTGCGCGCACGCATGAATCGGCCAAAGCCAGAGCCAGAACCAGCGCCCGCTCCAGCTTGGACTGCGAAGCCAGCGGCGAACGGTAATTCATCGAGCCGGAGAGATCGGCCCAGACCCACAGCACCTGCGCCGCCTCCCATTCGCGCTCGCGCACATAGAGCCGGTCGTCGCGGGCGGAGCGGCGCCAATCGACGTTCTGCGCCGCCTCGCCGGGAATGAAGGGCCGGAACTGCCAGAAATTCTCGCCCATGCCCGCGCGCCGCCGCCCGTGCGGGCCGGCCTGCGCCGAGGCCGCCGCCTGCCGCGCCGCGAGGGCCAAGGCAGGCAGCCGACGCGCGAGATCGAGCGCCTGGAGCCGCTTCTCGTGATCGGGCAGCGCGGCTTCGGGCGGCAGGAATTCGAAAGCGTTCCGGGCGTTTTGAGCCATCAGCCGAATCTTTGCTTCAGCCGCTCGATCACGGCGTCGATGGTCTCGCCATCGGCGCGGGCGCTATAGGTCAAAGCCATGCGGTGCTTGAGCGCGGGCCCAGCCAGAGCCAATACATCGGCCTTGCTCGGCGCGAGGCGGCCTTGCGTCAGGGCGCGGGCGCGGCAGGCCAGCATCAGCGATTGCGCGGCGCGCGGCCCCGGACCCCAGGCGATATGTTTGGTCAGCTCCGGATCGCCGTCACCCGGACGCACAGCGCGCACGAGATCGAGAATGCAGTCCACGATCGCCGCGCCGACCGGCATCAGGCGCACCAGCGCCTGAATCTCCATCAGCCCGGCGGCATCGATCACCTGCTGCGGCGCCGGGCGCGCCTGTCCTGTCGTCTCGATCAGGATGCGCCGCTCGGCGTCGCGCCGCGGATAGGGCACGTCGATCTGCAACAGGAAACGGTCAAGCTGCGCCTCCGGCAGCGGATAAGTGCCCTCCTGCTCCAGCGGGTTCTGGGTCGCCAGAACATGGAACGGCTTGGGCAGGTCATAGCGCTCGCCCGCAATGGTGACGTGATATTCCTGCATGGCCTGCAGCAGCGCCGATTGCGTGCGCGGGCTGGCGCGGTTGATCTCGTCGGCCATCAGCAATTGCGCGAAGATCGGCCCCTTGATGAAGCGGAAGGCGCGGCGATGGTCGGCGCCCTCCTCCAGCACTTCCGAGCCGAGAATGTCGGTGGGCATCAGGTCCGGCGTGAACTGCACGCGATTGGCGTGGAGGCCGAGCACGCGCCCGAGCGTATCGACCAGCAGCGTCTTGGCTAGCCCCGGCGCTCCGACGAAAAGCGCATGGCCGCCCGAAAGCAGCGTGACCAGCGCCTCCTCCACCACCAGTTCCTGGCCGAAAATCGCGGCGCCGATCGCCTTGCGCGCGGCCGCCAGCGAATCGAGCGCCTGCTGCGCCCGGGCCTCGATCTGGCTTTCCGTCAGAGGGATGGTCTCGGCCCGGAGGGCGGGTTCGGCGTTCATGCCAGAAATCTCCTGTTGCGGCGCCGTCCGCGATTCAGCGGCGGCATTGTCGGGCCCGCGGCGCCAATATAGGCTGGCTCCCGCCGCCGGAGAACCAGATAATAGGCGCCGCTTCTCCATTCACGGCGTAAAATGCCGCCCAAATCAAGGCGGCGCGCCCGCCTTTGAAGGCCTATGATGAACGATAACGCCAAGCCCGCCCCGGCAAACGCATCCGATCCCCTTCAAGGGCTCGCCGCCGTGCGAAAGACGCGCGGGCCAGCGCCGGTCCATTTATGGAACCCGCCTTATTGCGGCGAGATCGACATGCGCATCGCCCGCGACGGAACCTGGTTCTACAATGGCACGCCAATCGGCCGCCCCGCTCTGGTTCAACTATTCGCCAGCGTGCTGCGCAAGGACCCCGAGCGCTTCGTGCTGGTGACGCCGGTGGAGCGCGTCGGCATCGTGGTGGAGGACGCGCCCTTCCTTGGCGTCGAACTTTTGCGCGATGGCGAGGGCGCGGCCCAGTCCTTGCGATTACGCACCAATGTCGATGACTGGATCGATATTTCGGACAAAAATCCGCTGAAATTCCTGCCCGGCGAAAGCGGGGGGCTGAAGCCCTATGTGCTGGTGCGCGGCGAGTTATGGGCCCTGGTCAAGCGTGCGCTGTTCTATGATCTCGTCTCCTGGGGCGAAGCCCGGGACGTCGCGGGCGAGGAGATGTTCGGCGTATTCTCGGGCGGCGCCTTTTTCGCCATGGCGCCCATGCGCGACATCGCGGATTTCACATGAGCGGTCCTTTCGACACCGCGGATTTTTTGGCTCGCGCCCGGGCGCATCTGCGTCAGGGCTGGCCGGAGGAGGCTTTCGATCCCATGATGCGGCCGCATCACGGCGACCATAAGCTGAATGAGCCCTTGCCCGGCGAAGCCGCGTTGCTGCCTGCCCCGGCGCGTCCCGCCGCCGTGCTCGCGCCGGTGGTTTTTCGCGGGGGCGAGGCGCGGCTGCTATTGACCCGGCGCGCCGGGTCGCTGCGCGACCATTCCGGTCAGATCGCCTTTCCCGGCGGCAAGATCGAGCCCGGCGAATCCCCGCTCGACGCCGCCCTGCGCGAGGCGGAGGAAGAAATCGGCCTCGGGCGCGACAAGGTCGAAATACTCGGCTGCCTCGATCCCTATCAGACCAGCACGGGCTTCCGCGTCTTTCCGCTGGTGGGCATCGCCCATCCGCCGTTCGACCTCGCCGTGAACGCGCAGGAGGTGGACGAAGTGTTCGAAACGCCCTTGTCCTTCCTGATGAACGGCGCCAACCACCAGCGTCATTTCCGGGAATGGCAGGGGAAACGCCGCCAATTTTACGCCATGCCCTATGAAAACCGCTATATCTGGGGCGCGACGGCGGGCATGATCCGCAATCTTTATGAGAGGCTTTATCCCTAGATGGCGCGTTCGCTTCTCGAATCGCTCGGCCTGTTCGCCGCGCCTTTCCTCCTCTACGCCCTGTTCCTCATCTACCGCTCCCGTCACCCGCTGGTCGTCGCCCATTGGTCGCGCGGCGCCCTGTTCTGGCTGACGCTGGCTGGCCTCTGCCTGGCGATCGCGGGCTTCCTCTACGCGGGCTTTTTCGGCGCAAATAGCGCGGGCGTCTATGTGCCGGCCCATATTGAAAACGGCCGCCTGACGCCGGGGCGCTTCCAGTGACGGCGGAGCGCGAGGAGGCTCTCAAGGCCCTGCTCGACCGTCCGGGGCTGCACAAGGTCTTCGCCGCGTTGGAGGGCGACGAACTGCGCATCGTCGGCGGCGCCGTGCGCAACGCCCTGCTCGGCCAACCCGTCGCCGACATTGACCTCGCGGTCGCGGCCGAGCCGCAGGTCGTCGTCGAAAAGGCCGAGCGCGCGGGGGTCCGCGTCGTGCCGACCGGCATCGACCACGGCACCGTGACGCTGATCCTCGAAGGCGCCCATTTCGAGGTCACGTCGCTGCGCGAGGATGTCGAGACCGACGGGCGCCGCGCCATCGTGCGGTTCGGCGGCGATTTCGCCGCCGACGCCCGTCGCCGCGACTTCACGATCAATGCGCTGTCTGTGGACGCGCAGGGCAGGCTTTACGATTATGTCGGCGGCCTGGACGATCTCGCCACGCGGCGGGTGCGCTTCATCGGAGATCCACAGCAGCGCATCGCGGAGGATTATCTTCGCATCCTGCGCTTTTTCCGCTTCTCGGGCATTTACGGCGAAGGCCCGCTCGACGCGGAAGGTTTTGCCGCCTGCATCGCCCAAAGGGCCGGGATCGCAAATCTGTCGCGCGAACGGCTGGGCGGCGAAATGCTGAAAATCCTGGCCTCGCCACGGCCCTGCGCCGTCGTCGAGGCCATGAGCAAGGCCGGGCTGCTCAGTTTTCTGGGCGTCGCGCCCTGGCCTGCGCGTTACCGGCGGCTCACCGCGCTTCTTGAAACGCGGCGCGCCGCCGACGCGCTATTGTCGCTGGCCTCCCTCGCCTTGCACAGTGAGCCGGATTCCGAACGCCTGACCGAGTCCCTTCGCCTGTCGCGCGCACAAAAACGCCGCCTCGCCGGCATGGCCAAGGTCGCGGCCGCTTGGCATGGCGCCGGCGAAGCGCCAGCGGCGGCGCATTTGCGCGAACAATTGTTCCTGCATGGCGCGCAGGCGGCGCGCGACGGACTCATGCTGGTTCAAGCCGAAAGCCCGGCCGCGCCGGAAGACCAGGAATTTCTCGCAGCCGACGCCTTTCTGCGCGACACGCCGGCGCCGAAGGTCCCCTTCGCCGCAACGGACCTGATCGCGCGGGGCGTCAAGCAGGGCGCGGGACTCGGCGCGGGCCTCAAGCGCCTGCAAGCGGCGTGGATCCGCGCCGGCTTTCCGCAGGATCCCAAAACCATAGCCGCCCTGATCGACGAGTCCTGCGGCGCCGACCGGCGCGATTCCGCGCCGCAAGAATCCGGCTGGACGCGGCCTCGCCATTAGTGGTTTAATTTCGCGGTCAATTGGGGCCCTCACAGGACGCGAATGGCCGTCGAACGCAAAGAGCCAGGCGACATCGCCGCGCGCATGGCCGCCAATCTGCAGCGGGTCCCGCGCGGGCGGCGCGAGGACGGATTCAAACGCGAATCCTATACATTGCCGCGCGAAAAGGCGCGCGAAAAGGCGCGCGAAATCTTCGCCTCTTTTCCCAAGGCCGCCTATATGACCGAAATCGAGTCCTGGCGGGAGCTTGCCGACGGGCGGATCGAATTCACCATGCGTCGCCTGCCGAGCGCCGATTGACGGACAAAACGCAGACCCTTCCGGCGAGATCAAACAAAATATCTTTATTAACCAATCTATTTTTGCGCTCATCCTGATGATGACAGGTATTTGGCGGAAATTGAAACAATCTTAACCAAATAAACTTGAGAAAGTTTGGTTAAATTTGCGAAGCGCCCCTTAATGCAATCTTCGCCATACGGCCAACAAATTCCCTAACCTCGATAAACCATTTATTTTTACACTCCAATTACCATTGCAATTCTAAATCACTCCAGACGGCCCGTTAACGAGCCTCGATCTGGAGTTTGTGTGATGAAAAAGGTTTCGATCGCCGTGATCGGCGGAGCGGCGATGTCCATCGCCTCGCTGGCGCAGGCCGCCGATCTGCCCTATCGCAGCGCCGCGCCCGGCAATTACGACTATCCGCCCTCTTTCACCTGGACCGGCTTTTACGCCGGCCTGAACACGGGCGCCGGCATCGGCGGGTTCAACGGCTCGGGCGCGCCCTATTTCGGCAGCGATCCGAAGGGCTGGCTGCTCGGCTTCACCGCCGGCTATAATTATCAGCAGGGCAATCTGCTGATGGGCGGCGAAGCCGATTTCGACTGGTCCCGCATCGCGTCCGACGCCACGGTCTACCCCGGCGTGACCTCGACCGGCATCGTCCAGAACATGAGCACGATCCGCGCGCGCTTCGGCTATACGATGGACCGGATCCTGATTTTCGGAACAGGCGGCTATGCCGGCGCCAGCATTCGCGGCGTGCTCAACAATGTCCCGCGCGGCGCCGTCGCCGACCAGTCCTATTGGGCAAATGGCTTCGCCTTGGGCTTCGGCGCCGAATATGCGATCACGCCCCATATCACCGCCAAGGCCGAATATATCTATACGTCCTTGGGCTCCAACACCTATTTCGCCGGCACGCCGAACGTGTCTTCGGTCGGCGCCAACATCAACCTGCTGCGCGCGGGCGTGAACTACAAGTTCTGACGCGCGCAATCATCGCGCCAACCGTCCGCGGCCGCCGTTCCAAGCGGCTAGCCGCGGGCAGGATTTGCCCAAGAAAAGACCTCCCGACGACTTGAGACCCGGCCTCGCGCCGGGATTTTCAGTTCAGGCCCAGGTCTTCGGGACCAAGTCTTCAGGCCCAAGTCTTCGGGACCAGATCTTCAGGCCCAGGTCTTCAAGCCCAGGTCTTCAAGCCCAGGTCTTCAAGCCCAGGTCTTCAGGCTTTGGTCGCAGCATAGGCCGGAACAGCCGCGGCGAAGGCGTCGAGCCAGGCTGCGAGCCGGGGATGGCCGGCGCGCCAGGCGCCTTCGAAACGCAGGTCGAGATAGCCAAGCGCGCTGGCCAGCGCGACGGCGCCGATATCCGCCTGCGCCGGAGCAGCCACGGCAGCCGGCGGCGCGGCCTCCAGAGCGGCGAGGGCGCGCTCGACCTTGCCGCGCTGAAGCGCGACCCAGCTGGCGCTGCGCTCGTTCTCCGCGCGCATCCGGTTTTCATAGACTTGCAAGAGGCTGGCGTCGGCCAGGCCGTCGGCCAGGGCTTCGAGCGTCAGCGCGGCGAAACGCGCGTCCCGTTCGCTGGGGATGAGGCCGCCGCCCGCGAGATCGTCCAGGAAAGCGACGATCACCGCGCTGTCATAGACGCACACGCCGTCGTCGCGTTCCAACGTCGGAATCTTGCCGAGCGGGTTTTTCTGGCGAATGGCGTCCTGCGGATTGACCGTATCGGTGATGACCAGCTCGATCCTGTCGTCGAGACCGAGCAGCGAGGCGGCGATGCGCACTTTACGCGAATAGGGCGAAGGCGGCGAAAAATACAGCTTCATGGCGCGAACTCCGGCGGCGCAAGACATATGCGCGAGAATCGGGACGCCAAAGGCGATACCAATTCTCGCGCAAGCTGCAAGTCATTCACGCTGTAAGTCGTTCACGCGCCGTCGCGCGCGATCATTCCAGATGCAGGTTGACGGCCTTTGGCCCCTTCCCCTTCTTGTCCGGCTCGACCTCGAAGGTGATCGTCTGCCCCTCGTTCAGAGAGGCGAGACCCGCCTGTTCGACGGCGGTGATGTGAACGAAAATGTCCCGCCCCCCGTCGTTGGGCTTGATGAAGCCGTACCCTTTGTCGACATTGAAAAACTTGATCGTGCCCGTTTGCGCCATGACGCTTTTCCTCCGGTCGTGGCCGATCGTTCGGGCAGGGCGCCGGCGCGGCGCTGGATTGCAATTCCAATATGCAGTCCACCCGGTCCGAAAAGGTCGGCCGATTGGCGGATCGCCTTGCTTTGTGAATGCTTTTTATCGCAAGACGGGCTGCGCTTTTTTTGTCGTCAGCCCCTTCGCCGAAGCGAAGCCTCCCCCAATTGCGCTCAGGTTGCGGCAGAATCCGGCGCTTGGCAAGTCTCCCGTTATGGCGCCAAGGCGCCTAGTCAAACCTCGCGCTCAAGCCGCACCATAACGCTCCATGAAAAACGCCGCGCCCGGCCCGCGCGCCAGCCGGAGCGTCAGCGCCGGAAGCAAAACTTTCAATTCTTCTTCAAGCACATAGGGCGGATGGACGATCAACAGGCCGGTGCGCGCCAGCGGACGGCCGGGCTGCGGCGCCTCGACCTGAAGATCGACACGCAGGCAATCTGGCGCCTCCGCCGCGATGGCGCGGCAAAACGCGTCCGCCACTTCCGGCTCCTTGACGGGCTGCCAGACCATATAGGTTCCGCCCGGCCATTTGCGCAGCCCCGCCAGCAGCGAGTCAAAGGCGCGCTCATATTCGTCGCGCCGCTCGAAGGGCGGATCGATCAGCACGAGCCCGCGCCGTTCCACCGGCGGGACATAGGCCTTGAGGCCGGTATAGCCGTCGATCTCGATGGTCTTTACGCGCGCGTCGCGGCCCAGCGCCCGGCGCAGGCCGTGCGCGGCCTGCGGCAGCAATTCGCAGAAGGCCGCGCGATCCTGCGGACGCATCAGGGCCTGGGCGATCAGCGGCGAGCCGGGATAGAATTTCGGCGCGCCCGCCGCCCGGACCGCGTCGAGGTAGGGCGCCAGCAAGTCCCCCGCCGCGCCGGGAACCGGGTCGTCAAGCAGGCGCAGGATTCCGTCCTTCGCCTCGTTGGAGCGCGCCGCCTCCGGTCCCGCGAGATCGTAAAGGCCCGCGCCGGCATGAGTGTCGATGACGCGGAACGGCTTGTCCTTGCGGCGCAGGTAAAGCAACGCGCGCGTCAAGGCGGCATGTTTCAGGACGTCGGCGAAATTGCCCGCGTGGAACTCGTGGCGATAGTTCATTGCGCGGCGGGCATGACGATGCTCTGGCTGCGGCAGCCCTGACGCACGACTTCCGGGCAGGCGACGAAAGCGCGCAGATCCCGCGAGAGGCAGAAACGCGCCTCCTGAAACGTCCCCCGCCGGCAGACCACGGCCATCATGCCGGGCCGAAGCCGGGGATTGGCGTCGATGAAGGCGCGCTGGATATCAAGAGGCGAGACTTCCCGATCCTCTTGCGGCCCCTTGAAGGCTTGCGGGATGGCGACACCATCGCGGGCCGCGCGGACATCGGCGAAATAACCGGAGGGGCTCTTGCCGGAGCACAGGCCGTGCTGGCGCCATTCATGACGGGCCAGTCCTTGATCGGGATAGAGATCGCCCAGACCGGACAGGACCGAAAAAGGCAGGAAGCCGTCGCCGCCGCAACGGCTGGGATAGCCGTTCTGATATTGCGGCCACAGGCCATGCGTGACGAATCCGGGATTGGCGCCCGGCGCGCACTGGGCCGACGAGCGCTGGGATCCGCCGGTGGCGCAGAAGGCGGGGGACCAGGACAGGGCCAGCACATAGAAATCGAAATCGCCCGAAGGCGCGCCGCCGCCCCGACGCGGTCCGGGCCATTGCCGCGGCGCCGGGGCGTCCGGCGCGGGCGCTACGGAAGGCTCGCCCGGCGAAGGCCTCTGGTCGGCGCAATTGTCGAGAATGCAATCGCTGGCCGCCAGCGCCTGGGTCGCAGTGCAGGCCAGCAGAGCCGCGACAAGCAGGCTTTTCATCCGCGGACCCGCCATGTCGAGGACCTTACGGGCCCACGCCTTCGCAATTCGGCGAATAGGCGTGATAGCGGTCGAGCCCGATGACGCACCATTC
Source organism: Rhodoblastus sp. 17X3 (assembly GCF_030056575.1). Taxonomy (GTDB): domain Bacteria; phylum Pseudomonadota; class Alphaproteobacteria; order Rhizobiales; family Beijerinckiaceae; genus Rhodoblastus. The sequence continues at coordinate 446,816 of NZ_JASHHX010000001.1, read as the reverse complement.
GACGCCACGGCCGATTCCGGCGAAACCGCCGCGCTCGATGAGATTATATTTCAACGTGCGCTCGCGCTGGTCGTTGAACATGGCTCTGGCCGCGCAAAAGCGACGCGGAACCAGGTCTGGGCCATTGCTGCGGAAGCCAGTCTCGCGGATGGCGGTGAAGCCCGTGATCTGCAAGGGCGAATTGAAGCCGAAGGCTTCGGCGTCATGGAGCCGCGCGGCGATCTCCTGGAGCGTGATCCAGTCATCGCAGCCCGGCATCTTGCCGTCATAGGGAAGCGTGAAGAATTCTTCCGCGGGCTGGAGCGGGCGGGCGACGGCAGAACCCGCGCAAAGCGACAAAGCCAAGCTCGCGCAGAACGAAAAGATGGTGGCGGCCACAATGGCGTGACGCGTAGGCTGCATGGAATCCCCCGGCTGCGAACGCGATCGACGATGCGCAAAGAACCGCGGGCGCGTCAAGGCGCTTTTCGCGCCAAACGCCTTTCTACCGGCCAGCCAGCCCCATTCGGCCCGAGCGCGTGGCCGTGGAACAACAGCGAGCCGCTGTTGCGCACGGTTTCAATCGCCCGTTGGCCCTTCACTCGAAAGGAGGCGAGACTTTGCCTGACCCGAAGTCCCGCCAGCAGCGCCGCGCACTGAAAATAGCGTCCCGCCATGCGGCGCGGCTGGGTCGCAAGCCGCCACGCCCACTCCATGCCCACGGACTGGACGAAGACAGGCGCCCGGATCTGGGCGCCCGACTGGAAATCCGCCGCTGCGCCGACGCAAACGAATCCGATTTCGGGATGGCTTTGCGCTACGCGGTCGGCGAAGAGCTCCTGCTTGGGCGCGCCGAGGCAGACGAAACAAAGTCGCGCGCCGCTCGCGGCGATCGCGGCGCCGGCGGCGTCGGCAGCGCTGGAGAAGGGATCAAAGCCGAAAGCGGGGCTGGCGACATAGACCACGTCGAGCCCCGGGGCCAGCGCCCGCAGCCGGTCCGCCGCAGCTTCGAGGCTTTCCGGCGTGGAGCCGAACAGGGCGACCGGAATCTTGTCATGCGCGGCCATGCGGCAAAGCGGGACGAGGAGATCGGCGCCCGTGGCGCGCCGAACCGATCGCGTCTGCTGGCGCGCCAGGGCGGCGACGGGCGCGCCATCGGCCGATACGAAATTCATGCGTTCATAGGCCGCACCGAAGGCTGAATCCGAGCGCAGCTTGACCAGATGATCGAGATTGAGCGTGGCGAAATTGAAACCACGACGGGCTCGCAGCCGCGCCCGCACGCAGGCGACGGCGTCATCGAGCGTGCAAATATTGATTGCATGCCCGTCGACGTGAGCGACGGCATCATGACGCGCGCCATCCCGATGCATTGAGTCCCCTCCACAAGGTCTTCTCTCGTGGAATGCAATCTATCTATACGGACAACATTTTCAATGTGGCCTCTTATACGTCATATTTTCAAATTCTTAGCTGTAACCCAGCTTTTTAGCCTTCAAGTCGCAAATATGTTTCATATGAGTACTTGTATGGATCAATTGAAAACGCCGGAATCGGCGCCTGTCTCAAAATGGCGCATTTTCAGGCTGCGAAAAATTTTATTCAAATCAACTGCATAGTAAATTTCGCGCCGCAGCGGAGCCCCGGCGCGCCAGTCGTTGCGACACGCAGCGGCAGTCGCCGTTACGCCTTGCCGACCTGGTAATCCTTGATGTCGTCGAATTTGATCGCCGGCCAGCGCTCCTGGTCGTAGCGCAAGTTGAAGGCCGATTGCGCCAGAAAGACCGGCGCCCCGTCGAGATCATGGGCCATGGACGACGGATAGGCGCGCACGAACTTCTCCAGCTCGGCCGGATCGTCGGCGCTCACCCAGCGACAGATCTCGAAACGGCTGGTCTCGAAACTGACCGGCAGGCCATATTCCGCCTGCAGGCGCTCGCTCAGCACGTCGAGTTGCAGCGCGCCGACGACGCCGACCATGGCGGGCGATCCGTCATGCGGCAAGAAGAGCTGCACCACGCCCTCCTCCGCCATCTGCTGCAAGGCCTCGCGCAATTTCTTGGCCTTCATGGCGTCGCCGAGTTTTACGCGGCGTAGAATCTCGGGCGCGAAGCTTGGCACGCCGCGAAAGACCAGATTCTCGCCCTCGGTCAAGGTGTCGCCGATGCGTAGCGCGCCGTGATTGGGAATGCCGACCACGTCGCCCGCAAAAGCCTCTTCGGCGAGCTGGCGGTCCTGCGCAAAGAAGAATTGCGGCGCGTTGAGCGCGATATTCTTGCCGGTGCGCGACAGCCGCGCCTTCATGCCGCGCAGCAGCCGGCCCGAAGTCACGCGCAGAAAGGCGATGCGGTCGCGGTGGTTGGGATCCATATTCGCCTGAATCTTGAACACGAAGCCGGTCATCTTGTTTTCGCGCGGATCGACCGTGCGGGTGGACGCGGCGACCGGCTGCGGCGGCGGCGCGAATTCCGCGAGGGCGTCGATCAGGTCCTGCACGCCGAATTTCTTCAGCGCCGAGCCGAAGAAGACTGGCGTGAGATGGCCTTCGAGAAAGGCGTCGACGTCGAACGGCTTTTGCGCCTCGCGCGCCAGTTCGATTTCCTCGGCCGCCAGCAAGGCGTCCGCCGTCGACGATATTTCCTCGATTTTCGGATCGTCCGGGCCGGAGACTTTGATCGGCTCGGCGTCCTCTTCCAGCCGACGCACGATATTGGCGCGCAGGTCATAGGTTCCGGCGAAGCTTCGTCCTCGCCCGATCGGCCAGGTCAGCGCCACGGTGTCGAGCGCCAGCGTTTTCTCGATTTCGTCGAGCAGGTCGAAGACGTCGCGCGACTCGCGGTCCATCTTGTTGACGAAGGTGATGATTGGAATGTCGCGCAGCCGGCAGACTTCAAACAGTTTTCGCGTACGCGCCTCGATGCCCTTGGCGGCGTCGATCACCATGATCGCGCTGTCGACCGCGGTGAGCGTGCGGTAGGTGTCTTCGGAGAAGTCCTCGTGGCCGGGCGTGTCGAGCAGGTTGTAGACGCAGTCGCCATATTCGAAGGTCATCACGGAGGTGACGACCGAAATGCCGCGCTCGCGCTCGATGCCCATCCAGTCCGAGCGGGTCTGGCGGCGGTTGGCCTTGGCGCGCACCTCGCCCGCGAGCTGGATCGCGCCGCCGAACAGCAGCAGCTTTTCGGTGAGCGTGGTCTTGCCGGCGTCCGGATGCGAGATGATGGCGAAGGTGCGCCGACGCGCGACGGGATCTATATTTTTCATGACAAGCCGGGGCGGGAAAACGGGTCCCGGCTGATTAGCGCATGAGACGGCCGCAGCGCAAACTTATTGACGCGCCGCGAAGCGCGCGCTCACTCGGCGGAAGCCGACTGGCCGGCGTCGGCGGCTGCGATCCATTTCTTCAATTCGGCGACGTGTTCCGCCTCCTCATTGACGAATTCGGCGGCCAGAGCCTTGATCTCCGGATCATTCGCGCCATCGAGGACCGACCTGTAATAGTCATGGCCGGCCTTTTCGGCGGCGAGCGCAATCTCGAGCGCCTCGCGACGGCTCAGCATCGGGTCCGCGCCCCAGATCGCCGCAGCTTCCGGGCTTTCGAGATCGGGCCACACGAGATCCTGCGCCGCGATCTCAGGAATATCGCGGAAACCCGCGCGCGCCTTGGCGTCGGCGAGGTGCAGGCGGGAATAATCGGACAGGCGCCGAAACAATTGCCCGACTTCCTTGTTGCCGCCCGCTTCCATGGCGTCGGCCAATTCGCCGAAACGCGTCGCGGCTTCGTGTTCAAGATGAATGGAATAGGCCAGAAATTCCTCGACCGTCTGCATCGAATGTCTCCCGATCTGTCTGGCGTCGTTTTTCGATGACTTTTTCTTACTCCTGCTCCCTCAGGGAGCAAGCCGCTTTTTTATGCAAAACCTGGAATGCGGGCAGGCAAAGGCGCATCTTTGGAGCAAAAACGCCGAACAAATCCGCGAGAGACGGATGCGAGTTCAGTCTGGCGCGCGAAATGATGTAACCTTTGCGACGGCCTCCGCGTATCCCTTTCGGTTGCTCAACGCTGGACCAGACCCATGCCGCTCCGCCTCGCCTTCATCCTCGCCTTGCTTTGCTTCGCCGCCCCGGCCGGCGCGGCGGAAATCCGTTTGGCCGTCCCCTCCGCCTTCGCCGACGATTCTTTTGTGAAAAGCTTGCTGGCCAGCAAGATATTGGCTGGCGCGGGCGTGACAGTCGCGCCGAAGCCCGTGGCGAGCGACGCCGAGGCCCTGTCGGCGCTGGAAAAGGGCGAGGCCGACCTCGCCGTCTTCGCGCTCGATGGCGAGAACCGCCGCGCCTTGCAGAATTCGAGCGCCGCGACGACGCTACTGACCCGGCCCTTCATGTTCAAATCCGCCGAGGAGGTCTTCCTGATGCAGGATTCCTTTCTTGGCATGGCGGCGACGGCCGACGCCGGCCGGTCGGGCCTGTTCCCGCTGAAAATCTGGACTCATTCCATCACTTATCTCCTTACGCACGAGCCTATCCGCTCGGAGGAGGATTTTGCGCGCCTCAAGGTTGCGGCGGAAGATGGCGCGCCAGACGTCAGGATCCTGACCGCCGCCGGGGCGCGGCCGGCCGGGGCGATGGCTGCGATGGAACGCAACGGAGCCAATGCGATCGAGACGCGGCTTGGCGGACAGATCGCCGGTTTCGCGGCCAAAATGGACGGCAAGCTCTACCTCACTGTCGGCTGGCCGGAGACCGGCCTGCTCGCCGCCGCGCCGGATTTCTGGCGGCAGGCCCGGGAAATCGAGAAGAACGCGATCAAGACCACCGCCGAACAGGCCCGGGCCGACGCCAATTCCGCCATCAGGGCGCGCGAGGCCGCCTTCCTCCAGGCGCCCAATGTCGAAATCAGCCAGCTCGAACATGGCGCCCAGATGGAGCTGGCGATGCGCGCGGGCGGCGGCGGCGAGGCGGCGATGACCGAGGAAACCGCGCTGTGGGGCAAGGCGGAGAAGGAGGTTCACGGCCAGCCCTCCGCAGCACCCGCCGTCCCCGCGCCAAAAATGGCGATGAATTCGCCGGTGCTGTTCGCCACAGACCGAAATGACGAAAAGACAGCAATTCTGGCGACGCGTTTCGGCGCGCGCCGCCTCGATCCGTTCGAGTTCAGCTGCGGCTATCTGGGCGCCCCGGCCCGCCATTCCGGCGAGCCAAGCCTGCCGGCCGCGCCGCTCAGCCTCGTCAAAGGATCGGAAGACTGCGCCCGTGAAATCGTCGCGCGGACCCGCGCGGCGGGAGCCAAAAAAATCCTCTTCGTTATCCATGGCTTCAACATCGATTTCTCCGGTCTGATGTGGCGCGCTTTGCAAGTGGCTTCGGATCTCGACTATGACGGCGCCCTCGTCGGCTGGAGCTGGCCCTCGGAGGGCTCTGCCTTTTCCTATGCCTATGACGAGGATTCAAACGCGTGGAGCGAGCCTCATCTGGCTGAACTGGTGAGCGAGATCGCGGCGATTGCGCCGGATTTTCAGCTCGATTTCGTCGCTCACAGCATGGGCAACCGGATTCTGTTGCAGATGTTGCGCGAATTTGCGCAGGCGAAGTCCAGCATACGCATCGGCGCCGCCGTCTTCGCCGCGCCCGACATTTCGCAGGACGTGTTTCGTGAGCAATTGCGGCAGGCGCGCAAGATCGGCGCGCTGCGCACGCTCTACGCTTCGGAATATGACCGCGCGATCCTGATTTCGGAGAGCTATCACAAGGCTCCGCGCGCGGGCAGCGGCGGCGCCAATATCCTGGTGACCGGGGGCGTCGAATCCGTCGACACGCGCCTGTCGGGCCATTCCTATGTTTTCGACGAGCCCAAGGCGATCGAGGATTTCCGGAAGATCGTCAATCGCGAGACGGCGGCGCCGGGACGTGGCCTGCCCGCGCGCGAGAAGGCCGGGGCGGCCTATTGGGTGATCGAGCCATAGGGCCGAGCGGACGCCTCAGGCGCCGCGCCTTGACCAACGCCCGCCAAAATCCCCTATATTGCGGGCCGGGCGAACGGAAACATGGGCTATCTGATGGGGCGAAGCTGTGGCGATTGCAGTCTGTGCTGCAAGGTTCTGGGCGTCGGCGCGGTCCAGAAGAAAAACCTGACATGGTGCCAGCATTGCGACATCGGCAAGGGATGCAGGATTTATGAAACCCGACCGGAGGAATGCCGCGACTTCACATGCCTTTGGCTCGCCGACGCCTCCCTGCCGCCGGAATTCCAGCCGACACGGTCGCGTTTCGTGCCCTATTTCAAAGGCAAATGCCTCGTGATCGATTGCGACACGCCGGCCCGCAACATCCATCGCGACAAGAAATATGCGGCGCTATTCGCCCGGCTGGCCGCAAATCTCGAACCCCATGGCGGCTTTGTCTCGGTCTGTTACGGCGAACACATGGTTGCGATCACGCCGCGCGAGGTGTTCGACCTCGGCGCCACGCGGCGGACACATCAAATCAATGTTTCCTTCAATCCGGCCCTACGGATGATCGACAAGATTTCCGTCGAAATGATCTGAGATGACCCGGCCGCGCGAAGTGGCCTGGTGAACGTCCGGACTGTCGCCCGGCGCCACTGCGCCCTCGATTCCGGCGGGCTTCGCGTCGAGCAGTTCGCTACGGTCATGCTTGCGGGCGAGCAGCGAATAGACCGCCGGCGTGACGAACAGGGTGAAGATCGTGCCGACGCTCATGCCCGCGCCGATCACGATGCCAATGGCGGAGCGGCTGCGCGCTCCGGCGCCCGAGGCGATGATGAGCGGGATCATGCCGACGACCATGGCCGCCGTGGTCATCAGGATCGGGCGCAAGCGCACGCCAGCGGCATGTTCGATCGCCTCGCGCGGCGACAGGCCTTCGCGCCGCTGCATCTGATTGGCGAAATCCACCATCAGGATGCCGTGTTTGGAAATCAGGCCAATCAGGGTCATCAGGCCGATCTGGGTATAGATGTTGATCGAGGCCGCGCCGACCACGCCCATGATGTTCAGCGGCAGCAGCGCGCCGAACATCGAGGTCGGCAGCGCGACCAGCACGATGAAGGGATCGCGGAAGCTCTCAAATTGCGCCGCGAGCACCAGATAGATCACGATCAGCGAGAACACGAAGGCCAGCGCAAGCGTATTGCCCTCCTGCTTGAACTGACGGCTCTCGCCCTGGAAATCATAGCTGTAGCCTTCCGGGAACAGCTCCTTGGCCTTGCTCTCCAGGAAGGACAAGGTCTCGCCAAGCGTATGGCCCGGGAAGGGAACGCCCGACAGGGTCGCCGAATTGAGCTGCTGGAAGCTCGTCAGCGCATTGGGCTGGGTCTTTTCCTCGATGGTCACCACCGTCGAAAGCGGGATCAGGGCGCCGCCGGCAGTGCGCAGCTGATAGCGCTTGAGCCAGTCGTTGGTCAGGCGGAAATCGCGCGGCGTCTGGGGGATGACCTGATAGGAGCGCCCATCCAGATTGAAGCGGTTGACGTAATTGCCGCCGAGGAAGGTGGCGAGCGTCGCGCCAATGTCCTGCATGGTGACGCCGAGGCTGCTCGCCTTGGCGGCGTCGATCTTGACCTCAACCTGCGGCGTGTCGAATTTCAGGTCGCCGTCGGTGAAGATGAACAGGCCGCTCTTGCGCGCTTCGTCCTGCAGCTTTTCGAGCACGCCCGCCAGCGTGCGGTAATCGCCCGCCGTGCGGATGACGAATTGCACGGGCGGGCCGCCGGTCGAACCGGGCAAGGCCGGCAGCGAGAATGCGAAGATCTGCGCGCCGGTCTGATCGGCCAGCATGGGCTGCAAGCCTTGCAGGATCTGGCTCTGGGTGCGCTTGCGCTCGCTCCATGGCTTGAGCAGCAGGCCCGCGATGCCCGTGTTGACGCCCTGCGAGCCGTTGATCATGAAGACGTGGCTCTTTTCGTCGACCTTGTCGAAAACGTCCGTCTGCAGGCGCGAGGTGACCTTTTCGAGATAGTCGAGATTGGCGTATTGCGGCGACTTGACCATGGTCAGGAGAATGCCCTGATCCTCTTCCGGGGCCAGTTCGCGCGGTGTCGAGACATAAAGCACGCCAGTCAGCGCCAGCACGCCGACGAGGATCAGGATGGTCAGGGCGCGGAAATTCAGCGTCCGGTGCAGCAGGCGCTCATAGCGCTGGCGCAAGCCCTCGAACAAATCGTCCAGCACTTCCACGAAGCTGCGCCGCCCCACTCGCACGGCGCCGGGCGCGTGACGCTCGTGCGGGCGTAAAAGCTTCGAGCACATCATCGGCGACAGCGTGAGGGCGATGAAGCCCGAGACGACGACCGAACCGGCCAAAGTGAAGGCGAATTCCTTGAACAATGCGCCGGACAGGCCGGTCACGAAGCCGATCGGCGCATAGACTGCCGCGAGCGTGATGGTCATGCCGACCACCGGCGCGGAAATTTCCCGCGCGCCGACCAGCGCCGCCTCCCTGGGCGACAGACCGTCCTCAATATGGCGATAGATATTCTCGACCACCACGATGGCGTCGTCGACCACGAGACCGATGGCGAGCACGAAGGCGAGCAGCGTCAGCAGATTGATCGAATATCCGAGCAGCAGCATGAAACCCATGACGCCGATCATCGACAGCGGGATCGTGATGATCGGAATCAGCGTCGAGCGCAGGTCGCCCAAGAACAGGAAGATGACGACGATGACGATGAGCGCCGCTTCCAGCAGCGTCTTGGCGACTTCGTCGATCGAGGCGCGGATGAATTCCGTCGCGTCATAGGCGATCGCGCCCTTCACGCCCGACGGCAGAGCCGCCTGAATCGAGGGGAAGGCCTTGCGCACATCTTCGATCACCGTCAGCGGATTGGCTGTCGGCGTCGCATAGATGCCGATGAAGACCGCCTTCAGCCCGTCGAACACAGCAGAAGAATCGACGCTTTCCGGCCCCAGTTCGATATGGGCGACGTCGCCGAGGCGCACCAAAGCGTCGCCCTTGTTGAAAATGGTCAGCTGGGCGAAAGCCTGCGCGGTTTCCAGCGAGGTCAGGGCGTTGATGCTGGTTTGGGTGAAGTCGCTTTTGACCTGTCCCGCGGCGGAGGTGAAATTATTGACCAGCAGCGCGTTGCGGACGTCGGCGGCGGTGACGCCGCGCGCGGCCATCTTGTCGGGATCGAGCCAGACCCGCATGGCGAAATTCTGCCCGCCGATGATCTGGGCGCTGGCGACGCCGTCGATGGTCTGCAGGCGCGGCTGGACGACGCGAGTGATGTAGTCGGTGATCTGCGGCGGGGTCAGCGTGTCGGAATTGAACGACATATAGAGCAGCGCCGTGCCCTGCCCGGTCTGCTTGACGACAACCGGGTCATTCGACTCTTTCGGCAGGATATATTTGACCTGCGCGACCTTGGCGAGGACGTCGGTCATCGCGCGGTCGGCATTGGCGTTGAGGCGCAGGTTGAGCGTCACGGTCGAGACGTTCTGCTGCGAATTGGAGACGAGCGTGTCCACGCCCTCGGCGCTGGCGACCGCCTGCTCGATCGGGGTTGTGATGAAGCCCTTGATCAGGTCGGCGTTGGCGCCCGGATAGGTCGTGGTGACGGTGATCGTCGCCGAGGACAGCGCCGGATATTGCCGGATCTGAAGGTTGAAGCCTGCCTGCGCGCCGACCAGCAGGATCAGCAGGCTGACCACGATCGAGAGAACCGGCCGGCGAATGAACAGATCTGTAAAGGCGCCCATGGGTTGCGGTCTCTGAGTGTCGGTCTCGAAAAGCTTCTGCGCGGAGCAGCTTCAGCTTACTGCCTCGGCCGGACGGCCTGGGGCTTCATCGGCTTGTCCGCATCGATCTTGACTGGCGCATTGGGCTGCAGCTTGATCTGGCCCTCGGCCACGACCTTCTCGCCGGGCTTGACGCCCTCCAGCAGGACGATGCGGTCTTCGCGGGCGTCGCCGACCTTGACCGTCCGGCGCTCGACATGAAGCGGGCCCTCGAAGCCCCTGGCCGCGTCGTCCGGCACGACGACGAAGACGGAATCGCCATAAAGCGAAAAGGCCACCGCCGTGCGCGGCGCGGTGACGGCTTTGGCTGCCTCGCCGGTGGCGAAGTCGACATGGCCGAACATGCCGGGCATCAGCTTTTTGTCGGGATTGGCGAATTCCGCCCGCACCAGAACCGACCGCGTTGCGGGATCCACCCGCGCGTCGATATTGCTGATCTTGCCGCGGAAGGTCTTGCCTGCGAAGGCGTCGACATCGGCCACAACGTCCTGGCCAGCCGCCAGATGAGCGTAATTCTGCTCGGGAACCTGGAAGTCGAGATAGATCGGATCGAGCTGCTGCAGTGAAACCATCGCCGCGCCGGCGGCGACATATTGACCGACGTCGACCTTGCGGATGCCGAGCCGCCCCGCAAAGGGCGCCAGGATGGTCTTTTGGCCGATCAACGCGCGGGTGCGATCCTCGGCGCCGGCGGCCTGGTCGCGCACGGCCTGGGCGAGGTCGAAATTGGCCTTGGCCCCGACGCCGCTCGCCGACAGCGACTTCTGCCGCTCATAGGCAAGATTGGCGTTTTTCAGCATGGCGAGATTGGAGCGCAGGTCGGCCTGCTCGGTCGAGTCGTCGAGCCGCACCAGCAGCGCGCCCTTTTGCACGTCCTGCCCGTTCTGGAAGGCGATTTCAGCGACGACGCCCGCCACCTGGCTGGAGACGTCGATGCCCGGCACCGCGCGGAACGTGCCGATCGAGGACACGCTGGACGCCCAGTTTTCAGCCCGCGCCTCCTCCACCGCGACGCCGGCCACAGGACGCGGCATCGAGGAGATCGCCGCGCGCGCGAATTCCGGCTTGAGATTGAAATGGAAATGATAAATCCCGCCGACGAGCGCGGCGAGCACGACGAAGACGACAAGAAAGACAAATTTGCGCATCGACCGGACCAATTTCGCGCTTGCGGGCTCGAAGACCCGTGCGCGCTTTTACCGCATCGCGGCGCCGGCAGGCAAATTGCGATTGGGAAATAATGGTCAGAAGAACCGGCGGCATGAGCCATTTGGCGAAGCTGCCTAATTTATAGGCGCCAATCAGGATTGAAACATTCATCCGCACGCTATCGGGCGCCAAGCTTAAAATTTAGACTGTCAAATCGCGCGAGGCGGCATTTAAGTTAGGTCAAAGCGCAACCGGCGCAGGCGATTCAGACTGACAAACATGAAATCCCTGGCCGTTTGCGCTCGCGGCGCAAAACGCCCCGAAATGAGTTCCAAAAAGGCGATCAAGCCGATGACCTTGCCCTGTTTCGACGAGATGACCGAAGGCGACGGAGCGGCGCGCGCCCTCTATAGCCGCATCGCCAAATGGCTGGAGACGTCCCCGCCCGGACTGCTGGATTCGCGCCGGCAACAGGCGGAGATGCTGTTCCGCCGCATTGGCATCACCTTCGCCGTCTATGGCGACAAGGAGGCCGCCGAGCGCCTGATTCCCTTCGACATCATCCCGCGCCTGCTCGGCCATGACGAATGGCTGCGGCTCGAAGCGGGGCTGGTCCAGCGCGTCAAGGTGCTGAACATGTTCCTCACCGACGTCTATGGCGCGCAGGAGATCATCCGCGCCGGCGTGGTGCCCGCGGACCTGGTGTTCCGCAATGACTGCTACCGGCCCGAAATGCAGGGACATCGCGCGCCGCACGACATCTGGACCCATATCGCCGGGATCGACATCGTGCGCACGGACGATCAGGATTTCTATGTCCTGGAAGACAATTGCCGCACGCCGTCCGGCGTCTCCTACATGCTGGAGAACCGCGAGATGATGATCCGGCTGGCGCCCGATCTCTTCGCGGAACACGCCGTGATGCCGGTGGAGAACTATCCCGATTCCCTGCTCGCCTCGCTGCGCTCCGTCGCCCCGCCGAGATGCGCGAGCGAGCCGAACATCGTGGTGCTGACGCCCGGGCAGTTCAATTCGGCCTATTACGAACATTCCTTCCTCGCCGACAAGCTCGGCGTGGAACTGGTGGAAGGCGGCGACCTCACCGTGAAGGACGACGTGGTCTATATGCGAACCACCGAGGGCCCGAAGCGGGTCGACGTGATCTATCGCCGCGTCGACGACGAATTCATCGACCCGCTGGTGTTCAACCCGGATTCCGTGCTCGGCGCCGCCGGGCTGATGGGCGCCTATCTTTCCGGCAATGTCACCCTGGCCAACGCCGTGGGCGCGGGCGTCGCCGACGACAAAGCGATCTACACCTATATGCCGGAGATCACCCGCTTCTATCTCGGCGAGGAGCCGAAGCTGAAGAATGTCGCCACCTGGCGCTGCCGCGAGCCCGACGCCCTGAAATATGTCCTCGACCACCTGTCCGAACTGGTGGTGAAGGAGGTCAATGGCTCCGGCGGTTACGGCATGCTGGTCGGGCCGCACGCGACCAAGGAGCAGATCGAGGACTTCCGCAAGAAGCTCCTGACCGCGCCGGACAATTTCATCGCCCAGCCGACCCTGTCGCTTTCGACCTGCCCGACGTCCTTCCTCGGCGGCGTCGCGCCACGCCATGTCGATCTGCGCCCCTTCGTGCTCTCCGGCTCCGACGGCGTGCGCGTCGTCCCCGGCGGGCTGACGCGCGTCGCGCTGAAGGAAGGCTCACTGGTCGTCAATTCCAGCCAGGGCGGCGGCACCAAGGACACCTGGGTGCTCGAGACGGACGCCGCCACGCCCTGATCCGCCGACGCGGATCGTCGCCGCTCGCGGGGCGATCCGGCAACGCCATTCCTGTCTTGCCCAATCTTGTCAAGGTCGCCCCATGCTTTCCCGCACCGCCGACAATCTCTACTGGGTCTCGCGCTATCTGGAGCGCGCGGATTTCCTCGCCCGCCTGATCGAGGCCTCCAGCCGCATCGCGGCCCTGCCGAAGACCTACGCCTCCGCCCAGGACGAATGGCAGAGCGTGCTGATCGCGTCGGGAGCCGACGAGACCTTCTATGAGCATTTCCCGGAGCCCAACGAGGCCAGCGTCATCGCCTATCTGGCCTTCGACGCGCGCAATCCCTCAAGCATCCGCAATTGCATCGAGTTCGCCCGCACCAACGCCCGCGCGGTGCGCACCGCGCTCACCGTTGAAATGTGGGAAGGCATCAACAGCGCCTGGCTCGAGCTGAAGAAGTTCGAAGCAGTGCAGAAGGAGCTGGGCCGGATCGACCGCGAGGAGCTGATCAAGTTCCTCGAATATGTCAAGCAGACGTCGAGCCTTTACGACGGCTCCGGCTACCGCACCATGCTGCGCAACGACGCCTATTATTTCTCCCGCCTTGGCGTCTATGTCGAGCGCGCCGACAACACCGCCCGCGTGCTCGACGTGAAATATCACGTGTTGCTGCCCGAGCAGGAAGCCGTCGGCGGCTCGGTCGATTATTTCCAGTGGACCGCGATCCTGCGCTCGGTTTCGGCGCTCACCGCCTATCACTGGGTCTATCGCGAGAGCATCAAGCCCTGGAACGTGGCGGACCTGCTGATCCTGCGTCAGGAAATGCCGCGCTCGCTCCTGTCCTGCTGCGACAATATCGTGCGTTTCCTCGACGCCATCGGCAATCAATATGGCCGCCAGGGACCGGCGCAGCGCCACGCCCGCAATATGAAGCGGCGTCTGGAAAGCACTTCGATCAAGGATATTTTCCAGTCCGGCCTGCATGAATTCGTCGATGGCTTCGTCACCGACAACAACCGGCTCGGGACCGAGATCGCCGAACAATATTTGATCGGCTAAGCCTTTCGCCCGGAGGGACGACGGCTTTCCGGGCGGCTATAACAACAAGGTCGAATCAGCCAGCGGGAGACTCTCGCTCCATGCGCGCCTCTGTCCAGTATCACTTCCAGATTTCCTATGCCGACCCGGTTCGCGCGATGAACCAGGTTCTTCGTCTCACGCCCCGCGGCTTCGACGGCCAGGAGATCAAGGACTGGCGCGTCGACGTCCTGCCGGATGCGCGCATGCGCCGCAATGAGGACGCCTTCGGCAACATCGTCCATTCCTGCTCCCATGACGGCCCGCTGGAGCAGCTGAGCATCATGGCCGAGGGCGAAATCGAGACCAATGACACGGCCGGAGTCGTGCGCGGCCTGCCCGAAAAATTGCCGCTCGACGTCTATCTTCGCCACACGGCAGCGACGCTTGCCGACAAGGATTTGCTCGCCTTCACGCAGGACGCCCTGTCGCGCGAGACGGATCCGCTCGGCCGCATGCATGTCCTCAACGACGCGCTTCACGAGGCCTGCGCCTTCGCGCCGGGCGAAGGCGAGACGCCCCGCCCGGCGCGGGAGGCCTTCGCCTCGCGCGCCGGCTCCGCGCGCGAACTGGCCCAGGTCTTCGTCGCGGCCGCGCGCGGCGTCGATGTTCCGGCCCGCTTGATTTCCGGCTTTTTCCTCGGGACGGAAGGCGTCGGCGCAGCAGGGGCGCATCACGCCTGGGCGGAAGTCTTTGTCGAACCGATCGGCTGGATCGGCTTCGACCCCGCCTTCGGCTGCTGCCCGCGCGACGAATATTTGCGGATCGCCCTGGGCCTCGATTTCGCAGGCGCGGCGCCCCGGCGCTCGGCCGTCTTCGGCTATGCGCGGGAAGCCTCGATCGCGGTGCTGAAGGTGGACGTCAGCCGTCAGGCGAGCTGGCAAGGCCAGCAATGATTGCCTTCCGCCGATAATCTCGCCAGAGTCCGAGGGAGGCGTGAGGGGCATGGACGCGATTGACCGTAAAATCCTGACCATTCTGCAGGACAAAGCCGATATCGCCGTCGCGGATCTCGCGCGTGCGGTCGGACTGTCGCCGACTCCGTGCTGGAAGCGGGTGCAGAAGCTGGAAAACGCGGGCGTCATTCTGGGCCGCGTCGCGCTGGTCGATCCGCAGAAGATCGGCCTCGGCCTCACCGTCTTCGTCTCCATCGAGACGGAGGATCATTCCCAGCCCTGGCTGGCGCGTTTCGCCGCCGCCGTTTCCGCCATGCCCGAGGTGATGGACATTTATCGCATGGCGGGCGACGTCGATTACCTGCTGCGCGTCGTCGTCGTCGACACCGCCGCCTATGACGCCTTTTACCAGCGGCTCATTTCGGCGGTGCCGCTGAAAAAAGTCACCTCGCGCTTCGCGATGGAGCGGGTCAAGGCCAGCTCGGCCTATAGAATTCCTGAGGCAGGAAGCGAGCGCTGAATTTGCGCTGGGTCAATTGCCGGGCGTCGCATTCCTGTTACATGATGCTACGCACTATGGTACGACTAAAGCACAAGACCGCTAAAGGCGGCAAACGGACACGTTCCATTCTCGACAAGAAGAACGAGCCGGGCTGGTCAACGCCACAGGACAAGCGAGAGGCCGCGCCTTTTTAGGCGGCCATCTTGGCGGGAGGAAAAATAATGCCCTATGCGAACGGGAGGTCCTACCTCCCTCAGGATTTCATATCCACAAATATTCCGGCCGGGCATGACACGATCTGGGGCTGGGCCGCAAAATGGTCGCCGCAGGACCTGCCTGCGAAAATCGATCCGGCCAAAGCTTTCGCGGAAGAGATTTCGGAACTGATGAAAAAAAGCGCGGCCGGCGGATATTCCGTGGTCGCCGTGGACGCGCCCGCCGCCTTGCGCGCGTTCGGCGCGACCAAGATCCCGGCCTTCGAGACGCAATTGCTCTATATGATGTCGCGCAGCTGAAGCGCGATGTCGAAGGCTGCTCTCCGCGGGAAACCGCGAGAAAGTGGCCAACTTGGCGCCGGTCCCCAGGGGCCGGCGTTTTTCTTTTGGCGAAGGACGCCTTGCAAGGCGTCAGGCGGGGGCGAAAGCCTTGACGCGGCGCGCGCGCGGCTTGTTCGCCCACAACAGGGCCAGCGCGATGGCGATTGGCGCCAGCGCCATCCAGGAGCCAAGGCAGAGCAGCAGCGCGGCCAGCGCCCAGCAGATCGAAAGCCCATGCTCGACCAGGCCGACCAGCTTGTTCTGGGCGTGGGTCTTGATGAGGTCGCCGCGCCGGTTCTCCAGCGGTTTCCAGAAATTCAGAGTGGCGGTGGAGGCCGCCCCCGCCGCCGCGCAAAGAAACGTCACGAGTCCGATGCGCGGCGCGGCGAAGGCCACGCCGGCGAGCGGCAGGGCCAGCAGCAGCGCGACCGGAACGGCGATGGCCTCGATCTTGCGGCGAAGGATTTCGCCCGGCGCAACCGGCGCCGTGGCGACGAAATCGCCGGCGTCCTCGCTCGACCCCGCCAGGAAGGCGAGCGCGGCGCTGAGCTGCGCGGCGATGGCGACGAGCGCAGGCGCGACGGAAAGCGCCACCGAGCCGTTGGGTCCGAGGCTCTTCCAGATGATCAGCGCCACCGGCAGGGTATAAAGCGATTGCAGCAGGATCTGCGACAGCAGATAGGGATCGCGCGCAAGCAGCCGCCATTCCTTGCGGCGCAGCGCACCGGCGCGCTCGCACCGGAAGCGCGCGTCGCGGGTCGTCGCCCGCGCCCTCCCCTCGCCCGCCGCGATCAACGCGCCGCGCGCGAAGGCGGGGCCCAAGGCGCGAACCGCCAGGACGAAGGCGCCGCAGCCCAGCAGGACCCAGAGCGCCAGCGCGCGTCCTTCCGCCGCCGCCGCCCGGGCGGGCAGCCAGAGCGCGCCTTGCGGATCGAGCCAGCTTCCGGGCGCGGGGTGCGCGAGCGCCTCCCGCAACGCCTTCTGGCTATCGGCAGGAATGAAATTGAAGATCTGCGCGCAGATCACGAACCACGCGCCGACCAAAGTGGCGATCACCTGCGTCGCGGCCCGGGTCCGTTTCGGCCCCAGCAGGCGGAAAAGGCCGAGCGTCGCGGCGAAGCTCGCGCCCGTCGCCATCAGCACGGCGCTGGCGAGCGCCGGATAGACCGCGAGCCAGCGCGCCCCCCCGAGCAGCGCCGCCATATTGACCACCGGCAGCAGGAACATGCCGACGGCGCCGAAACTTTCGATGCCCACAGCCAGAGCGCGCGAGGCCAGAATTTTTTGCGGCGGCAGCGGCGCCGACAGCAGCAGGTCGAGATCGCCGCGCGAATAGAGCGCTCGCGTCGCGCCGGTGAGGCCCTGCGACATCAGCCAGGGCAGCACGATGACGAAGCCCAACCCGTCAAGCGCGACAGCGCCGTCACGCGCCTCCAGCGCGAGCAGGCCCAAGGCTAAAGGCCAGGCCGCGAGGTGCAGCACCGCCGACGCCAGCCCCAGAACGATCAAGGCCCGGGTCGTCGTTTTCGCGCGCAGGAAGCCACACAGGCGCCGCCATGAAATGGCCAGATCGTGGCGGACGAGGCGAGCGAGCGTCAGAGAACGCGGCCTCACGCCGCCACTCCGCGCGCGGTGAGATCGAGGAACACATCTTCGAGGCTCGCGCTCGCGATGGCGCTCAGACGTCGCAATTGCGCGAGATCGCCTTCGGCGATCAATTTGCCATCGGCGATGATCCCAATGCGGTCGGCGAGCTTTTCCGCGACTTCCAGAATATGGGTCGTCAGCACCACGGCCACGCCCTGCCGGGTCTGTTCGGCGAGCATGTCCTTGACCAGACGCGCGGCGCCGGCGTCGAGCCCGGTCAAGGGCTCGTCCAGCATCAGCAGGCGCGGCTCATGAATCAGCGCGCCCGCCAGCGCCACCTTTTGCCGCATGCCGCGTGAAAAACCTTCGCAGCGCTGGTTGCGCTGCTCCCACAGGCCGAGGCGGCGCAGCAGGTCTTCCGCGCGGGCGCCGGCTTCATCCGAATCCATGCCCCAGAGACCGGCGACGAATTCGAGATATTCCAGCGGCGCGAGCTTGTCATAGAGCAGCGGTTCGTCGGGCAGCCATGCGGTGAGCGCCTTGGCCTCCAGCGGGTTGCGCCGCGCGTCGATCCCGCAGATCGAGACTTCGCCGCTGTCGGGCTGCAGCAGGCCCGCGACCATGCGCAGGGTGGTGGTCTTGCCCGCGCCATTGGCGCCAAGCAAGGCGTAAAACTCGCCGGGCCGGATCGTCAGGTCGAGCCCGTCCACGGCGGGCTTGCCGAAAGATTTGCGCAAATCGCGCAGGCGCAAGGCGTCGGGCGGAGAGGCGGGTTCGGTCATCGGGCTTTCCTGAAGGCGACGCGCCAGCGTAAACGCGCGCGTCTTTCCTTCAAGTTAAGCCCGACGCCCCGATTTGAACGGCCGCCTAAACCCCGACCGGACGGCGCAGGTCGAGCGTGGTCGGGAAGTCGCCCGTGACTTCCGCCGACGGCAGCCAGACCTTGCCCGGCGTATGGCCGTGATCCTGAAAGCGGGCGAGGCGGCGCGCCTCCGCTTCATAGGAATTGACCGGGAAGGTCTCGTAATTGCGGCCGCCGGGATGGGCCGTGTAATAGACGCAGCCGCCCAGCGACCTTTTGCTCCATTTGTCGATGATGTCGAAGGTCAGCGGCGTATGCGGCCAGATGGTCGGGTGGTAGCCGGAATAAGGCTGCCAGGCCTTGAAGCGCACGCCCGCGACGGCCTCACCGCGCCGGCCCGTCGAGCCGAGCGGCAGGCGCCGGCCATTGCAGGTGACGATATGGCGCTCCTCGTTGAAGCCCTCGACGCGCACCTGGAGGCGCTCGACGGAGGAATCGACGAAACGCACCGTGCCGCCGATGGCGCCCTCTTCGCCCATGACGTGCCAGGGCTCCAGAGCCTGCCGGATTTCCAGCTTCACGCCGGAATGCTCGACCTGGCCATAGAAGGGGAAGCGGAATTCAAACTGCGCGCGATACCATTCGCGGTCGAACGCATAGCCCGCGCGCTGGAGGTCGTCGAGCACGTCGAGGAAATCCTGCCAGACGTAATGCGGCAGCATGAAGCGATCATGCAGGCTGGTGCCCCAGCGGACCAGTTCGCCTTCCTGAGGCTCGCGCCAGAACCAGGCGACCAGGGCGCGCAACAGAAGCTGCTGCGCCAGCGACATCCGCGCATCCGGCGGCATTTCGAACGAGCGGAATTCGACCAGGCCCAGACGCCCCGTCGGACCCGACGGCGAATAGAGCTTGTCGATGCAGATTTCCGCGCGATGGGTGTTGCCGGTGACGTCGGTGAGCAGGTTGCGATAGAGGCGGTCCACCAGCCACGGCGGGCACTGGCCCTCGCCGGGCCGCGGCGTATTGGCCAGCGCAATCTCCAATTCGTAGAGCGAGTCGTGCCGCGCTTCGTCCACGCGCGGCGATTGCGAGGTCGGGCCGATGAAAAGGCCGGAGAACAGATAGGACAGCGCCGGATGGCGCTGCCAATAGACCACGAGGCTCTTCAACAGGTCGGGACGGCGCAGGAAGGGCGAATCATTGGGCGTGGCGCCGCCGATGACAACATGATTGCCGCCGCCGGTGCCGACATGGCGCCCGTCGACCATGAATTTTTCTGTTCCCAGCCGGCATTCGCGGGCCATGTCATAAAGCTCGCGGCTGATCGCGGCCAGTTCGTTCCAATTGTCGGACGGATGGACGTTGACCTCGATCACGCCCGGGTCCGGCGCGACGCGAATGACTTGCAAGCGCCAATCGAGCGGAGGCGGATAGCCCTCGATATGGACTGGCATGCCGAGATCGGCGGCGCTGGCTTCAACGGCAGCGAGCAGTTCGAGGTAATCTTCGAGATAGCTGACCGGCGGCATGAAAATGTGCAGGCGCCCGTCGCGCGGCTCGACCGCCACGGCGGTCCTGACATCGGCGGTGAAGCCCACCAACTGCTGGTTGAGGACCTGCCGGTCGGTCTCGTAATTGCCGCGCCGGTATTTCTGCGCGATTTCGTCTGCGGACGGCAAGGCGCGGCGCCATTCCGTCGGATCCTGTTCCACGACGAAGGGATAGGCGCTCTGAGGAATATAGGGCAGCGAGGCCAGCGGCAGGCGGAAGCCGACCGGGGAATCGCCGGGCTTGAGGAACAGGGCGCCGCGGCGCAGCGGCCATTTCTGGCTGATCCACGAGCGTTGGCGCGTCTGGGCGTTCCAGCGTTGCACCGGCAGGACGAAGCCGGTCGGCACATTCAGGCCCTGATCGAACACGCGGGCGTAGCGGGCGCGTTCCTCTGGTTCCGAGAGCTTGGAATCGCCCGGCGTCACATTGACCGGCAGCTCCGCCTCCTTGAGCACCCATTCCGCCGGATCCTCATAGGCCGGGATGATGTAATCCTCGGTGATCTCCAGCTTGGCGGCGATGGTCTCGCACATCTGCCGGGCCTGGTCGGGCGTCGCCCAGACCGCGGGCTTCTCGCGCGCGATCAGATCGAGGTTGCGCCAGATCGGCTGGCCGTCCTTGCGCCAATAGATCGAGAAGGTCCAGCGCGGCAGGCTCTCGCCGGGATACCATTTGCCCTGGCCGTAATGCAGGAAGCCGTTGGGCGCGAAGGCCTCGCGCAGGCGGCGGGTCAAATCGTCGGCCAGGCTGCGCTTGGTCGGGCCGACGGCCTCGGTGTTCCATTCCGGCGACTGGTAATCGTCGATCGAGACGAAGGTCGGCTCGCCGCCCATGGTCAGGCGCACGTCCTGGGCGTTGAGATCGACGTCGACCTTCCTGCCCAGCTTGTCCAGCGCCTCCCAGGCCTCGTCGGAGAAGGGCGCGGTGACGCGCGGCTTCTCGTCGATCCGCTCCACGGTCATCTCGAAGCCGAAATCCGCGTGGGCGTCGCCGGCGATATAGCCCTCGATCGGCGCGGCGGAGGAATAATGCGGCGTGGCGGCGAGCGGCAGATGGCCCTCGCCCGCGAACAGGCCGGAGGTCGGATCGAGGCCGACCCAGCCCGCGCCGGGAATATAGACTTCGGCCCAGGCGTGGAGGTCGGTGAAGTCGTGGTCCGTGCCCGAGGGGCCGTCGAGCGATTTCACATCCGGCTTGAGCTGGATGAGATAGCCCGAGACGAAACGCGCGGCGAAGCCGAGATGGCGCAGAATCTGGACCAGCAGCCAGCCGGTGTCGCGGCAGGAGCCCGAGGCCAGCTGCAGGGTCTCCTCCGGCGTCTGGACGCCGGGCTCCATGCGCACGAGATATTTGATCTTCTGCTGCAGCGCCGTGTTCAGCGCGACCAGGAAATCGACCGTGGGGGTCTCCTTGCGCGGAATCGAGTCGAGATAGGCCTGCAGCAGCGGACCGGCCGGATCGGCGCCGATATAGGCGGAGATGTCCTTGGTCAGCGACTCGGCATATTTGAACGGAACGGTCTGCGCATATTCCTCGATGAAGAAGTCGAACGGGTTATAGACCGCCATTTCAGCGAGCACGTCGACTGTGATGGAGAATTCGTCGGTTGGTTCCGGGAAGACCAGCCGCGCCAGATAATTGCCGTGCGGATCCTGCTGCCAGTTGATGAAGTGGTTTTCCGGCTGGATTTTCAGCGAATAGGCCAGCACCGGCGTGCGGCAATGAGGCGCCGGCCGCAGCCGGACGATCTGCGGTCCCAAGGTGACGGGACGGTCATAGGAATAGCGGGTGGCGTGGTGGAGTTTCGCGAGGATGGCCATTGCGGCAAGTGCCTTTCTTGGCGGCGAGTTATTCCATTTATGCTGATGGGAGCGCGGGCCTGTCACGTCCGAATTGCAGGCTTTTCGGCGGTGCGACGGGCGACACGCACAAAAAAGAGGCGCCTGGAGCGTTTCAGGCGCGATTAGCCGAAGGTCAGGGGGACGCTTTCCGACGCGACCGGGATGACATCAACGCCGACATCGACGTCCTGCCCGCCGGAGGAGAGAATGACGCCGTCGATCGGCGAGATGTCCGAATAGTCGCGGCCTTCCGCGAGAATGATGTGATCGTCGCCGACAAGGATCTTGTTGGTGGGATCGAGCCCGACCCAGCCGTCGAACGGACCGCACCATACCGCGACCCAGGCGTGGGTGGCGTCGGCGCCTTCGAGCCGCTCCTGCCCCGCCGGCGGCACCGTGCGCAGGTAGCCGCTGACATAGCGCGCCGGCAGCCCGATGCCGCGCAGGCCCGCGATCATGATATGGGCGAAGTCCTGGCAGACGCCGCGCTTCTTCTCGAAAGCCTCGCCGAGCGGGGTCGAGACCAGAGTCGCCTTGGGATCGTAATCGAAATCGTCCCAGATCCGCTCCATCAGGTTCACGGCGCCGTCCAGAATCTCGCGTCCGGGCGGAAAACTTTCGCGGGCATAGGCGACGACCGGCTCGTCGAGCGTGATGGCGCGGCTGGCGTAGATAAAATGGGCCGGCGATTGCGGCCCAAGATCCTCGACGCTGAAGGCGAGCTGGCGCACTTCCTCCCAGCTTGGCGTCGTCGCCGGCGCGACGGGCCGCGACACCGCGATCCGGGCCCGCGCCGTGACCGAAAGCTCGCGATGCTCCGCCTCGATCCGGACGATCTCGAAGCTGTTGCCAAAAAAACATTCGCGCTGGATGCGCTTGGCGGCCGGCGGATCGATGTCGATCTTGACGTCGATCACGCGCTGGCCCGCACGGCTGGTCGGCCGCAGCCGCAGGGCGCAGAGCGAAAAGGCCACCGGCGTTTCATAGCTGTAGGTGGTGACGTGGCGGATATCGTAAATCATGCGAGGCCCACCTGTTTTTCCGCCTGCGCCGCATGGGCGCCCTGCAGGAAATAACGCGCGGCGACGGCGTCGGCCAGCCCCATCAGCCGGCGCTCGACCGAGATGACGAATTCCGCTGTGATGCAGGCGGCGACCTTGGTGGCGAGATCGGCGTTGACCTCGATCGCGATTCGATTGGGAGCCTCCAGCATGCCGTCGAGCTTCAGCACCGGCAGGGTCGCGATATGTTCGGCGAGCCTTTCGGTCTGGAAGGCGACGGAGCGCGGATTAAAGGGATCAAGCAGCGCCATGTCGCGCACTGGATAAGGCGCGACGCCGGAAATATAGCGCGAGCGATAGGTGATCTGCGAATCGATCAGGTCGAGCAGAACGTCGAAATCGGTGGCGCGGGCCTGCTCCATGCCGAAGGCGCGAATGAAGCGGCAGGTGTTGACGCTGCGCTCGAGACGGCGGCCGATTTCGAGAAAGCGCCAGCCCGCGACCCGGTTCATGTTCTCCTGCGCCAGCCCGGAAATGCTGGCGAGGGCCTGCAGCGCGCCATCGGTCAGCTCCAGGATTTCCGGCTCGTCGAGCGGAACGCGGCCATTCTCCAGCTTCTGGCTCAAATCGACGACAATGCGCCAGGTGTCGCTCGACAGGCGTTCGCGGATCACCGAGGCCGTGCGCTGCGAGGCGCGCGCCAGCGACACCGCCGAGCCATATTCGTCGACATTGAACATGGCCGCGTTGAGAAATCCCTGCGGCGTCAGCGGGACTTTCAGCTTGGCCGGGACGGCGCCCCAGTCGCTGAGCAACTTGCGCAGGCGCTGCGTGGTGGTGGCGCCTTCCTGGAACATGTCCTCGTTCTCGATCGCCCGCCGCGTCAGGCAGCGGATCAGGCGCAAGGTCGCCTCGGCGCGCTCGATATAGCGTCCGAGCCAGAACAGGTTGTCGGCGGCGCGGCTCGGCAGATTGCCCATGATGCGGCGGATCGAAACCGTGTCGCCGCGCGGCAGCAGGGTGGTTGGCTCGACCGGGCGGGTGCCCGCGATCCAGACGTCGGAGGTCTGCACCCCTTGCCCCATGGCGAGGGCGCGCGAATCCACGCGGTCGGAAATGCGGCAGAAACCGCCGGGCATGACCTGAAACTTGCCGTCGGGCCCCATGGCCGCATAGACGCGCAGGACAAAGGGACGCGGCTCCAGCCTGTTGTCCACCCAGACCGGCGTGGTCGAGAGGCGAACAACCTCCTGGCCAACGAAATCCGCGCCGCGCTCGCGGATCGCGTTCGCGAGCTTCTCGCGCTGTTCTTTCGTCAGTTCGCCCGCCACGACCGAGCGGCCGAGCAGGGCGCGGGAGGTCGAGGCGCCGAAAGCCGGGGCGATGGCCATGTCCTCGAGACGGTCGAGCACATATTCGCGCTCCGCCTCCTGCCCGCACCACCAGGTCGCGATGGTCGGCAAGATCAGTTTTTCGCCGAGCAGATGGCCGGCGATGGAGGTCATGAAGCCCAGAAGCGCCGGGGTTTCCGCGACGCCGGCGCCGAGGGCGTTGGCGACCGCGACATTGCCCTGACGGATCGTCTCGACCAGACCCGGCACGCCGAGCTGGGAGCCGCCCTTCAGCTCCAGCGGATCCGCGAAATCGGCGTCGATGCGGCGCCAGATCACGTCCGCGCGCTTCATGCCCGCTATGGTGCGGACATGGGCGAGGCCGTCGCGCGCGACGAGATCGGCGCCCTCGACCAGAACGAAGCCAAGATAGCGCGCGAGATAGGCCTGCTCGTAATAGGTTTCGCTGTAAGGGCCGGGCGTGTGCAGGCAGATGCGCGGCTCCGAGCGGCTGGCGAGCTCCGCCAACCCGGCGCGAAAGGCCTGGAAGAAGGGGGCCAGCCGGGGCACGTTCATGTCGCGGTAGATCGTCTGGAAGGCGCGCGACAGGTTAAGGCGGTTCTCCAGCGCGTAGCCGAGGCCGGAGGGCGCCTGGGTGCGGTCGTTGAGCACCCACCACTGGCCGTCGGGCCCGCGACCGAGATCGGCGGCGTATAGGCTGAGATAGCGGCCGCCGCGCGGCTTGATCCCGACCATCGGATGCAGGAAGTCGGCGCTTCCGGTCACCGCCGCGGCGGGCAGAAAGCCCTCGGAGACCAGCTCGCCCTTGCCGTAAAGATCGGCGAGCAGCCCTTCGAAGGCCTCGGCGCGCTGCATGACGCCGGCTTCGATCACCGCCCAGTCCTGTTCCGAGATCAACAACGGCATGTGGCTGAGCGGCCAGGTGCGGTCCACCGTCTCGCCATAGGCGCGATAGGACACGCCCTGCTCGCGGATGTTGCGCTCGATGGCCTCGAAGCGGCGGGCGATGTCGTCGCTGCCCAGTCCCGCCAGCTTGTCGAAGAATTCAAGCCAATGGCCGCGCGGACATCCGTCCGCGCCAATGAATTCATCGGGCGCGCCGTCAAGCGGGCGATAGGCCGCCGTCATCTCCACCAGGCGCCTCGCCTTGGCGTTCGAGGCGCTCCCCGGCGTCGGTCCCAGCATCAAACCCCCTGAACAACCCGTACACGAGTCCACGCCGCCCGAAGGCCGCGTTGCATAAATTTTAGCGACCGGCGCAGATTATCATAGTCGCCCCATGAAAAATTCCACGGGCGAAAAAGCAGCGCTTCAGCCTATTTTTTCATCGGCCGCACTGTCTTTACAAAATCCTCATGCGTGTCCAGCCATGCGCCGCCGATCAGCTCGACGCAATAGGGGATGGCCGGAAAGACCGCCTTGAGGCAGAGATCGATGGAGCGCGGGCTGCCGGGCAGGTTCACGAAGAGGCAGGCGCCGCGATGGGCCGCCGTCTGGCGCGACAGAATGGCCGTGGGCGTCTGCTCCAGGCTTTTCATGCGCATCAGCTCGCCAAATCCCGGCATTTCGCGATGCGCGGCGGCCAAAGTCGCCTCCGGCGTCAGGTCGCGCGGGGCCGGGCCGGTGCCCCCCGTAGTCAGGACAAGGCAGCAGCCCGCCCTGTCGGCCATGTCGATCAGTTCGTCGCGCACGCGCTCGAAACCGTCGGGGATCACCCGGACGTCCAGTTCATATGGCACGGACAGGGCCTTGCCGAGCCATTCGGCGATGGCCGGGCCGGAAATATCCTCATAAAGCCCGGCGCTGGCGCGGTCGGAAATGGTCAGGACGCCGATTTTGGCGGGAGCGGCGGTCATCTGGCGTCCTCCTTGGCCTCTTCCTCAACTTCCTCCTCAACGACTTCCCGAACTTTCTCCTCGCGCGGGCGCGGCGGGCCCATCAGGGCGGGCTGGAACAGCACCGCCGCGCAGAGCGTGGTGGCGAGCGACAGGGCCAGCAGCTTGCCCATGCTCGAGGTCCCGGGATGGTTGGACATCCAGAGGCTGCCGAAAGCCGTGGCCGTGGTCATGGCGCTGAAGAAGATCGCCCGCGTTAGCCCGGTGCGCAGCAATTTGGCCGAACCGGCGCGCCAGGCGATGACATAATAGATCTTGAAGGCGACGCCGAGGCCGAGCAGCAGCGGTAGAGCGATGATATTGGCGAAATTCAGCCGCAACCCGATCAGAGCGCAGATTTCCATGGTGTAGACGCCCGCCAGCAGCAGCGGCGCAAGGGTCAGGGCGACGTCGCCGACCCGGCGCAAGGCGAGGTACAGCAGGAGGGAAATCGAGATCAGGGCCAGCGCGCCCGCCTCCATGAAGGCGCCAATGACGGTGTCGCCCGAGGCGAGGATGGAGACCGGCGCGCCGGAGGCGTCGGGCGCGACCGCCAGAACCTGATTCACGAAGGGGCGCATCTTGTCATAATCATTCTTGTCGCCGCGCGGCGCGATCTCAAGCCGCGCCCTCCCGTCCGCCGTGATCCAGTCGCGGCGCAATTCCTGCGGCAGATTGTCGATCGTGACCGGACCCGCCTGAAGCGTCAGGCGCACGTCTTCGAGCAAGGCCTGCATCGGCGCGATGAGCATCGCCCGCGCAAGCGCGCGGGCGGGCTCCGGCCCCTGGCTCAGACGTTCGAGCGCCGCGCCGAGGCGGGCGAGCGGCGCCAGTTCCGGACTGTCGCCCGCCGCCTTGCGCAAAGCCGCGCCAGCGCCGGCCAGAGCCTGGACGTCTTCGGCGTCCGACGCCGGACGCGGGCGGCCAGGATCGAGGCTCGGGCCGAGCAGGCCCCGCGCCTCTGCAATCGCCGCGAGTTTGGGCGTCTGGTCCTCCGGCACGAAATCCGACAGGCTGGTCACGCCCTCGACCAGCGGCAAAGCGCGAAGCTTGACCGCAAGCTGGTCCGCCGCGGCCAGCGACGGCGCAAGAACCTCGATGATATTGGGGCTCGTGTGCGGGTCCTGCATCAGGTCAAGCAGGGCCGCCACCGATTCAGTCTGCGCGCTGCGCAGATTGAGCGGGTTGTAATCGAACCGCACCTTGGCCAGCAACGGCGAGCCAATGATCGCCAGACCCAGAGCGGCGCCGATAATGCCCTTGCGATGGCTCATCTGGAATTCGTCGAGCGGCGCGAGGAAGGCGTAGCCGACCGGCTTGGTTTCGGAGGGCGGCTTCAGCGCCGCGAGCAAGGCCGGCAGCGCCGTAATCGAGGTCAGGAAGGCGATGATCATGCCGCCGCCAGCGATCAGGCCGAGTTCCGACACGCCCCGATAATCGGTGGGGATGAAGGAATAAAAGCCCGCCGCCGTGGTCGCCGCCGCCAGAGCCAGCGGCAGGCTGGCCTTTGCGCCCGATGAATTCAGGGCGCGCCGCACATTATCGTCGCGATAGCGCTCCTCGCGGTAGCGCACCGAGAACTGGATGCCGAAATCGACGCCGATGCCGACGAAGAGCACCGCGAAGGCGACCGAAATCGGATTGAGCGAGCCGACCATCCACAGGCCAAGCGCGGCGGTGAGGGCCAGGCCGATCACAAGATTGATCATCACGGCGAGGATCAGCCTCCCCCAGCGCAGCGCGCGCCACAGGATGAACAGAACCGCCAGAACCATAAGGCCGTTGTTGAGCGCGGCGCCCTCGGCCAGCGTCGAGAACTCCTCGTCCTGCAAGGCCACGTCGCCGGTCAGGCGCAGGCGGTAGCCGGTCTCCGGCGTCAGTCCGATCTGCTGCGCGGTCGCGCGCAGGGCGTCGGCAGCGTCAGCGCCGGGCTCCAGCGCGGAAAAGTCCATCACCGGCTTGACCATCAGGAAGCGCCGCTTGTCGCGCGCCGAAGGCGGTTCGCCCGAGAACAAGGCCGACCACGAGAAATCGCTCGGCTTTCCGGCGTTGGCCGCCTCGACCGCGCCGGCGATGCTTTCGAGCGGCTTGGCGAGGCCGGCGGCTTCCTTTCCGCCGCGCGCCATCAGGCCGAGCGCGCCGGAAAATCCGCGCAGGGTCGGGTCCTTGGCCAGAGCCCCGAGAAAAGGTTGCGCCTCGATCAACTGGTCCGTCTTGGCCTCGACCTCCTTCGCCGGGAGGAACAGCAGGCCGTTGCGGCGGAAGAAATCGCTGGTCTCGAGGCTGGTGACGCCGGCGAAAAACTGCTTCTGCGGCTTGAGCGCCTCGGCCAGCGCAAGCGCGCCCCTGGTCGCCAGCTCCGGCGAGGGCCCGTCGAGCACAGCCAGCAGCATGTTCTCGCGCTGGGGAAAGGCTTTCCCAAGCGCAATCTCGCGCTGGCGCCAGGGCAAATCGGGATTGATGAGCTTGTTGAGGTCGGTGCTCATGGCGAAGCGGTCCGCCGCATACATCCCGGCAAGGACGGTCACGATGAGCGAAAGGGCCAGCACCAGGAACTTGTGAGCGGCGCAGAAGGCGACGGTTTGAGCGACAATGCCGATCTCTTCGGCATCCGGATGAAGAAACTCGTCAGTATCGGTCATGTCGTTCCCGCGCCGACGCGATTCGGGCTGGATCGCCGCCGCCGGCGCCCGGAAATTGCTTTATTTTTTAAGGAAAGGGAACCAGCCCGGGGCATTATTCGTCTCCAAGCCATTCGGAGCAGTCCGGTTTTTGCTTGCGACGAAAGGCGAGTTCGGCCTATTGGTCCGTTGGAAAGCTGACAATTCAAGGGCGCAGGGGCGCCTACGCCAGAGGAGCGGCAATGGGAATCCCGGTGATTCAGGGGGCGCGGATCGGCGCCTATATCCTCAAGCAGCATCTGCTCGGACGGAAGCGCTATCCCCTCGTTCTGATGCTGGAGCCCCTGTTCCGCTGCAATCTCGCCTGCGCCGGCTGCGGCAAGATCGACTATCCCGACAAGATCCTGAACCAGCGCCTGCCCTACGAAGACTGCATGGAGGCGATCGACGAATGCGGCGCGCCGGTGGTTGTGATCGCCGGCGGCGAGCCGCTGCTGCACAAGGAAATCGGCAAGATCGTGCGCGGCGCGCTGGATCGGGGCAAATTCGTCACGCTCTGCACCAACGCCCTGCTGCTCGAAAAGAAAATGAACGAGTTCCAGCCCTCGCAGGCGTTCAATTTCTCGGTCCATCTCGACGGCGACCGCGAGATGCACGACAAATCCGTCTGCCAGAGCGGCGTTTACGACCGCGCGGTGCAAGCGATCAAGGCCGCACGCGCCAAGGGCTTCCGGGTCACCATCAATTGCACGCTGTTCAACGACGCCGATCCCGAGCGCGTCGCCGGCTTCCTCGACACGCTCAAGGGCATGGGCGTGGACAGCGCCACCGTCTCGCCGGGCTACGCCTATGAGCGCGCCCCCGATCAGGACCACTTCCTGAACCGCAACAAGACCAAGGAATTGTTCCGCGCGATCTTCCGGCGCGGGGACAAGGGCCGCAAATGGGCCTTCTTCCAATCGTCGCTGTTCCTCGACTTCCTCGCCGGCAACCAGACCTATCACTGCACGCCGTGGGGCAATCCGCTGCGCACGGTGTTTGGCTGGCAGCGTCCCTGCTATCTGCTCAACGAAGGCTACGCCAAGACCTTCAAGGAGCTGATGGAGACAACGGACTGGGATTCCTATGGCGTCGGCAATTATGAAAAATGCGCCGATTGCATGGTGCATTGCGGCTTCGAGCCGAGCGCCGTCACCCATGCGGTGAAGAACCCCTTCGCGGCGCTCAAGGTCGCGCTGTTCGGCGTGAATACCGAAGGCCCCTTCGCGCCGGACATCCCGCTCGACAAGCAGCGCCCGGCCGAATACGCCTATACGGCGCAGGTCGGCCAGCAGCTAAACGAGATCATCGAAGCCGAAAAAGCTCCCCAGCGCACGGCGGCTGCCGAGTAAGGCGGCCATTCCGGCCCGGGCGTCGAAGGCCGTGCGGATCAGACCGCCGAGCTGGCCCGGGCTGAGCGCGAGCGCGGCGAGAACCGCCCAGACATCCGCCGTTCCATCGGGCTTGAATCCCGCCATGGCCGCGGGGGGAATCGCCCGTCCCTGCGGATCGGCGATCGCGCGCAATGCCGCGAAAGGCAGGCCGTTCATGGCCGCGAAACGCGCGGCGCCATGCGATTCCATATCTACCGCCAGCGCGCCATGGGCGCCGTGCAGACGACGCTTGTGCTCCGGGGTCAGGATCGGCTGATCGACGCCGAGCAGCGCTCCGCTATGCGCGTGCGGCAAATGACGCGACAACTGGCCAGTCCAGCCCGCGTGGCAGGCATAGGCCTTGCCGCCCGCATGGACGGCGTGCGGCAGCAGAACATCGCCGGGGCGCAGATGCGGCGCCAGCGCGCCCGCAATGCCGAAGCTCAGCACGCCATGCAGCGGCTTGCCATCCGCTCTGGCGCGATGATGGGCGCGGGCGAGGCCATTCTCGACCTGCGCCGCCGAGCCGCCGCCGATGATCGTCAGGTCCGCGCTGGAGGCGGCGATCCGCGCCTCCGACTTCATGCCGACGACGATGGCGATGCGCGGACGGACGGGCTCGCCGCGGCCGCGCCGCGCCGCGAGCGCCGGCGCTTGGTCATAAGCCCGCGAAATGCTCACCTGCCTGCCCCCCTGAGACATGCCGCGCCGACAAGGGCGCCCACAAAAACGCGCCCCTGGACCCGCCGGCCCTTTGGAAGCGTCAAGAGTCTATCCGCTTAGGCCAAGAAAACTCTGAGTCAACTCTAAAACGGGAGACGATCGCTCAAAGCATCGACGGTCGACGGCGCCGGAATACAATCAAGCAGTAACCGTGCCAGCAACGACGCCCCCGGATTCGATGGCGCCGAACCTTTTATGTGATGCGCGGTTTAAATCGTGCGGCAATTTTCAGAAACGCGCCATGAAAAGCGTCCGGCGCCACGCGAGCAACAAAAGGTGCGAGCGCGACCACCGAAGGCGCCTTTTAGCAAGCGCGCTTATGGCAAGCCGCCGACGTCGCTTCTTTCCTTTGGCGGCAAACCGCCAGGCCGGGCGCAACAGGCCTGAAAAAGTCGGGAGGAAAACATGAGTATGGAATTTCCTCATCTCGGTATCGTCATTGACGGCGACGGTCTCAACAATGTCGATCAGCGCCTTTACGAGTTTAAGTTAAGCAACATCCTATTGCTGCTTTCCACATTCGCTGTTCCTCGCGCCATTTTTCGTAAAATCATCGCACATGGCGGCGTTGAAATCGTGCCCTGGAATACTCAGGACGCGAAACAATTCGGCGCGTGCAACGCAACCGGAAACCAACCCGGAGAGGATTGGCCCGAAATGAGGGCCGGATTTTTCACTCTGCCGGGACGGGCGACCGTGCATTACTCTCCCGATACGTGGATGACCGGTTCATGCGCGAGCGGACCCGGATCAAAACCGGACGAGATATTGCTGCACGAACTTGTTCACTCGGCCCGTTTCACGGGCAGGGACTTCAATCAAAAACCCTTGACGGGGCCGATGAGCGGCTATGGCGACGAAGAGGAGTATTTCGCCGTCCTGGTAACGAATATTTACACATCCGAGGCGGGCGGAACCAACTTGCGCGCAGACCATGCGGGCTTTTCGAATTTGTCCGCCACATTGAGCAAGCCCGAGGATTTCCTTCGCATGCCGGAGAATTACAGGCTTGTGAAGAAATTCTGCTCCCAGCACCCGAATATCGCTCCGATGATCGCCACGGCAAACGCGGCCTTCAACCCGGTCAAGACTTTTTACGAGTGGAAGAGCAGAAACTTCGAGCCAGACCCGGTCCAGTGGGTCATTGACCAGGCGCTGACGAGGTAGAAAACGACCGATCGACGCATAGGCGCGCCGCCGCAACGCCCGAGCGGATCGCCCCCTCGATGGTCGCGGGCAGGCCGGTCTGGGTCCAGTCGCCGGCGAGCGCGAGATTGCGCCATTGCGTCCCGGCGCCGGGACGGAGCGCGTCCTGTTGCGGCGTGGCGGCGAAAGTGGCGCGCTTTTCCTTGATGATCTGCCAGGCCGGCAAGGACGCCGAAAAGCCCGCCACGGCCTGGACCTCGGCCCAGATCGTCTCGGCCAATTCCTCGCGCGGCGTCGCCAGAAACCGTTCGGCGGCGCTGATGGTCACCGACAGGCGGTCGGAAAAACCGAACAGCCATTCGCTCGCCCCGCCGATCACCCCGGTCAGCAGCGGCAGGCCCTTCGGCGCCGGATAAGCGAAATGGGCGTTGACGATGGCGCGGAATTCGGTCGGCGCCTTCAGGCCGGGCAGCAATCCCGCCGCGACAGGCGCCGTCGCCGCGAGCACGATCCTGTCTCCCGGCGCCAGCGTCACGACGTCCTCGCCGAAATCGAGCGCCGTCGCCCGGTCGCCCTCGAATGTGATCGCGCGCAATTTGGCGCCGAAGCGAATGTCGGCGCCACGCGCGCGCAAAAAATCAAGCGCCGGGTCGATGAAGGCGGCGGACAGGCCCTCAACCGCCACCAAAGGCCGGCAGGCGTCGCCGCCTTCGGCGAAAGTCTCGCGCACGATGGCCCCTGCCAGCGCCGCCGAGGCCTCGGCGGGATCGGTATTGAGCGCCGAGATGAAGAGTGGATCCCAAAGATTCCGGGCGATCTCGCCCGTTCCCAGCACGGGGCGCAGAAGCTGGTCCGGCTTGGCGAACAGCAGCTTGACCAGAGCGAGATAATCCAGGCCCGCCGTATTCGGCACGCGGCGGTCGGGCACGAGAATCCACCACGGCAATTTTCCGGCGTTGGGCCGCAGCGTCCAGCGCTGGTTGCGCGCGAGGTCGCAGAAATCGAACGTCGCTTCGTCCGGCCCGGCGAGCTTGGCCGCGCCGCCGATCTTTTTCGCATAGGCCAGAGCTGACGCATTGCCCGACAGCAACAGGTGATTGCCGTTGTCGATGGTCATGTTCAGGCTGGAATCGAAATAGGAGCGGCAGCGCCCGCCCGCCTGCGGCGCGGCCTCGTAAAGCGAAATTTCCGCGCCGGCGACGAGTTCAACTGCCGCCGAAAGGCCGGCGAGGCCCGCCCCGATGATGTGAACCCGCGCCATGATCAGAAAAACCCATAACGGAGGATCGCGACCGCCAGCGCCAGTTTCGGCGTCTTGATCGGATTGCGCGGCCTCGCGAACCCCCGCGCCGCCAGCTTCCGCCAGATCGCGCCATAAGCGAGGCTCATGATTTTCGGCGCGCGGATCATTTCACGCGGCTGCGCGGCCATGATCGCGTCGGCCTTCTCGAAATGCTGTTTCGCCTGTTGCAGCAACGGCAGGCAGACGGCGTCGAGATCGTCCATCGCCGCGACTTTTTCAGGGGTCGGATCCGTGATCCCGGCGGCGGCAAGATTTTCGCGCGGCAAATACAGGCGCCCGATCGCGGCGTCCTCGTCGATGTCACGCAGAATATTGGTGAGCTGAAGGGCGCGGCCGAGATGATGGGCGAGCGCTATTCCCTCGCCCTCTGGCAGGCCGAACACCCGCACCGAAAGCCGCCCCACCGCGCTCGCCACACGGTCGCAATAGAGATCGAGCGTCGCGGCGTCCGGCGCGACAATGTCGGAGTCGACGTCCATTTCCATGCCGTCGATCACGGCGAGGAAATCCTCGCGCGCGAAACTGAACGCGCGCAAAGGCGTGACCAGCCCCTCGGCGAGGCCGGCGTGGCCGCCGTCGTAAAGCGCGTCAATGGCGCGACGCCACGATTCAAGGCCTGCCTTTTTGGTCGGTTTGTCGCCGCCCTCGTCCGCGATGTCGTCCACCGCGCGGCAGAAGGAATAGATCTCGAACATGGCGTCGCGCTTTTCGCGCGGCAGGATCGCCATGGCCCGGTAGAACGAACTTTTGCGCGCGCGCTGCCGCGCGTCGTTCGCCGCCTCGTCGATCACAGCGGTCATCAGGCCCTCCGCCCCGCAAGATGGGAAAAAGCCTCGATCGCCGCCGCGATGAGAGAGCCGGCCAGCATCTGGCCCTTGCCCAGCTTCACATTTTCGCTCAGCGGATCGCGCGCGATCAGCAGATCGGCGATTTCGAAGGCGTGGCGCACGACCACGGCGATCTCCATGCTCAGGCGGAAATCCTTGATCTCGCGCGGCAGCCGGCCGCCCTCAGCAAGCAGCGCGCGGTTCCTGATCGCAAGATCGCGGAGGCACTTGCGCAGGGCGGGCGTCGCCTTTTCGGCTGCAAGATCCTCGACCCGCGCCCCCGCCGCCGCCAGCGCGTCGCGCGGGACATAGACGCGGTCGATGGCGCGGTAGTCCTTGGCGCAGTCCTGCAGATGATTATTGATCTGCAAGGCGGCGCAGACAGCGTCGGAGGCGGGCCAGAGGTCGCGGCTTTCGCCATGGACGTCGAGCAGGAAGCGCCCGACAGGCATGGCCGACAGACGGCAATAATCGATCAGCTCGTCCCAACTCTCATAGCGGTTCTTGTCAATGTCGCGGCGGAAGGCGTCGAGCAGATCGCGGGCGTGACGGTCGGTCAGGCCGCGTTCCGCGAGCCTTCCGCGCAACATTACGCCCAAGGGCTCCGCGTCGCTTTCGCCGATCAGACTCCGGTCAAGCTGGTCGAGCAGCGCGCGCTTGGTTTCGGGAGGCAAGGTCGGATGGTCGGCGACGTCGTCGCCCGCACGCACGAAATCGTAAAAGGCGAGGATGACCGGACGTAAAGGCGCGGCGATCAGCAGCGAGGCGACGGGGAAATTTTCGTCGCCGCCGCTTTTGCCCGAACGCAGGCTTTCCGCCGTGACCGGCGCGGATTTGGCGGCGCTGTCGGCGGCGCTCATGACGTCTCCGTCTCGATGGTATTCCGCGCCTCGCGCGCTGGATGCACTACATGCGCCTGCGCGCGGCCTTTCCACATGCCGCCGCGCCCGCGCCAATATTGCAGGGCTGAATCGAGCGTATAGACCATATAAAGCGCGGCGATAAGCGGCAAAGTCAGCGCGCGCCAGCGCGGCAGACCGTAAAAACGCTGGATCGGCGCGAAACTCACGCTCATCAGCACAAAAGCCGCAATCCCGCACAGGCCCGCGGCGCCCGGCGCGGAAACGGCGAGCGCGACAGGCGCGAAAAAAGTGAGCGCGAGGCCCAGAACCGCGCCAGCAAGCCAGAGCGGCGAGAAGCGCAATTGCGCATAAGCCGAACGGGAAACCATCTTGCGGATATCGGCAAAGCGCGGATAGGGCCGCAGCGATCGCAGCCGCTGCGACAGGCCAAGCCAGATCGGCCCGACGCTTTTCATCCGGGCGCCAAGCGCGCAATCGTCGATCAGGGCGTTGGCGATGGACTCGATTCCGCCAGCCTTTTCGAGCAGATCGGCCCGGGCCAGCATGCAATTGCCGGCGGCGCCAGCGTCCTTTTTCCGCGCGTCCGAGACCCAGCGGAAGGGGTAGAGCATCTGAAAAAAATAGGTGAAGGCCGGGATCATCCATTTCTCGGCGGCGCTCTGGCAGCGCCACGTCGCCATCAGGGACACCATCGCATAACCGCCGGCCTCCGCCCGCGCGACCACCACGCGCAGATTGTCCGGGCGATGCGCGATATCGGCGTCGGTGAACAGGATGTAGCGCGGCACGAAGGATTCGCGCGCCTGTCGAACGCCTTGCGCCATGGCCCAGACTTTTCCGGTCCAGCCCTGCGGCAGCGGCGCGCCAGAGACGATGGCAAGCCGTTCCGCACGCCCGGCGCCGGCGGCGCATTCGCGCGCAATTCGGGCCGTGCCGTCGGCGCTCTGGTCGTCCACCAGAACGATGTGAAATTCGCCCGGATAATTCTGCGCCAGCAGCGATCCGAGGCTTGCCGCGATGACCGAAGCCTCGTCGCGCGCCGGGACGACGGCGACCACGCCGGGCCATTGGCCGGGCGCCGGCGGATCGTCGAGATCGTCACGATCGAGGCAGCGCCAGAAATTT
This sequence comes from Rhodoblastus sp. 17X3, assembly GCF_030056575.1. Classification (GTDB taxonomy): domain Bacteria; phylum Pseudomonadota; class Alphaproteobacteria; order Rhizobiales; family Beijerinckiaceae; genus Rhodoblastus. The sequence goes on along the minus strand of NZ_JASHHX010000001.1, from coordinate 411,120 downwards.
CCGCGCGCAAAGACCAGAACCAGCCAGATCGTCAAAACCAACAGGCCGAGCCAGATCTGAACGTCAGAGACGCTCACGCGATCATGCCCTTTTCGCGGAACCATTCCACCGCGTCGGCCAGAGCCTGCGCATAGGGCCGCGCCCGATAGCCGAGTTCGCGCTCCGCCTTGGCGGAAGAAAAATACATGCGATATTTCGCCATCCGCAAGGCGTCGGCGGTGATGAAGGGCTCTTTTCGCGTGATCTGCGCCATGGCCTCGGCGGCGTAAGCCAGCGGGAACAGGGGCCGGCGCGGCACTTTCAGCCGGGGCGGCTGGCGCCCCACCAGAGCGGCGATCTCGCCGAGCATCTGGCCCAGCGGCGCGTCCTGCCCGCCGAGAATATAACGCTCGCCGATGCGGCCCCTGTCCATCGCGGCGAGATGGCCGGCGGCGACATCGTCCACATGGACGAGATTGAGGCCTGTATCGATATAGCCCGGCATCTTGCCGCTGGCGGCCTCGACGATGATGCGGCCCGTCGGCGTCGGCTTGATGTCGCGCGGGCCGATCGGCGTCGAGGGATTGACGATGACGGCGGGCAGGCCCTGCTCCGCGATCAGTTTCTCGACCAGCCGCTCGGCAACGGTCTTGCTCTTCTTGTAGGCCCCGATCGCCTGTTCCGGCGCGGCGGGAGAGGTTTCGTCGACCGGGCGACCCTCGAGGTTCAGCTTGAGCGTCGCCACCGACGAGCAATAGACGATGCGGCTCACGCCGGCGCGCAAGGCCTCCGACATGACATTGCCGGCGCCGACGCGATTGGCCTCGATGATTTCCCTGGGGTCTGGCGCCCAGATCCGATAATCGGCGGCGACGTGATAGAGCTTGTCGACGCCCTGCAGGGCCGGCCGCAGCGAGACGGCGTCGCGCAGATCGCCGATGACCACTTCGGCGTCGAGTCCCTCGACATTGCCGCGCGGCGAATCCTTGCGCGCCAGCAGGACGACGCGCTCGCCGCGCGCGATCAGCGCGCGGGCGACCGCCGCGCCGACAAAGCCTGTGGCGCCGGTGACCAGAGTTTTTCCACTCGAACGCATGGAGCTCCCGCCTTTCTTCTCGGCAATCCTCCTACCATGGCTCGGCCCGCGCCTGAATGGCGAAATGCGCGGGACTCGGACCGCGGCTGCGGTTTCAGGCAAGAGCAGTAAATTTTTTCCTTTTTGAACCTATGAATCTACTGAAACAGATATTTTCATCTCCAAAACTGACAAAATTCGATATTTTTTTCTTTTTCTCCTCATTGAAACGTCATTCGCTCCGAATTATTCTCTCCCAAGCAGCGTGAAAGCAATTTTTTCGCGCGTCCGAAGCAAAATGAGGAAGACAAATGGCCGCCGTGAAGCGACCTCCCCTGCCGGTGATCCTTGTCGCCAACGATCTGCTGGAAGGCGACGTGGTTTACGCCGTCGCCGGCGGCTGGACGCGCGACCCCCGTCAGGCCCTGGTCGCCAGCGACGAAGGCGCCGCGCAGGCTCTCGAGGCTTTCGGCGCGACGGAATTGCGCCAATCCAGGGTCGTCGATCCCTATCTGGTCGATGTGCAGGTCGGCGACGGCGGCCTTCCGCTACCCCGCCATTACCGCGAGGTTCTGCGCATGCTCGGCCCGAGCGTGCGGCGCGATCTCGGCAAGCAGGCGGATTTCAATTACTGACGCCCCGCCTCGCCCGATCCGAAAGGCGAGACTTCGCGGCGCAGAGGCGAAAATGGCGAAGGATGAGGGCCGCGACGCGTCGCGGCCCAAGCGACAATTCAAACGCCCAGGGCGGCGAGGTTGACCGATGTATCGCTATGACGAATTCGACGAGCGCCTGGTGCGCGAACGCGTGGCCCAATTCGCCAGTCAGGTCGAGCGCCGCGTTGCCGGCGCGCTGACCGAGGAGGAATTCCGCCCGCTGCGCCTGAAGAACGGGCTCTATCTGCAATTGCACGCCTATATGCTGCGCATCGCCGTTCCCTATGGCACCCTGCACGCGCGGCAGTTGCGCCAGCTCGCCCATATCGCCGATGTCTACGACCGCGGCTACGGCCATTTCACCACGCGGCAGAATCTCCAGTTCAACTGGCCGAAACTGAAGGACGTTCCGGCCATCCTCGGCCTGCTCGCCGATGTCGAGATGCATTGCATCCAGAGCTCGGGCAATTGCATCCGCAATGTCACAGCGGACCATTTCTCCGGCGTCGCCCATGACGAGCTCGAAGACCCGCGCCCAGTCGCCGAATTGCTGCGGCAATGGTCGAGCCTGCACCCCGAATTCGAATGGCTGGGCCGCAAGTTCAAGATCGCCGTGACCGGCGCGGCGCAGGATCGCGCCGTGCTGAAGTCCCACGACGTCGGCGTGCGCATCTTGCGCGACCCCACGACGCAGCAGGTCGGCTATCAGATTCTGGTCGGCGGCGGCCTTGGCCGCACGCCCATGGTCGGCAGGATTCTGCGCGAGTTCCTGCCGCGCGAGAAGCTGCTCAGCTATCTGGAAGCCGTGCTGCGCGTCTATAATCTCGAAGGCCGCCGCGACAACAAATACAAGGCGCGCATCAAGATCCTCGTCCACGAGATCGGGATCGACGCCATCCGCGCCAAGGTCGAGGCGGAATTCGCCGCCATCGATTCCGGGCGCACCGACGTCGATGCTCAGGAATTTGCGCGCATCGCCGCTTTTTTCGCGCCGCCCGCCTATGAAAGCCTGCCCGACGTCTCGCGCAAGCTGGAACAGGCTCAGGCCAGCGACGAAGAGCTGGCGCATTTCGTCGAGCACAATCTCTTCCGCCACAAGCAGCGCGGCTATACGGCGCTGACGATTTCGCTCAAGCCCGTCGGCCAGGCGCCGGGCGACGCGACCTCGCATCAGATGCGCGTCATCGCCGATCTCGCGGAGAAATATTCCTTCGACGAGGCGCGCGTCTCGCATGCGCAGAACATCGTCCTGCCGCATGTGCGTCTCGACGACGTGCCCGAAATCTTCGCCGTGCTGCGCGCGGAAGGCCTCGGCACGCCGAATGTCGGCCTCCTCACCGATATTCTGGCCTGCCCCGGCCTCGATTATTGCGCGCTCGCCACCGCCCGCTCGATCCCGGTCGCGCAGGCTCTGGCGGAGCATTTCGCCGATCCCGCGAAGCAGAAGGAGATCGGCGATTTCAGCATCAAGATCTCCGGCTGCATCAACGCCTGCGGCCATCACCATGTCGGCAATATCGGCATTCTGGGGCTGGAGAAGAAGGGCGCGGAATCCTACCAGATCACCATTGGCGGCGATCCGGGCGAGAATTACGCGCTTGGCGAATTGCTTGGCCCCGGCCTGCCCGCCGAACTGGTCCCGGAAGCCGTCGACCGCGTCGTCGCGGTCTATCTCGCGCGGCGCGAGCCGGGCGAGAGCTTCATCGAGGCCTATCGCCGTCTCGGCCTCGCGCCGTTCAAGGCGGCGTTCAAGGAGATCGCCGATGCTGTTGCTTGATCGCCACGGCCGGAAGGACGATTCCTTTGCCCAGCTGGAGAACGGCAAGAAAATCGCCGGCAAGGCGCCGCTCGTTCCCCTGGCCGCGCTCGAAGCCCAACTTGCGGCGCAAGGCGGCGCGCCGCTCGGCGTGCTGGTCGAGAACAACGTCCGGACGGCGGAGCTGGAGCCTTATTTCGGCAAGCTCGCGCTGATCGCGATCCGCTTCCCCAGCGCCACCGACGGCCGCGGCTTTTCGCTCGCCCGGCAATTGCGCGAACGCGGCTTTATCGGCGTGTTGCGCGCCTCCGGGCCGTTGTTCTCGGACCAGTTCCCGCAGGCGCTGGCCTGCGGCTTCGACGAGGTCGAGATCCCGGACGCCAACGCCGCGCGCCAGCCGGTCGAGCAATGGCTCGCCGCACGCGATCGCATCACCCTCGCCTATCAGCATGAGAACGGCCTGGGCGAGAGCATTCTCGAACTCCGCCGCGCGCGGACGCTCGAAAAGAACCTTACGGGAGCGAAAAATGTCTGAAGACCTTCGCGCCCTCGCCGATGAACTCAACGACGCCTTCGCCAGGGCCGATCTCCCCGCGCGGCTGCGCCTGCTGCGCGACGCGCTCAGCGGACGCATCGTCTTCACCACCAGCCTCGGCATCGAGGATCAGGCGCTGACCGATGCGATCCGGGGGCAGGATCTCGACGTCGAATTCGCCACGCTCGACACTGGCCGGATGTTTCCCGAAACCTATGACCTCTGGGCGAAGACGGAAGAGAAATACGGCTTCCGCATCAAGGCCTATTACCCGAACGCCGAAGCGGTGCAGGCGCTGGTCGCCGATCAGGGAATCAATGGCTTCTATTATGGCCTCGCCATGCGCAAGGCCTGCTGCAATGTGCGCAAGGTCGAGCCGCTCGGCCGCGCCCTCGCCAAGGCGCAGGGCTGGATCGTCGGCCTGCGCGGCGACCAGTCGGACCACCGCGCCGGGCTTCGCTATGTCGAATATGACGCGGCGCGCAACCTCATCAAGGCGAGCCCGCTGCTCGATTTTTCGCGCGACGACGTCGTGGCCTTTTGTGAAGCCAATGGCGTCCCGGTCAACGCGCTGCACGAAAAAGGCTTTGTTTCCATCGGCTGCGCGCCCTGCACGCGCGCCATCCAGCCCGGCGAGCCGGAGCGCGCCGGCCGCTGGTGGTGGGAAAGCGAAGACAAGAAGGAATGCGGCCTGCATGTCGCCGAGGACGGCCGTTTGCAGCGCACAAAGGAATTGGCCGAGGAATTGACCAAGCCATGATCCAGCTCACCCACCTGCAAAAGCTCGAAGCCGAAGCCATTCACATCTTCCGCGAAGTCGCGGCGGAATGCGAAAAGCCTGTCTTCCTCTATTCCATCGGCAAGGATTCGGCGGTCCTGCTGCATCTGGCGATGAAAGCCTTCTATCCCTCCAAGCCGCCCTTCCCGCTGCTCCATGTCGACACGACCTGGAAGTTCCGCGAGATGATCGAATTCCGCGACCAGCGCGTGAAGGATCTGGGGCTGGAGCTGCTGGTCCACATCAATGAGGACGGCGTGAAGGCGGGGGTCGGCCCATTCGCGTCCGGCTCGCGCCTGCATACCGACGTGATGAAGACACAGGCGCTCAAGCAGGCGCTGGACAAATACGGCTTTGACGCGGCCTTCGGCGGCGCTCGGCGCGACGAGGAGAAATCCCGCGCCAAGGAGCGCATTTTTTCCCTGCGCTCGGCGGAGCATCGCTGGGACCCGAAGAACCAGCGCCCGGAGCCCTGGCGGCTCTATAACACCCGCAAGCGCCCCGGCGAAAGCTTCCGCGTCTTCCCGCTGTCCAATTGGACCGAAGCCGACGTGTGGGACTATATCGCCAAGGAAAACATCCCCGTCGTGCCGCTCTATTTCGCCAAGCCGCGCCCCGTGGTGCGCCGCGACGGCTCGCTCATCATGCGCGACGACGACCGCATGACGCTCCGCCCGGGCGAGCAGGTGGAAAACCTGAGCGTGCGCTTCCGGACGCTCGGCTGCTATCCGCTCACCGGCGCCGTCGAGAGCACGGCCTCGACCTTGCCTGAAATCATCGCGGAAATGCGCAATTCGAAGACCTCCGAACGCGAGGGCCGCATCATCGACCATGACGGCTCCGCCTCGATGGAGCAGAAAAAGCAGGAAGGCTATTTCTGATGGCTTACGCTCTGGCGGAAACAGACCGCATCAAAGAGCCCGCCGGCGCGCCCGCCCCGGCGGCGGCGGACAGCGTGCAGGACAAGGCGCTGCTGCGCTTCATCACCTGCGGCTCGGTCGATGACGGCAAATCGACCCTCATCGGCCGCATGCTCTATGATTCGCGGATGATCGCGGACGACCAGCTCGCCGCGCTCGACCGCGATTCCAGGAAATTCGGCACCCAGGGCGGCAATCTCGATTTCGCCCTGCTGGTGGACGGCCTCTCCGCCGAGCGCGAGCAGGGCATCACCATCGACGTCGCCTATCGCTATTTCAAGACCGACAAGCGCAGTTTCATCGTCGCCGACACCCCCGGCCACGAGCAATATACCCGCAACATGGCGACCGGCGCCTCCACCGCCGATCTCGCCATCATTCTCATCGACGCGCGCAAGGGCATCTTGCCGCAGACGCGGCGCCATTCCTTCATCGTCTCGATGCTCGGCGTGCGCGACGTGGCGCTGGCCATCAACAAGATGGACCTCGTCGATTACAGCGAAGCGCGCTTCAACGAGATCGTCGCAGCCTATCGCGAGATGGCGCGCGACCTGAATTTCCGCACCATCGCGCCGCTGCCGATCTCGGCGCTGAACGGCGACAACATCGCCGCTTTTTCCGAACGCACGCCCTGGTTCCAGGGCGAGCCTTTGCTGCGCTTCCTCGAAAATGTCGAGACCGCCGGCGACGAGCCGGGCGAGGCGCCCTTCCGCTTCCCGGTGCAATGGGTCAACCGGCCGAACCTCGATTTCCGCGGCTTTTCCGGCTGGGTGGCGAGCGGCGCGGTCAAGGTTGGCGATGAAGTCGCCTCGCTCCCCTCTGGCCGCACCAGCCGCGTGCAGCGCATCGTGACGCAGGACGGCGATCTCGACATCGCCATCGCCGGGCAATCCGTGACCCTCACGCTCGCCGACGAGATCGACGTCTCGCGTGGCGACGTGCTCGCGGCCGCAGGGCGGCAGCCGGAGATCGCCTCGCAGTCGCAGGCGCGGCTGCTGTGGACGGCGGAAACCGACATGCATCCGGGCGCGTCCTACATCTTGAAGCTCGGCGCGCGCACCGCCAACGCCACCATCGCCAGAATTCACCACCTGGTCGATATTCACACTTTCGACGCGGCGCAGGCGCGTCCGCTCGGCCTGAACGAGATCGGCCTCGCCACGCTGCGTTTCGATCGTCCGATGATCCTCGGCGATTATCGAGACAACCGGGATCTCGGCGGCTTCATCCTGATCGACCGCATCACCAACGAGACCGTGGCGTTCGGCCTGATCGACCCCAAGGCCGCGCCCGACGCCGGCGAGACGGCGGAACAGCCGGCGCAACCGGTCTCCAGCTGGCCGCAGGTGAGGTCCAATCTGAAGCTCCGGCTCGCGCCCGCACTGTTCAGCGGGTTGTGCGTCGGACTCGGCGCCGTCGTCCTTGGCGCGAGCTCCGCCACTGGCGTCGCGCTCGGCCTCGCCGACGCGGTCCTGCGCCCGCTGGCGCGCGGCCTCTATACCGATTATCGCCGCAACGCCTCGCGTCGCGCCGCCGCCCGGCGGACGGCGGAGCGCGACGAGGCGCTCAATGCCGGCGACGGCATCTGAGCGCGGTCAGAAGCCGACGCCCACGCCCCAGCTATAGACGGTAGCGGGGCCATAGACATAGGGACCCGGCCCGTAGACGCGGACGCCGGGTCCTTCCGCAAAACGCGCGCCGCGCTCGGAAACCCCATAGCCGCGCGCCAGCATGCAATCAGCGTAGGCCGCGTCATATTGGCCTTGCAGGCCGAACTGACCGGCCACGGCGGCGGCTTGTTCCGTTGCGGCCCGGGCGCGCTCGCGGCACTCGGAAGCGTCGCGGGCGAATTTCCGGTCGCTGACATGCGGATCGGCGACGGCGCTCACGCTCGGCCCCGAGGGGGGCGGGCCGGCGCAGGCGCCAAGAGTCAGGACAAGGGATAAGACAAGGCAAAGCGCGACAGGCGCGATCCTGGCGGTTTTCATTCGCTCTCTCGTCGGCAAGTTTGGTCTGCGAATATGATCAGGAATCCCGGCGCGATCAAACGTCTGCGTCAGGGCCGACATCGAAATCCCGGCACGAATGGCCGAAGGAGGCCAGCGCGTCTTCCAGATAATCCGGCAGCAAGGGTTCGCCAAGCAGATAGCTGACCGTCGGCGTCTCGCTGCGCTCGCGCGCCTGCGCGACGGCGTTTTCCCAGTCCTTTGGCTCGAAATCGCCGCGGCCGATCCATAACAGGGCGACCAGGGCGGCCGCCTCGTCCACGTCGAGGTCCTCGACGAACTCCTTCAACTCCGCATGAACCGGGCCATAGGCCGCGTCTGTGAGGATCGAACGTTCGCCGTCGTCGGTCGCGTTGGAGGCGTCAGGCTTCGAGCCCTCGTCCTCGCTCAACAACTCCCTCGCCTTGGCGGCGATGAAGCAGACTTTCTGCGGATTGATATCCGGCATGGAGGGGGTGGATTCGTCTATGGTGCGCATGATGGACCCCGTAACGCCGCCTCAAATTGGCCGCCTCGGATTGAACCAGCCACACTATAGACCCTTGCGCGAAAAACGCCTTGCGAAGGGTCAACGATGCGGCTCGATGGTCAGGCTATCGAACCAGCGCGACGCCGGCTGGATGGAATAGCGATGCTCGCCCGTGAAAAAGGCGGCGCCCAGATCCGCCGGCGGGCTGGCGATCTCGTCGAGGTCGATCAATTGCGGCGTTCCGATGAAGCCGTCCGAAGTCATGGTCAGCGAATAGACCAGCCCATGCGCCATTTTCGCGCCGTAATCCGCCGGACGCTTGTAGACGAACAGCAGGTCATGTTCGAGCCAGGACAGATCGCGCGCCGTCACGACCCGCGGATTGGGATAGGGATAAGGCACGTGGCAGAGGATCTCCGGCCCCTCGACACATTTGAACTCGCGCATGGACAGAAAATATTGCGTGAATTTCGCTTCGTCGAAGTCGATCTTGAAGCGCGAGCTTTCGCCGTCCGGGGTGAAGGTCACTGTCCCGACGGTGAGCGCCTTGCCGTCCTCCGCATGCAGGATGATGTCCTTGACGCCATCGAGCGCCGCCTCGCCAGCCAGCGCGGCCGAACCGCACGCCGCCAGAGCCGCGGCGAGACTTGCCGCCAGTAAGAGCCGCCGCCTCATCATGTTCCCCCGATGTGATCGTTCTTTTTCGGGCAGTCTGGGACCGCGCCCGTATTTCCGCAAGCAGGACCATCGAGCCAGACCATGCTGGCGGTCCGAAGCGGCGATGACAGGCGGCGCGGAAAATGCCACGTTCAGGTTTTACGGCGAATTGCGCGGAGGCGCCCTTTGATCCTGCGTCTGGTCTTCATCTCGGCCCTGCTGGCGGGCGCTCTGGCGCTGCCCGGATCCGGGGCGGCCCGGGAAAAGGTGCGCTACGAAACCTCCGCCGCGCCCGGAACCATCGTGGTCGACACGACCAGGCGCAAACTGTTCTTCGTGCTGGGCGACGGAAAAGCGATCTCCTATCCCGTCGGCGTGCCCCGGCGCGGCGCGGAATGGTCTGGATCAGCCAGCGTCAACGGCAAATTTGTCCGGCCGGACTGGATCCCCCCGGACGAAGTCAAGGCCGAGGCGCCCTATCTGCCCGACCGCGTCAGGGGCGGCGCGCCGAACAACCCGATGGGCGCCCGCGCCATCACGCTCGACCGCTCCGACATCGCCATTCACGGCTCGACCGAGCGCATGCGCGCCTCGATCGGCGGCGCCGTTTCGCATGGCTGCATTCGCATGCGCAACGAGGACGTCATCGACCTTTACGACAGGGTCGGCGTCGGAACCCCTGTCCTGATGCTGCCGTAACCGCTTGAACGGCGGGAAGTGAAGCTCAGGCTTGTGGAAGCGGTCAAATGGAGGCATGGTCGGCGCCGAATTCCGCTTCCCCCATTCTCGCTGTCTTGAAGAAGTGCTCCATGAAAAAACATCTCTTCGCCGCCGCCATTTCGGGTCTGCTCGCTTTTTCCCTGGCGCATCCGGCTGCGGCGGAATCCGCCGACGTTTCCGCGCAGGCGCAGGCGCCGCAAAGCGACGCGGACCGCCTGACCCTCATCGAAGCGCGGATCGCCGCCGTGAAGACGGGATTGCAGCTCACGCCGGCGCAGCAGAAGGATTGGGACAACCTGGAAAAGGTCGTTCGCGAGGTCATCACCGCGCGCGCGGCGCGCCAGATCGCCGATGTGAAAGAGGCCGCCGCCTTCCGCGACAAGGACGACGTCGTTTCGGGCATGAAGCTCGCCGCCCGGGATCTGGCCGCGCGCGGCGAGGAGTTGAACCGGGTGGCGGACGCCGCCGCGCCCTTGTTCGCCAGCATGGACCCCGCTCAGAAACATCGCTTCGCGGTGCTTCTGCATTCCTTCTCGCCCACGGCGCAAAAGTGAGCCGTCCCAGGCTCGAAGCTTGAAAAGAGGTTGAGATGCGTAAACGCTTTCTCGCGACCGGCGTAATCGGCCTGTGCGCCATAGCGGCGCTGGGTTCGGCTCTGGCCCAATCGAGCCTGACCGTGCATCCCCGCAGGGGCATCCCGCTGCCCGCCTATGTGACGTCGAACGAGGACTGGCTCAATCCCGGCAATGTGCCGACCCCCGGCGAAGTGGACCGCTCCAACAACTATTCCCGTCTGGTCGAGGATCCCATCGGCAATATCGTCCCGGTCGGCCCGGATTATGGCGGAATGCCCTGGTGACGGGACCAGGCAGGATGATGAAAACGAGGGCCTCGTCGACGTTTCCAGCCGCGTTCATGCCGGGACGCCGGTCCGAGGCTTGAAAAGGGAACCGAGGACCGCCATCCTCCTGACAGGGCGTTGTTTTTTTGGAGGCGCACCGATGCACAAGCGTTTTTTGGCGATCGGCGCGGCCCTAATGTGCGCCTTCGCGGTTTCCGGTCCGGCTCTCGCCCTGTCGAGGCTGACGGTGCATCACGGCCGGGGCATTCCTTTGCCCTTCTTTGTCACCTCAAACCATTACTGGCTCTATGCCGGCCCTATTCCGAAGCAGAGACGCGTCTACGAAAATTACGATTACATCCGCCTCGTCGCGGAACCTGTCGGCAATATCGTCCCTGTGGGTCCGGACTACGGCTTCCCCTGGTGAGCCGCGAGTCGCCGCCCGGATCATGATACGTACCGCAGCCCTGTAGGCCGAAACGCCACCCTTGCGCGCGATCCTCTTCCCTGCTAGCCTTTTCAGCTAATGCCATGGGGTGCTGCCTGAACGGGCGGCTGAGATCAAACCCATTGACCTGATCTGGATAATGCCAGCGCAGGGAAGGCGGGCGGCGAATCCGCGTCTCTTTCTTGCGCCATAATCATAAAGCGTGGGAGAGAATGATGAACGTCCATTCCAAGAACGTCCGCACGCCGGAAAGCGTCACCACCGGCCCTCTGCCCGGCTCGCGAAAAATCTATCTCTCCCCTGCCTGCTCGCCAGACATGCGCGTGCCGGTGCGCGAAATCCCGCTCGATCCGTCCTGCAGCGAGCCGCCGCTGCGTGTCTATGACCCCTCCGGCCCCTATACCGAGACCGATGTCCAAGTCGATCTCGCCGCTGGCCTTCCGCAGGTGCGCGAGAGCTGGATCGCCCGCCGCGAAGGCCTCGAAACCTATCCGGGCCGCCCGGTGAAGGCCGAGGACAATGGCAATGTCTCCGCCGAAGCTCTGGTCGCACCCTGCCCCGCCAAGCGCATCCTGCGCCGTGGTCGTGACGGCGGGCTCGTCACCCAATATGAATTCGCCCGCGCCGGGATCATCACCGAGGAGATGATCTATGTCGCCCATCGCGAGAACCTTGGCCGCGAGGCCGCGCTGGCCGAGGCCGCCGAGCGCATCAAGGACGGCGAAAGCTTCGGCGCCGAGATCCCGGAATTCGTGACGCCGGAATTCGTGCGGCAGGAAATCGCGCGCGGAAGGGCGATCATCCCGGCCAACATCAACCACACCGAACTCGAGCCGATGATCATCGGCCGCAATTTCCTGGTGAAGATCAATTCCAATATCGGCAATTCCGCCGTCACTTCCTCGGTAGCCGAGGAAGTCGAGAAAATGGTCTGGTCGATCCGCTGGGGCGCGGACACGGTGATGGACCTCTCGACCGGCCGCAACATTCACAACATCCGCGACTGGATCTTGCGCAATTCGCCCGTGCCGATCGGCACGGTGCCGATCTATCAGGCCTTGGAAAAGGTCGATGGCGACGCTCTGAAGCTCGATTGGGAAGTCTTCAAGGACACCTTGATCGAACAGGCCGAACAGGGCGTCGATTATTTCACCATCCATGCCGGCGTGCGGCTAGCCTATGTGCCGCTCACCGCCAGCCGCGTCACGGGCATCGTTTCGCGCGGCGGCTCGATCATGGCGCGCTGGTGCCTGTCGAAGCACAAGGAGAGCTTCCTCTATGAGCGCTTTGACGAGATTTGCGACATCATGCGCAAATATGACGTCTCCTTCTCGCTCGGCGACGGCTTGCGGCCCGGCTGCAACGCCGACGCCAATGACGCGGCGCAGTTCGCGGAGCTGGAGACCCTCGGCGAGCTGACGAAAATCGCCTGGGACAAGGGCTGTCAGGTCATGATCGAAGGCCCCGGCCATGTGCCGATGCACAAGATCAAGCACAATATGGACAAGCAGCTGCGCGAATGCGGCGAGGCGCCCTTCTATACCCTCGGGCCGCTCACGACGGATATCGCGCCGGGCTATGACCACATCACCTCGGCGATTGGCGCGGCCATGATCGGCTGGTTCGGCACAGCCATGCTCTGCTATGTCACGCCGAAGGAACATCTCGGCCTTCCCGACCGCGACGACGTCAAGACCGGCGTCATCACCTATCGCATCGCCGCCCATGCGGCGGATCTTGCCAAGGGCCACCCGGGCGCGCGCCTGCGCGACGACGCCATGAGCCGCGCGCGGTTCGACTTCCGCTGGAATGATCAGTTCAATATCGGCCTCGATCCCGACACCGCGCATAAATTCCACGACGAGACCCTGCCCAAGGAGGCGCATAAGGTCGCGCATTTCTGCTCGATGTGCGGGCCGAAATTCTGCTCGATGAAGATCACGCAGGATCTGCGCGAGGAATCCAAGGCCATCGCCGCCGCGCAAGCCGAACAGGCGGTCATTGAGAACGGTTTGGCGGAAAAGAGCGCGGAATTCCTGGAAAAGGGCGCCAAGCTCTATCTGGAAGGCTGAGAACAGTTCCCCGTAATCGCGACGCATCGCGATTACGGAACCCCTTGCATAAGCTCGGCTTCGCGTTCGCTTCCTGACCGGCCCTCATAGGCTCGTGCCTTTGGGGGGCGGCATGTGGCCTTAAGGTGGCGGTCAAGCCGAGGTCAGGCGACCTCGGCTTCCGCCTCGCCGGACGGTTCGACGCCGACCGGCGCCATGATCCCATGTTCGCCCAGGGCGTAATCACGCCCGCGCCAGTGAATCTGGCCGGGAATGAAACTTCCCACGAAAATAACGAAGCTGAACAGGTCGCGCACCGGCCCGAGCCAGAGCGCGTGCCGGTAGCCCGGAAAACGCTGGTCGACCTCGTCCTGCAGGATCATCCGGCAGAGCAGCGCGGTCGCGGTCAGGATCGTCGCAGCCGGCGCGAAGCCGCTGGCGAGCAGGGCGAGCAAGGCCCAGGCCACGGGGAACGAAACCGCCAGACCCAGGTAGCCAAGCGGATCGAGCGCGCGGATCGTCCGCGCCCAGCGCATGTCGCGCCGCCAGACTTCGGCGACATCGCGCTCCGAATGGGCGTGGGCGACGACGAAATCGGCCAGAACCACGTTCAGGCCGCGCTTTCGCACCTCTTCGCCCAGGGCGTAATCATCTGCGAGCTGGTCCTTGATCGCCGCGAAGCCTCCGATGGCCTCCAGTGTGATGCGGCGGAGCGCGATGGTGGCGCCGACGCAAGGCCGCGCCATGTTCAGGGTCACGCCCGTCACGACATTGGGCAGGAAGCCGTAATCGACGCCCATGGCGCCCAACTTCGCCCACAGGCCCGCGAGGGGCATGCCGCGATAGAGGCAGGTGACGAGACCGACGCCGGGCCGCTGCAAGGCCGCCGCCAGACGGCATAGATAGTCCGGCTCGACCTTGATGTCGCTGTCGGCGAGCACGACCAGTTCATGCTCGACGCGGCCGGACAGGTTGATGAGGTTCGAGACCTTGCCATTGGCGCCGTGCTGCGCCGGATCAATGACGAGTTCCACGCTGAGCTTGGCCGGCGCGCCCTCGATCTTGCCCGCGCGGGCCATCGCGACGATGCGCCGCGCCACGGCGGCCGCCGGGTCGTCGGGCTCATGAACGCCGAACAGAATCTGGACCGGCCCAGAATAGCCCTGACGGCAGAAGCTGAGGAGATTTTCGTAAAGCCCCTCCTCCGCTCCATAGAGCGGCTTGAGCACGCTCACGCCCGGCGACTTCCAGGGCTTGACCGGCGCCCGGCAGCGCGCGAAGCGCCGCAGGCTCGCCACCGACAGCAGTGTGTAAAGGCTGGCGGCGATCGCCAAAGCGCAAAACAGCGTCGCGAGCGGCGCCGTGGCGGTCATATCCGCCAAATCGAGCCAGACCTGTTGCATGCCTCCACCCGGATCGTTCAGGGCGTCAAAAAGGATTCGGTGCGCTGCCGCAACGTCGCCTTCGACGCCGCGAAACCGCTATCGCCAAGCCCGCGCAGCGACCGGCGCCATTGCGCCAGCTCGCTCAGCGAACCGTCGACGAGAATATCGCCGATCTTCCAGCCCTGGGGCGTCTGCCGGACGACATAATCCAGCGGCATCGGCGCGCCGGCGGCGAGGATGACCTTGGTGGTGACCACGACATTCCCGTCGCGGGTCTGGGTCTTGTCGTCCCGCTCGAAGCCCTTGCCATTGAAGCCGTCGAGCCGCGCGGCGTAGGAGGCGGCGATATAATCGCCCAGGGCCTGAGCCCATTCCGCCTTCTGCGCGTCAGTCAGCGCGTCCCAGCCGGCGCCAAAGACCGTCTTTGACATCGCCGCCAGGTCGAAGGTGGCGCCGATGGCGGGCCGCAGCGCGTCGTAACGCTGCTTCACGCTCAGCTGCCCCAGTTTTTGAATCACCTCGAGTTGGCCGTCCTGCAATTGCTTGACGGCGGCCACGGCCTCGGCGGAATCGTCGGCCCGCGCCGCGGCCAAGGCCGGGATCGTCGCGAGGGCGGCGAGAAAGAAACGACGATCAAAGACCATGGGGCTCCTCACGGCCCGCGAATTTTTCGCGGAAGAAGAATTCGCGCAGGCTGGAGCCCTCCATGCGCCGCCAGACCCAGAGGCCTGGCGCGCCACAGACGAAATCCGGAATGCGCTTCACGAGAGACAAGGCGATAGCGGTGGGAGAGCCGATGCCGAAGGCGGCGCAAAGAGCGATGAAGCCGCCTTCCTGCACGCCCCAGGCGCCGGGAATGAGAAAGCCCGCCGCCTTGACCGCATGGCCGAGGCTCTCGATCGTGATCGCCGTCGCGAATGAGCGCGGATCGCCCAGCAGATAGAGCGCCAGCCAGATTTCCAGCGCGCCGACGAACCAGATCGACATATGGATCAGCAAGGCGGCGGTCAGGCCGGAGCGGCGACGCAGGATGACGTCCAGTCCCGCGCGCAGGGCCGGCAGGCCGCTCACCGAATCCCAGCCGGTGCGCCGCTCGACATGTTCCGCCACTTTGTCGAGCCAGCCCATAGCGAGAAGGCGCGGCGCGAGCCAGAAGCCGGCCAAAGCCGGCGTCATGATGACCATGCCCGCGAGAATGCCGAAGGTCAGGTCGGTGTCCGCGCCGCTGTCGAGCAGAAAGAACACGCCGACCAGCGTGAAGACGACCTGCGTCGCCGTCTGCGCCAGCAGATCGACGACGACGCTCGCAGAGGCCATGCCGCCCCGGACTCCACTGGTTTGCAAAAGGCGGGCGCCGAGGAGGTCGCCGCCGATCTGCGCCACGGGCAGCAGGTTGTTGATGGACTCACGCACCCAGCGCAATTTGCAGAACAGCCAGGGCTTTGGCCGCGGCTTCGGCAGCAGGGCGCGCCAGGCGAAGCTGGACAGGAAGGTCTGGGAGAGGCGGATGGCCGCGACCCACAGGGCGCCAAAGCCGACGGAGGCGAAGGCGCGCGCGACATCGTCGGCGCCCTCATAGAGGGTCAGCGCGGCGAACAAGGTCAGCCCCAGCAGCAGGGCAAATCCGGCGGCGGTTTTCATTAGAACGGACTTAGCGGGAATTTGGCGGGGTGTCAGCCCAGGCGAGCGGCGGCATGTGCGATTTTCCGAATGTGTGGCCCGAAAGGAACGGTTTTGGTTTACGACTCAAGACGTTTCCTTTCTCGCCTCATTTGCGAGGCGCCTTGTCCTTCGGCGCGCCCGCGCGCGCAAAAGCGTCCGCGAACGCGTTGCCTGCGGCAGGGCGGGACGGTTCGCGACTGGAGGCCGCTCCCTTGCCGGCCTGCGGCGCAATTCGCGCCGGGCCTCGCTCCGGTTGAGGCGCATTGCGCGCCGAACGGGCGTCGAAGGCGTCGTCGAGCCGCATCGTGAGGGCGATGCGTTTGCGGGCGGCGTCCACCTCCAGAACCTTGACCTTGACCACGTCGCCAGGCTTGGCCGCCTCGCGCGGGTCCTTGATAAAGCTCCTGGACATGGCGGAAATATGGACAAGTCCGTCCTGATGCACGCCAATGTCCACGAAGGCCCCAAAGGCGGCGACATTGGTCACCACTCCTTCCAGCACCATGCCGGGCTTGAGGTCTGACAGCTTTTCCACACCTTCCTGGAACGCGGCGGTCTTGAACTCGGGACGCGGATCGCGGCCGGGTTTCTCCAGCTCGCGCAAAACGTCGGTCACCGTCGGCGCGCCAAAAGTTTCATCGACGAAATTCTTCGGCGACAGGCCGCGCAGGGTTTTCGAATCGCCGATCAGGGCGCGGATATCGCTTTTTGCGGCCGCCAGGATCTTGCGCACCAGCGGATAGGCTTCTGGATGCACGCCGGAGGCGTCTAGCGGATCGTCGCCGTCGCGAATCCGGAGGAAGCCCGCGCATTGCTCGAACGCCTTGGCCCCGAGCCTCGGCACTTTCTTGAGCTGGTCGCGCGAGCGGAAGCGGCCATTGGCGTCGCGATGGGCGACGACATTGGCGGCGAGATTCGCCCCGAGCCCGGAAACCCGCGCCAGCAAGGGCGCCGAGGCCGTGTTGAGATCGACGCCGACGGCGTTGACGCAATCCTCGACCACGGCGTCGAGCGAACGCGACAATTTGCCTTCGGCGAGATCGTGCTGATATTGCCCGACCCCGATCGACTTCGGATCGATCTTGACCAGTTCCGCCAGCGGGTCCTGCAGCCTGCGGGCGATGGAGACGGCGCCGCGCAGGGTCACGTCGAGTTCAGGCAATTCATTGGCGGCGAAGGCCGAAGCCGAATAGACCGAGGCGCCCGCCTCCGAAACCATGATCTTGATCAGCTTCTGCTCCGGCAGCTTGGCGACGAGTTCGGCGGCGAGCTTGTCGGTTTCGCGCGAGGCCGTGCCATTTCCGATCGCGATCAGCTCCACCTTGTGCAGGCGGCACATCCGGCCAAGCGCGAGCAGGGCGTCGTCCCAGCGACGTTGCGGCTCGTGCGGATAGATCACGCCGGTCTCGACCACCTTGCCGGTGGCGTCCACCACCGCCACCTTGACCCCCGTGCGGAAGCCGGGGTCCAGCCCCATGGTGGCGCGCGGCCCGCCCGGCGCGGCGAGCAGCAGGTCGCGCAAATTGCCGGCGAAGACCTTGACCGCCTGATCCTCGGCGTTCTGCCAGAGCCGGGCGCGCAGATCGACGCTGAGCGAAATCTTGATCCGCGTGCGCCAGGCCCAGCGCGCGCAGTCGGTCAGCCATTTGTCGGCGGGACGGCCGCGATCGGCGATTCCGACGCTCGTGGCTATGGCGCGCTCATAAGCGACATCGCCCTGGGCGGCGGCGTCCGCCGCGTTTTCCGGCTCCAGCGCGAGATCGAGCATCTCCTCCTTCTCGCCGCGGAACAAAGCCAGGATGCGGTGGGAGGGGAGTTTGGTCAGCGGCTCGAAGAAATCGAAATAATCGGCATATTTGGCGCCTTCCTGCGCCTTGCCGTCGCGAACCTTCGAGACAATGCGCCCCCGCGACCAGAAGGCTTCGCGCAAGGTCCCGATCAGGTCCGCCTTTTCGGAAAATTGTTCGACCAGAATGGACCGCGCGCCGTCCAGCGCTTCTTCCGGCGTCTTCACGCCCTTGTCCTCATCGACATATTTTTGCGCTTCCGCACGCGGATCGCGCATGGGGTCGGCGAGCAGATCGGCGGCGAGCGGCCCTAGGCCCGCCTCGCGCGCAATGGTCGCCTTGGTCCGGCGCTTCGGCTTGTAGGGCAGATAGATGTCTTCGAGCTTGGCCTTGGAGTCCGCGCCGAGAATCTCGGCTTCGAGCTGGGGCGTCAGCTTGTCCTGCGACTTCACCGAATCGATAATCGCCTTGCGGCGTTCCTCCAGCTCGCGGAGATAGCGTAGCCGCTCCTCCAGATTACGCAGCTGGGTGTCGTCCAGCGCGCCGGTCGCCTCCTTGCGGTAGCGGGCGATGAAGGGCACGGTCGAACCGGCGTCCAGCAGCTCCACGGCGGCCGCGACCTGCCGCTCCTCCACCTTCAGCTCCTGGGCGATGCGGCGGGCGATCGAAATCATCGGCGACTCCATTTCCGTGCGGGCCGCGCTTTTAACGCTGCGAGGGGCGCGGGTCAAAATCCGGAAAAAGCCCTATTGTGGATAAATCTCGCTTGCGCCCGGAGAATTGCGGCTTTGCCGAATTGACAGACGCCCGCGCCTCGGAAACGATGGCCAGATCATGCCCGCAGTCCCGCGCACCAAGCCGCACGCTGTCTCTCCCGTCAATCCCGCCGCCAGCGGGACGGCCGATGCTGGCGTGGTCAACGCCGGCGCGGTCGACCCGGCCGCTCTGGGCGCGGCCGCCGAGCAGGCCAGCGAATTTCTGAAATCCCTCGCCAATCCGGTCCGGCTGCGAATTCTGTGCCTGCTGGCCCAGGGCGAGTCGCCGGTTGGCGACATCGCGGAAAAGCTCGCAGCGCGCCAGAGCTTGATTTCACAGCATCTCGCCCTGCTGCGCAAGGATGGGCTGGTGCGTCCCCGCCGTGACGGCCAGACCATCTATTACGCCCTGGCCGACGAAAGGGCGGGTAAGCTCATCGGCGTGCTGTACGAATCATTCTGTCCCGCCAAGCCCGCCTGAGAAAGCCGGCCTGAGCATCTTGCCATTTTGCAAGAGGCCGTCGCGGCCTCTTGCAGTCGCCTCTGCGCGCTCCAATCTCCCCGGCTTGAAGGAGGCGACATGACACTTGCCCATGACACGACAACGCGAAAAATCATTGCTGTGACGCGCGGAGAGGCGACGTCCGACGGCGCCGGCGTCAAGATGACCCGCCTGATCGGCTCCCGCGCGCAGGGTCCGATCGACCCGTTCCTGATGCTGGATTATTTCGGCTCGGAGCGCGCGGGCGATTATATCGGCGGTTTTCCCGATCATCCGCATCGGGGCTTTGAAACCGTGACCTATATGCTGGCCGGGCGCATGCGGCATTGGGACAATCACGGACATTCCGGCGTGATCGAACCCGGCGACGTGCAATGGATGAAGGCCGGGCGCGGCCTGATCCATTCCGAAATGCCGGAACAGGACGAGGGCCTGATGCGAGGGTTCCAGCTCTGGATCAACCTGCCCGCCGCCGAAAAAATGGCGCCGCCCGCCTATCAGGAGTTCAAGGCGGCGGAAATCCCGGTGGAGGAGCGCGGCGGCGCCCGCGTCAAGATCGTCGCCGGGACCGGCGCGACCGGCGTCGAGGGGCCGGTTCGCGCGCCCCATGTCGACGCCCTCTATTTCGACATCGAACTGGCGCCGGGCGGCGAATTTCGCCAGCCGCTGCCGGAAGGCCACGCCGGTTTCTTCGCGCTTTATGAAGGCTCGGCCCTGGCGCCGGGCGAATCCGGGCCTATAGCTCTTGAAGCCCTGAGCCTCGCCACGCTTGGCAATGGAGCGGATGTCACGCTGACCGGCGGCCCGCAGGGCGCCCGCGCGTTGCTGCTGGCGGCGCGTCCCCTGCGCGAACCCGTCGCCTGGGGCGGCCCCTTCGTCATGAACACGCGGGCGGAATTGATGCAGGCCTATGAGGACTACCGGCAAGGCAAGTTCTAGGGCGCAAGATCTTGGGCGAGGATCTGGTTCTTGGGCGAGCGTCTAGGCGGCGGCCCCGCGCCCCCGCGACGGCGTTTCGCGCGCCGCGCGGCGCGCCAGAGCGCCATTGAGCGCCCGGGTGGCGCGCGCCCATTCGCTGCGCAGATCGTCCAGATAATCGTCGCCATAGAGCGCGAAAGCCTCGGGGGCGGCGGCGCGCCGGCTGCGGCACAGGCGCGCCAGCGCAGCGGCGCCGACATTGCCGGCGCTGCTCTCCAAGGCATGCGCCTCGCGGCGGAAGGCGGCGAAATCGCCCTGTTCCAGGGCGAGCGCCATGTTTTCCAGGATCTGGGCGGCTTCGGCGATGAATTGCGCGATCAGTTCATGCAGGAACTCCTCGCCGCCGAGACGCGCCAGCGCATCCAACGCCTCCGGCGCGAGGATCGGCGCGGGTTCGGCGTCGATCGCTTGAGCCGGCGCTTGAGGCGGCGCCGCTTTCGCGCGCCCGGCCTCTGCAGCAAGCAGCGCGTGGTCAATCGCGGCCAGCAGGGCGTCGGGCGCGATCGGCTTGGTCAGGCAGGCCGCCATTCCCGCCTCGAGACATTCGTCGCGGCGCTCGGGACTGGCGTCCGTCGTCAGGGCCAGCACCGGCGCGCGGCGGCTGTCCGGGACGCCGAAGCGATAGAGCCGCGCGGCGTCGAGGCCATTGATCCGGGGCAGGTTCAAATCGAGCAGGATCAGGTCGAAGGCGCCGTTCAGCATGGCGTCGAGCGCGGCATGGCCGTCCTCGACGCAGGTCGTCTCGAAGCCGCCGCCGGCCAGCATCGCCGCGAGGATCCTGCGATTGACGCCATTGTCCTCGGCCAGCAGGATCTTGCGGCCCGCGAGGCGCGGCGCTCTCGTTTCGGAGATGTCGGCGGATTCGGGCGCCCCGCTCGCCAGGCGGCTCAGCCGCGCGGTCATCCTTTGCGCCGTGGCGATCTGGTCGGCCTCTCCCTCCCGGGCGACAAGGCAGACCGCGAAAAGCCGCGCCAGCCTGAGCGTGTCGAACGGATCGGGCGCGACGACGCAGACCGGCTCGCGCCGCTGGCGCCGCCCGCCGCCGCCAAGTCCGTCGAGACGCAACGCGGGCGCGACAGCGGATTCCGCCGCCGGCGCCGCCGCGTCGCGTTCCGCCGCCAGTTCGAACCAGAACAAGGCGCCCCGGCCGGGCGCGCTTTCGACCCCGATGCGGCCGCCCCGGGCCTCAAGCCGGCGCCGGGCGATGGCGAGGCCGAGGCCGCTGCCGCCGAAGCGCGGCGCAATGTCCGGCCCTGCCTGGACGAAAGCCTCGAAGATCCGCTCCTGGGCGGCCTTGTCGATTCCGATGCCGGTGTCGCGCACCTCGAAGCGGAGCCGGATATCGCCGCCGTCGCCCGGCAGGAGGCGGACGGCGATCGCCACCGCGCCTGACGATGTGAATTTGACGGCGTTGCCGACGAGATTGTGCAGGATGTCGAGCAGGAGGCCGGGCTCGGCGCGGATATGCTGCGGCGCGCCAGCCTCCAGGCACAGGCCCAGCCGCACGCCCTTCTTGTCCGCCTCCACCGCGAGCAGATCGCGCAGGGACAGCAGCAGGGCGAACAGATCGACGCGCTCCAGCCGCGGCGCGGCGCTGCCGATATCGTCGCGGGATACGCTCAGCAGCGCCTCGATATGCCGCAGCAGAATATTCGCCGCGCCCGAAAGCGTCTGCACCATGTCCCGCTGGCCCGCGTCGAGGCCGCTCTGTTTCAGCAATTCGCCGAGGCCGAGGATCGCAGTCAGCGGCGTGCGCAATTCATGGCTGACATTGGCCAGCAGGAGGGTCTTGGCGCGATTGGCGCGCTCGGCCTCGGCCCGCGCCTCGTTGAGCCGCCCCAGCAGCACCGCGCCATAGGCGGGAATCACAATCAGGGAGCAGAACAGTCCGGCGGAAAGCGCGGCGTTGGCCTGCCAGAACGGCGTCATCCAGATGGCGAAGGCGAAGCCGACCGCCGAACTGGCCACGGCTACGCCCATATAGGCCAGCCCGAACCGCACCCCATAGCCGAGGATCAGCCAGAAATAGATCGTGGCAAGATAGGCCGAGGCGGCGTCGCCCTGGCTGAGGCCGACGGAGATGAAGACGACGTCGGCGCAGACGGAAAGGACCCGCCGCATCGCATTGGGCGCGGGCCAGAACGCCAGATGCGCCTGGGTGAGGCCAATCAGCAGGATATAGCCTTCCAGCCAGGGCAGGCCCCGGACCAGATAGCTGTGCGCCGTCGCGCCGCCATAATGGGCGTGCAGGGACGCAGCCGACAGAACCACCAGGGCCAGGCACAGGCGGTTAAGAAGGATCCCCTGCTCGGGATTTTCCCGTGCGACGCTCATCCGGCGCGACGCCAGGGCGAATGTGCGCTTTCGCGCGCCGGCCCATGTGGAAAGGGTTGCGGAAACGATCGACTTCATGCCCGGCGCGCCTCGATCCGAGGAGCGGACGCGCCCGGGCGCGCGGCGAGCAGCGAGCCAAGGTCGCGCAGGGCGAAGGGCGCGCCAAAACAGGGGCCTTGCGCGCGGCTCACGCCCACGCGCCGCAGAGCGCTCAGCAAGGCGGTCGAGGAAACGCCATCGGCGAGCAACAGGGGCCCGCGCTTCAAGGCGTCTCCCTCCACGAATTGCGCGACCGCGTCCCGAAGGACGCGCGCCGGTTCGACGCCCCGGGCGTCCCGGCATGGGAGCCTGATCTCGGGGCGCCAGCCTTGCCCCCGCGTCCCGTTGCAGGTCAGGGCGAGCGCGGCCTCGCAAGCCTCGACAAGCGCGGCCGGGCGGCGCGCGGTCTGGGCAAGGCTTCCGAGATCGAGCGTGAGGCTGACGCCAGCCGTTCCGAGCGCCGCAAGCGCCCAGCTCGCGCGCGCTTCGTCCGCAACGATTTCCCCGGCGCACAGGATGAAATCAAGCCGCGACGGCCTGACGCAAGCCTCGGCGAGCAACAGCGGCAAGCGCAGCAGGAAATCGTCGAGATCGTCCGCATCGAAGCCGAGGCGAAGGCAAATGCGAAACGAATCATCGGCGGAAAGGCGGCCGTCCGCCGCGCAGGCCAGCGCGACGCGCAGGGCCTCGGCGTCGTCGGCTGACGCCGCGGACCCGCCGCTCAAAACCTGCACGCCGGCCAGCGCGCCTGTATGGAGATCGACGATAGGCGCAAGTCCCCATTGCTCCGGCGGCGCCATGTTATTCTCGACCCGCCAGGCTTCGCGGGCGGAGCGGCGCGCCTCGCGCAGGCACTCCACCGCGCGCTGCCGGGGCGCGCCTTCGCCGGCGCGCGGAAGCGCCGTGCCGATGCTGAAGGCGGCGACCCCCTTGAAGGACGAGCGCGCGCGGACCACCCGCCGGGCCAGCGCCCGGGCGTCGGGCGGGCCGCCGACGTGGCCTTGCAGCAGGACATAGCGCGACGGATCGATCCTGATGGCGAGGTCGCCGCCGCGCAGGTGCCGCGTGAACGCCGGCGTGAGGTCCAGAGATTGATCGGCCAGCGCGATCTCGATGAAATGAAAGGCGTAGCCGCCCTGGCCGCAGCGGTCGAGCAGGCGGCGGGTTTCGTCGTCCCATTGGTCGTCCGGCTCTGCCGGAGGCTGAACTTCAGCGGGCAGAGCGGGCGCCGCCGCGCCCCGGCTCAGCTTGAGCAGGTTGCGGGCGCGGGTGAGGAATTCGCAATGATCGACCGGCGCCTGCAGGAAATCGGTCGCGCCGCTCTCCAGCGCGCGCAGCCGCAATTGCCGCCGATCGTAAATGGTCACCATCATGATCGGAACGCCGCCCGAATGGGGCAGGCTGCGGAAACGCGAAATGAATTCGTCGCCGACAATCCTCGGCATCTCGTAATCGGTGACGATGAGGTCGACGCGATTGGCCGCCAGCCAGGTCAGGGCTTCCTCGGGATCGCCAAAGGCGCGGACTTCCACGCCCTGGCCGATCGTGCGGGCGAGCTGGGTATAGATCGCCCGGTTGGTCGCCCGATCATCGACGATTACGACAAGACACATAAACGAACCCGGTTACATATCCGGGGCGCCGCGCCTGTATTGCGCTGTGAACAACACCAAGCGAACGGCGGACGCCGCCGCGGGCCGCTCGTGGGCTCCGGTGCGCCCAGTTTCGGTCAAACTCATTAAGTAATTGTTCCGACTACGCCTTAAATGCCATGAGCGATGCAGAAACGCTGGTTAAAACGGCGACAGGCGGGCGATTCCCCGCGCGTCGGCCGCCGCCGCGGCGCTCGCCAGCCGCGTCCCGTCGAGAACGAGATCGGGCGCGATTTCGGCCAGCGGCAACAGCACGAAGGCGCGCTCCAGCGCGCCGGGATGCGGCAGGATCAGCCGCTCGTCGCTCCAGCGCAGATCGTCGTAAAACAGCAGATCGATATCGATGACGCGAGGCCCCCAGCGCCGCGTCTCGCGACGGCCCATCGCCTGTTCCGTCGCCTTGATCAGGTCGAGCAGCGGCAGCGGGTCGAGATTCGTGCGCGCCAGGGCGCAGGCGTTGATGAAATCCGGCTGGTCGGTCACGCCCCAGGGCTTGGTGGAATAGAGCGACGACACGGCGTCGAACACGAGCCCCGCCTCCCGCAACAAATCCACGGCGCGGCGCAAGCTGGCCGGCGCGTCGCCGAGATTGGCGCCGAGGCCGAGGCCGATGCGATGCTCCTCTGCGGCGATCTCAGGCGCGGTCAAATTCGCTCCAGACGTTCAGGGCGGCGACATGTTCTGCGACGTCATGGACGCGAAAGATCGCCGCGCCGCGCGAGAAGGCGCGCAAATGGGCGGCCAGAGTCCCCGCGAGGCGGTCTTGCGTGGGCGCGCCCGAGAGAGCGCCGATAAAGCTCTTCCGCGAAGCGCCGATCAGCACGGGCAGGCCATATTTTTCACCGAGCGGGCCGCAGGCGTCGATGGCGAGCAAGTTCTGCCGCAAGCTCTTGCCGAATCCGACGCCGGGATCGAGCACGATTTTTTCACGCGCGATCCCCGCAGCGCGCGCAAGCTCCATCGTCTCGTCGAAAAAGGCGAACATGTCGGCGACAATGTCGCGGTCGGGGTCGATCTCGGCGCAATGATGCATCACGACCAGAGCCGCGCCGCTCTCCGCCGCGACCTCGGCCATGGCCGGGTCCGCGCGCAAGCCGGAGACATCGTTGATCATGGCCGCGCCGAGCGCCGCCGCGCGACGGGCGATCGCCGCCTTGGTGGTGTCGATGGAAACCGGCAAAGCGACGTCTTCGATCAAAGGCGCCAGCACTTTTTCGAGCCTTGCCCATTCCTCGGCTTCCTCCACCGGGACGAAGCCGGGCCGGGTCGATTCCGCGCCAATGTCAACCATGTCCGCGCCCGCCGCCGCCATCGCCCGCGCATGGGTCAGGGCAGCCTCGACCGCGACGAAGCGCCCGCCGTCAGAGAAGGAATCCGGTGTGACGTTCAAGATGCCCATGACCAGCGGCTTGACCTGCGGCTTGGCGCCGATGCGCGCGACAAGGTCATCAGCGGCGGCCCGGGCCTTGGCGAAAACTTCCATCGCGCCCTCCGTTGCGGGAGCGCCGGTTTAGGCCCTGCGCGGCGGCAAGTAAAGTTTTGGCAAGTAAAGTTCAGCCGGCGGCCATTTCGCGCTCGTCGAGCGCCACCGCCTTGACCAGCGCGAACACCTCGACGCCCGGCGCGAGCCGCAGCTCATCGGCAGCCATGCGCGTCAGCGAAGCATAAAGCTGCTCGCCGCCCGCCAGTTCGAGCAGGGCCAGAGCCAGCGCCCCGTCGCCGCCGGCGACGCGTATGATACGGCCCTTGAGCACCGTGCGGATCGAGGTTTCCAGCGGCGGCCTGCGCGCCAGAGCGACATCGACCGCCTTGACATAGATGCGCGTCGTCGCCCCGGGCGCGGCGACTTTTCCCGCCGCGAAAATCTCGCCGGACGGATGATGCAGCCGGGTCAGCCCATAATGGGCGTCGAAATCGGACGCCGTGCAAGTGAGGCTTGAACCGACGCCGAAACGCTCGGACGGATTTTCAGGCCGTGCGCTGGCGAAGATCGCCTCCGGCGCGCCGACTTCCCTGACCTTGCCGCGCTCGATCATCACGACCTGCCCGGCCAGCCGCATGACCTCCTCGATCTGATGCGAGACCAGCACGATCGGAATGGCGAACTGGTCGCGGGTCATTTCCACCAGCCCCATCGCCTTGCGGCGCCGCGCCACGTCGAGCGAGGCGAAAGGCTCGTCCATCAGCAGAATGTCCGGCGCCGCGAGCAGCGCCCGCGCTACCCCGACGCGCTGGCGTTCGCCGCCGGAAAGATCGATCGGGCGGCGATCCATCAGCGCGCCAATGCCGAGCTTGTCCACGACTTCGCCCATCGGCAGGCGCCGGGCGCCGCGCGGCGCGAAAAAAGCGCCGAAACGCAGATTCTGCCGCACATTGAGATGCGGAAACAGCATGGCGTCCTGAAACACCAGCCCGACGCGGCGCTTGCGAGTCGAAAGGAATATCCCCTTCCCGCTATCCGCCAGCACCCGCCCGCCGACGACGATGCGGCCGCGATCCGCCCGCGCCAGACCGGCGATGAGGTCGATCAAGGTCGATTTGCCCGAGCCGGACGGGCCGAACAAAGCCGTGACGCCCGCAGAACTGGCGAAGGAGACGTTCAGGTCGAAATCGCCGCGGCTGAGCGCCACGTCCACCTCGATCATGACGACACTTTCCGGCGCGGCCGCATGCGGCGGGCGAGCAATTCCGAGGCGACAAGCGCGCTGATGGCGAGGCCGGCGGCGATAATGGACAGCGACAGCGCGCCCATGTCGCCGCCCGGCGTCTGGGTGAGCGTATAGATCGCGGCTGGAATAGTGCGCGTCTCGCCGGGGATGTTGGAGACGAAGGTGATGGTCGCGCCGAACTCGCCCAGAGCCTTGGCGAAGCCGAGGACCGCCCCGGCGATCAGGCCGGGCGCGGCAAGCGGCAGCGTGACCAGCAGGAACACCGCCGGCGGCGGCGCACCGAGCGAGGAGGCCGCGCGCTCCAGTCGAGGATCGACTGCCTCCAGCGACAGGCGGATCGCCCGCACCATCAGCGGAAAGCCCATCACCGCCGAGGCCAGAGCCGCGCCGGTCCAGCGAAAGGCGAAGACGATGCCGAAATGATCGGCGAGGAAAGCGCCCACTGGCGCCTTGCGCCCGAAGGTGAGCAGCAGCACGAGGCCCGTGACCACCGGCGGCAGCACCAAAGGCAGGTGGACGAAGGCGTCGAACAGCATCTTGCCGGGGAAATTCCAGCGCGCCAGCGCATAGGCCACAAATACCGCGAAGGGCAGGCTGCAGAAGGTCGCGGCGAGGCCGACCCGCAGGCTCAGTTCGATGGCGGAAATCTGCTCGGGCGTCAGCGCGAGGTCCGACCAGTTCATGCGAAAAACTCGCGCCGCTGCGCCGCGACCGGGATGGCGGCGCGCACCCTGGCGACCAGCGCAGGATCAAGCCGCGCCGTGACGAAGCCCGGACCGTCCGAGGCCATAGCGATTTTGTGGCCCCACGGGTCGCAGATTAGCGAATGGCCATAGGTCAGGCGCGTCTCGTCCTTCACCCGATGGGCGCCGACCTGCGCAGGCGCCAGAAAATAGCATTGCGTCTCGATGGCGCGGGCGCGGCAGAGCACCTCCCAATGGTCCTTGCCGGTCTGGAGCGTGAAGGCGGCGGGCAGCACGATGGCTTGCGCGCCGCGCGCCGCAAGGGCCTGAAACAGAGCCGGAAAGCGGATGTCGTAGCAGATGGCGCAGCCGAAGGTCACGCCCTCGGCCTCATAGGTCACGACCTGCTCACCGGGCTTGAACACGGCGCTTTCGCGGTAGGACGCCCCGTCCGGCGTGGTCACGTCGAACATGTGGATCTTGCGATAGAGCGCAATTTCCCGACCCTGACGGTCGAATACGGCGGTAGTGTTGGAAAGCCTCTCGCCGTCGGCGTTCCTTTCCAGAAAGGAGCCGGCGTGGATGAAAAGTTCATGTTTCGCCGCGAGTTCGGCGCAAAGAGCATAGGCCGGCCCTTCGCGGAGGACTTCCGCCGCCTCGAATTTCTCGGCCTTCGAGCCGCCAAGAAAATCGAACACTTCCGGCAAGGCGATCCAGTCCGGCTTTTCCAGCGCCACGGCCTGCTCGATCAAGCGCCGCGCCTGGGCCAGATTGGCGGCTTTGTCGCCGGTCGAATTCATCTGGATGACGCAGGTCTTCATCGTGGCTCCGCTATTGCACAGTCAAAAAAGCAAGTTTGGCGCCGCAAAACAAGGGATCTCTTCTTTCGCCCCGCGCCAGCGCCTAGACTGGCGCCAGCGAATCGCCGCCGGTCTTTTCATGCGCTTCACCTTCCTCCACGCCGCCGACCTGCATCTGGGCAGCCCGTTCAAGGGGCTGAGCCTGCGCGACGAAAATCTGGCCGCGCGCCTTGCCGGAGCGAGCCGCGAAGCCTTTACGGATTTGATCGACCGCGCGCTGGAGGAAAATGTCGCCTTCGCCATTTTCGCCGGCGACATCTTCGACGGCGACTGGCGCGACGCATCCATCGCGCTCTTCTTCAACCGCCAGATCGCGCGGCTCGCCAAGGCCGGAATTCCCATTTTCCTGCTCAAGGGCAATCACGACGCTGATTCCGTCGTCACACGAAGCCTCGCCTTGCCCGATCTGGCGCAGCAATTTCCGACGCGACGGCCCGGCAGCTTCGAACTGCCGGATCTGCGCGTCGCCTTGCACGGACGCGGCTTTTCGGATCGCGCCGAGAGCGAAAACCTCGCCCGCGCTTACCCGGCGCCGAGACCCGGCTGGTTCAATATCGGCGTGCTGCACAGCTCGCTCGACGGACGCCCCGGCCACGCCGCCTATGCACCCTGCACGCTCGACGACCTCCGCGCGAAAAATTACGATTACTGGGCGCTCGGCCACGTCCACGCTCATGAAATCGTGTCGCAGGACCCCTGGGTGGTCTTTCCCGGCAATCTGCAAGGCCGCAGCATTCGCGAAACCGGCCCCAAGGGCGCGGTTCTGGTCGATGTCGAGGACGGCCGCGCCGCCAGCCCGCGCCGGCTGATCGTCGATCGCGCGCGTTTCGCGGAAATCGCGCTCGACGCCGCCGCCCATGACGATGCCGCAAGCCTGCTGCGCGCCGTGGAAGCAAGCGCCCGCGCCGAGGTCGAGCAGGCGGACGGACGGCTGCTCGCCTTGCGCATCCGCATCGCCGGCGCAAGTACTCTGCATGGACAACTGGGCGCCGATCCTGCGCGCTGGCGCGACGAGATCGAGGCGGCGGCCCAGCGGGCGCATGAGGATATCGCACTGGAGCGCTTCATTCTCGAAACCGCGCCGCCGCCCGCCGTCCCGCGCCTCGACAGCAATTTCGACTTCGCCGCCCTGCTGGACGAATGTCTTGCTGATTCCAGCCTGCGCGAGGCCGCCCTCGCGGCTTTGGCCGCAGTCGAGGCCAAGACCCCGGCTCCGGCGCCGCGCCTGAGCGACGAACTCGACGAATTGCTGCGCGAGGCGCGCGACCTCGCCCTGGCGCGCGCGGAACGCGGCGGAGCCGCTTCATGAGGCTGCTCGACCTCACGCTCGACTGCTATGGCCCGTTCAACGGCCTGCGCCTGAATTTCGACCCGGACGCGCAGGTCCATATCGTTTATGGCGCCAATGAAGCGGGCAAATCCTCGGCCCTCGCCGCGCTCGGCGACCTGTTCTATGGCGCGCCGCGCCGCACCATCACCTTCCTCCGGCCGAAGGACATGCGCCTCGGCGCGACCTTGCGCGGGCGCAACGGGCAGATCCTGCAGTTCGTTCGCAGGCGCGGCGACAAGAGCGCCTTGCTCGACGCTTCCGGCGCCGTTCTGCCCGATGACGCCCTGGCGCCCTTTCTCGGCGCCGCCACGCGCGAGATTTTCGACCGCGCCTTCGGCCTTGACGCCAAAAACCTGCGCGAAGGCGGCAATGACATGCTGCGGGCCGATGGCGAGATCGGCGCGAGCCTGTTCGCCGCCGCCTCCGGGCTGCGCGGCCTGCTCGACCTGCGCGCCGGTCTCGATGCGGAAGCCGAGAAAATCTTCGATGATCGCCGCGCAGGCCATCGCGCCTTCTATCAGGCGCTCGACCGCTTCGACGCCGCGCGCAAGCTGGAAAAAGAGGCGCTGGTTTCGGAATCGACGCTCAAGGCTCTGGGCGAAGCCATCGCCTCCGCGAGCGAACAGCTCGCCGAAATCGAACAGGCCGAGAAGGACGCGCAAGCCGAAGCGCTTCGGCTGGAGCGCCTGCGCAAGGCCGCGCCAATCCTGCGCCGTCTCGCGCTTCTGCGCGCCCAATCAGCGCAATATGACGATCTCGCCGCCATTTCGCCCGAGCACGCGCACAGGCTGGCGGCTCTGCTCGCCGCGCGCGACGGCGCAAGGGAGAAAGCCGCACAGGCCCTGAAAATGCGCGAGGCCGCGCGCCAGGAAAGGGACGCCGCCGCGCCGGATTCAGACCTGCTCGCGGCGGCCGGGAAAATCGAGGACCTCATTCGCGCCAGCGGCGCCTATGAGAAATCTACCGCCGACCTGCCCCGCCGCGAAAAGGCGCTGCGCGACGCGCGACAGGGTCTCGACCTCCGGGCGCAGTCTTGCGGCCTGCCCGGTCTCGAAGATTTGCGCGCCGCCATGCCCGAGGCGGCCACATTGCTGCGCGCCGAAAAGCTGGTCGCGCGTGGGCGGGACCTGTTGGCGCGGAAAGACCAGCCCGCACGCGCGCTCGCTGAGGAAGAAGGCCGCCTCGCCGCGCTGAGCGCCCAGCCGCAGGATATTCTGCCCGAAGCGGAAGCCTTGCGGGAAAAGCTGCGCGCCTTTGGCGAGGTCGAGAGCCTCGACGCCGCATTCCGTGATATTTCGCGCGCCTGCGCCGACGATTCCCGCGCGCTGGACGAGAAGTGCGCCCGGCTGTCGCCGGCCCTGGCCGATCTCGACCAGTTTGCGCGCAGTCCAAGCCCCGACGCCGCCGCCATCGCCAGGACGGCGCGCGTCTTCGAGGATTTTTCTGCGCGCGAAGCCAAGGCCCGCGCGAAGGCTCAGGAGGCCGAGGCGCAAATCATCGCCGCCGTCACGCGATTGCGGGCGCTGGAACTGCAAGGACCGGTCGCCAGCCTCGCCGCGTTGCGCGGCGCGCGCGCCCGCCGCGACGAGGAATGGATTGCCCTGCGCGACCTCATCACCGGCGATGCGCCCGCCGAGCCTGCGCGGGTCCGCGACAAGGCTCGCCTGTTTGAAGGCCTCGCGGAAAATGCCGACCGCAGCGCCGACGCCTTGCTCGCCAATGCCGCGCAGGCGGCGGCAGCGGAGGCCGAGCGTGAAAAAATCGTCGCGGCGAAAACGGATAAGGAGCGCGCCGACGCGGCGCTCGCGGCGCTGGCGGAGGAAGGCGTCGGGCTGCAAATGGAATGGTCCGAAAGCTGGCGAGCCTGCGGCGTCAAACCGGGGGCGCCGCACGACATGTCGCTCTGGCGTGGCAAGGCGGACCAGTTGATCGAAGACCGCGACGCCTTGCGGCGCGATCAGGCCCGCATGGAAGAACTGCGCGGGACGCTGGCGCGGATCCTCCCCGGCTTGCAGGCGCTCGCTGCCGAATGCGGTCTGACGGCGATGGGCCTGGACGCCGGCGCGCTGGCGCGACGAATTGCGGCGCGGATCGGCGAGATCACCAAGGCGCAGGCGGCGGCGCGCGAGGCTCGCGCCCGGCTGGCCGACGCGCCGGAGCGCATTGCAAAGCTGAAGGCGCAACTGGTCCTTTTCACCAGGGAAGAAGATGTCTGGCGCGGCGATTGGCGCCCGGCATTGGCTGCGCTGCGCCTCGATCCCGATGCGGGTTTCGAGGAAGCGCAAGCGCGCATCGCCTTCTGGCGCGCCCTGCCCGGCGAATTGCGCGACGAGCAAGAGCTTGAAACCCGTGTCGAAGCAATCCGCAAGGACATTGCCGCATTTGAGCACAGCCTCGACGTGTTGCTGGCGCTTTGCGCGCGCGACATTCCTTCTCGTCCCGTGGAAGCGGCGGCGGCGCAATTGCGGACGCGGCTGACGCAGACGAGAGAACAAGCTGTGCTGCGCACGCGCGCCGAACAGGCCCTGGCGGCCGGCAATGAGGCGGCGCGGCTGGCCGAGGCGGCGCACGCCGAAGCCGAGGGCGAGTTGCAAAGCCTTTGCGCGCGTTTCGGCTTCGCCTGCGAACCGGACCAGCTCGCTGCGCGGCTTGCCGCGCGGCAGGCGGCGGCTCTGGCGATCGGCGCGGAATGCGGCAGTCTGGCTCTTGTCGCGGAGGGGCATGACGAAGAGACCCTTACACGCGAGGCCGAAAATTTCGACGCCGACGCCGCCCTGATTCGTCTCGGCGCGATCGAACGCCAGAGCGAGGAGCGCAAAACCCGCGCGCGCGAAGTCTTCGCCGAGCAGCGCGCCAGCCAAAACGAGTTGGCGCGTCTGCAACAGAGCGCCGGCGCCGAGACCGCCATTTTCCAGCGCGAGAGCGCGCGGGCAGAAATAGCCGAGCAATCTCGCCGTTGGGCGGTGCTCAAGCTCGCGGGCCTTCTGGTCGGCGCGGGACTGGAGAAGCGCCGCAGCCAAAGGCAGGACCCGCTGCTGAAGCGCGCGGGCGAGCTGTTCGCCGGCCTGACCGAGGGGCGTTACGCCGGTCTCGGCCAGGATTTCGGCGAAGACGATCGTCTGCACCTGCGCGCGCGGCGCGCCGACGGCGCGGCTCTGGAACTCGCGGCCTTGAGCGAAGGCGCGCGCGACCAGCTTTATCTCGCGCTGCGGCTGGCCTTTCTGGAGGATTACGCCGCGCGATCCGAAGCCCCGCCCTTCGTCGGCGACGATCTTTTCGCCAGTTTCGACGATTCCCGCGCCGCCGCCGGCTTCCGGGCCCTCGCCGCGGCGGGTGCGACAATTCAGCCCATCCTCTTCACGCATCACGCCCATATCCTGGGTGTGGCGGAAGAAGTTCTGGGTCCGCGCGCGCAAATTCTGCGCCTCGACGCGGTCAACGCGTGATTTAGGCTCTGGCGCCAATCTTGTTTTGGGATAAACTTGCCGGTCAACAAACCATCGGGGATGGCGCCATGCGTCAGAATCGCAACAGCAGAATTCAAAGCCGCCTTGTCCGGCTGATGATCTCCAACTGGATGCTTGGCTGGGCGGTCGGCTTCGCCTGCGCTGCGCTTGTGCTGGCTTCGAACATGGCCGGCATCCGCGACCTGATGCTGCGCTCGGACCTGGAATTGCAGGGTCTGGCGCTGCTGTTCGGCGGCTTCGGCATGTTCTTCGGCGGCGTCGTCTGCGCCACCGCCGTCATGCTGCTGCCGGTGGACGAGGAATCGGATCGTGGCGGCGGCACGCCCGCGCCGGTCCTGCTGCCGGCCTATGTGATGGCCCGGGCTCGCGCGTCGCGGGGCTGAGCCGCATTTTCCGAACCGACGTCTTGCTCCGCATCGACTTTTGGCGGCCTTGGGGCTAAACAGCGGCAATTCCCGCCGAGTCGGCGGTCCGCTGTGAAAGTTCGCCATGGCCGCCAAGCCTCAGTCCAAGAAGAGCGCCCTTTCGACCGCTTCGGCGCCACCCGCCAGCGAGGTCCATAACCTCTTGCTGACCTGCCAGAACAGGCCTGGCATTGTGGCCCGGGTCGCCGGCCATATTTTCGATGCCGGGTTCAATATTGGCGATTCCCGGCAGTTCGACGAAGTCGAAACCAATCAGTTTTTCATGCGCATCGAGATCAATCCGGTGCGCCCCGACGCCGATATCGACGCCTGGCGGGCGAGTTTTGCCAAGCTCGCCGAGGAATTCGGTATGGACTGGACCCTGCGCGCGGCCTCGCATCGCCCGCGCGTGATGATCCTGGTGTCGAAATTCGACCATTGCCTCGCCGACCTGCTCTATCGCTGGCGGATCGACGAACTGGCGATCGACATCGTCGCCATCGTCGCCAATTATCCGCGCGAGGCGTACAAGCATCTCGATTTCGCGAGCATCCCATTCCATTACCTGCCCGTCACCCGCGAAACCAAGATGGAGCAGGAAGCGCAGATCTGGTCGCTGGCGCAACAAACGGGGGCCGAACTGGTCGTGCTTGCGCGCTATATGCAGATCCTGTCGGACGGCCTTGCCGCCAAGCTTTCGGGACGCTGCATCAACATCCATCATTCCTTCCTGCCCGGCTTCAAGGGCGCCCGCCCCTATCATCAGGCCCATGCGCGCGGCGTGAAGGTCATCGGCGCGACCGCCCATTACGTGACCTCGGACCTCGACGAAGGCCCGATCATCGAGCAGGACGTCGAGCGGATTTCGCATCACCACACGCCGGACGACCTGGTCCGCAAGGGCCGCGACATCGAGCGCCGCGTGCTCGCGCGCGCCGTGCGCTACCACATCGAAAGCCGCGTGCTGATCAACGGCTCCAAGACGATCGTTTTTACGGAGTGAGCGGCGAAGCGAACCCTAGGCGACGACTGAATTCGGCTCTGAAGAGACCTTCCCGGCGCTCCCTGCGGGCGCCTCATGTCGACCCGAAGGAGACCAACGTGCCAGTTTGGTGAGCGTCCCGTGGCGAAGGCGAAGCCGCCATTGTGCGTCAGTGGGCAGACGACTTGTCTTCACCCTCATCGTAAGCAGCTCTCGACCGGTCCAACGGCGCGCATTGGAATGTTCGGCCAATGATCACGTAGGCTCGTTGCTGTGTCGGCGTACGCGAAGGTTGCGCGCGCCGTAATATTGGATCAATATTCCTATTGAAGCCATCGCGCGATCTTGATGCGTAAGGCTTTAGACACGTAGACGTAGGAGGGAACGCCATGGCGGGACCAACCAGCAATGTCTACCTGAATGCGTTGCTTTGGCTCACTCCGGTCAACCCGTTCAAGATCGATCCCATCTCGGGAGAAACGATTCTCACCTATTCGTTTGTTGGCCCAGGGACCTATGCGGTCTTCGATCCCGAATCGACTTATGATCGAGTGGCGGCGACAAACTGGCAGACTAGCGCCAGTGCCGGATTCTGGGAGCAAAATGCGATCGCTTCCGCGTTTCAAGCGTGGTCCAACGTAGCCAATATTAGCTTCGCGCAGACAACCGACCCCGCAAGCGCAAATTTTCACATTGCTGTGACGAATGAAGCCGGCATGTCCTCTTATTTCTCCGGCGAGAAAGGAGTGCAGGCGTTCACGACTCTCCCCAACAATTACGGGCCTAATTACGGCGTCTTCGCATCGAATTACACGCCCGGATGGAGCGTCTTCAATCAACAAGGCTATGCATGGACGCAAAGTGGCGTGACGCCTGGAGGCGATGGGTATGTCACGATACTCCACGAGTTGGGCCATCTGCTGGGTTTAGACCATCCATGGAATGAAAAAGGATGGTTCACGAATCCCGACGGAAGCCCTCTCTATGATGCGAACGGGAAGTTGGTCACGGAGCCATATTTTCCGGGGGCAAACAACGCTAGCAACACCGGCCAATACGGTCTCAACCAAGGCATCTTCACGGTAATGAGCTACAACGACGGCTGGAAAGGACAACCGGCCAAGACGCCTAACTACGGCTACGAAATGACGCCGATGGCATTCGATATTGCGGCCGTTCAGTTCCTGTACGGAGCGAACATGTCCTATCATACCGGCGACGATACTTACACGCTGCCCGGCGTGAACGAGCCAGGAACGGGGTGGTCGTGCATTTGGGACGCGGGTGGCGACGACACCATTCAGGCGCCGGCCAACGAGAGCGCATGCACCATCGACCTGCGCGCGGCGCCGCTTACCGGACCAAACGCAGGCGGCGATGTTTCCTGGGTCTCAGGGGTCCAGGGCGGTTTCACAATCGCTCACGGAGTCACGATCGAGAACGCAACAGGTGGAAACGGCGCCGATACGATCATCGGAAATGATGCAAACAACGTTATCACCGGCGGACTTGGCCAAGACACCATGACAGGCGCCGGCGGGTCCGACACCTTCGTATTCGCAAGCCTCTTGGATTCTGTTGTCGGCAAATCCCACGATGTGATCACGGATTTCGTTTCGGGCATAGACAAGATTGACCTGTCGAAGATCGACGCAAGCCTGCACCAAATGCTGGACTGGATTGGGGGCGCTGCATTTAACGGCGGATTGGACGAATTGCGATTCAGCGGAGGTCTGCTTCAGATTGATGTGAACGGCGACAGGAAGGCGGACTTCGAGGTCGCTCTTGCCAACGTGACCTCCCTCAATCGAAGGGACTTTCTGCTCTAACGCGGCAATCCGCCTCTTTCCGCTCTGCCGTCTGATCCAGTCGTCTGGCGTAATCCCTCTTTCCGCCCAACATTTACCTTCTCGGCCACTTCGGCGTTAGTCCGCTGTCCGCCGTTCTGAGACATTCGCCCGCGGCGGCATACGCAGAATTGCGGCCTCCCCCGGCACGGGGCCAGAACGCACGACTCGTGTCGCAATTGCAAAACGCCGCCCCGAAGGGGCGGCTAGGAGCGAACGCGACGCCGAGCAGACGCGAGGGGCGCCCTACGCGCCTTGCGCGTAGGGCAAATAATTAAATGGTGACTTGCGCGCCCAGTTCGACCACGCGATCGGACGGGATCGAGAAGAAGTCCGTGGCGTTGGTCGATTGTTTCGACAGGCCGACGTAAAGCTTGTCCTGCCATGGCGGCATGCCCGAGGCCGGCGACGTCTTGAGCGTCCTTTTGCCGAGGAAGAAAGACGTGGTCATGATGTCGAACTTGACGCCGCATTTCCGCATCAGCGCCATGGCGGCGGGCACGCGCGGGCTTTCCATATAGCCGAAGTAAAGCGTGACGCGCATGAAGTCATGCGAGAGCTTCTCGATCTCGAACCGGTTCGCTTCCGAGACGCGCGGGGTCGGCTTGGTGATGACGTTCATGATCACCACCCGCTCATGCAGCACCTTGTTGTGCTTGAGATTATGCATGAGCGCCGAGGGCGCGACATTGGGATCGCCGGTCAGGAAGACCGCTGTGCCGGGCACGCGGGTCGTCTTGGACTTCTCCATCATGCGGATGAGGTCGGTGGTCGGGATCGAGTCGCGATGGGTCTTTTTCGCCAGCAGCTCCGTGCCGCGCACCCATGTCCACATGACGATCATGGACAGGCAGCCCAGGCTCAGCGGCACCCAGCCGCCTTCCAGCACCTTGACCAGATTGGCGGCCAGGAAGGCGCCGTCGATGGCGAGGAAGAAACCAATGAACGGAATGGCGAAGTACAGCGGCCAACGCCAGAGCTTCCAGACCACGAAAAAGGCGAGGCTCGTCGTCACGACCATGGTTCCGGTGACGGCGATGCCATAGGCATTGGCCAGATTGTCCGAGGTGCGAAACAGGAAAACCAGCAGCAACACGCCGATCAGCAAGGTGCGGTTGACGCGCGGGACGAAGATCTGGCCTTCGGTCGTCGCCGATTTATGCTGGATTTCGAGGCGCGGCAGCAGGCCGAGCTGGATCGCCTGACGCGACAGGGAGAAGGCGCCCGTGATGACCGCCTGGCTGGCGATGACGGTCGCCACTGTGGCGAGAATGACGAAAGGGATCAGAGCCCAGCTCGGCGTCATGAGATAGAAGGGGTCCCTGACCGCCTCGGGCGTTTTCAGGACCAGCGCGCCCTGGCCGAGATAATTGCAGACCAGCGACGGAAGAACGAAGCAGAGCCAGGCGATCTGGATCGGCTTCCGGCCGAAATGGCCCATGTCGGCATAGAGCGCTTCGGCGCCGGTCACCGCCAGGAAGACGAGGCCCAGGGTGACGAAGCCGGCCGAGCCATGGCCGAACAGGAAGGACAGGCCGTTGATCGGATTGAAGGCGTGCAGGATGCGCGGCGCGTCGGCGATATGATAAAGCCCCAACGCGCCGATCAGGCCGAAGAAGACCACCATGATCGGGCCGAAATAGGTCGCGACCTTGGCCGTGCCGCCGCTCTGCACAACGAAGAGCGTGACCAGAATGACCACGGCGATCGGGAGCACATAGGGCTGGAACGCGGTCGAAGCCGTATTGAGGCCCTCGACCGCCGAAAGCACGGAAATCGCCGGGGTGATGATGGCGTCGCCGGAAAACAGCGCCGCGCCGGCCACGCCCAGCAGGAAGATCAGCTTGGAGCGCCGGCCGAGCGCATTCTGCGCCAGGGCCATCAGCGACAGCGTGCCGCCTTCCCCCTTGTTGTCCGCCCGCATCAGGAAGAAGACATATTTGAGCGTGACGACGAAGACCAGCGCCCAGATCAGCAGCGAGACGATCCCGATCACCTCGGATTCGACCACGCCGTCGGCCTTCATGTGATCGAGCGCGGCTTTCAACGCATAGAGCGGGCTCGTGCCGATATCGCCATAGACCACGCCCATCGAGCCAAGCAGCATGGTCCAGAAGCCCTCCGGATGCTCGGGGGCTTCCGCCGGCTGCTGAACGACTTCGGGGGCGGGCGTGACGGCGGCAGGCGTAGGGACAGCGTCTGGCGACATGAATACTTCCTGGCGGCAGCCGAAACGAGGCGTGACCAAGGCAGAGCTATAAACCTTTCCGCGTTGGGGGAGAAGGGGGGCAGAACTTCGCCTTTTGGCACGGGCGATTGCCCCGGGCGACGAATGCTGGCAAGAGGCGGCATGCGCAGCGTCCAGCCCCCGCATCCTGCCCCGGCCTTGCCGATCGAAGAGGTTCTGCCTGTTCTCGGCGAGACGCTGATCGCGTCCCGCTGCGTCGTTCTGGTCGCGCCGCCGGGCGCCGGCAAGACCACGCGCGTTCCGCTGGCGCTGCTGGAATCGGCCTCCTACGCCCCCTGCTACGCTCCTTGGCGCGGCGACGGCAGGATCGTGGTTCTGGAGCCGCGCCGCCTCGCCGCCCGCGCCGCCGCCGAGCGCATGGCGAGCCTGCTGGGCGAGACGCTCGGGGAAACCATCGGCCTCAAGGTCCGCCTGCAATCGCTGAGCGGGCCTAAAACCCGAATCGAAGTCGTCACCGAGGGCGTCTTCGCCCGCATGATCCTCGACGATCCCTCGCTGGAGGGCGTCGCTGCGGTCCTGTTCGACGAATTCCACGAGCGTTCGCTCGACGCCGACCTCAGCCTCGCCTTGGCGCTCGACGCGCAGGCGGCGCTGCGGCCCGATCTGCGCCTGCTGGTCATGTCGGCGACGCTGGACGGCGCGCGCGTCTCGAGCCTGATGCAGGACGCGCCGATCGTCGAATCGCAGGGCCGCGCCTTTCCGGTCGAGACGATCTATCTCGGCCGCGACGCGCGCGAGCGCATCGAGGACGCCGCCGTCCGCGCGGTGCGGCGCGCCTTGGCCGAGCAGCAGGGCTCCCTGCTCGTCTTTCTGCCCGGTCAGGGCGAGATCCTGCGCCTGGCCGCCTTGCTCGAAGAGAAAACGCGCGATCCCGCCATCGACATCTGCCCGCTTTACGGCGCGATGGAGCGCGCGGCGCAGGACCGCGCCATCCGCCCCGCCGCGGAAGGGCGCCGCAAGATCGTGCTGGCGACCTCCATCGCCGAGACCTCGATTACAATCGACGGCGTCCGCGTGGTGATCGATTGCGGCCTTGTCCGCGCGCCGCGCTTCGAGCCGGACCTTGGTCTGACGCGGCTCGAAACCCTGCGCGTCTCGCGCGCCGCCGCCGACCAGCGGCGCGGCCGCGCCGGCCGCACGGCGCCGGGCGTTTGCTACCGGCTGTGGGAGGAAGCCGGGACCGGCGCCCTGCCCGCTTTCGCCCAGCCGGAAATCCTCGCCGCCGATCTCTCCGGCCTGCTGCTGGATCTCGCCGCCTGGGGCGCGCGCGATCCAGGCGAGCTGAACTGGCTAGATCCGCCGCCCGCGCCCGCCTGCGCCGAGGCCCGCGCCTTGTTGCAGGAGCTGGGCGCGCTGGACGCCGAAGGGGCCATCACACCGCGCGGAAAAGCCATGCGGCGCCTGCCTTTGCCGCCGCGCCTCGCCCGCATGGCGTTGCAGGCGGAAGCGATGGGCGTTGGCGAAGAAGCCTGCGAACTCGCCGTCGTCCTGACCGAACGGGGACTGGGCGGCGATTCGCCCGATCTCGGCGACAGGCTGGACCGTTTCATCCGCGATAATTCGCCAAGGAGCAAGGACGGCCGACGCCTCGCCCACGGCTGGAAACATTCGCTGCGCTCGGCGGCGCGCGAGCTTGGCGAAACAGCCGGGAAACGCGCGCTATCCGCCGGCGCGCTGGTCGCCCTGGCTTTTCCCGACCGCATCGCCCGCCCGCGCGGCAAGGCGGGCGATTTCCTGATGGCCAATGGCCGCGCCGCAAGCCTGGAGCCGCATGTCGCGCTGGCGCGCGCAAGCATGCTCGCGGTCGCGGAGGTGGCGGGCCGCGCGGGCGCCAGCCGCATCGTGGCCGCCGCCGAACTGGACGAGGCTGAATTCGAGATCCTGTTCGGCTCCGAGATCGCCATGCGCGATGAAACCCGCTTCGATCCGGCCAGCGGCGCCTTGCGGCGGCGCGAGGCGCGGCGCTTCGGCGCTTTGGTCCTTGCCGAAAAGAACCTTCCCGTCGAGGCCACACCGGACAATGCGCAAATTCTCGCGCGCGGCGCGGCGGCGCATGGCCTCGACCGGCTCGGCTGGAGCAAGGCGCAGCGGCAGACTCGTGAAAGGGTGGCGTTTCTGCGCGAGACTTTCGCCCGGAACGCACGCGAGGGCGAGGACAATCCCTGGCCGGACCTCAGCGAGGCGGCGCTGGCGCAAGCGCCGGAGGAATGGCTCGCGCCTTACCTTCTGGGCCTCCAGAAGCTTGACGATATCGGACCTCAGCAGTTCGACGCCGCGCTCGCCGCGCTGATCCCCTGGGACCTCGCGCGGCGGCTGGAGGACGAGGCGCCGACCCATTTTCAAACACCCGCCGGCTCATCCATCGCGCTGGACTATGGCGAGGCGGAAGGTCCCGTCCTGGCGGTGCGGGTGCAGGAGCTTTACGGCCTCTCGACCCATCCGAGCCTCGCCGGGGGCCGTGCGCCGCTAACGCTGCACCTGCTCTCCCCGGCCCATCGCCCGATCCAGATCACGCGCGACCTGCCCGGCTTCTGGAAAGGGTCCTGGTCGGCGGTGAAGGCCGAGATGAAAGGCCGCTATCCGCGCCACCTCTGGCCCGACGACCCCGCCGCCGCAGTCGCCACCGCCCGCGCCAAGCCCCGGGGGACCTGAGAGCCGCTCTCAGCGCCGCTTGAGAATGGCGCTCGGGCGCCAGCCGTCCTTGCCTTGCGCCGCGATATCGTCAACTCGCCAGCCGCCGCTCTCGCGTGTCAGAGAATAGAGCAGGACGATCGGCCTGCCCTTCGCGCCGCCGCGATGAAATTCGGCGCGGACGGTCGCCGCTTGGGCGCCCTGCGCTTCCGTCGCGATCCCGAGGCCGCGCACGTCGGGGTCCTGGCTGCTGGTTATAGGGTCGAAATCGAGATCGGGCGCGTCGCCGGCCGGCGTGCGCGCGTCCATCTCCTTGAGTTCGCGTTGCAGCCGTTCCGAGAGATAATGGGCGCGGCTGCGCGGATCCGCGATGACCGAGATCGAATGGGAATAATCGCCGCCTACGCCTGCGGCTGTCCGGTAGATCGCCGCAACCACGGCCGAGGGCGTCATTTGCGGGTCAAGGCTTTCGTAAAGGCCGAGGTCCTGAAAGGCGCCGCGACGCTTCTCGACGACGAAGCTCGCCACCGGTTGGCCGCCCTTGTAAAGCGCCGCGAGGGTGAAGGAGTCCCAATTCGCCATGTTCCTTGGTCCGTCATGCGCCGGCCCAAGCCGCAGAAAATCCGCGCGCGGGTCGTCCTTCAGCGCAAACCATGCTTCGGAGCCGTCGAACCGGAAAGGCTCGGGAACCAGCGCGCTTTCCTTTGCGCCGAACAGCGGCAATTCATCCCGCTCGCTTTTCAAATCGGGGGGGTTGGCCAGAGCCAACTCTGGCGCCTCGACGCTGCCGAAGCTTCGCAGCCGCTCCGCCCAGGCGGCGGCCTTCTCGGCATAATCCTGGCAAAGAACCGGCTCCTTGCAAAAGCGCTCGGCCGTCTCAAAAAGGATCTGGTAATGCGCGGCGATGACGCAGGCTTCTCTGAGAGCATCCTTCGCGAAGGGGAAAATCGTCAGCTCGTCGGATTCGAGAAAATCGTCATTGGTCTGTACATAGAATGCTTGGTCCGCGACGGTTCCCAGCGCGACGCCGCCCGAGGCGCATAGCGAAAACGGCTCCGCATCGGGAGCTTTCACCTGAGTCCACGCCCCCGACCGGCGCGAGAAAAGGAAGGGATTGTGGCAATGGGCCGTGCCCGCGACCGCGTCGAGCATGACCAGACCCTTTTCGCCCCCCGCCCGATAGACATAGGACAGGGCGTTGTCGAACGCGGCTCGATCCGCCTGCGTCAGGGGAAAAGCCGCCAGTTCCGCGGCATCGATCCTGGCGCCAAAATCCAGCCCCGCCGCCGGATGCTGCAAGACCGCATTGCGGATCGAAATGCGCTGCGCCGGATAGCGCGCATCATTTCTCGGCGCATAAGCGCGCAGGGATCGATCGACTTTTCCGGCGGCCGCGTCGCAGAGCGGCTCCGCCGCCCGGGCGGACTGCGAGAACATGAGCGCGATCAGGACGGCGGCGATACGGAGCATTGCGCGGCCTATTCCGGCAAAGCGATCGCGGCGATCAGACGGCCGTAATCAGGCTCGCCGCGATGGGTCTTGCGGCGATAGGAATAGAAGCGCGCCTCATCCGAATAGGTATCGAGGCGCAAATTTTCGAACGCGCCGATCCGCGCGCGCTCCGCGCGCATTTCGATCAATCCCGGCAGGTCGAACAGGAAATGGTCCGGCTTGGCGGAGGGCGCGAAGAAACGCGCGAAGCCCGCGTCCTCGGCCTCGAAGCGCGCAAAAAATTCCGGTCCGACTTCATAGCTTTGCTGCGCG
This sequence comes from Rhodoblastus sp. 17X3, assembly GCF_030056575.1. Lineage (GTDB taxonomy): Bacteria > Pseudomonadota > Alphaproteobacteria > Rhizobiales > Beijerinckiaceae > Rhodoblastus. The sequence goes on along the minus strand of NZ_JASHHX010000001.1, from coordinate 368,250 downwards.
ATGGTCGGCCCCAGAGCAGCGGCGATATTCCCCCGCCGCGCGCCCAAGGCCTCCATCGCCGCGACGAGGGCTTCGACCATGCCGGTCAGCGCGCCCTTCCAGCCGGAATGGGCCGCGCCGATGACGCCGGCGCGCTTGTCCGCAAAGAGCAGCACGCCGCAATCCGCCCCCGTCACGCCCAAAGCGAGACCCGGAGTCGCCGTCACCAGCCCGTCGCAACGCGGCCTTTCCCCCTCTGGCCAGGGCGCGGAAACGGCCAGGGCGTCGGCGGAATGGATCTGATAGGGCACAAGGAAGTTTTCAGGCGCGACGCCGAGCGCGCGCGCCATGCGGGCGCGGTTTTCCGCCACGGCGGCGGGATCGTCGCTGGAGCCGACGCCGCCATTGAGCGTCGCATAGACGCCCTCTGACACTCCGCCCTGCCGGGTGAAAAAGGCGTGGGTTACGCCATCGAGAACCGTCGCGCGAATGGCCGCGCGCAAAATCTTTTCCGTCACGATTGCGCCTCGAGCGGCGCAAAGCCCGGCGCCTCTTTCACGGCGCGCCGGGTCACGGCCAGCACCTTGAACAAGGCGCCCATTTCATCCGCCGCGTCGCCAATCAGTCGCGCCAGGGCGGAATCGACCTGCGCCGCCTGTTCCGGCGTCGCATTGCGCTTCAGCATGTCCGCGCGCTGCACGATTCCCAGTTCGCGCAGAAAGGCGCCCTGCTCGACCGGCCCGTGGACGCGGGAATTGGCGGCGGAAGCCGCGCGGGCGAGCGCGGAGAAATCGACATGGGTGGTGAGATCGGCCTCACCCGGCGCCGCCAGCGGATCAACGAATTGATGCGCCTTCACCGCTTGCAGGGTCTCGCCGAAGGCGGTGCGGACATAGCCGTAATCAATCGCCAGAGCCGCGCCGTTCTCGCTGACGATGCGGGCGGCGATCTGGGTCATGAGGCGCTGCGCGGCCGCGCCGATTTCGAGAATGGAGCCGTCCGCCGCCTGGGCCTTGATGTAAGGCTCGGTCTCCTCGCTCAGCCCGAACGCCAGTTCGCCTTCGGGGTCCAGCCCGACCAGACGCTCGCGCCAGCCCTTCGCCGTCTTGAGATAATGGCGCACCGGCAGAGCGTCGAAAAACTCATTGGCGATGAAGATCGCCGGGCCGTGCGGGACCTCGTCGAGGCCTTTGTGCCATGTCGCCGGCTTGCCGCTGTCGGCGAGCGCCTGCCGCTGCTTCTCGGCGAGCAGGTCGCTGGCCTCCACGAGATGGACGTCGATCGCCTGGAAAAAATCGGGCGCCGCGCGGGCGGCGCGCAAGGCGTCCGCCATAAGGGCGCCGCGCCCCGGCCCAAGCTCGACCAGCCGGATGCGCGCCGGCGCGCCGATCAGTGTCCAGATTTCCGCCGCCCACAAGCCGATCAATTCGCCGAACATCTGCGAGATTTCCGGCGCGGTGACGAAATCGCCTTCGACGCCGAAAGGATTGCGGGTGGTGTAATAGCCCTTGGTCGGATGGGTCAGGGCGAGCGCCATATAGCGCTCGATCGAGATCGGCCCTTCGTCGGCGACGATTTCGCGGATGTCGTCCTTGAGGCTGCGCTTCTGGAGCGCGCGTTCCTGCGTTTCCGTCATGGTTCCTCCGCCGCCAAATCATTTGCCGCGCGCCGGGCGCGGCGCAAGGAATAAAGAATCAGAACAACGCCAAACAAGACCAGCGGCGCCGAGAGCAGCATGCCCATGGTCGCGCCGCCGAACAGGAAGCCGAGCTGGGGGTCCGGCTCGCGGAAAAATTCGCAAAAGATGCGCGCCACGCCATAAAGCCCGATGAAAAGACCCGAGGTCAAGCCGGGCCGCCGGAAGGCGCCGGCGCGCACGGCGACGAGCATGACAAGGCCGAGCGCGAGCCCTTCCAGACCCGCTTCATAGAGCTGGCTCGGATGGCGCGGCAGCGGCCCCGCGCCGGGGAAAACCATGGCCCAGGAGACGTCGGCAGGACGTCCCCACAGCTCCGGCTTGATGAAATTGGCGATGCGCACCAGGAACAGGCCGATGGGCGCCACCGCGCAAACGAGATCGGCGACGCTGAGGAAGGGCGTCTTCTCGCGCCGGGCGAATAGCCAGGCGCCGAGCGTCGCGCCTGCCAGCCCGCCGTGGAACGACATGCCGCCCTTCCAGACCGCGGGGATTTCCAGCGGATTCTCAAGAAAGAAGGGCAGGTTGTAGAACAGCACATAGCCGATACGCCCGCCGAGCACGGCGCCGAAGGCGACATAGACCAGCAGATCGTCGAGCCTTTCTGGCGCCGGGCGCGGAACGCCGCCCCAAAGCGCTTCGCTGCGCGCGAGCCGCGTGGCGATGAACCAGCCCGCCAGGAGCGAGACGATATAGCCCATGGCGTACCAGCGCACCGGCAGCGGCCCGAGATTGACCATGACCGGATCGATCACCGGATAATTCATCAGGAAAAGCGGCATGTCGGCGTCCCTTGAGATGAAGTGCCGAAGTAAAGCGGCCCGCGCCGGCCATCAAGGGCCTGAATAGGCCGGTTGTGCAAAAGCCAGGCAACAAAATTCTTGCACTCGGGCGAATTGGCGCCCATGTCTGCGGCTTGAACCAATGGAGCCTGTTCATGAGCGCCTCGCCCAATCGCTTCTTCGACGACATGTCGCGCCTGTTCAATGACGCCGCCGGCGCCGCGCGCAGCCTCGGCCGCGAGGCGGAGGCCGCAATCAAGACCCAGGTCGAGCGCCTGCTCGCCAACATGGACATCGTCAACCGCGAGGAATTCGAGGCCGTGCGCGACATGGCGGTCGCCGCGCGCAACGCCAATGACGCGCTGGAGCGCCGCATTGCCGAACTCGAGGCGAAGCTTGCGGAAACCGAAAAGAGAAGCTGATTTTGCGTTTAGCTGTGGACGCCGCCTCAGGTCCGGTGGACGAATCCACGCGAATCCAGCAACTTAACCAGAGACGCGGACAGGATTCCGTCGCCGGACAAATCTGACTATATTGGTCTTGTCCGGTGATTCGGCTGCTGAAACAGCCGGATCGCGGGGTCCGGAGTTTGCACGAGTACCAGCCGCGTTCCTTTACTTTGCCGCGCCGCTCGCGCCCAGGACCTGTAGATGCTGCTCTCTGGAATTGAACTGAACGACAGGGTCGAACACCCGGTTGACGTCGTCGAACGGATCGCCACCCTGAGGGACTGGGCCTTCGACCGCGACGATCCCGACGAAATCTCCATTTGCGTCGAGGGCGTCTGGGCGGATTACAACGTCGCCTTCACCTGGCTGCCGCAATGCGAGGCGCTGCATCTCGCCTGCGCCTTCGACCTCAAGGTGCCGGAACGCCGCCGCGCCGAGGCCGCCAATCTGGTCGCGCGCATCAATGAACATATGTGGATCGGCCATTTCGACGTCTGGTCCAAGGACGGCGTGGTGATGTTCCGTCACGCCATCCTGCTCGCCGGCGGCGCCGAGCCCAATGACGCGCAATGCGAGGCGGCGCTCGCCGCCGCGACCGAGGCCTGCGAACGCTATTACCAGGCGTTCCAGTTCGTGGTCTGGGCCGGCAAGAGCGCCGCCGAGGCGCTGGAAGGCGCGCTGATGGACACGCGCGGCGAGGCGTGATGGACGACGGAACCTCGCTCGCCCTGGTTGGCGCCGGCAAGATGGGCCTCGCCCTGCTCGGCGGCTGGCTCGACGCCGGCATCGCCCCACACGCTATCGCCGTCCATGAGCCGCATCCGTCCGACGCCCTGAACAGCCTTGCGGCGGAAAAAGGCTTCGCGGTCAATCCCGCGCCCGCCGCCGCGCAAACCGTCGTGCTGGCGATCAAGCCGCAAATGCTGGAAGCGGCCGCGCCCGCGCTTGCGCCGCTGTTTACCGGCGACAGCCTGCTGATTTCCATTCTGGCGGGAAAGACCGTGGCCAATCTGGCGGCGCGCCTGCCGGCCAGGGCGATCGTCCGCGCCATGCCCAATACGCCCGCGGCCATCGGGCGCGGAATCACCGGCGCTTTCGCCAGCGCCGATGTGACGAGCGAACAGCACGATTTCGCGCAAAAATTGCTGGCGGGAGTCGGCGGCGTGGAATGGGTCGGCGAGGAAAAGCTGATCGACGCGGTCACCGCCATTTCCGGCTCCGGCCCGGCTTATGTCTTTCATCTGGTCGAGGCTCTGGCGCAAGCCGGCGCCGCGCTCGGCCTGCCGGTCGATCTGGCCTTGCGGCTGGCGCGCGCGACGGTCGAGGGTTCGGGCGAATTGCTGCATCGCTCGCCCGAGACCGGCGCGGATGTCTTGCGCAAGAACGTCACCTCGCCCGGCGGGACGACGCAGGCCGCGCTCGACGTGCTGATGGGTTCGGACGGCCTCGCGGCGCTGATGGCGCGGGCAACCGCAGCCGCCGAGAAACGCGCCGGCGAATTGTCGGGCTGAGCGCCCGCGCTTTTCCCTGCGCCCTTGCCGCTGCGCGGCTTTTGCCCCATGTTCACGGCCAGTGAAGCGGGAGCGCGCCGATGACCAAGGGCAAGAACGAAGAAAAAGGCCCACAAGCCAAAAGCGACCCGCGCGAGAAAATCATCGACGCGCTGATGGGCCTCGCCGCCGAGCGCGGCTGGGACGAGATTTCGCTCGCCGATGTCGCCGACCGCGCCGGACTCACCCTCGCGCAATTCCGCGATTCTTTCCCATCCAAGGGCGCTGTTCTGGGTGGCTTTTCACGGCGTATCGACAAAATCGTGCTCGAAGGAGGTGAAAAGCTTGGCGGCGAGAGTGCGAAGGACCGTCTGTTCGACGTGCTGATGCGCCGCTTCGACGCCATGACGCCCTATAAACCGGCGCTGAAAAACATCAATGACTGGGCGATGCATGATCCGCTCGCCCTGCCCGCGCTCAACCAGCTTGCGCTCAATTCGCTGCGCTTCATGCTGGAGGCGGCGGGGCTCAACAGCGAAGGCCCGCTCGGAACGTTGAAATTGCAGGGCCTCGCCTTGTCCTGGACCCGCGTGTTCCATGTCTGGCTCGCCGACGACAGCGAGGACGGCGCCAGGACGATGGCCGCGCTCGACAAGGAACTGGCGCGCGGCGAGGATCTCGTGGAGCGCGTCGAGGACGCCCGCCGCCGCCTCGCGCCATTCACGGCGCCGCTGATCGGGCTGGCGGAGCGGATTTTCGTCAACCGATAAATTGCGCCGCCTGCGACCTCACTCCCCAACCAGGCAGCATTTCTTGAATTTCTTGCCGCTGCCGCAGGGGCAAGGGTCATTGCGGCCCACGTCGCGGAACTTGTTTTCCGCCGGCGCCTCCGGCTCGGGCTCGTCCTCTTCCTCGAAGACGGACAAGGTTTCCAGCGCGTCGTCGATCGGCTTGATGCCGCGCTCCTCGAACAATTCGCGGCGGTCGGGCGCGGCGCGATTGGCGCGCAGCTCGGTCTGGAAATCCTCGAAATTCAGCACATTCTTGTCGACATAGCCCTGGCCGAAGGCCCGCGCGACGGAAGGCTCCAGTTCGCTCAGGCCGAGCAAGGCGACGCAGCCCTGCCAGCCATACCAGATCGGATGGGCTTCGCGCGGCTGCAGGCTGTCGAAACATTGCGCCAGATAGGCCTTCGCCTCCTCAAGCGGAATTTCGCCATTGGCCGCGAGCGCGCAGAAGGCTTCCAGCGCCGCCACGCGCGCCCATTCGTCCGCCGCGGGCGCCTCGATCAGCTTTTTGAGCCCGGCGAGATCGCCGGAATAAAGGCTGAGCAGAATGGCGGGCAGGGTTTCCGAGGCGGCGTCGCCGATCATATCGTAAAGCGCCGCGCCTTCGATCGCCACGGCAAGCAGCGGCGCCCAGGCCTCGGCCTCGCGCTTTTCCGCCATCAGATGCAGGCCGAAAAACACCTTTTCGGCGTTTTCAGGCGAACGGTCCGCGCCCGAGGCGAAGGCGTTCAGCGCCGCGAACAAGGGCTCGCGCGCGGACTGCCATTTCTGGCGCAATGTGAGGAGCGCATCGAGCGGAAATGTCTCCGCGCCAGAGAGATCGGCCAGGGCCATATCGACGAGATTCATTGCGGGCGCTCCTTGAACGGCCATCTGGAACGGCCATCGCATCATCCTAGCCTTTCGCACAGGCGAAGCGCGAACGGAAGGGATTTAGAGCGTTTTCGAGCGAAGTGGATGCCGGTTCGCGTGAAGAAAACGCGTCAAAACAAAAACCTAGAGCCCCGATCCGATTCCATCGGATCGGGGCTCTAGACCGGCACGCGCACGCTGGCGCGCAGGCCGCCGAGCGGGCTGGCGCCGAGAAAAATTTCGCCGCCATGCGAGCGGGCGATGTCGCGGGCGATCGCCAATCCGAGGCCAGTGCCGCCCTCGTCCTGATTGCGCGCCTCGTCGAGCCGCACGAAGGGCCGGAACACTTTTTCGCGCGCGTCCACGGGAATGCCCGGCCCGTCGTCGTCGACGTGGATTTGCAGGAATTTTTCGTCGCACGAGCCTTCAAGACGGATTTTGTCGCCGTGCCGCGCCGCATTGTTCAGCAGATTGGCGAGGCAGCGCTTGAAGGCGTCCGGCCGCACCGTGGCGATGGGCTCGCCGGCATAGACCACTTGCGTGTCATGGCCGAGCCGCTCGGATTCCTGGCGCAGGGTTTCGAGCATGGCCGGAATGTCGGTCGGCGCGGCCGCCTCGCCGATGTCCCCTCGCGCGAAGGCGAGATAGGCTTCGAGCATGCGCTGCATTTCATCAACGTCGCCCGACAGATCCTGTACGTCGGCCTCGTCGCCCAGCAATGCCAGCGACAATTTGAACCGCGTGAGAATGGTGCGCAGATCGTGGCTGACGCCATTGAGCATCGTCGTGCGCTGCTCCATCGCCCGCTCGATGCGCCGCTTCATTTCGAGGAATGCGTAGGTCGCGCGCCGCACCTCGCGCGCCCCGCGCGGGCGGAACTCGACCTCGCGGCCCTTGCCGAATTCCTCCGCCGCGTCGGCGAGCGCGAGAATGGGCTTGATCTGGTTGCGCAGGAACAAGATCGCGACCGAAATCAGCACCACCGAGGTGCCGACCATCCAGATGATGAAAATATGGGTGTTGGAGGCATAGGCCTGGCTGCGACGCGCGACGACCCGCAGGACGGCCTCGCCCATGTCGACGCGCACTTCGATGAAGTCTGAACGCCCGACCGTATCGATCCAGAACGGCAGGCGGATCTGCCTCTCGATCTCGCTCGACATGGCGCGGTCCACCAGAGAGAAGAACGGCTTGGGCAGGGCCGGCGGCAGCGGCCCCGGCGGCAGAACTTCCGCGTCGAGATTGAGCCGGTAGCGCGCGATCCCCTCCAGCTTGCTGTTATCGGGATCGAGACCGTGGAAATCGCGATAGATGTCAATCAGCGCCGCGATATCCTGCGTCACCGCATTGGACAGGCGGAACGTGACCGTCTGCCAATGGCGCTCCATGAAGACCAGCGCGATGGCGGATTGCAGCACGACCATGGGCAAAATGACGATGAGCAGCGCGCGGGCGTAAAGCCCCTTTGGCATGACGGCGGCCAGCCCCCGGGCGAAGGTGCGCCAGAGCCGCCGAGCCTCGACAAGCGCCTGCGCGACGACATTCATCGGTCGATCGCCAGCTTGTAGCCGAAGCCGCGCACCGTCTGGAGATGCAGGGGATTGGCAGGATCCGTCTCGATCTTGCGGCGCAGCCGGTTCACCTGCACGTCCACCGTGCGTTCGTTGGCCGCGCCGCCGCCGCCGCCCAAAGCCTCGCGCGACACCGCCTCGCCGGGCGTCTCCAGCAACAGGCGCAGCATGTCGCGCTCGCGCTCGGTAATGCGGATCACCTCGTCGCCCTGACGCAATTCGCCGCGATCCGGATCGAATGCGAATTCGCCGAAGCGCACGGCGTTCTGACCCGGCGCGCTTTGCGCGGCCATGCGCGGCGCGGCGCGGCGCAGGATCGAGGCGACGCGCAGGGCCAGTTCGCGCGGCTCGAACGGCTTGGCCATGTAATCGTCGGCGCCGGCTTCCAGCCCCTTCACGCGGTCCTCGGTCTCGGAGCGGGCGGTCAGCATCAGGATCGGCGCCTCCGCGAGCGGCGCGTTCTCCGCGCGGATCTTGGCGGCGAATTCATAGCCGCTCTGGCCGGGCATCATCACGTCGAGAATGATGAGATCGAAATGCAGCCCGCGCAAATGGGCATAGGCGTCCTCGGCGCTCTCCGCCGCCGTCACGCGATAGCCCTCGCCTTGCAGATAGCGCTTGAGCAGGTTGCGGATGCGGCGGTCGTCATCCACGACCAGTAGATGCAAGGCGTCATCGGCCGGCGGCAGGTTATCGGCTTCGGTCATGTCGCGCCTCCGGTCGCGGGATCGCCTTTCACACTATCACCCTTTCCCGGGCCGCTTGTCGCCGGGTCGCTCGTCGCCGGGTCGCACATGGCCGCAAGAAAGGCCGCGCCCTGGGCGCGCGCGCCCTCGGGCAGGATTTCGAGCGCGCGAGCGAAACGGCGCGACTGCAGCTCCGCCAACTCCAGCGCCAGAGCCTCGCCCTTTTCGGTCGGGAACATCAGGCGCTGGCGGCGATCGAGCAGGCCCGGCCGCTGCTCGATGTAATTCTGATCGAGCAGATCCTTCAACACGCGCGACAGGCTTTGCTTGGTGATTTTCAGCAGGTCCAGCAGTTCCGCCACGGAAAGGCCCGGCCTGCGGTCCACGAAATAAAGCACGCGATGATGGGCGCGGCCGAAATTATAACGTGTCAGCAGGCGGTCGGCGTCGCCGACGAAATCGCGATAGGCGAAGAAGAACAACTCGATCAAATCGAACATCGGCTCGGGCGGAGCCTGGTCCATCGGCTCGTGCGGCGGCGTGCGGTCCGCCCTCTTTCCGTGCGGCGCGCTTTTCTGCGGCAAAGCGTCTGCCATGCGGCCAGCTCCTCCCGGAGTCCTGAAAAATATGTCAGCTCTATTGACATATCTCAGGTCGATTGCTAGCAGTCAAGCCTCCCCACAGGGACGTTTTACGAGGATCATGCCATGTCTGTTCTGCCTTTCGACCAGCGCGACGGTTTCATCTGGATGAACGGCGCCCTCGTAGAGTGGAAAGACGCCAAGCTGCACGTCCTCTCGCACGGCCTGCATTACGGCTCCTGCGTGTTCGAGGGCGAGCGCGCCTATGGCGGCAGGATCTTCAAATCGCGCGAACATTCCGAGCGCCTCAAGAAATCGGCGGAACTGCTCGATTTCGAAATTCCCTACACGGTCGAGGAGCTTGACGCCGCCAAGGACCTCGTCGTCGCCAAGAACGGCCTGACCAACTGCTATGTGCGCCCGGTCGCCTGGCGCGGCTCGGAAATGATGGCCATTTCCGCGCAGCACGCCACGATCAATGTCGCCATAGCGGTGTGGGACTGGCCCTCGATGTTCGACATCGCGACCAAGATGAAGGGCATCCGCCTCGACATCGCCGAATATCGCCGCCCCGATCCGGCCTGCGCGCCCTGCGCCTCCAAGGCCGCCGGCCTTTACATGATCTGCACGATCTCGAAACATCGCGCGGAACGGCGCGGCTATGCCGACGCCATGATGCTCGACTGGCAGGGCCGTGTCGCCGAATGCACTGGCGCGAACATCCTGTTCGTCAAGGATGGCGAAATCCATACGCCGATCGCCGATTGCTTCCTGAACGGCATCACCCGCCAGACCGTGATCGGCCTCGCCAAGGCGAACGGGATCAAGGTCAACGAACGCCGCATCATGCCGGAGGAGTTGGAAGGCTTCGACGAATGCTTCATCTGCGGCACCGGCGCCGAGGTCACGCCGGTTTCCGAGATCGGGCCCTATCGCTTCACCCCCGGCGCGATTTCCCGCACGCTGATCGAAGCCTATACGAGGGAAGTCGAGCCGACCGAGGACGCCGTTTCCGCGGACATTTCTCTCTGAAGATCAAGCCTCTGTAGGGATCAAGCCGCATTTGCGGCCAAGTCCATTTCTCGGCCCGGCGCTTTTTTGTTGCGCGATGTTCCCGGCCGTTGACATTTCCATATCTAAGATATATCTGTATCGATCAAGAGCGAGCTAAACGTTACGCTCTGCCTTTGAATCCCCCGAAAATGACGAATGCGGAAGGTTCGGAGACTTTTCACAACCTGTAAAAAGATATATCGGAGATAACACATGTTTGAACAATTCAGCGGACACGGGCGCGGCCCCCATTCCGATCGACACGGCCATCGGCCGTTTTTCCACGACAAGGACGCTTCCATGGCTGACGGCCCCTTTGACCGCTCTTCCCGTCGCGGCCGCCGCATGTTCGAGGCCGGCGAAGGCCCGTTCTTCGGCCGGCACGGTTTCGGCCGCGGCGAAAAGCGCCGCATGTTCGACGGCGGCGAGCTGAAACTCGTCCTGCTCGCGCTGATGGAAACGGAGCCGCGTCACGGCTATGACCTCATCCGCGAGATCGAAACGCGCACCGGCGGCGCCTATGCGCCGAGCCCGGGCATCATTTACCCGACCCTCACTCTTCTGGAGGAAATCGGCCATATCGAAGCCCAGGCCTCGGAAGGCGCCAGGAGACAGTTTACGCTCGCCGAAGCCGGCAAGAGTTTTCTGGGCGAACATCGCGGGGAGGCCAATGCGGCGCTGGCGCGGCTCGACGCCGTCGGCGAACGCGCCCGGCCTATGGAAGCCGGCCCTGTCGCCCGCGCGATGCAAAATCTGAAGACCGCTCTGGGTCAGCGCCTTTCGAGCGAACCCGACAAGAAAATCCTGTTCGAGATCGCCGATCTGATCGACGAGGCGGCGCGCAAGATCGAACGGCTCTGAGCGGAGTCCGGGCGCGGCGGGGCTTGCGCCCGCCGTTTCAGGCGTCGCGGCTCCACCGCTCCAGCGCCGCTTCGTCGGCGTCCTTGGCGGCGACCCATTCGCCCTGTGTTCCGTCGGCGCGATGCTCCTTCTTCCAGAAGGGCGCGCGGGATTTGAGAAAATCCATCAGGAATTCGGCGGCGGAAAAAGCCGCCGCGCGATGGGCGCTGGCGCAAAGCACGAGCACGATCTGCTCGCCGGGCCTGATCCTGCCATGGCGGTGGATGACGGTGACGCCAAGCAGCGGCCAGCGGCGCCCGGCCTCGTCCGCGATTCGGGCGATCTCCTCCTCCGCCATCCCGGGATAATGCTCAAGCTCAAGGGCTTCGAGCGTCCCGGACTCGTCACGGCACAGGCCGATGAAGGAGGCGATGGCGCCGATGTCGCGCCGTCCATCCGTCAAAGCCGCGCTCTCGGCGGCGGCGTCGAAATTTTCGCTCTGGACGCGGATCTTTCGCGGAATCATCTTCAGCCCCCTGTCATCGGTGGGAAGAAGGCGATTTCGCGCGCGCCGACGATGAGCGCCTCGGGCTTGGCGTGCTTCTTGTCGATGGCGGCGCGGGTAATGCCCTTGGCGAAGGCGGCGGCGTAGAATTCATCGCGCGAGGCAAGCCAGTCGATCAGCTCGGCGATGGTGCGCAAGGAGTCGGGCAGGTCCAGCTCTTCCTCGGACTTGCCGATGTGCTCACGCAGCGATGCGAAATAGACCAGCCTCATTCCTCGACCACATGTTTGATCCCGGCCTTCATATAGTCCCAGCCGGTGTAAAGCGTGAGGATCGCGGAAATCCAGAGCAGGAAGAGGCCGATCCGCGTGGTCCCTGGCAGGACAAGCTCGCCCGCGCGGCCCGCGATGAGGAAGCCCAGCGCGATCATCTGCATGGTCGTCTTCCATTTGGCGACCTTGCTGACCGGCACAGAAACCTTCAGCTCGGCCAGAAATTCGCGCAGGCCGGACACAAGGATTTCGCGGCAGAGGATGACAATGGCCGCCCAGAGCGACCAGCTCCTGATGGTGCCGTCGGCGACGAGAATGAGGAGCACCGCCGAGACCAGCAATTTGTCGGCGATCGGGTCGAGCATGCGGCCGAGCGCCGATTGCTGTCCCCAGGCGCGGGCGAGATAGCCATCGAAGAAATCGGTGATCGCCGCGACGATGAAGAGGCCGAGCGCCGTCCAGCGCAAGGCGTATTCGTCCGGCCAGAACAGGCAGGCCACCACCGCCGGCACGATCACCACCCGGCCGAACGTCAGAATGTTCGGCAGGTTGAAAGTGCGGCTGGCGCCGGAGCGGACGGGGCGGAACAACATCGCCGGAGGGAAGCTTTTTCACGCCGCCGCGTCAACGGCTTTTTCCTGCGGAAAGGGCCGCGCCTCGTTCCTCACCCTTTTTCATGGAAATGATCGAATACCAGCTTGGCCGTCGCGGCGGAAAAGCCGGGCGTCTTTTCGAGATCGGCCAGCGCCGCCGCGGCCACGGATTTGGCGGTTCCGAAGGCCTGCAGCAAGGCCCTTTTGCGCGCGGGGCCGATCCCGGCGATCTCATCCAGCGGGTTTTTCGCAAATTCCTTCTTGCGCCGCGCCCGGTGCGTGCCGATGGCGAAGCGATGGGCCTCGTCGCGCAGCCGCTGGACGAAATAAAGCGCCGGATCGCGCGGCGCCAGCTTGAACGGCTCACGCCCCGCGACAAAAAAGGTCTCGCGGCCGGCATTGCGATCGGCGCCCTTGGCGATGGAGGCCAGCGTCACGCCGGTCACGCCCAGTTCGTCGATCACGGTGCGGACCGCTTCGAACTGGCCGCGCCCGCCGTCGATCAGGATCAGGTCCGGCGCCTGAGGAAAGGCCTCCGGGTCGATCGGCTGGGGCGCTTGGCTCTCCTCCTGCGCCTCCTTCAGCAAACGCGAAAAGCGGCGCGATAGAACCTCGCGCATCATGGCGTAGTCGTCGCCGGGCGTGAGTTCGCTCTTGATGTTGAAGGTGCGGTACTGATTCTTCACGAAGCCCTGCGGCCCGGCGACGATCATCCCGCCAATGGCCGAGCTCCCCATGATGTGGGAATTGTCATAGACCTCGACGCGCCGCGGCGCCTTCTCCATGCCGAAAGCCGCCCCGAGCGACTCCAGCAGCTTCATCTGGCTGGCGTTGTCGGCCAGACGGCGTCCCAAGGCCTCGCGGGCGTTGTTCCGGGCGTCGACCACCATCTCGCGCTTCTCGCCGCGCTGCGGCGCGTGAATTTCGACCTTGTGCCCGTATTGCTGCGACAAGGCCTCGGACAGCCAGGCGGCCTCCTCGACCGCATGCGAGAGCAGGACCAGCCCAGGCGGCGGCCGCTCGGCATAGAATTGCGCGATGAAGGGCCCAAGCACTTCGCCGGGCGACAAACTGCGGTCGGCGCGCGGGAAATAGGCGCGATTGCCCCAGTTTTGACAGGCGCGATAAAACACCGCCTCGACGCAGAATTGCCCCGCCTCCTCATGCACCGCGAAAACATCGGCCTCCGGGACGCCGCGCGGGTTGACGCCCTGCTGGCCCTGAATGGCCGCGAGCGCGGAAATGCGGTCGCGCAGCCGCGCCGCGCGCTCGAACTCCAGCTTTTCCGCCGCTTCGTTCATCTCGCCCGCCAACCGCTCGCGCACCGCCCGCGATTTGCCGGCCAGGAAGTCGCGCGCCTCGCGCGTCAGTTCGGCATATTGCTCCTGCGAGACTTCTCCCGTGCAGGGGCCGGCGCAACGCTTGATCTGGAACAGCAGGCAGGGCCGCGAGCGATTGTCGTAAAAGGAATTTTCGCAGGAGCGCAGCAGAAAGGCCCGCTGCAGCACGTTGAGCGTGCGGTTGACTGCCCCGACATTGGCGAAGGGGCCGAAATAATCGCCCTTGAGGTTGCGCGCGCCGCGGTGCTTGGTCAGCCGCGCGCCGCGCTCGTCGCGGGTCAGCAGGATATAGGGAAAGCTCTTGTCGTCGCGCATCAGCACGTTGAAGCGCGGCTTGAGCTGCTTGATGAGATTGGATTCGAGCAGCAACGCCTCGACCTCGGTGCGGGTCGAGACGAAGACCATCGACGCGGTCAGCGCGATCATCCGCGCGATGCGGTTGGTATGGCCGGCGAACCGCGTATAGGAGGCGACGCGCTTGCGCAGGCTTTTCGCCTTGCCGACATAAAGCACCGCGCCGTCTTCGCCGAGCATGCGATAGACGCCCGGGCTCATCGGCGCATGTCGCCAATGGTCCTGAATCGCGCGCAGGCCGCGCTTGAGCGAGGCGGCGCCGGCCTCCCCCTCCAGGTCGAGCTCGACCCCCGAGCTTTCCTCGGCGTCCGATTCGTCGATCAGGACGTCTTCGGCGTCTTCCGCGAGGTCTTCCGCCGCGAGGTCTTCCGCCTCGAGGTCTTGGGCCTCGAGGTCTTGGGCCTCGAAAGGCTCCGGCGGCGGCAGGTCGATGGGGTTCTTGGTGCGGCTCATGGCGCTTATTTAAGGGTCTCGAGGGCGCCTTGAAATGGCCCCCTTAAGCAAAAGCGCAACCGAGGCTGGACGTTCGTCACAATTGCGGCTAGCTATTTTATTAACGAATAGTCAATAATTCGTCAGGGGCGAAATTTCATGGCGGCTTTGTCAGCGCTTTTTCGCGGGTTCATCCCCTTTTCCGCCGCCATCGCGGCTTTGGCGCTGTCGGGCTGCAACGAACATGTCAGCCCCGCCGCCTCCACCTCTCCCGCGCCAGGCGCGCAGATTGTCGCGTCGGGCTACAGCCCCCGTCCCGCCGCCATCGCCATCACCCAGATGGAAGGCGCGCCGGCGCCGCTGCAAAGCCAGTTCATGGCTTATTTCAACGCCGCCGCTGGGCAGCAGGATGTCGCGCTGACCGATTCGGCCGCCGCGCGCTATCTCGTCCGCGGCTATATCTCCGCCTTTCCTGTCGACGGCGGCGCGCGACTCACCTGCGTCTGGGACATTTACGACAGGACCAATCATCGCGCGCAAAGACTGAATGACGAAATCGCGCTCAGGGGCGCCGCGCCCGATCCGTGGACGCTGGTGGATTCCGCCGCGCTCTCTGCGCTCGCCCAGCGCAGCGCCAGCGAACTGGCCGCCTATCTCTCCAATACGCCGGAAGCCCTCGCCGCGACGGCCAGAAACGCCAATGACGCGGTCAAAAACGCCGTCGCTCCGGCCTCCCCCGACGCGCCGCGCCCGCAGGCCCTTTCCTATGCGCCGGCCCGTTGATCGCGCGTGATTCTTAACAAAATCACGACAGCGTCCCCCAGTCGTATTGTTCATTGTTCAACCCCCTGCTAAGACGCGCCCCAAGTCGGGCAAGGCAAAGGCAGCGTCATGGCTGGTGCAATGAAAATTCTGGCGGGCAATTCCAATCGCCCCCTGACCGAAGCGATCGCAGCCTATCTTGGCGTGCCGCTGACCAAATGTCAGGTGCGTCGCTTCGCCGACATGGAAATCTTCGTCGAAATCCAGGAAAACGTGCGCGGGCAAGACGCTTTCATCGTGCAGTCCACCTCGGCGCCGACCAATGACCATCTGATGGAGGCGTTGATCATGACCGACGCCCTGCGGCGCGCCTCAGCGCGGCGCATCACGGCGGTCATCCCCTATTTCGGCTACGCCCGGCAGGACCGCAAGCCCGGCCCGCGCACGCCCATTTCCGCCAAGCTGGTGGCAAATCTGATCACCCGCGCCGGCGCCGACCGCGTGCTGACGGTCGATCTCCACGCCGGCCAGATCCAGGGCTTTTTCGACATTCCGACCGACAACCTTTATGGCGCGCCGGTTCTCGTTCGGGACATTCAGGACAAGCTCGATCTTACCAATGTCATGGTGGTGTCGCCGGATGTCGGCGGCGTCGTGCGCGCCCGCGCGCTCGCCAAGCGCATCAATGCGCCGCTGGCCATCGTCGACAAGCGCCGCGAACGCGCCGGCGAATCGGAAGTGATGAACATCATCGGCGACGTCCATGGCAAGAACTGCATCCTCGTCGACGACATCGTCGATTCCGGCGGAACCCTGTGCAACGCCGCCGACGCCCTGCTGCAGGCGGGGGCCAAGGACGTTCGCGCCTATATCACCCATGGCGTGCTCTCGGGCGGCGCCGTGGCGCGCATTTCGTCGTCGCGGCTGAAGGAGCTGGTCATCACGGACACCATCCTGCCGACCGAGGCCGTGCGCGTGGCGAGCAATATCCGCGTCATCACCATCGCGCCCTTGATCGGCGAGGCCATCGCCCGCACCGCCAAGGAAGAAAGCGTCTCCAGCCTGTTCGACTGACGGCGTGTTTCCGCGCTGTCGCCATTCCCGCAAAAGTGAGCCGACGCCGCCATGACGTTCGAGACTGATTTGAAGGCCATCATCCGCACCATTCCCGACTATCCCAAGCCGGGCATCATGTTCCGCGACATCACTACGCTGCTGGGCGACGCGCGCAGCTTCCGCCGCGCCGTAGACGAGCTGGTGCAGCCTTTCGCCGGCCGGAAGATCGACCAGATCGCGGGCATGGAGGCGCGCGGCTTCATCCTTGGCGGCGCGGTGGCGCATCAGCTTTCCGCCGGCTTTATCCCGATCCGCAAGAAGGGCAAGCTGCCCCATGTCACGGTTTCGGTGGCCTATAGCCTCGAATATGGCGTGGACGAGATGGAGATGCACCGCGACGCGGTAAAGCCGGGCGAAAAGGTTTTGCTGGTCGATGATCTCATCGCCACCGGCGGCACCGCCGAAGGCGCGGTGAAACTGCTGCGCCAGATGGGCGCGGATGTCATCGCGGCCTGTTTCGTGATTGACCTGCCGGAACTCGGCGGCGCCCAGAAAATCCGCGACCTCGGCGTGCCGGTGCGCTCGCTGGTGGCGTTTGAAGGGCACTAGAAAAGTCGCCGGCTTTCCTGGTTCAAGCGTCACAAAAGAGGAAAGGCCGGGGTTTTCCCCGGCCTTTCTGTATCCTCATCCGCGCGGGCCATTGCGCGAAGCGCCGCCACTGCGCGCCGGGCGCTGGCCGCCGCCCGCGGGACGCGGACGCTCGCTGCGGCTCTCCGGGCGATTGGCTTCGTGCTGGCGGCCGTGCTCGCGACGGGAGTCGCCGTGACGCGTCGGCGCCGGACCGCGACGGTCGTCGGGGCGATGCGCCGGACGGCCCTGCGGCTTTCCGCGCGCCGGGGGCGCCTCTTCCGGCGCATGCGGGTTCAGCCGCAGGTCGGTGACGGGGATGCTCTGCTTGGTGAGCTTCTCGATGGCGCGCAGATAGGCGCGCTCGCTGTTGTCGCAGAGCGAAATGGCTTCGCCTTCCGCGCCGGCGCGCGCCGTGCGGCCGATGCGGTGGACGTAGCTTTCCGGCACTTCCGGCAGCTCGAAATTCACGACATGGCTGACCTGGTCGACGTCGATGCCGCGCGCGGCGATATCGGTCGCCACCAGCACGCCGACCTGGCCGCTCTTGAAGCCGTCAAGCGCGCGGATGCGCTGGTTCTGGCTCTTGTTGCCGTGGATGGCGTCGGCGGAAAAGCCAGCGTCGTTGAGAAAGCCCGCGACGCGGTCGGCCCCGCGCTTGGTGCGCGTGAACACGATCGAGCGGCTGAAATCCGGATTCTTCATCAACTGGATCAGCGCGTCGCGCTTGCCCGAGCCCTCGACCAGAATCACGCGCTGCGCCACGCGGTCGGCGGTCTTGGCGACCGGCGCCACCGAGACCTTGACCGGATTGTGCAGCATTTCGCCGGCCAGCGTGGCGATTTCGCTCGGCATGGTCGCGGAGAAGAACAGGGTCTGCCGGGTCTTGGGCAGCTTGGCGAAGATCTTCCGGATCGGAACCAGGAAGCCGAGATCGAGCATGTGGTCGGCTTCGTCCAGCACCACGGCGGTGGTGTTGTCGAGCCGCAGATTGCCCTGCGCCAGATGGTCGAGCAGACGGCCGGGCGTGGCGACGAGCACGTCGAGCCCGCCTTGCAGCGCCTTGAGCTGCGGGCCGAAGCCGACGCCGCCGAAGATCACCGCGACGCGCATATTGGCGTGGCGGCCATAGGCGCGGAAGCTTTCGCCGATCTGGGCGGCGAGTTCGCGGGTCGGGGCGAGCACCAGCACCCGCGTCTGCTTGGGCCGCACGGCCTGCGGGAATTGCTGCAGCCGGGTCAGCAGCGGCGTGGCGAAGGCGCAGGTCTTGCCGGTGCCGGTCTGGGCGATGCCGAGCAGGTCATGGCCCTGGAGCAGCGGCGGGATCGCCTGCTCCTGGATTGGGGTGGGATGGACATAGCCCTCGCTGGTGAGGGCGCGCAAAACGTTCTCGGCAAGGCCGAGCTCAGAAAATGTGGTCACTTGGGATCTTACATTTCGGGCCGCGACGGCGCGCGGGAAAGCGCGACGCTGGATGCGGCGTTGTCGAAGACGGCCCCGCATAGATTGGGCTGTCGGCCATAGAGGCGGATTGGGGCCGGGCGACGCGTTACCGTCCTATGCGCCGGCGCCTCTTCATGCTGCAATGCAGCGCTCGTCTCATACCCGATCCGGCGAGGAAAAGCAAACCGGCGCCGCAGGCTTCGCGCAAGCCTGCGGGGCGAGAAAGTGGAAATCCCGGAACCAGAACCCTCGCCCCATGTCATATATGTCGTTCTCGCGAGCCTTGTTCGTCCTGATCGCCGCGACGGCGGCGCCCGCTTTGGCCCAGCCCGATTGCAAGGTCGGCGACGTCTGCGTCCTCCAGGGCCCGCAGTTCGGCTGCAAGGACCCGAACCTGATCAAGCGCTGGATCGACCTCTCTATCGAGGAAAGCCGAGAAGCGGCGGAGCGCTTTCTGTCCGAGCAGGCCGCCACCGGGCAATGCGCCCGGTTCAAGACAGGCGACCAGCTGCGCATCGCCCGCTATCTCGGCATGCGCCGTCTGGAGGCGCAGCGCCCTGACGGCAGCCAGAGCTTCATCATCCTGCTGAAGTAGCGGGACCGCTCAGCGGACATCCGCCGCCGACCGCAGGGCCGGACGAAACAGCCGCCAATGCATGCCGGAAAAGGACGACCCCGGCGCATCGAGCGCCTGAACGAAGAGGGTAGGACAGGCCTCCGGCCCGAGCGTCACTTTTTCCTCCGCGATCGGAAGGTCAATCGGAACCCCGATGATATAAAAGTCAGGCCGCCCGGCGCAGGTCGCAGGCGGGGGAACGCGCCGCAGGTCCAGTCCGGCGCGACGGCTGTAATAATCAAGCACATATTCCGACGCGCGCCTGATCTGCGACGCATAGGTCGCATGCGGCTGCTCGGCCATGATCGCGATCATGGCCGAGGCTTCGCCCCGTCCGCCGCGCAGGAGCGGCTGAAGCAGGATCGCCTGTCCGATGCAAAACAGCAGGGCGGCGGGGCAGACGAAAGCCCTGCCCCGAGGCGTCTCCCACAGGCGCGCCGCCAGCGCGGCCAGCGCCACCACGAAGATCACGCCGAAAACGAGGAAATAGCGCGGAAACTGCAAATTCGGCGGATTGACGAGGAAGATCGCCGCAGGCGCGACGATG
Organism: Rhodoblastus sp. 17X3; assembly: GCF_030056575.1. Taxonomy (GTDB): domain Bacteria; phylum Pseudomonadota; class Alphaproteobacteria; order Rhizobiales; family Beijerinckiaceae; genus Rhodoblastus. The sequence goes on along the minus strand of NZ_JASHHX010000001.1, from coordinate 348,936 downwards.
AGGCCGCACAGGACGAGCAAGGCGCGTGAAAAAGGGAGCCAGCCCGCGAGCGCCGCCGCGGCGAAGCCAAGCGCGGTAATGAGCAGCGCGAGCCATCCAGGAAATGTCGCCGGCAGCCCAGCCAGCGCGGCCAGCAATCCGCCATAGCCCTCGGCGAAAGCGCCCGTTTCGCGCGAAAGGCTGCCAATGGTCACGCCGTGCATCACAATGCCGGACGCCACCGCCGCGATCGCGGGAAGGGTCAGGACCAGCGCGGGCAGGAAAAATTTCACCGTCGCCCGGAGGCGGCGCGGCGCTTCGTCGCGCGGCGGCTCGGCGAGGGCGCGGACGAGCGCGGTCAGGCCCAGGGTCGCGGCGCCGATCAGCATTTCGAGATGGGCGAGCGCGCCGAGGCCCACGGCCAGCCCCATGATCCAGCTCTGGCGCCGCAGTTCCGAGCGTCCCGGCTCTGTTTGAGCGTCGATGCCCCCCAGCAGCGGCGCGGCGCGCTCGAAGGCGTCAAGCGCGACCAGCATGGCGAGAATGAGCGCGCCATAGCCGCGCGCCTCCGACCCGTAGTTGACGAAGGGAAAGGCGACAGCGACGAGAAAAGCCGCGATCAGCCCCGCCGCCGGCGAGTCGCGCGACCCGATCCTGGCCGCGACGGCGACGGACGCCGCGCCGCAGAGAATCGACGGCAGGCGGTAAAGCAGGGAGCTGGCGTCCTGCCCCCATTGAAACATCCACAGCGAATTGAGGAAATGGTTGTTGTCATGCGAGATGTTCCAGAACACCTCGAAACCATTCTTAAGCGGGGTGACCAGCGCGAGCGTCCAGATTTCATCGACCCAGAGATCGCCGCGCGCGGCAAGCGCGCGCAGGACGAGGCCAATCGCGATCAGCAGGCCTAGACTCCATCTGTATTTCATGACCGCTTTCGCCTGAGGGGCCGGAACCGCGCCGGAAGCCTAGCCGAGCCTGGTTGCCGCCCGCTTAACCCGGCGTTTGCAAGATGGTCATGCGCGTCCGGGCGAAAATCATTTGACCGCGGGCCTTGCGATGGATCATTCAGCGGGCAGGATGGATCGCGCTAGGCTTCCCCCGCCGGATTTGGGACCCCGATGGTTCAGTTTCTCGCCTCACCGCTCCGCAATCTCGTTGCGGGCGTCGGTTTCATGCTGGTCGTGGGAGCCACGGCCACGACGGCCTATGTCGCCTCGGGATGGAGCCTGAACGACGCGGTCTATATGGTGATTCTCACCGTCTATTCGGTGGGCTATGGCGAGGTGGCGCCCGTCGATACGCCCGGCCTCCGCGCAATCACGATCGCTTTGATTGTCGCGGGCTGCACCGGCATGATCTTTTTCACCGGCAGCCTGTTTCAGTTGATCACGGCGAGCCAGCTCCAACAGGTTTTCGGAAGCCGACGCATGCAAAAGGACATCGACAAGCTCTCCAGCCATGTGATCGTTTGCGGCTTCGGCCGGATCGGCCAGATGCTCTGCCACGAACTCAAGGCCGCCCGCGGCGCCTTCGTGGTGATCGACCATTCCGACGAGCGCATCGCCGCCGCCGGCAAGGCTGGCTATCATGTCATCCATGGCGACGCCACCGACGAGGAGATCATGCGGCAGGCTGGCGTCACCCGCGCCCGGGCGCTGGCCACCGTCCTACCCGAGGACGCCGCCAATGTGTTCATCACGCTCAGCGCCCGCAGCCTCAAGCGCGACCTGACGATCATCGCGCGCGGCGAATTGCCCTCGACCGAACGCAAGCTGATCCAGGCCGGCGCCAATCGCGTTGTGCTGCCCGCCCGAATCGGCGCCGAGCGCGTCGCCGAACTGCTGCTCCACCGCGACATGACCCGGCTGATCGCCCGGGCGCGCGGCGGCAATCTCGACCGCCTCGCACTCGACCTTCAAAGCCTTGGCCTCGACATCGAGGTCGTCACCGCCGAATCGGGCAGCCCCTGCGCGGGCCTGACCATCGGCAGGATCGAGGAGCTCGGCGCCGGCGCCTTCCTTGTCGTCGCGCTGGAGCGGCAGGATGGCGAGTCGATTCTTCAGCCCGATTCCGAAATCGCGGTCCGCGAAGGCGACGGCCTCGCCCTGGTGCGCCGCCCGGAAAAGGCGCAGCGAATCATAGAGCTGTTCATGGCCGCGGCTCTGGGGGAGCGCGAAGTCTCCTGACGCCGCCGATCTGGACCTTTGTCGAAAGCCCATTGAAGTCCAAACGAGAAATTCCGAGGCCCGGATAGCCGCAGCGCCGGCGCGTCGGCGCGTCCTGTATTTAGAATATTTCTAATCTTTGCCCTTTTTGTTGCCGCGCTTCCAGATTGCGGCTGAAATCCGTCAATCAGAAATTCATCGGGATCGTCTCGATCCGCGAACGGAACAAGCCGAATGACCCCTTTCATTCGCGTGGCGCCTAGCCACCCGAAAACGATGATTCACGCCCGCCCGGCCTCCGCGGGGCGCTCGCCACGGAAACGCGGCGAGCGCACGACATGAACGAACTCAATGGCCGGATGGTCGCCTGCCAGATTCTGCTCACCGGCCTGATCGCCCGCGTCGCCAATGAGACGCGCGACCCGATCGGCTTCCTGAGCGACTTCCGCGACGAAATTCAAGCGGTCATCCAGGGCGTGCGCATCGCCGGACATCAGGATTCCGAACCGATCCGCCTGCAGGCCCTGAAGGCCGTGGATGAAATGTTCTCGCTGATGAAGGCGCCAAGCGCCGATTGACCCGCGCCACAGCCATCGAAATTTCAAGGAGCCCGCAATGACGCTATCCGTCAATTCAGCAATCCGGACGCCGCTTTCCCTGCGCGGGCCCTTCGCTGCCGCCGTGCAGCCCGGCGTGCAGGTGGCGCTGGCCTGTCTTGCTGGCGCCGCATGGACCGATGCAGCGGAGGCCGAGGAGCGGGCCTCGTCGCTGCCGGTCCTCACTGTCGACGCCCCCGCCGCGCGCCGCCACTCCACTCCGGCCAAACCCAGCGCCGCGCAACAACGCGCTCGCGCCGCCCTGCGCAACGTCGCCCGCCAGCAGAAGCCCCAGGCCGCCGCGCCCGCGTCGTCTTCCCAGTCGTCGGCGACGACCGATCCACTCCAGTATCTTCCGGGTCCGAGCCCCTACACCCATCCGGGCGCGCCTTACCTGTCCGATCGCGTCGCCTCGCAGAAATTCACCGAACCGGTCGCCAACACGCCCCGGACGATCACCATTCTCTCCAAGGAAGTTCTGGCCGACAAGAATGCGACCAGCCTAAGGGATGTCGCTCGCACCACCGCCGGCCTCACCCTGGGCGCGGGAGAAGGCGGCAACGCCTTCGGCGACCGCTTCTTCATTCGCGGCTTCGACGCGCGCAACGACATTTTCATCGATGGCGTGCGCGACCCGGGCGTCAGCATCCGCGAGAACTTCTTCACCGAACAGGTCGAGATCCTGCGCGGCCCCGGCTCATCCTATGCGGGGCGCGGCACCGCCGGCGGCGCCATCAATATCGTCCCCAAGGCGGCGGGCGACACCAATTTCCGCTCGGTCGAAGCCACTTATGGGACCGACATGACCAAGCGTGTAACGATCGACGTCAACCAGGTCATCAACCCGACCCTGTCCGTCCGGGCCGGCGGCCTGCTGCAAGGCGCCGAGGTTTCGGGGCGCGACTACACGACGGACAATCGCAACGGCGCTTTCGCGGCCTTCAAGTGGACGCCGGCCGACTCCTTCATCCTTACCGGCAATTACATCCACACCGATCTCAGCGGCATTCCCGATTTCGGCGTGCCCTATTACCGGGCGAATCTTGGAGTCGTCGGCGGTCCCGTCACCGAATATGGCGTGTCCCGCAATAATTTCTATGGCTTCATCACCCGCGATTTCCAACAAGCCCAACAGGACATCGGAACGCTCAACTCCATCTATAAGCTCAATGATTCCGTCACGATCAGCAACAAGCTGCGGATCGCGGAATCCAGGCTCGACTATATCGGAACCCTCGCCGAACGCCCTGTCGCCACTGATCCCAATCCCTTGAAGTGGACGGTAACCGCCAACCCGCAGAGCCGCTCTCAAACCACCGACGTCATCGCCGACCAGACCGAGGCGGTCATCCGCTTCAACACCGCCGATTTCCGGCACGCCGCCGTCGTCGGCGCGGAAATCGCGCAGGAAACGGTCAAGATCAACAATTATACCGGCCTGGCCTCGGAAGGTTTCGGCAGCGGCTTTACCAGTTCCGGGTCCCTGAGCGGCGTCAATATCTTCTACCCGCAGACCGCCTTCATCGGCTTTCCGAATTTCGACCGGACGCTCGGCAGCAACCCCACGACGGTTCCCGTCACGACCGGCAGCGTCTATCTCATCGACACGGCCAATTATAACGACGTGCTGCTGCTGAACGGCGGCATCCGTCTCGACGATTACCATATCACCGCATCGAACACGCTGGGCGCGAACTCGGTCCATTCGACCCTGTTCAATTACAATGGCGGCATGGTCCTGAAGCCGATTCCGACGGTCAGCCTCTATGCGGCTTACGCGACCTCCTCCAATCCCGTCGGCGCCGAACTTGACGCGACCGGCTCCGCCTATGGCGGCCTGTCCCCGACCGCGACCAATCTTGTCTATGGGCCGGAAATCAACCGCGCGATGGAGGTCGGAGCCAAATGGGAATTGTTTGACCGCAACCTGCTTGCCACCGCCGCCCTGTTCCGTACCGACAAGACCAACGCGCGCGAGACCGTGGGACAAACCGTCGTCGCCGGCGCCGCCTATCGCGTGCAGGGCGTCGATCTGGAAATCGCCGGCAAGCTGACGCCCGAATGGAGCGTCAACGGCGGCGTCGTCCTCATGCAATCGGAGGTGACCGCCTCCAATACGGCGCCGGCGAACACAACGCTCTATCTGACCAATGTCGGCTTGCCTTTGGCCAATATCGCCCATCAATCCTTCAACCTCCTGACCAAATACGAGATCAACAAGACCTATGAGATCGGCGGCCAGGCGACTTACATGTCCCAGATTTACGGCGGGACGCTGGCGGCGAATACCGGCGCCGTGCTGCCCGCGCACTGGCGCTTCGACGCCTTCGTCGAAATGAAGGTTGCGAAGGAGCTCACCGCCAAGGTCTCCGTCAACAACATCACCAACGAACTCTATTACGACTCGCTCTATCGCAGCACCTCGCCCTTCGTGATGGTCGCGCCGGGCCGCACCGCCCTTCTCACGCTGAACGCGCGCTTCTGAGGGAGGGGACGAAGTGCTGGTCTGCTTTCCCGAAGTCATCGCCAAACATGAGGTCGCGGAATTTCGCGGCCTCATGGACGCTGCCGCATGGGAGGACGGCCGCCACACCGCCGGCGCCCAGTCCGCCACCGTCAAGAACAACGAGCAATTGCCCCCCGATTCCGCGCTGGCGCGCCGGCTGGGCGAAAAAATCGTCTCCGCGCTGACGGGCCATCCGCTCTTCATCGCGGCGGCCGTGCCGCGCCATATTTTTCCGCCTTTGTTCAATCGCTATGGCGCCGGCGCCTCCTTCGGCCTGCATGTCGACAATTCCATTCGCGGCGACGCGCTGACCGGCCTGCGCATTCGCACCGATCTCTCGGCCACACTCTTCCTCTCCGAGCCCGAGGATTACGACGGCGGCGAACTGGCGATCGAGGATGCGTTCGGCGCGCATGAGGTGAAACTGCCCGCGGGCGATCTCGTGCTCTATCCGGCGTCCAGCCTTCATCTGGTGCGGCCGGTCACGCGGGGCGCGCGGGTCTCCTCCTTCTTCTGGATCCAGAGCATGATCCGCGAGCCGCAGGCCCGCGCGATGATCTTCGATCTCGACCAGGCGATCCAGGGCGTCGCCGGCAAGCTCGGAATCGACGCGCCGGAAACCCTGAAACTCAGCCACGTCTATCACAATCTCATCCGCGCCCATGCGGAAGCCTGAATGCTTTTTCTCACGCCCCGGAGCCGCCGACGTGCATGAATTGTCGCCCTGGATCATGTTCCTCAACGCCACTCTCTTCGTCAAAGCCGTCATGGGGATTCTCGCCGGCGCCTCCCTCGTCGCATGGACGGTGTTCATCGCCAAAATGACCGAGGTCGGGCGCGCGCGGCGGCGCCTCACCGAGGCGCTCCAGCGCATCGACGGCGCCGGCAGCCTGGCCGAGGCCCGCGCGGAACTGAGCGCCGAGAGCAATGTCCTGTCGCGCCTGCTGCACGCCGCCGCGCGCGAATGCAGCCTTTCCGCTGGGGCGCCCCGCGAAAGCGGCCTCAAGGAACGGGCGGCGTCGCGCTTTTCGGAAATCGCCCGGGAGGAGTCCGCTGCGACACGGCGCGGAGCCGGCGCTCTCGCCACGATCGGCGCCACGGCGCCCTTCGTCGGATTGCTGGGCACCGTCTGGGGGATCATGAACAGCTTCATCGGCATTTCCGAGGCCCAGACCACCAATCTCGCCGTGGTCGCGCCGGGCATCGCCGAGGCTCTGCTGGCGACAGCGATCGGACTGGTCGCGGCGATTCCGGCGGTGGTTTTCTACAATTCGGTCGCCCGCGCGTCCAAAGCCTATCTCGAACTGGTCCAGCGCGCCGCGGGCGCGGCTGGACGGCTGCTGTCGCGCGATCTCGACCGCCTCGACGCGCCCTCGGCGATGCCCTTGGCCGTGGAAAAGGCCTGAGCCATGGCCGCGTCTATTCCTTCCAGCGAAGGCGACGACGATTTCGCCGAAGCGCATGACATCAATGTCACGCCCTTCATCGACGTCATTCTCGTCCTGCTGATCATCTTCATGGTGGCGGCGCCGATCTCGACGGTCGACCTGCCGATCGACCTGCCGACCGCCAGCGCCACGCCCCAGAAAAAGCCGGACAAGCCGATCTATGTGAGCATCAAGGCAGACCTCTCGCTGGCGGTGGGCGAGGCGCAGGTCGCCCGCGCGGATCTGGTCCGCCGGATCGGAGAGGAAGCGGGCGAGGCGAAGGATCGCCGCATCTATCTGCGCGCAGACAAGACGGCGGCCTATGGCGAGCTGATGGCCGTGCTCGAACTGATCAAGGGCGCCGGCTATTCCAAGATCGCACTGGTGGCGCTGGAGGCGGGGAAAGGGCAGGCCGCGACAGGAGGACAGCCATGAAGATTTTCTCAGCCGAGCCGCAGCGCCGACTCGCCTGGCCCTGGCTTATCGCCGCGACAGCCGCCGTCTTCCTGCATGGCGGCGCGGTCGCGCTGGGCGCCTTTTGCCTCGCCGACGCCGACGAGGACAGCGAGTTGGGCGCGAACGCGACCGAGGTCGCGCTGGAATTCGAGGCGCCGCATCGTGAACCTTCCTTCCTGCCGCCCGGCCCCGAGGCAGACAGCTCGACCGCCGCCGCCGCCGCGCTCGCGCAGGAGAAGAAGATCGAGGAAAGCGACCTGCCCGAGGCCAAGGCGCTGGACACCGAAGAGGCGGAGCAGCAAGCCGCGCCGGCCCGCAACAAGCCGACCGAGGACAAGCCCAAGGTCACGCAGAACGCGACCGCCGCTTCGGAAGCCGCGCAAGCGTCCGAAGCCGCCGCCGCCCCAAGCTCGCTCGCGGCGCGCGAGTCCACGCAGGCGCGCGCCCCGGCGCCGGGCCTCGGCGAACAGGCGCGGCTCGCGCGCATGACCTGGCAAAAGAAGCTGGTCGCCCATCTCGACCGCGCCAAGCGCTATCCCGCCGAGGGCGGCGGACGCAGCGCGACCGTCGTCGTGCGCTTTCGGATCGACCGCATGGGCCATCTGCTCAAGGCGGAAGCCGCGCCGGGCGAACGCGACGCCATTTTCGAAACGGCGGCGATCGCCATGATGAAGCGCGCCGATCCCACCCCGCCGCCGCCGCCGGAAATCGCGGACAATGAGCTGACCTTCGACCTGCCGGTCAATTTTCGCTCGAAGACGAAAATGTGAAGTCCCTGACGGCGCCAGCGCGATCCTTCGAGCAAATGACGCCATTGTCGGCTATCGGCTCGGGGCGCGCCCTACACCGCCGAGGTTTTCAAAATGGTGATGCGACAATGAATTCGTATCGCCATGATATCTCAGAACGGAAATCCGTAATACAGGCTGAAGTTAATGTAGCCTGGCTGGCCGCGATAAAAGTGGCTTGTCGACCCGTCGTCGTCAAGGATGGTTTCCCCGCCATTATTCTCGACAACCTGCGACCAGTATTCCGTGTTGCTCCAATCATAGTATGTTGCAGAATAAAAACGCGTCCCGAATGATTCCTTCGCAAGGATATGCCCCGGAGCGTAAATCGTGACTCTCGGCGCGGCGGCGGGATCGATTTGATCGCCAATCATGACATTTTCTTCGTTATATTGAGCCCCGTTCGCCTCGTTCCACGCCTTGTCGAGGACGACGCCCAGGGCATTGGTCAGCGTGGCTATGTTTTCGAAAACATAATTGAACCCGGAATCGTAAATATCGTGCACGACCGATAGCGCCGTGCCATCGCGATTGGCGAAATATTCCCGGATGACAGCGCCGTTCACGTCGTAAACGCTCTGATATGCGCTCCAGCTCTGCGTATTGTCATAGTCGTATTGGACGTAGACGCCGCTTCCGCCGTCGTCCTTGTACGCGACGTCTCTGAGCGCGCCTCCGGCAACGTAATCGGCCGTGAAAGTCGTCCACGTCTGGCTATTGTCATAGTCATAGGCGACGGATCCAGCCGTGCCGTCGTGGTTCTGGAAAAAAACGCTCTCCGTCTGGCCGGAGGCGCTCAACGTCGCGTAATAAGCGGCGTAGCTCTGTGTATCAGTCGTATCGAACACCACGGAGGTGTGCGTTCCATCGTGATTGTTGGTGAACTCGCTCGTGGCCTGTCCGCTGGAGTTGATTTCGACCTGAAGCAAGGAATATGGCTTTGAATTATCATAGTCTATTTCATCATACGTGTAGCTTCCATCAGAATTTGCCAACCAATAACCAGTTATCTGTCCGCTCGCAGAGAAATAAGCATTATACCAATTGTAGGGCTGCGCGTCGGCGCCGGTGACCAATGCCAGATAAGACCCGTCCGGATTATAGCCGACCTGATAAGTCATGATCGCGATATCCGCTTCGATATTGCGAATATGATCCTCGCAATCGAGGGTTCTGACAATGCGGAGGATCAATTCGGCGAGGCGGTTCGTTCTCCTTAATTCGAGCGGAGAGCGGAATCCGGGGGCGTCAGGGCGAAGTGATCGCATGAAGTGATCGCATCGAGCGCTACTGCGCCCGACAACAGGTCCAATGAACCTAAATGATTTCCATGAAAAAGCCTGCGCTTTCCCGGCTGCTTTCGGGAGCGGCCTCTTGCCAATTCTTTTCCGACGATGGGATCCTCGCATATTGCGCGAACCCGGGTTCCGCCAGCATCGATCAGGGGCGACTTGCGATGTCGAAGTTTTACACCGACCAGCATCGGGAATTGCAGGACAAGTTCGACTCGCGCCGGATGGCGGACCTGATGGAAAACGCCATCGTCCATGATGCGTTCTCGGAGGAAGAGAGCGCCTATATCCAGTCGCTCGACATGTTCTTCCTCACGACAATCGACACGGCGGGCCGGCCAACCGTCTCCTACAAGGGCGGGGCGCCCGGATTCGTGACAATCACAGGCCCGTCCACGCTGGTCTTCCCCTGGTATGACGGCAACGGGATGTATTATTCAGCCGGAAACCTGATGAACGTTCCGCAAGTCGGGCTGCTGTTCATCGATTTCCAGACGCCCAACCGTCTGCGCGTGCAGGGCGACGCCGAGATCCTGTTCGATCACCCGCTCCTGGAGAATTACCCCGGCGCGGAATTCCTGGTCGGCGTCGCGGTCGAGGCGATCTGGGTCAATTGCCCCCGCTACATCCATCCGCACCAGAAACTCGCGCAGTCCAAATATGTCCCCCAGCCGGACCGCGAGGCGCCCCTGCCCGGCTGGAAGCGATTGGACATTGTGCAGGAGGCGATCCCCGCGCAGGATCGGGCGCAGGTCGCGGGCGCAGGCGGGGAGCTTTCGATGGAGGCCTATGTGGAGCTGCTGGCGCAGGGCAAAGCCTAGACTGCGCCCGCCGTCATTCCGACTCACCCGACTCTTTTGCGAGCAAGGCGCGTTTCCGCTCCACCCCCAGCGATAGCCTGACAGCGAACCGTCATTGCGGATGACGCGATGACAGGGAATGGCCACAGCGAGCTTGTTGGCCGCGCAAGCCCCGACGACGGCGCGGACCGCCGTCGGCGCGCCGATCCGTTCGGCGATTTGCGCATAGGTCGCCGTCGCGCCGGCCGGGATGTCGCGCAGAGCCTGTCAGACGCGGTGTTGGAAGGCGGTTCCCTGCACGTCGAGCGGGAGCTCGAAGCCGCCCGCCGGCCGCTCGACCAGTCCGACCACCGCGGCGACGATCCGCTCGAACGCGGCGTCGCCGCCGATCAGCTTCGCTTTTGGAAAGCTGTCCTCCAGCTCGCGAAGCAGCGCTTCGGGATCGTCGCCCAGCGAAATGGCCGCCACGCCTTTGCCGGTGGCCGCGACCAGAATCGAACCGAGCGAACATTCCCCGATCGCGAAACACATTTCGACGCCCCTGCCGCCGTCGCGGAAATCCGTCGGAGTCATGCCGAGCGCTTCCGACGATCTGGCGTAGAAACGGCCGCTCGAATTGAAGCCGGAGTCGTGAATAGCGCCGGTCACGCTCTCGCTTGTCTTGAGATTGGCGCGGACGCGCTTATGCCGATCGGCAGCCGCGTAAGCCTTGGGCGTCACGCCGGCGACAGCTTTGAAGACGCGATGAAAGTGATAAGGGCTGAGGCCGACGGCCCCGGCGAGACGCTCCAGCGCGGGCGGCTCCTCGGCGGTCTCGATCAAGCGGCAGGCCTGCGCCACTGACCGCGCATGGCGCTCCCGCAACGACGCCAGGTCCGGCTTGCAGCGTTTGCAGGGGCGAAAGCCCGCCGCTTCCGCCGCGCCGCGCGTCGCATGGAAACGGACATTCTCACGCCTCGCCTGCCGCGACGGGCAAGAAGGGCGGCAATAGACCCCGGTCGTCGCCACGGAATAATAGAACCTGCCGTCGAATGAGCCGTCGCGCGCCGCCACGGCGGCTCAGCACAAGTTGTCGTCCAGGGCGGCCTCTATAAACGGCGGCGCATTTTCCATCGTCCGGATCATCGTGACGGCCTTTCCAATCTCTCGGCAAGATAGGCGCGCCCGGTCCTCGCCGCACTCCGGTCCTTGCTCCCTAATCGAAAAAAACCGCGAAGGCGATCGCTTGATGACGGCTTGACAAGGCCGACCCGAATATATAGTTAGTTAGCTAATGATATTGACACTTATCATTAGGCTCATTCCATGACCCCCGAGGCATTCGTCAATAGCGCGATCCTGCTCACCCGCCGCTGGCGGGCGATCATGGACGCTGAACTCTCCCGTTTCGGGCTGACCTCCGCGACCTGTCGCCCCCTGTTCTATCTCGGCGAGCTTGGCGATGGCGTCCGCCCCAAGGATCTGGCGGAGACGCTGGAAATGGAGCGCCCCTCGCTGGGCCAGCTCGTCGACCGCCTGGAGCAGCAGGGCTTCGTCACCCGCCGGACCGATCCACACGACCGCCGCGGCAAGACCCTGCACATGACGCCCGCCGGCCGGGAAATCTACCAATTGACTGCGGATGTCGCGAAACGGGTGCGCCGGGAGCTGCTTTCCGGGGTCGCGGAAAGCGATCTCGCCACCTGCATGCGGGTTTTCGACCAGATCTTCGACAATGCGCAGCGGCTGCAGGATCTGGCGCAGAGCCTCAAGGATAGCGCATGACGCTGGCTGCATCGCCCGTCGCGGCCGATCGCGACGCCAGTTCAGCGCGAGACTGGCCGCATCTGGCGGTCGCGGCCCTGCTGATTGCGCCCATCGCCCGCTTGCGCGCGCTCGCCGCGCATCTTGTCACGCCCGCCGCGGCGCTGCATGCGGCGCGCACGGTGGTCGCGGGCTTGACCGCCCTGTTGGTCGCCTTCCTGTTTCAGCTGGACACGCCTTATTCGGCCTTGACCACCGTAATGCTGGTGGCCAATCCGGTGCAGGGCATGATCCTCGAAAAGAGCCTTTTCCGGCTCGGCGGAACTCTCCTCGGCGGCCTCGCGGCTTTGACGCTGATGGCCTTTTTCGCGCAGGCGCCCGAACTGTTTCTGCTCGGGCTCGCGGTCTGGATGGCGCTCTGCACGGCCGCGTCCACCCTGTTGCGCGGCCATCGGTCCTATGGCGCGGTGCTGGCGGGCTATACGGTCGCCTTGATCGCGCTGCCCGCCGCGGATGCGCCGGAGAGCATTTTCTACGTCGCCATGGCGCGTCTTGGCGCCGTTGGGCTCGGCGTCATTGTTTCCGGCCTGGTCGGCGCGCTTCTGACGGGACATACGGCGCAACGCCGTCTTGACGCCCTGCTGTGGGATCTGCTGGCCGATCTTGTCGCGGTCGGCCGCGCCGCGCTTCAGGCCGGGCCGGGCGGCGCGCTTGCGTCGCGCCTGCACAAGCTCGGGATGCGGCTCGGCGGCCTCGATGACGCGATCCGCTTCGCGGTCGCGGAGACGCCGGAGGTCGCCGGGGCGGCGCCGTCCCTGCGCGCCGCCGCCGCCGCGTTGCATGGCGCCCTGGGCGCGGCGCCCGGACTGCGCGACTTTCTCGCTCAACCGGCCTGTTCGGAAACGCAGGCGGCGGGTTGGGCGCGCGAAGCGGATGCGCTTCTCGCCAGGGCCGACGCCGCCTTGGCCCGCCGCGATCCGGGCGCGCTCGAACAGGTGGCGGCGGAATTGCGCCGCCTCTCCGATGAACTGGACGCTCTTTTCACCGGACGCGCGGATGACGCGCGCGACTTGACCGAGGCGACGCTGATCGCCGCAGACAAGCTTGGCGATTTTCTCGACGTGCTGGCGCGGGGATTTGCGGGTTTGATCCGGCTTGAAACGGGTCGCGGCGATGGCGGCGTCCTCCGCAATGCGACGCATCTGGATTGGGCCTGGGCCCGGTTGAATGCGGCGCGCGCCGCCATCGCGGTCCTCGTCGCCGGAACCCTCTGGATCGGCCTCGCCTGGCCGCAAGGCCCCATGATGATGCTGGGCGTCGTCCCGACCATCGGCCTGTTCGCCCTGCGCGAACGCCCGTCCTCGGATCTCGTGCAATTCGCCTGGGGCACGGCCGCGGCGGCGCTGCTCGGCCTGTTCTATCTGCTTTGGGTGCTGCCGCAGATCGACAGCTTCGCCCTTCTCGCCATGTGGCTCGCGCCGCCGCTGGCGTTCGGCGCCGCTGCGGCGACATCGCCGGCGGCGGCCTTTTTCGCGCAGGGCTTCACGGTCTTCCTGATCACGCTGCTCGCGCCCTCCAATCCGATGGTCTTCGATCCAATCGCCTTTCTCAACAACGCCTTCGCGATCACTCTGGGCTGCATCGTCACGGCGCTGGTCTACCGGATCGTGCTGCCGGTGGACGCCCGCCGCCTGAAGCGCCATTTGCTGCGCGAATTGCAGCGCGACTTGTTCGCCGTGCTGCGTTCCAAAGCGCCGATCGACCCGCGCCAATGGGAGAGCCGGATGCATGACCGCATGCGCCTGCTGAGCGCGCGCCTGCGGGCGGCCGATATCGAAGCCCATCCCGCCATGCGCGCCGCCTTCGACGCCCTGCGCCTTGGCCGCGAGGTTTTTCGTCTGCGCATGCTGCTGGCCTCCGACGCCGAGGCGGCGGCGGTCGCCAAAAGCGGCCTCCGGCCCGTCGCCGAGGGCCGGTCCCGCTCCGACGCGCTCGATGCGCTCGCCGCCGCGCGGGCCTGGTTTGAAATCCGGCGATCCGAGCGGCCGGAAGAAGCGGCCCGCGCCATACGGATTGAAGCCGCCCTATCGTCCATCGCCACACTTTATGCGCGCCGCGCGCGCTTCTTTCAGCAGGCGGCAAGCGCATGAACCACGAGCTGAACCTTTTCGGCGTCTATGTCGCGCCCTTCGTCGGCGACCTCTTATTCGCCGCGGTTATTTTCTTCATCTTGCGCGGCCTGCTGGCGCGCGCGCGCCTGTCCACCCGGGTCTGGCACCCCGCCCTGTTCGAGCTTTGCCTGTTCGTCTTCGTTCTCTCAGCAACCGTGTATCTGCCATGAAACCCTTCTCCCGCCTTCGCTCCCTCCTTCGCTTCGGCCTGACCGCCTGCGCGCTGATCGCCGCCGTCCTCGGCGCGACGGCCCTCTGGCGCCATTACATGATCTCGCCCTGGACCCGCGACGGCCGCGTGCGGGTCGAGACGGTCACGGTCGCGCCGGAAGTCAGCGGAAAACTGATCGAGCTCAAGGTCAAGGACAACCAGGCGGTGCGCAAGGGCGACGTGCTGTTCGTAATCGACCCCAGCAATTACCGAATCGCGCGGGACCAGGCGCAGGCGGCGCTGGACGGCCAGAGCCACTCCCTGCGCATCGCCCGGATCAAGGCCGATGGACGCGCGCGGCTGTCCGAACTGTCGGTGTCGCGCGAAGACCGCGAAAGCTATGAAAGCGCCGCCAATGTCGCCGCCGCAGCCACGGAAGCCGCGCGCGCCCAGCTCGAACGCGCGCGGATCGATCTCGAACGCGCCGTGGTGCGCTCGCCCGTCAACGGCTATGTCGTGAATCTGCGGCTGCGCGAGGGCGATTATGTCACCGCCGGACAGCCGGCTCTGGCGGTCGTGGACAGCGATTCCTTCTGGGTCGCCGGCTATTTCGAGGAGACCCAGCTCGCCAGCGTCCATCCCGGCGACAGCGCGCGCTTCACCTTGATGGGCTATCCCGATCAAATCCTGACCGGACGCGTCGACAGCGTCAGCCGAGGGATCGCCGACCAGAACGCCGCCGGGTCCATGGCCGAATTGTCGAATGTGAATCCGGTCTTCACCTGGGTCCGCCTCGCGCAACGAATCCCGGTGCGGATCGCCATCGACAGCGTCCCGCCCGACATCACGCTTGCGGCGGGGATGACCGCCACGGTTGAGGTCGGCAAGCCCTCCACCTTCGCGGACGACCTTGCCTTCGCCATCCGGTTCTGGACCCGGAAATTGTGATCGCGCGGCCTCGGTCGGAAGAGACGATCTCGAAAAAATCGCCCCCTGATGGAAGTCGCGTGACGCGCCTCCGTAAATGGAGACGCTTCCTTCAGGAGCCGCCCGTTGAAAAAATGTCCATCCACATTGCCGCTGTCGTCAGCTGGCGACTATCGGCCTGACGGCTCACGGGCACAGCTTCCATGATAAATATGCGTGACCATGAACGAAATGCCATCACCAAAATCGGATGCGACTTCATACGTATAGTCAATAATTGTTTTGGATTCCGTCAATAATAAATCATGTGTCCATTTTGTCGTTTTATGTTTTCCACGGCTTATACCTTGACAATCATCAGCATCACACGCCATATCTAATATTGTTTGCATCTTATCTGGGTGTATAAGCGTTATGACATCGTCTCTATAATCAAGAATGATTTTGTAAGCGCCATCTGAAACGCCAAGCGCGCTCGGACATGAATGATCGTCGCTATAAATTCCACGCCTTAATCCCGAACATTCTCCGTGGAGATCACATTTCAGTTTCACAAGCCTTGTCGCTGTCGCAGTCGTCTCTGGACCGGGCGCCGCCGGCTCTGACAACGACGTCGGATGATTAGCCATTTTGGCGGATTCCCGTGGGGCGCAGTCCAAATATTGGCGCAACACCCAGCCCGTGGCGCCGGCTTCCGAGAATGTGACATGGCCCCAATCGCCGCCTGTTTGATCTTTTCTCGAAGCGATGAATTGGACTGGATCGCCGTTCTTGAGCCTCTTCAGGATTGAGGCGCCGCGCGGGCCAGCCCTGACGTTCGTCAGACTGTTAAAAGGGTTATTGATGACGCAGGGCTCTGCGCGAGCCCCGCCTTGCAGAACAGCGATCAACAGGACTGCCGGCGCCAAACGCTTCACGGCAACGCCTCCTCCGACGATCACCATTCATATCGCAAAAACGAACGGTTCGGATGACGCATCATTATGGCGGCAATAGCCCCGAGTTTTCCAGACACCTTCAGTAGCGGTTTTCATCTGCCGTTCGAACCGAACGGGCGCCGGACAAAGCGCTCCAAGTCAATATTTTCAAGGAGGGCAAAACGATGGTCGTGTTTTCACCGAGCGCCCTGTCAATCGGCGCCGTCTCCCCCGGCAAAACGGCGGAGCGCTTCCGGATCGGTGATGTGGATGGAGCGGTAGGTGTTGGTTAACCATCCCGCCTCGGAGAAGCGCTTGAGCGCGGCGTTGACCTGCTTGCGCGAGGCGTTCGCCATGACGCCGACCTCGCTCTGGGTCAACGGAATCGGCGCCTCTCCGATCCAGGTGGTGCGCTGAAGCACCGAGGCGATCCGCCTGTCCACGTCGGGTCTTTGGAGATCGTCTATCACGCGGAACAGGATCTCGACCGTCATCATCAGCAAGAGCGCGACATGATGCACCACCGTCGGATCGCGCGCCGCCATTTGATCCATCGAGTCGAGGGGAAGATACAGCATCGTCGTTTTGACGACAGCCCTGATTTCAGCTCGCCGCGGCTTTCGCGTGAGAAAGCAGCCTTCGCCGGTCCAGTGCCCCGGGATCCCGAGAAGGATCAACCGTGGCGTAGCGCCGGTCTGAGCAAAGCTGATGCTAACAGTGCCCGTTACAAGCCCGTAAATTCCGCCCGCAGGATCGCCGAGGCGAAACACCGTGTCGCCCGGAGCAAAGCGCATCAAAACCGAGCGCCGCAGCACTTCCGTCCGGAACGCCTCGGGCACCAACGGCAGCCAGCCGCGTTCGCTCATGATCTGCTCGGCGCGAGCCTTGCTGACTGCCCTCATAAAGGCCTCCCGCTTTGTCCGATTTCGGACAAATACGATGTTCGAGACGTTTATAGTGGCTGCCGTTGCGCCGCAGTCTCGTTGTTCTCGAGTTTAACCAAGGCGAATGGCGTTCGACAACTGCCGCGCGACCAGACGGCGTCCGGAGCGGTGAACTGGGTCGAGGCTTTCGGAGGAGACATGGGGCGCGCCACGATGAAGGCATGATCGCGCCGGAAACGCCGTCGCGCCCCGTGCCGTCATGGCTGCGCCGGTCGTCGTGCGTGTCAAACTCGATCATGCGGCTTTCGCCGACGCCCATCTCGCAGGCGACGCCGCGATCTTCACCGATCAGGGCCAAGCCCGTTCATCTGATCCGCCGCGTGTTCCTTCGGCAGATCCCGATCCTCAGCTCCGTCAACCGATTCTGAGCCGTACAAGCCTCCGCCGGGAGATAACATCATGGCAAGCTCTATTGACATCAACAGACGGGCCCTCCTCTCGTCGGTCGCGAATATTGGTGCGGGAGCCTTGCTTGGATCGACCGCGAGCCCTTCTGCCGCCGAGGCGGCCGAAGTCGATACGCTGCGCTCGATCGCAAAGGAGGCGACGATCTGGGGCTTCCCGCTCGTCGACAATTACCGAATCCAATATTCCTACTTCGTTGATCGTGGCGGCCCCGAGTTCAAGGCGCCCTGGAACACGATCGCCAACACGGCGCGCGTCTACACACCCGAAGACAAGGCGATCCAGACGCCGAACTCGGACACGCCCTATTCCTATATTGGCGCCGACCTGCGTGCCGAGCCGCTGGTGATCTCCGTCCCGTCCGTGGAGGCTGGGCGCTACTACTCGCTGCAATTCATCGATCAGTACACCTTCAACTTCGCCTATGTCGGCAGCCGCGCCACCGGCAATGAGGCCGGCAGCTTCCTGCTGGCCGGTCCGCGCTGGAAGGGGCTCAAGCCCCCGGGGGTGAAGAGCGTAATCCGCTGCGAAACCGATTTCGCCTTCGTGCTCTACCGGACCCAACTCTTCGAGCCGGCCGAATTTGAGAAGGTCAAGGCGATCCAGGCCGGCTACAAGGTGCAGCCGCTCTCGCAATTCCTGGGCAAGCCGGCGCCGGCCGCCGCGCCCGTCATCGACTTTCCCCGCCCTCTCTTGCCCGAGCAGCAGCGCAACTCGGTCGAGTTCTTTCAAATCCTGAACTTCATCTTGCAATTCTGCCCGACGCACGCCTCCGAGCGGGGCCTGCGTTGGCGCTTCGCACGCATCGGCGTCGAACCAGGCAAGGCTCTGGATGTCGCCAAGCTCGCGCCCGAGCGGCGCAAGGCGCTTGAGGACGGCATGGCGGATGCCTGGAAGGCCTTCGCCGCTTTCAAGGCCAGCGACCTCGACACCGGCAAGCGCACCGCGGCAGAGGGCTTCGGAACGCGGACCTTCCTGAAGAACGATTACGTGATCCGCATGGCCTCGGCAGCGCTGGGAATCTACGGCAATTCGAAGGAAGAAGCGCTCTACCCCTTCTACTACAGCGATTCCGCTGGCAAGCCGCTGAACGGCAAGGACGGACGTTATACGCTGCGGTTCGATCCGAAGAATTCGTTCCCGGTCGAGGCCTTCTGGTCGCTAACCGTATATGAGCTGCCGCAGAGCCTGCTGTCGGCGAACGCGATCAACCGCTACCTCATCAACTCGCCGATGCTATCGTCGCTGAAGCGCGATCCGGACGGGCTGGTGACGCTCTATCTCCAGCACGAATCCCCGGGGTCGGACCGCGAGGCGAACTGGCTGCCGGCGCCCGCCGGACCGTTCTGGACGACGCTGCGCCTCTACTGGCCCAAGCCCGAGGCGCTGGACCCTCATTGGAAGCAACCGCCGCTTGTTCGTACCGCCTGACAGAAAGGAAGTGAACATGAGAAAGACGTTCGCACTGGTGGCTGCCGCCGCCATTTCCACGGGCTGGTCCGCCGAGGCGCAGGATCCCCAGCCCAAGGCGACGCCCGTTAATGTCGAGAATTTCGCACGTGCCGAGTCGGACCTTTATTTCGCCGGCATCGTCAAGAACGGCGGCTTCGGCAAGCTCGACCACACTCGGGAGCCCGCGCCGCTCGACAGGCAGACCGTCATCCGCCTCAACCGCGACACCCTTTACTCTTCAGCAGTGTTCGACCTCGACGCCGGGCCGGTCACGATCACGATCCCCGATGCCGGCCAGCGCTTCATCTCGATGCAGGTGTTCGACGAGGATCAGTACACTCATCAGGTTGCTCACGGGCCAGGCGCCTACACTCTGACGCGCGACGCCATAGGCACGCGCTATGTCGCCGTGGCGTTCCGCACGCTGGCCGACCCAGCAAACAAACAGGACATGGAGCAGGCCCATGCCGTGCAGGACGCGATCAAGGTCGAGCAACCGGGCGGGCCGGGCAAGTTCGAGGCGCCGGCCTGGGATCAGGCCAGTCAGAAGAAGGTCCGCGACCTGCTGATCGCTCTCGCCGATACTCTGCCCGACAAGAACCGGATGTTCGGCACACGCGCAGAGGTTGATCCGGTCCGCTTTCTGCTCGGAGCGGCCTCGGCCTGGGGCGGCAATCCCGACAAGGAAGCCATTTATCTCAATGTCGTCCCCGAGAAGAATGACGGCAAGGTCGTATATGGCCTGAAAGTGCCGGCGAGCGTGCCGGTCGATGGTTTCTGGTCCGTCACAGTTTACAACGCTGAAGGATTCTTCACGCCGAATGCCTACGACGCCTATTCGCTCAACAACATCACCGCGCAGAAGAGCGCCGACGGCGGCGTCAACATTCAGTTCGGCGACTGCGACGGCAAGATCCCCAACTGCCTGCCGGTCACGGCCGGCTGGAACTACATGATCCGGCTCTATCGACCCCATCAGGAAATCCTGAATGGCTCCTGGACTTTCCCAGCCGCCGTCGCGAGGTAAGACGGCGCACGGACCGGCGCGATCCGAATGTCGATGCGCTACGCGACTCTCGATGGCGACATCGTGCGACGTGGGCTGCTGTTTCACTCAGATCAGCTCAGGCCGGTCAGCTCAGACGATTTGAAGTTTGGAAAGCTTGAATCTGAATATCGACCTCGGTCCGCGGACGACAAATGAACGTGACGCTGGTCCCGCTGGGGCGGCGGAAGACGGATAGGGCATTTAACTATTCGGCGTGAAAGGGCCCACGGCCGCGCTTCTTCCCCCTGCGGGCGTTTAGCTCCAGAATGACTTCTGCTTTTACGATGGCGATCTGAGCGCCAGCCGCCAAAGAAGCGATTGGCTGGAGATGAGCAATTCCGAGAGTCATGCGCATATTTAAGGTGCTCAAATCCGATCAGAACTGGATCAGCCTTCAAGATCACGATCTCATCTCGTCCAAATCAATCCACGTGTTACGCGCCTCCCGGTTTCCATTTGATCGAGCAGCCGATCGAGGGAATCTGTTCCTGCGGAATTTTATTGTCCGTGGCTACGGCGCGCATTGCTTCGAGCAGTTCGCGCCGCGCTCCTGGCGGAGGCGGACTCGTGCGCCCCTCGTCAAGACGGCCCCGATATTTCAGCTTGCCGTCGGCGCCATAGCCAAAAAAATCCGGAGTGCAGACAGCCCCATAGGCCCGCGCGATGTCCTGCGTTTCGTCGTGAAGATAAGGGAAGGGCAATTTGTGCTGCTTGGCGAACAATTGCATTTTGGGGAAGGAATCGTCGGGATAGGCCGCGGCGTCATTGGAGCAAATAGCCGCGAACCCAATTCCCTCGACCATCATCGTCCGCGCGTCGGCCGCAAGACGATCAATGACGGCGAGCACATAGGGGCAATGATTGCAGATGAAGACAATGACCGCGCCCTTTTCGCCGGCCACGTCGGCAAAACGATAAGTGCGGCCATCGACGCCGGGCAGATTAAAATCCGGCGCAAGGAGGTCAAAGACGATATTGGAGGGACTGGCCGCCATGACAACCTCCCCATTTTAAGGTTTTTGGTGGCGAAAACCGCCAGCCGACACCGCTGATCTCCGGAATCTTGCCCCCAAGCGGCAAGCGGCCAAATGTCTCGAGAAAAGGTTACCCCTTTGCAGGTCGGATGCAACCCTGTCGACCAAACGACCGCAAATTCACCCGACGTTTCTCCGAATTTCTTCCGGCCACTGCCGCCCGACTGCTGCTGTCGCGACGCCATCTCTGGCCGATGCAATTGCGCGCCACCGCGAAACGGTCGCCGCCATCGAACAAGACGATGGTAATAACCGCGATCTGACGCGGGCGGAATACGACGCGATGATGAAGGTCTTCGCTCATCCGGTCAAAGCCATGGCCGATGCGCGGGCCAAGACCGTCTATATCAAAGAGCATATCGAAATGCTTACCCTCGACGAGTGCGAAATTGCTGCGCTGATCGACTCCTTTCTCGTCTGATCGATGAAGCGATGAAAAGCAAAGGCGATGCGCAAGTCTGACGGCTTCACCCATATCCTCGAATTCACGCCCGCGGTGCAGGTGCTGATCGAGGATGCCATCGAGGCGCTGATCCTGCTCCTGGACGAGATCGACGGCGACGCCGATCTGGAGGAAAACTTAGACCAAGAGGATATCGACGAGCGTGAACACGATCCTGCAGACGACGGAATCGCAGATGGCGACGCCGTAGCCGAGTATTTCTGCCGTGTGGAAGCGAACGAGCAGCCGATTCACCTTCCGGGCGGCAATGGCGACTGCCGGCCTTGAAATCTTCATCGACCGCGCCCATCCTGAGATTAATTCGGCATCTTCCCGAGGGCCGAGGAAAATGAGACGCCCGCCACGGATGCACTGGCGGGCGTTTTTTGTTTGCCGTTAATGGACGAATGCGACCGATCCTTACTTGCGACGCACAATCAAAAACCAAGAACATATTACGAATAGAAACCTGTGCGACTCTGTGGACAACTCTATTTTCTCGCTGGCATGGTGCAAAAATAGCAACATTTCGGCAACGCACCCAACGGTTTAGTTGTGCGATGCAAATAGGTTCCTGCATCGGGTGAAAGCCCGGCCAAACCCGAATTCAGCCGCATTCCTGTTGGACATAGCTCGCCGTCTGTTAGAGGCGGGAGCGACAGCATGCGGCTACGGTTGGGAATTTTGGCGACGGCGTTGACGGGAATGATGTTGGGGTCGCCGGTCGAGGCCAACGCATCTCAGGCCGCCAACAAAATTGCTGAGATTTTCAATGTCATCGGCGCCGAAGCAATACCGCCGCAGGTCGTGATCTGGCGCCATCCCCAGTACAAGAGGGGCGATGTCGTAGTCTCGACGACCCACCGCCGGCTTTATTACGTTCTCGGCCGCGGACAGGCGATCGAATATGGCGTCGGGGTCGGTCGAACCGGCTTCACGTGGTCGGGCGTTAAAACGGTCACACGTAAACGCGAATGGCCTGACTGGACGCCGCCGACCGCCATGATGAAACGGAGACCTGACATTCCGCACCATATGGTCGGTGGCGTCGACAATCCGCTTGGCGCTCGCGCGCTTTATCTCGGATCGAGCGAATATCGCATCCATGGATCGAACGAGCAGGACACGATCGGCACGGCGGTGTCCTCGGGTTGTATCCGCATGACAAACCGCGATGTCGTTGATCTCTATAATCGCGTCAAAGTGGGAACCAAGGTCGTCGTGCTCGACTAAGGCCGCGGTTCACGACCCCCTAAGATGATTTTAGGATAGGCCCTCCAGAATAAGGGCGTCTAGTCCGCGCCACGCCGCGCATAGCAAGGCCATGTGCAACCTCTATTCCCTGACCCGGACCCAGCACGCCATGCGGGCGCTGTTCCGCGTCACCAAGGACCTAACGGGCAATCTGCCGCCCATGCCGGGAGTCTTTCCCGACTATCCCGCGCCGATCGTCAGGATATTCGAGGGCGAGCGGGAACTCACGACTGCGCGCTGGGGCATGCCGTCGCCAGCCTTCGCCCTCAAGGGCCGCACGACCGATCCAGGCATCACGAATGTCCGCAACACAGCTTCGCCGCATTGGCGCCGCTGGCTCGGCCCGGCAAACCGCTGCATCGTGCCGTTCACGTCATTTTCGGAATACGAGACCGGCCAGGATGGCAAGAAATCGCCGATCTGGTTCGCCCTCGGCGAGGATCGGCCGTTAGCCTGCTTCGCTGGCATTTGGACGACCTGGACTTCGGTTCGCAAAGCCAAGGAAGGCGAGGTCACTTGCGACCTATTCGCGTTCTTGACCACAGAGGCGAATGCGGAGGTCGCTCCGACCCATCCGAAGGCCATGCCGGTGATCCTGGCCGACGAAGGTGAGGTCGACGTCTGGCTTAACGCCCCGACGCCAGTGGCAATGGAACTACAAAGGCCGCTGGCGAATGGCCTGCTCAAGGTGGTGTCGAAGGGCGAGAGGACGGACGCGCCATGATCCTTTGCTCCTGCAATATGATCACCGACCGGGACGTAAAGGCCAGCGTCAAGCCCTGCGGCCGCCGCGCTGACCGGGCGCGCGACGTCTTCCGCAGCAAAGGCTGCCTGCCCCAATGCGGCCGCTGCATCAAAAACATTCACGCCATGTGCGACCGCGAATGCTCGGCCAAGGTCGAGGGCTCTCCCTCTTCCGGCCTACGCGGGCCGAGACTCGTCTTCGCCACCGAATGATTTTGCTGGGCGGAAGCGGAGCGTTGGCGCGCCGTAACCGCTCCGATCGAGGCTGGCGGCGAACGTGGGTTAGGACCAGCTTCCGAATGCGAAGGCGCCCGTGGCCGGCGTTTTCATCTGCGCGACATGCCGCCAGCGGCTGGCGCCTTATAAGCCGTCCAATCTGGCGGCGACGCCACGGAGCGCCCTCCGCAGCCTGAGCAGACAAACCGCCGAGCGGGGGCGATCGCCAGCACCGGCGTCTCTTGCAGCAACGCCAGGACATCAAAGCTGACCGTGCGCTCGCGATGACATTTCCGGCAATACAAGATCACGCCAGTCAGCCCGAGCTCGACGGCGTTCTCAATCGTCATGGGGTTGTAGGGGCGGTCGGGCATCACGAGATCAATTCCGTCCGAAATGCGGTGCTCGACGCCTTTGCGAATTTACCCGACGCTTCCCCGAATTCCCGCCAACTGCTTCCCCCATGCTTCCCCGGCGAAATCTGGCGCCAGAAAAGCGAAAGCCCTGAGGGCTAGTTTTTCTAGCAATCTCAGGGCTTTCGAAATGGTGGGCGCGACAGGGATCGAACCTGTGACCCCTACGATGTCAACGTAGGGGTTTTATGTTTTCTGGCTCTATCCTGACTGCCGAAATATCGTCGCCAGACCAAAAATACCCTGTGCTGCGGGCATTTCTAGACCTTCCCCCTTTACCTGAGCATTCTCAAGTGAGATGGTGATTCACGCCGGCTACTGCCGCTGCACTGCCGAAAGCGAGACCGCATTCGATATGGCAACCCTTCACGCCAAACTTACAAAACGCTTCATCGACGGGCTCAAGCCCCCGGAAAGCGGTGACCTATCAGTGTTCGACACCGAATTGGGCTATTACGGTCTGCGGATGCAGTCGTCAGGCAAAGCCTCGTATTTCATCCTGCACGGCCCACGGAAGGACAGAAGGCACACCTTCGCTAAAATGGGCGTCGTCACTCCGGATGAGGCGCGAGAGAAAGCTCGAAAACTGTTAGCTCAAGCGGCGGAAGGCGCGGACCCGGCTGCTGAACGCGTCGCTGCTCGCACAGCCCTAACCATTTCCCAGCTCTGCGACAGGTATCTTGAAGCTGCTCGGGAAGGACTTGTTACGACGCGGTTCAACAAGCCGAAGAAGGCTTCAACTGTTGCCATCGACGAAGGGCGTATCTCGCGCCACATCAAGCCGCTGATCGGTTCGACCGTTATCGATAAATTGAACAGGGCGGCCGTTCAACGGATGGTCGACGACATTTCTGTTGGAAAGACCGCTGGCACCTTCAAGACGAAGGCCCGCGGCAAGGCCGTCATTACAGGCGGAACGGGCACGGCGGCCCGCGTGGTTGAGTTGCTTGGCGGTATATGGACGTGGGCAGAGCGCCGAGGCTTGGCTACTGGCATCAACCCAGCTCATGGCGTCCAGAAGATAAAAGGCGACGCCAAAGATCGGGTTTTATCGGCCGATGAGCTTGCAAAGCTCGGGCAAGTGTTACGTGAGCGGGAAGCACAATATCCTGCTGCCGTAGCAGCCCTGCGGCTAATTGCCCTAACAGGCATGCGCCGTGAGGAGGCGTGCGGGCTCAAGTGGTGCGAAATCGACCGAGCATCCTTCTGTCTGCGCCTTGAGCAAACCAAGACGGGCCGGTCTATGCGGCCAATAGGCAAATCGGCATTCGATTTGCTAGCAGGCCTATCAAAGAATGATAGCGCCTGGCTGTTCCCAAACCAGCGCGGCGACAACAGCGCCGACATGAAAAAGGCAATTGCCGCTTTGTTCAACGCTGCGGGCCTGTCTGACGCCCGCGCGCATGATTTGCGACGCACGTTCGGCAGCGTCGCCGCCGACGAGGGCTATGGCGACGCGACAATTGGTGAATTGCTAGGCCATGCTAAGCGAGGCGTGACAGAGAGGCACTATGTCCGCCGCGCCGATGAGGCATTAATTGCAGCCGCTGATCGGGTTTCCAAGCGAATTGCGCACGCATTGGACGAGCGCCGGGCTGATATTGTTGATTTTCACGCGGCACAATCCCGTGGACGCGGCTTGTGATTGAGGTTAGCCAAGCCGTGCTGGCGCACCGCTATTGGCGGATGGATGACGCCGACCCATTGCCCCGCCCGGTCGACATGGCCGGAGCGGCTATCGCTGCGGCGATGCAGCGAAACAAAGGCGGTGAGGTCGTCCCGATCAAGAAATCGGGCGGCGCCGAATGAAAAAGATAAGTCCGCCAAACTTCGGCGGTGTGGATAGCTGGGTCAAACTGACCCGCGAGGGCCGCAAGCCGCGCTCGAATTTTTATCAGGAACCAGAGGATGCGCCGATCTTCCAGCCATCAAGTGCGGATTGGGAGGATATAGAGTGCGCCTATGGCAATGAGCTGCCTGACGCTTTGCGCTCTGAGATCGAAAACATTGTCGACGACTATTTGTGGTTCTTTGATTGCAGCAAACACAAGCCCTACGCTGATGAGGCGATCGCCTATATCGAAAAAATAGCGGGGTCTTCATTCCCCCCGAAATCTTTGGCCAAGCTTCCACACAATGCGGCACAAAAAGCTGCGCGAGATGTCTTCCTAGAAAATTATCTATTTGACGAAACATCAACGTCTGATGAGACCAGCGCTGCGAATTTTGTGACCACACCAGACGAAATCAGGTTGGCCGCACGAGACTTTGTCAACGACCTTAAGAACATTGACGTGACCTCGAGCAAAAAGGGGCCGGTTGTATGGGCCAAGATGGTTGTGCGCCTGATGATAGCGCTTCAATCTTATCGACTGCCTTACACAGTCAATAAGCGCGGCACGAATAAGGGCCCGTCGCCGGCTGTTAAGCTGCTCCATGAGTTGCAGGACCGATTCCCGGAGGAATATCGCCGGCACATCGGGCGGGACAATGAAGCGGCCGACGAAACCATGGCGGCGGCGGCGAGCGCCGCCTGGCGCGCTTACAAAAATAGCCGATTGGGGAAAAACGCCTTCCGCGAACAAGCGAAGGCGGAGAAAGCGCGAAACGAGGGACGTGAATACAAAACTCTCACGAGGGAAGTTCGGCTGAACAAGGTATTCAAATATTTAGCAATTCGCAGCCACAGACGCCTCGGATTGCCTCCGGAGGTTGAAGCGCCGCCAAAATCGGCCAGTTAACATCCCTCAGTTCCTGAACGACCCGGAATAATTGGAAACCTCCAACATTCTGGAGGTTCTTCCGTGCCTGCTCCGACCCCGAACGCTGTTCCCTTTCAGCCGCTCGCCGACTTGGTCACCCCGTCGCCACGCTTCCTGCGCCGCAAGCAAGCCGGCGCCTATCTCACCGAAAAATACGGTTTCGGCGCCGCGCGCACGCTTGCGAAAGGCGCCGTTACCGGCGACAGCCCTGAATTTCACAAGGCCGGCCGCATCGTCTTGTATACGCGCGAAGCACTGGATAAGTGGGCGCTCGCGAAGATCGGCGCGGCGCGCAAATCGACCTCGGACATATAGCGGCGCTTCTCGCGTCAAGAGAAGTCGGCCATGTCCGCCGATTCCTCGGACGACGATAAGAACGGCTCTGTCAAAGGCCGGAAGTCGTCGTCCCGCCAGCACGAATCTGATCGGCGCGGGCGCCGGAAATATCGCATTGCGAGTGTTCGCGAGGCGCTGAATTTTCGCGCTGCAGATCTCATAATGCATTTTCGAGGCGACAAGCCGACCGGAGGCGCCCGCAACGGCGAGATTCGTTGGGGGTGCCACGGCTCCTTTGTGCTGAAGCTCTCAGGTCGCTACCGAGGCTGCTATTACGATTTCGAGGCCGGCGAAGGAGGCGACCTCTTCAAGTTTATCATGCGTCAACTGGGCCTCAGCTTTTCCGAGGCTGTCGAATGGGCCGCCGGCTGGGTAGGGTTTTCTGGCGAATACGAGCCCCGCGCAGAGGAAACCTCCAGACAAGAAAAGCAAGACCGCGCGCGTGCCCAGAAAGAGGCCCAGGAAGCGGCCCAAGAGGCCGCCGCGGCAGCGCGAAGCCGTGCTCATGCGCAAAAAATCTGGAACGAATCTGGTCGGATCGAGGGCACGCTCGGCGAGAAATATCTCCGCGATACACGCAAAATCGGCGTCGATCGTTTTCCTGCATCGATCCGCTGGAGCGTTAGAGAGCGCGCGATCGTTTGCGCCGTAATGGACGACACCGGACAAGTCGTCGCAATCCAGAAGATCGCCGTCACGCGAGATGGAACGAAGGACAACATCCGCTGGCTCGGCAAGGGCGGGGCCAAAAAGTCGCTGGGTCCGATCGGCTCTGGCGCAGTGCGCTTGCCTGGCGAAACCACCGGCCCGCTCTGCATTTGCGAGGGGCTGGAAACCGGCCTGAGCGTTTGGGCGGCAACTGGCTTCGAGACCATCGTGCTTCTCGGCGGAATGGGCCGTGCGGCCGACTTGGCTCAGGCTGGGCGCAAGGTCATCATTTGCCGTGACGACGACAAATTCGGCTCATCAGCAGCGAAAACGGCAAATAAAGCTGTTCGCAGTCTGCGCGCCAACGGCTTCGATGTGCGCGAGGCTTGGCCGCATCCGATCCGTCGGGGAGACAAAAGCGACTTCAATGATTTGACCCAGGAGCGCGGGCTCGATGCGGTCCGAGAACGGATCGCGCTTGCCGCCTCCGATATGGCGCAGCCGATTCCGGAATATCTCCGCCTGGACGAAGCGCGCCTTCGCGTCAGAGAGTTGGTAGGCGTTTTCTTCCAGACAGCAAGAAATTGGCCGAATGAAAGGGAGTCCGTCAGCCTCCGCGCCATTTTGACGCGTGTTCACGCCATCGGGCTCGAAGTCGGCGGCGGCAAGACCGAAGCCGCCATCGATGACGCCATTCGCCTTCTGATCGATCTCCGCAAAGTTGGCGACAACCGCGTTGTCGTGATTTTGACGCCAGGACATTCCTTGGCAGCCGATATTGAGCGGCGAGTGGAAGAAAAACTCAAGGCTGCCGGCTCGAATTTGGTCTCGATGGTCTGGCGCGGTCGCGCTGCGCGAGTGCGCCCCGACTCCGACGAACGAATGTGCCAGGCTCACGAGACGGTGAACGAGGCGATCGAGATTCTCGCTGAGTTGGGCACAGAGGTTTGTTGCAAAAAAGCGTGCCAGTTCTTCGATGGCTGCCAATATCGGCTCCAGAAGGGCGTCATCAACGTCGATATTTGGATCGGCGCCCACAATCTCCTGTTCAACAGCGCGCCCACGCCCATCCGAGATCGGGGCATCGTGGCCATTGTCGTCGACGAAGGACCTTTTCAGGCTGGCCTCCAACCACCATTGGAAATCCCGCTTGACGCCATAGACAATTACTTGCCGTTGCCCAAGAAGGAAAATGACCGCCTCGATCTTATGTACGCCCGTCATCTGCTGGCCCAGGCTCTCTTTGACGAGCCCGACGGCTATGTGCGGCGTGCAGCGGTTACCAATGCACCCGACTTCAACATCAGGTCCAACCTCGCGAAGCGGGCGAAGCAGCTCGAATGGCAACGCAAGATCAAAAAGCGGCAAGTTCCTAAATGGCGTGAACGCGAAGGAAATCGCAGCGTCCGCCCGATGGCCGCTATCTGGGGTGCGATCGTTGAACTTCTCGCCGACGACGGCCCAGAAGTATCAGGGCGATTGAAAATCGAGCGAGATAAACGAGGCGTGAGGCTTCTATCTGTCACCGGGCGTTCGGAAATACATGCCGACTGGGACGCGCCAACATTATTGATCGACGCCTTGCACGATCCCGAATTGATTAATCCGTTTTGGCCCTTGGTCCAAGATATGGGCCACATTCGCATCGCCGCGCCTTTCCAACGGGTCAGGCAAGCGACAGGCAAGAGCTACTCCCTCAGTCATTTGTCCCCGAACCTGCGCGGAAACGACGAGAGTAAAAAAACGCGTGCGGGGAATCGCCGGAGGCTTCGCGCCCTGATTCTCCGACTGGATCGAGAAACGGGCGGAAAAACCCTCGTCGTCGGTAACAAAGCTGTCATTCAGGCGATGGACTTCCCGGACCATATCGAGGTTGCATGGTTCGGCGCAGTTGCCGGGAGAGACAATTGGAAAGACGTTAGGCTCATCGTGATCGTCGGCCGGCCGCAGCCGAATCCCGCCGATGTCGAATGGATGGCCAGCGCGCTTACCGGCCGGGCCGTTCAGGAACTTGGTAAGGGCCGAAACATCGGCAAGTTCGACGTCGGGCCGGCTGACAGTTGGTACAAAAAGGGCGACGCCTTTCGTTACCACCGTGAGGACTCCGGCATCACGTGCACGCTTTCCTCTGCCGACCTGCATCCCGACGCCTTTTGCGAAAGTTTCCGCGAGCGGATTTGCGTTGGCGAAATCGTCCAGGCCATCGGCCGCGGGCGTGGCGTGAATCGCACGGAAGCGACGCCCCTGGATGTTGTCGTTTTGACAGACGTCCCGCTACCGTTGCCCGTTGATGAATTTCTGCCCGACGACGCCATGAAGGTCGGTCCTTTGGATCTCATGTTGGCGGAGGGCGACTTCGCTTTCAGAAGCGGCCGCAGCGCGGCGGAAGCTTATCCGAGCCTTTGGGGGACGAGTGCAGCGGCGCAACGGGCTATCGAGCGCGCCCTCAGCGAAATGGGGGACACCAACCCTTTCAATGCGACAAATGCCTATAAGGAAGCTTCTATAGGTAAATGTCGCGATGTTCGGTCGTTGTGTCCCCTTGTGAGATTCCGAAGGTGGGGGGTGGGCGAGCGCGAGCAATTGGCCATTTATGACCCACGCATCGTCACTGATCCCCGCTCGGCACTGGAGACCTCGATCGGACCGCTTGCCGAGTTCGAGATGATTGGTCCCGAATCCTGTAGCCACGACCGCCCCGAAAAGCCCAAAAAGCATTCTCACGACGCCGAGACCTATCTGATGGCGCTGTGTGAAGCGCTGGGTCAAAAGGGCCAGGTCATCCGCGCCACCGGATCGAACCTGACAGAAATGTTTGCCGTAAATCGCGAAATCGTGCGGGCTGAGTTTAAGCGTCAGCGCGGCATCGACAACGCCGACCGAAGGGCGGTCGATGCATGCAAGAAGGCTTTTCAGCGCGGCGAGGCAAAAGTCAGGGCTGCCGGACCGGTCGAAATTGTTGAGATCGACGACGAAAAGTTCGTTCGGCTCATTCAGCCCAATGGCCCGGCGACGGCATCGGCTACCCGTCCGTTACCGATCGTCTCGACCAGCGACGCGACGTTCGAGGATTTTCGTTCTCTATATGAGCCCGACGAGATGTCGGGCACTCAGCCGCGCCCCCCAATTGAAGAGACGGTACAAGATAAAGCTGCAGGCAAGATCGCCACATAAACCTCAGGCTATCAATATATATCGAAATAATACCTCTTATATAAGATATATAACATTTAAACTGGTATCGTAGTTACATATTTTTGTGTATAATTTTCCAGCCTTCTACAGAAGAATACGGAGTCGCAACGATGCCGCCAAAAAATACATTGCCCCGGAAGCAGCAGGAGTTCGTCCGGCATTATTTGAGGGACCTCAACGCCGCCGCCGCCTATCGGCGCGCCGGCTATGCCGCTCAAGGCAATTCCGCGGAGGTCAACGCCGCCAGGTTGCTCAGAAACGCTCAGGTTGCCGCCGAAATCGAACGTGAAATGCAATCTCGGGCTCAGCACTTGAACATTCGAGCGGAAGACGTCCTGCGGCGCCTTTGGGACATTGCAACCGCCGACCCGCGCGAAATCGTCAGCGTCGCTGCCGTTCCTTGCCCAAATTGCTGGCAAGACGCCCCTTATCGCGATGCGCCGAACCCGGACTGTCGTCACTGCTGCGGCAAAGGAAAGTCGCAGGTTGTAATCGTCGACCTGGACACCATCAGCCCCCAAGCTCGCGCATTATTGGCTCGTGTAAAGCAGACGAAATATGGCGTCGAAGTCGAGTTTCATGATCAATTGGCGGCGCTGGAAAAGGTTGCACGCCACCTTGGCATGTTCAATGATAAGCTGACATTGAAGGGCGAACCGGAAAACCCGCTGCAATTGCTTATCCAGCAAGTTCAAGGGAGCACATTACGCGTCGTCGGATCGACCGATCAACTTTGATCTCGATCGGACTCGGCAGTCTGGCCATCGCGAGGGGCTATTGGGCGCGCAAACCAGTTGGCCACCAGCCTAGCCGCTCTGGTCAGAGCGGGATTTACGAAAAGCCACAGAAGGCGATTGTTTGGCATAATTGATGCCATACTTTTTCTTGGCGACGGCGATGCTCGGAGCAGTTAAAGGATGGAATCATAAACCTGTCCATCGCCATGCTGGTCCGATTGGGAGCGCAGATTTGGAGAATAAAGACAAATTGCTTCTGAGCGCGTCAGATATTTGCGATCATTTCATTACCCCGGAAATTAGAGCTGCGAACTGGGACCCACTGGCGCAAATTAGGCGGGAAGTGACGCTGGCGCCCGGACCGGTCATCGTACATGAAGCCATTGTGGCCCGCGCCGGCGGTTGAGGAGAATTGCTGCTCCCGTTGTGCCTCGAATCCTCAGGTCAAAGGTAACTTCGGATCGCTCATCGTTTAAGGGCCCCCGGTTCGAGGAATAACTTTCAGGCATCGCCTGTGGCCGCCTCATATCGCCCCGCTGATAGACAACGGACTGTCACGCGTCTACTTTACGGCCTTCAAATCGGTCGTTCGTTGACCGCCAGATGAGAGCCGCCTTCAACGTTCCTCGTAGTCCTGCAACGCGACGCAGACTTCCAAATGAAGTTGCTTTTTTCAAAAAATTTCAAGGTGTTAGCCGCTTAGGTGCGGGGCGCGCTGAGAAAGATAGCTGCAGACGGAACTAGATTGAAATGAGCGCTGTCGGAATTGCACAACAATCAGAACGATTTAATTTTTTGCAATCCTTTTGGCCGGATTTGTACGCGCTTGCCGTCGAGGCCGAACGGAGCGCAGCAATCCTTCCCACCTTCGCTGCGGTCCGATTGCGTGGTTTCGTCGAGATCATGGTCGATCACCTTCTCCAGCACATGGGTTTGATGCTGGACGCGCAGGACAAGCTATACGACAGGTTAGGAATACTTCGGCGCGAAGCACGTCTTGATGCGCAACTCCTGGCCAAGTTTCATACAATACGCAAGTTGGGAAACGTGGCCGCGCACAACGGCTCAGTTTCAGCCGCGCAGGCCGAAAACCTGATCGAGGACGCATGGTCGCTCGCATCCTGGTTTTGCCGCCGCATGCGGCCGGACGTCGCGTGGACGATCGCAGATGCCGGGACAGTTGCGACGGTCTCGCGTTCTCCGAACCTGCGCAACGTGCGCATTCAGGACGATGTCACCGCGACGGAGCCCAGCGTCTGCTCACCACGTACACGGATTAGGCTGCGCGAAGCCTTCGAGGCGGACCTCACGGAGGACCAGGAGCGGTGCATCGAGGCCCTTGAGGCGTTTCTCGCCGACGACAGGGGCCGGATTTTCCTGCTCAAGGGCTATGCCGGGACGGGCAAGACCTTTCTCGCCGCCGGATTGACCGAATACCTGCTCACCCAAGGGCGGGATTTCTCGCTGGCCGCGCCCACGGGCCGCGCGGCCAAGGCCATTGGGTCGAAGACCGGACAACCCGCCCGTACGCTCCACAGCCTCATCTACACTTACAGCGACATGACCGAGCATGCCGATGATGAAGCCGATGAAGCCTCGACATTCAAGATGATCGCCAAGGTCGCTCAAAATGACCATCCAATCAACGCGGTCTACATCGTCGACGAGGCGTCGCTGATCTCCAACATCGAGGCGGAGAGCGAGTTTTTCCGCTCGGGCAGCGGGTTTCTTCTGCAAGACCTGATCGCCTATGTCGGATCAGCCCATTCGGGCAATGCCCGCAAGATCATCTTTATCGGCGATCCAGCGCAGTTGCCTCCGGTGAACATGCCCTATTCCCCGGCGCTCGATGGCGACTATCTGCTCCAGACTTTCGGCCTTGTCTCGGCGAGCTACGAATTGACGGAAATCGTCCGCCAGAAAGCCGGTAGCGCGGTGCTGCGAAACGTCATGCCTCTGCGCGAATGCCTGGCGGCGGGCAGCTTCAGCAGCCTCGCCTTCACCTATGACGACGACGTGATCCGCCTGGATAGGGACCGCGTGACCGATCTCTACATGAGGATCCGCGAGGGGCGCGGTCCTCAGGCACCGATCATCGTCACCCACTCGAATGCGGAGGCGGCCGAGTTCAGCCGCGCCATTCGCGCCCGGCTGTTTCCGGGACGCAATTATGTGGCCGCCGGCGATACGGTGATTGTCATCGCGAACGGCTTTTGCGCGACGCATTACATCGCCAATGGCGAGATTCTTCGTATCGAATCCGTCGAACCCGTGGTGGAGAGCCGCTCGGTCCAACTGAAACAGAAGCTCGGCGACACCAAGGTCGTTGAAATCGTCAATGTCGTCATGCGGTTTCGCGACGTGATCGTCGCCATGCCCCAACCAGACGGCGAAGATCTCATGCTTTCGACGAAAATCCTCGATGACGTCCTGCACGGCGACGGCGCGGGCCTCGATCCTCTCCAGCAGCGCGCCCTCTATGTCGATTTTGTGCGGCGCCATAAGCACATCGATCGCAAGAGGGACCGTGATGAGTTCCGGCTCGCCATGCGGTCCGATCCTTATTTCACCGCGCTCAGGCTGCGGTTCGGCTATGCCGTCACCTGCCACAAGGCGCAGGGCGGCGAATGGAGCCACGTCATCGCTAGTTGCGCGACCAACCGGAACCCGCGCTCGGCGGACTATTTCCGCTGGCTCTATACTGCCATGACTCGAACCAGCGCCAAGCTTTACCTGGTCGATCCGCCCGACATCAAGACCAAGCCTCCGTCCGACCCCGCAGGCGACTGGGTAACGCCGGACGAAACGGCGGCGCAAGTCGCGCAAAACCCCGCGCCTGCGCCTGCGCCCGTAAAGGAGGCCGAGGCGCTGGCGACGCTTTCGCCGCAAGCGATGTGCCGTCAATGGCTTGAATCCGAAATTGGCGCGCGCCTGTCCGGAACCGGCGTCGAGATCGAGGACATCGCCCATTATCCCTATCGTGAGGCTTATTTTGTCAAACGCGATGCGGAGACCGCCCGGATCGACATCACCTACAAGGGGGACTGGAAGGTTTCGTGCGTCTCCAGCCCACGCCCATCCGCGTTCGCCGAGAGCGTGGTCGAGCGGATCGTCCCGATCGTCGGGCTAAGGCCGACCGGCTTGCCCCCCCGGGCGGGCGCCGTATCCGAGCCGAGGCTTCCCTTCCTGAGGAAATACCATGTTCGCCTGGTGGCGGCGCTGGCCCGTCGCAGTGTCAGCGTGGCGGAACTCAGGGAGCAGGACTTCGCGCTGCGCTACAGGCTTGCGCGCGGTTCGGACACCGTGGACGTCAATATCTTTTATAATGGCCGCGATCAGATCACTAATTTCAGGCCCGTCAACCCGGCGCCCAATCCGGGGCCGACGCTGGTGGCGTTGCAAAACGATGTACGGGCGGTGCTGGCGGAGGTCAGCCCTTGATCACGTCGAAGGAAGTGACGGCAATGCGGAGGGCCGGAAGCCTCAACGAGGCCTACGCGGCTTCGCTCGACCTGATTGCCGCGCCGGAGGCCGACGACTGGGACCGCGCCGCCCATGGCTGGTGCCTCATCGACCTCGTCAAACGTTGCGCAGCCGAGGGCAACCAGACGGCGTTGGCGGAATGGCTGCGCCGTCTCGAGGCGTTCGAGCCGCCGGCCGAAAACGACATTTTAGCCAGCGGCAAGGAAAGAGCCCTGGCGCTGGGACGGGCCGACCGGCGCGAAGCGATGAAGGCGCAAGCCCTGAGTAAGCAGAAGCGGCATGAAGAGGCTGCGGACATTTACGCCAGACTTCACACGCAAGGCGCATTGCGCCCCGAAGACTGCAAGTCCTGGGGGTGGGACCTTTACCACATCGCTAGGGAAGACCTGCGCAAGGCCGAACTGAGCAAAACCGATGGCGACGAAATCCCGCCCGCCATCGTTCAACGCGTGAAACGCTGCCTGAACACTTATCTAACTCGGTGCTCGATGGAGCCAGAGCCGCGCAACCCGACCTCGGGTCGGGGCATCTTCCAGGCGAAGCCGGCGTCAGTCAATCTGCACAGCGTGATGCTGACCCTGGCCCTCCGTCTGACCAAGGGAAATCATCTCAAGGCGCTGCCCTTCCTGCGCCTGTGGAATCCGGACCGTCTCACCGAGGAGGATTTCGCCAGCCAGACGGGCAGCGACGGAAAGACCTATGTCTCGCTCGCCGAACGCGCCCTTCAGGCGGCGGCCGCCGAAGCGATCGAAGGCGATCGCCCGGACGATCTTCGCTTCATCCTGCCCCATGTCGAAGCCGCGCTGAAGCGCTTCCCCGAGCACATCTGGCTGAAACTCCATCTTGTCAAACTGCTTCGGGGTTTGCGCAAAACCGGCGAGGCGCGCGCGCTCGCGATCGAATTTGCACGGGAGAAGGCGACCGAATACTGGGTGTGGGATTTGATCGCGGATTTGTCGCCCGGCGATGCCGCTTTGCAGCTTTCCTGTTTTGCGAAGGCGCTGATTTGTTCCCAGGACGACGATTTCGTCGGAAAGGTGCGCCTGAAACTCGCCGCGCTCGTCGCCGATCAGCATCCTGCCGAGGCGCGCTTCGAGGTCGAGCGCGTTCTCTCGCACCGGGCGCATTCGGGCTATCGCATTCCGCGCGACGCAAAGGCGATGTCGGAAAGCGCTTGGTTCGCCGCCGCGAGCCCCAAGTCGACGGATCGGGATTTCTACGCCCGCTTCACCGAAGAGGCCGATGCGCTGCTGTTTTCGCATCTGCCCTGGACGGACGCCTCGCTGGGCGATATCTTCACGGTAGACGGCAAGGACGGGCAGAAGCCGAGGCGGCGGCGCCGCATCTATGTTCGAGAGCACTCGACGGCCCTCGAACTGAATCTGCCGGACACGCACGCCGATGTCCGAGGATTGGCCGCAGGAACCCCTTTGCTCGTGCAATATGAGACGTCCAGGGCCGAGCCATGGCGGACGACGATCCACCGCGTCAGGCCACGTCCGGACGGGAGCGCTATGGACGCCGTTCCCGAACGGATCGGGGTGATCGACCACGTCAATTGGGAAAGGTCGTTGATCCATGTGATTGTCGCGCGAGGCGTAGACGGCGTTTGCCCGATCTCGGCCTATCCGGGCGATCCGAAGGTCGGGGTTGCCGTCGCTGTCCGTATGGCCAGATCTCACGGCCGAAGTGGCGAGCGCACGCACATCCTGTCGATGACAACTTCGGAGCAAAGCCCGTCGCCGACCATCTGCCGCACGTTTCTTGAGTCGACGGAGGTCAGCAACAGGGGATTTGGCTTCACACAGGACGACATCTTCATACCGCAGCATCTCGTCGCGGCTGCTGGCATTGCTTCGGGAGATTTGGTCGAGGGAACCGCAATCCTCAGCTACGACAAGAAGGGCGGCAAATGGGGCATGAAGGCGGTGGAGGCCCGCTCTGTCGCCAATTCGTGTAAGGGCTCGACCTGAAGAAACTCAGCGGGCAGCGGAGGCCTTCTTCGCCCGGGGTAATCCTGAATGGTATCGAGGTCGAATTGCACGATCAAATGGCTGCGCTGGAAAAGGTTGCGCGCCATCTTGGTATGTTCAACGACAAATTGACGCTCGCTGGTGAGCGCGAGAACCCGCTGGAGTTGGTTACCCAGCAAATTCAAGGAAGCATATTGCGCATCGCAGGATCGACCGATCAACTTTGATCTCGATCGGACGTCGATGTTTGCCGCGCGTCCCGGTCAGAACAGTGTGGGAGCGCGCTCGTCAATTGCGGGGATGCGCGGGCGCGTCTTGCATACTCGAAGCGCATCAGCGAGCAATGAGATCGAAGCCTGCCATTCGGTCCGCTCTTCGGCATTGTTGCGCCTGCTCGCCACGAATGACATAGCCTGAACCACGTCGTATTTCGTTTGAGCTTTCACCGGCTGACCGGGCACCGGATCGAGGAACTTCACTGGTTTCTCGGTCGCCTCGCTTTTGGCAAACGGCTCGGTCAATTCGACATCCTTGCCGGCGTCGCAAATGTGGTAAACTCGCGCGGCAGCTTTCTTGCCCCATCGCGCCGAAAGGTGTTTGTTCACCCAATCGGCGACGTCGCTAATGGCGACAGGCTGCTCCTGCCAATTTTTCATTCTCTCGCGGTCAGCCTTAACCGCTGTAATTGCTGAATGTATCCGGTCGGAAATTTCGGACAAATCCAGGCTCTGGCCGTGGCGTTCCCTGATTTCGACCTTGGTTTCTCCGATCACCAGTCCGTTGCTGCACACGAACCTGAGCCAGCCGAACAGCACGACGAGACGCGATGAACCGTCCACCGAATTGAAGCACTCCAGACGCAACCCGAGCTTCCGGCCATATCGGTCTGTGATGGCGTCACGATCTGGAAAATAGATGCGCAAGTTCATCCACTCGCCAAGCTCAGAGAGCCCGATTTCTTAGCGCAATTCTTCGACGTTCACGCCTGCGCTCTTGAGTGCGCCAGGACAGAGCATCGCCACTTCGTCGTGGCGTGCAAGCGCGTAGCTCGTTGATACCACGCCGATCGGCATTCGCCGCTCAACCGGCGACCGAGGCTTTCTCACGACAGTTTGCAAGAATGGGTTCTGCGGCTCGTCAGGTCCGTCCCGAAACGGTTCAAGTTCAAATGTCGGTATGACGCTGAGGATCGCGTTCCAGTCGCCGGAGTAATAGCTGACGACGCGCGAGCGCCATGAGGGCTGGTCGGGCAAAAGGTTCAAAGCTGACATCTGATGCTCTCAATCATTTTCTGGCATTCGCGCCGATACCGTAACGGATTACAAAAGCGGTCGCCTTAAAGTAAACAATTCGCAGAATTGCGTTCGTGAAACGGAAGCACAAAGACCCCCTGCGAGACATTCTGGCGAATATGCGCCAACTTCGCGCCGCGTGCGGCAACTGGATTGGTACGGTTGGCGCTCCAACATTCAGCTTGCGCCCGTTCGTCGATGCGCCGGCATGTCTGCGACGATAATCTGCTGTGCTTGGTCA
The DNA here is from genome assembly GCF_030056575.1 of Rhodoblastus sp. 17X3. GTDB lineage: Bacteria > Pseudomonadota > Alphaproteobacteria > Rhizobiales > Beijerinckiaceae > Rhodoblastus. The sequence continues at coordinate 310,396 of NZ_JASHHX010000001.1, read as the reverse complement.
TCCCACCCATAGTAGATGCGCAAACAGCTCTCGGGTGCGCGCGTATTGCCGCCGGTCTTGATATGCCATTCCGCGTTCAGTCGGCGCGCTTGCCAATGGAAGAAAAATTCATCACTGCCGCACGGGGAATTGCGGATACCCTCCTCAACCGTTTCATCGCGCAATGACCCGCCACCCATTAGCCAGCGATCGCGGCAGGTCGTCGCCAACCAAAGCAGACAACGGGCCGCTTGCTCCACATCGTCGAACAAAGCCTTTTTGCATCCGCGCCGTGCTGCACTCGTCAAAGTCACGCGACCCACAAGAGCCCGATCGCACCACTCTTCAAAGTCCGCCCAGGTCCTCGGAAGTTGAGGTGACTGTTCCCGGTCGACGCCAGTGTCCGACAATTGTTGGAGGAGATTCTGAATCTGAGCAGTGGCGTTTCGCTCGCGGCTTTCCGCCTCCTCGGCGCGAGTTTGGGCCTTGCGCTCTTCCTCGAGCGCATAGTCCTGCATCTCGTTCGCCTCGTCCCGCTCCTTTTCGAGCGCGGCGATCCGCGCCTTCGCAGCCAAAAGTTGTTCCGCATCGCTCGCGCCGCTGTTGGCGAGCCTATCATGCTCGGCCTTACGGCTAATGCTGCGGAGTTGAGCAAACGGCAGAATATCGTCGCCCATCCGAATCGCACGCGTGCTGAATTGTGCAACCCGCATCCTGATCTGGCGCTCAACGAAGAAGGCGTCTTCTGCGGTCGCGAGCCGCGCGCCAAGCCATAGGGGGTGGACATAGGGGTCCGCATCCTCGTCGAAACCGGGCATGTAGGTGCGCACGCCACGATCGAAAACCGATAGAAACTTGCCGAAACGCTCGGTGAGAGCCCAAGACGTTTCAGGAAGGATCGCCACTACATACGCGAGCCCGCACAGGCCCTCCGCCAATCGGTCAAGATCGATTGCGAATTTCGGATCGGCCCGGTCGGTCGCCGAGAATACGACGACGGGCAAGCGGCGCGCCGGGTCGGCCAGAAGATCGAGGAAGGCGTCCTGCGCCTCCGCATTGCCGATGAACCACGGCTGCGAAGTCAGGGGATGGCCGCCGCTTGTAAGCTGAATTCTGGACAAAAGTTGCCGGATATACCCTGGCACCGCCGGGGTGACGTCCAACTCAGCCTCGGTGCTTCCAACGATGAGGCGGGCGGCGAATCGCGGCGACCGGTCCGGCGTGCGCCACAATATGGCTTCCGAAGTCCAGATTCGCCCCGCTATGGTCTTGTCCGGGTCTTCCTGACGAAAAGCCCAGGCGTGGATTTCCGGCAATTCGACTTCGACTGCGCTGCTGTTGCGCCCCGCCGCGAGCAAATCGAAGTTTCGACCGGCCATTGCATCCGCAGGAAGTTGACCGCCACTTCGCTTTTGCGCCCATTTCAGGATTTCGTGCCGCGCTATCTCGATGGCGCCATCAAACGCAGGCAAGTCAGCAGCAATGTGGAGTACCTGATGCTCGCGCGCCATGCGGACGGCAAACGGCGCCAGCGCCTCCCTGAAGGTGGTCAAGTCATTACCCTCCCTGATCCAGATTGCATAATTGGCAATTTAAAAATCAGATACCGCGACGATAATTGCCGTGCAGCCAACTGATCGTCGATCACCCCTATAGATTTGAGTCACTGCGCAGTAATATCGCCCGGAAAACGTCGACTTTCGTCTCCAGACAGCGCCGCAGATTCAAGTCCGTCGCGCCGACTGAGAACCAGCCATCGGGCTTTTGGTAGAAATCGAGGCCACGTCCGATCTTGATGGTCCAGCCATTATCGAGGCGGACCTCACGGTCATGCAAATTGACGTTCAGCTTGACGTTCAACGCGACATCATATTCCAGGAGGCTTTGTTTCAATTCGTCCAGCTTTTCCTGGACGTCGGCCATATCTGTTTTCTCGTCGTATGACGTTATCAACGTAATTGTTTGAATGGTCGACGCCTTGAGCGCGGTCTCACAGAGTCGGACAAAATTCGCGATCTGGTGCGGCGCGCGGATGTAAGGATCTTCGACGATGATCGCCTTGGCGCCCGCGAGGTATGGGCCAAAAATCGTGTCGTAGGAATGCCCGGTGTCGCCGTACCCTATGGTGTAATGGCGTTCGGTCGGCCCGGTGGGCTCTGGCGATGGAATTGGCGCGACGATCTCGACGGGAGAAGCCGCCTCTGTGGTTTTTTCCGCGACGACGGGCGAGACGGACGGAGCCAAGGGCTCCGCAGCTTGCGCATTCATCCTTAGACGCCGACGCGCCGGCTCCAGCGTCGCCGAGGCGTTCATGCTCTCTGGGCAATGAACGACGATCTCCCGACCGTCCTTGTCGATGTAGGACAGACCGATCTTCGCAAACTCGTCGTCAGGCTTCCTTTTATTCATCTGCTCCTTGACGCGGCGCCGGCATTCGATGGCATAGGCAACGTACTCGTCGAAGTCGGCGTCATCAGGCGAATCCGCCGGATGCAGGATTTTCAGCAGGGCGCAAAGCGTCTTCTTGATACCCTTCTCATCTCGCCCCTCCACCGCCGGGCCGAGCTTTAGCCGCTTTCCGACCTCTTCGTAACGGTTGCTGTGCTTGAGCTGATAGTGGAACGCCTCCGCCAAAAAATCGGTGATAAGGCCGAACCTGTCGGTCAGGAACGCGCTGCTGTTCTTCGGCATCTCCCAGCCCGGGAGATAGCAGGCGAAGCGATCCATGACCGCAAGGTCGAACTGGTCGGGAAGAGGCTGAAACAGGTCGTATTCGGTCGAGTTGACGATCTGCTCGATGGACATGTCGATATTGCCGACGAATGCCAAGCTGGCGTCGGCGATGACCTCGGCACCGCGAGAAAAGCGGCCGTTGGCCATGAAGTCCTTCATGATCTGGATCGTGTCGGGGTCCTTGACCTTGATGCCCCCGACCTCGTCAAATGCGACCGTATCCCAAAACCCGACCAGGCCGATCTTGCGGCGAGCGTTATTGTAGAACAGCACCGATTTTGTCGCCTGGCCGCCGCTGATCAGCGTCGAATATGGGGAGAACTCGCTGAAGAAATAAGACTTTCCGGTGCCGCGCGGACCGAGTTCGATGAAATTGAAGTTGGGTTCGACGAGCGGCGCCAACCTGGCGATAAAATGCAGCTTCACCCGTTTGGACAGCTTCGCCGGTTCCAAACCGACAGAGCGCAGCACCACGTCGATCCACTCGTCGCGCGTAAACGCCTTCTTGGCCTCGCCGTAAGCAGCGAAATCAAAGCGGCTGAGCTGGATCGGCCGCAGGTCCTCGACATAAAATGCGTAGGCGTCGGCGTCGACATCGTTATGGGCGATGACGACTTCAGCCCAGATTCCGCCTTCAAGCAGGCGGTCATTGTCGCGATAGAACTTCTCGCCAATGGCTATGCGCTGCGAGGCGAAGTTTTCCAGCGACGCCCAATGCCGCTTCTCCTTCTCGACATAGCGCACATGCACCTTGTCGATGAACTTGTGTTTACCCTTCATCGCCACGCGGGATTGCGCCGCATTGGCTTCATCGGGGCGGACGTAATTTTCCTGCAGGGTCGAAAGCACCGCCTCCAGGCCCGCTTGGATTTCCGCCGGATCATTGCTGGCGCAATAGCGCGCAAGCAGGAACTCCAGGACGAAGGTCGGCACGTTGGTGCCCTTCTTGATCCGGTGCAGTAGATCCTTGCGGACGACTTTGCCGTCGAAAGCCTGGTTCAGTTTGGAGTCGAGGGCGTCTTCGACATAGTCAGACGGCATAGTCAGTCTCCAGATCGATCGCGGCATATTGCGAGAGGGTCACGGGGTTCAATGCCTTCAGCGTGAACTTCCCTTCAAATTCCATCGCCATCTTGATGGTGACCTGCACCTTCTCGCCGGGTTTAAGGGTTACGGTTCCCGTCGCGCCGTCGACACAGCCGCCGCGCTTCGCCTCGCCAATGATCTCGCCCTTCTTGCCATAGGCTTCGAGCAGAATTTCGAATGTCTCGCCGAGCGAGAACATGTTTTCACCCTCCACCGACAGATCCACCACTGGCAGGCGCGTGGTGACCCGCTTCGCGCCGTTCTTGTAAGCGAGCGTGACTTTCGCTGCCGCGATCTGCGGCTGCCTAGCCTGTTTGAGCTTGATCGTGATGACGGGAACCACAGCCTCTTGCAGCGACGCGCCGCCGTGGAAATACAGCAGGCCTCGGCGATAGGGCGCCATGCTACGCGGTCCTCCGAGTTTGCCGAAATCGCCTCGCACGCCGGCCTTTTCGGCCGACAACACGAAGTTGCCCGTATCGCCTTCACCCTCGCCGAGGAGTGCGCGGTCGTGAACCACCAACCAGTCGCCGGCAGGCTTGACGCAAAGATCGCCTGCTTCGGCGTGGGCGTTCAGGACGAAGCCGTGGTCGGTGGCGATCACCACATCGGAAAAGCCCTCGCTCTTCAGCTTGTTTACGGCGATGCGGATCGAGCGCAGCGATTGATGGATGAGGTTGAGCGTGGTCAGTGTGCCCGTCGGCGTGTTTTCCAGGTGCGCGTCAATATCGACGCTGCGCAGCACCAGGAGTTCGACCGTGGGCGCCAGTTTGTTTTTCGACCTCACAAACGCGTCGAGTTGAGCCTCGGCAAATCGGTCGCCATAGCGGGCGCGCAGCACCTCCATCCGGTTGGATACCGACGCCAGCTTGGCGCCATCTAAAGCGACTGAGAAACCTTCGCCGCCTTTGACCAAACGCAGACCGGCGGCGGCACCCGGCAGCAGCGACGCCATGCCGATCGGCGTCACCGTGGGCAGCAGCGCGCAGGCGGCGCGGATATCGGCCTGTTCGATGTCGGCAAGTTGCCGGTGCAGGGTAACGCCGAGTTCGTAGCGCAGCGCGTCCACCATGATATAGGCGACGCGGCGTCCGCTTTCCTTCAGCGCGGGTTCGACCAGCTTGTCGAACACCTCGGCGTTAGACATGCGCCCTGGCGCCGGCCACCCCGTCGCCTCCATATGTTTGGTGAAAACCGCCTGAACCTTTTCGACCAGTTTTGCATAGCGTTTGCGGGCATGGTCGACAGCGCCGGTCAGCGCATTGTCGCTGGGGATGTAGTCGCCCACTGCCTGTTCGAACTCGCGTTGCACGCGATCCACGTCCTGCATGGCCGTGATGTAGAAGCCGAACAGCGCCTCCAGGCTGCGGGCGTTTTCCGCCAGGTGGCGCTCGGCGTCGTCGCAAGCCTCGGCGAGCCGCAGCGCGGTTTCGACCAGCCCCCATTGCGCCTGATTTTCGCCCTTTCCGATCCAGACGGATGTGCCGTGCCGGCCGACGATCCGCTTGGCGCAATCGATATCTTCGGCGCAAAGAGCCTTGACCGCCTCGGCAAGGCAAGTCCGCTCTTCAAAGGGGAAGGTGTCGCGCAGGCCAAGGTCGTTGAGGTCGGCGCAGAGCCTTGGAAGCTCCAGTTCGCTTTCGACCGTCTCGGCGCGGGCGATGTACTCGCTTCGGCTCGCAATGGCGCCGCGCAGCGTGTCGCAAATGTCCTCGATCAGCAGCCGCGCATCGGCGGACGCCCTAGGGACGTTGGACAAGGCCGGGGGCAGGCCAGCGGGCAGATCGAAGGCGAATTCGCTGAACAGCAGAAAGCGCCAGAGTTCGTCGGCGACCGACGAATGTTTCTTGCCCTTGGTCATGAGTTTTAGGCCCATCGCCTTCGCCAGGAGCGCCTTGGCCTCTGGAACCCAGCTTTCGTGGGCGTTCAGGGATTCGGTCTGCTTGGCGTTGGGCACCAGCAGCGCGAGGAGGATTTCGCGGGCGGATTCCGCGCCAAGAGCGGTGCGCAAGGTCGGCCAGGACAGGCCGCCGCCGATGTTGTCGATCAACGCGAAGGAGGGCGAAGGATTCTCCGCGAACAGGCGGCGGATTTCCGCGTCATGGTCCGGCTTGGCGCGCAGGCACAGGCTCATGAAACCGTCGCCGTCGCCATCGGGAAAGACCGCGCCGCAGGCGGAATAGACGGCATAGGGGTCTTTTTGCCGCTCTTCATCGGTCACGGGCGGTTTGGTGGGAATGTAGACTAGAAGTTTTTTCGGTTGATCCGGCCTGCCAAGGCGAGCGAGTGTCAGCATGGCCGCCTCCCGCGCCGTAATGCTGCTCTCGCTGGCGTCGACCAACGCTGTGTCTGGATCGGCCAGGGTTTGGCAGAGGTCGTGGTAGCGCCGATCCGGGTCATAGACAGCCAGGACCGAAGCCTTTTTCAAACGCGGTTCAAAAACCTCCTGGCGAATGAAATTTGCGATGCTCATGCGTCCACGCTTTCTTTGGCGACAACGTAAGACGACCACAAAGCCTCGATCGACGGACTGCCACCTGTCGCTAGCAATTCCATCGCGGCGATGATCCGTCCGGCCCGATCGCGCAGGAAGGCGTCAAAATCCTTGGCGAGCTTGTCGCGCAACGCTTCGCCGTGAAGCCCCGCGTAATGAGCTTCCGACAGCAGCTTGAAGGAGATAAGGTGGGATTTCAGCCGCTCCGCAATGGCTATGGCGTCAGCCCATTCGATCCTCTCCTGGAGATAGACGAGTGGGTCTTGCCGGCCAATTACGCGATTGGTCTTCCAAGTGATCAGCGCGCAATTGAGCGCCAGCGAGCTTTCGATGCCAGCCTCCTGCAGCAGCGCATCCGGGAAAATGTGGTGATATTCTCGTTTTTGCACGCTCTCGTAGGATGCGCCGTGATTGTCAGCGAAATCATAGGCGCCCAGATAGGTCGAGACCGCGAGAATGGCGCGCGCCCTGATGCCTGTCGCTTTTGGCCAGCCGACGGACATGAGGGCGTCGGCGGTGGCGAGCGGGAATTCAGAGCGGTTCAACACCGGCACAGACGGCAGCTCGTCGTCCAGGAATTGCGGATTTTGCAACAACGCTTTCATCGCCTTGAAATCGGCGAAAGCGCGCGTCGCAGCTGCATTTTCATAGCGGTCGGTGAAGAAAGACGACCAGAGATACCGGCGGAGCAGTTTTTCCGACTTGGCAAGAAAATCGCCATGGTCAGGAATGAACTCGTAGCTCGCAGCGATCACGGCGAGGACGGCGTTTGTCGGCAGGCGCGCTTGGTCGAAAATGCCCTGATCGGCCAAGAAGGCGGCCATGCGCTCCAAACCACGTTCTAGTTTCGGCCAATTGTCGATCAGAATCTTCTTGTCCATGTCGATCATGCCGCGATGACTGGGCGATTGGTCTTGCAGCAACGCCGACGTCGATAAAATCAGATCACGAATATCGCCAAATCTGGACGCATGTGGACATTTCTCATCAATGCTTGCTTCCCGGTCATGAAGGGACTCTTCATTCACGCTCTCCACCTCGGCAACGATGATATCATAGAGGGCCAAAGGCTTGCTGTTGGTGTTCATGTTGATGAACACTTGCAGCGCGACAGACTTCTCGGTTTCCGCAGGCAATGACAGATAAGGCAGATTGAAGAATTTGACCCGCTCGCGCAGCGTGACGATTTTCGACCTGAGCCGCTCCTGGAAATCGTTGAAAGCTTCCAGCTTGGCAAATGCGTCGGCATCGTCGGGTTTTGGCTTCAAAGGCGCACAGGCCGCTTTCACCCAGCCTTCGATCTCGATGGAAATGTCTTCGGGGCGAAGCAACGAAAGCGGGACCAGACCACGTTCTAGGCATTGCGCCGAATCCTCAGCCCATCGCGGCATGCGCAATCCGGTTTTCTGGTTTACCCATCGTGCTTCGCAGCGAATCGTCGTTTCGCTCAGCACATCTCTCGTGCGATCAAACTCGGGAAAGTGGATGAAATAGGTCTCCCAGTCGTAATTATTGTGCATTGACCGCCAGAACGCCGTCAGCCGCTGTTGGCCGTCGAGGAGATGTTGGGTCACAGCGCCGACGCTCGCGGGCTGCGCGGTGCTGACATAGCGCGAAATGAACTTTTCCTTGCCAGCGACTTCCAAAGCCAGCGTGACGCCGACAGGCAGATTATTGATAATCGTATTGAGAAAGCTGGTCACACGCCCACGGTCCCAGGCTTCGAGTCGCTGAAAGCGCGGCAATTTGATTTGCCCTTGCTGAATCTGCTGAAACCAGACGCCCAGCGTCCTATCCTGCGCCTTGCTGGATTGTTGCATAATGCTCATTTCGCCCCCCGGCGTTTCTTGGCAGGATTCGGTTCGGGCTCGACATAAAGGCCTTCAAGATCGTGGGCGATGGCGAGCGACTTGTCGGTCTTGCACTTTTCGCGGACGCGATCGGGCCAGTAGACCAGAGCCAGATGCGCCCAGTCGTAATCGCCCTTTTCCAGTTTCGTCCAGGTATCCTTCAGCAGCTTTTGCCAGGGCTTGTGACGGAACAGCGGCCACAGCGGCGCGGCGGTGATCTGCACGCCGTCGTCGTGGTTGGGATGGTAGGTCGGCGCGATCCGCAACAGGGTGTCGCGCAGGTCGATCAGTTCGGCTTCGAGGTTTTCGGCCGCCTCAAGCTTTTTGTCTTCGTCGCGGCTGCGGGCGGATTTGGCGCGCAGCGCGGCCGCCTCCTGCTCCACCTGCTTCAACTTGCCTGAGGGACCTTCGAGGAAATCGTTGATGGCGGTGTAGAGCGTCTGGCTGGTCAGATTTGGATAATAGACCCAGAGCGTGTAGGCGCCCGAAGCCGTCGAGAGCGGCCAGTAGATCGGCGCCTTGCGACGGCTCTTGCTGTAATTTTGCAGATGGAAGGCAAAGAACTCGCGTTGCAGCCAGCGATGCACGTCGTTGGGCGCGGGCGCATCGACGCGGGCCAGAACTTCCTCGACCAGATGGGCGAGATCATGCTTGTGGCCGGGGTCGTCCACCAGAATGCCGGTGTGGGCGTGGAACGGTTCGTCGCCATCGGGCAACATGCCGGGGCTTTTGGCAGGCAGCGGGTCGAAGGGATCAGGCTCGGGCGGCGCGGCGCGCTCGCCGGTGGCGAGGCGCCAGTCGAAGCGGCCGAAGGCTACTCCGACAGTCCAACTGAGGAGACCGTCTGTTTGACCGATGGGATTGGCGCTGTCTTCGTCATCGCCTTCATCATCGCCTGCGTCATCCTCCGCTGCATTTTCGTCAGTCGCAGAGCCGCCGCTTGCTTGGATTGCGGCGCGATCAATATCACTAAACCCATACAATGTATAAGCTATCTCGTCGATTTCAGCTTGGATAACCACAAGCTCCGCTTCAATAGCGGCAGGATCATAGCAATTCAATCGTGACCGTAAAGCGGCAGGCAACAAGAAACTATGCGAAATTTCCTCAACGGTATTAACCTCCCGAGTTAATGTCCAGCCTCTAAGCGCAAATTTCTCTAGTTCATAGCGGGCCGTGTCGTACTGCGGAATAGGCAGAACTCTGACAGCGTTAGTAACAAACTCAGGTTGTCCCTCAGACTGGCCTAGCGAAAGTTTGATTAAAAAATCGCACGCCTTTGATGACAACAAACTTTGCAGTGGTGCCATTTCAGTCGGAGGAACGAATGCAGCATAGGTTCTCGCGCTGAAAACGAAGCCAGCAGGAAGCATATTAGGACTGAACGATCCGGTCCTTAGTGGCCATGCTATGACTGGTACGCCATAGTTGTTTTCATCATGCAATATCCAGCTTGCATTTCCATTTAAATATGGAAATTTCCATTTTATATACTCTCTCAATTCCGCAAAATTATTAATACCATTGACAATTACATTATAATCTACGTAATATTTTGCATTCTTGCTTCCATTTGCGTATCGTATCCATTTATTCGTAAGCCCGATTTTTTCTTGGGAAACCTCCCAAAAGCACCGAACAAATCGCGCATCGTATTTGGTTGACAGCCCGATGGCCGCATTCCTGCCTTCTGACTCTAGGGGCGAAAGCGCGGGAAAAAGGTTGCGAACATCTGCGCTTACCCAATACGAAAAAGGTGAGCCCGGGATGGCATCAAACTCTTTTGTGTCGACGGTCATAATTTCACGGACACACCCTCCTTGCCTGTAGTTTGTTGTACAGTTAAGAAGAGCAGCATGCTTGTCTTTAAAATTTAGCAGTCTTAGAAAAACAGTCATTAGACTTTCCTAACCACATAAGCAGCTGCTTCGACCATAGCATCATCCATCACCGCGAGACCAAGGTCTGCAAAGACCTCGACATTTGACCTGGCCGAAATCACCTCGCATCTCCATCTCGCAAAGCTCGAAATAAAAAAACCAGTTCGAGAGGTTATTGCCCCAATTCTACCACCGTCCCTAAGCACATCGAGGCATCTCTCCACGAATACAGAGAATATATTTGATTTAGATGCCGGATATGTTTTAGAGATTATAGATTTTGCGCCTAGGCTCACGGCACCAAATGGAGGATTCATCACCACGACATCAAAAGTGTCACGGCAGGTGTCGATCATACGAAGCCCCTGCAATGCATCCTCGACAAACAGCCGCCCCTGGTAGCTCGCGCGCGCGGCGCGCGCGAATTCGGCAAGCGCCTCTTGCAGCCGCGCCTCGGCCGTTCGCCATTGCACCTCATCCTGCTGCCGGAACATTCCGCCATGGTCGCCAAACACCTGCTTGACGAGCCTTGGCACTTCCTTTTCCACCTGCAAGAGCACGCCGAGTTCGGGCAATCCCTTGAGCAGGACAAGGGTCTGTTCGAACAGTTCGGCGTCCAGCGGGTCGAGTGCCGCCACAAAATCCTGGCGCAATTCAATTTCGGCCGGAGGCGCCACCGCCGCCACGACATGGCCGCGCCCGATGGCGGGTCGTTCCTGCGCCTTGACCCCCGCGTCATGCCACGCCCGTTGCGCCCGCAGCCACAGCGCCAGCGCGGCGATCTGCGCCGCGCGCGGGTCGATGTCGACACCATAGATGTTGTGCTCGATGATCAGTCGGGGAACATCGCGCAAGAAAGCATCTTCGTCGGCATAGGTCTGGCACAGAGGTTTCAGGTCGGGATCGCCACCGGTCTCGACATCCAAGATGCCGGGGCCATGGCTCTGTTCCCACGCCCAGGCCTCGCGATAAAGGTCCAGGAACAGATCAAAGGCGTAAAGGCCGAAATGCATCGAGCCGCAGGCGGGATCGAGCAATTTGATCGTGCGGGGATCGCGCAGACGGCGCAGCGGCTCCGGCTGTTCGTCGGGCTTCACCAGTAGATATTGGCAGCGGTCGCGCAAGCCGCTGGCGCCGCCGGTCCAGTTGAACCACAGCCGCCCCAGGGAGTTGTCGACAAGGAACTCCACCACATAGCGCGGCGTGAAGAACTGGTTGCGCACCGCCAGCTCGCGGCTGTTGCGCGGCGCTTGGCTGGCGTCGCGCATCGCTTTGCGCTCGTCCTTGCTGTTGAAATATTGGTAGATCCAGCCAATGGTTTCGTCTTCGGCCCACAGCGGCGCGATCTCGGGGGCGTTGATCAGATCGAGCAGCGGCAAAAGCGCGGGCTCGCGCGGGAACAAGCGGCCATTGGGGAAATGCCGGTCGAACAGAACCGGCAAATCCGCGCCGTAGATGTCGCACATGCTGAGCAGAAAGACGCGATAGGCGTCTCCGGTCTCGCCGAGCGCCATTCCCGCCACGCGCTGGTAAAGCTGGAAGGCCTTGGATTGGTAAGCCTTGCCGACGCATTCCATCACCAGCCCGCGCGCCTCCATCATGCGCAGCGCGGCGAGGCGGTTGAGTGTGGTGAAGGCCTGTTCGCGCACCATGCGGTCGAGCGTGGTTTTCCGCGCTTGCTGTCCGTCGCTCAGGGCGCTGGGCAGGTAGTGATCGAAAATCTCGCGCAAGACGCGCGCGGTCGCCAACCGCTGATCGTCGAGATGCGCCAGGCTTTCCAGCGGCGACACGGTCCCCGAATTGGGATCGAGCCCAAAATCCTGCTGGAACTGCTGGGTGAACTCATCGGTGAGAACCGTGCGAGCTTTGGTCACGAAGGTCTGAAGCCGACCCCGCGTTGCGTCGTCGAAGGCCATGGGGTCAGTCCCTCGTCACGACAAGATCAATGTCGGTGTCGGACAGTTCGCGCCGCAGGTCCGACAAGATGCGGATAAGGGCGTCGAGTTCAGCGGGTGTGCCGATGCGCGAGGGTAGAGAGACGGTCTTCAAGCCTTTTTCGCGCATGCCGCCATATTGGCCGCTGGCGGCTGGTTTTGGCGGCGGGGGCGGCTGTCGGCGCGCCTTGCCTTCCTGTACCACCTTGGCCTTGGTGTCGGCGATAGTGCCTTCAATGTCGAACTGCCGCGCCACCAGTTTCTTTACGCCGGAAATGTCCGGCGTGACCTCGACCGAGAGCGTCTGGATTTTCGCCAACGTCCCAGCCTGCTCCTCCGCCGTGAATTCAGCCCATTCCGGAATCAGCGCCAATTCGGATTCGGCGGCGAGAAGCCGTTCGGCCTGCGTCGCGCGCATCTTGGCGACGGCTTCAGCGACCCGTGCCTCAATGGCGGTTTTCCGCGTGTTGAGATCGGCCTTGCATTTGAAGAAATCGTCCTTGGCCAGGATATCGGCCACGGCGTCCAAATCTTCCTGCGCGGCGTCGCGCAGGTCCTTCGGCGCGCCGGTCGTCGGCAAATCGTCAATACCGTGCTGGAGATCGCGCAACACCTTGACCGTATCGGCTATGCCCTGGTCGAACGCCAGTCGGGCGGAAGTGGCCCATTTCAGCGCGTCGTAAAGTTGCGACTGTTCCGCGCCAAAACGCTGCGGCGCATCGGACGCGTCGGATAGCAGGAGATCGGCGATCTGCTGGTTCGCGGAACGCACCGTCTCGACGCCGGGCAGCCCGAGGGATTGCAGCCGCTCCGCCAAAGGCGCGAGCTTATGTTGCAAGGCAGGGAGGAGTTTTTGCGCGGCCTTGCCGATGTCTTCTTCGAGCGGAACGACCTGCTCGCCGGAGAGATCGGTCAGCCGTTCGGCCGCTCGGCCCAACACCTCCATCGAAGGCCGATCGTCGCGCATGGCGACGCCGACTGGCTTAAAACTGTTATTGGTCTTGAGGGCGTCGATTGCCTGCTGACCGGTGACCGTGACCTCGCGGCCGGAAACTTTCAGCTTCACCTCACCGGCGACGAGCAAGGCGGCGACCATGTATCGCACGGTGTCCTGCGACCACCCGAACGGCGCGCCGGAAAACACGTCCAGCAGCTTCTTGCCTTCGACGGCGCCATTGCGCTCGACATAGTCCTTGATGCTGACGAGGCCCTTGTGGTCGGTCTTGATGCTCGGCGATCCGCCGTTCATCTGCACGAGGCCGAGCGGATCGAGAGCCGACGTCACCGCCCGCAAATTCGGCGCCCGCAGGAATTTTTCGGCCAGATCGGTCGCGGCGCGCTCGGACGCCTCGGCATAGCGGTCGAACACCCGCTCGGCGGCTTCTGTCAGGTGCTTTTTGCACGCGGCAGGCAACGACTGATCGAGGCTGTCAACCGCCGTCACCTTGCCCCGGAACACGAACGAGCCCTGGGTCAGCGCGCGCGTGATTTTCTTGGCGAGATCGTTGGCGAGGCGCGTGGCCCGATCGATCTGGCTTTGGCAATACTCCTTGACCTCCTGGTCGGGGTCATTCCTGTGCAATTCCACGATCCGCTCGGAACGGCAGATTTCGGCGACGAGATCATCGGCTTCAGGCGAGCGGCGGGCTAGCAGGTAGATGCTGTTTTCCGACGACCTGTGGATTGACTCGTTGTTGAGCTTGGTTTTTTCGGTCTCGTAATCCGTCGGGTCGGCGAAGGACAAAGTGGTCTGGACCGTCTCGCGTTCACCGGCCAGCGAGACCTGCTGTCCGCAGCTGAGGTGTTTCAGGCCTGATGTCACCGACAATGATCCATGCAGCCGCACGCTGGGCAGCGGATCGAACACCGCCTTCAAGGCTTCATTGAAAACGCGGCGGACATCCGGAGTGCGGGGCGCAAGTTGTGACCGCTCCTGCTCCACATCATTGAGCTTTTCGCTGAAAAAGCGGAGCCAGCCTTCTTTCTCGCCCAGAGGGACAATGTGGTCCTTGAGGAGCGCGTCGACAGCTTCCCTGACTTTGTCGGCCACCGATGCGGCGGCGATCGCCGGCTGCATGAGGGCCGCGACATTTGCCACGGAAATCGGCAAGTTCGAGAGAATCTGGAGCACGGCCACGGTCTTGCCGACGCCTTGGCACAGCTCGTCATCGGGAAACCGGATGAGGACCTTCTCGACCGCCTGATGGATGGAGGGAAACGCGCGGCGGATGTCCTTGTCGAGGGCGTCGTAGAGGGTCACCGTGGTGGCAAGCCATCCGATTTCTCGATCGACGACAGGCTTCAAGGAACCGGCGCCCTCGACCAGGATGTCCTGGATGACCTTGATCGCCGAGCGCAGGCCGATGCCGCCCGTCGATTTGGCGAGCGCGCCCAGCAAGTGAAGCAGAATGTCGAAATGGGCCGGCAGGAACGGGTACAGGTTCGTGAAGGTCTCGCGGTCGAAGCCGGCGTCGTAAAATTTGGCATCGGCCAGTTTGGTGTGCTGGCGCAAGGCCTGCCCATATCGGTCGAACAGCGCGCCGAGTTCGGTCGCGCCCGCCGCGGATTTGCCCAGCAGGCGCTTGAAGCAGATTTCTTTGATGTCACTAGATTCCAGCGCGACTGGAATAGGAAAGCGATCTTTCAATTTGTACAGTTCGGGCGAGTTGATTGCGGCCCTAGGATCATCCTCGGTCAGTGTTTGTTGGGCAGTGCCTAGAATCCAAACTTTGCCGTGTCCCAAATCTTTCAGGTTTTGTGCGAGACCCTGAAGATCGAGGATTTTGGCCTGCTGGCTGCCAACATATTGGCCAATCTCGTCGACTACGAAGATGATATGTTGCTTGCCAGAGGCTTCGCGTACGACGTCGATCATCTCCTGAACGCGGTCGTTCATCAGGTACACGGTGTCCGCCGTCGCGGTCGTAAACGCTTGATCGGTCCGGAACAGATTGGGATAGAGCTTGTGGGCGAGCCGGGGGACGACGCTATCCACGACCAGGTCGTCATTCTGGAAATCCGCCCACTTTTGGCCCGTCTCATCTTGGAAGGCCTGCTCGAATTCTGCATACCGGCCTTCTTTACGAAGGCGTCGCTGAAGTGCCGCGACTTTCAGATTCCTCGAATAGCCCGCGTATTGCAGTACCTTGTAATAAAGGACGGTCGAGACCTCGGCGAGAGTGGCGCCGGCAATCTGCTCGCTGGCCAAGTCGAGCATGACGACGGCTGCGGGAAAGCTTGCGGCCAGTTTCGAGAGCAGGGCCTTGGTGGTAGGCCGATGAAGCCTATCCTGCAGATGATGCAAGAAGGGCTTGCCGTCGATGATCACCCGTTGATCGAAGGCAAGGCCAAGGTATTTGGTAAAGGAGCTTTTGCCTGAACCGTAGAAGCCCGAAACCCATATACCAATCTCATATCTGGCATCGGAGTTCGTCGCGGATTCCATCGCGGCTTTCATTGCAGCCTCCATCTTTTCGAGGAGGCTCTCAAGCTGGCTTTCGATTTTCTCAGTGACGATATATTCGGAAATCTCCGCCTTCAGGCGCTGCGCTTGCGAGGCCTGATAGGTGATGACCTTCTCGATGGTGCGCTGGATATCTTTGCCGGCGTCGAAGAGATTGCGAATCTGGGTCATGGCGCTTCTGATGGCTGGTGAAATCGATTAGCCGCCGACATGCACGGAGCGGTAATTGCCGTCTTCAGGATAAAATCCAAGGAACCTTAGCCGCGTTTTCCCTGTCCGGGTACCGGGATAAAGGAACACGGTAGGCACATGGAATTTTCCCTGCAGTTGCGCCTCGATGGCGCCGATGCGCAGGTAGGGATGCAGTGCCTCGAGGTCGGTGACAACGATGATTGTCGACGATTTGCCTTCCAACGCGGCCAAACGCTCCTCCAAACGGGCTTGGAGGCGCCCTTGCGCCGTCAGTGCGTTCGCCAGGGCCGCATTCGTTCGCTCCCATGCGAGCGGCGCCTTGCGGTCTGCCTCAATCCAGACCTTGCGAAGTGGCGCCTTCTGAAGGATGTCGGCGATCTCCTCGGCAATCGAGAACGTCTCGACCTGCCAGCCGGCGTTCGTCAATTTGGACGTCCACGCGGGCATCAATCGCTTCACCTCAAGCAACTCGTTTGGAGCGAAGACCAAATAGAAGATCGGCTCAAAACTCGCGTGCGCAAACTCGCGGCCGGTTTCGATCCGGCGAATCAGCTCGTCGAAATCAGCCTTTAGCGATGCCATCTGCCAGCTCCTCCATCGACTTGTATTTCCACGACACCTGGGTGACGCCGCCCGCGGACTGTACGATCAGCTCTCCCCGCAGGGAAAGGCGCTTCAGTTCGCCAAGAACATCATCGGCTTCTAGTCCGAAAAGCCCCCAGTCAGGGTTTTGCATGAGCGCGTTGTCGCCCACCCCTCGGAAATGCAGATCGTGAGCCAGGATCGATGCCACGTTCGGCGTGATGCGAAAAGTGACGATCGGCCTCGCGCCGGCTTTCATGACCCCAAGGAGACCAAAATCCACGCATGCGCCGAGCAGATAGCTGGCGACGCGTGTGACTGTCGTCTCCGACCAGGGGCGAGTCGTCCGTCCATCGGACACGGCCGAAGAGACGAACTGCAAGGAGTCCGCCTTCGACACCGAGGCGCCACCTGCTGCATAGCGGGGCCAATAAACCTGCAGCACGAAATCGGCGAGGATTGGGTTCGCACGGCAGGTGAACAAGAAACAGAGCGACCGGAAGTCATCCCTGGAAAGGATTTTCGAAATCGACTTCAAAAGCTTGGCGGGCGCTCCGCCATCTGTGAGGTATCGTGAACGAAATGCTTCAGTCACGACGTTTTGCAGACGCCTAGCGGTGACGGCTGGGAAATCGCCGGAAGCCAGCGCGAACTTGAACAAATCCTGCCCGCTCATTCCGGGTTCCCAGGCAGCAAGCAGCTTCGAGGTCTCAGGCACGAGTCCGAGTCCAGCCTGGAGTTGCGTCGTGTATTTAGGCGCCTCCGTCATCGGGCGCCGGCAATGTAAGGAAAACATTGCAAGCCCGCGCCGAAGGCGGCGGAATATAGGGATGCAGCCTCACTGACCCACGCAGTCGAGTCGAATGTCTCGGACGACGCCATAAGCGCGGGCCCAGGTCTCGCCGCCGTCGCCTTGTTCGCGAAGCTTTCTAGTGTCGCCTTTGCCGAATCCGACGACGATATCGTCTTGGCCAAATCCGAGCCGCCCGACTGAACAGCTTCGAACAGACGCTGCTCCATGCTTTCAGGAAGGCGAAACAGGTGGAAAACGTGGCCGACGCCAATTCGTTCGTCATGAACGCGTTTGGCGGCTTCGAGTACACCCTGGTACCGGGCCTGAAGGACGTTGCCCCCAAAGACCGGAACAAGAAACGCAGTGCTCGTCGGAGAAAGGAAACCCGAAGTCCACCATCCCGCGTTGTCGCGCTCGCCGAGCAGTCCGACAGCCAGTCTCAACGAAACCATCCCCAGAAGAGCGCTTGCGTTCCGGTCGGCGGAATTTTCGTTCATCATCTTCCCTCTTGGAGTGGCCGATACGGCCACCGCGAACTGAAACTTCAATGGCACCGCACAAGACGACGGGTCTTCGCAAACCGAACAATCAAGATGGCGACAATATCGCCGGGGTCCGGGCTTTGCGCCGAATCACTCGCGTGCCGTATATTGGCTCTTGAGAACGCGATTTTCACCTTCGCATTTTGGCGCTGCTGAACGGTGCCGGTCGCCTGCACGGTGGCGTCGACTGCGACCGTGCCACCCGTGGCCTTGAAACTCACCACCGTCATCGCCCTGTGCTCCATCGGCCTGGGGAAGCCAGTTCAGCCGCAGATGCTGGTCCTCGGCAGCATGAGCCTCGGCGGCAATCTGGTTCGGGTCGAGAAGCTAGCCAGTCGCTTCAGGTCGCATTCGACGCAGGCGGCAAGCGGATTCTTTCGCCAATGGCCAGCGTCAAAGACATCGCCACGATTCCGGGAGAATTGTTCGCCAAATTCCAGGCAGACTTCTACGCCGATGCAAGCGATACCGTGTTCAATGCATTAGGAGACGGCTAACTGGACCGTTAGTATCCTTGCGCAACGATCCAGCTCGCGACCCCACCGATAAGCGCGGTGGTGTTGGGACTACCAACCGTAATTCCCGCGTGCGGTTCGACTGAGTGATAGCTCGTCATCGCCGCGGCGCCGGGTACAAACCCGGCTTTTCGGGCAACAATATTCTTGGTTCGTCGGTTCTCTATCCAGTAGGTGATAACCGGACGATGACGGGAGCCTGAAGGCGCGCCCGGATGGATTGCCTGAGCCGTCCCACCAAAGGGCAGATACGCATGGTGAGCCTGCAGCAATGTTAGGTCATAAAGTCGCGCAACGAATGCGCGCATCTCGTCGATACTCCCGGGGTCCTTGACGTCCTTGCATTCGATTGCAATCCGGGGGCGACCGGTCGCAACTCCCCCGCCCGTCATGGCCCTGAGCGCCTGTCCGACGCCCGCAGGCACGATCGCAATGTCTATTTCGTGACGAGCGCCGCTTCGCCCCTCGAACTGAACTCCATTCCATATCTCCCAGGCAACGCGACCGGGCCACTGAAAGCTGATCACGCTGGCATTCCCGGCACCTTGGGCCGAGCCAGCAATGCCAGTGGGTGCGCCACCTCGCTGAATGAAGCGGCGATCGCTATCACTCGATCTTATGCGGGAGCCATCAGAGCGCTGTAGCCAGACGTCGTACCCCCGAACTTGCAATTCGCGGGCTATGCCCGTCATCACGAATAGCTCGAAGGCACGGCCGGCACCACCAGCGTTGCGAAGAGTTGCTGCGCTTCCGAGAACAGTATCAAGGGCTGCCTTAACGTTCGGGATCATACCGAAGTAAGCCCCCTTGCAGTGAGAGACCAATCGTCGAGCGATTGCCGCAAATTCTGCAGCGATGCGCGCGCCGCCCTAATGTCATCGCGCGTGACAGAGTGTCCGGCTTCGTCGTCAATCACGATCGTAACAGGCTCGGACGCGCCGGCCTGGACTACATGCCCTTCATCGTCGACTCCCGGAGGTGGCAGCTCACCAACTATTGCTTCGAGGAGGTCAGTCGCTCCGGCGAGTTCCCTGAGCGCGGCGTCGAAGCGGCCAGCGACATACTGCGCAGCCCAAACAATTTGGTCGTCACCAAGGATTGGGCTCGCCTGCTCGGCAGGCTTCGCCGTCAGCCGTTCGCCCGGTTCCCCCGATCGCACTCGGGCACGAGCAAGTTCCAGCATTTCTGCGGGCTCTTCCTCCTCGACGCCTCGCCGGATGCCGTCAACGAGTTCAAACGCGAGCCAGTCGGCGCCAACCTCGGTCAGAGTTTCGATCAGCGGCAGCAGGCGCGGGTCAAGGATTGCCATCGGCGGAGGCCCTTTCTGCAATTATGCGAAGAATGATCTTCGTCCACGCACACGGGCGACGAGCGAGCATCGTCAATCCCACGTAAGATTTTCGATTTTCTTGTTTAGTAAATCGTTAGGAAAGGCTCGGATTAATAAAGATTCGATGTCCCCGATCATTTCATCGGCCACTTGATAGGCGCTGACATACTCCGCAAGCTCATGCAGCCGAACGTTGATGGGTCGAATCTGCCGCCGCGTCTCGTCCGACGTGCGAAAGTCTTGGCGACGCTCCGGATGCTGCACCCGCAGGATACTCTGTAGACGGGGATCACGGTCCCGATTGTATGCGAGATTGATCTCCTTCCAGAGATGCTGAACCTTGGCCTTGCCCACATAGAGGGCGCGACCGCGGCTATCGTAAAAGATATAGACGCCTCGGTGTGTCTCCAACTCGCGCTTCAATCCGGAGAGGTAGGGGTGCTCGTCGTCACCTTTCCCGGCATTGAAGATGCGAAACGTCCCACCGTTACCCACTATAACTCGCTGGATCTGGAAAAATTCGACGACTGGAAGGATCGCCTCTGATTGGGTGCGGCGCTTGGACGCTCTTGCAACCGATCTGAGCAGTCTGGCCATGTGGCGCGCAGTGACACTTTCGCGCGCGCGCCAAATGGCTAGACCAGCAACGCTAATTCCAAGATGCTCTGCGACGGCTCGATCCGTCGGCGGACTCGATCCGGCAACCGTGATCGAAAGTCGAACCTGCTCGATAAGCTCTTCGCCCGTCATGATTCTCCCCCAACAATATGCTAGCGGCGAAGCAGAGGACTGCCAACATTTCCCCACGTTCAGGCGAGCCGATCGAAGATGGCTTTCGTGTTTGCCGCGGCGTTGGCGACCGGTCGTGTCCCAGGGAGTCGTTTAGCCGGACGGGCGCTATCCTGATAGCTGGTGATTTCCCCGAATTTCCGCCGATTACTGCCGCCCTACTGCCGCAGCCCGGCGCGGCTCCCAAAAAGCAAAAAGCCCTGAGCGCTGATTTATCCAGCAATCTCAGGGCTTTCGAAATGGTGGGCGCGACAGGGATCGAACCTGTGACCCCTACGATGTCAACGTAGTGCTCTCCCGCTGAGCTACGCGCCCGAAGCCAGTTGAACCGGCCCCGTCAAGGTTCGGGGTGTATATCGATTCGTCGCGGAGGGCGCAAGCCGTCGGCGGCAAAAAAAAGCTTCGTCTCTCAGGCCGCCAGCAGACGGGTCACTTCATTGACCAGATCGCGCAGATGGAACGGCTTGGAGAGAATCTTGGCCTGGCGCGGCGCCTGATTGTCCGGGTTGAGCGCGACGGCCGCGAAGCCCGTGATGAACATCACCTTGATGTCCGGGTCGAGCTCGGTGGCGCGGCGGGCGAGTTCGATGCCGTCCATCTCCGGCATCACGATATCCGTGAGCAGCAGTTCGAACGGCTCCTCGCGCAGCCGGTTATAGGCCGCGAGACCGTTGTCGAAGGAAATGACGGCATAGCCGGCGTTTTGCAGCGCCTTGACGAGAAAACGACGCATGTCGTTGTCGTCTTCCGCAAGCAGGATCTTCACCGATGACTGGATTTGGTGGTTCATGACACCCTCGTTCTTGCGAACCAGTTAAAGACCCATCGTGGTAAACAACAGGTGAAAAATCATTAAAATGCGGCGACAGTTAACGCATTTCGTTCTTTTCGTGGCGTGAGGGCGACAGGCTGGACATTCGCGCCTCGCGGCATCATGTTTGCAAGTCACGGAGGAAGCCGGCAGCGACCGGCTTCGGCCAGAACCAGGTTTGGACAAAGCATGCACGTTCTCGCGGACGACGCGGGTCGCGTCAGACCGCATTGTGAGACGATCGAGCCTGAACGGCTGATCTCGCCGCTTGTCTTTTCCTCGCCGCATTCCGGCCGGGCCTATCCGGCGGCGTTCCTCGCCGCCTCCGCGCTGGACCTCGAGACCCTGCGCAGTTCGGAGGACGTCGCGGTGGACGACCTCTTCGCCGCCGCGCCGCTTCATGGCGCGCCCCTGCTGCGCGCCAATTTTCCGCGCGCCTTTCTCGACGTCAATCGCGAACCCTACGAACTCGACCCCAAATTATTCGACCAGCCGCCGCCGGCCTACGCCAACACGCGCTCCTTGCGCGTCGCCGGCGGCCTCGGCACCCTCGCCCGCGTCGTCGCCGAAGGCCGGGCCATTTATCGCGACCGCATTCCGCTCGCGGAGGGGCTTGCGCGGATCGAAGCCTTCTACAAGCCCTATCACGCCCGGCTCGAAGCCTTGATGAACCGGACAGCACAGCAATTCGGGGCCGCCTATCTCATCGACTGCCATTCCATGCCCTCGCGCATGCCGACCGGCGATTCCCGCCGCCCCTATGAGCCGATCAACGCCGATATCGTCATCGGCGACCGCTATGGCGCGAGTTGCGACCCGGTCTTTTCCCACCGGGTCCACGCCCTGCTCTCGGGAATGGGCTATCGCGTGGCGCGCAACAAGCCCTATGCCGGCGGCTTCATCACGGAAAATTACGCCGTTCGCTCGCGCAACCGCCATGTGCTGCAAATCGAGATCAATCGCGCGCTCTATCTCGACGAGAAGACCCTCACGCTTCGCCCCGGCTTTGCGGGCCTCAAGGCCGACATCACCCGGCTGATCGCGCAGATCGCTCCCGCGGGCGCCCAGGCGGGAACAGGGCGCGACGGCGCCTGGCGTCAAGCGGCCGAATAGCGGGGATTTGCGCAAAAATCGGCTCGGCGGCCAATCTTGACCTTGGCTGCAAGACACTTGCCGCAAAAAAAGACCGCCAACGATTTGTCAGCGGCCCAAGTCAAGGGAGGAAACGCCCAAAAATGGGCCTCAACGGCGGAACGCGCCGCGATGAATAATGATGGCGCCGCGCCGCACAAAAAGCAAGGCTGTTCTGGGCCGTTATCACCGCATTCGGGCCGGCGGCCGGGCGCTCCCCGCCAAGACAAAGGCCGGCACCAATTACATAATGTTTTGTTTTAATGAAATATTATGTCAAATCTCAGGCTCCGGCGCCTCTCTCGCACTGCAACGTTAAACCTACTTTGGTCGGATGGGTTTTCGCGGCCGCCGCGCATTTTTTGGCCCCGGATTCGCCACGCTGGCCTTCACGCACGGATCGTGGCATGTCTCAAACGAATCACGGATGGCGAAAAAGACTCGGCGGGAGGGCGGCGCAATGACGGCGGTGGACTTTGTTCCCTTTGTGGAGCGGCTTGCCAAGGTTTCGGGCGAGGCGATCATGCCTTTCTTCCGCGCCGCTTTCGCGATGGAGGACAAGTCCGGGGGCGGCGTCTTCGACCCCGTGACCGAAGCCGACCGCGCGGCGGAGGCGGCCATGCGCCGGCTGATCGGCGAAGCCTTTCCACATCACGGCGTGATCGGCGAGGAATTTGGCGCCGATCGGCAGGACTCGGAATATGTCTGGGTTCTCGATCCGATCGACGGCACCAAGAGCTTCATCGCCGGCCTGCCGCTCTGGGGCACCCTGATCGGCCTGCTGCACAAGGGCGCGCCCTGCTACGGCCTGATGCACCAGCCCTTCACGCGCGAAAAATTCTTCGGCGATGGCAAGGCCGCGCATTGGGCCGGCCGCGGCGCCAATGGCGAAACGGCCTCGCGGCGGCTGCTGGCGCGCCCTTGCTCGGGGCTGGACCGCGCCACGCTCATGACGACATCGCCCAAGCTGATCCCGGAACCGCTGCGCCCGCGCTATGACGCGCTGGAAGCGAAAACGCGGCTGGCGCGCTATGGCGGCGATTGCTACGCCTATTGCATGCTCGCTGCAGGCCATGTCGACCTCGTTGTCGAGGCGGGGCTCAACGCCTATGACATCGTCGCCCTCATCCCCATCGTGCGCGGCGCGGGCGGGATCGTGACGACCTGGGACGGCGGCGACCCGTCAAAGGGCGGCGCCATTGTCGCGGCGGGCGACAAGCGCGTCCACGAGCAAGCGCTCGAGGCGCTAAACGCCGGTCTGTGAAATTTTTTCCGCCGCCTCGTGCAGAAAGCGCTCGCCGGGCGCGAAGGCGTCGAAGGCCGCCCAGAACTTGGCGCGGATTTCCGCGCGCTCCATCAGGATTTCATGGCGCGCGTCCGGCAGCACGACGCAGGTCGCCGTCTTGAGCCGCCGCGCGAAACGCTCGATGGCCGGCGTCGAAACAAGGCGCTCGTCGCCCGCCGCGAACAGGAGCGTCGGCGTGCGGATCCGTTCCGCATAGCCGTCCGCGGTCAGCCGATCCATCAGGTGATAGGCCGCATGGGCCCAGCCGACGGTCGGATCGCCGATGCCGACGGCCGGCGCCGCCTGGATGATCTCGGCCGCGCGGGCGTAACGCCGCTGGTCTCCGGTCAGGACATTGTTGACGAAGGGCTTTTCCATCAAGGTGCGCGGCCCGCCGCCCGGAACGAACAGCCGCGCGAGGCCGGTGTTGCGGAAACTCGCCGCGAGGCGGCGCGCCATATGCGAGCCGGGAAAGCCATGGAGATCGACCATCGGCGCCGTGCCGACGATCCGGGCGAAGGGCTCCTCTCCGTCGCAGGCGGCGGAATGGTCGAGCACCGCCGCCGCGCCCATGGAATGGGCCAGCGCAAACCAGGGCTTGGGACAGTCCGGCGCCAGAAGCTGGCGGATGAAGGCGTCGAGATCGAGCCGGTAATCGGTCGAGCGGCGCAGATGCCCCTTGCCGCGATTGCGCAGGAGGCGATGGGACAGGCCCTGGCCGCGCCAGTCAAAGGCCGCGACGACGAAGCCGCGCTCCAGCAACTCGCCAATGGTCTCGAAATATTTCTCGATGAATTCCGCTCGCCCCTGAATTACGGCCACGGTTCCGCGCGGAATTCCCTCGGGCCGCCAATAGGCCGCGCGGAGCTGCGCGCCGTCGCTGGCCCGCAGGCCGACAATATTGGCGCCGGGCGGGCAGCGGTTGGCGGGCGTATCATAGAGTTCCATGGAAATGTCCTGCGCGGGGCCGACAGATTCGCATAAATCCGCCGCCAGCGAAACCGCGCCGCGCGCACTTGAAAAAGCGCGGGGCGCTTCCAATCTCGTGTTCAGCGCGGGCCGATGACGGGCGCGCTCACACGGCGCGGCTCCGGCGCCCATTCGGACCGGACCGGCCGCATGTCGCTTCAACAGGAGGATGTGCAATGCGTCAATTTGATCTCTCCCCCCTCTACCGGTCGACCATCGGTTTCGACCGGCTGTTTTCGCTGCTCGACCAGGCCGGCGCGCCCGAAAGCGCGACGACGGCCTATCCGCCTTATAATATTGAGCGGACCGGCGAGAACGCCTATCGCCTGACCCTGGCGGTGGCGGGCTTTGGCGAAGCCGATCTGTCGATCGAGTCGCGCCAGAACGGCCTGACCATCAAGGGCGCGAAAGAAGCGCGGAAGGAGGGCGAGGCCAGCGACGTCCTTTATCAGGGCATCGCCGCCCGGGCTTTCGAGCGCCGCTTCCAGCTTGCCGACCACGTGCAGGTGACGGGCGCGCGCCTCGAAAACGGCCTGCTTCATGTCGATTTGATCCGCGAGATCCCGGAAGCGCAGCGTCCGCGCACGATTCCGATCGGCCGAGGCGCCCCTGCCCCTGTCGCGGCCCCCAAGGAATCCGCAAAGGAATCCCCAAAGGCGGCTTGATCGGGCGGCCAAAACCTGCACCGGAGAAGGAAACGGGCGCGCTGAGCGCCCGTTTTGTTGGCGACCGTGGCGCGCTTATTGCGGCAGCGGCTCGACCTTCGGCGCGCCCGCCGGACGCAGCGGCTTGATCGGGCTCAACGCGGAATCGGCGGGGTCAACCGCGCGCGGCCGCGCCGCCGCGCCGGGCTGTCCGGGAGCAGCCGGGCTAGCCGGCGCGGCGGAGACGGCATTGGCGCCGGAGGGCTGCGGTGGCGGAGCGGCGGGGGTCGCAGGCTCGCCAAGGCCCGTCGGCGCGGCGTTCGGCCCGTCGGGCGCATGGTCGGGAGGCGGTAGCGGCGCGCCGGGCGCGGACAAATCGGAGGCCGGCGCCCGCGGCGGACGGTCCTCGCGGCGGGCGATCACGGTAATGTCGAGAACCTCGCCGCTGATGGCGTCGAGGGTGAAGCGCTTGCGCGCGCCCTCGTCGTCACGGCCGATGGCGATGATGTCCGGACCGCGCAGGCGCGGCGCCCCGACGAGGCGCGCCCCCTCGCGGGCGAGAACGGCGCGGACCTGTCCCTGCGACAGATGCGGGGGCTCGGCCTGCGGACGCGGCGGCTCCGACTGGCCGCCGAACGGGAAGAATTGCGCGCGCGCCGGCCCGGCGCTCCAGAGGCAGACCGCCGCCAGCAGCGCAGGCGTCCAGCGCTTCACGCCCCGCGCCCTGCAGTTCTTCAGGAAATTCTTCAAGAAATTCTCCGAGCGTTCTTCCGAATCCGATTGCCGCCATCTATGCCACAAAGCCGACAGGCCGAAAATCTGCCCATGAACAATTCGGCGCGCAAAGCGGCTTTTTGCCTTCAAACCATTCAGGGCGACTGAAATTACGGCGCCTATTTCCAGAAAGTGAAAAAACTTTTGCCTTCGGCGGCCCCTGCGAACCCATGACGTCTTGTGTGGCAAGTGCTAATCTGGCAATGTCCCGCCTTGATAAATAGGACAGCTTTGCTGACCATTTATTGCCCTCACATTCCAGCCGGCTTGTCGCGCCGTCCGCCTGAGGCGACGGTCGCGTGAAAGCGGCGGGTCTGAAGGGTGGGACAGTCGAGAACACCAGGGGACCGTCGCTACCGACGCGGTCGCCATGATTGGGCAGGATGGACGGGCATGAACGAATTGACCAGGTCGAGTGATTTTCGCGCCGCGCCCTCCACGCAAGCCAAGGCCACGCCGGAGAATGGCGCCTTCGCCGCCGAGTCCGGCGCCCCCTCGATGGAGCAAGGGATGGTTTTCGCAACGGCCAATGGCTTGCCGCCGGCGCAGGGCCTGTATGATTCCCGCAACGAGCATGACGCCTGCGGCGTCGGCTTTGTCGCCAACATGCATAACGCCAAATCCCACGAAATCGTGCGGATGGGCCTCCAGATCCTGCTGAACCTCGATCATCGCGGCGCTGTCGGCGCCGATCCCAAGGCCGGCGACGGCTGCGGCCTGCTGATGCAGATCCCGCATCGCTTCTTCGCGGAAGAGGCCGCCCGTCTCGGCTTCTCGCTGCCGGCGCCCGGCGCTTACGCTGTCGGCGCGCTGTTCATGCCGCGCGACCCCGAAGCCCGCAAGGTCATCGAGGGCATCTTCGAGCGCGTGGTCGCCGAACACGGCCAGAAGGTGCTGGGCTGGCGCGATGTGCCGGTCGATCCGAGCGGCCTCGGCGAAACCGTGAAGCCGACCGAGCCCGCCCATCGCCAGATCTTCATCGGCCGCGGCGATTCCACGCCGGACCAGACAGTGTTCGAGCGCAAGCTGTTCCTGATCCGCAAGATCGTGTCCAACGCCGTCTATGCGCTGCACGATCCCAAGATGCAGGGCTGGTATCCGGTTTCGCTGTCGTCGCGGACCATCGTTTACAAGGGCCTGCTGCTTGCCTCGCAGCTCGGCGACTATTTCGCGGACCTGCGCGACGAGCGCGTCGAATCCGCCGTCGCCCTCGTGCACCAGCGCTTCTCGACCAACACCTTCCCGTCCTGGCAGCTCGCCCATCCTTACCGCATGGTCGCGCATAACGGCGAGATCAACACCCTGCGCGGCAATGTCAACTGGATGGCGGCGCGCCAGGCCTCCGTGGCCTCGCCGCTGTTTGGCGACGACATTTCCAAGCTGTGGCCGATCTCCTACGAAGGCCAGTCCGACACCGCCTGTTTCGACAATGCGCTCGAATTCCTGGTGCAGGGCGGCTATTCCATGGCCCACGCCATGATGATGCTGGTGCCGGAAGCCTGGGCCGGCAATCCGCTGATGGATGAAGAGCGCCGGGCCTTCTACGAATATCACGCCGCGCTGATGGAGCCGTGGGACGGTCCCGCCGCCGTGGCCTTCACCGACGGCCGCCAGATCGGCGCCACGCTCGACCGCAACGGACTGCGTCCGGCGCGCTATCTCGTCACCGAGGACGGCCTGGTGGTCATGGCCTCCGAAATGGGCGTCCTGCCGATTCCGGAAGACAAGATCATCACCAAATGGCGGCTCCAGCCCGGCCGCATGCTGCTGGTCGACATGGAGCAGGGCCGCATCATCTCCGACGACGAGATCAAGAAGAGCCTGGCCACTTCGCATCCCTATCGCGAATGGCTGAAGCGCGCCCAGATCCAGCTTGAAGACCTCAAGCCGGTCGAGGCCCGCTCCTCGCGGGCCGACGTGTCGCTGCTCGACCGTCAGCAGGCCTTCGGCTACACCCAGGAAGACACGGCGATTCTGATGGCGCCCATGGCCGTGACCGGCCAGGAGGCCATCGGCTCGATGGGCGCGGACACGCCGATCCCCGCCATGTCGTCGAAGTCCAAGCTGCTCTATAATTATTTCAAGCAGAACTTCGCGCAGGTCACCAATCCGCCGATCGACCCGATCCGCGAGGAGCTGGTGATGAGCCTCGTCTCCTTCATCGGCCCGCGTCCGAACATTCTGGACCATGAGGGCACCGCGAAGAAGAAGCGCCTTGAAGTCCGCCAGCCGATCCTCACCAATGCCGATCTCGAAAAGATCCGCTCGATCGGCCATTTCGAGGATTCCTTCGACACCAAGACGCTCGACGTCACCTATGCCGTCGAACTCGGCGCGCATGGCATGCAGTTCATGATCGAGCGCCTGTGCGACCGCGCCGAACAGGCGGTCACCGGCGGCTACAACATCATCGTGCTGTCGGATCGCATGACCGGTCCGGACCGCATCCCGATCCCGGCGCTGCTCGCCACCGCCGCCGTGCATCACCACCTGATCCGCAAGGGCCTGCGCACCTCGGTGGGCCTGGTGGTCGAGACCGGCGAACCGCGCGAAGTGCATCACTTCGCCTTGCTCGCAGGTTATGGCGCCGAGGCGATCAACCCCTATCTCGCCTTCGAGACGCTCGCCGACATGGCCGACGAGTTCCCGGCGGAAGTCGACGGCTACGAGGCGGTCAAGCGCTATATCAAATCCATCGACAAGGGCCTGCTCAAGGTCATGTCGAAGATGGGCATCTCGACCTACCAGTCCTATTGCGGCGCGCAGATTTTCGACGCCGTCGGCCTGTCGAAGGAGCTGGTGGACGCCTATTTCACCGGCACCGCCACGCCAATCGAAGGCGTCGGGTTGGAGCAGATCGCAATCGAGACGGTCGAGCGCCACAAGCTCGCTTTCGGCGACGCGCCGGTCTATCGCAATGCGCTCGACGTCGGCGGCGATTACGCCTATCGCATCCGCGGCGAGGCCCATAACTGGACGCCGGACACCGTCGCCCTGCTGCAGCACGCCGTGCGCGGCAACAGCCAGGAAAAATATCGCGCCTTCGCCAAATTGCTCAACGACCAGTCGGAGCAATTGCTGACCATTCGCGGCCTGTTCCGCATCAAGGACGCCAGCGAGGACGGCCGCAAGCCGGTTCCGCTGGAGGAGGTCGAGCCGGCGAGCGAGATCGTCAAGCGCTTCGCCACTGGCGCCATGTCGTTCGGCTCGATCTCGCGCGAGGCGCACACCACGCTTGCGATCGCGATGAACCGCATCGGCGGCAAGTCCAACACGGGCGAAGGCGGCGAGGAATCCGACCGCTTCAAGCCAATGCCCAACGGCGACACCATGCGCTCGGCGATCAAGCAGGTCGCCTCGGGCCGGTTCGGCGTGACGACGGAATATCTCGTCAATTCCGACATGATCCAGATCAAGATGGCCCAGGGCGCCAAGCCCGGCGAGGGCGGCCAGCTGCCCGGCCACAAGGTCGACGCGGTCATCGCCAAGGTGCGCCATTCGACCCAGGGCGTGGGCCTGATCTCCCCGCCCCCGCACCATGACATCTATTCGATCGAAGATCTGGCGCAGCTGATCTACGACCTGAAGAACGTCAATCCGCGCGCGGATATCTCGGTCAAGCTGGTGTCGGAAGTCGGCGTCGGCACGGTCGCCGCCGGCGTGTCCAAGGGCCGCGCCGATCACGTGACCATTTCCGGCTATGAGGGCGGCACGGGCGCATCGCCGCTGACCTCGATCAAGCACGCGGGCAGCCCGTGGGAAATCGGCCTCGCCGAGACCCACCAGACCCTCGTTCTGAACCGCCTGCGCTCGCGCATCCTGGTTCAGGTCGACGGCGGGTTGCGCACCGGCCGCGACGTGATCGTCGGCGCCCTGCTCGGCGCGGATGAATTCGGCTTCGCCACCGCGCCGCTGATCGCCGCCGGCTGCATCATGATGCGCAAGTGCCATCTCAACACCTGCCCGGTCGGCGTCGCCACCCAGGACCCGGTGTTGCGCAAGCGCTTCGTCGGCCAGCCCGAGCACGTCATCAATTATTTCTTCTTCGTGGCCGAGGAAGTCCGCGAATATATGGCCCAGCTCGGCTACCGCACGGTGAACGAGATGGTCGGCCAGATGCAGATGCTCGACCGCGACAAGGCGATCCAGCACTGGAAGGCCAATGGGCTCGATTTCGCCAAGCTGTTCCACAAGCCGCAGCCGCTCGACGGCCAGACCGTCTATCGCTCGGAGTTCCAGAACCACAATCTCGAAAAGGCGCTCGACAAGCAGCTGATCGCCCGTTCGGGCGTGGCGCTGGACCGCGGCGCGGCGGTGCGTCTGGAGACCGACATCTGCAACGTCAACCGCTCGGTCGGCGCCATGCTGTCCGGCGAAGTCGCGCGGATCTATGGCTACGCCGGCCTGCCGGACGACACGATCCACATCAAGGCCAAGGGCACCGCTGGCCAAAGCTTCGGCGCCTGGCTGGCCCATGGCGTCACGCTGGAGCTCGAAGGCGAGGCCAACGACTATGTCGGCAAGGGCCTGTCCGGCGGGCGCATCGTGGTCTATCCGCCGCGCGAAGCCAAGCACATCACGCCCGAATCCTCGATCATCGTCGGCAACACCGTGCTTTACGGCGCGATCTCCGGCGAGGTCTATTTCCGCGGCGTCGCGGGCGAACGCTTCGCGGTGCGCAATTCCGGCGCGATCGCGGTGGTGGAAGGCGCCGGCGACCATGGCTGCGAATATATGACCGGCGGCGTGGTGGTCGTGCTCGGCCCCACGGGCCGCAATTTCGCCGCCGGCATGTCGGGCGGCATCGCCTATGTGCTGGACGAGGCGGGCGATTTCCCGTCGCGCTGCAACATGGCCATGGTCGATCTCGAGCCGGTGGTCGAGGAGGAAGACCTCAACCAGCGCCTCAACCATCAGGGCGGCGACCTCGCCGGCCACGGCCGTGTGGATGTGATGAGCGACATGTCGCGCTTCGACGCCGAGCGCCTGCGCCAGCTCATCGCCAACCATGTGCAATATACCGGCTCGTCGCGCGGACGCGAGATCCTCGACAATTGGGACGCTTATCTGCCGAAGTTCCGCAAGGTCATGCCGGTCGAATATCGCCGCGCCCTCGCGGAATTGATGACGCAAACCGAACCGCGGCAGACCGTCGCCGCTGGCGAATGAGTTAGGGGAACGAAATGGGCAAGGTCACGGGTTTCCTCGAAATCGACCGGCAGGACCGCAAGTACAAGCCGGCCGCCGATCGCATCCGCCATTATAACGAGTTCGTGATTCCTCTCTCGGAGGAAGCCACGCGCGACCAGGCGGCGCGCTGCATGAACTGCGGCATTCCGTTCTGCCATAACGGCTGTCCGGTGAATAACCAGATCCCCGACTGGAACGATCTGGTCTATCGCAGCGATTGGGAAGAGGCGGCTCGAAACCTGCACTCGACCAACAACTTCCCGGAATTCACCGGCCGCGTCTGCCCCGCGCCCTGCGAGGCGGCCTGCACGCTGAATATCGAGGACACGCCGGTCACCATCAAGACGATCGAGTGCGCCATCGTCGATCGCGCCTGGGAGAACGGCTGGCTTCGCCCGGAGCCGCCTTCGGCCAAGACCGGCAAGAATGTCGCGGTCATCGGCTCCGGCCCCGCGGGCCTCGCCGCCGCCCAGCAATTGGCTCGCGCCGGCCATGACGTCCATGTCTATGAGAAGTTCGCCAAAGCGGGCGGCCTGCTGCGCTATGGCATTCCCGACTTCAAGATGGAGAAGCATCTGATCGACCGCCGCGTCGCGCAGATGGAGGGCGAAGGCGTCACTTTCCATTACGGCGTTCATGTCGGCGTCGACGTTCCGGCCTCGGACATCGTCGGCGGCCATGACGCAGTGATCCTCGCCGGCGGCTCGG
The DNA here is from genome assembly GCF_030056575.1 of Rhodoblastus sp. 17X3. GTDB lineage: Bacteria > Pseudomonadota > Alphaproteobacteria > Rhizobiales > Beijerinckiaceae > Rhodoblastus. The sequence continues at coordinate 278,722 of NZ_JASHHX010000001.1, read as the reverse complement.
AAAAGCCGCGCGACCTGCCGGTGCCTGGCCGCGATCTCGCGGGCGTGCACTTCGCCATGGAGTTCCTGCCGCAGCAGAACCGCCGCGTCGGTCGCGAAAACGCCGGCCCGGAAGAGCCGATCCTGGCTTCCGGCAAGCATGTCGTGGTCATCGGCGGCGGCGACACCGGCTCTGACTGCATCGGGACCTCGGTGCGCCAGGGCGCGCTGTCGGTCACGCAGCTCGAGATCATGCCAAGGCCGCCGGAGCGCGAAGAAAAGCTGACGACCTGGCCCTATTGGCCGCTGAAACTGCGCACCTCCTCCTCGCATCAGGAAGGCGCGGAGCGCGATTTCGCGGTCATGACCAAGCAGGTCCTCGGCGAGAACGGCGTGGTCAAGGCGCTTCAATGCGTGCGCGTCGACGGCAAGATGCAGGAAGTGCCCGGCTCGGAATTCGAGCTGCGCGCCGATCTCGTCCTGCTCGCCATGGGCTTCGTCTCGCCCGTGCATGAGGGCATGATCAAACAGCTCGGTGTCGCTCTCGACGGACGCGGCAATGTTCAGGCCGACACGCTCGCCTACAAGACCAGCCTCGACAAGATCTTCGTCGCGGGCGACATGCGCCGTGGCCAGTCGTTGGTGGTCTGGGCGATCCGCGAAGGCCGCCAGGCCGCGCGCGCGGTCGATCACTTCCTGATGGGCGCGACCAACCTGCCGCGCTGAGCGCGACAGTCTTCCCGAACACAGAGGCCGGCGCCCGCGCGCCGGCCTCTTTTTTTGCCCATGCTTTTTCGTGTCTTTTTATGCGTTCTATGTCATTTTTTCCGCAGGCTGGGGCAAGACTGGAAAAATGGCAGAATTTTACACAACCGCCGAAGTCGCGGCGCTGCTGCGCGTCAAGCAGCGCAAGATCTACGACATGGTCGCCGAAGGCGCCCTCCCCGTGCGCAAGATCACCGGCAAGCTGCTCTTTCCCCGCGCCGAGATCGAAAGCTGGCTCGGGACGCCCGATGGCGCGACCGCTGCGGAACCGGCGCCGGGCGCGGAAGAAACTCCGGAGCTTCCGCTCATCGCTGCGGGCGGGCATGATCCCCTGCTGGACTGGGCTCTGCGGGAATCGGAATCGGGCATAGCCGGCTTTTTCGACGGCGCGCTCGACGGGCTGGAGCGCGCCGAGCGGGGCTATTGCGTCCTCGCCGGGCTGCATATTCCGGAGGACGGCGGCTGGAACGCCGGGGCGGTCGCGGCGAGATTCGGACAAAAGCCCTGGGTCCTGATCGAATGGGCCAAGCGGCGCCGCGGCCTGATCCTGCGTCCCGGCCTGGTGAAGCCGCCCCATAATCTGCGAGGCGCGCGCGGCCTGCGCTTTCAGGCCCGCCAGTCGCGCGCCGGCAGCGAAATGGTGCTCGACCGCCTGCTGGCCGCGGAAAAAATGACGCGCGCCGATCTTCGCATCCTGGATGGCGTCGAGCGTTCGGAATTCGATCTCGCCGCCGCGCTGGCCGAGGGCCGCGCCGATGTCGGGCTCGGGCTCGAAGCGGCCGCTCGCCAGTTCAGGCTGGATTTCGTTCCGCTGATCGAAGAGCGGTTCGATCTGCTCGTCTGGCGCAAGATCTTTTTCGATCCGCCTTTCCAGAAACTGCTGGCGCTTTGCGCGACGGAGCGCTTCGCGGAAAAAGCCCGGACATTCGGCGGTTATGACCTGTCCAGCCTCGGCGCGGTCCATTTCAACGGCGCAAAATAGCCCCCGCGCGCTGTCGCAAAGCCGACATTTGTTCAAGTCAGGCCCCGTTTCGGGGCCTTTTGCTGCTGGCACATTCGTTGCTCCCGCAATGCGAAAAGCATCCGGAGCCAGTCATGATCACTCTGACGCCCGACGCCATTTCCGCGGCGCGCACCATTCTCGAAACCGCCAAGACCCCCGCGGACGGCTTGCGGATATTGGTCGAAGCCGGCGGTTGCTCGGGCTTCACCTACAAGATGGACCTCGAAAGCGCGACGCGCGAAGGCGACAATGTCGTCGAGGCCGACGGCGTGAAATTTTTCATCGACGAGCTCTCGCTCGACTTCGTGAAGGGCATGCGGGTCGATTTCGTCAGCTCGCTCGAAAAGTCCGGCTTCGTCTTCGAAAACCCCAACGCCACCACGCAGTGCGGCTGCGGCAAATCCTTCGCCTGATTTTCGGGAGCGCCGGGCATGGCTGTGGTCTATCTCGACAACAACGCCACCACACGGGTCGACCGCCAGGTCGTTCAGGCCATGCTGCCGTTCTTCACCGAATCCTTCGGCAACGCCTCCTCGACACATGATTACGGCGCGGCGGTGGCCCCCGCGCTGAAAGAGGCGCGCAAGCAGGTCCAAGCCCTGCTCGGCGCCGAATTCGACCACGAGGTGGTTTTCACCTCGGGCGGTACGGAATCCGACACAACAGCGATCTTCTCCGCGCTCGAGGCCTCGCCCGAGCGCAACGAGATCGTCGCCAGCGCGGTCGAACATCCCGCCGTGCTGAATGTCTGCCAGACTCTGGAGCGGACCGGACGCGCCAAAGTGCATTACATCGGCGTGGACGCGCAAGGCGATCTCGATATCGACGCCTATCGCGCCGCTCTGTCGGACAAGACCGCGCTTGTCTCGATCATGTGGGCCAATAATGAGACCGGCAAGATTTTCCCGGTCCCGGAACTGGCCGCCGAGGCCAAGGCCGTGGGCGCCATGTTCCACACCGACGCCGTGCAGGCCTTTGGCAAGATCGACATGGCGTTGAAGGGCGCCGCCATCGACCTGCTGTCGCTGTCGGGCCACAAGATTCACGGCCCCAAGGGCATTGGCGCGCTTTACGTGAAAAAGGGCGTGAAGTTCAGCCCGCTGTTTCGCGGCGGCAAGCAGGAGCGCGGCCGCCGCGCCGGCACGGAAAATGTGCCCGGCATTGTGGGCCTCGGCCTCGCGGCTGACATCGCCCGGCAGAACCTCGCCGCCGATCACGCCCGCATCAAGGGTTTGCGCGACCGGCTGGAGAGCGGCCTGCTGGCGGCGATCCCGCTCGCGCGCATCAATGGCGGCGGCGACAGCCGCCTGCCCAACACCTGCAATATTTCCTTCGATTACGCCGATGGCGAGGCCGTGCTGCACAAGCTCGACCGCGCGGGCGTGGCCGCCTCCTCGGGCTCGGCCTGCGCCTCCGGCTCAATGGAGCCGAGCCATGTGCTGCGGGCGCTGAACATCCCGCCTTACGCGCTGCAAGGCGCGATCCGCTTCTCGCTTTCGCGCGAAAGCACGGAGGACGACATTTCCCAGGTCCTCGCTACGTTGCCGGAGATCGTCGCCGCTACCCGGGAAAAATCGCCATTATGGGCGGAAGTCCGCTCCTCGCAAGTCGCGTGAGGCCCAAATGACCGGCGTCGCCTCCAACCGCATCCAGATCAACGACACCACCCTGCGCGACGGCGAACAGGCGCCCGGCGTGGTGTTCTCGCTTTCGGAAAAGCTGGCCATCGCGCGCGAACTGGCGGCGGCCGGCGTCGACGAGATCGAGGCGGGAACGCCGGCCATGGGCGACGAGGAAGTCGAGGCCATCGCCGCCATCGCCAGCGCCATTCGCGGGCCGCGCGTGACCGCCTGGTGCCGCCTGAACGAGGCGGATGTGGACGCGGCCCTGCGCGCCGGCGTGAAGGTCGTGAATATTTCCGCCCCGATGTCGCGCCTGCAAATGCGCGTGAAGCTGAAAAGCGAGCCGCAGGAGGTCGCCGAGCGCGTGACGCGGGTGATCGGCTATGCGCGCGAAAAAGGGCTCGAAGTCGCGCTGGGCGGCGAGGATTCCTCGCGCTCCGATCTGCGCGACGTCGCCCTGATCGCGGGGGCGGCGGCGCGGCTCGGCGTGTTCCGTTTCCGCTTCGCCGACACGCTCGGCCTGCTCGATCCGTTCTCGACCTATGAATATATCCGCCAGCTGCGCGAAGTGACCGACCTGCCGGTCGAGTTCCACGGCCATAACGATCTCGGTCTCGCCACCGCCAATACGCTGGCGGCGATGCGCGCGGGCGCCAGCCACGCCAGCGTCACCGTGCTAGGTCTGGGCGAGCGCGCCGGCAACGCCCCGCTGGAGGAAGTCTGCGTCGCCCTGCCGCGCACGGCCGACGCCCGCACCGGCGTCGATCTGACCCGACTGGAGCCTCTGGCCGGCCTGGTCGCCCATGCCGCGCGCGATTCCATTCCACGTGCAAAGCCTATCGTCGGCGCCGATATCTTCACGCATGAATCGGGCATTCACGTCGCGGGCCTGCTTTCCGACGTACGGACCTATCAGGGCCTCGACCCCGCCATGCTGGGGCGCCGCCACAAGGTGGTGATCGGCAAGCATTCCGGCATCGCCGCCGTGCGCGCGATCTGCGCGGCCGCGGGCCTCGACATCGGCGGCGGCGTTGGCGCGGCGGTTTTGGCGCGGGTCAAATCCATCGCCAAGCTCACCAAGTCCCTCGTGCCCGACGCGCGCGTGCGCCAGCTGGCGTGCGAGGAAATGGCGCGGAGTGAACGTCACGACTCGCTCTGACGACAATTCAAGCAACATCTGAGGAGCAGGAATGAGCGCGGGCTTTTTTGTCGACTGGAACGGCGATCTTCGCAGCACGGAAGAACCCGGCGGCGGCTATCATTGCGACGTGGATCTTCCGGCGCGCTATGTCGCCGTTCTTTCCAAGAACGGCGCGCTGATCCACGAGGCCACCCTTTACAAAACGGAAGCGGACCTCGAAAAGGCAGGGATCAAGGCCAAGCTCGTTCCCGGCTCCCATCCCTGGGCCGCCGCCAAGGATGGTTTCTGAGCAAGGGTTCTGGGCAAGGCCTTTGCACCGCAAAAAGGAGCGCAGCTATGGTTCCGATGACCATTCTCGTCGACGAAAAACCGCGCTGCGTCGTCCGCCCCAACGACATGAAAGGGCTGCAGCGCTTTCTCCGCAACGGCAAAAGCTGGCTACTGGCGGAAAACCCCGACGCCTCGCTGAGCTACCGCGAAGCGGACGAGGCGGAAAAGGCGGTCTGGTCCAACGCGCTCGGCCTGCATCGCGCCTGGGGCGGCGACGAAGAGGATTATTTTGGGGCGCCTTTGTAAATCGGGTTTGCCTTGCGCGCGACTGGTCGCGAGCAACGAATTCCCTGAATCGCCTCTGCCTCTCATTCGCTCCTGTCGGTCGAAATCTAACGCCCGGTTCTCACCAGCAAATGGATCAGGACGGCAGAAAACGTCTTATGCCCGAACGGGCCGTTTTGACCCGTCGGCGACTCGCGGTTTACAGATCAGCTCACAGATGCCATGTTTAAACTTCACCTGATCTGCCGTCCAGGAGATCGCTCGTGTCGGGATCTTCCAATTATGTTCTCGGCCACTCCGATGCGGAAATTGAACGCCTGCAACTCCAGGCCAAGGTTCTGGAAGGCCCGACCCGTCGGCTGATCCATGAATGCGGGATCCGCCCGGGCATGCGCGTGCTCGACATAGGTTGCGGCGCGGGCGACGTGTCGATGCTTCTTGCTGATGTTGTCGGAATGAACGGAACCGTGGTCGCCGTAGACCGGGAGCGGCACGCAATTGATGTCGCGCGCAGCCGTGCCGATCAGGCGGAATACAGCCAGATCGAGTTCGACGTCGCCAATGACGAGAGCTTCGAACGATATGCGCCGTTCGACGCTGCGATCGGACGCTACGTTCTTGTCCATCAACGCGACCCGGCGCAAATGGTGCGGCGCACAGCGGCGGCGGTTAAAACCGGCGGCATTGTCGCCTTTCTGGAAGGCGCGTTCCAGTCGAACGGCGACGTGCGACCTCCGAACGAACTCTATCGAATGATCGGCGATAGCATTGTTTCGGCATGCCGTGTTGTGCTTCCGGCTCACGATGTGACCGGAAGAATAATCGCCACCTTTGAAGAGGCCGGTTTGCCAAATGCCCAGGTAATCTGGGAGTCAATCGTCGCCGGCGCAGATTCCTTCCTGCCGCGCTATGTCGTCACGTCCTATCGCGTGTTCCTGCCGATTATCCAACAATTGGGACTCGATCATTCCGAAATAGGCGATCCCGCGACTCTCTATGAGCGCCTTTTGGCGACCGCTGCGGCGTCTCGCGCTCAGTTCGTTTCATTGCCCCAAGTGGGAGCCTGGGCTGTGCGGCCCTGACGAGTTGAAACCTCGTTTCCAGTCCGAGAATGGACAGTATCGGCCCGCCTCCTGACGTCTGTCACGCGGCGACCGGGATTTGCTGTTGGCAGCCGCCGCGAACCCAATCGGCGATCGTGTCCGCCACCTTTTCCCAGCCCGCCTCCAGCATCATGTCATGGGCCATGTCCGGGAAAATTACCGCTTCGGTTCCATATGTCGCGGCGATGCGCTTCGTCGTCTCAACCGAGAAAATTGCGTCGTTTTCGGCGCCGAGAACAAGGACCGGCGTTCCGTTCGCCGGCGTGCACAGATCGCTGAACAGCATGTCGAAGAAGGCGAGGAGGGCTTCGTCTCCTAACTGCGACGTGAAGAAATCGATATCCGCATTGGGCATAAGTTCGGAGAAAAACAGGCGTCTGACACGGTCGGGGGTCGACACAATCGATCTGAATTGCAGCGTGAGCTGGGCCTGAAGCACTCCGACCGGATCGGTGCGGATCAGTTTGCCCGCAAATCCTGCGACGCCGCCTGGAGGCATCGACGCGATCAGGACTGCGCCGGGAAGGGACCTCCGCTCCATGAGCTTTTGCGTGAGAAATCCGCCCATCGAGTGGCCGATAATAACGGGGGGAGAGCGCAAGCTGTGGGCTACTTCGTCGATGTCGTCGACATAATCCCGCACACGGGTGGTGCGCAGGCTGTCAAATCCCGCGCTTTTGCCATGTCCTCTCAGGCTCACTGCATGAACTTCGAAACCTTGCTGCGCAATGCGGTCCAGAAACCCATGATCCCAGCACCACGCGCCATGCCAGGCGCCGTGCACGAACAAGAGCGGCGGATACTTGCTTTCAGCGCCGCAACGCCGTCGAATGACTTCCAGCCGATTGTCCCACAGGCCGTCGGATCGCGGCATCGCGTGCTTCTCCTCCGCACAACTGTGCTGCCGGGCACATTTGATTCGCTTCCGGCATCGCCAATCGGCTATGTTGGAGGATTTAGAGTAATAAAAGTTAATATATAATTATAATAACTGTCGACCATTTATCCCATAGGTCAAATTGTACGATATTTTCGCTTTGGTATTATGTGTTTGCGAGAATCGCGAGCGCGCGTTTTCATGTCCGCCGGTTGTGACAGCGACTTTGGCCTTTGTCCAATTCCGGTTAATCGTGCTGGCCGATGGCCAGTTTCAATTCGCGTTCGCGCCAGGCCTACTCGCGATTGCGCATCCAGTCGGCGAGCTTTTTCATGTTGCCTTCGAGTTCTTCGCGGGCGACCTCATCCGAAATCGTTTCGACCAGAGCCTTGTGCATGCATGTCATCCAGGCGTCGCGCGCGGCATTGTCGATGGGGAAGCCCATGTGGCGCTGGCGCAGGCGGGGATGGCCCTTTTCCGGCGAGTAGAGCTTGGGGCCGCCGGTCCATTCCGTCAGATAGCGCTTCAGCACGTCTCCGATCGGGCCGAGGTCGCCAGCATGCATGTCGCGGATGGTCCTGGCTTCGGGCAAGCTGTCCATATGGCCGTAAAAGGCGTCGACCAGACGATCCACGGCCGCCTTGCCGCCGATCCGCTCGAACATCGAGATTTCCGCCATGGTCTCGCTCAAACTCATTCCTCCATGTTCGGCAGAAGGATCACCTCCGCCGGAGCGCCGGGTCCCTGCGCCGCGACGAAATCAAGCGCCGAGACCAGAGACAGGCCGCCGTCGCTTTCCATCAGCACCACGGCGTCCGCCGGCAATTTCGCCAAAGCCTCGACAAGCTCGGCGACCGTCATGCCGGGGCGCCGTTGAATTCGAGCACGGTCGGGTCTTCGTCCAGCATGAGGATCTCCGCGCGACGCAACACGCCAGCTTCGTCATAGGTGTAGCTATGGCTCAATTCAACGTCGCCATAGACCATTTTCTCGAATTTCAGCAACAGCCCGGACGCGTCATAGCTGGCGCGGATATAGGTGTTGCGGTTCGACAGCGCCCCCGCCTCGATCTCGTTGACGAGCTTGAGCGGCAGCTTCACGCCGGAAGTGGCGAGGAAGTAACGGCAGGCTTGCTGGGTCTCGGTCATGCTTAACCCGGATGGATGGTGATTTCCATCGTCTCGTCCATGTCGTCGTCATGGCGAAGCGGCGGATCGTCCTCGACCAGGGTCACCCCGCGAATGCAAAGGTCGCCGTCGAGCGCTTCGACGTCGAGCCTCTGCAATTGCGCGCCCTCGCAGGCGCCCGAGATGCAATGGCCGGTCTCGATGGCGAAGGTCGCGCCGTGGCGACCGCACTTCAGCTGCGCGCCCGTCTCGTCGAGAAAGGCGCCGGAGCCGATGTTCAGCCACACGCCCTGGTGCGGGCAGGCGTTGCGGTAGGAAAAATATTGGCCGGCCTTGTTGCGCGCGACGACGATGCGGAACGGCTTCGCGCCGCCCTGCCCGTCGGCCTCGGCGAGATCGAAAGCCTTCGCAGCGCCCGGCGCGACGGCGTCCATCGCGCAGATCACGAAAACCTCGTCGGGCCCCGGCCCTTGTGTCGTCTCGCTCATGGTGTCGTCGCGTTCATGGTGTCCCCGGACGAAAGCCTCGGTCAGTGCGCCACTTTTTGCATGAACCATGCCATGGCGAATTTTCGCATGAGCCACGCCATGGACGAACAATAAGGAGCGCTGATCGCCCGATGAACATGAAACTCTACATGACGCCCGGCTCCTGCTCGACGGCGATCCACATCATTCTCGAAGAGCTGGAAGAGATCTTCGAGGCCCATATCGTCAACCTGCCCGCGGGCGACCAGTTCAAGCCGGACTATCTGGCGATCAATCCCAAGGCCAACATCCCGGCGCTGATGCGTCCGGACGGCGCGGTGCTGACCGAAGTCCCGGCGATAGCCTATTGGCTGGGACGCGCGCGCGGGCGCGGAAAACTCTGGCCGAAAGACGTCGAGAACGAGACTCGCGCGCTGGAAATGATGACTTTTGTCGCCGGCTCGATCCACGGCCACGGCTTCGCCCGCATTTTTGCCACCGGCAATTTCTGTCCGGATTCCTCGCTGCATGAGAGCGTCAAGGCGCAGGGCCGCCTTTTGGTCGAAAAGACCTTTTCCATCGTCAACAAGGCCCTGGAAGACAAGAGCTGGATCGCGGGCGACTATAGCGTGGCCGACGCCGTGTTGTTCTATGTCGAATTCTGGGCTGACAAGACCGAAATCGACCTGCCGCCGAACGTCCTGCGGCATTATCGCGCCATGCTTGAGCGCCCCGCCGTGTCGCGGGTCTTGCGCGAGGAGGGCTATCGGCCCGAGACGCTAGGCCAGCGCGCCGAAATATGACAGAACTCGATTTGTGACCGAACTATTGTCGCAAGACCGACACGACGCCATCTAGGATTGAAGCGGACGTTCCGGCGGCGCCCCCGAATGTAAAGTGCGCGTTTCTTGCATCGCGCCGCGCAAGCGGATCGAAGGGATATGGAATGACCATCGACGAAATCATCGAAAATTTCGAATTCCTCGACGATTGGGACGATCGCTATCGTTATCTGATCGAGATTGGCCGGACTCTGGAGCCGCTGCCCGAGGAAGACCATAACGAGGCCAACAAGGTGCGCGGCTGCGCCAGCCAGGTCTGGCTGAAGACCAGCATCGAAGCCGGCGCGGACGGCGAGCCCGTGATGCATTTCCTCGGCGACAGCGACGCCCATATCGTGCGCGGCCTGGTGGCGCTGACGCTTGCTTTCTTTTCAGGCCGTACGGCCCGGGACGTCATCGGCGCCGACGCCCAGGCGCTGTTCCGCAGCCTGGGATTCGAGCAGCATCTGACGCCGCAGCGCTCCAACGGGCTGCGCTCCATGGTGGAGCGCATCAAGCATGACGCCACGCGCGCGCTTGCCGCCGCCTAAACGGCCTCTTGCCGCCGCCTGAGCGCCCTGCAGACGCCAAAACAAAGCCCGCCGGTGGCGTCAGCCCCGGCGGGTTTGCTTCATGCGCGTTGCTGAATTTCAGGCGGCCGCGGCGGCCTGAAGATTGGCGAGCTCGGTCGCCGGCACGCGGAAAATGAGGCGTCCGCCAGCGAGCGGCTGGGCCGTCTGGCCGACCTTCTCATACAGGAAGGCATACCATTGCTGCGCGCTGATGTCGGCGGGACGTTCGCCGATCTCAAGGCAAGTCCCATCGGGCGCATAGCGCGCGTGGATCACGATTTCGGTAGGCGCCATCTCTCACACTCCTTTTCCCTGAGACTCCGTTTCCCGGCAGCGAAACACCGCCGCCGGAAAAGCGGTTTGCGCACGCAATTTTTTGCGTCGCGCGGTTTACGCTGCCCGGGCCCTCTCGCCAGGGCGACGAAATCAAACGAAGCTCAGAATTTCGACCTTGATGTTTTCCGTCCCGAGCACCTTGGCCTGGCAGGCGAGGCGCGACTTGGAGCTGACGCCGACGATGGAATCGAGCTTCTCGTTCTCCTCGCGGGTCGTCTTGCTGACGCCCTTGCGGCCCTCGAGCACGTAGATGTGGCAGGAGCCGCATTTGGCGTTGCCGTCGCACTTGTGGGGAAAGGCCGGATCCGACTCGAGGATCGCCGCCAGCAGCGTCGTCCCTTCAGCGACTTCCAATTCCTTGCCCGAAGGCGCAAAAGTGACCAGAGACATTGATTTTCCCTCTCTTGCTATTGGTAACGCCGGCCGCATCAATAGATGGCGGCTCCGGCCCCCACATTGACCGACGCGTCCTTCATGGTCGCGACGATGAACTCGATTTCTTCTTCGCTGAGATGGCAGTGGTACGGCAGCGCAACCGCGCGGTCCGCGAGCTTCTCGGTGACGAAGAGATCCCCGCGCCGCCAGCCGCGATCGACGTAATGGCGCTGGAGGTGCAACGGGTTGCAGTAGCCGGTCGACTCGACCTTCTCGGTTGCGAGATCGTCGATGATGGCGTCGCGGCTGGATTTCGAGAAACGCGTGCCGAGATGCACGACATAGAGGAACCAATGCGCCTCCGTGACGTCCGGCGCGACATAGGGCGGCTTGATGCCCTCGAAGGACTGCACGTATTTCTCGTAGTAATGCTCGATCGTCCGGCGCTTCTCGAGGATCTCGTCGAGCCGGCGCAATTGCGCCAGCCCAAGCGCCGCGGAAATGTCGCTGATCTGCGCCTGCAGGGCCGGCGCGCCGCTGACGGCGACCGAGGAGCGCTCCTCAGGCGTGTGCGCGCGGATTCGCTTGATCGCCATGGCGAGGTCGGGATCGTCGGTGACGATCATGCCGCCTTCGCCGCAGGTGAGCGGCGAGGGTTGGGCGAAGTCGAAGATCGCGACGTCGCCGAAAGTTCCGACGAGCTTATCCCTGTATTTCGAGCCGATCGCTTCGCTCGAATCCTCGATCAGCAGAAGCCCGGCCCTGTCGGCCAGTTCGCGCAGGCTCCCCCAATCGGCCGGATGGCCGTTGGCGTTGGAGGCGAGAATGGCGCGCGTATTGGGCGTGATCCTGGCTTCGGCCTTTGCCGCGGCCAGCGTGCCGGACCAATAATCAATATCGGCGAAGACCGGCGTCGCGCCGATGATGGCGATGGCCTGCGCCGTCTCGCGAAAGCCGTAGCTCGGCGCGATCACTTCGTCGCCCGGACCGATCCCCCTGGCGGTAAGAATAAGATGAAGCCCAATCGTCCCGCTCGGCACGGCGATGGCGTAGCGCCGGCCGAGATAAGACGCGAATTCCTTTTCGAATTGCTCGACCACCGGGCCGCGCGACAGCCGCGAGGTGCGAAGCACGGAATCGACCGCCTCCAGCTCCAGCGTCGTCATGTCGGGATCGGACAGCGGAATGAGGACCGCGTCGACGTCGATATCTTCGATCTCGTCGTGCTCCAGCGCCGGCTCGGTCATCTCGTCACGCTCCGCACCGCGAGAATGGCCCCGCTCGCCGCCGAAGGCTCGGTGACGACAACCGGACAATGATTGCTGACGTCCATCAGATGCAGGTCATAGGCCGCGAAAGAGCGGAAAGGCTCCTCGATCACGTCGGACGCGTCGCAGTGCGACCATTTCAGATGCGGAAATTTCAGCCGCAGCGCAGGCAGCAGGGACGAATCCGCCTCGGCGCCGTTCAGCAGCGTCTCGATTTCCTGCAGTTCTTCCGCCTTGATCGCCATGTTCCGCCCTCACTCGCAATGATTTCGTCAAGCCAGCTCGATTTCCTCTTCGAGGCAGCCGATCACGTATTTTTCCTCGAACTCGACGATATAGACCGGCGTGTTGGAATCGACATGCGAGCCAACCTGCACGATCTCGCCCTGGGCGCCGGCGGCCGCGAGCACCGCGTCCTCCTCGGCGTTGGGATAGGTCCCGTCATTGACGAGGTCGATCAGGCAGCGCACGCGCTGGCCCCATTGAAATTTCGGAAGACGCGGCTCGATCATGCTGGCAGCTCCGCAGGGAGGGGAATTTCTTGTTCGTCGCGCGGCACGGCGAGCTCGAGTTCCTTGCGCTTCATGCCAACGCGATTGCCGCTCTCGGTGAATTCGACGGCGTAAATGTAGAATTGCTGCAGGAAGGTGCCGATGCTGACAATGTAGCCGGCCTCGCCTTTGCGACAGAGGACGTCGCCGATTTCCTTGCCGGCGTAGGTGCCGTCGTTGCGGACCGTGCGCTTGGCCAGAACCTTGTCGCCGAAGGTGAAATAGGGTGGCGCGTCCAACTCGACCACATCGCTGTCACGAACGATATTGCTCATAATGGTCCCTCCTTCCTTCGCATCTCGCCGCCCGCCGCACGCGCGCAGGCGGTCTCCCGCACCAGTTCATCCGCGTCGCCGACCAGCTCGCCGATCTCGTCGAGAGCGATGCGGCCTGCCACCTCGTGGCGAATCCGCCAGTCCGGATCGCGCCGCATCTCGCCGAGCTTGTCGCTCCCCAGACGCCGCGCGATTTCGAGACGGACGCGCGGCTCGGGATCGCCGGCCATGCGCATCAGCATCTCGTCGGGCAGGCGCTGCGCGACGACGCGGCGGACCTCCGCCTCCTCGTCATGCAGCATCCATTCCAGAAGTTCCGGCTGCAGCCGCCGTGCGACCGACAGACGGACGTAGTAATCCGGGTCCTGCAACATCGGGACCAGATCGGCGTCGTCGAGAAGAGTGACAATGCGGATGCGCACTTCGCGATGCGGATCGTTGCGCAATTTCAGAATGTGTTTCTTCGGCAGCCGCCGCGCGGCGTTCCAGCGCACAGTTTCTTCCGGATCGTCCAGCAGCGGAATGAGAAGGAAGACCGCCGCATGCTTGGAGGCGATGGCTCGCACCTCGAAATGCGCATGGGTGATGTATTGATTGGCGAGCGCCGGATTCCAATTGAAGAAACGGTCGATGCGCCGCGCGTAACGGTCGATCACACATGCGTGCGAAAACTTACAACGCCCTGTCGCAAGCATGTCGGAATGCACACAGCTTGAGCAATCGACGGGATTGCCCTGCCAGTCGACCGCCTCGGTGATGTCGTCGTTCATCGCGGGATCATTTATCGTCGGCTCACTCATCCTCGGCTGGCTCCTCTTCGGCTTTTTGGCGTTCGAGAATGTCGATCAGCAGTCGGGCATTGATCTTGTCGGACGCGTCGAGCTGCAGCAGCTTTTCAATCGCAGCGCGGCCTTCGACGAAATCGCCGAGGCGCAGGAGCAGATAGGCGTAGCCTTTCAGACAAAACATGAAGAAGCGCGCGATCACGTCGTCGTAATCGCCGAATTGGGCGTCTTCCTTCTGCACGGCGCGCCAGTCCGTCGCGAAATTCTTTTCGCGCGCCGCCTTCGCCATGCAGATTTTGGAGATGGCGAGCGCCTCTTGCAGGCGGCCCTTGTAGAAATAATAGCGGTAGAAGCCGATCAGCACCGCGAAGTGATCCGGCGCGAGGCTCTGCGCCTGATTCAGGTAATCTTCCGCGACGCGGTCGGACGAATAATTGTCCCCGGCCCGGGCGAGATATTGCTCGACCAAAGGCGGGAGGCCGCCGCCGAACAGGGGATGAGAAAGCAGGGAGTCTTCGCCTGCCGGCGAAGGTTCCCTGCTCTGTTGTCGTGCAGTCGTCATTGGCGTTCTTGATGCCGCGGCGCCCCGGCCTTAATGGCTGCCACAGGTGGCGGGTGCCTTGGGGTCGAAGAACACCAGGCCGGTCGAGGTCGGGGTTTCCGCGAAGTCGATGGTGACGCCCTGAAGCAGAAGCCGGCTTTCTGCCGGCAGGAACAGCTTCACGCCGTCCTGCGTCACTACTGCGTCGCCCTGATCCGGCTCGGACTTGACGGCGATTTCCGCCGACAGGCCCGAGCAGCCGCCGGGGCTGACCGAGAGCCGGAAACCGGCTCCCGGACCGCCATCGGCCATGATCATCATGCGGATGAATTTCGCGGCTTTGGGGGTAATTTCGAAATTCATTCTATCCTCACGGAGCCTGGTAACGCGGCAGGGAATTGTCGATGACGCAGGTGTTATCGACAGGGCACACCGCAACGCATTGCGGCGTATCGAAATGGCCGAGGCACTCGGTGCATTTTTTCGGATCGATGATGAAGGTGCCACCCTTCTCCGAAATCGCCATGTTCGGGCATTCCGCTTCGCAGGCAGAGCAGCTCGTGCATTGCGAAGCGACAATTTTATACGTCATGGATCATCCCTCTTCCTGAAACGATCAGTCCGCCGCCGCGAGCAGGGCGCCCTGACGAATTTCCGCATCGCCGCGCGATTCGTGAACGATCTCGCCGCTGTTGACCTTTTCGAGATAGGCCTTGAACCAGGAGATCGCCGACTTCTCGATGAATTCATGCGCGAATTCATCCACCGCCTCGATGCCGGCCTTGGCGAGGTCGCCCTTCGGGCAGCCGCCGATCTTGGCCACGAACACCGCATGGCAATCGTTGATCGCTCGGATCACCGTCTCCAGCGAGTCTTCGTCGCCAAAGCCGCCCTGGCAGTAGAGATCGACGCGGCGATGGCCGACGAATTTCGCGCCGCCGGTCGAGAGTTCGTAGATCTGGAACTCCTTGGCGTGGCCGAAATGCTCGTTGATGAGGCCCGAGCCCTTGGTCGCGACCGCGGTGAGGATCTTGATGTCGCTGGCGACGCCGGCGAGGGTCTCAAGCTCTTCCTTTTTCGCTTCGACCTTGGCGACGCGCTCGAGCTCCACGGCGGCCTGATAGGCCTTGCGGGTCTCGAGGTCGTAATTCACCTCCATCGCCATGATCTTGTCGGTGGTGAATTCCTCGCTGCGGTCTTCGCCCAGCAGGCCCACGGCGTCAGCGCGGCACTGGCGGCAATGCCGCATCATGTTCATTTCGCCTTCGCAGGAATCCTGCAACGCCTTCAGCTCCTGCGCGGAGGGGCCGCGCTGGCCGGTCAGACCGAACACCGTGCCATGCTCCGGCGCGGAGATCAGCGGCATGATGTTGTGCAGGAAGGCGCCGCGCGATTTCACCGCCTTGTTGACCTCGACAAGATGCTTGTCGTTGACGCCCGGGATCATCACCGAATTGACCTTGCAGAGAATGCCGCGCTCGGTCAGCATTTCGAGGCCTTGCATCTGGCGCTCGGTCAGAATGCGCGCCGCTTCGATGCCTTCGATGCGCTTGTGTTTCCAGAAGATCCACGGATAGATTTTCGCGCCGACTTCCGGATCGACCATGTTGATCGTGATGGTGACGTGATCAACATTATATTTGGCGATCGTGTCGACATGATCGGGCAAAGCCAGGCCATTGGTCGACAGGCAGAGCTTGATGTCCGGCGCCGTCTTCGAGATCAGCTCGAAGGTCTTGAAGGTCTTGGCCGGATTGGCCAGCGGATCGCCGGGGCCGGCAATGCCAAGCACGGTCATCTGCGGGATGGTGGAGGCCACCGCCAGAACCTTCTTCGCCGCCTGTTCCGGCGTCAGCTTCTCGCTGACCACGCCGGGGCGCGACTCGTTGGCGCAATCATATTTGCGGTTGCAGTAATTGCACTGGATGTTGCACGCCGGCGCCACCGCCACATGCATGCGGGCGTAATGGTGATGCGCCTCTTCGCTGTAGCAGGGATGGTTCTTGACCTTGTCCCAGATCTCCTGAGGCAGATCGTTTTCGCCGGCGCCCGAGCCGCAGCTCGCCTTGCCGCTGCCGCCCTCGGTGCCGCACCCCTTGTGCTCGGCGACTTGCTGCATGACCGCGTCCATATCGACGTTGGCGCCGGACGCGCCCGATTCAAGATTTGCCGTAGAATCCATGTCCGACCCTCTCTCGCTTTTCAGCTCAAGCTCTAAAAGCTTTGCCCTGCCATAAAGGTAGCAACGCATATGCCAACACGGCATTTTTTGATTTATCGTTGTTTTTCAAAATGTTATTCGACTCGCCCCAGACACTCTGTCGGCTTGCACACAGGGGTTTCGGGGAGTTTTCTACCTGTTGGAAAGCCGACAACGCGATATTTTTGCGCGTCCACAAAGCGAGAAGGGAGCCGCAAGCGGCCCCCTTCCGAATTGATTGATCGACACGGAATTCATCCGGCGATCAGAATTTCGGCGACGCGCGGCAGCGGCAAGGCGATCGGAACAATGCCTTCGCTCGCCAGGAAGCGGCGCTCGTTCAGCGTCAGCTTTTCAGGATCGACCACCGCATAATGCGGTGCGGCCGAACGCTTGCTGATCTGCCGCGCATAGGTGCGCAGCATCTGGTCGTGGAACCGGCAGCCGAGGAACAGGAAGCTGCGCTCGGTGCGGCGATCCTTGACCACGTCCGGGATAGGCGTCTGGATGTCGATCTCGGTCAGAACCTCGACATAGTCCGCGTCCGAGATCAGGAAATTCTTGGCCGGAATGACACCGCCATGCGGCTTGTAGAGGACAGTCTTCCAGCCCTCGGCATCGGCGCGGCCAGCTTCTTCGCCGGCGGCGCTGTAAAAGCGATACCAGCGATCCTCCCCGATTCCGGCGCGGGTGTTGCCCTGAACCTCGCCCCAGTCGCCGCGCGATTCCAGCGCCGTGCGGAAGGCGCCGTCATACCAGGCGTCGACGATCAGCGGCAGCGGCAGGGAGGCCAGGAACTGGTGCAGCGGGGTCGGCGCGACAGGCGCGGCGAAGGCCTCGGCCATCAGCGCCGTCACGGTGGCGCGATGCTTGAAGCTCTCGATATGCTGCGCGGCGGACCACGGATTGCCCTTGGCGCGCCGCGGCAGCGCCACCTTGGTTCCGAAGAAGGCCGCGAGCGCCTCGGGCGTCAGCGGAACCGAAGGCGCCGATAATTCCGCCGCGCCGGGGCCGACGAAAGGAACGATCTGGCCCGCGCGCAGGCGGCCGGCGAGCTCGCCGACGAGCTTTTCCGCATCCTGCGGCTGCAAGAGGTCCTGGTCGAGGATGGCCGCGATCATGCTCATTCTTCCTCCTCGCCGCGCTTGCGAGCGTTGACGGTGATCGGCAAACGGGTGTCGGCGGCCATTTCCGGCAAATCAAGCACCCAGCCATTGGCGACCTTGATCCAGCCGCCCCAGAGCGTCTCGAATTCCGTTTCGACGATCGGCTCTTCGAGGTCCTTCTTGGGAACATAGATCGAAAGCCCAACTTCGGCGGAGCGTCGGATCATGACCTTCATGCGTTCTATTCCTTCGATGGCGCCGGTCGGCGGCTTCACTTGTTGTCGATGCGCGCGACCGCACGCTGTGCGCCGGCGAGACCGCCGGCGCGGCTATCGCAACGCCGAGCAGGGCGCAATGCACGCCTGGCCCGAGCGGTCTGAATCAGGCCTTCACGCAGGTGCCGGGAACCGGGCAGACCTCGTCGCACTTGGCGGTGTCGAAATGGCCTTCGCATTCCGTGCACTTCTTGGGGTCGATCACGAAGGTGTCGCCCTTCATCGAAATCGCCGCGTTCGGGCATTCGAATTCGCAAAGGCTGCAGCCCGTGCACTGCGAAGCGATGATCTTGTAAGACATCGAAACTCTCCTCGATAATTGGCGCGTTCGAGACTTGCGCGAGTGGATCGGCTCGCGGGCGAACGTCGCCCAGAAGGGAGCAAGGCTTGTGCCAGCGCCGGAACGTGCGCTTTTTTGGCCGCGACGTTACGCTTTGGAGGGTTCGCAACGTCTGCGTTGGCATTGCGACATGCGAACGCGGCGGGATCAGAATTTCTTGATCTCGATGTTGTATTTGCCCAGCGCATAGGCGATCTGGCGCGGCGTCAGGTTCAGGAGACGCGCCGCCTTGGCCTGGACCCAGCCGGATTTTTCCAGCGCATTGATCAGGCTGTTACGATCCGTCGCGCCGCCCGCGGCGCTGGCCCGGCCATTGGGCCGCGAACGCGGGGCGTCCGAGCGCGAAGCCGCCGCGATGGCGGCGCGCTTTCCCGCGCTGGCGTCGAAATGTTCGAACTCTGTCGTGTCTGGAGCACTTCGCTGCGCGGCGCCGGGTGAAGTCGGAAATTCCTTCCAAAGGGTCGACGACAGGCAGGCCCCGACGGTACAGGCGAAATCGCCTTCATTCAGCGCGTCGTCATGCGAAAGGGTCGCCGTCCGGCGCACGCAATTTTCCAGTTCGCGCACATTGCCGGGGAAGTTGCAGCCCTGCAGCAGACGCACCGCCGCCGGCGTGAGGCGTTTGCGGGCGCCGTTCTCCTCGTTGAAACGGCGAAGGAATTCCTGCGCCAGCAACGCGACGTCCTCGTGGCGCTCCCGCAGCGGCGGCAGCAGGATCGAGACGACATTGATGCGGTAATAAAGATCGGCGCGAAATTCGCCGCGCTCCACCGCGACTTCGAGATTCTTGTTGGTGGCGAAGACGAAACGGACGTCCACCTTGACCGTCTGCGAACCGCCGACGCGCTCGAACTCGCCTTCCTGCAGCACACGCAGGAGCTTGGCCTGGAAGGCCGCAGAAATCTCGCCGATCTCGTCCAGAAAGAGCGTGCCCTTGTCAGCCAGCTCGAAGCGCCCCTTGCGCTGGCCCACGGCGCCGGTGAACGATCCCTTTTCGTGGCCGAACAATTCGGATTCCAGCATGGATTCCGGCAGAGCCGCGCAGTTGAGCCGAATGAAGGGCGCGTCCTTGCGCGGCGAGAGATCATGGGCGGCGCGGGCGAACAATTCCTTGCCCGTGCCGGATTCGCCGCGCAGCAGTACGGTGGTGTGGGTTCTGGCGACAACGTTGATCTGGTCGAAAACCCGGCGGATCGCGCGGCTCGCGCCGACAATGCCGATGAGCGCCTGTTCGCCGCTCATCTCGACGCGGCGCGGCGACTCCTTTTCGAGACGCCGCTGGTCCTCCATCAGCCTTTCGCGATCGCGCGACACGACGTCGTAGAGATGCAGGGTCTGGCCAATCATGTTGGCGATCATGCCAAGGAAGCGCGCGTCTGAATCCGTCGAGGCGCGATGGCTTCCGTCCGAGCGCCGGTCGATGGCGAGAACGCCGATCGCCTCGCCGCGATCAAGAATGGGCGCGGCGAGCACGGCCTGGCTCTTGTCCGAGCAACCGGCGTCCGAAGGCCAGCCGGCGAAATCTGAATCGGCCTCGACATTGTCGACGATCAGCGGCGCCTTGCTCGTGACCACCCGCCCGACAGCCCGCTCCGGCAGCAAGACTCCCCGGGCCTCGCCGGAGAAAGCGCCCTGGCAGGCGACGGACCGCGCCTCGCCCTGGTCGTCGATCAGCGCGACGATCGCGCGCCGCGTATCGACGAAGCTGGAGAGCAGCATGAGGACTTGCGCCAGAACCTCGTCCAGCCGCCCCGGAACCGCGAGAACCTTGGAAATCTCGTATATTCCGCGCAACGCGACGTCCGACCGGCAGGACAGCGCCGGCATCGGCGGGATGAGACTATCGTCCTCGGGACTAGCCATGACGGCTCAGCTCCTGCGACCGGCCGGCGCGCATTCCTTTCCGCGACGATAAAAGGGCGCAATCCATCGCCGCCTCCAGCGCTTCCAAGAAGTTGGATAATCCTTCGCGCTGGAAGCCCGCGCGTTCGGAAATTCAAACGACCTTGAGCGAATCCAGCGGAACGAAATTGCTCGCCGGCTCCTGCTTCGGCTCGATCGCTTCCTTGTGCACCTTGAACAGGCGCTCCTGGATCGGCGTCGAGGCGACGAAGTCCTGATAGGCCTGATCGAGATGATCGCGGCACAAGGTCTTGATCTGTTCTTCGCTCAGGCCCTCGAACGCGCCGTCGATCTCGCTGCCCTTGAGATATTGGCCCATGCGGCGAAGAATGTGCAGGCGCGAGACTTGAACCACTGTCGGCTCGAAAGGCAGATCGAGATAGTTGAAAAAGTCCTCAGCGGAAGACAACTGCCCAAGATCTTGCAACACGCTCATGACTTATCCTTCCACTTTCTCTTCGCACACAGCATCCGGCTTTCTGGCGCGGTGTTGCATGTGATTGAGCCGCGCCTCCAGAAATTCGACGCGATCGAGCAGGAGCGACAGAACCTCGCCGACCGGGTCGGCGATCAGATGATGGTCGAGATTGACCCGCGTGCCGATGGCGCTGCGGGTGGTTGGCGCGCGCACGATCCGCGCGGGAATGCCGACCGCCGTGACGCCGGGAGGAACCTCCTCCACTACAACCGAATTGGCGCCGATCCGCGCGCCCGCACCGACCTTGATCGGCCCGAGAATCTTCGCCCCGGCGCCGATCAGCACGCCATCCTCAATGGTCGGATGGCGCCGGCCCGGCGACCAGCTCACGCCGCCAAGCGTGACGCCGTGATACATGGTGACATTGTCGCCGATCTCTGCGGTCTCGCCGATCACCACGCCCGCGCCGTGATCGATGAAGAAGCTCCGCCCGATGGTCGCGCCGGGATGAATATCGACATTGGTCGCCAGACGCGCGAACCACGAGATGAACCGCGCCGGAAACTTGAACCCGGACCGCCATAGCCTGTTGGCGAGGCGATGCCAGATGATCGCATGCACGCCCGGATAGGTCAGGACGACCTCCAGCACGTTGCGGGCCGCCGGATCGCGCGCCTTCACGCAAGCGACATCTTCCCGCCACAGCGTCCAGAGACGTTCTTTCCCAAGACTTCTGGACGACGTCATCGTTGCGTCCCTGTCGAAAGATGCCGCGGTCATGGACATTTTCAGCCTCAATGGCCCGAACGCAGACCCATCGGAACCGGGACGACGCGGACGAATTCGCCGAGCGTTTCGACCATCTTGGCCTGGATGCCTTCGAGCGTCGCGCTGGCCAGCTTGCAGAACACGCAGGCGCCGGTGAGCTTGACGTTGATCTTGTTGCCCTCAACCGAGATCAGTTCGCAATCGCCGCCGTCCCGACGCAGGTTCGGACGGATTTCCTCGATCACGTCGCGGATGCGACGCAGGCGCTCGCTCTCGGGCGCGGCATCGGATTTGGTCTCCACAACATCGGTCTGCATGGTCTTGAACCCTCTGCTTGCGGGGGAAAATCAGCCGAAGCTCTTGCCACAGGAGCAAGAATGCGTGGCGTTCGGATTGTCGAAGGTGAAGCCGGCGCCTTCAATGGCGACGACAAAGTCGATGGTGATGCCGGCGAGAAGTTCGAGGCTGCTGTTCTCGACGAAAACCTTGACGCCGTCGCGCTCGACAACCTCGTCGCTCTCCTCCGGAGTCTTGACGAGACCCATCAGATATTTGTTGCCCGCACAGCCGCCCGTCTCGACTTTGAGGCGCAAGCCCTGGACGGGCTCGGACGCCCCCTTGATGGCGTTGCGGACAGCGTTGATGGCGCTGTCGGTCAGATGGATCATTGCCGGTCCTCCAGAATGTAAGGCGCTTTGCCTCATCAATTAGCAAGACCCGCGCCAGAACCTGAAAACTTCGCTTCCCGTTGTTTTCAATAAGACTTCAGAAACGGGTGGGCATCTCGCGTTGTCAGGTTGGCGACATTGTCCGGGCTCAGGCCGCGACCGCCAGTTCGAGCCCGCGGAAGATCGCGCAACGCCTGAACACGTCGATGTCCGGCCGGATGTCGCGATGGCGACAATATTTCGCGACCAGCTTCGCCAGCCCCTTGATGTCGCGTCCGCTGGTCTGCGGATAGATCTCGACGAGGGTCGAAATCAGGCTGTCGTCGAGGTTCAGGGCGAACTGCTCCGACATCACCTGCCAGATGCGATGGCGGGCCTCGGCATCCGGCGCATGGAAGCGGATCAGCGCGATGCAGCGCGAGACGATCGCCTCGTCGATATCGTCGATGCGGTTGGTGGTGAGAAAGAGCAGGCCATTGAAATATTCCAGCACGCGCAGGAACACGCCGACCACGGCGTTCATGGTCATGTCGTCCTGTCGCCGCTTGATATAGACGTCGGCCTCGTCGATCAGCATGACCGCGCCCCAGCGCTGGGCGCGCAGGAGCGCCTCCTTCAACGATGTCTCCATCGCCGCGACATTGAGGCCGAGCTGGCCGGAATGGACGCGATAGAGCGGTCGCCGGACGATTTCCGAATAGACCTCGGCCGTCAGCGTCTTGCCGACCCCGGGCGGGCCGGCGCACAGCACGGTCGTGCCGCCGGACTTGCCCGCGACGATGTCGTCCATCAGCACATCCATCTCGGCGGTGAGAATATCGATCAGGTCGGTTTGCTCCTCGGGCAGAACCAGCTTCTGCTTGAGGTCCGGCTGATAGGCATAGGGCTGGACGTCCTCGACATGCGCCCAGACATAGTGATGCAGGTCGAGATGGAACATCAGGATGAAGGGATGGACCGGAATCTGCCGGAACAGATCCTTGCCAATATTGGCCTGCGCCGCGGCGACTTCATCCTCTTCCGCGTAGAGATTGCTCTTGGCCGCCTTGCGCAGATAATTGCCGAGAATGTCGCCGGTCAGCTCCAGCGTCAGCGCGCGAGTGGCGAGCAGGCTTTCGTCATTGACGAGGCGCGCCGGATTGCCGCCGGACGACAGGATCACGCTGTCCTTGCGGGTCCAGTCGTTGCTGCGATGGGAGGAGGACGGATCCTCGGCGAAGAAGCCGAGGCCGCTGCCCGAGAATTGCGCGCCATAATGCGCGCGCCACTCGAAATAATTGCGCGCATTGGCGTCATAGGCGGCGATCAGCTCCGGCGTCTCGCGCAAAAAGCCCTTTGCCGCGAAAATGCCAGCGACCGTCTTGCCGACGATGTCTCCCGCGGCGATGCGCAATTGCACCGTCGCCAACTCGCCTTTCGAATTGGCCTTCAATTCGACGAAGATGCGGCCGGTCTCGTCATTGGAGGCCGGCGTGTAATCGATGCGCGCGACGACGAAGGGCAAGGGCCTGCCCGCGACATTGATGGAGAACAGCCAGCCGCGCTGCGCGTCCTCGATCAGGAAGGCCGCGATGGCCGGCACGACGGCTTCGAGATCTTCGGCGGCAAAGCGCGTGGCCCCGCCTTCGAGGGCGCGGCGAAGCGTCGCAAGCTGCGCGCGGGCGCTGTGCATCGGCGCGCCCGCCTCGCCGTAAAGTTCGTGAAGACGGTCGACCTGCGGACCGGAAAGCTGTTGAAACGGAACCTCGACCTTGTCGCCGAAAACAAGTTGCGCCTTGAGGGATTCGAGCTCGGGAAAATCAGCGGCCAGAGCCTCGACATAGGGGCGCGCGATATGAAGCTTCATGCTCATGTCGCCTTCCATTCAAGAGAGGAACATATGGTCGCGACAAGCAGGGTTCAGGCCAGACAATTTGTGGCGCGAAAAGCGGCAGCTCATTTGCATAGGGGAATTGGCGCGCTCTGGCGCGACAAGTTTTGTCCAAGCTGTACTAGCGGAGAAATCACAATGACATCGATCGAGACGACCGCCTTTGCCGGGCTCGAAAAGGAAAACCGCCTTCTCAACGCGGTTTTCAAAGGCCCCACCGGCAAGCCGGGTTATTACGGCTTTCGCGGCGATTTCGCGCTGAAGTTCCAGCCGCAGCTCGCCGACGAAGCGCGCCCGCCGGAATACAAGCTCGAGCAGATCGTCGCCATCGCGAAGGAAGGCGCCGGCACGATCGAAATCCTCGCCGGCTATCTGCACGATTTCGCCTATTTTGAAACCTTCAAGGAGGTTGTCGGACCGCTGCTGAGCGCGGAAGGCAGCTATTTCATTTTCGTCAACAACATCGACCTGCTGGCGAAATACACCATGCCGCTCGGTGATGCGACAATCACTGTCCTGCCTTGCGACGAATCCACCGTCTGGAAAGAACTCAGCGATTTTTCCGGCCTCGACAAGAACGACTTCAAGAAGCTCGACGGCGGCGGCAAGGTGCAGCTCATTCTCGACAAGGCGGTTGAAGCCAAAGAAGCGTACGAGTCTATTTCCTACGAGCAGGGCCTCGCGCGCGCCGAGCCGGTCAAGAACCGCAACGAGAACCGCCCGGTCTGATCGTTTCGCCCTTTGCAAAACAGCGCGCCCCGCGGATAACGCGGCGGCGCGCTTTTCCTTGCGCGCGCCGGACCGGCGCGCGCATTGTTTTCAACGTCGCAAAAACTCAGGCGACGAGACCATCCTCATCGTCCTCATCCTCTTCCTCGACCATGGTGACGCCGGTGATGCAGATATCGCCGTCGATCACCTGGAGATTGAGCGGAGAAAGATTCTCGCCCTTGCACGGGCCGCTCGAACAGCGCCCGGTACCAAGCTCGAACAAGGCGCCGTGCTTCCCGCACATCAGGCGCAGACCCGACGGATCGAGGAACGCCTCGCGCTCCCAGTCCAGCCGCGTGCCATGATGCGGACAGCTGTTGGTGTAGCCGAAGACCTGCTTGCCCCAGCGCACAATGACGATCGGAAAGTTTATCTGCTGGCCGGCCTCGTCGAGAATGGCGAGGTCGAATCCTTTCGCTCTCTGGCTTTGAATGTCGTTGAGTTCGCAGATGACATAAGCGACGTCGGACATGGTCTCGATTTCTCCTCGTGATCGTTCAGGCGGCGGCGCCGCCGGCCTGTTTCGGCGCCTCGCCCGATTGCGCCTTCCCTTTGCCGAGCAGCAACCCGTTCAGGTCGCGTGAAAACTCCGCCCAGGCGGCTGCGATGTCGCGCATGATCGCCTGCTGATAGTCCTTGGCGAGTCTATGTTCGTCGGGGAAATTCGACAATGCGCAGGACGTGCTGTTGAAGGCGGCGACGTCGTCGAAATATTGCTTGAGGAAATCGCTGAAGGGTTGCTGCAGCAGGGGCGTGAGGGCGCAGCGGCCCTTCTCGACCGCGACGCCGGCCAGATCGAAAGGCAGACTCGCGGCCTTGGCCAGGGCCTGTCCGAAAAAGGCTTCCGCCGCGCCGAGCATGGCGCGCTGGGTGATTTGCTCGCGCGCCTGCGTCGCCAGGCTGGCGTTCATCCGGCGCCGGTAATCCTCGAACACGTCCTGCCCGTGACGCTCGACCCAGGCCGAAAAGCGGCGCAGGCTGGCCGCGTTGACGCTTTCGTCCGGCGTCGCATTGGGCTCGTCCTCGACCGCCGTGTCGCGGACGATGTCGCGCGCGATGCGCTGCGCCGCCTCCAGCGCGCCTTCCATATAGCCGGCCTGACGCGAGCCGGTTTCCGAGCCGCCCAGATGCAGCCGGCCGCCCCAGAGAGGCCGTCGCAGCATGGGATTGGCGGTGGTGCGAGCCTCTTCGCGGCCGCGTTCGCGGTCGAGCGCGCTGCAGGTCTCGGCGTCGCTGGCCCAGTCCTGATAGAAATGCTCGCGGCCTTCCAGCGGGCCGCCGAAAACCTGTTCCAGCTGGCTGTGCATCAGCAAAGGCAGCCCCTCGCCGAAAGCCTCGCGCAGTTCCGGCCCGAGCGCGAGGAATCCGCCAAGGGCCGCCTCCGCGCCGCGCGCGTCGCTGGCGTCGAAAATCTCGTCGAACACCGCCTGCTCATGCGTCACGAAGGCGTTGCCCGATTGCCCGGATTCTCGCCACGCCGCGTTCTCGAAGGTCGTGACCGACTTGGCCTGCGCCGCCATCCAGGTCGGGGCGTCGCGCATGGTCTGGCGCATGGTTTCGTCGAGCGACGGGGCGAAGGCGATCCGCTCTTCCGCGAGGCGCGGCGGCAGCGCGACCACCACGCGGCAGGCCTCGACGACACGCGTCGCCCCGCCTTCACTGATCGTCAGAACGACGTGGTCTTCGCCGTCGCGCAAGCCGGTGATCTGGCAATCGCGATGCAGCCTGTCCTGCGGCAATTCGCGCCGCAGCGCCTCGATGATCTTCTGCGCGCCGCCGGCGATGCGCCGCGCGCCGCCGTGCACGCCGCCAGCGACTTCGATTTTCTCCGGCTTGGCGTCGGCCTCGCTGAGCCGCAGGATCGCGCCCTCGTCGAATTGCGCGAAGCTCTCCAGGCCAAGCTCGGACAGCAGAGCCGTCAGCAAGGGCTGGCGATCCGGCCAGAACCAGGAGGCGCCGAGATCGATCGCATGGCCTGACAATTTGCAATCGATTGTCAGGATGCGTCCGCCCCAGCGTTGTCGCGCCTCGAACAGTTCGAAGTCCCGGCCGCGCCGCGCCAATTGCGCCGCCAGGGCCAGTCCGCACAAGCCTCCGCCGACGATCGCCGTGTCCAACATGTCGCTCTCCGCATGATTTGCGACATCCCCAAGCAAGAATCGCGCAGCTTTTCCCGTCCGGCCCAAAAAAACCGACAAAAAAGTCGCGATGGCGACGCAAGCGCGGACTTTGCGACAGCGTTTGTTGGAGCGTCGGAGTTCTGGCACAAAACTTGATGAGGTTGGCCAGGGTTACAACAGGAGATGGGAATGAACCTCGCTTCGGCTTTCGCCAATCTTTCCAATGATGAAATCAAGGCCTTGCTCGACGGCGGCTCGCTCACGATCTATTCCGTCGCGCGGCCGATCAGCGCCGACCTGCCGGTCGAGTTCAGCGGCTCGCTCGCCGTCCTCGCTTTCGCGACCCCCGCTTTCGGCGCTCCGAACGGCGATCTGGAAACCCCCGCCTTCACTGCCGAGACCTTCCCCGCGAGCCATGTCGGCACCCCCGGCTTCGCCCGCGCGGCCAAGGCCGACGGCACGGTCGTGGCCGATTTCTCGGTCGGCCCCGGCGACCGCGAGATCAAGCTCGGCGAAGTGTCCTGCTCGCCCGGCGCGCCGGTGAAGGTCGTTTCGTTCAAGTTCAAGACGGCCGGCGACTGGCCGGAGCGTCCGGATTATTACAATGCGCATCCGCGCACCGGCTATTCCCTGCCGGCCGTTCCCTGAGAACTGCGCCACATTCGGGCGGCCCGGCCATGGGCCGCCCGCGTTCCAACCGAGAGGGGTTTTTCGACCATGGCGACACTGGTGAAAACAACGCAGGACGGACGCAAGGTCGAGGTGGTCGGCCGGGCGATTACACTCGGCGGCAGGCTTGAGACGGATGAAGTGGTTCCGGTAAAGGACATTCCGAACCGCAAGGCGATCCTCGCCATCGCGCCGGACGCCGTCTATTTGGCCGGCCGCATCGCCCTCACCGAAGCGGAAGGCAAGATTGCGCTCGAAGCTTTGGCCAAGGCCGAGCAGCAGTTCCTCACGAATCCAAAGGCGATCGAGGAGCGATTCCGCTACGCGGCGCGCGCGCGTGAAGCCGAACTCGGCATCGAGTAAGAACCACGCGTTTCGTCTGAAAATGAAAACCCCGCCGCGATCGCGCGGCGGGGTTTTTCATGCCGGAAGAAGGATGTCAGACTCGCTCTTCGCGATAGACATGCGTGAGCTGCGCGACGCCTTCCTCGGAACCGAAGCAGGAGGCGAAATCATTGCAATCCGAGCACACCGGCGCGGGGCACAGGCTGAAGCCCTCCGAACCGCATACAAGGCGATAAAGGAATTTCTTCCATTTCATGTCGCCGGAATTGCGCGCCTTGAGGCGTGGGAAATGCCGCTCCATCAATTGGGACAGCTCGCCGCGATCGCGCAATCCGAGATCCTGCCATAGATGGCGCGGCTCCTGGCAGCGCCGCGCGATGAGAGTCGCCAGCGGCCGGACGAAATGAATCGGCCCAGCCGCATACATCAACAGAATATCGATGATCGATTTTTCTTCCGGGCCGGGCGCCGGACGATCGGCGCCCGCCATTTTCGCCAGCGCCGCGGCGGCCTGCGGAAACATCTCCTGCCCGATGGCGGAAAGAGCCGCGCCGTCGAGACCGCTGGTCCGCGCCAGAGCGTCCTGCTCCTCGCCGGACTGGGCGATCGCAACCGCCAGGATGCTGGCGAAGACGTGCCGATCGAAGCCATCGCGGCTGGAGGCGGCGCCCGCTTCCATCAACCAGCGATAGGCGTGATCGGGGCTCATCACGCCGCCTGCGCGTCGGGGCTGTGCGTCTGGCAATTGGCCGGGCAGACGCGGGCGCAAGCGCCGCAGCCGATGCAGGCGCCGACGTCGGCCATCACCATGACCTTCTTCTCGACTTCATCGTCCTCGTCGTCATCGAGCGAAATGATCTCGCCGTCCTCATTGATGCCCTTGAGGGTCATCACTTCACGACCGCAGACCTTGTAGCAGCGGCCGCAACCGATGCACTTCGCGGGGTCGATCGCCTGAAGATAGTCGGGTTTCCAGTCCCGCCCGTCGCGCGCATTCGCCATGAGCTTCGCCTTTCCAGTTAAGCCGTTTCGAGAGATTTCAGCTGCTCGCGCTTCGCCTCGAGTTCGGCAAAAGCATTGTGGGCCTTTTGCGCGACGTCGAGGATCGTCTGCCAGTTGATCGGCAGCTCTTCGGACAAGTCATGCAGGTTCATTTTCGCGTTCATCGCGCGCGCCGAGAGCTTCTTGATCTCGGCCTTCAGGGTCTCGATATCGCTCATTCTGGACCTCAATAATTCGCGGCGGCCGGGAATTCCGCGATCATATCGAGGCCGGCCTTGACCTGCTTGTCGCCTTCTTCGCCCAGCTTGGCGAAGCTCTCGAAACCGAAGCGATGCACGTCGCGCAACTGCTTGTTGACGACGATGAGGCGGCCGCCGATCAGCACGATGCGACCGAAGCCCTCGTGGCTCATCTTGAGCATCGGCGTGACCATGACGCGCGAGGCGCGCTCGATCGCCAGGCCGACCGCATTGTAGAACAGTTCAATGCGCCAGATCGTCTCCGGATCCGGGTCCGCGATGATCGGAATGGCCTTACGCTGTTCCTTGGTGACGATATATTCGGAAATCAATTGCGCGTCGCTCTTGGATTCCCAGGCGCCGTGCGAGTCCTGGGCGCGCCAGACTTTCACCAGCTGCTGCAGGAAAGGCGATTCCGTGAGGATCGCGGCGTCGTCGACGATGGCGGCTTCGGTCATCTTGTCCTCTTTGTTCTCGCCGGCCGCGGGGGCCCGGCTGTTCTGAATGGCCGGAAGGCTCAGTCCTCGAAATCGAAGGCGCGTTCCTTGCCCTTGCTCATCGCTTTGCGCAGGAACGGCGGCGGATTGCCCTTGAGCACGTCCTGCAACTTGTTCAGCAGGTCCTCGATATTTTCGGGCTGCGTGACCTTGATTGGATGGATATTGTTGGCGACGACACGCGCCGCGCCTGAGCCGCCGATGGCCGCCACATAAAGAATGGCGCAATCCTTCACGGCTTCGATTTTCGGCGCGAGCTTGTCCTCGTTGCCGTCTTCCTGGAGATCGCCATCGAAGGCGACGTGTTCGATCAGGCTATGGCCGTTCTCGTCCAGCTCGTAGATCGAGATGTTCTTCGCCCAGCCGAAATGCGCGTCGACACGCTTCAAGTCCTGTGTAGCAAATGCGACCTTCATGGACCCGCCCTCTCTTCGCCAAACTCAGTTCGCCAAGCTCGTTGCAATCGCGGCGCCAGCTTCCTCCGGCGCCGGCTCGGCGCTGTCCGGACCCCAGGGATTGCGCCAGGTCTCGGTCGTAACCTCATGATTTTCTTCGCGGTCGGCCATGATCAGATTGGCGACCTGGAAGATCAGGTCGCGTCCGCCGCGATAGCCGACGGACAGTTTATGGCCGGCGCCGAGACGGTCGAACATCGGGATGCCAAGGCGATGAAAGGGAATCTTCAAACGCGCCGCGGCCTGGCGCCCGTGCGAATGAGTCACGAACAGATCGCAGCCCTTTTCGCGCGCCTGAATTTCAAGATCTTCGAGATCGCCGATGACGACCTCCTCGGCCGGCACTTTCTCCAGCACGGGCGATTGCGTCGTCGTGATCGCGACCTCGATCTGCGCGCCCATTTCATGCATGAAGGAGCCGACATCATAGAGCAGGTCCGGCTCGGCGCCGATGGCGAGCTTGCGCCCGCCGATATGGAAATGGCCGTCGAGCATGGCGTCGACCAGCTGCCCGCGCTGGCGGCGATATTTGGCCGGCGCCGGGCGGCCCGAGATTTCCGTCATGAAGGCGATCAATTCATCATTTGCCTCAAGGCCGCACAGGCGCTCGAACAGGCGGAAGGGAACCCCCGCCTTCTTTTCCAGCGCCTCGGCCGCCGCGCGCATCTGCGCGCCGATGGCGATGGTCCATCCGGCGTCGCCCATGGTGGCGACTTCGTCGACGCCCACGCCGCCGATCGTTGTCGGCGTGAAATCGTCGGGAATATGTCCATCGAGCGAGCCGCCGAGATCCGGCAGGAAGGTCGGCTCAAGGCCAAAATCCTCGATGATCGTGCGCAGCTCTTCGATATCGCCCGGCGTCAGGTGGCTGCCGGGCAGGACATTGATGCAGGTCGGGTCACGCCGCGCGGGGTTGGCCGGCGGCTCGACAAGCTCCTCGACCAACCGCGTGACCGCCTTTTCCCAGCCGTCCTGAAAGGCGTCCTTGAAATCGGGCGTCGAGACATAGACCAGCGGAAAATTCCGCAAATCGGGGTGGTTCTGGCGGATCAGCTCGATATAGCCGAGAACGTCGTCGCCCTTGGTCTCGGTGACGCCGGTCGAGGCGATGCCGATGATCTCCGGCTTGGTGCGCTTGATGATGTTCAGCACCGCCTGCTCGACATTTTCATAGCCGCCGAGCACGGTCGCCACTTCGCTCATCGCCGTGGTCTGGAGCGGAATGGCTTCCTTGAAATGGCGCACGAACAGCACGAGGCCGAACGAGGTGCAGCCCTGCGAGCCATGCAGCAAAGGCATGGCGCCGCGCAAGCCCATGAAGGCCAGAGCCGCGCCGATCGGCTGGCTCATTTTCAGCGGATTGACAGAGCAGGCTTTCCTGGAATGAACGACCTTGGCCATGCCGCTCACTCCGCCGCCACGTTCTGAAGCTCTGTCGGTTGTCCGACAACGACGCCTGCTTCAAGAATTTCCTCGATGCGCAGCGCGCAGGCGCCGCAACCGCCCGAAGCGTTGGTCTTCTCGCGCACGCCTTCGACGCTGGTGAGGCCAAAATCGCGGATCGCGTCCTCAATGGCGCCGAGCGAGACGCTCTTGCATATGCACACCGCCTTGGCGCGGCGGACCTGCTCCGCCTTGACCGGATCAGCAGCGAGTTCCGCCTCTTCCGCGGCGATCTGCGCCAGCGCCTTGTCCTGCCAGCTCTCGCCGGGCTTCGCCCAGGGCGCGGGCTTGCGCACCTGCTCCCAGACCGGATTATAAAGCGTCTTGTCGATTTCCTTGACCAGCTTCACCATGCCGATATAGCCCATATAGGCGTGGTGGCGCTCCTGGTTGATGTCGAGCCAGGGCATGGTGGCCTTGAGCGCGATGAACTGCGAGCGGCCGCCCGACAGCATGATGTCGGCCTTGGCGTCCTTCAGCATCTTGTACATTTCGCGCGGGGTCATGTCCTCGATCAGATGCGCATCCTGGCCCATCAATTCCTTGATGCGCTCCTTGTCCTCGCGCGTCGATTTCTTGACGCTGGTGCCGACCAGCTCCAGCCCGGCCTCCTGCAGCGCCGCGACCACCGACCAGGACTTCACGCCGCCGGTGATGAGCAGGACCTTTTTGCCCTTGAAGCGCGGCTTGTACTTGGCGATCGCCGCCCAGGCCCGCGCCTCTTCGCGCGCGATCAGCTTTTCGGTGCGCGCCATCAATTCTTCCGGCGCGCCCTGCGAAATCAGCAGGCGCGCGAGTTCGCGCAGGGAATCGCTGCTATCCTCGATGCCGTAGAACGACCCTTCGAAGAACGGGATGCCATAGCGTTCCTCCATCTTGCGGGCGACATTGATCATGGCCTTGGAGCAGACCATCATCGACGCCTTGGCGCGATGCGAAGCGGCGACCTCATTATAGCGGCCGTCGCCGGAAATGCAGGACAGGACGCGGATGCCCAGCTCGTCGAGCAGGGGCTTCACCTGCCACAATTCGCCGGACAGGTTGAATTCGCCGATGATGTTGATGTCATAGGGCGTGGTGTATTCCGGCTCGACCGTGCCGATGACGTGATCGAGCAGCGCCTCGCCGGCGAGCTTATTGCCGAGATTCTTCGGCCCGACAAAGCCCGGCGCATTGACGGGAATGACCGGCTTGCCGAATTTTTCCGACGCCGCCTTGCACACAGCGTTGATGTCGTCGCCGATCATCGCCGGGACGCAGGTCTGATAGACGAAGATCGCCGGCGGATCATATTTCTCGATGATCTCGCGGCAGGATTTGAACAGGCGTTTCTCGCCGCCGAACACGACATCGGTTTCGTTCATGTCGGTGGTGAAGCTGGTGCGCCACAGATCCGAACCCGACGACGCGGCGCCGCGATTGTCCCAGCTGTTGCCCTCGCAGGCGATGGGGCCATGCACGAGATGGGCGACATCGGTGAAAGGCTGGAGGGCGATCTTCGCGCCATCAAAGGCGCAGCCGCCGGCCGCGCCGCCGGGCTGCAATTGTTTTGTGCAGCCCTTCTTCTTTTCGGCTTCCGATTTATTGGCGTTCTTGGCGCAACTCGGCTCGTTGAACACGTCTTGAATGGTCGCCGAAAGGGAAGTCATCGCATCTCTCCTGTCCGTTCGGCCGCAGCCTTTTTCAGGCGCGGAGGCGGGCGACGGCTGTCGCTTTTCCGCCAGTTAGAGGCTTTGACGGAGAGGCAGCAATTTTGGCGCCGCGGCAGGCCACGCGCGGCGCCCAAAGAGAAAGGCCCGGAGCGGCGGATGCCGCCCCGGGCCTTGTTTCGCAGGATTGTCGGTTTGTCGCCAAACCGACAATGAACCTGATCAGCGAATGATGTCGAACGAGTAGTCGGTCTTCGCCGGGACGTTGGTGGCGAGATCGATCGTGTCGAAGATCTTGTCGAGGATCGTGACGAGAACGTTCATGCCGCCCTGATAGCCCCACACCGGATAGCGGTGCTTGTGGTGACGGTCGAAGATCGGGAAGCCGATGCGGATCAGCGGGGTGCCCGTGTCGCGCTCCAGATATTTCCCGTAGGTGTTGCCGATCAGGAAGTCCACCGGATCCGTGAACAGCAGCGAGCGCATGTGCCACAGGTCCTTGCCGGGATAGACCTTGCAGTTCTTGCCGAAGGGCGAGCTGTCGAACAGCGCCTGCATCTTCTTTTCCCAGGCCTTGCCGCCGTTGGTGGCCAGGACCGTGGTCGGCTCGGCGCCCAGTTCGAGCAGGAATTCCGCCAGGCCGTAGCAGAGGTCGGGATCGCCGTAGATCGCGAATTTCTTGCCATGGATGTGGGCGCTGGAGTCGGCGATGGCGTCGACGAGGCGGCCGCGCTCACGGGCGAGCGATTCCGGGATCTCCTTGCCCGAGATGCGGGCGAGGGTCATCAGGAAATTATCGGTGCCCTTGACCGAGATCGGGTGGTTGAGGGCCACGACTTCCTGACCATGCTCGGCGATGAGCGGCAGGGTCTTTTCGGTGCAATATTCCTGCATCGAAATGGTCGCCTTGGCGTTGACGGCCTCCAGCGTCTCTTCGATCGTGGTGCCGCCGTCATACATGCGGTACTCGCCGTCGGTCGGGGTGTCCCAAACGTCCGAATTGTCGCCGAGGATCGTGTACTTGATGCCGAACTCGCCAAAGATGCGCTTGATTTCACGCAGGTTGCCGACGGTGTAGCCATCGAAGCCGCCGAGGAAGTTGATCGAGTCGTTGGGCTTGCGCTCAAGCTTTTCGACCGTTCCGGCGCGGCCGTCCCAGAAGTAGCTGATGATGCCCTTCATGGCGTTGTCGTAGCCGGTGATGTGGCTGCCGACGAAGGCCGGGGTGTGGGCGAACGGAACCGGATAGTCTTCCGGGATCGAGCCCTTCTCACGCGAGGTCTTGATGAAGGCGTTCAGATCGTCGCCGATAACTTCCGCCATGCAGGTCGTCGAGACGGCGATCATCTTCGGCTTGTACATGCTCAGCGTGTTGGCCAGGCCGTCAATCATGTTGTTCAGGCCGCCGAACACCGCGGCGTCTTCGGTCATCGACGAGGAGACGCAGGACGTCGGCTCCTTGAAGTGACGGGAGAAGTGCGAGCGGTAATAAGCAACGCAGCCCTGCGAACCATGGACGAAGGGAATGGTTTTTTCGAAGCCGACGGCGACGAACACGGCGCCAAGCGGCTGGCAGGCCTTGGCCGGGTTGACGGTCAGAGCTTCGCGCTTGAAGTTCAGTTCCTTGTATTCTTCCGTCTTGGCCCATTCGCGGACCCGCTCGACTTCCGCCTCGTCACGCGGATTTTCGAACATCTTTTTCTTGTTCGCCAGCATTTCCTGGTATTCCGGACCCCGGAACAGGTCGAAATGGTCGAGTACGTGATCGGCGTTCTGCGTCATGATAAAGCCCTCTGCTGTCGGTAATTCGCGGCTGGCGCCCGTCTTTCAACGGGTGCCGGCCGCGCGCGGTCACTCGGCCGCAAGGAGTTTGGAGTTGGAGTCGTCTTTCCAAGGCGCCTTGGCCATTTTCCAGACCGGCGCATTGATGGCCATATCCATGTCGCGAGCGAAGATCGCGAAGCCGTCATAGCCGTGATACGGGCCGGAATAGTCCCAGGAATGCATCTGGCGGAAGGGCACGCCCATCTTCTGGAAGACGTACTTTTCCTTGATGCCCGAGCCCACCAGATCCGGCTGGACCTTTTCCACGAACTTTTCGAATTCGTAGCCGGTGACGTCGTCATAGATCAGCGTGCCGTCCTTGACATAATGCTGGGCGGTGCGCTGATAGTCGTCGTTATGGGCGAATTCATAGCCCGTGCCGACAACTTCCATGCCGAGGTCTTCGTAAGCGCCGATGACGTGGCGCGGACGCAGGCCGCCGACGTAGAGCATGACAGTCTTGCCTTCGAGGCGCGGACGGTACTTGGCGATGACCGCTTCCATCAGAGGCTGATACTTGGCGATGACGCGCTCGGCGCCTTCCTTGATCTTGTCGTCGAAGAAGCTGGCGATCTTGCGCAGCGATTCGGCGATCTTCGACGGGCCGAAGAAGTTATATTCGCACCACGGAACGCCGAACTTTTCTTCCATGTGGCGGGAGATATAGTTCATCGAACGGTAGCAGTGCAGAACATTGAGCTTCGCCAGCGGCGTGTTCTCGAGTTCCGCCAGCGAGCCGTCGCCGGACCACTGAGCAATCACGCGCAGGCCCATTTCTTCGAGCAGGATGCGCGAGGACCAGGCGTCGCCGCCGATGTTGTAGTCGCCGATGATCGCAACGTCGTAGGGCGAAGATTCGAACGGAGCAGGCCTGTTCGGATCCATCTTGTCGAAGACATAGTCGCGGACCGCGTCGTTGGCGATGTGATGGCCAAGCGACTGGGAGACGCCACGGAAGCCTTCGCAACGAACCGGAACGATGGTCTTGCCGCCGAATTCCTTCGACTTCGATTTGGACACCGCTTCGATGTCATCGCCGATCAGACCGATCGGGCATTCCGACTGAACGGTGATGCCGTTGTTCAGCGGGAACAGTTCCTGGATTTCATCCATGATCTTGGCGAGCTTCTTGTCGCCGCCGAAGACAATGTCCTTTTCCTGGAAGTCCGACGTGAATTGCATGGTCACGAAGGTGTCGATGCCGGTCGTGCCGATGTAGTAGTTGCGACGGGCGGCCCAGGAATACTGGCCGCAGCCCACGGGGCCGTGGCTGATGTGGATCAT
The DNA here is from genome assembly GCF_030056575.1 of Rhodoblastus sp. 17X3. Classification (GTDB taxonomy): domain Bacteria; phylum Pseudomonadota; class Alphaproteobacteria; order Rhizobiales; family Beijerinckiaceae; genus Rhodoblastus. Next base: position 242,715 of record NZ_JASHHX010000001.1, on the reverse strand, counting down.
GTCCTTGATCGGACCCCACACAACGCCCTTCGAGCCGGCGTAAGCGCAGCCGCGAATGGTCATCACGCCGGGGATCGACTTGATGTTGGACTTGACGCCACAGTCGGACTTGCCGGCATCGTGAACGTTCAGATGTTTCGCACGGCGCTTTGCGGTCTTCTCGGGATAGACGGCCAGCACCTCTTTGATCAATTCCTTGTTGCGCGCCTTGATCTCAGCAACGCTTTCATTGTTTGCAACACTCATGTCGCCACCTCTCGCAATCGTTGCGCCGTTCGAGTATCCGGCCCCCACGACGGGGGCCGGACCATTTCTTCAGGCGATCATCAGGCGCTCAGCTCGGCCGCCGACTTGCCAACCTGGCTCTCGTCGACCTGGGCCATCACGCCATGCTCCATGAGCAGGTCTTCCAGCTCGTCCATGGTGATCGGGGTCGGGATGATGCCGTTGCCCGAATTGCCATGAACCTTGGTCGCCAGGTTGCGGTAGTGCTGGGCCTGCTGGGAGTCGGGCGCATATTCCAGAACCGTCATGCGGCGCAGCTCGGCGTGCTGAACGATATTGTCGCGCGGCACGAAGTAGATCAGCGTGGTGCCGAGCTTCTTGGCCAGCGATTCCGCCAGTTCGAGTTCCTTGTCGGTCTGGCGCTCGTTGCAGACCAGGCCGCCCAGGCGCACGCCGCCGGAATTGGCGTATTTCAGAATGCCCTTGGAGATGTTGTTGGCCGCATACATGGCCATCATTTCGCCGGACATGACGATGTAGATTTCCTGAGCCTTGTTCTCACGGATCGGCATGGCGAAACCGCCGCAGACCACGTCGCCGAGAACGTCATAGGAGACATAGTCGATGTCTTCATAGGCGCCGTTCTCTTCGAGGAAGTTGATCGAGGTGATGACGCCACGACCCGCGCAACCAACGCCCGGCTCCGGACCGCCGGACTCAACGCAACGGATGTCGCGATAGCCGACCTTCATCACGTCTTCGAGTTCGAGGTCCTCGACCGAACCGGCGGCCGCGGCGAGCGACAGGATGGTGTCCTGGGCCTTGGCGTGCAGGATCAGGCGGGTGGAGTCGGCCTTGGGGTCGCAGCCGACGATCAGGATCTTCTGACCCATCTCCGAAAGTGCGGCGAGAGTGTTCTGCGAGGTGGTGGACTTGCCGATGCCGCCCTTGCCGTAGAAGGCGATTTGCCTCAACTTAGCCATTTGATGCTCCTTAAGTGTGACTGTGTGGCATGAACTTCGCGCGTTCTGCGCGAGACTGTTTCTCTCTGTCAGAAACGGACCCGCTTTGACGGGAAGGAACGCAACGCTCGTCTAGCGTCTGCGTACGTTCAGCCCTCACTCGCCGTTCCGCCGACAATGATTGCAACCGCCGTGCCAGAATTTTTTATCTGTGATATCGTTGTTTTTATTAGTGTTTATCTAGAGCGCCCCTCATCGTCGGTTCTGTGAAAAATCCGACAGCCTCGTCGCAGCTGCGGCAAACAAGACACGTTTGTCGCAATTTCGCGGATCGCTACGGTCACGCTCAAGGCAGCGTCGCAAGGCCGGAACGGAAATTGCACAAGGATCGGGCGCGCGCTTCGCGCAATGATTGAAGACGCGCAGGCAATTCGATCCTGACGAGTGAGAACGATAGAGGCGGCGATGCAGATTGGCGTTGAGACATCCAAGGCGGTCGACCAGCGACGGGTTTTCGTCGTGGACGAGGACGAGATCACCCGCTCCGTGTTGCAATTCATGTTGCATGACGAGATCGAGACGCATGAGCTCGCCTCGCCCGAAGAAGCCTTCGAGAAGGGCCAAGACTGGTTGACGCCCCATCTCATTCTCCTGGGCGTGTCCTGGATTCAGAAGAAGGGCATGGACGTGCTCGACGCGTTCAACACGACCTATCCGGGCGTGCGCATTCTGATCGTCTGCGACAAGAGCGAAGAGAAGCTCGCGGTGGAGGCCATGCAGGCCGGCGCCCATGGCGCGATCGTCAAGCCGCTGACGATCGAGGCGGTGCGCAAGAAGGTCGACACCGTGCTCGGTCGCGGCGGCGCCGCGCCGCTGATCCAGCTCAACATCGTCTGACCGGGCGCGACCCGCGACGCAAGGCCCGAGGAAAACTTATGGCTCTGGTGACTTTCTATGAAAAGCCCGGCTGCGGAACCAACCGCAAGCAGAAGGCGCTGCTCGCCGCCGCTGGCCACGAGGTCGACGAGCGCAATCTGCTGACCGAGCCCTGGACGAAAGAGCGCCTGCTGGCCTTTTTCGGCGACATGCCGGTGGCGGGATGGTTCAATCCCGCCGCTCCGCGGGTCAAATCAGGCGAAGTCGATCCGGCCGGCATTCGCCCCGACGAGGCGCTCGCGCTGATGCTGGCGGAGCCGCTGCTGATCCGCCGCCCCCTGATCGAGGCGGCGGGACAGAGTTGCGCCGGTTTCGACAAGGAACCGGTGCTGTCGCTGCTCGGACAAAGCGAGGCGCTGGACGCCGCACAGGGCTGTTCGCGCCCCGCCGGTCCACCCTGCCCGGCCCCTATGGATCGTGGCGCCGAAAAAGCCCATTCCGAAAAAGCAGATGTCGAATAAGGCCGCGCTCTATCACGAGCGGACGAAACATCGCTTCACCGGCTACGCCAAGGGCCCGGACACGCTGGATTGGGATCTGCAGCCCAATCCCTTCCGCACCTTCGAGGGCGCCGCCCGCGTGGACCTCCCGCTGGCGCCGGAACAATTGCCGCCCGCGCCGGCGCTGACCCGCGACGCGGTCGGCGCGCTTCTGCATCTGTCGATGGGGCTTTCGGCCTGGAAGCAGTTCGGGCCGGACCGTTGGGCCTTGCGCTGCAATCCGTCGAGCGGCAATCTCCATCCCACCGAGGCCTATGTGCTGGCCGAAGGCGTCGCGGGGCTCGACGACGGCCTGTTTCATTACCTTCCGCGCGACCATGCGCTGGAACAAAGGCGGCGCGACGAGTCCGAACAAAAGTCCGACTCGCCTTGTCTATGGATCGGCCTTTCCTCCATTCATTGGCGCGAGGCGTGGAAATATGGCGAGCGCGCCTTCCGCTATTGCCAGCTCGATCTCGGCCACGCCCTCGGCGCCTTCTCCTATGCCGCCGCCGCTTTGGGCTGGCGCGCGCAACTGGTCGAAGGACTCGGCAGCGCGCAGATTTCCGCTTTGCTCGGACTCGACCGCGCGGAGGATTTCGGCCGTTCTGAAAACGAAGACCCCGACGCCTTGCTGCAAATCTTCCCGGCAATCGACGGCGACGGCGCGAGAGCGCCCGCGCTGAAAACCGGCGTCTGGACCGGACACGCCAATTTGCTCGACCGCTGGCCGATGTATCGCTGGCCGGTGATCGGCGAGGTCGCGGAAGCGACGCTCGGCGCAGTCGCCGCGGAGCCCGGCGAGCCGAATGCACGGGCGCAAGGCGAGAGCGCGTTGTCGGCCGAACTGATCCTGCAGCGGCGCAGCGCACAACATTTTGACGCGCGTCATGTCATGCCGGCGGAGGAATTCTTCGCCATTCTCGAGAGCGTGATGGCCCAGCCCCGCGCCCCCTGGACAGTCTGGAATTTCGCACCGCGCGTTCATCCTATCCTGTTCGTCCATCGCGTCGCGGGCGTCGAGCCAGGGCTCTACGCCTTGCCGCGCGGCGGAAAATCCCTGGCGCTGTTGCGACAATCGCTCGACCCCGATTTTGTCTGGTCGCGCGTTGCCGGGGCGCCGGAATCCCTCCCGCTTTATCTCCTCAAGATCGGCGACGCGCGGGGGGCGGCGCGGCGCCTGTTCTGCAACCAGGCCATTGCGTCGGATTGCTGCTTCGGCATGGCCATGCTGGCGGAATTCGACGCCGTCGAGCAAAACCCATGGCGCTATCGCGGCCTGCATTGGGAGGCCGGGCTGATCGGCCAGGCGCTCTATCTGGAGGCCGAACGCTTCGGCCTGCGCGGCACGGGCGTCGGCTGTTTCTTCGACGACGAGACCCATGAGTTCATCGGACTGAAATCGGGCGCGCTTCAGACCGTCTATCACTTCACCCTGGGCGGCCCTCTCACGGATTCGCGCATCGCCACCGAGCCCGCCTATCCCGACAAGCAACGCGCGAAGGCCACATCGCCATGATTCAGGATCCCGATCTCGTCGCCTGGCTGCGTCAGGAAGGCTTTTCCGGCGACGACATCCACGGCCGCGGCGCGAATGAGATAACCCCGTTGATGCGGGCCGCGCTCAAGGGCGATTGCGACATGGCGCGAAAAATCCTGGCGTCCGGCGGCGAAATCGCCGCGCGCAACGGCGACGGCAACAACGCCTTGTGGCTTGCCTGCGTCGAGCGCCATCTCGACATGATCGACCTGCTGATCGGAGCGGGAATCGACATGGACAATCTTAACGACAATGGCGCCACCGCGCTGATGTACGCCTCGTCATCCGGCCGCAGCGAAGTCGTCGCGCATCTGCTGGCGCGGGGAGCGGATATCGCGCTGGAGACTCCGGACGGCTTTTCGGCCATGGATATGGCCGCCAATATCGATTGCCTGTCTCATCTGCGCGCGGCGCAGAAAAAGGCCCGCGCGGCCACGACAGCCGCCTGAAAAATGACGTGCGCCTGAAAAAAATGGCGGGAAGCGATCCGGCTCTGGCTTGCGGTCGCCGGCGCTTCCCGCCCCATCCGGCGACATGCGCCGGACGCCGAAATTGCGCGCCTCAGCGCGTCAGAACCACCACCAGGCGCTCGACCAACTGGCCGCCCTTGAGATGAGTCTCGACGATCTCGTCGATATCCTCCGGCGTTTTCGGCGCATACCAGACGCCCTCAGGATAGACGACCATCAGCGGGCCCGCACGGCAGAAGCCGAGGCAACCGGCAGCCGTGAAGCCGATGTCCGGCATACGTTCGGCCTCGAGCTTTTTCGACAGGCGGTCCCACAAGGGCTGCGCGCCCTGGGCGCCGCAGGAGCCGCGCGGATGGCCCGCCGGACGCTGGGTGTAGCAGGCGAAGACGTGCCGCGTGTAGAGTTGCGGCACGTCGGCGATTGTCGCAGTCTCGGTGCTCATGCCGTCACCTTCTCCACGCCCTTTTCGGAGAAGAGCTGGGTCAGTTCGCCCGAAGCGGCCATTTCGCGCACGATGTCGCAGCCGCCGATGAATTCGCCCTTCACATAGAGCTGGGGAATCGTCGGCCAGTTGGAAAAGGCCTTGATGCCTTCGCGCACATAGGGATCGGCGAGAACGTTGACTGCGTCATATTTCACGCCGAGGCCGCCAAGGACCTGAACCACGGCGGCGGAAAAGCCGCATTGCGGCTGGGCCGGCACGCCCTTCATGAACAGAACCACATCGGCGCCATCGATAATGGACTTGATGCGCTCACTGGTTTTTTCCGTCATCGATTGACCTCTCGATTGGTTCGTCACGTCTGCCAAAGCAGAGCGGGCAGAGCAGAATGGCGCGGACAAGGCAAAGTCCGCTCGCGCGTTGCAATGCAAAACTGGGACCATCCGGGCGTCCCCTTTGCCCGGCGCCCGCCTTTGCGGCGAAAAGCTTGAAGAAAATGCGCGTCGGTTTAGCGACAAGGGCCCATGTCCGAAATGCGACGCCGCTCCCGGCCCCGCTTTTGCAGGCGATTGGACGAAAACTTCCCCGTCCAGAGGACCAGAAATGCTCATTCCCTTTCCGGCTCCGGAGCCCGAAACGATCAATTTCGGCGAGCTTCCCCCCGAGATCGACGACCTGCTGCAAAAGGGCGTCGTCGCCTATCGCCGCGATTTCGACCGGGCCGAACAGCTGTTCCGCGAGGCGCTCGCGGCTGCCCCCGAAGAGCTGCCGACCTATTATTGCCTGTATAAGATCCACACCTATCACGGCAATCTCGACGAGGCCCGCGCAGCCGCCCAGAGCGGCATGCAAAAGGCCGCGCGGCAGGCCGGATGGCCCGAAAACTGGCGCGAATGGGTTCCGCAGAGGGAAATCCCCGACGGCGCCGGACGCTTCGCGCTCTATACGCTGAAGGCCCTCGCCTTCATTCATCTGCGCCGCAACGAAAGCGAGCAGGCGGGAGAGATTCTCGACGCCCTGCGCCAGCTTGACCCCACCGGCGCCGTCGGCTGGCCGGTGATCGCCGAACTCGCTGCCGGAGTCGCCCGCTGATCAACTGTGGCGCCGCCCTTGCATTCTCTGCCAAGGGCGCTGCGGCGCACAAAAGCGGCGGCGCGAGCCGAGCCGAAAGGCGCGGCGCAAGCCGTTGATTTGAAAGCCACACTTGCCAAGGTCGGAAGTCTGACATGAGCGAAGAGACGGACACCCTTCAGGACCTCGCGGACCAGAAGTACAAATATGGCTTCGTTTCGGAAATCGAATCCGACTTTGCCCCCAAGGGCCTGAACGAAGACGTTATCCGCTTCATTTCGGCGAAAAAGGACGAGCCCGACTGGCTGCTCCAATATCGCCTCGACGCCTACCGCCGTTGGCTGACCCTTGAGGAGCCGACCTGGGCCAAGCTGGATTATCCCAGGATCGACTTCCAGGACGCCTATTATTACGCGGCGCCCAAGAGCGACAGCGACAAGCCGAAATCCATCGACGAGGTCGATCCCGAACTGCTGCGCGTTTACGAGAAGCTCGGCATTCCACTGCATGAGCAGGAAGTTCTCGCCGGCGTCGAGCAGCGCAAGGTCGCAGTCGACGCGGTGTTCGATTCCGTCTCGGTCGTCACCACCTTCAAGGAAGAGCTCAGCAAGGTCGGCGTGATCTTCTGCCCGATCTCGGAAGCGCTGAAGACCCATCCCGAGCTGGTGAAGCAATATCTCGGCACCGTGGTTCCGGCGTCTGACAATTTCTACGCCACGCTGAACGCCGCCGTCTTCTCCGAGGGCTCGTTCGTCTATATTCCTCCGGGCGTGCGCTGCCCGATGGAGCTCTCCACCTATTTCCGCATCAACGCCGCCAAATCCGGCCAGTTCGAGCGCACGCTCATCATCGCGGACAAGGGCTCCTACGTCTCCTATCTCGAAGGCTGCACCGCGCCGCAGCGCGACGAGAACCAGCTCCATGCGGCTGTCGTCGAGCTGATCGCGATGGAAGACGCCGAGATCAAATATTCCACGGTGCAGAACTGGTACCCGGGCGACGAGAACGGCAAGGGCGGTATCTATAATTTCGTCACCAAGCGTGGCGATTGCCGTGGCGACCGCTCGAAAATCTCCTGGACCCAGGTCGAAACCGGCTCGGCCATCACCTGGAAATATCCCTCCTGCGTGTTGCGCGGCGACAATTCGGTCGGCGAATTCTATTCGATCGCCATCGCCAATAATTTCCAGCAAGCCGACACCGGCACCAAGATGCTGCATCTCGGCAAGAACACGTCGAGCCGCATCATCTCGAAGGGCATTTCGGCGGGCAAGGCGCAGAACACCTACCGCGGTCTGGTCAGCATCCACGCCAAGGCGGATGGGGCGCGCAATTTCACCCAATGCGACTCGCTTCTGCTTGGCGACCAGTGCGGCGCCCATACCGTGCCCTACATTCAGTCGCGCAATCCGAAAGCCATTCTGGAGCACGAGGCGACAACGTCGAAAATTTCCGACGACCAGCTGTTCTACTGCCTGTCCCGCGGCATTCCGACCGAGGAAGCGGTGGCGCTGATCGTCAATGGTTTCTGCCGCGAAGTGTTGCAGCAACTGCCCATGGAATTCGCTGTCGAGGCGCAAAAGCTCGTCGGCATCAGCCTCGAAGGGAGCGTTGGATAATGCTTGAGATCAAGGACCTCCACGTCAACGTGTTTGGCAAGGAAATTCTCAAGGGCCTTTCCCTTACTGTGCCGCCGGGCGAAGTCCATGCGATCATGGGCCCCAATGGCGCCGGCAAATCCACCACCTCCTATACGCTCGCCGGACGCGCCGGCTATGAAGTGACGGGCGGCGAGATCGATTTCTACGGCGAGGACGTCACGGCCCTGTCGCCGGAAGAACGCGCCGCCAAGGGCATTTTCCTCGCCTTCCAATATCCGATGGAAATACCCGGCGTCTCGACCATGAACTTCCTCAAGACGGCGATGAACGCCCAGGCGAAATTGCGCAACGAGCCGGAGCTCGACGCCGCGCAATTCCTGCGCACCGTGCGCGCCGCCGCCAAGGAGCTGAACATCTCCGAGGACATGCTCAAGCGCCCGCTCAATGTCGGCTTCTCCGGCGGCGAAAAGAAGCGCAACGAGACGCTGCAGATGGCGCTGCTGAAGCCCAGGCTGGCGATCCTCGACGAAATGGACTCAGGCCTCGATATTGACGCGCTGAAACTGGTCGCGGAAGGCGTCAACAAGCTGCGCGCGCCGGACCGCTCGTTCCTCGTCATCACCCATTACCAGCGCCTGCTGGATTACATCGTCCCCGACGTGATCCACATCCTGTCCGGCGGCAAGATCGTGATGTCCGGCGACAAGAGCCTCGCCCTGCAACTCGAAGAAAATGGCTACGACGCCGTCATCAACAAAGCCGCGTGAGGGCGATATGGCAAAGGTGGTCTCGCTCGACAATCTCCTCGCCAGCGTAGCGGCGCGGCGCAGCGAAGCTGCGCCCTGGCTCGGCGCGCTGATCGACGCAGCCAGCGAAAAATTCGCCCATGTCGGCCTGCCGAACCGCCGCATCGAGGCGTGGCGCTATTCCGACCTCGCCAAGGCGCTGCATGAGACGGTGAAGGTCGAGTCCGATCTCGACGCGCCGCCGGCGCTGGCCGAAGCCTGCGTCGCCGCCTTCGAGAACGGCGTGCTGGACGATTCCAAATCCTCCTATTGCGCCATGGGCGCGCAGAGCCTGCGCAAGGTTCTGGCGGAAAAGGACTCGCCCTTCGCCGGAATCATCGGCCGCATCAATCCGCAAGCGGATCATCCGATCATCAATCTCAATACCGCCCTGATGGAAGAGGGCCTCGTCCTTCACGTTCCGAAGGGCGTGACGCTGGCGACACCGCTGCACCTGCGTTTCAACTGGAGCGGCGTGGACGCGGCGTCCGCCGACGGCCGTCATCTGCGCATCCTCGTGGTGCTGGATGAAGACGCCGAGGCGACCCTGTTCGAATCGCACGATGGCGCGCCGAGCTTCGCCACCGTGGTGACCGAATTGAGCCTCGCGCCCAATTCCAAGCTGACCCATGTGCGGCTGGAAAATTTCGCCGCCGCAGCGCGGCAGACCGCCGCGACCGTCGGCTCGGTCGGTGAGAAGGCGGCCTATCGCGGCTTCTATTTCTCGCAGGGCGGACATTTCGCCCGCCACGAGGCGCTGATGAAGCTTGCCGGCGAAGAAGCCGACGCGCGCATCGACGCCGCCTATATGGTCGCCGACAAGCGCCATTGCGACAACACCACCGTGATGGACCACGCGGTTCCCAACACCACCTCGACCCAGGTGTTCCGCGGCGTTCTCGCCGGTTCTTCGCGCGGCGTCTACCAAGGTTGCGTGAAGGTCGCCCAGGCCGCGCAAAAAACCGACGCCCGCCAGCTCAGCCGCGCCATGCTGCTGTCGCACCGTGCGGAAATCGTCACCAAGCCGGAGCTGGAAATCTTCGCCGACGATGTGAAATGCAGCCATGGCGCGACGGCCGGCGAACTGGACGCCAACGCCCTGTTCTTCCTGCGCGCCCGCGGCATTCCGGAAGCCGAGGCCCGCGCCATGCTGGTCGAGGCCTTCCTGATCGAGGCGATGGACACGGTCGAAAACGAGGCCATGCGCGCGATCGTCATCGCCTGCGCGCATACCTGGATGCTTCGTCACGCCGGCGAGGCCTCCCATGTCGAATAACGCCCTCGCAACCCTCGCCAAGACGCCGGCCTTCGACGTTCTGGCCGCGCGCGCGGATTTTCCGATCCTGTCGCGCCTCGTCTACAACAAGCCGCTGGTCTATCTTGACAATGGCGCCTCGGCGCAGAAGCCAAAGGTCGTGCTCGATGCGATCCTGTCGGCCTATGCCGACACTTACGCCAATGTCCATCGCGGCGCGCATTTCCTCTCCAACGAGTCGACGGTGGCTTTCGAAAGGGCGCGCGAATCCGCCCGCCGTTTCGTGAACGCCGGGAAGGTCGAAGAAATCATCTTCACCAAAGGCGGCACCGAGGCGATCAATCTGGTCGCTTCGAGCCTTGGCGCGGAAATCGGCGAAGGCGATCAGATCGTCATCTCCGAGATGGAGCATCACTCCAATATCGTGCCCTGGCATTTCCTGCGCGAGCGCAAGGGCGCGGAAATCATCTGGGCGCCTCTGGCGGCCGATGACAGCTTCGACCTCGCGGGTTTCGCCAAGCTGCTGACGAAAAAAACCAAGCTGGTCGCCGTCACCCACATGTCCAATGTGCTGGGCACGGTGACTCCGGTGGCGGAAATCATCCGTCTCGCCCATGCCGTCGGCGCGAAGGTCCTGATCGACGGCTGCCAGGGCAGCGTGCACGAAATTGTGGATGTGCAGGCGCTGGATTGCGACTTCTACGTCACCACCGGGCACAAGCTCTATGGTCCGTCGGGCATCGGCTTCCTCTATGGCAAATATGAATTGCTGGAGGCGATGCAGCCCTATCAGGGCGGCGGCGAAATGATCGCCGACGTCTACCGCGATCGCGTCACCTACGCTACGCCGCCGCATCGTTTCGAGGCCGGCACGCCGCCGATCGTCGAAGCCATCGGCCTGGGCGTCGCGCTGGATTACATGATGGGCCTCGACCGCGCCGGGATCGCCGCGCATGAGGCGGCCCTGCTCGCCCACGCCACTGAGGAAATCGACAAGCTTGGCAAGGTGCGGATCTTCGGGCGCGCGCCGAACAAGGGCGCGATCGTGACCTTCGATGTCGAAGGCGCGCATCCGCAGGACGTCTCGATGATCCTCGACCGGGCGGGCGTCGCGGTCCGCGCGGGCACGCATTGCGCGCAGCCTCTGATGACCAAGCTCGGCCTGACCGCGTCCGCCCGCGCCTCTTTCGCGCTCTACAACACGCATGACGACGTCGAAGCCCTCGTCAAGGGACTCCGCCGCGTAATGGAGCTGTTCGCATGATTGAAGGCCAGACCGCCGCCATGTCGGAAGATCCGGTCGAGCTGCCCGAATGGACAGGCGATCTCGAAACGGACGTGATCGCCGCGATCCGCACGGTGTTCGACCCGGAAATTCCGGTCAATGTCTATGATCTCGGCCTGATCTACCGGCTCGACGTCTCGAACCCCGATCTGATCGACATCGACATGACCCTCACGGCGCCCGGCTGTCCCGTGGCGGGAGAAATGCTGCGGCAGGTCGAGAAGGCGGCTCTGCTGGCCCCGGGCACAAAGGCCGCCAAGGTCAATCTTGTGTTCGACCCGCCCTGGGACGCGCAAAAAATGTCCGACGAGGCCAAGCTAGAACTCGGAATGCTGTAAATTCAACAGGAGTCGATTCATGGACGAGCTTTACGCAATCTGCCGGACCTTCGAAATCGACGATAACGACGCCCGGGGCTTTCTGCTCAAGAAAGCCGGCGGAGAGAATGGCGAGGGAACGCCCTGGCCGATCATGATCTCCCGCAAGGGCTCGAATTTTTATGCTTTCGAAAACGCCTGCCCGCATCAGGGCAAGACGCTCGACGGCGGCGGCGGCGAACTGATGGACGACGAAGGCAATTTCCTCGTCTGCCGCCAACATGGCGCGCAATTCGACCTCGATACCGGCCATTGCTTTTCCGGCCCCTGCCAGGGCAAGGCGCTGACGCCGATCAAGGTCGTGGTCGATGACGGCGACGTCTGCATCACCGGCGTCGAACTTGCCGAGGAAGACGGCCTCGACCTTGCCGATTCCGATGTGCCGGAAGTTGTGATCACCGGCGACTGAAATTCCGGAGCCCTTAAAATGACAGACACGGCGGAACTCATCCGGCGCAAGCAGGCCATCAATCTCGCGGTCGTCCATTCGGACGCCGACGCCTTCATCGCCGCCTTTCCGGGCTGGCTGGAAATCACCGCCTTCATCAGCGCCCAGCGCGCGCGAACGGCGGAAGCTCCGTCCGACGGGGTCACCCCGGCGCTGACGCCGCAGCAACTCAAGAGCGGCGGCGTCGTCCATGTCGCCAAGGACGCCCTGTTCTCCTATTGCATGACCGCGTCGCTCAAGGGCGACAAGGCAGCCGTCGACAAGGTCGAGCAAGGTCTGAAGGCGCTTTATGGCGACGACTTTCCCGGCGCCACGGCGATGTGGAGCTTCCGCTCCAGGATCGAAGAGCCAGTCTCGCTTGAAGATCACGTCGGCCAGGCCGCGCAGAAAATGCTGAACGGCGAGCCTCCGCCGCCGCCGATGCGCGCCGCCGAGAACTGGACCACCGGCCTGCGTTTCCTGGAAAAGGCGCGCAAGTCCAATTTCCCGCAGGAAATCATCTATCCCCTTGCCCTGTGGACGCGGGGCAGATGGAGCGAAACGCTGGAAAAAGGCATCGCCTTCCTGGCGCATATCGAGGATAATGTGCCCGTGCTGCGCGAAGTTCTCGACGAGCCCCGCAATGACGAGCCCTTCGTCGCCAATGTGCTGCTGAAAATGGCGCCGGCCGTCGATCGCGAACTCAACGACGAAGCCCAGGGCTTCCTGCGGTCGTTGGCGCGGCGCGGCTGAACCGCCCGTCGCCCAGGAGTCCGCATGACCTTCATCGCCATGAACCGCTTCCGCGTCGCGCTCGGCCGGGAGGAGGAATTCGAGACCATCTGGCGCAACCGGCAGAGCGATCTGCCGTCCATGCCCGGCTTCGTCGTGTTTCACCTGCTGCGCGGACCAAGCGACGAGCAGGCGACCTTGTTCGTCTCCCACACTGTCTGGGAGACGCGAGGCCATTTCGAGGACTGGACGCGCTCGGAAGCCTTCCGCCGAGCCCATTCCGGCGCGCCAAAGACGACGGGCCTCTATCTCGGCCCACCGCAGTTCGAGGGCTTCGAGGCCGTGGTGGAAACCGCCCTGCCAGCGTGACCCAATGCCGACAGAATATGTATCCTCATCAACACGACACGCGTGAATTCGACAAAAGGGGGCGCGTTTTGCACGAATCGGCGGAGTTTTGGGGTATTCCGCCGCGCTTTTTCTGGCCCGACTAATGCTTGAATGTTTGTGTGCGGTCGCTCCGCGCGACTCGCGCCAAAAATTCAATAAGGCGATAGCGGAGGCGAGACATGAGCGCGACTGGATTTGCTGCCTTTTTTGCCGACACTTCGGCGCCGCTCGCCGTTGTCCTCGGCACCAATGAAGTCGCGTCCGCCGTCGCCGTGAAACTGCGCAAGGCGCATTTCAGCATCATTCTCAGCCACGATCCCTACCCGCCCGTCATCCGTCGCGGCATGGCCTTTTACGACGCCTTGTTCGACGATGTCGCCATCATCCATGGCGTCACCGGCGAGCGCGCCGAAACGGCGCTAGAACTCGCCGGCGCGACGTCGCGCAAGAACTGCGTCGCCGTCACAACCCTGCAATTATGCGACCTGCTCGCCCTGCGCCGCATCCCCATCCTGATCGACGCGCGCATGCGGACGCGTTTCGTCACGCCGGATTTCCGCTATTACGTCGGCTTGTCGGTTGGCCTCGGCCCCAATTTCACGGTCGGGGAAAATTGCGACATCGCGGTCGAAACAATCCCCGCGAGCGCCGGCGCGCTGGTCGCTGAGGGTTCGACCGCCAACGATGACGGCGAGCCCGATGCGCTTGGCGACGTCGGGCGGGAGCGCTTCCTCATCGCGCCGAGCGAAGGCGTCTGGCACACGCCCTTCGACATCGGAGCCTGGGTCGCCCGGGGCCAGAGCCTTGGCAATCTGGCGGGCCTTTCCCTGCATGCGCCAATGGAAGGCGTGCTGCGCGGCGTCGCGCGCGACGGCGCGTTCGTCCCCGCGGGGGTGAAACTGATCGAAATCGACCCGCGGGGCCGGCGCGCGCGATGGACCGGACTGGATACGCGCAGCCGCCCGATCGCCGATGCGACGCTGCTGGCGATCCGCGACGCGCAAAAACGCCGCAAACGCGCGCCAGGCTTCGCGCAAACTCCATTTTGAATCGAATCCCTCGCCATGCCCCCGCAGATTCCGCGCGCCGAACTCGAGCGCCTGCTTTTCGACGACGCCCCCCATGGCGACCTCACCACCGAAATGCTCGGCCTCGGCCCGCGACCCGGCCTGATGCGCTTTTCGGCGCGCAACGCCATGGTCGCGGCGCTGACCGCCGAAGCCGCCGCGATCCTGGAGCTGGCGGGCGCGACGGTTGAACTTTGCGCCGAAGACGGCCAGCGACTTGAGCCGGGCGCCGAGATCCTGCGCGCCAGCGGACCGGCGGGCGCCTTTTTGCGCGGCTGGAAGGTTGCGCAAACGCTGATCGAGATCTGGTCGGGCGTCGCCACTTCGGCGCACGACATCGTGGAGGCGGCGCGCGCCGTCGCGCCTGGCATTTGCGTCGCCTGCACGCGCAAGAACACGCCGGGGGTGAAGGGTTTCGCCGTCGCGGCCGTCAAGGCCGGAGGAGCGGTCATGCATCGCCTCGGCCTGTCGGAAACGATTCTCGTCTTTCCCGAGCATCGCGCCTTTCTGCCCGGCGATTCGCTTGCGGATATCGCCGCGCGCCTGCGCCGGGCCGCGCCGGAGAAAAAGCTGGTGATCGAAGTGGGCGGCGTCGAGGACGGCGTCATCGCCGCGCAGGCGGGCTTCGACGTGATCCAGGCCGAGAAATTCGAACCCGCCGGCATCGCTGAACTCATCTCGCGGACCCGCGCGCTGGCGCGACCGCCGGTCGTCGCCGCGGCCGGCGGCGTCAAGGCGTCCAATGCGCGGGATTACGCGCTGGCGGGCGCCCACGTTCTCGTGACTTCCGCGCCATATTCCGCTGCGCCCCGCGACGTTTCCGTCCGCATTTCAGGCTGATAAAAGCCGCGTTTCCGCTGGGTTTTTACCCCATTTTTTGAACGTCTCAAAAAGAGCGACATTTTTGTTCAGCTTGCGACAAAATTGAGCGGCACCATTTGATCTTGCTCGTTTTTTGGCGTTTGAAAGCCGCCATCGCAGGCTTATCCTAAAGTCACACAGGCGATATGGGCAAAGGAAGCCTCAACGCGGATGTGACGCCTTCCATCCGTGTTTTGCGCCGTTTCTATGTGGAGAAGACGATCTTTCGGGTCCGCGCCAATCGATCGGGAGCCGCATGATGGCATCAACGGAAAAAGTTCTCTTTGCGCCGGCTTACAAAGACGTAGCGCTGGCCGGCGTTTACGAAATATCGAAAATCCTGACGGGGGCGCAATCGCTCGAGCGCACGCTCGGCGCCGTGATCGCGGTGCTTTCCTCCTTCATGCAGATGCGGCGGGGCTTCATTCTCGCGCTGGATGAAGACGGCGAGCCGGAAATCACTGCCTCTTCCGACGCATCGCCCAGGCCCAACGGCGCCAAGACCCTGCTGCCGCAGAAAGTGATCGACCATATTGTCGCGACAGGCGTGCCGCTGGTCATCGAGGATGTTTCGATCCATCCCTATTTCACCGGCACGGCCTATCGTCATCTCCTGCCGCCGATGACCAAGGTCAGCTTCCTTGGCGTGCCGATCAAGGTCGACGGCGTCGCCAAGGGCACGCTGACCGTCGATCGCGAATGGAACAACAAGCTCGATTTCCGCCTCGAAGACGATGTGCGCATGCTGACCATGGTCGCCAATCTGGTCGGTCAGGCGATGCGCATGCATACCCTGATCGCGCGCGATCGCGACCGCCTGATCAAGGAGCAGCACCGGCTCGAAAAGGCGCTGACCGACGTTCGGCAGCCTTCGGCCAAGCCCTCCCCGCGCGGCAAATCGGACTTCATCGTCGGCGAGAGCGCCGCGATCAAGGCGCTGCTGCACCGGATCGAGGTCGCCGCGCGCTCCAACGCAACCGTGCTCCTGCGCGGCGAAACCGGCACCGGCAAGGAGCTTTTCGCCCGCGCCATTCACGAGAACTCGCCGCGCGCCAAGGGCGCCTTCGTCAAGGTCAATTGCGCGGCGCTGCCAGAGACGGTGATCGAATCCGAACTGTTCGGCCACGAGAAAGGCTCATTCACCGGCGCGGTCAACCAGCGCATCGGCCGTTTCGAACTGGCCAATGGCGGCACGCTGTTCCTGGACGAGATCGGCGAGATTTCGGCCTCCTTCCAGGCCAAGCTGCTGCGCGTGCTGCAGGAGGGCGAATTCGAGCGCGTCGGCGGAACGAAAACGCTGAAGGTCGATGTGCGCATCGTCTGCGCCACCAACCGCAACCTCGAAGAAGCCGTGGCCCGCAATGATTTCCGGGCCGACCTCTATTACCGCATCAATGTCGTGACGCTGGTGACGCCGCCGCTGCGCGAAAGGCCCGGCGACATCGAATTGCTCGCCAAGCGCTTCCTCGATCAGTTTTCGCGCGAAAACGGCATCGACCACAGCTTCTCCGTCAAGGCGCTCGACATTCTTTCGCACTGCGCCTTTCCCGGCAATGTGCGCGAACTCGAGAATTGCGTCCGCCGCACCGCGACGCTGGCGAGCGGCGAGGAAATTGTAGAATCCGATCTCGCCTGCTGGCAGGGCTGCTGCCTTTCCGCAACCTTGTGGAAGGGCCACAACAATCTTGTCGGCGTGCATCCCCACCCGACGCCGCAACCGACCCTGCCGCCCATCACGGCCATGCCCGCGCCCAAGGCCAAGGCCCCGCCCGCGCCGGAGCCGGTCGCGCCGCCGCCCGTCAGCGAGCCCTTTGTCGCGCCGGTCGAAGTCGCGCCGGCGATGGCCGGGGCCTGCGCGGATCACGCTCTGGAGGCCATGGAGCGCGGGCTGCCGCATGAATGTCCCGCGCCCGACAATTGCCCGGTCGTTCATCCCACCAAGAGCGAACGCGAACGGCTGATCGAAGCGCTCGACAAAACCGGCTGGGTGCAGGCGAAGGCGGCGCGGCTGCTCGGCCTGACGCCGCGCCAGATTGGCTACGCCCTGCGCAAGCAGAATATCGACATCAAGAAATTCTGAGCTCCCCGCGGCCGGTTTCTGGCCAACTTCCTCACGGGCGCGAGCCCGTGAGCTTTTTGCCGTCTGTCTGGCGCGGCCTTTGCTAACGCGATTTGCAAAGCGAATTGCGAGGCCGAGCATGGCGACAAGCGACGAAACGGAAGCCGCGGTCGATTGGACGGGCCGGCCGTTTTCCTGCCAGGATTGCCCGCACAAGGATTTGCGCGCCGGCGGGCGCTGCGTGCTGGGGCGCATTTGCGTGCGCGACAAGCGCTCCAAGCGCATCGACAGCTTCTTCGCCGGCAATCCCGAACTCGCCGGCGACTATCTCGACCATCTCTATTTCGAAGTGCGCGCGCTCGCCGCCCAATACGCCAATCCATTCCAGGTCGTCCGCCTGATGAAGGACCGCGAGCCCGAGGTGCGCGCCATGGCGGCCCTGCGCCTGCCGATCGCGCGCGTCAGGGACATGAGCAAGGACAAGGATCGCGCGGTCCGCATCGCCTGCGCCCTGCGTCTCGAAGGCGCCGATCTCGTGGCCATGGCGCATGACGAGGACGAGCATGTCCGCCTCACGGTCGTGCGGCGCCTCGACCCTTCCCTGCTGCCGCTGATGTTCGACGACCCCTCCGCGACGGTGCGCCGCTATATCGTCGGGCGCGCGCCGCCCGATCGCCTGTTCGGACTGTTGCACGACGCCGATCCGGTGGTGCGGCGCGAGGCGGCTGAGCGCGTGGCGCCGGACGCGCTGGCGCAATTGCTGAACGACCCGGATCTGCGCGTGCGCTTCGTGGTCGCCGATCGCGCGCCACGCGACGTCGCCGTCCGCCTGATCGATGACGAAGACCTGGAAGTGCGCGCGCGGGCGCGCGGCCGCATGGCCGAACCGAGCTCCTGACCGACAAAAAGGCGCGCGCCATACAAAGCCGCGCCTGTTCGCCAAGCCCTGACGAACACTTCTGTAGGAATGCTGACAGGTTCGTTTCGCGGTCGACGCGGCGCAAAAACAGGCGCCATTCTATCTCGTTGTTTTTCAATATTTTAAATGGCGCCAGGCGGGTTGGTACGGAGCTTGCGACGCCTCGCCCGAAATCAGGCGTTCCTCGGTTAACAGTTGCGGATGAAACCGCCGGAGGCGAATATGCATTTTGTCGTCTGCATCAAACAGGTTCCGGACTCGGCGCAGATCCGCGTCCATCCGGTGACCAATACGATCATGCGGCAGGGCGTGCCGACGATCATCAATCCCTATGACCTGTTCTCGCTCGAAGAAGCCCTTCGGCTTCGCGACAAGGTCGGCGGCGAAGTCACCGTCCTCACCATGGGCCCGCCGATGGCCTCCGATTCCCTGCGCAAGGCGCTGACGATCGGAGCGGACCGCGCGGTGCTGCTCACCGACCGTTTCTTCGCCGGCTCGGACACGCTGGCCACCACCTATGCGCTCGCCCAGGCGATCCGCAAGATTGGCGAGACCTTCGGGCCGCCGGACATTGTCTTCGCGGGCAAGCAGACCATCGACGGCGACACCGCCCAGGTCGGCCCCGGCATCGCCAAGCGCCTCGACATGCTCCAGCTCACCTATGTCTCGGCCATTGTCGAACTCGATAATGAGGCGCGCAGCGTCAAGCTGGAGCGCCGTTCCGAAGGCGGCACGCAATTGCTGCAGTCGAAGCTGCCCTGCATGATCACCATGCTGGAAGGCTCGAATGTCGTGCGCCGCGGCCGCATCGACGACGCCCTGCGCGCCGCCCGCGCCGAGATCGTCACCTGGAGCGCCAAGGACGCCGGCATCGAGGACCTGCAGCTCTGCGGCCTTCGCGGCTCGCCGACCGTGGTGAAAAAGGTGTTCGCGCCGCCGGCCCGCGCCGAAAAGGCCGCTTTGGTCGAGATCGCGGCGACTCCCGCCGACACCGCCGAAGCCTTTATCGAAGCGATTTTCGCCAAATCCCCCGCGCTTGAAGCCGATGTGGCCAAGCTCGCTTCCGGATTTTGACGCCGCCCGCAAGAATTTGAGGATGGGAACATGAGCGAACAGAAACCCGCGCCGCAGGCGGCCAGCAGCCGCGCTTCGATGAAGAAGGAGCTGCCGGAGAAATATCGCAACCACAAGCACGTCTGGGTCTTCATCGAGATGGAGCGCGGCGTCGTGCATCCGGTCTCGTTCGAACTGCTCGGCGAAGGCCGCAAGCTCGCCGACCAGCTTGGCGTCGAACTTGCCGGCGTCGTGATGGGCGCCCCGGGCGAAGACGTCAAACAGGCTGCGCGCGAAACCTTCGCCTATGGCGCCGACGTCGTCTACCTGGTCGAAAATCCGGTGCTCGCCGATTACCGCAATGAGCCCTATTCCAAGGCGCTGACCCAGCTGGTCAACGCGCACCAGCCGGAAATCCTGCTGCTTGGCGCCACCACGCTCGGCCGCGACCTCGCCGGCTCCGTGGCGACGACACTGCTGACCGGCCTCACCGCCGACTGCACCGAACTGCGCGTGGACGACGACAAGTCGCTCGCCGCGACCCGTCCGACCTTCGGCGGCTCGCTGCTCTGCACGATTTACACCTTGAACTACCGCCCGCAGATGGCGACCGTGCGTCCGCGCGTGATGCCGATGCCGGCGCGCCAGGAAGGCCGCGAAGGCCGCATCGTGCCCTTCGTCACGGACCTGACCGAATCGGACATCATCACGAAGATCCTGAGCTTCATGCCGGATCGCGACTCCAACAAGTCGAACCTCGCGTTCGCCGATGTCGTCGTCGCCGGCGGGATGGGCCTGCAAAGCCCCGAGAATTTCCAGCTGGTGAAGAATCTCGCCGCAGTGCTCGGCGCGGAATTTGGCGCCTCGCGCCCGCTGATCCAGAAAGGCTGGGTCACGGCGGACCGCCAGATCGGCCAGACCGGCAAGACCATCCGGCCGAAGCTCTATATCGCTGCCGGCATTTCGGGCGCGATCCAGCATCGCGTCGGCGTCGAGGGCGCCGACATGATCGTGGCGATCAACACCGACAAAAACGCGCAGATTTTCGATTTCGCCCATCTCGGCATCGTGACCGACGCGATCCGCTTCCTGCCCGCTTTGACGGAAGCCTTCCGCAAACGCCTTTCCCCCCATTCCAATGACCGGCTCGCCGGCTAATTGCAGGAGACGAAGACAATGATCGACGAAAAATTCGATGCGATCGTCATCGGCGCCGGCATGGCTGGCAACGCCGCCGCCTATACGATGGCTTCGCGCGGACTGAAGGTGCTGCAGCTCGAGCGTGGCGAATATCCCGGCTCCAAGAACGTGCAGGGCGGCATTCTCTATGCCGACATGCTCGAAAAGATCGTGCCGGATTTCCGCGACGAGGCGCCGCTGGAGCGCCGCCTGATCGAGCAGCGCTTCTGGTTCATGACCGACAAGGCCCATACGGGCATGCATTATCGCTCCGACGAATTCAATGAGGAGCGTCCCAACCGCTACACCATCATCCGTTCGCAGTTCGACCGCTGGTTCGCGCGGCAGGCGCAGTCGAAGGGGGCCATCCTTCTCTGCGAAACCACCGCGATCGAACTGATCCGCGACGCCTATGGCAAGGTCGTGGGCGTGCGCACCGACCGCTCGGGCGGCCCGATCCACGCCGATGTCGTCGTGCTGGCGGAAGGCGTCAACGGCCTGCTCGGCACGCGCTCGGAACTGCGTCCGCGTCCCAGCGCGGCGCATGTCGCGCTCGCCGTCAAGGAAATGCACTTCCTGCCGCCGGAAGTCATCGAAGCGCGCTTCAACCTGAAGGGCGATGAAGGCGCGGTGATCGAGGCCGCCGGAACCATTTCCGAAGGCATGGCCGGAATGGGCTTCATCTATACCAACAAGGAAAGCATTTCGATCGGCATCGGCTGCCTGGTCTCCGATTTCGCGGAAAGCGAGACCTCGCCGGCGAAACTGCTCGACATCTTCAAGAAGCATCCGTCCGTCGCGCCGCTGATCGCCGGCTCGGAAGTGAAGGAATATGCCGCGCATCTGATTCCGGAAGGCGGCTACAAGGCGGTCCCGCAATTGTTCGGCGACGGCTGGGTGATTTGCGGCGACGCGGGCCAGCTCAACAACGCCGTCCATCGCGAAGGCTCCAACCTCGCCATGACCTCCGGCCGCCTCGCCGGCGAAGCGATCTTCCAGATCAAGTCGCGCCGCGAGACGATGAACAAGGCCAACCTGTCGCTCTACAAGAAAATGCTCGACGATAGCTTCGTGCTGAAGGACCTGAAGAAGTACAAGGACATGCCCGAGCTTCTGCACACCCAGGCCCAGAACCTCTTCCTCACCTATCCGCAGCTCGTCTCCAAGGCGATGGAGAATTTCCTCCGCGTCGACGGCAAGCCCAAGATCGACAAGGAAAAGGACACGTTCCGCAATTTCCGCAAGGCGCGCGGCTTCGGCCTGATCGGCGACGCGTTCCGGATCGCCCGCGCCTGGCGTTGAATCTGGCGCCAAACAGCTTCTTCCAGTGAAAGGGGAGATGTTCATGTCACTCGAAGGCGAGTTCCAAAAGGTCGAGGAAAAGCTTTTCCAGAACCGTTATCTGGTCGATTCGGGCCAGCCGCATATCCTGGTCGCGCCGCATGAGAAGCCGTCGAAGAATCTGCTGGCCATGACCCATTTGTGCCCGGCCGGCTGCTATTCGCAGGCGGAAAGCGGCCAGGTCGAACTGACCGCCGATGGCTGCCTGGAATGCGGCACCTGCCGCGTTCTCTGCGAGGAATCAGGCGACATCACCTGGAACTATCCGCGCGGCGGCTACGGCATCCTGTTCAAATTCGGCTGAGGCCGTTCAGAACAGGGCCGACGGCTCTGAACTCGCCATTTCGTTCGCATCAGAACCATCTTCTGCTATACTCGCTCCCTGCGAGCGGGGACGGCGACGATGCGGCCAGAAGGAAGCGATACGGACAACATCCGGGACAGCCTGGCCAATGTGCTGGCCAGGCAGCGTCTGGCCTTCATCGAACGCGGCGCGCCCTCGCTGGAAGAGCGCCGCGCCGATATCACCCGATTGCGCGACGCCGTGAAGCGTCACGCCAACGCCTTCGCCGACGCCCTTTCGGCCGATTTCGGCAGCCGGTCGCGGCAGGAATCGCTGTTGGCCGATGTTTGGCCCGTTCATGCGGCCGCGCGCCACGCCTTGCGGCGCCTGCCGCGCTGGATGAAGCCGAAAAGCGTCCCCGTCGGCGTCGAATTCGCCGGGAGCCGGGCGCGGGTGCTGGTCCAGCCGCTGGGCGTCGTCGGAATCATTGCGCCCTGGAATTATCCGGTCAATCTGGCCCTTTGCCCGCTGGTGGCGGCGCTCGCCGCCGGCAACCGCGTCATGCTGAAACCTTCCGAGCATACGCAGCGCACATCGGAATTGCTGGCGACCCTGCTGGCCGAACTTTTCCCGGAGGAGAAGGTTGCGGTCCTGTTGGGCGGGCCGGAGGTCGGCGCCGCTTTCACGACGCTCGCCTTCGACCATCTGTTCTTCACCGGCTCGACCGCGGTCGGTCGGCGCGTGATGCAGGCGGCGGCGCAAAATCTCACCCCGGTCACCCTTGAACTCGGCGGCAAATCACCCTGTGTCATCGCCCCCGACGCCGATCTGGCCCAGGCCGCCATGCGCATCGCCAACGGCAAATTGTTCAACGCGGGCCAGACCTGCATCGCTCCGGATTATGTTCTGGCGCCGCGCGAAAACGTCGAATCTTTCATCTCCGCCTATCAGGCGGCTGTGAAAAAGCTCTATCCGACCCTGCAGGCCAATCCGGACTATACCTCCATCGCGACCGATCGCCATTACGCCCGGCTGACCGCCGCCTTGTCCGAAGCGCGCGAAGCCGGCGCGCGAATCGTTTCGATCGACGCCGGCGAGGCCGATCTTGCCGCCAGCCGGAAAATCGCGCCGACCCTGCTGATCGAGCCGGCAGACGACCTGAACCTGATGCAAGAGGAAATCTTCGGGCCGATCCTCCCCGTCAAAGCCTATGACCGCCTCGACGACGCCATAGCCTATGTCAACGCCCGCCCACGGCCGCTGGCGCTCTATTATTTCGGCGCATCGGCGGAGGGGCGCGACCGGGTGCTGTCGCGCACCCATTCCGGCGGCGTCACGGTCAATGACGCCTTGTCGCATTTCGTCATCGAGGAGCTGCCCTTCGGCGGCGTGGGCGCATCGGGCATGGGATTTTACCATGGCGAGGATGGCTTCCTCGCCTTTTCGCACCGGAAGGCCGTCTTCCTTCAGGGCTCCGTCGATGCGAAAAAATTTCTCCGCGCACCCTATGGGAAGCTGTTCGGCGCGATGTTCCGCTTCCTGATGCGCGGTTGAGCGCCCCAAGCAGAAGCATATTTGCCTTAACGCAAGCGTTTTGGCCCGCCCGCGTGGCGATCCGGCCCACGAAGCTGTTATAAACAGCGCTGGCCTCGATTCAGCCGCCAACTGGACCTCGTCTACCGCATGTGGATCGTCAGTATTGCGCTCAAGCGCCCCTATACCTTCCTGGTCATGGCGCTCACCATCCTGCTGGCCACGCCATACATGCTGCTGACCATGGCCACGGATATCCTGCCCGAGATCAACATCCCGGTCATCAGCATCATCTGGTCCTATTCCGGCCTGTCGGCGCAGGAAATGGGCTATCGCATCACGGGCCCGAGCGAACGCATTCTCACCACGACCGTCAACAATATCGAACATATTGAATCGCAGACTCTTTCCGGCGTCGCAGTGGTGAAGATCTTCCTGCAGCAGGGCGCCAATCTGCAGACGGCGCTGGCCCAGACGGTGGCGACCGAACAGTTCATGATCAAGTCGATGCCGCCTGGCACGACGCCGCCCATCGTGCTGACCTATTCAGCCTCGTCGATCCCCGTGATCCAACTCGCGCTGTCGAGCAAGACGCTGGCCGAACAGGCGGTCAACGACGCGGCGATGAACAATCTGCGGCCGCAGCTGGTGACAATTCCGGGCGTCGCCATTCCCGCCGCCTATGGCGGCAAGCAGCGCATCGTCTCGGTGGATATCGACACCGAGGCCCTGCTCGCCAAGGGGCTGTCGCCGCTCGACATCGTCAACGCCGTCAACGCGCAGAACCTGATCCTGCCGTCTGGCACGGCGAAGATGGGACCGACCGAATTCACCATCGGCATGAACGGCTCGCCGGACAATGTCGAGGCCCTCAACGACCTGCCGGTGCGGACGCTCAACGGCGCCGTGACCTATCTGCGCGAGGTCGCCCATGTCCGCGACGGCTTCTCGCCCCAGACCAATATCGTGCGCATCAATGGCGAGCGCGGCGCCCTGCTGTCGCTGCTCAAGACCGGCAACGCCTCGACCCTGAGCATCGTCGACCATCTCAAGGCCATGCTGCCCCGGGCGGAAAAGCTGCTGCCGGTCGGGATCGACGTGCGCCCGCTGTTCGACCAGTCGGTCTTCGTCAAGGCCGCGGTTTCGGGCGTGTTCCGCGAGGCGCTGATCGCGGCGGGCCTCACCGCCGCGCTGATCCTGCTGTTTCTCGGCAACTGGCGCTCGACCCTGATCATCGCGGTGTCGATCCCGCTGTCGATCCTGTCCTCGCTGCTGGCGCTGCAATTCCTCGGCGAAACCATCAATATCATGACGCTCGGCGGCCTCGCTCTGGCCGTCGGCATTCTGGTGGACGACGCCACGGTCACGATCGAAAATATCGAACGCCATTTGCACCTGGGGACCGATCTCTACGACTCGATCTATGAAGGCGCCGGCGAAATCGCGCTGCCCGCGCTGGTTTCGACCCTGTGCATCTGCATCGTCTTCACGCCGATGTTCTTCCTGGCGGGCGTCTCGCGTTACCTCTTCGTGCCTTTGGCGGAGGCCGTGGTCTTCGCCATGATCGCGTCTTATATCCTCTCGCGCACGCTTGTCCCCACGCTGGCGCTGCTGCTGCTGCGCACGCCCGGCGCGGAAAGCGCGCGCAAGAACTGGTTCCAGCGCATCTATCACGGCTTCGACGCCGCTTTCGAGCGGCTGCGCGGAGCCTATGTCGTGCTGCTGAGCGTTCTGCTGACGCGACGGCGCGCCTTCGGCCTGGCCTTCTTCGCTTTCTGCCTCGCCTCGCTCGGCCTGACCTTCGTGCTCGGTCAGGATTTCTTCCCCAGCGTCGACGGCTCCGCGATCCGGCTGCACATGCGGGCGCCCACCGGCACGCGCGTCGAGGAGACGGCGCGCCTCGCCGACGAGGTGGACCGGTTCCTCCGCCAGACTATCCCCGCCGACGAGCTGGAGACGATCCTCGACAATATCGGCCTGCCCTATAGCGGCATCAACCTGTCCTACAGCAATTCCGGCGTCATCGGCACGCTTGACGCGGAAATCCTGATCGCGCTGAAGGAAGATCATCGGCCGGCGCATATCTATATCGACGAGTTGCGCCGGACGCTGCCGGAGAAATTCCCCGGCGTGGAATTCTTCTTCCAGCCGGCGGACATCGTCACGCAGATCCTGAATTTCGGCCTGCCCGCCGCCATCGACGTGCAGTTCCTCGGGCAGGACATGAATATCAGCTTCGCCCATGCCGCGCGCATGGCCGCCGAGATCCGCAAATTGCCCGGCGCCGTGGACGTCCACATCCATCAGCGGCTTGACCAGCCGAGCATCAGGCTCGACATGGACCGCACGCGCATGCAGCAGGTCAATATCAACGCCAATACCGTGGCGCAGAACCTGCTGATTTCGCTATCGGGCAGCCAGCAGACGGCGCCGTCCTTCTGGCTCAGCCCCAAGAACGGCGTGTCCTACAATGTCACGGCGCAGACGCCGCAATATCAGATATCGACGGTGGACGACCTGATGCGCACGCCGGTGATCAACACATCCGGCTTGCCGCAAATTCTCGGCAATCTCGCCCAGGCTCGGCCCGCCGTCGAGGCGGCGGTGATGTCGCGCTATAATCTCCGCCCGGCGATCGACATTTATGTCAGCGTCGAGGGCCGCGACCTCGGCGGCCTCGCCCGCGACATCAACCGGCTGGTGGCCGCCGCGCAGCCCGACCTGCCGCGCGGCTATGACATCTACCTGCGCGGCCAGGCGCCGACCATGCAGGATTCCTATGTCGGCCTCGGCGTCGGCGTCGCCATCGCCATCGTGCTGGTCTATCTGCTGATCGTCATCAATTTCCAGTCGCTGCTCGATCCGCTCATCATCATCAGCGCCTTGCCCGCCGCGCTCGCGGGCATCGTCTGGATGCTGTTCCTGACCGGCACGCATCTTTCGGTGCCGGCCCTGACCGGCGCCATCATGACCACCGGCGTCGCCACCGCAAACAGCATCCTGCTCGTTTCCTTCGCGCGCGAGCGACTGCGCGCGGGCTCGGACCCGTTGTCCGCCGCGCTGGAAGCCGGCGCGACGCGCATCAGGCCGGTGCTGATGACCGCCTTCGCCATGATCGTCGGCATGATCCCCATGGCGCTTGGCTTCGGCGAAGGCGCCGAGCAGAATGCGCCGCTCGGCCGCGCGGTGATCGGCGGCCTGCTTTTCGCCACTTTCTCCACCCTTCTGTTCGTGCCGCTGGTTTTCGCAGGGGCGCACAGCCTGCGCGCGCGCCGGAGCGGCCAGGAGAACAGTCAAGAGACGAAGCCCTCGCCGTGACCAAGAAGACCCATGAAAACCTCGCGCTGCACAGCGACGACGGCCATCTCCATCTGCCGCGCCGCCAGCAGGTCTGGCGCAACGCCCGGCGCGCCGGACTGGTCGTTCTGGCGATCCTGGCGCTCGGCGCGGTGCGGGTGCTGACGGGCCGGGCGACCAGCAGGGCGGAGCTGGAGGCGCAGTCGCTGGAAAGCCAGCGCGTTTTCGTCAGGACCACCGCCCCGGTCCCGAGCAAGTCCGGCGGCATGCTGAGCCTGCCCGCCACGCTCCGCGGCGACAACGAGACGGCGATTTACGCCCGCGTCAGCGGCTATGTGCAGAGCTTCGCCGTCGAGATCGGCGCCCGCGTGACCACGGGGCAGCTTTTGGCCGAACTCGACACGCCGGAACTCGACCAGCAGGTGCGGCAAGCCGCCGCCCAGCTCGAGCAGGCCAAGGCCAATGTCGTGCTCGGCAAGGTCGCGCTCGACCGCTGGCAAAAGCTGTTCAAGGAGGATTCGGTCGCCCGGCAGGCTCTGGATGAAAAGCAGAACGCCTATGACACCGCCGTGGCCGCGCAGAACGCGGCGGCCGCGAACCTTCAGCAATTGCAGGCGACGACCGCCTTCAAGCGGGTGCTCGCGCCCTTCGACGGCGTCATCACCGCCCGCAACGTCAATGTCGGCAATCTCGTCAACGCCGGCAGCGGCGGCGTCTCGTTATTCTCGATGGCGACCACCGATCCGCTGCGCGTCTTCGTCGACGTGCCGCAAGCCTATGTGAACCTGGTGCCCCTGGGCGCCAAGGTCGCGGTGACGCAGCCGGAAATGCCTGGCCAGAGTTTTACGGCGACGGTCACGCATATCGCCGGCGCCATCGACGTCGCCACGCGCTCGCTGCGCGTCGAACTGATCCTGCCCAACGCCGAAGGGCGGCTGAAGCCCGGCGCCTATGTGCAGGTCGCCTTGCCGCTCACGCCCAAGGGGGCGCTCTCGATTCCCGCCAACACCCTGCTATTCCGCTCCGAGGGGCCGAATGTCGCGGTGGTGGACGCCTCGGACACGATCCGCCTGCGCCCGGTCGCCATCGCCCGCGACCTCGGCGCAACGCTGGAAATCTCGGCCGGCGTCGAGGCGAACGACCGCATCGTAATCAATCCGCCGGACTCGCTGATCAATGGCGAGCGCGTCACCATAGCGCCGAAGGAGGCGCAGGGCGCGACGAAATAGGCGAACCAGTCCGCATGTAAAACGTCCTCCGCCCGGAGGCGGAGGACGACGGGTCGCGAAAGCCCTTTTGAAGCTGGGTTACGGGCAGAGGTCCCAGAAGCCGTTCCTGCGCGTCGAATCGGTATAGAACCAGCAATAATTCGGGCCGGGAGGCGAGCCGGCCCAGGACGCGGCGCTTGCGGCTGCGATGACGCCCAGAGCCGCGCCCGCAGCGATGGCGCCGCCGGCGGGCCACCAATAAGTGCGCGGCCGGACCCACACCCCGCCACGATAACGGACGTTTGGACCCCGATAAAGGCCGCGGTTGACGTGCACATTGCGGTTGACGTTCACATTCCGGTTCACGTTCCGGTTGACGTTGACATTGCGGTTGACGTTCCCGCGAACGTTCCGGTTCACATTGACGTTGCGATTGATATTTCCGCCACGATGCATGCCCCCGCCGCGAGGGCCGCCGCCACGCCGCGCCAGAACGATCTGGTCGTCGAAATCCGCCGTCGGATGAACGCCAGGGATTCCAAAGGCTTCGGACTGTGCCGGAAGGAAGGAAATGAGCGCGGCGATCAGAGCCATTCGCGCGAATAGTTTTCTTTTCATTCGTTTCTTCCTCCGCTTCCGCCCGAATGTTCGGGACAGTCGATATCCGTGGCGCGGCCGCAATAATGCCGCGATGCCGCGCCCGGAAATATTCAACTATTTGGGAGGGTCGCTTTCATGGCGAGGGTCGCCATTTGGCGGCCTCAAATCGCCGCGACGTCAAACGCCGCGACGCTTGCCGCGCCCTGCGTCGCCGCCAGGAAATAGCCTTCCGCATGCGGCAGGACATGGCCGGCGAAATGCCGGGCGAGCGCGATCTTGCCGCGCAAGAAGGTCGCATCCGCGCCATTCTCACCAAGCAATTGCGCCGCCCGCGCCGCCTGGCGCGCTAGCAGCCAGAAGCCGATGGCGACGCCAAACTGATGGAGCAGCGGCACGGCGGCCGAGGCGGTCTGCGCGGGCGCGGCCCCGTGGGTGGCCAGCACCCATTCCACCGAATCCTTCAGCCGCGCGGCGGGCGCCTTCAGCGCCTGCCCAAGCGCCGCGATTTCCGGCTGCGCCGCGCCGGACAATTCGGCCGCCGTCGCCTCGATGTCCTGGATCAGCCGGCCCGCCGCCGCGCCGCCGTCGCGCGCGATCTTGCGGCCGACAAGGTCCAGCGCCTGGATCGCCGTCGTCCCCTCATAGATCGGCGTGATGCGGGCGTCGCGGAAATGCTGGGCGGCGCCCGTTTCCTCGATGAAACCCATGCCGCCATGGACCTGCACGCCAATCGAGGCGATCTCGACCGCGCTTTCCGTGCACCAGCCCTTCACCACGGGGATCATCAGATCGACCAGCGCCTGGGCGGCGGCGGCCTCTGTCTTGTCCGGCGAAGCCTGCGCGATATCCATCTGGCCGGCGGCGAAATAGGCCAAAGCCCGCATCGCGTCGACACGCGATTTCATGTCGAGCAGCATGCGCTTGACGTCGGGATGATAGGCGATGGGCGCGCCCGTCTGGGCGCCGATCGGCCGGCCCTGAATGCGTTGAAGGGCGTAGTCGCGCGCCTGCTGGAACGCGCGCTCCGCGATGGCGACGCCTTCGAGCCCAACATTGAGACGGGCGTGGTTCATCATCGTGAACATATATTCGAGGCCACGATTGGCCTCGCCGACCAGATAGCCGATGGCGCCTTCCTTCTCGCCGAAGGACATCACCGCCGTCGGGCTGCCGTGAATGCCGAGCTTGTGCTCGATCGAGGCGCACACGAGGTCGTTGCGGGCGCCGAGCGAGCCATCCTCATTGACGAGAAATTTGGGCACGATGAAAAGCGAGATGCCCTTCACGCCGGGAGGGGCGTCGGGCAGGCGGGCGAGCACGAGATGAATGATGTTCTCGGCGACGTCATTCTCGCCCCAGGTGATGAAAATCTTGGTGCCGGTGATGCGATAGCCATCGCCGTCCGGGACCGCGCGGGTGCGCACGGCGGCGAGGTCGGACCCTGCCTGCGGCTCGGTGAGGTTCATCGTGCCGGTCCAGGTCCCGGCGACCATGTTCGGCAGATAAAGCGCCTTCTGGGCGTCCGAGCCGTGATGGTCGATGGCGGCAGTGGCGCCGAGCGTCAGCATCTGGCACAGGGAAAAAGCCAGATTCGCCGCCGTCCACATTTCCAGCACCGGCGTGGAGACGAGGGCCGGCAAGCCCTGGCCGCCATGTTCGAGCGAGGCGGGCATGGCGTTCCAGCCGTTCTCGCAGAAGGCGGCATAAGCCTCCTTGACGCCGTCGGGCGTCGTCACCACGCCGTCCTTGCAGACGCAGCCCTGCTTGTCGCCGGGATGGTTCAGAGGCGCCAGCACGTCGCTGGCGAATTTGCGCGCCTCTTCGAAGATCGCCTCGATCAGGTCGTCCGACACTTCCTCATTGCCCGGAAGGGCGGCGATCCGGGCAAGGCCGCCGATTTCCTTCATCGCGAAAATCATGTCGCGGATCGGCGCTTGATAGGCGGTCATGGCGGGAAACTCCGGGGAAACGTCGCGGCGGCGACGATTTTTTCAAAATCTTCAGGCCGGCGCAGGCCAACCGCGCGCCAAGCTAATCCTCGCGTTCCGCGAACTCAACCGCCGCGACATTCCTCTTTTGCCTAACGCGGCCCGCTATTGCGGCGGCGGCGTGACGCCGAGCAGCGCCGCCGCGCCGAGGACGAGCAGGCCCAACGCGAGCTCGCAGCCAACGCTCACGTGAAGGATCGCCAGCGCGGCCTCGCCGGGCGCGCGAGACTCCTGCAAGCGCGGCAGGGCGACAAAGCGATTGTACCCCGCGAGCGCAAGCATGGCGGCGACCAGCGCGGCTTTGGCGCAGAGAACATAGCCGTAATCGGCCAGAAACAGCGCGTTCAGCGACAGGCCGACACGGAAGCCGACATTGCCAGCGCCGCTGACGAGGATCAGCCCCACCGCCGGCAGGGCCAGCACGGAAAAATGCGTGAGGGCGGCGACGGGATTGCCGGCCTCCTCCGCCCCGCACGGCCCCTGCGCCGCTTTCAGCACGAAAAACAGCGACGGCAGTCCGCCAAGCCAGGCCGCGGCGGCGAGGACATGCGCGCTATAGAAAAAAATCATCAGCGCGCCCCAGAGTCCGGCCCCGCCCTCGGCCGCATGGCCGAGCCAGGCCTGATCGATCAGCAGAAGCGCGCCGATTCCCATCAGCGCGGCCCGCCACGCCCGCCGGGGCGCGGCCGCGACGGCGACGGCGCCGCCCAGCAAAAACAGGCGAAGGAAAGCGACCGGGCCGAACTGGGTCTCGAAAAAGAAGAGAGTCAGCGTTTCGCGATCAAACAGCTTGTCGAATCCGCCCGCCATATTGGCGATGAGCGCGCCAAGCCAGACCAGCCCGGACGCAGCGGCGACGGGGGCCGCCCATCGCAGAAGACCGTCCGTGGAGCGGCGTGCGCAAAAAAATCCGCCCTTCATGCCAAGCCAGAAGAGGGGCGACCCGAACAGGATGAAAACGGACGCGAAATGAACCCACCGCGCCAGAACGAGCAGGGGCAGGATCGGGAAGCTCTCGCTTCCATCCGTGGCGCTCAAGCCATCCATGATCCCGCCCCGCTTCTCTTTCGCGCCGGAAGCCGGGGCCGGACCGGCGGCGAGGCCGGGCCGGCGCCGCGCGAATTCACGGCGCGACCGTGAATTTGTACGAGCCGGAGCTGCGATGGGAATCGACCGAAACCACATGCCAGGTCACGATATAGAGCCCCGGTTTCAGCTTTTGTCCGATCGGCGCGCGCAGCACGTTCGGGCTCGCCGGATCGACAATGGCCTTTCCGGTGGGAATGGCCGCGCCGTCGGCGGTCTTGAGCTCGGCGCCCGAGAAGGACGCTACGATGTTTTGCGTGAAGGCGATCCGCAATTCACCCGGCGAGCCTTGCGTCGTCCCGCCAACGGCCGGGACGGCGTGGTCCAGCATGGCGTGCGCCCAGGCCGCCGGCGCAAAGAGAACCGCGGGAACGGCCAGAGCCGCGGCGAGCGCCGCAGCGATGAAGGTAAAACGCTGTTTTTTCATGATGCCCTCCTCAGTAACGGCCGCGCGCCTGCGGCGCGCCGAACAGGGGCTTGCCGATGGAATTGGGCGCGATGTCGTCCAGATAGAAATCCACCGACGCCATCACGCCGACATGGGCTCCGCTCGCCGAATTGATCGGAATCTGCGCCATGACGCCGAGCTGGAAGGAATTGCCGACGTAATAAAGCGTCGGCCCGACCACGCCGGTCGTCACATTGGTTCCGAATTCGCCGGGAATGGACGGCTCCAGATTGGACACGGGCGTGGTGAAGACCGCCTCGAAGGCGGGGATCAGCCGGCGGAACAGTTCCGGCGCTTCCCGCACATGGGCGTTCATATACAGCAGGCTGTATTGCAGCGTCGCGCCATAGGTGACGGTGGTCGGGTTGAGGCTGCCGTCGGAATTGGAGGAGCGGGTCGGCACGGTGAAATCAACTTCGCCGGTGATGGCGAAGGGCTTCAGCCAATCGGCGGAGGCGTCGCCAAACCCCTTGCCCGCGAAGAGCTTGAAGGTCACCGTCGTCACTGGATCGGAGGGCAGCGAGGCGCTTTGCGGGCTGCCGGTATTTCCCCATTCGGCGCTGACTGCGGTCGCGACGATCGACTCGGATTTGGCGTCCTGCCACATGACATATTTGAGCTGGGTTTCGATATTGCCCCAGCCGGACGCATTGGGACGCTGCAGCCAGTTATAGCCTGAAGATCCGACCGACAGCGCGAGATTGGCCGTGATGGTCTTGGAATATTCCCAGCTGAGCGAATAATTGATCGAGCCTGGCGAGCCGTCGGGATTGGCGGCGGTCATGTAAGCGAAGGTCGGCAGGTTCAGCTCGTCATTGACGCCGGGGTCGTCGATGGCCAGCGTCGCGGGAAAGACGCGGTCGCCGACGATGGTGTGGGCCTGGGCTTGCGAGGCGCCCGCGAGCAAGGCCGCGCAGGCGGCGAGGACATGGGTTCGGGGCGCGCGGCGTGGCGCGCGCGTGGGATAGGAAGCGTTCATTTCGGTCTTTTGATCTGGTCTGGCCGCCAAACGGCAGGCGGCGCGCGCCCAAAGGACGGCGCCCGCGAAAAAGCGTTGCTACGCGATGTTCAGACGAAATCCGGAGGGCCGCGCGGCGGCGGCGATTGCAGCGGCGGCGCGCGCGGCGACAGCTGCGGCGCCGGCAGGGCCAGAAGGCCGATCAGGCGTTGATTGGCGCGCGCGACAAGGTCGGGAAGCGCCGCGCCGGCAAGGGCGCAGCCGAGCGTCTGGCACATCGGACAGGACTCCGACGAACCATGATCGTGGCCCTTCCCCTGCTTGTCATGATGTGGGCAATCGGGCATGGCCATCGCGGCCATTTCGGCTTCCGCCGCCATCGCAGTCCGCGCGGGCGTGAGGAACAGGCCGATCGACTGCAGAGCGAAGACGAGCGCGATCAGCCGGACGAGCCACGCCCGCCGGAAAATGTCGCGCCTGTTTTTCGCCAGCCCCCGCGTCAAATGAAGCCCTGCCCTTGTCGCAGCCCATAGCTTTGGCGCTTTTGCCGGCGAATTCAAAGACTTTCGCATCTCGCCCTTGATTCCGCCGCCGCCTGTCGCCTGAAGGACACAAACGAGCGCCTCAGCTCTCGCCGCCGCCTGCCGCCCTCTCGCGTCGCCCGCCTCCGCATTCCGCCGCGATGGCGCGCTCGCGCCGCAGCGTCAGGATGCGCAGCGAGTCATAGATCGGCTCGTTGCGAACCAAGTTCGGGATGAGCATGGCGGTGAAACAGGCGCCGAGCATCGGCAGCAGCAAACTGGTGTTGGCGGTCATTTCCGTCACCAGCACAATGCCGGTCAAAGGCGCGCGGACGACGCCCGTGAAAAAGGCCGCCATGCCAACAAGCGCAAAGGATTCGGGCTCGATTCCGGCGCCGGGAAACAGCGCCTTGCACAAGAGGCCGAACATCAGGCCCGATTGCGCGCCGAGCGTCAGCAAGGGCGCGAACAGCCCTCCCGGCGCCCCGGCGGCGTAAGAGATCGCCCCGAGGCCAAACCGCGCCAGAAAGACCAGGCCGAGACCAATGAGATCGCCGTGACCGAGCAGCGCACTCTGGGTGAGCGCGTCGCCGCCGCCGACCAGCGAAGGCGCAAACCAGGCCAGCGCCCCCACGCCGCCCCCAATCCCCGCCGCGCGTAAAACCGGCGGAATCAGGGTCAGCCCGTTGCAAAAGGCCAGTGTCGCGAGCAGCGTGCGATTATAGGCGACGGCCAGCGCGCCCGCGACGCCGCCCGCGACAAGGTACAGAATCCGCGCCCCGGCGGAAACCGGCAGGAGCGCCGCGACCTGAAAATCCGGCGCGTCGCCGAGCAGAAGCCGCGCCAGCGCGATGGCCGTCGCAGAGGCCCCGAGGGCCGCGATGGCCATGCGGCGCTCGAATCTTTGCGCCAGTTCCTCCAGCACGAAGACCGCGCCGGCGATGGGCGCGTTGAAGGCCGTGGCGAGGCCCGCGCCCGCGCCCGCCGCGAGCAGCACCCGGCAATCCGCGGCGTCCAGGCCGAACAGGCGCCCGACCTGATGAGCGAGGCTCGCGCCCATCTGCACGCTCGGCCCCTCGCGGCCCAAGGCCAATCCCGAGCCGATGGCGAGCAGGCCGCCGAAAAACTTGACCGGCAGCAGCCGGAAAGGCGCGGGCGCGGCCTCGCCGTGCAGGACCGCCTCGACATGGGGGATGCCGCTGCCCGCCGCATGGGGCGAGAAACGCCGCGCCAGCCAAACCGCAAGCGCCGTCGCGGCGCCGCAAAGAAGCACGACAGCCAGAAAGCCGGAGGCGGATCGGCCATGCATCCAGGCGAGCGTCGAATCGCGAAAGACATCCGCCCGGTTCAGCGCAAGGCGGAAGATCGCGCCGATCAGGCCGGCGGCGCCGCCGGTCGCCAGCGCCAGCAGCGCCAACGTGGCGAGGCCGCGCGTTTCGTCATCCGTTCGCCCGCCGTCCTGCGGCATTCTGCTCATCCCAGCCGCTCCGCCGCCGCCAAACATCCGCCTTCATCTTGACAGCAAAGAAGACGCGGCCGCAAGTCGGGCGCCGCAGCGCGAAATTTGATTTGACAGCGGCGGGCGCACTCGTTCCGATGCGATCAAGTTCTTCATCGGGCTGTCGAAAAAGGGCCGTAAATTCGGCCCGTTTCCGCAGCGACGTTTCGGAAGTCCGCGAATGGAACTCGACCCCGTCCTCCTGTCCCGAATTCAATTCGCCTTCGTGGTCAGCTTCCACATCATCTTTCCCTCCTTCACCATCGGCCTCGCGGCGTGGCTCGCGACCATCGAGGGCATGTCGATGGCGACGGGAAACCCGGTTTACCGGCGCGTGTTCGATTTCTGGCTCAAGGTCTTCGCCCTTTCCTTCGCCATGGGCGTGGTCAGCGGCATCGTCATGGCGTTCCAGTTCGGCACGAATTGGAGCGCGCTGTCGGAGCGCACCGGCTCCATCCAGGGGCCGCTGCTCGGCTATGAGGCCTTCACCGCCTTCCTGCTCGAGGCCTCCTTCTTCGGAATCATGCTGCTGGGGCGCGACAGGATCCCGCCCTGGTTCTATTTCTTCTCCTGCTGCATGGTCGCGCTCGGGACGATGCTCTCGTCCTACTGGATCCTGTGCAACAACAGCTGGATGCAGGTCCCGCTCGGCCATACGATCGTTGACGGCAAGCTGATCCCCGACGACTGGAAGACAATTCTGCTCGGCCCGGTCCAGCGCATCCGCTGGCCGCATATGCTGTTCGGCGCCTTCCTCACCACCAGCATGTGCGTCGCGGCGACGGGGGCCTGGCATCGCCTGCGCGGAACGGCCTGGGAGGAATCGCGGGTGATGCTGGACTGGGGCCTGGGCCTCGCCGCCGTGCTGATCCCCGCGCAGATTCTGTTCGGCCATCTCGCCGGAGACATCGTCCACAAATACCAGCCCGCCAAATTCGCGGCGATCGAGGCGCGCTGGCATGACGAGCAGCCCGCGGCGGAAGTGCTGGTCGGCTGGCCGGACGAAACCGCCGGGCGCAATCTCTACGCGATATCCATTCCGCGCCTCGGCAGCTTCATCGCCACCGGGACCTGGGATTCGAAGGAAGTTGGCGTCGACTCCTTCCCGGCCCAGGACCGTCCGCCCGTGCTCATACCATTCTGGACCTTCCGCATCATGGTCGGCATGGCGCTCGTGATGCTGGCCATTTCCTGGGGCGGCGTGATCCTGCGCGCGCTGGGGCGGCTGGAGGACGAGCGCTGGTTCCTCTGGCTGACCTTCCTGTCCTTCCCCACCGGGTTCGTCGCCGTGCTCGCCGGCTGGTTCACCGCCGAAGTCGGCCGGCAGCCCTGGGTGGTCTATGGCCTGCTGCGCACCAAAGACGCCGTGACGCCTTCGCTTTCGACACCCATGGTGCTGGCCTCCCTCGCCGGCTACATCCTCGTCTATTCCCTCATCTACGCCTTCGGCGTGGTCTATTTCTATCGCCTGATGCGCGACGGGCTGACGCGCAAGACGCCGCCTGCCGCGGGCTATGGCCTCGACACGGAGCCCGTGCAATGAGCCCCGCCGCGCCTTCCGACCTCGCCCTGTTCTGGGCCGGGGCCATCGCCTTCTCCATTATCGTTTACGTCGTTCTCGACGGCTTCGATCTCGGCGTCGGCATGTTGTTCGGCGCGACGCGCGATCCCGAACTACGCGACGAGATGATGGGGTCGATCTCGCCATACTGGGACGGCAACGAGACCTGGCTGATCGTCGTCGGCGCCTCGCTTTTCGCGGCTTTTCCCGCCGTCTATGCGATTTTCCTGCCCGCGTTCTATTTCCCCGTTCTATTGCTGATGTTCGGCTTGATGTTCCGGGGCGTGGCGTTCGAGTTTCGCGGGCGCGGCGGGCCGTCGAGCCTGTGGAGCGCCGGTTTCTGGATCGGTTCGGGCCTTGTCGCCTTCGTTCAGGGCGCCGCCGTCGGGGCGATGATCCTCGGCATTCCGGTCAAGGACAATCAATATGCCGGCGGGGCGTTCGAATGGCTGCGGCCCCTGCCCGTGCTGTGCGGCATCGGCCTCATGTTCGGCTATGGCCTGCTCGGCGCCGGCTGGCTGATCCTCAAATCGCCGACCCGCCTGCGCGACTGGGCGTATCAGCGCGCGCCTTTTCTCGCCGGGGGCATGGCGGCGACGCTCTTTCTCGCCACGATCGTGACGCTGGTCCAGGCCGAAGGCGTGGTCGCGCGGTTGGCGGACCGGCCATGGGCCGCCCTTTTTGCGCTTGCCGGCGCCCTCTCGATCTTTGGAGCGCTGCGCGGGGTCAAGGCGCGCCGCGACGGCCAGCCCTTCGCCTTCACTATCCTGTTTTTCCTCTCAGCCTTCGGGTTTCTCGCTGCGGCCTTCTGGCCCTACATGATCCCCTATAGCGTAACGGTAGCCAGCGCGGCGGCGCCGGAATCCTCGCTGTCCTTCCTGTTCTGGGGCGCCGGGCTTGTCGCTCTGCCGGTCGTCCTGATCTATTCGGTGGTCGTCCACGCCGTGTTTTGGGGAAAGTTGCGGATCAAGGGCCACTGATCCCGGAGCTCGTGCGGGGCTTGACGTCAGCGCCGCAAGCCGCCATGCGAAGGCGCCCCGCAGGGCGTTGGCCGAGGACCGGATATGACCGCCTTCAGATTTATCGAACTCGTGCTTCTGGTGATCGCCGGCCTGCTGCCGATCATGAACCCGTTCAGCACGGCCCCGCTGCTCATCGCGCTCACCGCCGGCATGACCGCGGAAGAGCGCAACCGGCAGACCCTGCTTGGCTGTATCTACGCCTTCTGCATCCTCGCGACCTTCCTGATCGCGGGCCGGTTCATCATCGGCTTTTTCGGCATTTCCCTGCCCGGCATCCGCATCGCGGGCGGACTTCTGGTCTCGACACTCGGCTTCCGCATGGTCTTCCCGCCGAGCGCCCCGGCCGGCGAGAAGGTCGCGACCCAGAAGGACATCGCCTTCTCCCCGCTCGCCATGCCCTCGTTGAGCGGACCGGGCTCGATTTCCGTGGTGCTGGCCACTTCGGCGCAAATCCCCGATGACAGGATCGCGCTGGGCAATGTCATCGTGCTGATTGGCATCGCCCTGACCACTTTGTTCACCTGGCTGGTGCTGCGCGGCTCTATCGTCCTTGTGCGCTTCCTCGGCCCGAACGGCATCGACGCCATGACCCGCATGTTCGGCTTCCTGCTGATCTGCATCGGCGTGCAATTCGTGCTGATTGGAACGAGCGATTTCTTCGTGCCGCTGTTCAAGACGGCCGGCTGATTCAGACCAGCCCCCTCAGTTCCACCGGCGCCCAGCCGTTCAGCTCCATCTGAACCGCCAGCAGCACCGCGCGGGCGATGGCCTGCTCGGGCCTGCCGACGCCGGAAAAAGGCGTCAGCGGATCGAGCGCGACCTCGGCCAGAGCCTCGCCCTCGGCGACCGCGGCCCCGGGCCGGCGCAGCCCGACCAGACGCCCGGCGCGCGGCGCCGCGATCGCCGTCTCGCCGATATGGCCGAGCAGATCGCCGCGGGAAACCATTTCGCCGATCTCGCGCTCCGCCCGGAACCGCCCCTGATGCGGCGCCTCGGCCGATCCGCCCGTGAAGAAGCCGATCTCGCCCCGGGCTTGGGCGTCTGGCGCGCTCCCCGTCCGGATAACGGCGCCCGGGTCCGGCCCGTCCGTTGCGATCACGAGGTCGCAATCCTCGCCCGCCACAGGCCCCAGCCCAAGGCCGACGCGGAAGGGAGCATCGAAGGTGTCCGGGACCATGGCGCTTCCGCTTTCACGGCTGCCATCGACGATCACATCCCACGGCCAACGCTCGACCGCCCCGGCGATCGGGCGCGCGAGGACAGGAATGAAGCTTTTTTGGCGCAAACCCGCCAAAAATTCGCGCTCGCGCCGGGTCATCCGCGCTTCCACGCCGTCGAGACAAGCGCGTCCGCCCGCCCAGGAATCGGCGAAAGACATCTTGCGGCGCAGGATTTTCGGGTCGTCGGCCTGATGAATCGCAACCGAATAGCCGGCCAGCAGCAGCAGACGCGCCGCCGTCGAGGCCAAAGGTCCCATTCCAAGCACCAGAACGCAGGTTTGCTCGCTCATTGTCCCGACCGAAAATCGCCGCAGCCGCCGGAAGACAAGCAAGATCGCCGCCGTTTTTCGCGCGGAACTTCGGCTCTGCGCATGCGTTTGGAATTTGCGCCTCCGGCGCCTTGCCAAAACGACATAAAACAAGGTTGAGCTTGACTGGCTGTCTCGCGACAGCTTGCAATCCCACCCCGCATTCCAATCCCGGCAAATCGCTTCGAAAATCATCACGAAAATCATCACTTGGGAGATCAAATATGAAAAAATTTCTCTTTGCCCTCGGCGCTCTCGCCCTGCTCGCCGAGCCCGTCGCCGCCTTGCCTGTTCTCGTCTCCCAAGAAGCGACCGTCGTCGGCGTCCAGCCGACCAAGACAGTGACCGCCGTCGGCGCCGCGCACCGCTCGACCCGCCGCACCGCGCGCCGCGTCAACCGCCGCCACGGCTATTGAGGCTCGCCGTCGCCGCCGGCCCGTTCCGGCGGTGGCGTCCACGCGCCGCTTTCCGCTTCCTGCTGTTCGTATTATGTTCGATTGAACGCGACATGATTCGCAGGATGGGAGCAAGGGGTGAGCGCGGCCGCCTATCTCGGCAAACTCAATGCGGAGCAGCGCCGGGCCGTTGAATTCGACGGTGGCGGCGCCTTGTCTGGCGGGCCCCTGCTGGTCATCGCCGGCGCCGGCTCGGGCAAAACCAATACGCTGGCGCATCGCGTCGCCCATCTGATCGCCACGGGCGCGGATCCGCGCCGCATCTTGCTGATGACTTTTTCGCGCCGTGCGGCGTCCGAAATGTGCGGGCGCGTGCAGCGCATCTGCGCAGAAGCCCTCGGCGCCAAGTCCGGCGCGCTGACCGACGCGCTTGCCTGGGCCGGCACTTTTCATGGGATCGGCGCGCGGCTGCTGCGTGAATATGCGCCGTTGATCGGACTCGATCCGGATTTCACCATCCACGACCGCGAGGATAGCGCCGACCTGCTGAATCTCGTGCGCCACGACCTCGGCTTCTCGAAAACGGAAAAGCGCTTTCCGACCAAGGCGACCTGCCTCGCCATCTATTCCCGGGCCGTCAATTCCGAACTGCCGCTCGACGAGGTTCTGGGCAAGCATTTCCCTTGGTGCGCGGGCTGGAGCGACCAACTGCGCGCGATGTTCGCGGCCTATGTCGAGGCCAAGCAGGCGCAGAACATCCTCGATTACGACGACCTGCTGCTCTATTGGGCGCAGATGGCCGCAGAACCGGCGCTTGCCGCCGAAATGAGCGCGCGTTTCGACCATGTGCTGGTCGATGAATATCAGGACACCAATCGCCTGCAGGCCTCGATCCTCACTGGCCTGAAGCCGGACGGACGCGGCCTCACCGTCGTCGGCGACGACGCCCAGTCGATCTATTCCTTCCGCGCGGCGGATGTGCGGAACATTCTGGACTTTCCCGGCCAGTTCGCGCCGCCCGCCGAGATTGTCACGCTCGACCGCAATTACCGCTCGACCCAGCCCATC
Source organism: Rhodoblastus sp. 17X3 (assembly GCF_030056575.1). Taxonomy (GTDB): domain Bacteria; phylum Pseudomonadota; class Alphaproteobacteria; order Rhizobiales; family Beijerinckiaceae; genus Rhodoblastus. The sequence goes on along the minus strand of NZ_JASHHX010000001.1, from coordinate 202,265 downwards.
CTCGCTGCCGCCAATGGCGTGATCGGGCTGGCCAAGGAGCGTTTCGCCAAAAATCTCTGGACGGAGCGCGCCTCCGCGCAGTTGCCCGCGCTGGTCGTCGTGCGCGACGAGACCGATCAGGCGAATTACATCGTCGAAAAGGTGCTGGAGGCGCGCGAAGCCGGCGAAAAGCTCAAGTCGCAGGCCGTGCTGTTCCGCGCCGCCCATCACAGCGGCCCGCTGGAAGTGGAGCTGACCCGGCGCAACGTTCCCTTTGTGAAATTCGGCGGGCTGAAATTCCTCGACAGCGCCCATGTCAAAGACCTGCTGGCGCTGCTGCGCTTCGCCCAGAACCCGCGCGACCGCATTTCCGGCTTTCGCCTGTTGCAGATCCTGCCGGGCGTCGGGCCTTCCATCGCCCGGCGCGCGCTGGAGGAGATCAGCGCGCACAGCGACCCCGTCGCGGCGCTGGCCGCCCTGCCCGCGCCCGTAAAGGCTGGCGATTTCTGGCCGCGCTTCGTCGCCGCCGTGCAGGACCTGCACGGGGCCGAGGCGGTCTGGCCCGCCGCGCTCGGCCGCGCCCGCGCCTGGTACGAGCCGCATCTCGAACGCCTGCACGAGGACGCCGCGACTCGGCAGATCGACCTCCTCCAGCTGGAGCAGATCGCCGCGACCTATCCAACGCGCGAGCGTTTCCTGACCGAACTGACGCTCGACCCGCCCGACGCAACCAGCGCCGAAGCCGGCGTCCCGCTGCGTGACGAGGATTATCTCATCCTCTCGACTATTCATTCCGCCAAGGGGCAGGAATGGAAATCGGTCTTCCTGCTCAATGTTGTGGACGGCTGCATCCCCTCGGATCTCGCCACCGGCTCCAGCGCGGAGATCGAGGAGGAGCGGCGGCTGCTTTATGTCGGCATGACCCGGGCCAAGGACCGCCTGCATTTGTTGATCCCGCAGCGCTTCTTCACCCATGGCCAGCACAGTCGCGGCGACCGCCATGTCTATGCCGCTCGCAGCCGCTTCATACCCGAAGCCCTAACGCACGGTTTCGAGAAGGTGTCGTGGCCGCCGCCCGCCGCCGAAGCGGCCGGACTCGGACCGGCGCACCGGACCAGGATCGACCTCGGCGCGCGGATGCGCGGCATGTGGCGATAATCGCCCCCGCTCAATGATTCCCTTGCCGCGCCAATTGCGCCGGTCACGCAAAATGCAGGGATCGAGTCCAACCCTTATAGCCGAGGCGCTGTAGTCACTCCCCTTTTGGGACTGCCTCGGCGGCCTCGCCACGCGGCCGGACACGCTCCTGCAGGCGCCGCAACACCGGCTCGACTGCGTGCTGAGCCAGCGCCTCCATTTCGTGAAAGGCCGCGAGCACTTCCTCGCCCAGCGGCGTCAACCGCGCGCCGCCGCCGGACCGCCCGCCCTTGCTTGCGACGACCAGCGGGCCATCGAAATGGCTGTTCATCGCCTCGACCAGATACCAGGCGCGCTTGTAGCTCATGGCGATGCTGCGCCCGGCCGCCGAGATGGAGCCGGTTTCCCTGATGCCCTGCAGCAGGGCCGTCTTGCCCGGCCCGATCCAGATTCCCGGCGCGACAATCACGCGCAGCTGCGCGCCGACTTTCTGATCGTCATCGTCCATTCGCCGGCGCCCTGCCCCATTGCGTCGCGGCCCCACCGGCCGCCCGGGCGCATTTATGCCGCCGCCGGGCGCCTGCATCAACAGGGCGCTTCGCCGCCGCAAGCGTTGCCGCTCCGTCGCGGCGATGCTAGGAATCCTTGCACCGCAATGAACGAGGCCTCCATGTCCCCCGGCGCGCCAACACCGAGCAAAGCCCTGGCGGCCCGCCTCGCCCTGTTTTTCGGCCTGTGGCTGATGATCGCAGGCTGGACGGCCAAGGATCTCCCCGTCGGGCTCGTCACGGCCGCTGGCGCGGTCTGGATCAGCCTGTGGCTCTTGCCGCCCGGCGACGCCAGTCTGCGCACAGCCCCCCTCGCCGCCCTCGTCCTGCGCTTCCTGCGCGGCTCCATTTTCGCGGGCTTCGACGTCGCCCGCCGCGCATTGGCGCCGCGTCTCGATCTCAATCCCGGTTTCGTCGCCTGCCCGCTGACGCTTCCGCCCGGCGAATCCCGCAACGCCTTCTGCCTCTATCAAAGCCTCCAGCCGGGAACCCTGCCCACGGGGGCCGAGAGCGGAGTTCTGCAGGTTCACGCTCTTGACATGTCCCAGCCGGTCGCGGCCAATCTCGCGGCGGACGAGGCCTTGTTCAAACAGGCGACCGGCCATGAATGAGCCGCTGCTCGCGGCGGCGGGCCTCATCATTCTCACCGTGGCCATCGGCCTCATCCGCATTTTGCGCGGCCCCGACGACGTCGACCGGCTGATGGCGGTTCAGCTGCTCGGCACCGGCGGAATCGCGGCGCTGCTGCTGACCGCCTACGCCACCGGCGTCCCCGGCGTCGACGACGTCGCGCTCGGACTCGCCCTTCTCGCCGCCTTCGCCACCATGGCCTTCGTCAATCTGCTCGAAACTGATGACGACGAGACCGAGTTGGGAGAGACCGAACCATGATCGCGCTGGTCGATCTTTTCAGCCTCGCCGCGATCGGCGCCGGCGTGTTCTTCTTTTTCGCGGGGACGGTCGGGCTGCTGCGCTTTCCCGATTCCCTCACCCGGCTGCATGCGCTCGCCAAGGCCGACAATCTCGGGCTCGGGCTGGTCGCGCTCGGCCTGCTGCCGCGCGCCGATACGGCCCTCGCCGCCCTGAAGCTCATCGTCATCTGGGCGCTGGTGCTGCTCTCCGGCGCCTCGACGGCGCAATTGATCGGCCGCGCCTTGCGTCGAGGCCGCAAATGAGCGTCCTTCCCTTTCTCGACGTCGCCCTCGCCCTGCTGATCGTCGGCCTCGCTGTCTGGACCATCGCCGCGCGGGTCCTGTTCGCCTCGGTCGTCGGCTATGTCGCCTACGGGCTGCTGCTCGCGCTGGTCTGGGTGCGGCTTTACGCGCCCGACGTCGCCCTGACGGAAGCCGCCGTTGGCAGCGGCGTCACCGGCGTCCTGCTGATCACGGCAGGCAAGCGCCTTGGCGCGGCCCGCGCCGGCGAGGCCGGACCTGCGCCGGGGCTTGCGCAGAAACTCTTCGCCGGCGCGCTGGCCCTGCTTGTGGCCGGGGCGCTGGCGGCGGTCATCCTCATCCTGCCCGATCCCGCCCCGAGTCTTGCGCCCCAAGCCGCCGCAGCCGCGGACGGCCCCGGCGCGGGCCTTGGCAATCCCATCACCGCCGTGCTGATCTCCTATCGCTCCTTCGACACCATGCTGGAGAAGGTCGTGCTGATCCTGGCGGTGCTCGGCGTCTGGTCGGTCGGCGCGGACAAGGCCTGGGGCGCGGCGCCAGCGCCGCTTGGCCAGCGCAATCCCTATGGCGCCTCCGTCTTTCTCGCCCAGATGCTCGCCCCAGTCGGCGCCGTGATCGGCGTCCATATCTTCTGGGTCGGCGCCGACGCGCCCGGCGGCGCCTTTCAGGGCGGCGCCCTGCTCGCGGCCATGTGGATGATCGCGATGATGGCGCGGATCACCGAACCGCCGCGCATCGACGCGCGCCGGCTGCGGCTGGCGCTGGTCGCCGGCCCCGCCGTGTTCCTCATCGCGGGGCTGGCCGGCCCCCTCATGGCGGGAAGCTTCTTCGCCTTTCCGCACGCCTTCGCCAAGCCGATCATCCTGTTCATCGAGGCTTTCATGCTGCTGTCCATCGCGGTCGCCCTGCCGGCGCTGGTCGCCGGCCCGCCGAGCGGGAGGTCCGAATGAGCCCCTGGGTTCTCGCGGGGCTGGTCGGAGCGGCGCTGGTCGGCCTCGGCCTCTACGGCCTGATCCTGCATCCGCATCCCCTGCGCAAATTGCTCGCCTTCAACCTCATCGGCAGCGGCGTCTTCCTGGTCTTCGGCATTGTCGCGCGGCGCGGCGCCGCCGCCGGCTTTTCGTTCGATCCGATCCCGCAGGCCATGGTCATCACCGGCATCGTCGTCGCCTTCGCCGCCAGCGCGCTCGCCGTCGCCCTGATTTTGCGCCTTCACGCCGAAAGCGGGCGCGTCACGCTCGATCCTGAAGCCTGGACCAAGCCGGACGATGGAGCCGCGAAATCGTGATGGCGCCGGACCCCACCACGCCGGGCGGCTCTCTGCTCGTTCTCGCGATCCTGCTGCCCTGCGCCGGCATCATCCTGTCCTTCGTGCTGGGCGGCCGCAACGCCGAGCGCGTCGCGCTGGGCCTCACGCCATTTGGATTCGCCCTCGCCTGCGCCATCGCCTTCCATGTCGCCAGCGCGGGAAAGCCCGTCGTCTACGCCCTTGGCGGACTGGCGCCGCCGCTCGGCATCGCCCTGCGCGCGGATGGCGTGTCGGCGGTCATGCTGGTTGCGGCGGCCGTGATCCTGACGGCGGCGTCCTTCTACGCCCGCGCCAAATTCGCCACGCCCGAGGGCGCCCCCGAAAGCCGCATCGCGCTGACCTTCTGGATCATGCTGCAGGCGATCTGGGCGGCGCTGACCATCATTTTTGTCGGCGGCGACCTGTTCAATCTCTATGTCGCGCTGGAGCTGCTGACCTTCGCCGCCGTGCCCCTGGTCTGCATCGACGGCCGCCCGGAAACGCTCGCCGCCGCCCTGCGTTACCTGCTTTTCGCGCTGTTCGGCTCGATCTCCTATCTGCTCGGCGTCGCCTTGTTTTACGGCGCCTATGGCACGCTCGACATTCCGCTGCTGGCGCAGAAGGTTCAGTCGACGCCCATCGTCTGGATGGCCGCCGCTTTGATGACCGGCGGCCTGCTCGCCAAGACGGCCCTGTTCCCGCTCCATCTCTGGCTGCCGCCCGCCCACGCCAATGCGCCCGCCGCCGCCAGCGCCGTGCTTTCCGGCCTTGTCGTCAAAGGCTCGTTCTTCCTGACGCTGCGGCTGTGGTTCTATGTCCTGCCTGCGCTGCCCGCGGCGGGGGCCGCCAATATCCTCGGCGCGCTCGGCTCCGCGGCGATCATTGTCGGCAGCGTGCTCGCCTTGCGACAAGCGCGGCTGAAGCTGCTGATCGCCTATTCGACCGTGGCGCAGATCGGCTATCTGTTCCTGGTTTTTCCGCTCGCGATGGGCGCGCATGTCTGGAGCGACATCGGCTGGAGCGCGGGCGTGATGCAGATCCTCGCCCATGCCTTCGCCAAGGCGGCGATGTTCCTTTCGGCCGGGCTGCTCGCCGAGGCGCTCGGCCATGACCAGATCGCCCGCCTTGGGGGCGCCGCGCGCGCCCTGCCGATGACCTTCCTGACTTTGGGCCTCGGCGGGTTGTCGCTGATGGGCCTGCCGCCGAGCGGCGGCTTCAGCGCCAAATGGCTGATGCTTCAGGCCTCCGTCGCCTCCGGCCAATGGGTCTGGACGCTGCCGGTGCTGGCGGGCGGGCTGCTGGCGGCGGGCTATGTCTATCGCATCCTCACGCCCGCCTTGTCGGAAGGCGACATCGTGCTGAAAGCGCCCCCCAAACGCAGCCGCGAGGCGATCGCCCTTGGCCTCGCATTGATCGCGCTGGCGCTGGGCTTCGCGCCGCAAGGCTTTTTCGACCTGCTTGAAATCGGCCGTCCGCTGGCGGCGGGGACGCTGCGATGAGCCATCTTTCCTCGGCGCTCCTTGTCGCCACCCTGGCCGCGCCGCTGGCGCTGCTCGCCGCCTGTTTCGTCAAGAGCTGGCGTCCGTGCGCGCTGGCCCTGCAATGGCTGGCGCCCGCGCCCGGCCTCGCCGCCGGCGTGCTGGGCGTGACCGCCGCGCCGGGCTCCTTCGACCTTCCCGGTCTCGGCTTCACCCTGCGCCTCGATCCGCCCGGCGCGCTTCTGCTCGCCGTCGCGGCGCTGCTGTGGATCGTCGTCACCGCCGCAGTCTGGCGCGAGCGCGCGCCGGACGAACGTTTCGGACTCTGCTGGCTGCTGACCATGACCGGTAGCCTCGGCGTGTTCATCGCCGGTGATCTCGTCTCCTTCTATCTCGTCTATGCCCTGGTCAGCATCCCGGCCTATGGCCTGTTCGCCTTCTCGGACGACGCCGAAAAGAAGCGCGCCGGCGCGATCTACATGGCCTTCGCCATTTTCGGCGAGGCGCTGCTGCTGCTCGGTTTCGCGGCGCTCGCGGCGGGCGAGCCGCATGGGAGTTCGCGTATTGCCGACGTCATGGCGGCCTTGCCCGCCTCGCCGTGGCGCGACGTCATTCTGGCGCTGATCGTCGCCGGTTTCGGCATGAAAATGGGCCTGATCCCCTTCAATGGCTGGATGCCGCTGAATTACGCGGCTGCGCCAATCCCTGCCGCCGCCGTGCTCAGCGGCGCGGGCGTCAAGGCCGGCGTGATCGGACTGATCCGCTTCCTGCCGCTCGGCGTCCCCTTGCAAGGCTGGGGCGAGGCCCTGGCGGCGCTGGGGTTCCTGACCGCCTTTTACGGCGTGCTCCTCGGCCTGACGCAGCAAAACCCGAAGACCATCCTGGCCTATTCCAGCATCAGCCAGATGGGCGTCATCGCGGCCGCGCTCGGCATGGCGCTCGGCGCCGGGGATGTTTCGGCGTCCGGCGATGTCGCCTTTTATGCAGCCAATCATCTGCTGGTGAAAGCCGCCCTGTTCCTGACCATCGGCGCGCTCGCCGCGCGCGGAGCCCCACTTTCTGGCGCTCCTCTCGGCGGCTGGACTCTCGCCCTGGCCGCCGCGCTCGCGCTGAGCCTCGCCGGCCTGCCCTTCACCGGCGGCGCCTTGGCCAAGCTGGCGTCGAAGGCGCAATTCGCCAGCGGATGGGCTGCGAGTCTCGCCACGCTGTCTTCGATCGGCACGGCCCTGCTGATGACCCATTTCGTGGCGCGCCTCGATGCGCCGCCGCCCGACGCCGCGCGGGAATGTCCTCTGGCTCTGGTCCGGTTCTGGCCGGCGGTCGCGCTCGGCGCGATCCTGCTGCCCTGGTTGTTCTATCCGGCCTTCGGCGACGTTTCCGAAGCGCTGGGGCTTGCCAAATTCTGGGAAGGGCTATGGCCCGTGCTGATCGGCGTCGGCCTGGCGCTTGGCCTGCGGCGTCTTGGGCTGCGGCGCCTCGGCTGGCCCGCGCCCCGTGTGCCGGCGGGCGACAGCATCGTCCTGTTTGAGGGGGCCTTTGCCCGTTTGCTGGCCCTCGGCCCGGGTTTCGAAACGCTCGACGCTCGCCTGCGGCAATGGCCGGCGGCGGGCGTCTCCTTGCTCTTGATCGTTCTCGCCCTGCTGGCGGCGGGCGTTTTAGGCTAACGCCTTTTCCGGCTCCTTGACCCGCAGGAAGATCACGTAAAGCGCGGGCAGGACGATCAGCGTCAGCATCGTCGCGACGAACAGACCGCCCATGATGGCGAAGGCCATCGGCCCCCAGAACACCGTCGGCGCAATCGGGATGAAGCCGAGCACGGTCGAGATCGCGGTGAGCATGATCGGCCGGAAGCGGGAGACGGCGCCCTCGACGATCGCATCCCAAAGCTCGCGGCCCTGCGCGCGCTCGGCCTCGATCTGCTCGATGAGAATGACGGCGTTGCGCGCGATCATGCCCATCAGGGCCAGAATGCCGAGAATGGCGACGAAGCCGAGCGGACGGCCCGACAGCAGCAGGGCCCCGACAATGCCGATCAGCCCCATCGGCACGAGGCTGAGCACCATGGCGAGACGGCTGAAACTATGCAGCTGCGCCATCAGGAACAGCAACATCAGGAACAGCATCAGCGGCACCATGGCGTAAACCGAGGCCTGCGAATGGGCGCTTTCCTCGACCGTGCCGCCGACGGCGATGCGATAGCCCTTCGGCAGGCTGGCCTGGAGCTTTTCCAGAGCGGGCGCCAGAGCGGCTACGGCGCCTTCGGGCGTAGCGCTGGGCGCGACATCGGCCTGCACCGTCAGGGTCGGCACGCGATCGCGTCGCCAGACCAGCGGAAATTCCTGATCGTAGTCGAAGCGGGCGATCTGGCTCAGGGGCACGGTGCGGCCGCTCGGCAACGGAACCTGCAGGCTCTGCAAGGTGTCGAGCGAAACGCGCTGCTCGTCCTGCGCCCGGGTGACAATATCGACCAGATAGATGTCGTCGCGCACCTGGGTGATCGGCGCGCCGGTCATCACGGTGTTCAGGAAAGCCGAAAGCGCCTGCGAGCTGAGCCCCAGCAGACGGGCCTGATCCTGGTCGATCTCAACCCGAACCTTGCGCGCCGGCTCCATCCAGTCGAAATTCACCCGGCGCAGATGGTTGTCAGAACCGAGCAGCGAACCAAGCTGCAGGGCGATTTCCCGCACCTGGCCGATATCGGGGCCGCTGACGCGGTATTGCACCGGCCAGCCGACGGGCGGGCCAAGCTCCAGCGGCGAGACGCGGGAGACGACGCCAGGGAAGTCCTCTGCCAACTTCTTCTCCAGCGTCGCGTGCAAGCGATCACGCGCGGAAACATCCTTGGCGATGACCACCGCCTGGGCGAAGAAGTCGTTGGCGAGCTGGACATTGAGCGGCAGATAGAAGCGGATCGCGCCGCGCCCGACATAGGTGCTCCAGCTGGCGACGTCCGGATTGTCCTTGAGCGCGGCGTCGAGCTTGGCCGCGACCTGGTCGCTGGCGAAGATCGAGGCGTTTTGCGGCAAGGTGAGATCGACCACCAGCTCGGGCCGGTCGGAGGCCGGGAAGAACTGCCGCGGCACCAGAGGCAAGGCGAGCAGCGAGCCGACGAAAAAGGCGAGTGTGATCGTAATGGTGATCCAGCGATGGCGCATGGCCGTCAGCAGAATCGAGCGGAACCCCTCCATGATCCGGCTGGGCTTTTCCTCTGTCTTCTTTTCCGGAGCCTTGAGCAGCCAGACGCCGAGCAAGGGCGCGAACAGCACCGCGACAAACCAGGAAACGATCAGCGCGATGGAGACCACGGCGAAGATCGAAAAGGTATATTCGCCGGCCGAGGACCTGGCGAAGCCGATCGGCACGAAGCCCGCCGCCGTGATGAAAGAGCCCGTAAGCATGGGAAAGGCGAGCGAATCGTAAGCGACGGTCGCGGCCTTTTCCTTGCTGTCGCCCGCCGCCATGCGGGAGATCATCACATCGACCGTGGTCATGGCGTCGTCGACCAGCAGGCCGAGCGCGATGATCAAGGCGCCGAGCGAAATGCGCTGCAAATCGATCCCGATGAATTCCATGATCGGGAAGATGATCGCCACCGTCAGCGGGATCGAGAGGGCGACCACGGCGCCGGGGCGGAAGCCAAGGCTGACGATGGAGCAGGCCATGATGATCGCGATGGCCTGCCAGAGCGATTCCATGAACTCGCCGATGGCGTTCTTGACGACCACGGGCTGGTCGGACACCAGAGCGACGTCAATGCCGACCGGCAGATCGGCCATGCCGGCGTCGATCGCCTTTTTCACATTCTCGCCCAGCGCGAGAATGTCGCCGCCGTCGCGCATGGCGATGGCGAGGCCAAGCGCCGGCTTGCCATTCACGCGGAACAGGGGCTGCGGCGGATCTACCAGAATGCGGCGCACTTCGGCGATGTCGCGCAAGCGGATCAGGCGTCCGTTGGAGAGAAAATTGACGTCGAGCAGGTCGTTCTCGGAGCGGAAGGCGCCGGTGACGCGGAGCGACAGCTTCTCGTCGCCGGTCTGGATTTCGCCAGCGGGAAGCACCGCGTTCTGGGCCTGCAGCGCGGCGACCAGGGCGGCGCGGTCGATCCCCATGCCAGCCAGCTTGCTGGTCGAGAATTCGACATAGATCTGCTCGTCCTGAGCGCCGAGGATCTCGATCTTGGAGACGTCGGGAACCTGCAGCAGCTTCGAACGCATCGCCTCGACATGATCGCGCAGCTCGCGATGGCTGAAGCCATTGTCGGCGGTGAAGGCGTAGATCAGGCCGTAGGTGTCGCCGAAATCGTCGTTGAAGCCGGGGCCGACCACGCCCTGCGGCAGGGTCCGCCGCATGTCGCCGACCTTCTTGCGCACCTGATACCAGATGTCCGGCACTTCCTTGGCGGAGGTTGAGCCCTTGAGATTGACGAAAATCGTGGTGAGGCCGGGGCTGGTGTAAGAGCGCAGGTAATCGAGACCCTTGGTCTCCTGCAATTTGCGCTCGATCCGCTCGGTCACCTGAGTCAGCGTGTCGTCCAGCGTCGCGCCCGGCCAGGCCGCCTGCACGATCATGGTGCGGAAGGTGAAGGCGGGATCCTCGCTGCGGCCGAGGCGGAAATAGGACGACAGGCCGGCGACCACGATCGCGATCATCGCGAAAATGATGAAGGATCGGTGCTTGAGGGCCCAGTCGGAGAGATTGGGACCGATCATGACTGCGCTCCGAGCAGCCGGACCTTCTGGCCGGGATGCAGCGCCTGAACGCCCGCAGTCACGACGATCTCGCCACCGTCGAGCCCGCCCGAAATCACCACTGTTCCGGGATCGAAGCGCAATACCTCGACCTGCTTCAGCGCGACGGTCAGGCCGGCGGGATCGACCACCCAGACGGCCGGGCCGCCCTGCGTCGAGGTCAAGGCGCTGGCGGGCAGCGTCAGGCCATGGCCGTGATCGACCTCCAGCCGTCCGGACACGGTCGCGCCGAGGCGCATCGCCGCCGGCGGATCATTGACCGCGACGCGGACCTTGAAGGTGCGGGTGACGGGATCGGCTTGCGGATCGATCTGCCGGACCCGGCCCTTGGCGACGACGCTGGGGTCGTCGGTCAGGGCGATGGCCACATCGGAATCCGGCGGCGCGGTGCGCAACACCTGCGCGGGAACATCGAACACCGCATCCCAGCCCGTATCGCGCGCGACCGTATAGACCATCTGCCCGGCCTGCACGACTTCGCCTGATTCCGCCGCACGGCGGGTGATTGTGCCGGTCACGCCGGCCTTGAGCTCGGTATAGCCGACGCGATCCTCGGCGATCTCGACTTGCGCCTTGGCGTCGTCCACGGCGGCCTGCGCGGTGCGCAAGGCCTGCTGCGCCTGCTCGAAATTGGCGCGCGTCGTCCAGCCCTGACGCAACAGGGTCTGCTGGCGGTCGAAATGATTGGAATCCTGCTCGAGCCGACCCTTGGCCGAGGAAAGCGCGGCCCGCGCCGAGCGCAGCGTGTTGAGTTCGTTCTGCGGGTCCAGCCTGGCCACGACCTGGTCCGGCGCGACGCGCGCGCCGACATCGACCGAACGCTCGATGATTCGCCCGGAAATTCGAAAGGCCAGCGCAACTTCCTTTTCAGCCAGGATCTGCCCGGTGAGGACGATGGTCTGGCCGAGGCCGCCCTTCTCGACCACGACTGTGCGGACGGGGCGCGGCGGCGGCGCTTCCTCCGCCGTTTCGCGCTTGCAGCCCGAAACGAGAAGGACAAGAGCGGGCGCGGCCGCGATCAGGAGACGGGAAAACCGCCGGGACAGCGAGGGAGAGCCGGAAGAAGACAAGATTCGAACCCCGTTTTAGCGGATTCAGGATAAGGCCGCGGGCGCCTTCAGAAAGAACCGACAAGCGAGCCAAGCACGATCACCACCACCAGCGCAATGATGGCGCCGAGAATGCCGACCATGAAAATGTCCTTGTAGCTCGCGCCATGGCTTGAGCCGCAGACGGACAGCAGCGTGACCACCGCGCCATTATGCGGCAGGCTGTCGAGCGTGCCCGAGCCGATCACGGCGACGCGGTGCAGCAGCGCCGGATCCATGCCGATCTGGGCCGCGCGCTGGAGATAGGTCGCGCCGAGCGCGTCGAGCGCGATGGTCAGGCCGCCCGAAGCCGATCCGGTGAGCGCGGCGAGCGTGTTGGTCGCCACCGCCAGCGACACCAATGGGCCGCCGCCAATGCCGAGCACCGCGTCGCGCACCACGCTGAAGGCGGGCAAAGCGGCGACGACGGCGCCGAAGCCGACCAGGCTGGCGACGCTGATCGCCGGCAGCGCCGAGGCGTTGACGCCCGCGTCCATGGTGGCGCGCAGATTGGGAATGCGCCGCCAGTTGAGGGCGAGAACAGTCAGGATCGCCAGGGTCAGGGCGGTCAGCACCGACCATACGCCGGTGACGGCGGCGGGCGAGACCCCGCCCCATTCGGGCTTGGAGAGGAAGCTCAGGTCGAGGCGCGGCAGCACGATCAGCGAAAGGACGACATTGACGAGAATGACGACCACGATCGGCGCGGCGGCGACCGCGAAGGACGGACGCGTCCTGGCGATCTCGCCATGGGCGATTTCAGCCGGGTCGAACTCGTGCGAGGCGGTGGCGCGCTCGCGCAGGGTCTCATCCTTGGCGATATCGCCCGCGGTTTTGGTCGCGCCGTCGCCGAAGCCCTCGCCGCGGGCGTGCGCCGCCGCCTCCTCGCGCGCCAGCCACCACAGGCCGAAGCCTAGCATGATGGCCGAGGCGATGATCCCGAGGCCTGGCGCCGCGAAGGGCGTCGTGCCGAAGAAGGGCATGGGAATGGTGTTCTGGATCGAGGGCGTGCCCGGCATGGCCGACATGGTGAAGGTCGAGGTGCCAAGCATGATCGCCGCAGGCATCAGCCGGCGCGGAATGCCCGCCACGCGGAACAGGTCCTGCGCCATCGGCGCGATCACGAAAAAGGCGACGAACAGGCTGACGCCGCCATAGGTGACCACCGCGCCGCCGAGCACCACCGCCAGAATGGCGCGCTTGGTCCCGAGCTTTTCCGTCATATAATCGGCGATCGCCGAGACCGAGCCGGTGTCCTCCATCAGCTTGCCGAACAAGGCGCCAAGCAGGAAGAGCGGGAAGAACTGCGCGAGGAACCCCGAAGCGCTGCGCATAAAAGTCTGGGTCCAGTGCGCCAGCAGCGGTTCGCTGGAAAAGAAGGCCGCCACGATCGCCGCGATTGGCGCCAGCAGCAACACGCTCCAGCCCCGAAAGGCGAGCCAGATCAGAAGGCCGAGGCCGACGAGAATGCCAAGAAGGCCGATGAGGATGGGCAGGCTCAAGATCAGCACTCCGCGAGAAGAACGTCGAGATCGGCGGTGGCGCGTTTTCCGAGGTCGTCGCCATGCTCCGCGAGGAAGCCCTCCGCCGTCTTGCGGCCCTCGTCCTTGAGCAATTGCAGGAAGGCGCCTTCGGCGTTGAGCTTGGAAGTCGCGCCGAATTCCGCGAGCTTGTCGGTCACGATGCGATGAGGACGCATTTCCGCCCAGCGGCGGCCCTCACCCGTGCCCGGATCGGCCGCCTGCCGCAGCAGCGCGATCATGCGCAGCTCCTTCAGCAGCGGCGCATTGAAGGAAATTTCGTTGAGGCGATCGAGAATTTCGCTGGCGGTGCGCGGCGTCTGGCGGCGCTCGCGCGGATTGATCTGCACCAGAATCACGTCAGTGGCCTCGCTCTCGCGGACCAGAGGCGAAATGGTGGGGTTGCCCGCATAGCCGCCGTCCCAATAGGGCTCGCCGTCGATTTCGATCGCCTGGAACATGGTCGGCAGGCAGGCGGAGGCGAGCAGCACCTCCGGCGTGATTTCCTTGTTGCGGAAAATCCGCCCGCGCCCGGTGTGGACATTGGTCGCGGTGATGAACAGCTTGATCGGCGCCTCATTGAGATGGGCGAAATCAATGCTTTCCTCGAGCAGCCCACGGATCGGATTATGCCCCATCGGATTGAGACTATAGGGCGACACCAGCCGGCTCATCAGGTCCAGCATGATATAGCCGGGGGAGGTGTCGAGCGACCAGCGGTTCATCAGGCGGTCGAGCGGCGAGCGCTGGATCGGGCTGAAGCGGGCGGCGTCCGCGACGCGGGCCCAATAGGCGTCCAGCGCCTTGCGGGCGCCCGCCGCCCCATCCTGCATATAGCCGCTGACCAACACCGCGGCGTTCATCGCGCCCGCCGAGGTCCCGGAAATGGCTTCAATCTTCAACCAGGGCTCTTCGAGCAGCCGGTCCAGAACGCCCCAGGTGAAGGCCCCGTGCGAGCCGCCGCCCTGCAAGGCGAGATCAACGAGGACGGTTTCCCGCCTGGCTTCGACCTGACTTCCGGATTTAACTGCCATGCAAGCCCCAATGCCAAAATAAAAAAATTATCTACTTACCGACCCCGTACGGGACCGATCCGATGACTTTCGCAGAGGCCCGCCGCATGTGTGCAACGCACCAAACTGCCTCAACTTTTCGCAGTCGCCGCCGTTTCCGTCAACCGGAAACCCCATCCCGCCTGCATCCAGGGCCGTTTGATGTGGATACTGTGGGTCCGGGCGTCTGGCGACCGGACTTTGTCATAACAATCCGTAAATAGATGGATGCTATGAGCTGAATCCAGCTTCCGGAAAAGCGCCGGAAGGGGGCGTCAGTTCGCGCACCCTGTTTCCCTTTCTGGATTCTGCTTAGGCCGCATCGCTCCTTCGCCGCCCGCTCCGCCGGCCTTCCGGCGCTTCAATACGCCGGCGACTGGGCATTTTACTGAATCGAACGTCAAGAAATGACCGCAGTGAGCCGAGATCTTGCCTTGTTCGACTTCGACGGCGCGCTGTCCCGCCGCGATAGTCTGCTGCCCTTTCTGCGGGAAGCGATCGGTCCGCTGGCTCTGGGCCGCGCGCTGGCGGCAAGCTCGCCCTGGCTCGCCGGCAACGCCCTCCGCCTGACCCGGGACGATAACGCCAAAGAGCGCCTGCTGGCCGCCGCCCTCGGCGGACGCCATATTGACGATCTCCGCGCCCTCGGGGCGACATTCGCGCAGGACGGCGTCCCGCGCCTGTTGCGGGAAACCATGATGACAGAGGTCCGGCGGCGGCGCGACGAGGGCAGGCTCTGCATTCTGGTCGGCGCCGCGCTCGACCTCTATCTCGAGCCCTGGGCCAGTCGCGAAGGCTTCGACCATGTGATCTGCTCGCGGCTCGCCCTCGACGCCGACAGCCGGGCCACCGGCGCGCTGGCCGGCGGCGATTGCCAGGGCCAGGAAAAGGTCAGGCGAATCTACGCGTGGCTTTCCGCCCAGGGCGCGATCGGCCGGGGCGGAATCGGACATTGCGTCGCCTATGGCCGCTCCGCCGCCGACGCGCCGATGCTGGATATGGCCGACGAAGCTTTTTGGGTGGACGGCGCGGGAGCCCCGAAAGCCGCGCCAAAATCGCCAGCCTCCGCCGCCTGATCGGCGGGCCGGAGCGGCAGGCTTCAATCTTTCATTTTGGATACGGCCCGTTAACCCGGCCGCGCGCTTTCGATTAAACTCCCCCGAATTCTTTCGCGCTAGAACAGTCGAGCGAGGCCGACGCGCGACGAAGGCGTGAGCCGCCAGAAATTTCAGGGAGAAATGATTATGGGCAAACTGATTTCGAGCTTCCTCGGCAATGAGTCCGGAGCGACCGCCGTAGAATATGGGCTGATCGCCTCCTTCATCGCCCTTGTCGTCATCACCGGGCTGAAGACCGTCGGAACCAATCTCAACGCCAAATTCAGCTCGGTCTCCAACGGCCTGAACTAAGCCTCACCGGGCCCTCTGGAAGCCTGGCGGCTCAAGCGCGGTGCGCAGGACCGTCAGCGTCCGTTCGATATGATCCATGGTGAGCTGGCACGCGAGCTCGGTATTGCGGGCGAGCGTGGCGTCGAAAATGGCGCGGTGCTCGGCGTGGACGTCGCGGGGGACCGTGCGTTTTGCCAGCGCGATGCGGCGGTAACGCTCGGATTGCTGAAAGAGCAGGCCGATCATGTGATGCAGCCAGCGCGACGGGCAGGCGGCGATCAGCGCGTGATGAAATTCGCGATTGCGCGCTTCGAATTCGCTCAATGGCGCCGCGGGGTCTTCCGCGAGACGCTCCTCGACCTTGGACAGCCGGTAAAACGTGGCGACGATCTGGCTTTCCCAGGCCTCGTCGCCAACCGCGATCGCCTGCCGCAACGCCTCGGTTTCGATCAGCTTGCGCACCTCGGTCAGATCGCGAAAGTCCTCGAGCGACGCGGGCGCGACGCGAAAGCCGCGCTGCCCCTCGGATGTCACCAGCGCCTCGCCGAGCAGGCGCGTCAGCGCCTCGCGCATCGTGCTGCCGCTGATATTATAGCGCGCCCGCAATTCCTCCGTCCGAAGTTTTGCGCCCGGCTCATAGGCGCCGTCGAGGATCTCGCGCCGCAGGGTCGCATAGGCGCTTTCGACGAGCGTCCTGCCCGCCTTCGGAGCGATTTCCCGATCATCCTCGGTCGTCTCGATGGTCATGTCCTGTCGCCCTTGCAAACGCCCGAATCTCGGCTAGCATTCATTATAACGGTGAAATTCCAGTTTGTGGACTGTTTCAAAGAATGAGAGATATGCACAAAATATCGATAAAAATGCCCATATCATAAAAATATCGATATTCCTGTTGACTGTCGTTTTATGGCGGTCTAAAAATCGGGAAATCGAGAGCGAGGCGACGGTCAAGAGCGCCCCCCTTGAAGGACGAAGAAACGTCTCTGTGGGAGGAAACGGCATGGGCCGCCAGGATTCTGGCGTCGCGCCATCTGGCGTGCGCGTCGATGCGTCAATGCAGAAATTTGTCCGCGTCATCGGCGCCCGCCTCGACAAATATGTCGAGTTCGAGTTTTCCGTGAACGACGCCGATCTGACGGTCGAACTGATCCTGCCCTTCACGGCCTTCGACGAATTCTGCCGCCTGCAGAACGCGACCGTTCTCCCTCCCGATCCATCCGCCGCCGCCCATCTGGAGCAACTTGCCTGGCGCTCGCGTCAGCCCGGGCTTTTGCGTCGCGTCAAGAACGCCGTCGAAGACGGGCGGGAAGCGCCAGCCTCAAACCCGGCCGAGCCCGACCCGCGCGGCTAATTCCGTCATTCCTGGGAGGGAAGAAATCAATGAGCGTGCAAATCAAAACGATCGAGTACGAGCCCAAGCGCCAGACGTTCGGCCATGTCGCGCGCCGCCTGGGCGCCGACAAGCCGGCCTCGCGCTATCTCGAAGCGACGCTCGACGTCCAGCCGACGGTCAATTTTCATTACAAGCCGCAATGGGAGCCGGAGTTCTGGCATTTCGACGCGCGCAAGACTGCTGTCGTGATGGAAGACTGGTACAAGCCGCTCGATCCGCGCCAGTTCTATTACGCCACCTATAATATCGCCCGCGCCAACATGAACCAGTCGGTGGAGCGCAGCTTTGCCTTCGCGGACGAGCGCGGGCTGATCGCCAAACTGTCCGACGACGCCCGCTCGCAGATCGAGCACGGTCTGCTGCCCCTGCGCCATCTGCACTGGGGCGCGAACATGAACATGACGGAGATCTGCCAGCGGGGTTATGGCACGGCGGTCACGGCTCCCTGTATTTTCTCGGCGATGGATCATCTCGGCATGGCCCAGATCGTCAGCCGCATCGGTCTGGCGCTTGACGGTCAGACCGGCGTGAGCCTCGACATGGCCAAGGAGACCTGGCTGAACAACCCCGCCTGGCAGGGTGTGCGCAAGCTGATCGAAGACAGTTTCGTCGAGCGCGACTGGTTCCAGCTCTTTGTCGCGCAGACGCTGGCTGTGAACGGCGTCATCCTCGACCTCGTCTACAAACACGCCGATGCGGCCTGGCAGGAGGCCGGCGTCACCGTCGCCATGCTGACGGAATTCATGACCGACTGGCGCGCCGAGGAAAGCCGCTGGAGCGATTCCGTCATCAAGACGGTCGCAGCGGAAAGCCCCGAAAACAAGGCGCTGGTCTCGCAGTGGGCCAAGCTGTGGATCGACCGCGCGGTCGAGGCGGCGAAACCCTTGTCCGCGTCGCTGCTCGGCGACAATGGCGCTGTGGCGGAAGCCGCCGGCGAAGCGACGCGCAAGCGCGCCCTTTCGCTCGGCCTCGCGCTCTAGGAAACAGGACGGAGGAACGTCGCAATGGCGCAAATCGCATCGCTCACACTTTACCACAATGACGACGCCCGACCGATCATCGAAGCCATTCTCGCCGACAATCCCGGCGTGCGCGTGATGAACTTGCCCGGCTGCGTGAAGCTCGATTCCGATGGCCCGCTGGTGATCAACCGCGCCTCCGTCGAGGAGCGGCTCGGACGGACCTGGGATCCGCAGGAGATGCATCTCGTCATCATTTCGATGGCGGGCCATCTCGACGAAGACGACGACCAATTCACCGTCAGCTGGCGCCATTGAGTGGCCGGGAGGATATCATGACTGCCAAGAAACTCGGGCTGAAGCAGCGCTACGCCCATATGACCCGCGGCCTCGATTGGGAAACGACCTATCAGCCGATGGACAAGGTGTTTCCCTATGACCAGTTCGAGGGAATCAAGATCAAGGACTGGTCGGCCTGGGAGGATCCCTTCCGCCTGACCATGGACGCCTACTGGAAATTCCAGGCCGAGAAGGAGCGCAAGCTCTACGCCGTGCTCGACGCCTTCGCGCAGAACAACGGCCAGGCCAGCGTCTCCGACGGGCGCTACATCAACACGCTGAAGCTGTTCCTGACCGGCGTGTCGCCGCTCGAATATCAGGCGCATCGCGGCTTCGCCTTCACGGGCCGGCATTTGCGCGGCGCTGGTCCGCGCGTCGCGGCGCAAATGCAGTCGCTCGACGAATTGCGTCACGTCCAGACGCAGATTCACACGATCAGCCAGTACAACAAATATTTCGACGGCCTGTCCGAGTTCCCCCACATGCATGATCGCGTGTGGTATCTCTCGGTGCCGAAGAGCTTCTTCGACGACGCCCGCGCCGCCGGCCCGTTCGAATTCATGATCGCGATCGGCTTCGCCTTCGAATATGTGCTGACCAACCTGCTGTTCGTGCCCTTCATGTCGGGCGCGGCCTATAATGGCGACATGTCCACCGTCACCTTCGGCTTCTCGGCGCAGTCGGATGAGAGCCGCCACATGACGCTCGGCATCGAGGTCATCAAGTTCCTGCTCGAACAGCATCCCGACAATCTGCCGATCGTGCAGAAATGGGTCGACAAATGGTTCTGGCGCGGCTTCCGCGTCCTCGGCCTCGTCGCCATGATGATGGACTACATGCTGCCGAAGAAGGTGATGTCCTGGAAGGAAGCCTGGGAAATCTATTTCACCGAAGGCGGCGGCTCGCTGTTTCAGGACCTTGCCCGCTACGGGATCAAGGTTCCGAAATATGCCGACGTGGCGACGGAAGCCGCCGAGCATATCTCGCATCAGAACTGGGCGGTGTTCTATCAATATACCCACGCCGCGGGCTTCCACACCTGGATGCCGGACCGCGAGCATCTCGACTGGCTGTCGGAGAAATATCCCAACACCTTCGACAAATATTATCGCCCGCGCTGGGAGATGTGGGCGCAGGCGGAAAAAGAGGGCAAGCGCTTCTACAACATGGCGCTGCCGCAACTCTGCCAGGTCTGCCAGATTCCGATGGCCTATACCGAGCCGGGCGACCCGACCACGATCTGCTTCCGCGAGACGCAATTCAAGGGCGAGACGTACCATTTCTGCTCGGACGGCTGCAAAGACATCTTCGACGACGAGCCCGAGAAATACGCCCAGAGCTGGCTGCCCGTGCACCAGATCTTCCAGGGCAATTGCGGCGGCCCGACCGTGCCGGACGTGTTGAACTGGTACCGGATGAACAACGGTGCGGACAACATGGATTACGCCGGCTCTCCCGACGAAAAGCTCTGGAACGAATGGCACGCGAAAGCGGCCGAAGCAGCCGGCTGATTTCATCAAACATCGACGGCGCGGCGATCTTGGCCGCGCCTCTCAAAAGAAAAATCGGGAGTGGAACATGGCCGTCCTCACGCTTGCGCCGGGCTATGAAAGTCAGATCGAATATCGCGACGCCGAAAAGAATTTTCACGGCAATCGCCTGGTCTATGTCCATTGGGAACAGCATCTCGCCTTTTGTTCGGCGATCGCCTTTCCCCTGCCGCCGGCCATGCCGTTCGGCGCCTTTGTCGAAGCGGTGGTCAAGCCGCATTACGCCGCCCATCCGGACGCCGAAAAGATCGACTGGACGCAGGTCGTGTGGATGATCGACGGCGAGAAGAAGGTTCCGGATTTCTCGAAATCGCTTGAGGAAAACGGGCTTCGCCACAAGTCGCTGGTGCGTTTCTGGACGCCCGGCCTCGGCGGCTACAAGGGCTCCGCCAGCTAAGCCTGGGCGCGAGGGAGAGCGAAAATGTCCGCGCATCAACTCACCATCGAACCCTTGGGCGACACGATCGAGGTCGAGGAGGGCCAGACCATCCTCGACGCCTGCCTGCGCGCCGGGGTCTATCTCCCGCACGCCTGCGGCCATGGCCTGTGCGGCACCTGCAAGACCCAGGTGACGGATGGCGAAATCGATCATGGGGCGGCGTCGAATTTCGCGCTGATGGATTTCGAGCGCGAAGACGGATTCGTTCTCGCCTGCACGGCGACGCTCGTCAGCGACGTGACGATCGAGGCTGATGTCGAGGATGACCCCGACGCGCGCCGCATCAATGTGCGCGATTTCGTCGGGACCGTGGTCGGACTCGAAGATCTCACCCATGACGTCAAGGGCGTGCTGCTGGCGCTGGAAGACGGGCCGATCGATTTTCAGGCCGGGCAATATGTGAATCTCGTCCTGCCGGGCGTCGAAGGCTCGCGCGCCTTTTCGATCGCCAACGCCCCGAGCGACGGCTTGCATGTTGAATTGCAGATCCGCCGCGTGCCAGACGGCGCGGGCACCGGCTATATTCATGAAAAACTGAAGCTCGGCGAACGCCTCGCCATCAGCGGTCCCTACGGGCGCTTTCTTGTGCGCAAGTCGCGCGGCGGCCCCTTGCTGTTTCTCGCCGGCGGCACCGGCGTCTCGAGCCCGCGCGCGATGATCCTCGACCTTCTCGAAGAAGGCTATGCCGAGCCGATCACGCTCGTCCACGGCGTGCGCGCCCAGGCCGATCTCTACGGGCGCGATGAGTTCGAGGCGCTGGCCAGGGCCCATGCGAATTTCCGCTACGTTCCCGCGCTGTCGCAGGAGCCCGAGGCGAGCGACTGGCAGGGCGAGCGCGGCTTCGTCCATGACGTCGCCAAGCGGGTCCATGGCGGGATGTTCGCCGGAAACACCGCCTATCTGTGCGGTCCGCCGCCGATGATCGAAGCCTGCATCGCCACGCTGATGCAGGGCCGCCTGTTCGAAAAGCACATTTTCACCGAACGCTTCCTGACGGCGAAGGATTGCGCCGAGAAGCCGAAAAGCCCCGTGTTCAAGAGGCTGTGAGATGGCGGGCGAGAAGTTCACGATCACGCTGGAAGGACATGGCCTCGCGTCGGGCTTCCCGCATGAGCGCGTGCTGGTGGCGCTAGAGCGCGCGCAAGGGTTCGGTCAGCTGAAGGACCTGCCCCTGAAGCTGCCGGTCGGCTGCCGGCGCGGCGGATGCGGCGTCTGCCGCGTGCGCGTGACGCAGGGAGATTTTCACGCGGATCCGATGAGCCGCGCGCATGTATCGGCCGAAGAGGAAGCCTCGGGCCTTGTGCTCGCTTGCTGCATCTATCCGCGGTCAGCACTTTCGATGCGGCTGGAGACGCCGGTCGTCATCAAGGAAAAATGCCGCAAAGCGGCGCAGTTGTCTGAGGAGGAAACATCATGGCCATGACAGGCGTTCTACGTCCCGGCTTTATCCAGGTTCGTGTGCTCGACATGCCGGCGGCGGTCGAGCATTACACCAGGCGCGTCGGGTTGCATCAGGTCACCGAGGGCGCCGACGGCCGCGTCTATCTGAAATCGGCGGAAGAGTTCGATCACCATTCGATCATCCTGCGTCGCGCCGAACAGGCCGGCGTCGATTTCATCGCCTTCAAGGTGGCCGCCGATTCCGATCTCGATTCCTTCGAGAAGCGCGTCAAGGATTACGGCTACGCGGTTGACCATGTCGCCGCCGGCGAGCAGCCGGGCGTCGGCCGCCGCATCGGCTTCACCATCGCCTCCGGCCACCGCATCGAATTATTCGCCCAAGCGGAATTGTCCGATCCCAAGCCGCCGATCCACAATCCCGACATCTGGAATCTGGAGCCGCACGGCATGGCCGCGCGCCGCTTCGATCACGCGCTGTTCTATGGGCCGGAAATCGAGAAGGTTCTCGACTTCTTCACCACGGTTCTGGACTTCAAATGCGCCGAGCGCGTCGATATGCCCGACGGCCTGCTGGCAATCTGGCTGACCGCCGGCATGAAAGCGCATGACATCGCCTTCGTGAAGCATCCGGAGCCCGGCAAGCTGCACCATCTCTCATTCGATCTGGAGAACTGGCAGGCGGTCGGCCACGCGGCGGATATCATCACCCGCTACGACATCTCGATCGACATCGGCCCGACCCGCCACGGCATCACGCGCGGCCAGACGATCTATTTCTTCGACCCCTCGGGCAACCGCAACGAAGTGTTCGCGGGCGGCTACACCTATTACCCGGATCTTCCGACCCGCACCTGGGACGAAACCCAGATCGGCAAGGGCATCTTCTACTATGAGCGCCAGCTCAACCCGGCCTTCCTGTCCGTGGTGACCTGAGGACATGCGCGCCATGCAGATTGCCATCACACGTTCCTCCATCTGCGCTCATGCGGCCCATGCCGCTGTCGAAGCGGCGGTCGCCTATGGCGGCGCCATCGACAAGGCGGTGGTCGCGGCCGTGGTCGATTCGAGCGGCGATCTGGTGGCCCTGCTGCGGGCGGACGGAGCGTTCAAGCCCTCCATCGGCATCGCGCAGGACAAGGCCTATACCGCCGCCGTTTTCGGCGCCCCCACGGAGGCGCTGAGCCAGGCCTTGAGCGCAAACGCGACTTTGCATCAGGGCATAGCGCTGCGGCCGGGCGTGGTCCTGTTCGCGGGCGGCATTCCGATTGTCGTGGATGGCGCAATCATCGGCGCCATCGGCGTTTCCGGCGGTTCGGAGGACGAAGACCGGGATTGCGCGCGGGCCGGTCTGGCCGCGCTCGGTCTTTAAAGACGGCGCATTCGGCCGGGTAGAAATCCGACTGACATGGCATAAAATCGATATTTTGATTGAATAGCGATATATTCGATGGCATGAACGTCCGAGACGCTGCTGAAGCAGGGTGGACGCGCCAAAACAGCTGAAGGGAGAGAGGCATGTCGGTTCAGGCTCTGCATAAGCACGCCCGTGCGGGGGTCGATACGGCGCGACGCGACGCCGCGCATTTCATTGACGGCGTTTTCACGCAAGGGTCGACGGCTAAGAGCTGGGAGAACCGCTCGCCGCTCGACAACAGCCTGATCGGCCGCGTGCCGGAAGGCGGCCAGGCGGAGGTCGACGCGGCCGTGCGCGCGGCTCGCGCGGCGCTCGAAGGCCCCTGGGGCAAGATGACCGTGGCCCAACGCACCGATCTGCTCGCGGCGGTGGCCGACGAGATCAACGCCCGCTTCGACGAATTCCTCGCCGCCGAATGTCTCGACACCGGCAAGCCCTATGGCCTCGCCTCGCATATCGACATTCCGCGTGGCGCCGCCAATTTCAAGATGTTCGCCGACACGGTGAAGAATGTCTCGACCGAGACCTTCATCCTCGACACCCCGGACGGCAAGAGCGCGCTCAATTACGGCCTGCGCCGCCCCAAGGGCGTGATCGCCGTCATCTCGCCATGGAACCTGCCGCTGCTGCTGATGACCTGGAAGGTCGGCCCGGCGCTGGCCTGCGGCAATACCGTCATCGTCAAGCCGTCGGAAGAAACGCCGCTGACCGCGACGCTGCTCGGCGAGGTCATGAACAAGGTCGGCGTGCCCAAGGGCGTCTATAATGTCGTTCATGGCCTTGGCCCCAATTCCGCCGGCGAGTTCCTGACCCAGCATCCGCTGGTCAACGGCATCACCTTCACCGGCGAGACCCGCACCGGCGAGGCGATCATGCGCCAGGCGGCGCATGGCATCAGGCAGGTCTCCTTCGAGCTCGGCGGCAAAAATCCCGCGATCGTCTTCGCCGATTGCGATCTCGACAAGGCGATCGAAGGGACGATGCGTTCGGCCTTCGCCAATTGCGGACAGGTTTGCCTCGGCACCGAGCGCGTCTATGTCGAGCGCCCGATCTTCGACGCCTTTGTCGCGCGGCTGAAGGCCGGCGCCGAGAGCCTGAAGCTCGGTCGCCCGGAAGACCCCACAACCAATCTCGGCCCGCTGGTGAGCCAGGAGCATCGCCAGAAGGTGCTCTCCTATTACCAGAAGGCGCTTGACCAGGGCGCGACTCTGGTGACGGGCGGCGGCGTCCCGGACATGCCCGGCGACCTCGCGCAGGGCGCCTGGGTCGAGCCGACGATCTGGACCGGCCTCTCCGACGACGCCATTGTGGTCAATGAAGAGATTTTTGGCCCCTGCTGCCACATCCGCCCCTTCGACACGGAAGAAGAGGCGATCCGGCTGGCCAATTCCACGCCCTATGGTCTGGCCGCGGCGGTGTGGACCGAGAATGTCTCCCGCGCCCATCGCGTCGCGGCGAAAATGGATGTCGGCATCTGCTGGGTGAACTCCTGGTTCCTGCGCGACCTGCGCACCGCCTTCGGCGGCGCCAAGCAATCCGGCATCGGCCGCGAGGGCGGCCTGCATTCGCTGGAGTTCTACACCGAACTCACCAATGTCTGCGTCAAGCTTTGACCGCGGAAATCTGAACCCCTCAGGAAGGACGCCATTGTGTCGGACCAAGCGATAAAACAGGTCGCGGACAAGATCTTCGAAGCCCATCACAGCGGCAAGCCAAGCGCGCCGGTGCGGGATCTCCTGCCCGAAGGGGCGATCGATCAGGCCTATGCGGCGCAGGAGGTCAATACCGGTCGCTGGCTCGCCGAAGGCCGCCGTCTCGTCGGACGCAAGATCGGCCTGACCTCTCTCGCCGTGCAGAAGCAGCTCGGCGTCGCTCAGCCCGATTACGGCATGCTGTTCGACGACATGGCGATCCCCGACGGCTGGGAAATCGGGCGCAAGCAGCTGATCCAGCCCAAGGTCGAGGCGGAAGTCGCCTTCGTGCTCGAGCGCGATCTCGATCACGAACGCCTCACCGTCGCCGACGTTTTACGCGCAACGGCGTTTGCCTTGCCCGCGATCGAAATCGTGGATTCGCGCATCGCCGACTGGAAGATCGGCATTCTCGACACCATCGCCGACAACGCTTCCTCGGGCCTTTACGTCCTCGGCGCGACGCCGAAGAAACTCGAGGATCTCGATCTGCGCTCGGCCGGCATGGTGATGGAAAGCGCGGGCGAGCCGGTTTCCGTCGGCGCAGGCGCGGCCTGCCTCGGCGATCCCTTCTCCGCCATGCTGTGGCTGGCGAAGACCATGGCCCGGGTCGGGCGTCCGCTCAAGGCAGGCGACACGGTGTTGTCGGGCGCGCTCGGTCCCATGGCGCCGGTCAAATGGGGCGATGTTTTTGAAGCGCGGATCGAGGGCCTCGGCTCCGTGCGCGCAGCTTTCGCGAAGGAGTGAATGATGGCGAAAATTCCCTGCGCGATCATCGGTTCGGGCAATATCGGCACCGATCTGATGATCAAGATCATGCGCATGTCGAAAAACCTCGAAATGGGCGCGATGGTCGGCATCGATCCCAAGTCGGACGGACTGGCGCGGGCCGCGCGGCTCGGCGTCCCGGTGACCCATGAGGGCATCGACGGCCTCCGCAAGCTGCCCAATTACGGCGACATCCAGATCGTCTTCGACGCCACTTCGGCCGGCGCCCATATCCACAACAACGCCATCCTGCAGAAGGACGGCAAGAAGGTCATCGACCTGACGCCGGCGGCGATCGGACCCTTCACCATTCCGGCGATCAATGGCGACGCCAACATCGACGAGCCCAATGTCAACATGGTCACCTGCGGCGGCCAGGCGACGATCCCGATGGTTCACGCGGTGCGCCGCGCGACTGACCGGGTGATCTGGGGCGAGATCGTCGCCTCGATCTCGTCGAAATCCGCCGGCCCCGGCACGCGCGCCAATATCGACGAATTCACCGAAACCACGTCGAGCGCCATCAAGAAACTTGGCGGCGCTGAACATGGCAAGGCCATCATCATTCTCAACCCGGCCGAGCCGCCGCTGATCATGCGCGACACCGTGTTCACCTTGTCGCAGGGCGGCTCGCGCGAAGCCATCGAGCAGTCCATTCTCGACATGGTCGCCGCCGTCCAGAAATATGTGCCGGGCTACCGCCTGAAGCAGAAGGTGCAGTTCGAGAACATCGGCGACAACGCGCCGGTGCGCATTCCCGGCGTCGGCCTGTGCTCGGGCCTGAAGACCACCATCATGCTCGAGGTCGAAGGCGCGGCGCATTATTTGCCCGCCTATGCCGGCAATCTCGACATCATGACCTCCGCGGCCCTGGTCTCCGCCGACCATTGGGCCGCCAAACAGTTGCAGAAGGAGGCCGCATGATGGCCCGCGCGAATCCGAACAAGCTCTATATCCAGGACGTGACCCTGCGCGACGGCATGCATTCCATCCGTCACTCCTACAACCTCGACACGGTGCGCGCTGTCGCCCGCGCGCTGGACCGCGCCGGCGTCGACGCCATCGAAATCTGCCATGGCGACGGCATTACCGGCTCGACCTTCAATTACGGCTTCGGCGCGCATGACGACGCTGAATGGATCGCCGCCGTCGCCGGGGAATGCTCCCATGCGGCGCCCACCGTGCTGCTCATTCCGGGCATCGGCACGGTCCATGACCTGAAGCGCATGCACGAGGCCGGCGCGCGCAGCGTGCGCGTCGCCACCCATTGCACCGAGGCCGACGTCTCGCGCCAGCATATCGAGGCGGGCCGCAAGCTCGGCATGGACACGGTCGGCTTCCTGATGATGGCCCATATGATTCCGGCCGAAAAGCTGGTCGAGCAGGCGCTGCTGATGGAAAGCTATGGCGCGGAATGCGTCTATGTCACCGATTCCGCTGGCGCCTTGCTCCCGAACCAATATTCCGAACGGGTCAAGGCGGTGCGCGGCGCGCTGAAGCCCGAGACGGAAATCGGCGTCCACACCCATCACAATCTGACGCTCGGCGTGGCCAACGCTGTGGCCGGCATTGAAGCGGGCGCGGTGCGCGTCGACGCCTCGCTCGCCGGCATGGGCGCCGGCGCGGGCAACGCCCCGCTGGAGGCGCTGATCGCCGTGCTGGACCGCATGGGGATCGAAACGGGCTGCGACCTGCACATGCTGATGGACGCCGCCGACGATCTCGTGCGTCCCTTGCAGGACCGCCCGGTGCGGGTCGACCGCGAAAGCCTGTCGCTCGGCTATTCCGGCGTCTATTCGAGCTTCCTGCGCCACGCCGAAAACGCCTCGAAGATCTATGGCGTTGACGCGCGCGATATTCTCACCGAGCTTGGCAAGCGCCGGATGGTCGGCGGACAGGAAGACATGATCGTCGATGTCGCGCTGGATCTTCTGAAAGCGCGCGAAGCGGAGGCGGCGGCGCAATGATCCAGTTTGCGAAATTCGCCGAAATCGTCGACGAGGCGGCGCGCACCGCTACCGCCATCCCGCAATTCACCGCGAGCGCGCCGCTCGACGTCGATGCCGCCTACGCCATTCAGGCCCTGTCGCTGGAGCGCCGATTTTTACGCGGCGAGCGCCTGGTCGGCGTGAAGATGGGACTCACCTCCCGCGCCAAGATGATTCAGGTCGGCGTCGATGAAGTGATCTGGGGCCGTCTCACCGACGCGATGCGGCTGGAGGAAGGCGGTTCTTTGTCGAAGAAGCGCTATGTCCATCCGCGCATAGAGCCGGAACTCGCCTTCCTGATGAAGCGCGAATTGAGCGGCGAAGTTTCGGCGGCGGAAGCCCTGAGCGCGGTCGAGGCCATCGCCCCGGCGATGGAGATCATCGATTCGCGCTATGAGAATTTCAAGTTCGCCCTGCCCGACGTGATCGCCGACAATTCCTCATCGTCCGGCTTCGTCGTCGGCAACTGGGGGCGCCCGGACCAGGACTTCTGCAATCTCGGCATCGTGGTGGAAGTCGACGGCCGCGCCGTCCAGATCGGCTCGACAGCGGCGATCCTCGGCCACCCGATCCGTTCGCTGGTCGCGGCGGCGCGCGCGGCGGCCAGCATCGGCGGCCTCAAGCCCGGCTGGATCGTTCTCGCCGGAGGCGCCACCGCCGCGCATCCGCTGAGCGTCGGCCAGCATGTGCGCACGGTCATGCAGAATCTCGGTTCGGTCTCGATCAACGTCGCGGAGCAATCATGCCCATTGTCGAAATCACATTGATCGAAGGCCGCTCCGACGAGGCCAAGGAGCGGCTCCACGCCAAGGTCGCCGACGCCATTCACGAGGCGATCGACGCGCCGAAAGAGGCGATCCGCATCATCATCCGCGAAGTGCCGCCGCTGCATTTTTCCGTCGCCGGCGTGGCGAAGTCAAAAAAATAGCGCGGCTCGCCGCAGGCGGCTTCATCATCGACGGTTTTGGGAGGAACGCATGACACGACGCTCCGGAAGCTGCCTGTGCGGCAAATCGCATTTCACGCTCGACGACGATCAGCCGACCGTGGCGATTTGCCATTGCACGCATTGCCAGAAATCAACGGCCTCGGCCTTTTCGATCGTCGCGATTTCGCCGCGTGAAAAATTCACCGTCACCGGCCCGCTGAAGAAATTCGCCGACAAGGGCGACAGCAACCTCGCGGTCGACCGCTGGTTCTGCGCGGAATGCGGATCGCCGATCTGGACGGAGGCCGAGGCGATGCCCGGCGCCGCCATCGTCAAGGCCGGCTGTTTCGACGACACCAGCTGGCTCAAGCCAACCCTGCAGATCTACTGCGACTCCCGTCAGAACTGGGCGCCGCTCGCCTGCGACACCGCCAATTTCGCCAAGGCGCCGGGCTGAACCGACGACGACTCAAGCGATGGACTTGACCACGCCGCCATCGACTCGCAGCGCCGCGCCATTGGTGGCGGAGGCTTCCGGCGAGCAGACATAGACGACCATATTGGCGACTTCCTCGACGCTGGCGAGGCGGCGCAGCAGTGAGCTTGGCCGATGCTCGGCGATGAAGCGCGCTTCCATCTCGGGCTGCGATATGCCTTCATCAGCCGCCATTTTCGCAAAAAAATCTGCCACGCCTTCGGAGCGGGTCGGACCCGGCAAAACAGAATTGACCGTGACGCCCGATCCCGCCGTCATTTCCGCCAGGCCGCGCGAAATCGCGAGCTGCGCCGTCTTGGTCATGCCGTAATGGACCATTTCAGGCGGGATATTGAGCGCAGACTCGCTTGAGATGAAAACGATCCTCCCCCAGTTTTTCGCCAGCATCCTGGGGAGAAAGGCGCGCGACATGCGCACGCCGCTCATCACATTGGTTTCGAAGAAGCGCAGCCAGTCGGCGTCGGCAATGTCGAGGAAAGGCTTGGGTTCGAAAATCCCGAGATTATTGACCAGTATATCGGCGTCGCCGACTTCAGCGAGGAATTTGGCGACGCCCTCCGCGGTCGCAAGATCGGCCGTGACGCCGGACACGTCGGCGCCGGGCGTGCTTTGAAGCAATTTGGCGACCGCTGCGCGTACGCCGTCGTCCTTGCGTCCATTCAGGATGACGCGCGCGCCGGATACGGCCAGACCTTGCGCAATGGCGAAGCCGATGCCGGAGGTCGAGCCCGTGACGACCGCCCTCTTGCCTGTCAGATCGATGTTCATTCCGCTCTCCCCTGCTTTGAAAGGCGCACTCGCGTTTATAGCGGATCGATCAGGAGCTGGTTTCTGCGAAAAAGCCCGCGAGCAATTGCGAAAAACGCTGCGAATGTTCGATCTGCACCCAGTGTCCGCACCGGCTGAAGACGTGTAGTTGCGAACGGTCGATCCATTCGAGCAGCGTGAGGGAGTTTGACAGCGGGATCACCTTGTCGTCGCGGCCGTGAATGATGAGCGTCTCATGCGGCAGGTTGCGAATGTCGGACTCGCGGCTGGCCATCGCATCGACCCAACGCTGGCGTGGCGCCGGGAACATGGCCGAAAAGCTCTCCTGAAAACCCGGACGGATGCTGGCGCTGTAGCGCAGCTGGGCCAGCTCGTCGTTCACCAACTCGCGGCTGAAGGCGAAAATGTCGAGCAGCGCGCGCATGTTCTCGAACGAGGGCTGATAGCCCCAGACCGCGTCGAGGCCGGGCGTGATCGGAAAGGGAACGCCGACGCTGCCCATCAGCACGAGACGCTCGACGCGCTCGGGATGCCGGATCGCCAGAGCCAGAGCGATCGCGCCGCCGAAGGAATTGCCGACGATATGCGCCTTGGGCAGGCCGAGCGCATCGAGCAGGCCGATGGCCTGGGCGACCCATGTGTCGATGTCATAGGTCGCGCCTTCAGGACGTTCGGTGAAGCCGAAGCCGACCATATCCGGGGCGATGACGCGATTGGATTTGGCGATTTCGGGAAGGACCAGCCGCCAATTGGCCCAGGCGCTGACGCCCGGCCCCGACCCATGGATGAACAGCACCGGAAACCCGGAGCCCTGATCGTGATAATTTGTGTCGATGCCGGCGGCGCGCGTCCGTAGCGCGATTTCCGGATTTGCGGCGTTCATGATCCTGCTCCCGGGTGGTGGCGAGACGAGAGTCTCGTGATTTCATGATTTAGTGTATGCGATTCATATTATCGTGGAAATGAAAAAATATCGATATTATAGGAAATGCTGCGCGGCGCGAAGGCGTCCCCTTCAAATTTTCCGGGAGGCGTTCAATTGACGTCCGAATTCATGACCAACCGCTTCAAGATGGCGCTGCAGAACAGGCAGAAGCAGATCGGCCTCTGGCTCGCCATGGCCGATTCCTATAGCGCCGAAATCTGCGCCGGATCTGGTTTCGACTGGCTCTTGCTCGATGGCGAGCATTCGCCGCTCGACCTGCGCACCATGCTGGCGCAGCTGCAATCCGTCGCGCCCTACGCCACCCACGCCGTGGTGCGGCCGCCGACGGGCGACCCGGTCCTGATCAAGCAGATGCTCGACATCGGCGCGCAGAGCCTGCTCATTCCGATGGTCGAAACGCCGGAACAGGCGGAAATGCTGGTGCGCGCGACGCGCTACGCGCCGCAGGGATTTCGCGGCGTCGGCGCGGGCATAGCGCGGGCGGCGCGCTGGGGCCGCATCGCCCATTATCTCGATCAGGCCAATGATCAGGTCTGCCTGCTGTTGCAGGTGGAGACCCGGACCGGGCTCGAAAATTTGGAGCGCATCGCCGCGATCGAGGGCGTGGACGGGATCTTTCTCGGCGCGCCCGATCTCTCCGCGTCGCTCGGCCATATCGGCCAGCCGCAGCATCCGGAGGTCGTGGCGGCGATGGAAAGGGCGATCGCCGCCATTCTCGCGAGCGGGAAGGCCCCGGGATTGCTGGCGACGGATGAGGCGACGGCCTCGGCCTATCTGGCCCAGGGCGCGCAATTTGTCGCCGTCGGGGTCGATGTGCTGCTGCTGGTGCAGGCCACCCAGGCGCTGGCGCGGCGCTTCAAGCCGGACTCGGCGGCGCCCGAAGCGCCGTCGCCTTATTGAAAGCGGCGGACGCTTGATCGACAACAGCGGGCGCTTGATTGACCGCAGCGGGCGCTTGGCGCCCGCCGAAAAAAGTCACTCCACGGCGATCTTGTGCTTGCGCAGGCGATAGGCGAGCGTGGGCCGGCTGATGCTGAGCAGGCGCGCGGCGAGCGAAAGATTGCCATTGGCTTCCGCAAGCGCCAGCCGCAGCATGCGCGCCTCGGTGTCGGCCAGCTTCGGCAATCCGCCTTCGGCGGTCGGCGCGTCGGTCTCGATCATATCGGCCGCGGGTCCCAGCGCGCCGTTCTTCTGCACGATGAAGGTCGTCGAATTCAGTTCCTCGCCGGTCGTGAAGAGATGGCAGATGTCCAGCGCGCCGCCGTCGTCGGCAAGAATGACGGCGCGCTCGATCAGATTCTCCATCTCGCGCACATTGCCGGGCCAACTGTAATTGATCAAAGCGTCGACCGCGCGCTCGCGAAAACCGGTGATGGTCTTGCCATTCTTCTTGCAGGAGCGCTGCATGAACCAGTTCATCAGCAGCGGAATGTCGTCGCGGCGGTCGCGCAAGGGCGGCACGCGAATGGGAAAGACATTCAGCCGGTAGAACAGATCCTCGCGGAAGGAGCCGTCCTTGACCGCATCGCGCAGATTGACATTGGTCGCCGCGATCACGCGGACATCGACCTTGCGCACCCTTGAATCGCCGACCCGCTCGATTTCGCCCTCCTGCAAGGCGCGCAGCAGCTTGCCCTGCGCGGTGTAGCTCAAGGTGCCGATTTCATCGAGGAACAGGGTTCCGCCATGCGCGCGCTCGAAGCGCCCGGGCCGCGAGACTGTCGCCCCGGTGAAACCGCCCTTCTCGACGCCGAAAAGCTCCGATTCCGTCAATTGCTCGGGAATGGCGGCGCAGTTGACCGCAATGAACGGTCCCTTCGCCCGGTTGCTCAGCCGGTGCAGGTTATGCGAAAAAATCTCCTTGCCGACGCCACTTTCGCCGAGGAAAAGCACGGTCGCTTCGGTCGGCGCGACCTTCTTGACGAGATGGCAGACATTGTTGAAGCCGCTCGATATGCCGACCATCCCGAAACTGTTCTCCTGACCCGCGAGGCGCGCCGCAAGACGGGCGGTGACGGGCGGCTGGTTGGGCGGCGCGGGCGTCCATTTGACGAAGTCGCCAATTTGCAGAAAGCGGAGGTCCTCGCGCGCGTCGTCGCCCCATTCCTCGACGGGGCGGCCAACCACGCGGCACCGGTCATGCCCCATGGCGCGGCACTCGACTTCGCGCCAGAGGATGGGCCGGCCCATGAAGGTGCTGGTGTAACCGCAGGCATAGCCGACCAGCATCCAGCAGGACGATTCCTCGCCAATGCCGAAAGAGGCCACATGGGCTTCAGCCTCGGCGCAGTCGATCAGGGCGAAATCGCCAAAGTAGCGGCCGCTGCCGACATCGATGTCGAGGGCGATCGGTTCGCAATGCACGATCCCCTCAAGCGAGACCAGTTGCGGCCCGGCGAGGAAATGTTCGTAGGTGCTGGAAGAGGAGCGCAGTTTTTTGGCCATTTCGGCGTCGCGCGCGCCGGCCTGGTAGCCGATGCGCGTGATGACGCCGCGCGCGGCCTCCTTGCCCAGGCTGCCGATCAACTCCTCGCGAAGGGCGCCCAGCGAACTCACATGCATCAGCATCATCCTCTGGTCATCCAGCCAGATGCGGCCCTGTTCGGGGGCGAAGCGGAGGCGGTTGGCGAGATCGTGGATTTGGGGCACGCGGATGGCGCAACAGTCGGCGTGTTCGGCCACGGCGGAGGCGACGGCGCGTCCCGTCGGGACAGATTTCAGCACCGGTCTTTTCAAGAAATTGGCGCCCATTTTGCCGTCCTCCCTTCGCAATTGCCATCGCTCTTGCCGCTGGCGGCTCGCCTGGTTCAGCTGTCTTCGACTTTGTTATCCAGACGCTTCCCAATTGTGCGTCGATCTACGGCGAGGCCACGCCGGTCGGATCGAAAGATTGCCTCACATTGTCGCCGACGCGTCACGGAGTCGGCTTGACGTGGGTCATTTCGGGCGGAATCCCAGGTTCGACGATCAGCTAATCGACTCGCGGTTGCGGAAGGAGGCCTGATAGCCGCGTCCAGACTCAACGACTGGCGCGGGCAAACGCTTCCCCCACGCCCGCCCGACGAAGGACCGCTGGCCTCTTACCAATTTTAGATCGCTCCCCCGGTGGCTGGAATGCTTTTATTTTTACGCATCGCCACCGCCCTTTTTCGTAACAGCAGCCGTGCCTCGGGTCAAGATAATTGTCGATATTATATCATAATAACGATTGCATCCGGGCGGGCCGGCGCCCGCGCGACGCAAAAAAAGAGAGCGACGTCCTCGCGGACATCGCTCTCGATCCGATTGTTTCACCCCTTCTCCGACAGCTTTCAGGCGTCAGAAGAATTTGTCGAAATGGATTTGCGCATGCGGCGCCTTCCAGCGCATCACGAGCAGATCCTGCATAGCCTCGATCATCGGCGGCGGCCCGGCGAAATAAAATTCGTGATGCTCGACGGGAAGCTGCAGAGACTGTTCGACCTGCGCATGGACGAACCCGCGCGCGCCGCTCCAGCCGCTGTCCTCGGGTTCCGACGACAGCACCGGGATATAGTTCAGCGCCGCCATTTCCCTCTCCGTGAGCAGGGCCGGGACGCAGAGATCGGCGCGCGTGCGCGCCCCCTCGAATATATGCACGCCCTTCTCCCGGCCGAGCTTCAGCGCCGCGCGGGCGACCGAGACGACCGGCCCAACGCCGGACCCGCCGCCGACGCAGACGACCTCGCGCTCATTGTCCTCGCGCAGGTAGGCGTTGCCGTAAGGCCCGTCGATCGTCAGCGCGTCGCCGGGCGCGAGCGCGTCGAACATGGCGTTACTGCCCTTGCCGCCGGGCATGCGGCGCACGACGAAACGCCATTCGCCATTGGCGTTGGGAAGATTGGACATCGAATAGGCGCGCGGCCCCTCGACGCCCGGCGGGTGAAACACGGCATATTGTCCGGGCAGGAAGGTCGCCGGTCCGGGCGCCGTGAAGGTCAGCTCGGCCATGCCGGGAGCGACTTCGCGCCGCTCGGTCAGCACCGCCTGCAGGCGCCGGGTCGGGACGACCGGGCGATATTCGTCCGCGCAGCGAACGCGGACGACGCAATCGCCGAGCGGACGGCTCTGGCAGGCGAGCCGCTTGCCACGCTTGCGCTCCCGTTCCGAAAGGCCGGGCGCTTCGGGCCAAAGCGTCTCCATCTCGCCCGAAACCAGGTCAAAGCGGCAATTGCCACAGCCGCCGACTCCGCATTCGTAGGGAAAGCCAACTCCCGCACGCAAGGCGCCGCGGAGCAGGCTATCCTCGTCGGCGGAGACGTCGAAACCGTCTCCGCCCTCGATCTGGATGCGATGTTTCATCGATCCCCTGCCATCACAGGCCATAACCGCGGCGCAGCGCGGCGCAGGCTTCGCGGGCGGTTTGCGCGGCGCCGGGCGAATCCGGCAGATGCGCGCAAAAAGCGTCGATCGCGGCGTCGCCGAGCGGCGCCCATTTCGCCAGCCAGTTTTGCAGCGCTTCGCGATTGCCCTCGGTCTCGAGCGCCATCTTGACCAGCGCGCCGGTCCAGCGCCGATGCCGCTCGGCGTCGGCCAGTTGCGCGTCGGTCAGCAGGCCAAGCAGGGTGTCGCCATTGTGGCGGCCCGCCTGGCCAAGGGCGCGAAGCCCCGCCTCCTCGAACGCCGGACGCGCGACGAGATTCAGCGCGACGAAGCCTTCCGCCCAGTCATAGGCGCAGAGGCCCTTTTCGACCAGTTCGCGGAAGCCCTGCCAGGCCGGATCGTTTTCCCAGATGCCGCGTTCGCCGGTCCCGAAGCCGAGGTCGCCGAAGGTCTTTTTCAGCTCGGCGGTCCGGTAGGCAGTGTGGGTGAGCCAGCGCAATGAATCCGCGGCCTGATAGGTGGCGCAGTTCGAGATGGTCGAGGCCGGCGCCATCTGGGACAGATAGGCCGAACCCATCTGCAGCGTGTGCATCAGGTACCGCCCCGGCGTGTAAAGCCGGGCGAGATGGCGCGCCCAGCCGTCTTCCAGCATCGCGTCGTGACCGCGCGCGGAAAACTGGTCGAACAGGCCGAACACATAGTTTTCATGGCCGTCCTGCAGCATGTTGTAGGTGCGGTAGATGATTTCGTCGGGATCGCGAAAGGCGTTCCAGTCGCCGTGCTTGAGCGGGCTGGCGTTGCGGTTCTTCTTGAACCATTGCGCCATCGGAAAGTTCGGATCGAGCTCGAACGGCGCGTCCGGATTGTCCGTGGTGAAATGCAGATTGGTCGAGACGATTTCATATTCGCTCGGCTTGCGGCGCTTGCCGGCGAGATGGCTCCAGGTTTTCAGCGGCTTGGCGATTTGAGGCTCGGACATGGCTTGCTCACGAAATTTGGGCGCGTTGCTCGAAGGCGAAGAAATCGCGGACGAGTGCGGGCGTTGAGAGAAAGATTGGCGCGTCTCGCCGCGCGAGCGGCGAGGGAGGAATCAGAGCGTCTTCTCGTAAAAGAAGCGGACGAAGTCGTCCGTCGTCTCGATGCGGCCGGCGAAGGAGCCGAGATTGACTTCGAGCTCCGCCATCTTGAACGGCCGGCCGAGCGCGCGCTCGAGCGTCTCGCGGCGCAGGATCAGCTCGCCATCGCAGTCGATGCGGACATAGGCGATCTTGTCGTCGACGCGGATGGTCTTGTCGGGATTGTCTTCTTCAGCCGCTTCGATGACGCTGGCGGTGATGGGACTCGCCCGCAGGACCGGGCCCACCCGATTGTTGCGATAGCCGTCGGCAACGTTTTCCTTGGTCACGATTGGTACCTCCCGTTTTTTTCTTATGTGTGCGCGAACAGGGGCTTGATGCCCTCGATCGCGACGAGGACGGAATCGCCCTCGACTTTGACCGGATATTCGGCGAGGCGGCAGTCCGACGGATTGAGGCCGGCTCCCGTCTTTGCGTCGAAAGTCCATTGATGGGCGCGGCACATGATGACGCGGCCATCGAACTTGCCTTCGGAAAGCGGGATGTCCTGATGCGGGCACATGCCCTGAAAGGCGCGGATTTCTCCGCCTTCGGGCCAGACCAGCAAGATCGGCAGGCCGTCGACCTCGACCTCGGTCATGTCGCCTTCCCACAGATCGTCCAGAGTGCAAGCGGGCTTGAAGGACATGTTCTTTTCACCTGTCGCAGAAAATGAACTCAAGCGTCTCCATCGGCTTGATGCCGGTTTCATGGAGCCGCGCGTCGCGGGGGAAGAACTGCTCGTCGCCCTGGCGGCGCACGCGGACCACCTTGTCGGGACGCGGCGCGACGCGGCGTCCGACGGAGTGATGCGCGGCGGCGGCGGCGACCTCGTCCATGGTGTTGTCGGTGTCGACAGGCAGGAGTTGCAGCACGAAGTCATATTGGAAGTTGGAAATCACCGGAAACAGAGCCATTGCAGGCGTCCTTCTCGAAGGTTGTCGTTTTGAATGGGTTCAGCGAGGCGCCGCCCGCGAACGCAATGAGCGTCCGCGGGCATTGCGCGCTGTCATTCCGCCGCGGCTTTGGCCGGCTCGCGGAATTTCTCGACCCAGGAATAGCCGTGCGCGTCGTCGCCCATTTCGCCTGGCTGGAGGTTCATGTAGATCAGCGCGCCCAGCAGGTTCGGGGGCGAGATCTTGCCGGCGAGGAAGCGATCGACGAGGGTCATATGATCGCGATAGCGGGCGGGATCCTGCTCGAAGATCCAGCGATCGATTTCGGAATTGAAGTGATAGAGCCGTCCCTCATGTTCGAGCGGATAGTCCTTCACGTTCCAGCCGTCGCCGGGCACGGCGCAGATCGGAATCTGGCTCATGTTGCAGACGATCGGCAGCGTCTCCGGCGCCGTCAGTTCGGGGCGGCCATTGAGCAGGTTGTCGGTGATGACGTCCCAGCACTTGCCGAAAGTGGCGTTCCAGCCGGGATATTTCTCCTCGAGCCATTCGCGGCATTCGGGCGTCACGCCGGCGGCCGGATTCCACCACAGGGTCGGGCGCCAGAACCACAGGCCCATCTGATAGGCGTGGTGCTGGTAATCGAACTCGGCGATCATCTTTTCCCAATACCAGGGCAGATCGAGGCCAAGATCGATCAGGCTGCGCTCGAACTGGCCGACGATCCACTCCTGCATGAACTCCTTGAAGCTCTGCTTCCGGTGTTCGAGCGGCGTGTTGTAGTCCATCGACGGGCCGGTCAGGATGCAGAAGATCCGCCAGGCGCGGGCGATGGCGATATCGACCAGCCTCTGCGCTTCAGCCTTGCGGCCATTGGCGATCAGCACCTGCAGCGCCGGTCCGCCGATCTGGGCGTGACGCGACTCGTCGGTCTGGATGCTCGAAATCAGGCTGGCGAAGGTGAAGTCGCCGGTTTCAGCCGCATCGGCGGCGAGGCCGAGGAACTGCATGTTGGTGAAGCCCGTTTCAAACGCGAAGGTCAGCATGACGGCGATGTCGGTGGCGCTGCGCGACATGAACAGGTCGTCGAAGGCGTGGCGCGCCGCGATCGCCGCCCATTCATTGGTGTGATAGGCCTTGTGCGCCCAGTCGAACTGGCGGTCCTTCGGGCAATATTCATGCGGGAAGAACAGCTGGATCTGCGCGTGACGGTTCTCGTCCATCATGCCGAAGGTCGCCATGTTGCGCATGCCGGGCGCCTGGCCGAAACGCACCATGCGGGCTTCGGCGCTCATGGCGGCATATTCGCCAAGCGCGATAGCGCCGTAATGGGACTTGAGAATCGAACGCCAGCCCGGATCGGCGTCTTCGAAAATGCGGCTGCGCTCGAGCGCGGCCTTCACCGAATAGGCGCCGGCGTCCTTTTCGCGCTGGATGCGCACATATTCCGGATAGGAAGTCTTGTACGGCTCGTCGTAGACTTCCCATTTCTCCATCGGCACGCCCTGCGCGCCGGTCATGAGGTCTGGAAAAAGCTCCGCTTGGGAGACATATTTCGGCGTCCAGTTCGTGGCGCGAGCGATGTCGTACCATTCGGCGCGGTCAAGCAATGCCATGACGTTTCCCTGTAACGATGTTGTTGGCGGCGCGCATTCGGAGCGCGCTTCACGCAGCATTCATCGCAAGGTTGGCGCCAGCAGTCTGGCGGACAAATTCGCTGCACCGCAACAATTCGGCCTCTCGGTTATTTCCTCTAGGGGAATCGTTGTTTCAAAAAAATGGAATGCTGCGGTGCAAATGCTTTCTCGTCCGCAACACTCGACGGTTTGATCAAACCGGATTTGGCCGCGCGTCCATCCAAATTCATCAAATGATCAAACGCGAATTCCGCCTGAGCCGCCGCCTCAGTTTTGGTGAACCGGGCATGAAAAGCGGCCGCGGCTCCCGAAAGCGGAACGCCCCGCCGCTGGGTAAGCGACGGGGCGTTCTGAAGGGCGATCGCGCGTTGCGCCGGCGCTTACCAGTGGTAGGCGAGACCGCCGCTGACGATCGTCGGATTGAGACGAACGCGCGCCGTGACCGGCGCGCCGCCCACGTTGCCCGTGGCGCTTACAGAAAGGAAAAGATATTTCGCGTCGGCGAAAATGGACCAGTTCGGGGTCACGAAATAGTCGAAGCCGCCCTCGACGGCCCAGCCGCCCGAACTCGGGATGCTGAGATCGTGAACCGCGCGGCTTTGCGTCGAGAAAATGATCGCTTCCACGAAGCCCGCGCCGAGATAGGGCTGGAAGGCGCCGAAATTCCTGAGGTGATAGTCCAGAGTCAGGACGGCCGGGCCATAGGTCACTTTTCCAAGCGCCCCGAGCGCGGCGATGTTTCCGGTTCCGGTCAACGTGCTGGTCGGCGGGTAGCCTCCCGTCAATTGAATCGAAATGTTGTCGTTAATATAATAGCCGAACTCGACAATCGCCGTGACGTTGTCGCTCGCGTGGGCGGAGGCCGAGGGAACGCCGGCGCCCGCAAGGGTCAAGGTGGCGCTGGAATCGAACAGGACGCCGCCGGCGCCCAATCGGAAAAACCACGGCGGGTTGTAGGCGGCGACGGGCCCGACGACGGGCTCTTTGACGCTCGGCAAATCGGCGGCCTTCGAAGCGCCGGCGGCCGCGGCGAGCGCGACTGCTCCCATCCCGATCAATTTCGAAATCGTTCCGATTTTCATCCATCCCCCCGTTTTTTCATCATTTGAATCCGGCCGTTCATGCTGATTCTCGCGCAGCCAGCCTGGACACGCGGCAGCAAGGTTGGCGCCACCGGAAAAAGGGGATGACACGGCGCCAAATAGAAACTGAATTACTTGTTTATCTTCAATATCTTATAAGAGACGCACTCAAGACGGCGCTGACCAGCGGCAACGCGTTTGAGCACGCCACGCTAGATGGTTTGATCAAATTTTTGTGATCGCTTGATCGGGGCAATTTACCAAATGATCAACCGCAAATTCGGCCCGGCGGCCTTGCGCGCCCCTCCGCAAATGAAAGCGCGATCGTCACTTTCAGAAATGATCGCGGTCGGCGCCGGAGGGGGCTCTTTCGCCGCGCTCGCTTCGGAACTGCCCGGCGTCAAAGGTCGCGCCATTCGGCCCGGTGACGCTTCGGACGATGTGCCCGTTGATGGTCAGCGCCCGCGCATGAACGAGGGCGCCATCGAAGGTGAGGCAGGACGCCGAACGGGATTCGGCCCGCCGAGTGACGCTGTAGTAGTTTACATGCCAACCAGCCATGTCGATCACCTGTTTTCCGCAGCACGACAAGCAGCATAGAGGCGCCTCGTGGCGAGCCTGCGGCGGGACAATGGCAATTTGGGCTACGCGCCGACCGGGCGCCGCGATTTTGAGATTCTGCCTCGGGCCGCCGCGAGTTTGACACAAGTCCGGGCGATCATCCTCTCAATTCCAAGGCGAGCTCGGATGTACAGCCGCCAGGGAGGCAGCCCCGCACGGTGAAAACCGGTTGCGGGGTTTATCGTTTTTCGACATGGGGCCGGATCGTTCCGCCGCAGCAAAAGCGTCGCCTGACGCCATTGGCGCAAAATCGCGGCTGGAACGCCTTGACGTGAAACGGACGCCATGATGGAGGCGAATGGTCTCGTGACATTCACCAGTCGGATAAAAACTGGATCGTTTCGTCAAACACTTTTGCACGATGCTCGAAGAGGTGCTCGTTCAAAACGGTTTTCTGCGCTCGTGCGGCGCTCTCACGGCGCAAGTTCTCATCCGACAACAATTTGCCGATGACCGTCTCGAAGGTTGCGGCGTCCTCATAACTAAAAACGTCCTCGGAAAAAACACTCTCAAGACCAATGACGCTGTCCGTCACGACGCATCCGCCCGCTGCGGCGACGTCAAAGACACGGTTGGAGATGATTCCCCACTTCCTCATGTCCTCCCAATGATCATTGATCGTGATTGGGGCTTCCTCGTAAAGCGATAAAAGGTCGTCATATGGAATGCTCGTGGCGCGAATATTGTCAACGGAAGCGAAATTCTCCCATCCGTAACCGATCAGATCGTATTCCGCGCCGATTTGTTCCAACATCTTGGCGCCGACCCGCATTTCGCCGCGGGTATTGCAGGCATAAAGCAGTTTGTGCTTCAGCGCGATTTCGGCTTTCTTCGGCTTCCGGCGCAAGGTGGCGCACTGGAGCAGCACAGAGGCGTTCGAGGCGCCCATTTCCCGAAAGCGGCGGCACGATTCTTCACTGGCGGCGAAGACGTGGTCATATTGCCCCAGTTCACTTGCGGAGACGTCATCGGGATGCGAGATGACCCAGACGATATTGAGCGCGGTCGTAACCTTGGGGAATGCCTTCAGGCCTCGCAGGTCGATGACGACATCCTCGCGTCCAGAGGCTCTTTCCCAATCCTGACGAGTTTGAACCACGACCCAATAGCCTAAACGGCGCAGTTCGAAAGCCAATTGTTCCGCGTAATGGACGTCTCCCCAGACTTCCTTGGTATTTCGGGACGGAGCGCAAACTCGAATGGCGATCCGGCGGCAGCGCGCACTCAATTTGATGATCTTCGAAAGCGACGTAGCCCTTTCCGCGTAAGTATGCCGGTCCATGACGATCGTCCGCAATTTTTCGACCAGAGCGAGTCGTTCTTCCGGATGAGCCAGATAGTGCTGGATCTTGCAGATGAGATCGTCTCCGTCGGTCCAGACGGGAAGCAAGCCGTCGAACGAAGCCGCTGACGTCTGGGCTGAATTCGTGATGATCAAACATCCAGCCGAGAGTGCGTCGAAGACGCGGCTGTTTGTTCCACCCCATTTCCGCGCGGAAGTATTGGCGTCGTCGATGACGATTTTCGTCGACGCATAAAGGTCCGGCATGGAGTCGTATTCTACGAATCCGCTTAAATATTGCTCCAATGCGCTGCCTTCCCACCCGGAGCCGAAGACCTTGAAAGAAAATGGCAGCTCCTTTTCGGCGAATTCAGCGTTGAGATCGCGGTCGGCTCCGGCAAAGGAGCCGTTAAAGATGACATCGGCGGCATAGCACGGCTGAAATACGCCTCGCGCCATTTTTGCCGCGTTGGCGGCGATTTCGAGCTTGGAGCCGGAAATTCCCGTTTGTTCCCTGATTTCCTCCAAAAAGGGTTCCGACGACGAAAGGATATAATCATACGTTTCGAGGGCGCCGCCTTCGAGCCAATCTTCGAAATTGTTCCTCAACCAAGCGATTTTGAGCATGTTCGGCTTCGGATTGGCCAGGTCGCGTATGTCAAACTCGTTTCGCAAATTAATGATGACGTCGAAATCGCCAGCCGTATTCCAGCCAGTCGCTGCGTCGATGAAGAAGACGCTGCACGACATGGTCTTGACGAGTTCGCCCGCCAGTTCGCGCGCCGTAAAATAATCTCCGGCGCGAGTCACAGGACTGGCGTCGAAAACAATGAATGCGACGGTCAGCTTTTTCGTCGTGTAAACCCAATCGCCAGCATAGAGACTCTTCAGATATTGCTGGCGGATAAGCCTGCCATAAAGATCGGCGATGATCTTGTCGTTATGGCGAACACGCTGCATGAACTCTTCATCCATCTTTCCGGACAGGCGCATGAAGCCGCGATGGTGGAAAGAGGTGACGTCATTCAACGAAACCGCGCGCTTGTTGAGTCGTTGCATCACTTTCAAGCCGAGAGTAACGTCTTCATAACCATAGAAAAATTGCTCGTCGAAACCGCCAATCGACAGAAATTCGTCGCGGTTCATGATGCAGAAGGCGCCCGTCACCGAGGCGACATCCGTCGGCACGAAGCTTCGCCACGCGTTCTCGGCGTCATCGACGATTTCCATGGGCTTGATCGTGGCGGTCCTCCGATCCTCGGCATAGGCGATTCCGAGATGGTGAACTTTGAAATCGTTCATTGAATCAGCAAAACGGGACTTGCGCAGCTCGAGCAATTTGATGCCGACGAGGCCCACATCCGCATTGGCGTCCATATAGTTTCGAACCGACGACAGCACGTCTTGCGTAAACACGATATCGTTGTTGACGAACGCGACGCGACGACCGCGCGCATGCCGAGCGGCAAAATTGTTCGAATAGGAAAAGGTATTGTTGCCATCGCGTACAAATAACCTGATTGGAAGACGCTCGGACCAGCGTTCGACCACCTTAAGCGAATTATCCGCCGAAGCGTGATCAACCAAAAGGATTTCGAAGTCATGTTTCCAGAAATAGTCCGCTATGGATTCGAATGCGCGTTCAAGAACTTCCCCGGCGTCCTTGTTGAGAATGATCAGTGAGAATTCAGGAGTCTCGCTGGCGACGATTTTTGGCGGATCAAGCGGCGCGAGCGGCGAACGCAGGCCATTGAGATGAGGCGTCCGAGGGAACGGAAGATCGGGGAGACGCTTCGGAAACCTGATGGATTGCGGGCTGCTATTAAGTGGCGCCATGCTCTCCGCATTGATAATCGAGACGAGATGCGTACGGCCGTCCATCAGCGGGGCCGGTATCGCGATCTTGAAGCCGTGATTGAAGGATGTGATCCCTGTTGATTTGAGGTCGCCCCTCATATCCGTGGCCGGATATTGTCCCATCACGATCCCGTCGATGGTGACCAGCACGCCAAGGGATCTGTTATGGTCGCCGGCGTCGAACAGCCATCCGGTCAGCGCATCGCTATGTAATCCGTCAAAATTTGAATGCAGTTTGCCGGTTAATTTCGCCGGCTGATCAACCAGCGACAAACTTAGCCCTTGAGGCAGCAGGCGGAGATGCATGCGCCCCGGCTCGAGGGTGCGATCAGGCAAGGGCATTTCGAAATCGACTCGCTCAGCGATGCGGGACGTGTCAGTTCCCAGCCAGCACGATCCGACGACGTCCTGGCCGACGATCAACTCGATCCGGCTTGCTGACGAAATGAAACCCTTCTCCACGAAACCGACAATCGAATCGCTGGTCACGCGCGCCTGTCCAGGATTGGACGGGCTGCTGATCGTGGATTCGACCGAGCGCAGGACTTTCTTCGTGTCGAGCCTGACAACTTCAATCTTGTTGGCGGCGGGCAACAGCCGGTTGTGCGGCAGCGGCAGCAAGAAGCCGCGGGCGCCCTGGCCGGTCGCCTCCTCGACATCGGGCCGGGGACGGCGCGCCGTCGTCCGGCCGCAGGGCGCATCGTTGATTCGAAGCTCGACCTGGGGCTCGACATTGTCCTC
Organism: Rhodoblastus sp. 17X3; assembly: GCF_030056575.1. Taxonomy (GTDB): domain Bacteria; phylum Pseudomonadota; class Alphaproteobacteria; order Rhizobiales; family Beijerinckiaceae; genus Rhodoblastus. The sequence continues at coordinate 158,215 of NZ_JASHHX010000001.1, read as the reverse complement.
GATACGCACCCAGCCGCCGACGAAATGGGGTCCGATCTGGTCGACCTTTCCGTCATTGCTCCTGACAATCGGCGCCTTGCGCGGCCGCATGCCGTCGAGGCTTCCATCGAGGGTGATTTCGCCGAAAATCGTGTCGGACCCGGCGAGTCTGCAAATAACCCGGACGCGCCCGCCTTTCGTGATGTCCGCAAGATCGGCGGCGACGCCGATCAGACCTTCGATGCGTTCGCCCTGTATGTCGAGCGAATGGCTGAAGCGACGATCTACCGAAAAGACTCGTCCATCCTCGGTTACAAGTTCGATCTCGCAAGGCTGGTTGGGGTCGCGCAGATCGAGTGCAATGGCCTCGAAGGCACTGCCATAAACAGTGAGCAGCTTGAAATAGGCAGGGCTCTCGAAAATGAAGTCATCGCCCTCTTTCAGGTGCTGTCCTTTGGCAAAGACTTTCGTTGATTTGAGGTCATCGATCGGGATATCCGGCGGAATCGCAAATTGGAATTGATGCGCGCTACGGGCGCGCCTGTCCTTGGTCGCTTCCGTCCGTCGGGCAAATTTTGCCTCGACATTTCGCCGCTCCTTCGCCCAACGCACTTGCATCGCCGGCAAATCCCCCGACGCGGGGATTCGGACCCAGCCTGTAACGTGAATGGGCCCGAAACGTTGAACCTTTCCCTTCGCAGCGGGGTCGAAGCTCGGCGCGGTGGCGACGCTCGGCTCCGCTTCTACATTCGCCTCAATCGCGTCGGCTAAAATCTCCACGAACTCGTCATCCAGCGATTCCAACAGGCGTTGCGCCTTGTCGTCGACGTGATTTTCCATATAGGGGCGCATCGTGTTGAGGTGGCTCTCCCGGGAGAGAGCGAGAATCCCCTGGCTCTGTCGATGCGCGATCTCACCCTTGATCGAAACAATGAACACAGCATCAGGGTCAGATGTAATCGCAGCGTAAGCGAGCGCTCCATTATCCTCGACGCTGAGTTGCGCCACGAAACATTTGCCAATGCCGAAAAGATCCTCTCGCTCAAAGAGCAGCGCGGTCGCCTCTCCGCTGATCTCGCCGGACCCGTTCCAAATCTTGACTTCGACCCCAACTTCGCCCCGCCGATCCGTGCGGAGCCAGCCGCTCAAGAGCACACGTCGCGATGCCGGCAAATAGGAAACCATCTCGAAATTGCCGGGACGCATGATTTCATCGTCTTTCGCCAATTTGATAGATTTGCTTTCCATCACAGCGTTTCCCATTTTGCGTCGAGAGTCGACCGATCAGATCACAGCACAAACCTCGAAAACAATCTCGAATCAAGATTCTTGGACATTCCGTTGGGGAAAAGAGCAGCTCCTCTGCTGCTTCCGCCAGGACTCTCTCGAATCAATCGTTCGCCCCCCGGGACCGCCCTGAATTGGGAATCTGCCGATTTTCAATGCGCCAACCGGCCTTATTCGCCACTGGGGCCGGTGAAGCCTCAATTTTGTGTTCTGACGATCTGAGGCGCCGGTTGTTGCTCTGCGCCTTCGCCGCTCGCTGGATCGAACAGCCGCGCCGGCGATGGCCTGCATCAGGGCTCCCGGCGGCGATCGGCTTACGATAAACGGAGGCGAAAGCCGATCGGACGCGGCTTGCCGCTTAGATGACGCGGGCGACAATTTTCAAAAATCTCAGCCGCAAGCAAGCAGCCGTATGCAAAACGAGGCGCGCCAGGGCGCGTTGTTCCTTCTGCAAAATTTGACGCAATGGCGGAGGTGGTTGGAGCGAATTGCCCAACAAGCCAGATGACGCAACCAAATCCTGCGCGCTGACAGCGCCTTTGATCACGCTCGCCAGCTCGCCCAGCAAATCTGGCGAATAAAACGGGCTAGACCCGGGCCGACATCCATCTCAAACTAGGGATATTAAAATCACGCGGCAAGCCTTAGACTCGCCACGCACCATGCAACGCTGAACCTATCGAACGAAACCGCCTGCCACGATATGATGGAGCATTGAATGGAAACACCCATAATATTCTAAGTTTCTGTCAAATCGATAGCGAATCACAAAGGCATTTTTCGTATTTCTTACATCGGAATTAATATAGAGGGGAAGCCCAAGCCCGCCCTCGGGCCACTCCTTCCAGTCAATCGAATTTCGTCCACTATCAGCGCGTTTTCGCAAACCGTAAATAAATAATCATCAGGAAATGGCGATGTCGACGACTGTAAAATGCGACGCCCCCACTGCTCGCGCGGGCAATATGCAACAGAATTCAGCGGAAGAGCTTTCCCGCTCCGAATATTCGTCGGATACCAATCTGTCAGGCGAGTCGTCAGCACGCGCCATCACCGCAAATTCTGGCCCTGAAGCAAATGCGCCTCCCTCGACGCAAGACAAGGCGTTGCCGGCCGATCATTCAGTCCAGCCTAAATTTCATGGGCGTTTCGATGACGTCGCCGATGGAATTGCTACTGGATGGGCGACCGATGCGATTGATCCCACGAAACAACTTGTCGTCGAGATCTGGGCCGATGACGCCCTCATCGCCTCGGGACAAACGTCAAAATACAGGGTGGACGTCGCTAAAGCCGGCTTTGGCAGCAGCAACTGCGGCTTCGCGATTCCGCTTCCCAGACTCGCTATCGGCGAACATAAATTGATCGCTAAAGTATTAGGTTCCAACAAGGCGCTAAATGGCGTCGTAAACGTAAACATATCCAAGGGTACGATTCAGGGTGGAATTGATAAGCTTCAGGGCATGACCCTTGACGGGTGGCTGACCACCTCAGGAAATTATGATATCACCGTCCAACTTGTTGCCGATGGCGCCATTATAGACGAAAAACAGTTTCTCTTACCAATCCAGGGTCATCGTTATGACTTAAGAACAGCGCTTCCGGCCGCTCTGGCAGATGGAAGAATCCATTGGTTTCAGCTGAGAGATCCCGATTCGGAGCAGATCATTGCGGAGGCAGTCTTTGCCACTCCGATCGTCACAACGCCTGAAGACGCCCTTCAGAAATATGCCGCTCATTTTCCGAGCTTCCTCTCGCCCAACGCGGCAAATCGCTATGCCTCTTTGGAAGGACAGCTTGAGCTTGCTTTATCCGACGCATCGGACGAGCGCCAAGGTTTGGCCGCACAATATTTCAGGCAACTCGCGTCGGCCCATAAGCGCGTTAAATGCGGCATTGCCGAACAGCTGAAGACTCCGGACGAATTCAATTTCCCAATCCATGAAAGACCTCTTGTAAGTATTATTATTTCAGTTCAGAATAAATTTTCGGCAACTCATAATTGTCTTGCGGCTCTATTGCTGGCGCCCAATCGCAGCACGTTCGAGGTCATTGTCGTTGATGACGGCTCTTCTGATCTCACGACCGAGCTGGAAGCTTATGTTACGGGAATCACCATACTACGTAACAAAGTGAGCCTGGGTTTTGTCAAAAGCTCGAATCGCGGTGCGCAATCAGCCCGCGGCGAGTTCGTGATTATGCTGCACAATGACACAGAGCCCTGCGCATTTTGGATCGACGAACTTATCCATGTGTTCAGGTCGTTCAACGATGTCGGGCTTGCTGGATCGAAACTTGTTTACCCGGATGGACGACTCCATGAAGCGGGAGGGATAATCTTTCCCAACTTCGACGGGGCCAATTACGGTCGCAACGGTAATCAACACGATCCCCGGTATAATTATACCCGGCAAGTTGATTACGTTTCTGGCGTGAGCCTTATGTTGCGTCGCGAATTATGGGACGAACTTGGCGGATTTGACGAACTCCTCGCTCCTGCCTCCCACGAAGACATTGACCTCGCATTTCGCGTAAGAGCCAAAGGGCTCAAGACCTACTATACACCATTCTCCAAAGTCGTTCATTTTGAAGGCATATCGAGCGGCGCTTCATTAGAGTCCGGAACAAGTCGGTTTCAACTCATCAACGAGCCGAAACTCTCGGCGCGCTGGGCTTCGACAATTCGAAAACTCCCCGCGAGCCTTGACAGCGAATTTGTCAAGGATCGCGGCATCCAGCTGCGCGCTCTTGTCGTCGACATTCAGATTCCCCAACCGGACAAGGATGCGGGAAGTTACGCCGCCGTCCAGGAAATAAGGTTGCTGCAGTCGCTCGGGTTCAAGGTGACGTTTCTCCCGCACAACATGACCTATCTGGGCAACTACACCGAGGCGCTGCAAAGAAGCGGGGTCGAGTGCCTTTACGCCCCGTTCCAGACCTCCGTTTCGGAGGTTGTCGAGCAGAGGGCTAAAGAATTCGACATCGTTTACATCACCCGCTATTCCGTTGCTGATCAATGTGTTGATATGATCCGGAAGTACGCGCCAAAAACAAAAATCATATTCAATAACGCGGACTTGCATTTCCTGCGGGAAATCCGGTTGGCGCTGGCCGCGAAAAATCGCGAGGCGCTTCGCAGCGCGCTCGAGACGCGTGACATCGAGCTGTCCGTGATGCGGCGAACGGACATCACCTTGTCATACAGCGATACGGAAGCCGCGATTATTCTGTCGCATAATTTGGATGCGACGAAAATCGCCCGCTGTCCTTGGGTCGCGCAAGTCGACAAGTCGATTCCGTCATTTGCCGAGCGTAAAGGGCTCGCCTTCCTCGGAAACTTCAGCCACCCGCCGAACGAGGAAGGCATTCGCTACTTCGTGAGCGAAATATGGCCCGAATTGCGCCGGCAAGTTCCGGATATAGAATTGAGCATTTTTGGCTCCCATATGCCGTCCGATCTTCGCAAGCTTGAGGCAGAAGGGGTTCAGTTCCGAGGCTATGTCGAAGACGTGGCCGAAGTCTATCACTCGTGCCGCATCTTCATCGCCCCCCTGTTGTCTGGCGCCGGGATCAAAGGGAAGGTCATCGGCGCCTTAGCCGCGGGCTCGCCGACGATCATGACCTCGATCGCAGGCGAAGGCATTGCCATCAGCAATGGGTCGGAAGCTTTCATTGCCAACGCGCTGACCGAATGGGTCGACAGCGTCAAAACGCTCTACATGGACGAAAAGCGTTGGATGGACATGTCGGATCGAGCGCGTCGCTTTGCCCGCCTGAATTTTTCTTTTGAGGCCGGCCGAATCAAAATGAAGGAGGCCTTGGCCAAAGCGGGCGTATATGTGGATTAATGCTCAAATTGGCGTTCTCGCCATTCGGCGGCGCCAAACGGCTTCGATTCTGCTCAGGCCAAATCGCGGCGGCGGCGTCTCTCCTTGATTGCGATGAGGCGATCAGGAGTCAGCGCTATTCGACGAGTTCCAGAACGACGAACCGCCATGCGTAGAATTTTGCCCATCTTTTTTTTGGCGCCGGGCATTCTGGTGACGCTTTCACAGGAGGCGCGCTGCGCCTCTGCTGGCCTCGTCTTCGGAGGCCACGGTCAAGCGGAAACTATCCATTTGCCGGCGGTCCATCCACGAACATTTATGACGCGGGCCGATGTGGCTGATCTTGCTGCGCGATCGGGAAGAAAAGGAACGTTTTCGGCATCCATGTTCGTTAGACTTATGGAAACCGTGCGCCAAAGCCTTGATCCAAAAATCGATTGGGACGCAGCATACAGCGGCTGCGATATCGAAGCCTACTTGCATCTTTTCTCATACGAACCCGCAGGAGGCTACGCCAACGAAATCCGCTCGGACGGCGAGCTTCGAGCCGCAGCGCATGTGGACGCCGGAATGGATCCGCCCCGGGGGGCGGCCGTTGTCGCGGCCCGCGCCGCGCTTTACGCCGCGCTGCTCAGCAACGGCGCGCCCCGCCTTGCGAACGCCCCCACCGCCGAACAGGCGGCGGAATTGACGAAACGAATTTTGCAGACCTGGGCCCGCCATGGTTTTCGCGATGGACAAGGCAAGTATCTCAATTCTTCGGAGCAATTTTGCGTCGATGGTAAGCCGGACCTCGGCGCCCAGGTCGGCATGCCGCTGCAAATTTCGCGCGGCGTGGTCTATTCGGCTTTTGCTCAGGATCTGCTCGAGTCCATCGACGCGTTAAACGTGTCGGAAATCAAGGAATTGAACGCCTTCCATCTGGCGATGGACGATCTCATCGGCAACGGGCAGGCCTTATACGCCAGGATCACAAAACCGCTCGATTGCGAATATTTCAACAATCAGGTCGCGAGCCATATTGTCGGCCGAATGGCGATCGCCGCGCTCCTTCGCGATGAGATCCGCTTGCGTTCGCTTCTCGACGGCGAGAACGCCGCCCTCGCTCCGCCCGCTCCATTGCTGACCTATTTCAACCACGCTTTCTACGGCGAGGGCGACAAGTCAAACAGTTGCTTTGCGAATACGGGCCGCGACGGAGCCACAAGCCAGCCCACTTTCAGCACGGCCCGCGCCGCGCTCGGCGAGATCGACGACCGTTACCGGAACGCGAATCCGGCGCAGGCGATCGGCTATTCTGCCGGCGTCGTGACCCACATGTACCGGGCTGCCGAAATCCTGAAGATTGCGGGCTTCGATTTTTACGCCTATCGCGGCGATCATGGCCAGTCGATTGAAGCGGCGACGGCGTTCTTCTCTTGTTATGTGAAGGGCGCGGGCCTGGGCAAAACGATCGACGCAACGAATGCGGCTCATTGCAGCAATTTTCCCCAATATGATGGCAAGGTCGTCAATGGCGTTGAAAGCAATATCGTCATTGGGGCCTATCGACTGCATGGCAATCAACAGATCGACGAATTGGACAATCTAGCCAAAGGAGCGATCCTGCATTCCTCGATTGATCCGATCGTTTTTGGCGCTTGGAGAGATTGACGGCTATTTCATCGAGAGAGGCGGTTGCAAATCCGAAGCGGTTCAATTGCCAAAACGATTTTCGAATTGAATTCGCGCTCGTAAAAAAGTAGTTCGAGGGAGGAGGAGAGCGTGATAAAAGTGCGACGGTGGTGAAATATGTCCAGCACACTTTGCGCAATCATGAAGAATGAGGCACCCTATATTCGTGAGTGGGTAGCCTTTCATCGCCTCATCGGGTTTGATCGGATTGAAGTCTACGAAAACGATAGCTCAGACGATACCGCTGCAATTCTAAAAGAGCTATACGAAGCTGGTTGGATAGCGCGCTATGTACCATGGGCCAATGCCGACGGGTCGCCACAGTTAGGCGCCTATAGCGACGCAATTCGGAATTGTCGGACGGACTGGCTGAGCTTTCTCGACGCGGACGAGTTCTTGAACATCCACTCGCGCGAACCAGTCAACGTCTTCCTTGAGCGGTTCGCTGCAGACGTCTCTTGTGTCGCTGTCAATTGGCGGATCTTTGGGTCGAACGGCCTCGCAGAATTCGAACCCAATCCTGTTATTGAACGTTTTACGAGCGCATCCACTGTCGCTGCTGCCGAAAACAGACATGTAAAATGCTTCGTTCGCCCCCAACAGGTCGAAGAAGTGCACATTCACGCGCCCTTTATGCGTGCCGGCAGGAGCGTCATGGCAAACGGAAGCCCCCTTGAAATGGAGCCCCGCGGCGTCAGCAAGCTTGTGGCGTTCGAGCCCGCTCAAATTAATCACTATTTTGCAAAATCGCGCGCCGAATACATCGTCAAACGGCAACGGGGCAACGCTAACCGAAATAATGCCGACCCCACGAAATTCACGCGTTACACGGAAGAGATGTTCACCGCTCACGATCTTAATGATCAGATTGACGATACAATCTTATGGGTAGCGAATAGCCTCCGTGAGGCGCTCGCAACACTCGGATAGAACCTGGATGAATTTGCAATGAACATTAAAGGAAATCTTGATGGAGTCGTGAGGCACTTCGTTAACGGGGTTCCATCTTTATTTATTTTTGGATGGGCCGCAGATTTCGACGACTTCGAGCGGCGGCCGATTGTCGAAATTCTGATAGACAACGAGCTCTGCGGTCTCGTGACGCCGTCGACTTGGCGGTCGGATTTACAACAAGCCAATATTGGCCGTGGCGATCATTGCTTTAGATATCCGGTACCATCTCGATACCTGGATTTCAAAACGCATATTTGCCAAATTCGAGCCCGAGGTGCTGAACGAGAACTTAGCCCGCCTAGACACTTCGTTGCGGAACGGTCAAAAATTGCATTGTGCGCCATTGTCAAGAATGAAGCGCGATACCTTGTCGAATGGATTTGTCATCACAAGCGAATCGGCATAGATCACTTTTTTATATATGATAATGAAAGTAGTGACGAAACATCTGGCATTTTGAAAGAATTCGAAAACGTGGGTTTGGTCACCATAATACCTTGGGCTAGCCGCGCATTTCCTGATACTCAAACAACCGCTTATAATGATTTTCTTAGAAACTACGCTTATCACTTTGGTTGGGTCGGATTCCTTGATGCTGACGAGTTTTTCATACCTCTCATTGGGGAGAGAATCGATGAGGTCTTGAAACTCCACGACGACGCTTCGGCAGTGGCGTTTAATTGGCGTGTATTCGGTTCTTCGGGCGCTACTGCATTCGAAAATCGTTTAGTGTCTGACAGATTTAGGAAATGCGCAACAAAGCCGTTTGCGCCGAACCGGCACATCAAAACGTTCGCGCGCCCAGAGTCCGTGGAGAGTGTTGACGTACATCATGTTAATCTGAAAAATGGTATTTATGTCACCTCGGCCGGCAGACATCTGACGCAACCTCCCATCAGCGGAAAGCTTAATGCGGCCGATTTTGTCTCCGCACAAATAAATCATTATTTCGTGAAATCGAAAGACGAGTGGGACTTAAAACGTGCACGCGGCATGGCAGACAGGGCGCCTGATGACCCATCGCGAATCCGACCCGATGATTTTTTTGCAAGCCATGATCGAAACGAAGAGGATTATTCCCCATCAAATCTGGATAGACTTCAAGAGTTAATATCGTGGGCGCGAGGGTTAGGTCCCCACTGCGCCGCGCTTGCGCCGAAGTGGTGAAGTCAATATGTCTGTGTTAGCGGGAGAGTGTATATCGTTTATTTTCCACGTTGTTAGGACCACTCATTACCCCAACAGTCTGTGTACATGGGCTCGCGCTTTTGCCTCACAGACCAATGCATGTTGTTGTGATTATAGTCCTCAGCTGAGTTCACGTAAAGGTTCCCCCATGAGTCCTGCCTATCGAGAAAAAGAATTCCATTTCTAGGTTCATCTTTTTCAATTTGTTGTTGGAGTGCGACAGCAAGACAGACAGGACCCGAGACGCCAAAAACACTAACCCCCCGTCTCAATTTTATATTATTGACCGCTACCTGAAGCGCCGCAGCAAGGATAATAGAATTCTGATTGGCGCCTATAAAATTCGTTTGGACATCTTTATGAATGTCGTGATGAACAGGTGTAATTTGCGGCGCAATGACATGCTCAAAATCCAAAAATAGGTCAGGGATAGGCTTGAGTGGCTTGAGCTTAAGATCCACCCAAAATCCACCAAAGCAGTGCATGATAAAAAGTCTAAGTATATCAGCTTTCATTGCTGGGAAACGAGCAACGTTGACGGCCTCTACAATTTCGTGTCGGTCGTGTTTTTCGCATAGATTCAAAGCATCGTCCAAGGACCAAAGTCGATAAGCATATTCTCGATTAAGGTCTCTCCATAAGTGTGCTTGCGCAAGGACGGAAGGCGGCGGCGTGGCTGTCGTAGATGAGGGGTCGATCCAAAGTTGATGAATGATTTTTGGGATCATGTTTTTTCGCTAGGCGCCTCTGTTTACTGTAATTGTCACGCAACTGTGGCGCATCGAATTGGCTGAAGGAGCGGATAGGAACCGATCGTGTCCCGGGGCGTGGTGTAATTGACTGTAGGTGCAATCGTTTCTTGGTCAAAAGAATCGGTCGGGCGACCGTGGCGAGCATGCTGAACGAGAATTTATCGCTCAAAAGCGCCCTCGTCTCAAGCGTCATGCTCCACTTCGCTTCGACTGGGCGAGTCCGGCGTCCTTTCCTGGCACATCTCCAATAACGCGGACGACGCGTCCGAACCTCGCACGCGAGTGAATGGTTCGACGTTTGGCACGGGCGCTGCAATAATAAAATACCCATGCCGCGACGAGCGACGACGCGCCGGGGAATCTCTTCACGCCCCCCCTGACGCGACAAACAAATCACTGAGAAGAAAGCTAGGAGCCGAGGCCATCGGCGCTCTAACAAATGCTTTCGGTCAAGTTGCGCTCATGTCCTGCGTACACGAAGGTTATTGCGGCGCTCGGCTCGGTTGAACCTGATATTGTCAGGAAACAGCGCGACGATTCGTGCTGATTCGCGATTCCTTGCACCATCGCTCCAACAATCAGAAACAATCGCCTGAGCGCCTGCGACCTATTTGCGGGCTTGTTCCGGAAGAAATCGGGGAAAGCTTGATATGATTGCCAAGATCGATTGCTTGTTGAAGGAGCTTTCGAAACGCTATCAGGCGCAATCCCTGTTCGATCCAATCGAACTCGTTGATTATGAGATAGTCCAAAGCCACGACAGATTGCCTGCCTGGTGGGGCGCCAACGGCAATTTTCTCGTCCGTCCGCGCGGAGCCGCCAATGGGATCCCACATATTCAGCTCCACCCGGGTCATGAAAAATGTTCCAATTTCATCCTGATTTGCAACGGAGAACATGACTACGGCGTTCTCGTTTGGGGCGATGGCGGATTGATGTATGTTGCTCGAGAGGCCAGCATCGCGGGCGCAAACATTGCGCTTGGGTCGGGCTGCGTTTATTGCGGTCCTTATGTTCGCCATACAGCGCGGCTTAATCTCAACTGCCGCAATGGCGGGGCCATTTTTCTTCGCAGGGACGTTCTGATTGCTTCCGACGTCATCATCCAGACGGACGACTGCCATACGCTTTTCAGTGTCGCGGAACGGAAGCGACTGAACCCTTATGGCGGTTTAATCGATATCGACGATCATGTTTGGATAGGACAGGAGTCGATGGTCATGGGCAACAGCAAAATTGCGCGCGATTCTATCATCGGCGCCCGATCTTTTGTGCGAGGCGGCGAGTTTCCGAGCAATGTTGTTCTTGCCGGCTCGCCAGCGCGCGTCGTTTCGAGCGGGGTTAATTGGGACTTCCGTGACTTGCCGCCGGCGGTCGCGCCAACTTCGAGTTGATCTACGCGAGCTTGCTCGTTTCGAAAGAACATCGGGGAGCATTTATTGCCGGGCCGGTTCTCTTTGGACAGGGCGATTGGAGTGTGGTTGATTGATCGCCCCCAAGGACGAGGTTGATCTCGCGACAGACTGCTCTCCGACGGGAGGGGCGCCGCGACCGTATAATCCAGTGAAGCATCACGGAGCCGCTCTTCACTGTCATTGAGCGGTATGGTCGCAGGCTTATTCAGGTGGGTCGGCAACGAGCCGTGATGAAACTGCCGGGCTGTCCCAAGGGCGAATGTCAGCCCGCCTCAGCCAGTTAAAAGGGGCGGCGGATTGGGGTGGCGCGATGCCGTTCGCCTGTCACTTCCGACGGCCGGTTAGGTAGCTAATATAGGCGGCGATCGCGTCGACGTCGCCATCGCTCAGTACGTCTTTGGAAAAACCCGGCATGCGCCGGCCCGGCCAGGAGCGCACGGAGCCCGGATCGCGAATGAGCGCGCGGAACGCCCAGGGCTGGAAATATTCGGTCGGGCTATGCGGCCGGATCAGGTCCGGGCCAATGTCCGCGTCGCCGGCGCCATCAACCTTATGGCAAACCATGCACTGGCTCGTGACGAGCTCCTGACCCTTGCGCGCGGGGGACGCCGCCGCCGCGTCGCCACCGACCGCGATTTGCGGCCAGCGCGTGGCGGGCGCGTCGGAGAGTTGCAGCTTGACAATCGCAAAAGGCCATTGCTCCTGCAAAATCCCCGAAGCCGCCGGATTGAGCCAGACAAGGTAGAAAGGGCCCGTCGCCGCGCCTCCGGGCGTCGGTGGCCAAGGCGCGTCCGGCGGCTCGATTGCCAGCCAGGGAACAGCGTCCTCGCCGTCGGCCGGGAAAAGCAAAGACGCGGGCAGATTGCTGACGAAGCCGTCGGCGGCGACAAATTGCAACACCTTGCCCGGGGGCAGCGCCGGGACGCCGAGAAGGGCGCGCAGCGGAACCGCGCGATAGGTCATCTCGCGCCCATAGCTCGCATCCATGGGCACTGTTATAGTCGCAGCGTCCGGCCTGGCGAGCAGGGTCGCGCTTTCCATGGTGCGCGGCGCGCCGATATCGATGACAAGCTGTCCCGCCGCCGAAGGAATAGCGAGGCCGATGACGACTGCGAAAGCCGCCGCCAAGGCGACCAAATTCCACCGGAGGTGCGCGCACATGAAAGGCCTGACCCTATTTTCCAGTGGAAATTGAATTGTCCTGACCATTAGCACGCAGGCGAGCCGCCACGAAATTCACTCCCACTCGATCGCGCCGGGCGGCTTGGACACCACGTCATAGACGACGCCGTTGACGTCGCCCGAACCCGATGCCGGTTGTCGCCAAATACGAGGGGCGCGAACGTCGGCTCGACGTGGCCGAGTAGTGGAGCATCGCGAGAGAACGGGGCGCAATCCTTATAAATTGCCGAGGGGCGCGGAAGGAACGGCCGATAAAAGTGGCATCGAGCACCTTTTGGTTATTCATATGCGATAGCCGTTTTCAAAATCAAATTTTCCGCATGAAGTCGGCTTACCAAAACCCACCGCGATAAAGGTGCGACGCTTTGAACAAAATTGCGATTGCCGATCTCAGGCCGACCCAACTCACGCTCGGCCTGTCAGAGGTTTCCCGTCGGGCCGCGAAGATAGCCAAAATGTCCGCTGACGAGCGCGAAACCTATCTCGAGCGCAAATCCATTCCTCACATCATCGGTCCGGGCAAATGTCTCTATATGGTCGATCATCATCATCTGGCGCGCGCCCTGTGGTCGCTCAAAATTCGCGAAGCGGCGCTCGGCGAACAACTCGGGGACTGGTCGGATCTCGAAACCCGTCCGTTCTGGCGGAAAATGGAAGCCAAGGGCTATTTCTGGCCAATTGACGCCGACGGCAATCGCCGGCCCTATGCCGCAATTCCGCGTCATGTAACCGATCTGACTGACAATGTCTGGCGTTCGCTCGCGCGACGAGTGCGTGGCGAGGCCTTCACCGATCTCGACACCCCATTCCAGGAATTTATCTGGGGCGATTATTTCCGCACTTTCATGAGCCGCCGCCTGATTGAGCTGGAATTCAATCAGGCGGCGGAACTAGCGACCAAACTGGCTCGGCTTGATGAGGCGCAGGATTTGCCCGGTTTCCTCGGCTAACCGCGTGGCGGGCGTGGCGCGTTCAGCCGGTTGCAATTTTTACCAAACCGTTCCGCCAATGCCGAATTCGACCGCGACATGGATCATTGGGCTTGTCCAGACACGATCTTGAAGTTGTCGGCGTCTCAACGTGACGGGACCGCTTCTAATATTCTCATTCATCGTCGGAAGTCGCTGGTTCGGGATTGGCTTCTGTCGGCTGGCCGGCGACTGTCTTTCGTGGTCAGGTTAAATTTCAGCTTCAGCGCGACAAGAGAGCCCGTAGAGAACGATTGCGGCCGCGGTTGAGACATTGATCGAATTCGCCATGCCCCGCATTGGAATCTCGATGACGGCGTCGGCCAGATCGACGACCTTTTGCGATACCCCATCGAATTCGCCGCCGAGAACAAGGCACACGGGAAATTTCGGTGTAAACGCTTCGGGTCGAACGCTATTGGACGCCAATTCGACGATTGCAATCTGGTATCCGTCAGCCTTCGCGCGAATGACCGCCTCTTCGGCTGATTTTTCCTGAGACCAAGGCGTCCAATATTGCGTTCCACACGCGGCCTGCCCCAGGTTGCGCTTGCGCAGGTCGACGTCGGCCCCAGTGATCACGAGTCGCTCGGCCAACATCGCATCACAAAGCCGAAAGATGGCGCCAATGTTATAGGCCTGCGACACCTGGTCGAGCACCACAAGGATCGGCAGGCGCCGCTTTGCCGCAAAGGCTTCCCGGTCGCATTTGCCCTGGCGCAACACCCCGGTCGGTGAAACGCGATGCCGGCGCTCAGTCTCCATTCATGTCTCTCGTCAACCGATTCTGGCATTTTCTGAGCTTGTAACCCGCGTGTAGCCACGCAGTTCCGCTTACGCTTAAGCCCTGAATGAAGACGATCGGGTTTGCGTCGCCCCGTCGCACAGGAGCGCGCTCCGGTTCACAGCCGTATATCGAAAATTGCGTTGGAAAATGGCGCGCCCGAAAGGATTCGAACCTCTGACCCCTAGATTCGTAGTCTAGTGCCATAGGCTGAAATAGGCTGACAGATCAGGACGCCACATCCCCTTTAATCGCTTATTTTTCTTGAGTTTTTCTCATTTGTCCGGTAGCGTCTAGGACATTGGGTAACAGGTCAAGACGGCTCATTTTCGTTACCCCAGCGATACCCGTAGAATAGGGGGTAACGGATTACATGGCAAAAGACCTCACCGTAAAAGCGCTGGACAGCCTCAAGCCTGGCGCGGCGCGGCGCGAAATTCCAGATGGTCACACGCGCGGCCTTTTCTTCGTGCTTCAACCGAGCGGCGCCGGAAGCTGGGCGCTCCGCTATCGGTTCGCGGGCAGGCCGAAAAAGCTGACCATAGGCCCCTACCCTGCGATCGACCTTGCTGCGGCTCGGAGGCTAGCCAGCGAAGCCGTACAAGTCATCGCGCGCGGTGACGACCCTTCTCAGGCGAAACAGGCCGCGAAGATCGCCGCTCGGGAAGAGGCGGCGCGCGAATACGAAAGCGTCGAGCATGTTGTCGAAACATTCATCGAACGGTATTCGACGAAAAACTCGAAACCCAAATATCTGAACGAGACGCGACGACTGTTGCGGAAGGAAATTTCGGGGCCATGGAAAGGCCGGCGCCTGTCATCGATCACGCGCGCGGATGTTCATGCCCTTCTCGACAAGATCGTCGATCGTGGTTCGCCGATTACGGCGAATAGAACCCTCGCCGGTTTCCGGAAGCTTTGCAATTGGGCGATCGAGCGCGGGATTATTGACGCCTCGCCCTGCGACAAATTGCGGGCGCCGTCTGCCGAGAATAGCCGCGACCGAGTCTTATCGGACGCAGAAATCAAGACGGCCTGGGAAGCGTTTGAGGCGATCGGCTGGCCTTTTGGCCCGATCGCGCAACTGCTCCTATTGACCGGCGTTCGGCGCGACGAGGTTGCGGATGCCCGGTGGTCGGAAATCGACCTCGATAAGAAGATATGGACGATTGCGAAGGAGCGTTCGAAGAACGGCCTCGCGCATGAAATTCCGTTGTCCGATGCGGCCGTGAAAATCCTGAAGGCATTGCCCCGGATCTCAGCCGGCGAGAAGGAGGGGAAGAAATCAGATTTCGTTTTCACGACGACCGGCAAGACGTCTGTTTCCGGTTTCAGCCGGGCGAAAGAGCAATTTGACGCCGTGATACTCGACGCCATCCGCGCCGAGGCGGTTGAGCGCGGCGAAGACGCGGATGAAGCTAAGGCGCCCGCGCGCTGGACGCTTCACGATCTCCGCCGGACGGCCGCCAGCGGCATGGCTGGGCTTGGGATCGCGCCCCATGTTGTCGAGGCGGTGCTGAACCATAAGAGCGGCACGATCAAAGGCGTCGCGGCTGTCTATAACCGATACAGCTACGCCGACGAGAAGAAGGCGGCGCTTGAGGCATGGGCGCGAAATCTCGACGCAATCGTGAGCGGCAAGCTTGCCAGCAATGTCGTCGATTTGGCGAGCGAGAGGGGCTAATTCATGGATCCGTTGATCATAACGCCGGACCTGAGCCCGTGGGAACGAGGGGCTTTGTTTCTGTCAGCGCTCGCCTTTCCGAATGATCGCAGTCGTCGCGCAAAGTTTGAGGCGGGCATATACCTGACCATGCGGAATGGAGCGAAAGCTGCGAGCCGCCGCATCCCTCGAATTGTCGACGTGCTTTTGAGCGTGAGCGACATTCATGAACTGGAAAAGGCCGCCAGTTCCGGATGGAAGATAATCCAAACTGAGCGATTGATTGCTGAGAAAATGGCATGGCCGGAAGCTCACGCCGCGGCTTTCGACATCATCGGTGTCTCGCGCCCCGCGGACGTTCCCAAGCATTTCTCTAATGCGATGCTGAATGCAGTCGATAAGGACGTTGCAGATCGCCGAACGAACAATGGTCCGGGGCGACGTCCGGAAAGCGGCGATGCGCTTCGCAACGATGAAAATATCAAGTTCCGGAAATGGAAACCAAGCATCCCCTCGCTCCATCTTGCTCTCGCCTATAGGTGGGAATGCGGGGACGATAACGGGCTTAGCTTTGGAGACATTCTGGATGATGATGCCCGCACTCGCCGACTTGTCGGCCTCGCAATCTCGTTCAGGCGGATAATCCAAGACGTATTAAAAATACAAGAAAATCAGCTACTTCAAATATTGTTGGAGAATTGAGACTGATAATAAGGCGCTAAAAAACTCAATCTCACCTCAGGCCCCTTCAAGCCGAGGTAAGACATGACTAACGAGCCTGAATTTCCGCTTCCTATCCGCATGCGCGGTCGCCTGTTCTGGCGACGATCCGAACTTGAACTTTACAAGCGCAGGCTGATGGCCGCCGCTCTCGGCGGCACGGTTCCCGAAATTGTTCCCGACCAGATCGAAACTTTCGTGCCCGCCGAACAAGTGGCGCGCGAGTTTGGATTTGGTCGCCGCACCCTTGGCAGGCGCATCGCCGGCCGCAACTCGATGGTGGCGGCTGCGGAATGATGACAGAAAAATTGAACCCAGCCACGCTGGCGGCGGGCCGGGTCCGGAATACGATCAGCTTGGCGGCGATCGATCCGGAGAATAGCCCCCCAAATCTCGTTTTGCAATTTCTTCGTCGCCGCTACGGCGTGGCGCCGGAGATTGCCGCGACAATCGCCGCCCTTGCCGGACTCGGACCGCGCGAGGTGCGGTCATGACCAATACTTGCATTGCCAGTTTCGACCCTGGCGTGACGACCGGCGCCATCGCCTTCGTTTTCACGGACCATCCCTCGACGGTTTCGGCGGAAGATATCCCTGTTGCGGATGGTCAGGTCGACGCCGCCACCCTTGCCCGGCGGTTCGAGATCATGAAGCCCGATATCGCCATCATTGAGCGGGTCGGATCGATGCCGGGTCAGGGCGTTTCGAGCACGTTCAAGTTCGGGCAGGCCTACGGGACATTGATCGGCGTCGTCGCCGCGCTGAAAATCCCGGTCAATTTCGTCACCCCCGGCAAATGGAAACGGCATTTTGGGTTGTCGGCGGACAAGGAGGAATCCCGCGCTCGCGCGCTGCAGCTCTGGCCGGCTCGCGCCGAACTTTTCGCCCGCAAAAAAGACCACGGCCGCGCCGAGGCGGCGCTGATCGCCCGCTTCGCGGCTGAAACGATTGTGCGGGAGGGCGGCCATTGACCAGCGTCCCTTCCGAAGAATTGGCGACAAAAGCCCGCGAAGAATCGCACAGCAACCTCGCCATGGCGATGCATTACGCACGACTCGCGCAAGGCCATCTGGAGATCGCCGACGACGCCGGCGCCATTTGGGATCTGCAATGCTTCGCGGATCACGCCCGCGCGGCTCTTCGCGAGTTCAAGACCGTGCGGGCCGTCATGGCCGCGCCGGTGGAGATGTGTGAGGCTGCCGAATGAGACAACCCATCCCATTCGATCCGTTCTACGAGCAGCCGGGCGAGGCCTTCCAGCCGCCGATGCCCGGCAAGGCGATCCGTGCCAAGCCTTTCGCCTGGATTGAGCCCGACACGATCCCAAAGCGTCAATTTATCTATGGAGGCCATCACACCCGTAAATTCATCAGCACCACGGTCGCGCCGGGAGGCGTTGGCAAATCCTCGCTGGGAATTGTTGAGATGCTCGCGATGACCAGCGGGAAGCCGCTGCTCGGGATCAGCCCTTCGGGTAGATTCAAAGTTTGGATGTGGAACGGGGAAGACCCGGAAGACGAGCTTCAACGCCGCATCATGGCCGCCGCCGTCAAACACGGTTTGGCGGCCTCAGACTTTGAGGGACGCCTGTTTGTCGATTCCGGCCGCGATATGGATCTGGTCATCGCCGAGCAGACCAGAGACGGCGCCCAGGTCATCGCGCCGGTGATCGACGCCATCAAGGCGACCATCATGGCCAACAAGATCGACGTGGTGATTATTGACCCTTTCGTCAGTTCGCACCGCGTCACGGAAAACGACAACGGAGCAATCGACCGCGTCGCCAAGGCATGGGCGAAGATCGCCGACGACACAGGATGCGCCGTCGAACTCGTCCACCACGTCCGCAAGACCAATGGCGCCGAGGTCACCGTCGAGGACGGGCGCGGCGCTGTGGCGCTCCTGTCCGCCGCCAGATCAGCCCGCGTGCTGAATGTCATGACCGAAGACGAAGGCGCCAGAGCTGGCGTCGAACATCGCCGGCTCCATTTCCGCGTCGACAACGGCAAAAGCAATCTGGCGCCGCCGCCGGACAAATCCGATTGGTACAAAATCACGTCGGTCGAGATTGGCAACGGCGATCACGTCGGCGTCGTCACCGTATGGAAATGGCCTGACCCACTCGACCAGGTCACCGTCGCCGATCTCCGCGCCGTTCAAGACGCCGTCGCCGCAGGCCAATGGCGGGATAACTCGCAAGCGGCTGATTGGGTCGGAAAGGCCGTGGCGCAGGTGATGCAACTCGACACCGGCAACAAGCAGCACAAAGCCAAAATCATCGGCCTCCTGAAAATCTGGAAAAAGTCAGGAATGCTCGTCGTCGCCCAGAAGCGGGACGCTAAGCGAGAGCTTCGCGATTACGTCGAAGTCGGGACATTCGCCGATGACTGATTTTGCCGCACCTCACATTGGCTGGAAAATCTGCCCCGCCCCACCCCACACCCCTATAGGGGGTTGGGTGGGGCGCCACATCCGCCGAACTTGCCGCACCTTGCCCCGCCGCACCTTCACAGGTGGGGCAGTAGTGAGCGGACCATGCGAGGAATTGGGAGGGAAAAGACGCCCTGCCTTCTCCACTCGTGCGACGGGATTTTTTTTGCCTTGACCTTGGCCATAAGAAAACCTCCCTGATTTTCCGCCCAAAAGGGCGAAAACAGCAGCGCCGAGTTTTCCTCTCTCCGTCGATCCGGGCGCCATTTCCCGCTTGGTCGCCGGCCCGTAAAAACAGCGCGCACCTGATACAACAACAGGTGCTCAAAAATATTTTCTGATGTTTTTTCAATGTCTTGATTTGTCATATTGGGCACGAATCTCAAATAGGGTAACTTGAGGGTATCAACGCGACGATTTTTCGCGCTCAGAAGGAGGCCAATTTGATCAAGACATTGAAACTCGTCGAACCCATCGACGGCGAAAACGTCTCACCGGGGCGCGAGATGGTCAACAAGCTGCTCGGAGAGCGGCAAGAGCATCTTTCCGAGGCGACTGGCTTGCGTCAGGCCATCGAGCGGCTGAGCGGGGCCGAACAGGCTGAGCACGCCTATAGCG
This sequence comes from Rhodoblastus sp. 17X3, assembly GCF_030056575.1. Taxonomy (GTDB): domain Bacteria; phylum Pseudomonadota; class Alphaproteobacteria; order Rhizobiales; family Beijerinckiaceae; genus Rhodoblastus. Next base: position 138,775 of record NZ_JASHHX010000001.1, on the reverse strand, counting down.
CCGATCTGGCGGGCATCGAAGCCCGCGAGGCCGCAGACGTTCAGGCGTGGGCGACGAGCGGCAAGGGCGACGCTCCCGGCCCGCGCATCGAGGAGCGCAAAGATCTCGAAAATCGTTCGGCTGAGACTCGCGCCACGGCAGCGGCGGCGCGCACGGCGGCTGGCCAGCTTCGCCAGCAACTCAACGAAGCCGAACGCAAGGCCAAGGCCATCGAAGCGGAAATCGAACTGGCCGTCCTGGACATCCTCGCCGAAGAGATCACGCCGATCGTCGACGAATTGAAGGAAGTCGCGGCGCATCACAATAAACTGATCGCCAAAGCCCTCGGCGTCCGCGAGCCTCTGATCCTACTGGGTCATCAGCGCAACTCGCGCCTTCCCAATTCCGGCCTTGAGCATCTTCGCTGGCTTGAGCAGTACGACGCCAAAATCGGCGATCTGAAGCCGGTCGGCCCGTCAACCGACGATGTTCGACGCGCTCAGCTCGAATGGTCCGCCCATATCGCCGAGACGACCGGCGGTGTTGTGAAGGGCCTCGATCAATGAGCGCCCGCTTCCACGTCTACGGTCGGCTGCGCAAGGTTGAGGAAGACGACGACGGCCTGCTGCACATCACCGGCATCGCCTCGACGGAAGAGGTTGACCGGTCCGGCGAGATCGTTCTCGCCTCGGCCATTCGCAAAGCCATTCCCGACTTCATGGCGCATGGGACAGGCGCCCTCCGCTCGATGCACGGCCTGGACGCGGCGGGCAAAGTCGATCACGTCGAGATCGACGACAAGAACCGGACGCTGATCGAGGCGACTGTGGTCGATCCGGTCGCGATCAAGAAGGTTCAGACGGGCGTCCTGAAAGGCCTGAGCATCGGTGGCAAGGTCTTGGGCCGCGACCCGAAAAACTCGAAGATCATCACCAAGATTGCTTGGTCGGAATTGAGCTTGGTCGATCGCCCCGCCAATCCGGAGGCGGTCCTTGATCTGTGGAAGGCTGACGGCCCCGTCGACTATCGCCGAATTGATCCGCGTGACGCCGATTTCCGCAAAGCCGAGGCGCTGTTGGCGCAGGCTGACGATCTCCTTTCGAAGGTCGAGGATCTGAATCGCCGGCTCGGCAACGTCGAGCAGTTCGACAAGGTTTGGCGTGAAGCGAATGCGCGGTCTGCGTCGGTTCGCGGCCGTCCTGAATCCGATTGGAGACAATGATGCAGCTTACGACCCGCCTACTCCCGCCGCCGAACATCCAGCAACAGAGTGTTGTTGCGAACGGCCGCACCTATTCCGCCGCGCCCGGCAGTTATGTCGATGTCCCTGACTTCGACGCCGCAGTTTTAATGGCCAACGGCTGGGCGAATGTCGCTCCGTCGGGTCCGACATCCGCACGGCCGAAGCCCGGCGCCCTGACGCCGCCTTACACGGCCGCGCCCGGCTTCGAGTTCATCGACACGACGCTGAACAAATGGATCGTCTTTGACGGCCTCGTCTGGCGCGATCCCCTCACCGGATCGGCGGTGTGACATGACGGATATGGTCCGATTGATCGCGCCGCCCGGCTGCGATGAGTGCAATTACGGCACCGAGCGATATCGCGTTCACGACGACGGCACCGTCTCCGTTCCGGAACAGGCGGTCGCTTCCTTGACGGCAGGCGCCGGTTTTACCTTGATCGAAGAAGAGGTGGCGCCGGCTCCGTCGCTCGGATCGATCCGGCTGATGGGTTCGCCCCGCGCGGGCTGCTCGTGGCGGGGACAGGCGTTCGCGGCTGACGACGACGGCGTGATCGTCGCGCCGATCGAGGCCGTTGCCGATCTGATCATTCACGGTTTCCGGGTCGCGGAAGAGGGCTGAAATGCCGAAGGGCTACCCGAAAAGCGGCTCACGGAAAATCTCGCCGGAGAACCGTTGCACCGTGTGCAAGCATCCTGAGCGTCCTCGGATCGAGGCGCTTCGCTGCGCTGGTGTGAGCCTCGACAAGCTGGCCGAGCAATTCGACCTGCATCGGGATGCAATCTGGCGCCACATGGAGCGCCATGTCAGCGACGACCGCAAGGCGTCGTATCTGATCGGCGCGGGCAAGATCGCCAAGCTGGCGGAAGTCGCCGCCGAAGAAAGCCAATCGCTGATCGATTATTACGCCATTCTCCGATCGGCGCTTTTCTACCAATTTGATCGCCTCGCGGCGAAGGACGATCTCGCCGGCGTCGTAGCCATATCGGCTCGGCTGACGGACGTCCTGAAGGAGATCGGCCGGGTTACGGGGCAAGTCTCGACTATTGCCAGCAGCACGATCGTCAACGTTCAAAACAATTTCGCCATTCTCAACAGCCAGCCCTTTTCCGAGTTGCAGGCCGGGCTCATTCAGGTCTGCGCCGCTCATCCGGAGGCCCGCGCCGATATCGTCGCCCTCTTCAAGCGCCTCGACGAAAAATACAACGCTGCGCCCATGATCAATGGGGCGCCGCCGAAACTGATGGAGGCGACCCGTGCATGATTCCGCCGACCATTCGCCCTTCGCGCGACTGGCCTCAGCCCTCGAAGACGATTGGGCGTCGAAGGCTCGCCCCCAACAATTACCGCCGCCCGACGACGAATGGACGACCTGGTTGATTTTGGCGGGCCGTGGGTTTGGAAAAACCAGAACCGGGAGCGAATGGGTTCGATCGATCGCCGAGGCCGGCAAGGTTCACCGTATCGCCTTGGTGGGGCCTACGGCGGGCGACGTGCGCGATACGATGGTCGAGGGCGAGAGCGGCATCCTGTCGATCTGTCCGGACTGGAATCGACCGACCTATGAGCCGTCAAAGCGCCGTCTGACATGGCCGAACGGCTGCATTGCGACGATGTTTTCGAGCGAGGAGCCGGAGCGCCTTCGCGGGCCGCAACACGGCGCAGCATGGGCCGATGAATTGGCCGCCTGGCGCAATGTCGAGGAAACGTGGTCGATGCTGCAATTTGGTCTGCGCCTTGGCGAACGGCCGCGCCAGGTTGTGACGACGACGCCGAAGCCGCTCAAAATCATCAAGCAGCTCGTCGCGCAGGATGGCCAGGACGTGAGAGTCACGCGCGGCTCGACCTATGACAACCGCGAGAATCTGGCGCCGACATTCTTTTCGCAGATCGTGCGGAAATACGAAGGCACGCGCCTCGGCCGGCAGGAATTGAACGCCGAGTTGCTCGAAGACGTCCAAGGCGCGTTGTGGACCCGCGACATGATCGAATCCAGCCGCTGGCAGGACCGGAAGGGCGTCAACCTTCGGCGGATCGTGGTCGCGGTCGATCCCGCCGTTTCGGTGAGCGAAACGAGCGACGAGACCGGGATCGTGGTCGCCGCGATCGACGACAACGCCGAGGGCTGCATTCTCGAAGATCTGTCGGGCAAATACTCGCCGACCGAATGGGCCTCGATTGCGGTCAGAGCCTATCACCGATGGGAAGCCGACCGGATCGTCGCCGAAGCGAACCAAGGCGGCGCGATGGTGGAGAGCACGATTCGAGTCATCGATCCGAATGTCGCCATCACCCTCGTCCACGCCTCGCGCGGCAAGGTCGCCCGCGCCGAACCTATATCTGCACTCTATGAGAACGGCCGCGTCCATCACGTCGGGATGTTCGCCGAGCTGGAAGATCAGCTTTGCAGCTTTGAGCCCGGGTCGAACAAGTCGCCGGACCGCCTCGACGCTCTGGTCTGGGCGCTCACGGAATTAATGACCAAGACGATGGTCAAAGGCTCGGCGCTGTTCGAACTGATGCGGCGCGACGCGATGGCGCAGGCGGACGCTCCGGAGCCGATTGCGCGAACCTACGCGGTTGGGTCGGTCGAATGGGACGCCGAACAAGCCAAATCAGCCGGGGATGCAACATGAAGACTTTTTCCCTAGGCGAATTTGCCGCTCATTTGCTGACAATGGAGGCCGATATCCGCCTCGCCGAGGAGGTTGCCGTCGTAAGGGGCTGCAAGCTCATTCAGCGCAAGGCGAAGGGTATGCTCGGCCACCCGCAGCCGTTTTGGCCGGCGCTGAAGCCTGAGACGATTGCGCACAAGGCGAGGGGCGACACGCCATTGCTTGAAACCGGCGAGCTTAAGCGGTCGATCGAGATCACGGCGCCGGTTCATGAAGGAAGCGACATTGCCGGTTATGTTGGATCGAACAACGTGAAGGCGGTCTGGCACGAGCTGGGGACGTCGAAAATTCCGCCGCGTCCATTCTTGTCGGCTGCCGCCATGGCCAATGGCCATTTGATCGCTGAGATGACCGGGAAGCTTGTCTATACCGCGATGATAAGCGGCGGCTCCAACTTCCGGAACGTGGCCCACCTTCTGCACATCCTGAAAGAAACGGGTGAAAAGATCTGGGATGAATTTGGCCCCGAGGATGAAGACGAGGGCAAGCGCAAATGACGCCGGAACTGAAGCAGGCTGTCGAACTCATTCGGGGGGTGATTGCCCCGTTCGCCGATCGATATCTTTACGAAACATGCCTGGATCTCGCGGGGCGACCGCAGGCCGAAATTGACGCCGAATTAGCCCGAATTGGATCCGAGGTCTCACGGCTTATTAAAGAGCTAAACCCGGAAATTTCCGACGCGGTCGCCTTCGCTATGCCGAAGGTTTTCATTGATATGGCGCGCGAGCAACTTTTGACGATGCCGGCGGCCGGTCAGGCGTGACCGACGCCGAACAGCAGAACACCCACCACGGATGCACTGGCGTGCGGCGTCTCGAGGGTTACTCTCGCCATGGCAGTTTTGTAATCAGCTCAATTTCGTTGGGCCCATTTGCAAAATCCAGGCTTGTGCAAAATCCGAATCTTTCGACAATGGCGCCTCGCCGATAGGGTCTTCGGCAACTTGCTGAGGGGGCGGCAGATCATGGTCCGAACGTGGGGACATCGCGAAAATCACGCCGTCGAGCGCCTCGGTTGGCTCAGGGCGGCGGTTCTCGGCGCTAATGACGGCCTGCTCTCCACCTCGAGCCTGATTATCGGCGTCGCCAGCGCCCAGGGAACGCATCAGGCTATTCTCACGGCGGCCGTCGCCGGCCTCGTCGCCGGCGCCATGTCGATGGCCGCAGGCGAATATGTCTCGGTCAGTTCCCAATCCGATTCCGAAACGGCGGATTTGTCCCGCGAACGCAGCGAACTCAGCGAAAATCCTGAGGGAGAGTTGAAGGAACTGGCAGGAATTTACATGAAGCGCGGACTGGACAAGACGCTCGCCCTGCAGGTCGCCGAGCAACTGATGGCGAGCGACTCGCTCGCGGCCCACGCTCGCGACGAACTCGGTATATCGGATTTGACCCGGGCGCGGCCCGTGCAGGCGGCATTGGCTTCCGCAGCCTCGTTCGCGGTCGGGGCCGCCCTGCCGCTGGTCCTGGCGCTGGCGACGCCGGCCTCGCACGTAGTGGAAACCGTATCCATCGCCTCCCTATTGTTTCTGGCCCTGTTGGGCTACGTCGGCGCCAGGACTGGCGGCGCCAAGGTTTTTCAGGCGACGATCCGCGTCACCTTTTGGGGCGCGTTGGCGATGGCGGTCACGGCCGGGATTGGCTTCGTCTTCGGAACGCAAGTTTGACGTGAACGTCGGCAGCGGGTCGCGTCAGCCGCGACTTCGCTTGGTCAATATCCGCATCGCCAACATGACATTGGCGACCTCGCGGGCCTCGTTCTCTGAGAGCCGGCGCAGGAGGCGCGCGCCATCGCCCGGAGCAAGGCGATCTATGAGACGCTGCACCCGGAGACGAAGCGGAACGGCAATTGTGGACCGAACGGACAATTTGTTCGAACGGATGAGGGCGTGTTCACATCAGCGACAGCCGACGCCACCGGCAAGGACGAGCGCACCGTGCGCCGCGCCGCCGCCCGTGGGGAAGCCCTTGGCGATGACCTGAACGACATCGCCGGAACATCGCTTGATAAGGGCGTCGAACTGGACGCGCTGGCGAAAACGGATGCGCCAGCGCGGTCGCCCTATGCGCTTAATGTTGATAGGCGGCGATATAGGTGCCGTCATCCCCGGGGTTGTCCCTTCCAAGCGGGAATTCGATCGCAAGGACGACAACTAGCGCCAGCACGGCGGCAGCGCAGACCAAAAATTCGAGAGCGCCGACGTCGGATGACGAGAGTTTAGGAAGGTGAAAAGAGAAATGAGGAGCATGGAGTGTCTGCGGCATTTCAACCTCCTGCGAGAATACAGTTGCAAAGGCCAAGCGTGCCGCGCCGTCCGACCAAGCGACCGGCGCCAAATTCCTACGTCCTCTAAAATATTAACGCGCAGTGGTCGCTTTCGCACATCACGAATGCGGGAGGGTATCATTTTTGTTGTTTATTTTACAGGCAAAAAAATGACCAATACTTGATCAGGCGTAGAAACCTAGAGCTAAACGGCAGGCTATTTGCTTGTCGAAGACTTGAAGGTCAGATCGATGACAAGCGGTAGAATGGCCGCAAGCCTAGTTGATCATGGACTTTCTGAGCCTCACCCCCGCGCCGCCGCCATTCTCCGCGATGAACTCGACGCCCGCGGCTTCTAGCGCGGCGACCATCTTCGAAACTGCGTCGCCCGAAACTTTCACGCCATTGTCCGTCTCGAAGCGTTTTACGGTCGGCAAGGACAGGCCGGCAGCTTCCGCAAGCTGTGTTTGCGACCAGCCAATAAGACCGCGAGCCGCCCTTACCTGATTAATTTTCGTCATCGAGTCTTGACCAATTTTGGATCATTAATGTATGATCCATTTTGTATCACAAGCTGCTCTTAGGGAGCAACCCATGTCGAAAAACACCATTTCGGCAAGCGCTACCGGCTTGCCTTCTCGCCGCCTATTCCTTGCCGCCGGATCAGCTGCAACCGTGTTCGGCGCGATCTCCGCCGCTGCGCACGGCACTGAAGCTTCCGATCTGCTCAGCCTGATCGCCAAACACCGGGCGGCGCGCGAGGCGTTTTGCGAGGCCATCGATCTCCAGGAGGCGACGCAGGATCGATATGATGAAGCATACCCAGATCCTGTGCTGACGCCGGCCGGTCCAGGCCGCAGCTACGAGCTCACCTACGGCTATGATTTTTGTAAGAAGGGCATCGCCGACGATTTCGAAGAACAGCGCAAGAAGCTGTCGGGACTCGTCCGCCTTGACCCGACAGCAGCCGAACAGGCGCTGGCAGCGATCGACGCCAAGGAGGTCGAACGCATCGCCACCCTCGATGTGAATTTCGCCGCCGATGAAGCTCGCAAGGAAGCGTTCGGGCTCAGCGCCGCCAACCGGCGTTGGCAAGAGACGAACGACGCAGAAAGGGAACTGACCATCATCCTTCTGGCCTACCAATGCCGCGACATCGAGGAGGCGCGGATCAAGGTTGAATACGTTATGTCGTCACCACTCAAGGATGAGATACACGACGAGGATCTTCTGATGCCGCTGCTTCAGTCGTTCGTCCGCCCCACTTTGACAGTTTGAGGAGAGTTCCATGGCCTATCCGAATGACGAGCACCTTGCGGACGCTTTCCGCCGCCTGGAAATGCCAATCTTCAATGCTCTCAATATGTCCGTTCTTTTGACCCAGTTTGCTGAAGACCAGGTTCGCCATGTCGCTGAAGACGTGGGGGGCGACGGCGACCGAAAAATCGTGATCAGCAGCGAGTTCTTGAAAGTGCTGATGTTTTCGATCAATCACGTTGAAGATCTAATCCGCGAGGCGCACACGCAATATCACAAGGCCTATGATGACGCCGTAGCGGTGGCGCCCTTGTCGAAGGAAAAAAGCACCCCCACTTTGAGTCCAAGCTGAGCTTTCCTACCCGACGGCTCATGCCAACTGACGCCCGCCACGGATGCACTGGCGGGCGTTTTTGTTAAGCGGAACGACCATTCGAGTTTCGAGCGATATGCCCATCGTTAACCGTTGCGCCCTTCAGGCAGGCTTCGCGTATTTCGCTACGCCGGTAAAGTCGATCAATACGCAGCGTTGGTCGCCAACAATCCACGCATCGTGGCCAGGCGGCATGTAAAAGGCGTCGCCGGGGCCGTATTCGATCTGAGCGCCGTCATCCATCTTCACCACCATATGACCTTCAAGGACATAGCCGGTGTGTGAAGCTTGGCAGGATGGAGTTCCGGCAATCGGCTTGACGTGTTGCGACCAGCGCCAACCGGGCTCAAAGACACCACGGCCGAAGGTATGATCGCCAAGTGTGACGACTTCAACTTTGCCCTTCCCATCCTTGAATAGGCGTGTCTCGTCGGGCTTGTCGATGTGTTTGCATTCGAGCTTGCCAACCATGTCGCGTCCTCCACTATGAGTTGTTCTGCGGCGGCCGACTCCGTTGGCTCAACAAGCTCATTAAGAGGCGTTTGGTTCCCATCCGAGTGAAAAGTCCGGTGGTCAATGGCAGAGCTTCTGGCGCTATTGAAGAATGAAGATTCAGCGGCCGCGCTCTGGGCGAGCTCGATTGTACAGCAGCCAAGGAGCAGGCCCCGCACGGCGCGTTTTCGATCGATCGCGGTGGGCCGGCTTGAAAACGCTCGCGCGGCGCTCATTAAAAAGCCCCCGGTTTTGCCGGGGGCTTATCGTTTGCCAGTTCAAGGTCTTGCGTCAGCAGCTCAGGCTACGCTGCCGAAACTGTTGTCGGTCGCCATAAACGGAGCCTTCAACCCAGCCAGCCTGCAACCTTGCGCAATCGGCCCGCCGGGGAGGATCTCGTATAGATATTTGAGGCCGCCGAGGAAGTGGAATTTCTCGTCCAGCGCATCGTGCAGTTCGCGCATGTTGATCACGGGCTCGTCATGGCGCGCATAATAGTATTGCAGCGCCCGTATCAATTCGCAATGTGCGTCGGTAAGCTTCAGCCCTTCCTCTTTGGCGGTTTCTTCTGCCGCCTGCCGCGTCCACGCGCTCGGCGCATCGGGAAAGTCCGGATCCTGATTATCGTCTCGCGTCAGCGCGTTGATGTCCAGCGTTTCGGAGACCATGATTCCCTCCACGATTGCTTTTTTTTACTGTGCTTGGGAAATAAGCATCGAAGGCTGAGCCTCGCCTCGCGGGATGTCAAGATCGTTTTCCGCCGCGAACGATGCTGGGCGACCGCAGCGATGAAAACCTATTACGAGCTTTATGAAAAGGCTGGAGCGAGCGATGAATAGCCCCACGCCCCGCACCTTCATCGAGTTCCGGCCAGGGATGCGCCGGCTGATCGAGGACGCGATCGAGAGCCTGATCCTGCTCCTCGACGAGATCGATGGCGACGACGACTTCGAGGAGGAACCTGATCGCGAAGATGATCTTGACGAAGAAGACGAGAGCGGGATTGGGGATGCGGATGGCCTCGCCGAGCAAACTGGAATCATCAACGGGGCCGATTGCGCCTATGTGGAGTGACGAGCCTTCATAATGACACAAGCGCCGGTTAAGCTGACTTCAATTCCAAGGCGCGCTCGGATGTACAGCCGCCAAGGATCAGGCCCCGCACGGTGAAAACCGGTTGCGGGGTTTTTCGCTATCGGCCGGCGTCCGCGACAAACTGAAGGCGGCGTTCGGAGCGACCATCGCGGCCGAGGAGGTCGCTGGTGCGGCGCTGATGAACGACTGTAAGGATTCGGTGCTATCTTCGGGACGATAGGACAATTCGCCCAAGTTTTCCAAACGACGGGAACACCCCCATGAACACAGCGAATTTGCAGCTCGAAGGCGTCTATGCCGTGCTTGCCGCGCTTTTTCAGGCGCTCGTGGACAAGAAAGTTCTCGACGAGGAAGAGGTGGGCCTCATGCTCGCGGAGGTCGAGCGAGGCATTGCGACTGGCGCAGGTCGCCCCACGGAGATCAGGTCGTCGAACGTCGAGGCGATGTGTTTCCCGGTTCGATTCTTGAGATCAGCCCTGAAAGCCTCATCGCAAGGACAGCGCCCATCCTTCGCAGAGGTCACGGCGCGCATTAGAGACAAACAGGCCGAGTAAGCGCCGGCAATGTCCTGAGTCTGCAGGCCTGCTACTGTCGTCGACGGGGCAGGCGGGATTTGAGCGCCAATCGTTACCCTAGGAGTTACCCCAAAGAAAAACCGGAGGCGATACGCTCCGGCTTTTTCTTCGTAACTCTTTGATTTTAATGGCGCGCCCGAAAGGATTCGAACCTCTGACCCCTAGATTCGTAGTCTAGTGCTCTATCCAGCTGAGCTACGGGCGCATCACGCGTCGGACCAAGCGGGCCGGCGAGTGGCGCGGTGTTTAACCGCTCTCGGCGGGCTTGGCAATAGGCAAAGATGCATGGCGGCGCCAAATTCATTTCCCTCGCGTTGACTTTTGGCGGACCATGACTCTATAACGCCGCTCGCGATTTTCGGCTTCGCGCCGTGGTCGTTTCTTGTTATTGGCGCTGATCAAAGGCGGCGAGCAAGAGCGGCAAGCGCGAACCTTTTAAAATATGGCGGCGTCCGGCCTTGTCGACGCGCCCAGACAAACCGGAGCAGACCCGTGAAGCGGACCTATCAACCTTCCAAACTCGTGCGCAAGCGCCGTCACGGCTTCCGCGCGCGCATGGCCACCGTCGGCGGACGCAAGGTCGTCGCCGCCCGCCGCGCCCGCGGCCGCAAGCGTCTCTCGGCCTGACGCCGCGACGCCGGCGCGCCCGGCTTTCGCCATGACCCGTCCCGAAGACGGCGACACCTTATCCACGCACGCCGTCTCCGGCGTGCGTCTTGGTGTTTTGCGACTGAAAAAGCGCGCCGATTTCGTCTCCGCCGCCAAGGGGCGGCGCCAGCATCAGCACAGCTTCGTGCTGCAGGCGCGTGAACGCGACCCCGCCCCGGATTGCGTCGAATCGGCCCGCGTCGGTTTCACCGTCACCAAGAAAGTCGGCAACTCGGTCGTCCGCAACCGCATCCGGCGCCGCTTGCGCGAGGCGGTCCGGCTGGCGGACGAATCGCTTTTCCAGCTCCGCTGCGATTATGTCCTCGCGGCGCGGCGCGAGGCCCTGGCCGCGCCCTTCGACGAATTGCGCGGCGAACTCGCCCGCGCCCTGAAGAAAATCCATCGGGCCGGCTCAGGCCGGTCTCCCGCCGCACAGGCCGCCGACCGCAAGCAAGACCTCTGAACATGCAGCAGGATTCCCGCAATCTCCTCATCGCCATGGGCCTGTCGCTCCTGGTCATCCTCGGCTGGAACCATTTCTATGGCGCGCCCAAGGTTCAGCAGGCGCGCCAGACCCTGAACCAGCTCAACCAGATCGAGCCGGGCAATCCGGCCCAGCCAGGCGCCGCAGGCAATCCGGCTCAATCAGGCGCCGCCGGCGAGCCGGGACGCCTGGCCGCGCCGACGCCCCTGACCCGCGAGGAGGCGCTCGCCCAGAGCAAGCGAATCGCTCTCGAGACGCCGAACCTGTTCGGCTCGATCGCGCTCAAGGGCGCGCGGCTCGACGATGTCTCGCTCAAGAACTATCGCGAGACGACCGACCCCAAGAGCCCGAACATCGTCCTGCTTTCGCCCTCGGGCGCGCCGGACGGCTATTTCATCGACTTCAACTATGTCGCCTCGCGCGGCGTGACGCTCAGCCTGCCCAAGGCCGACACGGTCTGGACCGCCGACGGCGACAAGCTGACCCCGGCCACGCCCGTCACCCTGACCTTCGACAATGGCAATGGGCTGATCTTCAAGCGCAAGGTCTCGGTCGACGAGTTCTTCATGTTCACGGTGGCGGATACGATCGAGAACCGCGGCAAGGAGGCGGTCACCCTGTTCCCCAACGCCGGCGCGACCCGGCAGGGCCTGCCCAAGACCTCGGGCTACGCCGTCCTGCATGAAGGCTTCATCGGCGTGGTCGGCGCCGACCAGCCCTCGACCGAGCTGACCTATGCCGCGATCGCCAAGGAAACCAACAACGCCAAGGTGCTGCCGGTCGACGGCTACGCCCAGGGCGGCTGGCTCGGCTTCACCGACAAATATTGGGCGACGGCGATCATTCCCGACTCGGCCGAGAATTACAAAGGCTGGTTCCGCGAATTCCCCGGCGTGACGCCGCAATACCAGGCCGACGTCTTTGGCGAGGCCAAGACGCTCGCGCCCGGCGAGAACATGGTCCTCACCACCCGCGTCTTCGCGGGCGCCAAGGAATCCAAGGTTCTCGATCATTACCAGAACGATCTCGGCATCAAGAAGCTCGACATGCTGATCGACTGGGGCTATTTCCACTTCCTGACCCGGCCGATGTTCTGGCTGCTCGAGGAAATCTACAAGCTCGTCGGCAATTTCGGCGTCGCCATCCTCATCATCACCCTCGTCGTCAAGGGCCTGTTCTTCCCGCTGGCCAACCGCTCCTATCTGTCCATGGCGCGGATGAAGGAGATGCAGCCCAAGATCAAGGCGCTGCAGGAGCTTTATCCCGACGACAAGGTGAAGCAGCAGCAGGAGATGATGGAGCTTTACAAGCGGGAGAAGATCAATCCCGTCTCCGGCTGTCTGCCGGTTCTGCTGCAGATCCCGGTCTTCTTCGCGCTCTACAAGGTTCTCTTCGTCGCCATCGAAATGCGCCAGGCGCCCTTCTTTGGCTGGATCAAGGACCTTTCGGCGCCGGACCCGACCAATGTCTTCAACCTGTTCGGGCTGCTGCCGGTGGATCCGACCCATCTGCCGCTGTTCGGCCATCTGCTCCATCTCGGCGTCTGGCCGCTGATCATGGGCGTGTCGATGTGGGTTCAGATGAAGATGAACCCCGAGCCGACCGATCCGGTGCAGAAGACCATGTTCGCGTGGATGCCGGTGATCTTCACCTTCATGCTCGGCGCATTCCCGGCCGGTCTGGTCATCTACTGGACCTGGAACAACGTCCTCTCCGTGGCTCAGCAGACGCTGATCATGAAACAGGCGGGCGTGAAGGTCGAATTGTTCGACAATCTGCGCAAGACCTTTTCGCGCAAGGCGGCGTGACGCGCCCCCTCTCCCCGCCCGCGCGGGGAGAGGGACTGGGCGAGGCGCGTCGTATTTCCTTCGGAGCCATTCCGTGACAGAATCCGAACCCGCCCTCGATTTCGCTGAAATCGGCCGCAAGCTGTTTGCGCAGAACTGCGAATTCATCTGGGCCGCCGACAAGATCGACGGCCTGCCGCCGATGGGGCCGGTCGAGATTGCCTTCGCCGGCCGCTCCAATGTCGGCAAGTCGTCGTTGCTCAACGCGCTCACGACCCGCAAGACGCTGGCGCGCACCTCGCACACGCCGGGCCGCACCCAGCAGCTGAATTTCTTCGCGCTCGGCCCCGACCCGAAGGAGCCGCTGCTGCGTCTGGTGGACATGCCGGGCTATGGCTACGCCGCCGTCTCCAAGGAGAAGATCGCCGGCTGGACCCAGCTGATGCAGGATTTCCTGCGCGGGCGGGCGAGCCTGCTCCGCGTGTTCGTGCTGATCGACGGCCGCCACGGCGTCAAGGACCTCGATCGCGACATGCTGAAAAAGCTCGATCAGGCCGCCCTCTCCTATCAGGTGGTCCTGACCAAGCGCGACGAGGTGAAGCAGGTCCAGGTCGAAAAGACCATCGCCGACGCCAAGGCGATCCTGCGCGAACACCCCGCCGCCCATCCCGACGTCATATTCCTGTCGTCGCACAAGGGCGAAGGTCTGTCGGATCTGCGCGCCGCGGTCGCGCAGCTGCTGTATGAACGCGACAGAACGATTTTCCAGCCCGCCCAAATCGGCTAAACAGGCGCCACCCCATCAAAAGGCAGCAGAAATGAGCGAAGCCCCGGTCCCCTCCGCCCCCCTCGACCAGGCAGCCGCCATCGATCAGGCCAAGATCCTGATGCAGGCGCTCCCGCACATGCTGCATTACGATGACACCATCATCGTGGTGAAATATGGCGGCCACGCCATGGGCGACGAGGCGACCGCGCGCAATTTCGCCCGCGACATGGTCCTGCTCGAACAATCCGGCGTCAATCCGGTGGTGGTTCACGGCGGCGGCCCCCAGATCGGCGCCATGCTCAACAAGCTGGGCATCAAGTCGGAATTCGCCGACGGCCTGCGCGTGACCGACAAGGCCACTGTCGAAGTGGTTGAAATGGTTCTCGCCGGCGCCATCAACAAGCAGATTGTCGGCTACATCAATAATGAAGGCGGTCGCGCCATCGGCCTGTGCGGCAAGGATGGCAACATGGTCACGGCGCAGAAGGTCGTGAAGGTCGAGCAGGAGGGCAAGGCCCCGGTCGACCTCGGCTTCGTCGGCGATCCGTCCAAGGTCGATTCCACGGTGCTGGAGCAGGTGCTCGGGCGCGAGCTGATTCCGGTGCTCGCCCCCATCGCGCAGGGCGCGGCCGGCGAGACCTTCAACGTCAACGCCGACACCTTCGCCGGCGCCATCGCCGGGGCGCTCGGCGCCAAGCGCCTGCTTCTGTTGACCGACGTTCCCGGCGTGCTCGACAAGAACAAGCATCTCATCAAGCAGTTGCGCATCAGCGAAATCCCGGCGCTCATCGCCGACGGCACCATCACGGGCGGCATGATTCCCAAGGTCGAGACCTGCATCTACGCCATCGAGCAGGGCGTCGAGGGCGTCGTCATCCTCGACGGCAAGATCCCGCACGCCGTGCTGATCGAACTGCTCACCGATCACGGCGCGGGCACGCTGATCACAAGGTGACCGATCGAAGCGAACAAGGCGCGCCTCGCCTGGCGGATTTCCGCCGGGTCGAGATGTTCAGAAAGGTCGAGACCTGGGTTTTCGATCTCGACAACACGCTCTATCCGCCCGACAGCGATCTGTGGCCGCGCATCGACGCCCGCATCACCGCCTATATGATCGCGCTGCTCGGACTCGACGGCCAGTCCGCGCGCGCGCTTCAGAAACATTATTACCGCGTCTATGGCACGACGCTGGCGGGGTTGATCCGCGAATATGACGTCGCGCCGGACGACTTCCTGCATTTCGTCCATGACATCGACCGCTCGTCGCTGGACCCCAATCCCGAACTGGCGCAGGCGATCGAGGCCCTGCCCGGCCGCAAGCTGATTCTCACCAATGGCTCGCACGGACATGCGCTGGCCACTGCGAAGCAGCTCGGAATCGACCATTTGTTCGAGGGCATGTTCGCCATCGAGCATGGCGACTACCTGCCCAAGCCCGCCTTGCAGACCTATCAGCGCTTTTTCGAGCGCCATTCCGTCGATCCGTCGCGCGCCGCCATGTTCGAGGACATCGTCCACAACCTCGCCGCGCCCCACGCCTCGGGCATGCTGACGGTGCTGGTGCGCCCGAAACAGGGCGCGGAAGACCACCGCGAAGACTGGGAAAAGCACGATGACACGCCGCCGCATGTGGATTTCGTCACCGAGGATCTCGTGGATTTTTTGAACCGGCTGATCTGACGCCGCGCGCGAAACGCCCGAAAATTTTGCGGCGGGCGTCGTCTCGGATATGATCCGCCCGATCCTGCAGCGAATTCAATCGCAGCAGCCTCAAGCCGCGCGCCGCGGCGCGCGCGTTGAAAGCGCCGGAGACGCCTTGAAGTTCCCTGTCCTGAGCCTCAATCAGATCGCCGTCGGCAGCCTTGGCGTGAGCGTCGTCGTGCTCGGCGTGAAATATGTCGCTTTTCTGCTGACGGGCAGCATCGCGCTTTACTCGGACGCGCTTGAAAGCATTATCAATGTCGCCACGGCCCTGGCGGCGATTGTCGCCATTCGCATCGCCGCCCAGCCCCCGGACGACGAGCATCCCTATGGGCACCACAAGGCCGAATATCTTTCCGCCGTTGCGGTGGGCGTCCTCATCATCCTGGCCGCGCTGGCGATCATGCACGAGGCCTATCTGGGCTTCCTGACGCCCCGGGCGATCGAGGCGCCCGGCGCAGGCCTCGCGGTCAGCATGGGCGCCACCCTGCTCAATGGGTTGTGGAGCCGTTTTCTCGTGCTGCAGGGCCGCGCGCATCGCTCAGCCGCGCTGAAGGCCGACGGCAAGCATCTTATGTCCGATGTGGTCACCTCGCTCGGGGTGCTGGCGGGCGTCGCGCTGGTCGTCGTGACGGGGATCGAATGGCTCGATCCGGCGCTCGCCGGCCTTGTCGCTTTGCACGTCCTGTGGAGCGGAGGAGGCGTGGTGAGGGACAATGTCAGCGCCCTGATGGACGAGGCGGCGCCGGCGGAAGAGCTTTCGCGCATCAGGGAAATCATCGCCAGCAGCGGCGCGGGCTCGATCGAAGCGCACGCCCTGCGGACACGCCACGCCGGCAAGGCCACCTTCATCGATTTCCATCTCATCGTTTCCTCGGCCATGACGGTCGGCGCGGCGCATGACATCTGCGACCGGATCGAGGACGCGCTGACAGCGGAGTTTCCGGGCGCGCTGATCAACATCCATGTCGAACCCGAGAGCAAGGCGAAACAAACGGGCATTGTCATGGCTTGATCCGGCGCAGCCTTGACTTCTCCGCGCCAAAACCCGAAACCAGCGCAACAAATTTTCAAAGGGGAACGCTCATGCCGCACGCGCTCGCGACCATCATCGACGCCGCTTTCGAGGATCGCGCCAACATCACGCCCCAGACCACGGGCGACGTGCGCCAGGCCGTCGAATCGGCGCTGCACCTGCTCGACGCCGGCAAGGCGCGCGTGGCGGAGAAAATCCCCGGCAAGACCGGCCCCGACAGCTGGAAGGTCAACCAGTGGCTCAAGAAAGCCGTGCTGCTGTCCTTCCGCCTCAACGACATGCATGTCATTCCCGGCGGCCCCTATGGCGCGACCTGGTTTGACAAGGTTCCCTCGAAATTCGACGGCTGGGGCGCCAAGGACCACGCCGCCGCGGGCTTCCGCTCCGTGCCCGGCTGTTTCGTCCGCCGCTCGGCCTATATCGCCCCCGGCGTGATCCTGATGCCGAGCTTCGTCAATCTCGGCGCCTATGTGGACACCGCCACCATGGTCGACAGCTGGGCGACGGTCGGCTCCTGCGCCCAGATCGGCAAGAACGTGCATCTGTCGGGCGGCGTCGGCATCGGCGGCGTGCTGGAGCCGCTGCAGGCCGGCCCGACGATCATCGAGGACAATTGCTTCATCGGCGCGCGCTCCGAAGTGGTGGAAGGCGTCGTCGTCGGCGAGGGCGCGGTGCTGGCCATGGGCGTCTATATCGGCGCCTCGACCAAGATCGTGAACCGCGCGACCGGCGAGGTCCATGTCGGCTATGTCCCGCCTTATTCCGTGGTTGTTTCCGGCAACCTGCCCGGCAAGCCGCTGCCGGACGGAACGCCCGGCCCCTCGACCTATTGCGCCGTCATCGTCAAGACGGTGGACGCGCAGACCCGCTCCAAGACCGGCATCAACGAGCTGTTGCGCGACTGATGGATCAGGCTGAATTCAGCTTCCTCTTCCGCAATTCCGAAGGGACGATTTCCGCGGCGGTCTGGCGCCGCTGGACCCTGGCGCTGACCGGGCTCTGCCTGGTCCTCGCCGGCGTCTGGGCGGCGATGGGTTCGTGGACTCATCGCGACCTTGCGGTGCAAGGCCTGTTCGACCTCAAGGCGTTCCTCGCCTTTTTCTATCTGCTGCTTTACGCGAGCCTGGTTCTGCTGGCCCAGATCAGCCAGTATAATCTTTCCGCCAAGCGCTTTCGCGCGCGAGGCTACGGCCCCGGCTGGGCCAGCGTCTGGCCGTTCGCGGCTTTCGCGGCGGGCGCGGCGTTCTGGGCGCAGCCCAATCTGTTCGGCCTGATGCCCGCCTTCGCGCCCTGGCTGGTTCTTCTGGTGGCGCTGGCGGCCTTCGCCGCGCAATTTTACGAACTGGCCCTGCGCCCGGACTGAGCAAGGATGTGACATGGACGGCGATTTGGACGGCGATTTGGACGGCGAGACCAGTCCGAGCGTGGCCCTCACCCGCGACCTGATTCGCCGCCCCTCGGTCACGCCCGCCGACGCCGGCGCGCTCGACATCCTGCAGGCCCGACTCGACGCCGCCGGTTTCAAGACCCACCGCCTGCCCTTTTCCGAAGCCGGCACGCCGGATATCGACAATCTCTACGCGCGCGTCGGCGACAGCGCGCCCTTCCTTCTCTTCGCCGGCCATACGGACGTGGTGCCGCCAGGCGATTCCGCCAAATGGAGCGTCGATCCCTTCGCGGGCGAAATCATTGAGGGCGAGCTTTACGGGCGCGGCGCCGCCGACATGAAGGGCGGCATCGCCGCCTTCGCCGCCGCCGCATTTCGCCATCTCGAACAGCATGGCGCGCCCAAAAAGGGCTCGATCGGCTTTCTCATCACCGGCGACGAGGAAGGCCCGGCCATCAATGGCACGGTGAAGATGCTGCAATGGCTGGCCGAGCGCGGCGAAAGCTTTGACCATTGCGTCGTCGGCGAGCCGACCAACGCCCAGGACCTCGGCGACATGATCAAGATCGGCCGACGCGGCTCGCTCAATGGGCGGCTCGTCGTGCGTGGCAAGCAGGGCCATGTCGCCTATCCGCATCGCGCCGACAATCCGGTCCCGCATCTTCTGGCGCTCTGCGCCGCGCTCAAGGGCGAGCCGCTCGACAAGGGCACGGACTGGTTCGACGCTTCCAATCTCGAAATCACCTCGATCGACATCGGCAATGAGGCGACCAACGTCATTCCCGGCGCGGCGCGGGTGCGGTTCAACATCCGCTTCAACGATCTCTGGACGCCGCAGACGCTTGAAACCGAGATTCGCCGCCGCCTTCTGACCGCGCGGCCGGCGGAACAATTCGAGCTGGGCTTCGACCCCTGCAACGCCGTATCCTTCGTCACAAAGCCGGGAGAGTTCACGGAAAAGGTGGCGAAGGCTATCGAGGCCGAGACGGGACGCCGGCCGGAATTCTCGACCTCGGGGGGGACCTCCGACGCCCGCTTCATCTCGCAATATGGGCCGGTGGTGGAGTTCGGGCTGGTCGGCAAGACCATGCATCAGATCGACGAGCGCGTGGCCGTCTCGGACATCGACGGACTGACCCGGATTTACGCGCGAATCATCGACGCCTATTTCGCCTGATGCGCGAGTCGCCCGAGCGCGTCAATTCGCGCGGCGGCTGTTGAATTCCTCGACAAAGGCCCATTCATCGGGACCCGGATTGTCGCGCAACATGCGCACCCTATCGACCAGAATTTCATCCAATCCGGTCGCAAATTTCTCCATCGCCTCCGCGATGAATTGATCCAGCGGCATGGCGCGCGGCTCGTCGCGCGAGCCAATCGGGTCCGTGCGCACCCAGGGCGGGACCAGCTCCAGCACGCGCACGGACCCGCCCCTGAGCCTGATGCGCAGCGATAGGGTCCAGGAATGCAGCGCCGCCTTGGTCGCGGAATAGACCGCCGAATGGGCCAGCGGGGTGAAGGCCAGCCCCGATGTGACATTGACCACCGCCGCATAGGGCCGGGTTTTCAGATGCTCGACCAGAGCCGAGGTCATGCGGATGGGACCGAGCAGGTTGGTCTCGACGATGGCGCGCGTAAGGTCGTCGTCCATGAAAGCGCCGGTCTTGTCGCCCGCCATGATCCCGGCGTTGTTGATCAGGACATTGACGTCCGGATGGGTCATGACCAGCCAATCGGCGGCCTCAGCGACCGCGAGAGGATCGCGCAAATCGAGTTCGCAGAAATCCATGCCCGCATGCGTTTGCGTCAGCGCCAGCAAAGGCGCCTTGCGCCGCCCGGCGACAATCACCTTATTGCCCCGGGCGTGAAAAGCCTTGGCGAGTCCCTTGCCGATGCCTGATCCGCCGCCTGTGATGAAAATTGTGTTGCCAGTCATTCTCATGACAAGACTCCCGCGCTGCTTCGGCATAGATCAGGGGTCCGGGCGCCGGTTGCAAGCGAGCGGATTGCCTTTCTTCGCCAATGCCGCTATCGCGGAAAGCGTGGAATTTCCGGAGCCCGCCATGGACCATTCACCCATTGAATTGCTGAAACGGCAGGCCGCCGAACGCGCCGCCGCCCTGGTGCGCTCCGGCATGAAGCTCGGCCTTGGCACCGGCTCGACCGCCGCTCATTTCGTCGACTGCATCGGCGAAAAGGCCCGCGAAGGCCTCGACGTGACCTGCGTGCCGACCTCCGAGCGCACCCGCGCTCAGGCCGAAGGCTGGGGGCTTCGCCTCTCGACGCTCGATGAGACGCCGGAACTCGACCTGACTGTCGACGGCGCCGACGAATTCGATTCGGCCTTGCGCCTCGTCAAGGGCGGCGGCGGTGCGCTGCTGCGGGAAAAGATCGTTGCGGCGGCCTCGAAGCGCATGATCGTCATCACCGACGCGAGCAAGGAGGTCGCCCATCTCGGCAAGTTCAAATTGCCCGTCGAGGTTGATCGTTTCGGCCTCGTCGCGACCCGCCGCCACATTGAGGATGCCGCCCGCGCCTGCGGCTGCCCCGGGCCGGTCGTGCAGCGCAAGGTCGCCGAAGACAAGGACTACCTCACCGATGGCGGCCATCCGATCTTCGATTGCGATTTCCGCCTCATCCCCGACCCCGACGCGCTCGCGCGCGCGCTCAACGCCATTCCCGGCGTGGTCGAACACGGATTATTCATCGGCCTTGCGAGCGTGGTGATCGTCGCCGATGTGAGCGGAATACGCGTCGTCGGCCAACTCGAAGGCTGAGACGCTGAAATCTGGAAGGAGCCTGCGCCGATGAGCGAATTCGAAGCCGATCTTTTCGTGATCGGCGCCGGGTCGGGCGGCGTGCGCGCCGCGCGCATCGCGGCGGGCCACGGCGCGAAAGCCATGATCGCGGAGGAATTCCGCATCGGCGGAACCTGTGTCATTCGCGGCTGCGTTCCCAAAAAGCTCTATGTCTACGCCTCGCGCTTCGCCGATGATTTCGCCGACGCCGCGGCCTTCGGCTGGCGCCTGCCGCAAGAGCCTGAGTTCGACTGGCGCAAGCTCGTCGCGGCCAAGGAGGCGGAGATTTCGCGCCTCTCCGGCATTTACGAGGCCAATCTGCGCAAGGCGGGCGTCGAGGTTTTCGAGGAACGCGCGGAAGTTCTCGGCCCCCACGAGGTGCGCCTGACCCGCAGCGACCGGGTCATCCGGGCGCGGCACATTCTGGTCGCCACCGGAGGCGCGCCAACCTTCCATCCCACAATTCCGGGACTCGAGCACGCCATCAGCTCGAACGAGATTTTCGATCTCGCAACATTCCCGAAACGTCTGGTCGTGATCGGCGGCGGCTATATCGCGGTCGAGTTCGCCTGCGTTTTCGCGCGCCTCGGCGCCAAGGTCACACAGATATTTCGCGCCGACAACGTGCTGCGCGGCTTCGATCAGGCCATGCGCGAGGGTCTGCGCGACGGCATGACCCACGCCGGGATCGCGCTGCGGCACGACGTGCTGCCGACAGCGATCGAAAAGACGGCCGACGGCTTGCGGATCGCGCTTTCCGACGGCGGGACGATCGAGGCCGACCAGATTCTCATCGCCACCGGCCGCAAGCCGCATACCCAGGGACTGGGGCTGGAAAAGGCGGGCGTCGCGCTCGACTCGGTCGGCGCGGTCAAGGTCGACGCGCGCAACACTTCCAATGTGGAGTCGATCCACGCTGTCGGGGACGTGACCGATCACATCAATCTCACGCCCATCGCCATCCGCGAGGGGCATCTGCTCGCCGACCGCCTGTTCGGCGGGAGCGAACAGGAAGTCGATTATCATTTCATTCCCACCGCCGTCTTCACCACGCCGGAAATCGGCACGGTGGGCATGACCGAGGCCGAGGCGCGCGAGAAATTCCGCTGCGTCGATATTTACCAGACCTCGTTCCGCGCGATGAAGGCCACGCTGACGGGCGGCGCGGAGCGGGTGATCATGAAGATCATCGTGGACGGCGACAGCGACCGCGTGCTCGGCGTGCATATTCTGGGTGAGGATTCCGGCGAAATGGTCCAGCTGCTCGCCATTTCGCTCAAGCTCGGCGCGAAAAAGGCCGATTTCGACGCCACCATGGCGCTGCATCCCTCGGCCGCCGAGGAACTGGTGACCCTGCGCACCCGCTCGGCGCGCTACATCCGCGACGAAGCGTAATGCCAGGTCCCGCAAGCGAGAGCCTCTGAAACCTGGTCAGGCGCGACTGCGCCGCCGAGCTGACTCGAGGGGATCGTTGACCGCGACCTGTCGCGATCAATGGGAAAGGGCAAAGAAATGTGCGGTCGCTTCGCCATCACCTCGCCGCCCGAGGCCGTCCGCGCCCATTTCCGCTATGCGGAACAACCCAATTTTCCGCCGCGCTATAATATTGCGCCGACCCAGCCCATCCCGATTATCACGGCGCGGCGCGGACCGTTGGGCGTCTCGCGGCATTTCCTGCTGGCGCGCTGGGGTTTTTTGCCCGGCTTCGTCAAGGATCCGCAGAAATTCCCGCTGCTCATTAACGCCCGCGCCGAAACCCTGGCCGAAAAGCCGAGTTTTCGCGCGGCCCTGCGGCGGCGGCGCTGCCTCGTTCCCGCCGATTGTTGGTACGAGTGGCGCGCCAATGGGCCCGTTTCCGGCAGGCCCAACTCTGGAAAGCCCTTGCCGAAGACGCCCTTTCTGCTGCGCCGGAGCGGCGGCGGCCTGATGGCCTTCGCAGGATTGTGGGAAACCTTCACCGACCCTTCCGGCGGCGAGATCGACACCGCCTGCATCGTCACCACCATGGCCAATGGCGCGACCGTCGCGATCCACGACCGCATGCCTGCCGTGATCGAGCCGGAACATTACGACGCCTGGCTCAACCCTGACGAAACCTTCCCCCCGCCTCTGAACTTGCTGCGTCCCGCCGACGAAGACGCCATCGAATTTTTTGCTATTTCGCCGCTGGTCGGCCGCGTCGCCAATGACGGGCCGGAGGTTCAGCAGCCGGTTTAACTTCCGGTTTCCTCGGGGCATTGTAAGAAAAGGAAAGCGGCGGCGCCGACAATCGCGCCGTTCGGTCGTTTTGCGCGGATTGGGGTCCATGAGTTTAGTCGCCGGCCTGCTGACGCTACTGGGCGCGTTGGGATTCTTCCTTGCGCTGGACGCGCGCGGCCGGATGGACCGCATGGAGCGCGCCCTGCGCGCCTTGCAGGCGGAATTGCAGGCCCTGCGCGCCTTTCCGCCCGCCCAGCCGCCGCAGGCGGCGCCAGCCCAGTCGCAGGCGGCCGCCACGGAAACCAGACCGGAATTGGACGCGCCGGTCGAGCCGCTGCATGAAAATCCGCCGCAAGAACCGGTTCCGCCACAGGCCGAACAGCCCCTTTTCGCGCCCGCGCCGCGCCCCGCCGCCTCGCTCGAAGAGGCCATCGGCACGCGCTGGGTGGTTTATGTCGGCGGCATCGCTCTGGCGCTCGGCGGCCTGCTGCTGGTGCGCTTCGCCATCGAACAGGGCCTGTTCGGCCCCGCCGCCCGCGTGCTGCTCGGGCTCGCCTTTGCGGCGGCGCTGACAAGCGCTGGGGAATTTCTACGCCGGCGCGAAAAAAGCGCTGGCGAGGCGACGCCCACCCCCGCCGTGCTGACCGCCGCCGGCGCGACCGCCGGCTTCGGCGCGATCTACGCCGCCTATGCGCTCTATGGCTTTATCGGTCCTGGCTTCGCCTTTGTCGCGCTGGGCGCCGCCGGGCTCGCAACCATGTTCGCGGCCGTGTGGCATGGCCCCGCCATCGCAGGCTTCGGGCTGGTCGGCGCCCTCGCCGCGCCGCTTCTGATCGCCACGCCCGACCCGACCCCATGGCCGCTGCTGATCTATCTCGGCGTCGTCGCGGCGTCCGCTTACGGGCTGGCGCGGCTGCGGCAATGGGCATGGCTCGCCGTCTCCTGCGCCATCGGCGCCGCGCTCTGGGGCCTTGCCCTCGCCGCTGGCCGACAGCCGGATTTTCCCCAGGCCGCCGAACTGCATTTCGTCGTTCAAATGGCTTTGGCCTGTTTCGCTTTCGCGCTGGACCGCGCGGCCCTGACGGCAAGCCCGCGCCGGCGTCTCGCCCTCGCCCATGCGGGGCCGCTCGGCATCGCCTTTGTCGCCAGCCTGACCCTATCCTTCTGCGCCAATCGCGGCGACTTCGACAATTTCTGGCTGTTCGGCGCGCTGGGCGTCGTCGGTTTGCTCGCGGCCAGCGGCTCGGCGCGGCCCTGGCTTGCGCCCGGCCTGTTGGCGGGGGCGGGCGCGGTCGCCTTCTGGCTGCTGGCGCTCTGGCCGACAGACACGCCCAATTTCGACCTTGCCGAGGCGCCGCCCGCCCTGCCCGTCCGCTTCCAGCTGTTCGCGGCGCTCTGCGCGGCGGCGGTCGCCGGGCTCGCCGGCCACAGCCTGTGGCGGCGCGTGGAAATCCCGAAATTCGCGGCGCTGGTCCTCGCCGCGACCGCCGCGCTAACCCCGCTCGCCATTCTTTGCATCGTTTACCTGCGGCTGACCTGGGCCGCGACGAGCCTGCCGCTCGGCCTCGTCGCCCTCGCTCTTGCGCTGGCCTTTCTTGCCTTCGCGCAGGCCTTCCGCCGGCGCGACGCGGAAGGCTCGAACGACCGCCTCGCCCTGGGCGTCATGGCCAGCGCGACCCTCGCCGCGCTTGCGCTCGGCCTGACCTTCACGCTCGATCGCGGCATGCTCACCGTGGCGCTGTCGCTTTCCGCCCTTGGCGCAGCCTATGTCGAATCGCGTCTTGGCGTCCCCGCCCTGCGGCGAGCCGTCGCCGCCATGGGCTTCGTCATCGCCGCCCGGCTCGCGTGGGACCCGCGCATCGTCGACGCCGAGCTCGGGACAAATTTGATCTTCAACTGGCTGCTGTTCGGCTATGGCGTTCCGGCCTTGTCTTTTGGTCTGGCGGCGCAGCTGCTCGCGCGCAATGGCGGCGAGGATCGCCCGACCCAGATCGCCGAAGCCTTGGCCATCGTCTTTTCCGCCTTGCTGGTCTTTTTCCAGATCCGCCACGCGCTGCATGGCGGCGATCTCTTCGTGGAGGATTCGAGCCTGGCGGAAAACGGACTCTACGCCGTCAGCGCGATGGGATTTTCGCTGGTGCTGTCGCGGCTCGATCTCGGACGCCGCAGCCCGGTTCTGTACTTCTTTTCGCTCGGCTTTGGCGTCGTCTCGGCCCTGATTGCGTGCCTTTCGCTTGCGCTGTGGAGCAATCCCTTTTTCAGCCAGCGCCCGGTCATCGGCGGACGCTGGCTGAACAGCCTGCTGCTCGGCTACGCCTTGCCGGCGGTGGCCGCCGCCGGGCTGGCCAAGCTATGCCGGACCACGCGCCCCCTTTGGTTCCTGCGCATGGCGCGGCTGATGGCGCTGCTGCTGATTTTCCTCTATGCGACGCTGGAGACGCGCCGCCTGTTTCAGGGCATGTGGATCGGCTGGAATCAGGCCACAAGCGCGACCGAGCAATATGCCTATTCGGCGGTCTGGCTCGCCCTTGGCGTGGCCCTGCTCGCCTATGGCCTGCTGCGCCATTCGCTGGAGGCGCGCGTCGCCTCGGCGGCCGTGATCGTCCTCGCGGTGCTGAAGGTGTTTTTTTTCGATCTCGCCCATCTGGTTGGGGCGCAGCGGGCCTTTTCCTTCATCGGACTCGGCGCGGTGCTGATCGGGATCGGCCTCGTCTATCAGAAGCTGGTGTTCCGGCCGAGAAGGCCGCCCGAAAACTAGACCGGTTCGCGAATTGCGAAACGGTTAGGAGCGAATGCCATAGGGCGCCGAACGACGCCCGTCCCAAGACGGGCTATCGGCCGAGCTGATGCGAAGGGTCCCTTGATCGCGATATATCGCGATCAAGGGCAAAGAACCTATTAAAGCGTCAGGAACCCTTCGCCAATCATGACGCAGGCGCCGCCGACGCTGGTTTCGGCCAGGGCGCCCCCCGCGATCTGCATAGTCAAGGCGATCTGGCTCGGGCGGCCGATCGCGAAGCCCTGTTCAATGACGATGGTGTGTTCCCCATCCTCGGGCCGCTCGAATTGAACGGCGACGGCGGCGAAGGCGCAGGCGGCCGAACCGGTCGCGGGATCTTCATGAGCGCCGAAGCCATAGGGTGTCGCGAGACGCCCGTCTTTCGACGGGCTATGGACGAAGACGCGCGCCTGCACATGGTTCGCCAGGTCGGCGGTTTCGTGCGTGTAGAGGAAGGCGGCGGGCCGCTCCAGTTGGAAGGCGGCGGAGAAACGGGAAAAATCCGGCGCGATTCGATTGAGCGCCGACAGGCTGCGAACCGGAACGAAGGCGAAGGGCAATCCCGCCGAAGCCAATACCGGCTCATGGCCGTCAAAGCCGATCTCGGCTTCATCCAGCCCCAGCGCGGCGGCGATGGCCGCGCGATCCGCAAGCGCGCCGCAAAGTTCGGGCTGTTTCGGCGCGACAAAACTGGCGCGCAGAATCCCAAAATTGGCGCGCGGCGCCCCCTGCGAGCGCACCACTTCGCAGACGACCGCGCCCGCCTGCTCTTCCAGCACCAGTCGCAAAGGCTGGCGGCCCAGCATGTCCGGCGCGCGCAATTGCGCGATCAGGCAAGCCGCCCCCACGGTCGGATGTCCGGCGAAAGGCAGCTCCTGCGTGGGCGTGAAGATGCGCAGCCGCGCCGTATGGACCGGATCGCGCGGCGCGACGACGAAAGCCGTCTCGGACAGGTTGAATTCGCGCGCAATGGCCTGCATCTGCGCCGCGTCGAGGCCGTCGGCGTCGGAAACGACCGCCAGCGGATTGCCCGCGAGCGGGCGCTCCGTGAAGACGTCGAGCAGATGATAGGCGAGACGCATCGCCGCTCAGGCCGCGCCGTCAGCAGGCGGCGGCGATGTCCCGGCGTTCTGCGCCGCGTCCTGTTCCGACAGGCGGCGGAAGGCGCGCACCGAGAAGGGGATCATCGCCAGATAGAGAAGGCTGACGCCGATCAGCATCTGTAGCGGGAACGAGGCCAGGAGAATGAGAATCGCGGCGACCGCGAAAAGCACGAAGACGAACGCCTCGCGCGGCACCCGGCCGATGGTCTTGCCCGAATAATGCGGGATGCGGCTCACCATCAACCCGGCGACGACCACGACATAGAGCGCCTCGACCAGGGTCAGCGCCCGCGATTCCGGCAGGTCGAACGACAGGTGCAGATAGAGCGGCAACAGCACGACGATCGCGCCGGCCGGGGCCGGCATGCCGGTGAAGAACCGGCCCATCCAGGCGGGCTTGTCGGGATCGTCGATCATCACGTTGAAGCGCGCGAGGCGCAAGGCCGCCGCGATGGCGAAGATCAGCACCGCCGCCCAGCCCACGGTTTTCAGGTCGTGCAGCGACCAGAAGAACAGCAGCAGGCCCGGCGCAACGCCGAAATCAATGAAATCGGCGAGCGAATCCAGCTCGGCGCCGAAACGCGACGAACCCTTGAGCGCCCGCGCGATACGGCCATCGATCCCGTCGAGCACGGCTGCGACCAGAATGGCGAGCACCGCGCTCTCGAATTTAGCCTCGACGGCGAAGCGGATCGCCGTCAAACCGGCGCAAAGCGCCAGCAAGGTCACCACATTGGGCACGACGAAGCGCAGCGGAAGCCCGCGCAGCCCGGGCGGACGGTAGGTCGCGCGAGCCGGACCGGCGGAGGAAGGACGATCGGATTCCATCTCAACCGACCTTGAAATGACGCTCGCCCTCGGTCTCCCGATAATCGGCCAGCACGGTTTCGCCCGCCACCGCCTTGGAGCCGATCGCGACGAGAACGCGCGCGCCCGGCGGCAGATAGACGTCCACGCGCGAGCCGAAGCGGATCAGGCCAAAGCGCTCGCCGACGCCAAGGCTCTGGCCTTCCTGCACGAAGGACACGATGCGACGCGCGACGAGGCCGGCGATCTGCACAACGCCGAACCGCCCATAGGGCGAGTCGATCACGAGGCCGTTGCGCTCATTGTCCTCGCTCGCCTTGTCGAGATCGGCGTTGAGGAAGAGGCCCGGCTTGTAGGCGATGCGGGAGATGCGGCCCGTGACCGGCGCGCGATTCACATGGCAATCGAACACATTCATGAAAACGCAGACGCGCTGCATCGGGTCCACGCCGAGGCCGAGCTCCGGCGGCGGCGGGAAATTGCCGATCGAGCAGACGATTCCATCCGCGGGCGACACCACCAGCCCGTCGAGCACCGGCGTCACGCGCGGCGGATCCCGGAAGAAATAGGCGCACCACAGGGTCAGGAAGCCGCCGACCCAGCCGAGCGGCGCCCAGATCCAGCTCAGCACCAGCGAGACGCCAGCGAAAAGCGCGATGAAGACATAGCCTTCCGGATGGATGGGAACGATCTGCTTGCGCAGGGAATCGATGATCGTCATGAGCGCGCCAACTCGCAAAGGAGGATTGCGCGCGCTTTATGGCGCCAAAACGCCGCCAAGTCACGGGTCACAGCGGACGAGTTCCGCTTTGCCCGCGCGAAAGGCGCTAATAATGGGGCGGCGGCCGGTCCGGCGCGCTGCGCTCGCCCTGGACCTGAACCTCGTCACGGAGTCGCAGGACTTCGCGTGTGAGCGCGTCGATGCGCGCCCACTGCGCCGCGACGGCGTCGCTGAGCTCGGCGATGATACGGTCCTGATGCGCGCAAGCCGCCTCAAGCGCCTCGATGCGCGCCTCGTCCGGGGCGGGATTTGATGTTGTCATGGCCGCCTGTCTAGCGCGGGGCGCGGAAAAGGTCACCGCCGTCCGAATAATTTCTCGATATCGGCGAGCTTCAGCTCGACATAGGTCGGACGGCCGTGATTGCACTGGCCAGCGCCCGGCGTGCGCTCCATTTCGCGCAACAGCGCGTTCATTTCCTCCGGCGCGAGGCGGCGGCCCGAGCGCACGGAATGATGGCAGGCCATGGTCGCCAACACATGGTCGAGCTTTTTCTCCAGCGGCGCGGCGGCGCCGTCCTCGGCCAGCGAACAGGCGAGATCGCGCACAAGCGACTCGATGGCCGCCACGCGCAGCGCCGCAGGCGCCTCATGCACCGCCACGGCGCCGGGGCCGAAGGGCTCGAGCGCCAGCCCAAGCGAAAGCAGGAGATCGGCGGCCTCAGTCAGGCGCGCGGCGTCGTCGGGGTCGAGATCGACCACCAGCGGCGACAACAGAGCCTGCCGCGCCACGCCGTTCTTCGCGCGCTCCGCCTTGAGCCGCTCATAGACCAGCCGTTCATGGGCGGCATGCTGATCGACCAGCACGAGCCCGTCGCGGGTCTGGGCGATGATATAGGTCTCATGGATTTGCGCGCGCGCCGCGCCGAGTGGCGCCGCGAGGTCGCGTTCCTGCGGCGCGGCCTCATGCGCCCGGGCGTCGGCGGCGGGCGCGGCCTCGGCGAAACCGGGCGGAGCACCCTCGTCAAGGGAAGCCGTGGCGTCGAGCAGCGAAGGCGCGGAAGGCGAGGCGCGCCAGTCCCAATTCTGAGCCGGCGCGGGACGGAAAAAGCCGGGCAGGTTCGATGCGAATTTCTGCGCCGCGGCGGTCGCATTGGTTGTCGTGGCGCGATGCAGGGCGCCAGCGAGGCTCTGCTTCAAGGCGCCGATGACCAGCCCGCGCACCAGTCCGGGATCGGCGAAACGCACTTCGGCTTTCGCGGGATGGACATTCACATCGACGCGATGCGGCGGGCACTCGATGAACAGGGCCAGAGTCGGGTGCCGGTCGGAACTGAGATAGTCCATATAGGCCGCGCGTATGGCGCCCGCGATCTGGCGGTCGCGCACCGGGCGGCCATTTACGAAGACGAATTGCGCCAGGGCGTTGGCGCGATGCCAGGTCGGCAGGCCGGCGAAGCCCCACAGCTGGAAATCGTCGCGCGCGGCGTCGACCGCAAGCGCGTTCTCGCGGAAATCGCGGCCCAGCACTTGGGTCAGCCGCGCCAGCAGGCCCTCCTGACCGGGAGAACAGGCCTGATGGTCGAAGCCCGACAGTCCTTCTCCACCGAGAGAGAAGCGCACGTCCGGATGCGCCATGGCCAGCCGCTTCACCACATCGGAGACGGCGGAGGCTTCAGCGCGCTCACTTTTCAGGAATTTCAGCCGCGCCGGCGTAGCTGCGAAAAGGTCGCGCACCTCGACGCGCGTGCCCTGCGCCAGAGCCATCGGCGCGGCGGCGGAAACCTCGCCGAATTCCACCCGCAATCGCAGGCCATGTGGGGCCTCCGCCCTGCGGGTGGCGATCTCCAACCGCGCCACTGATGCGATGGAGGGCAGCGCCTCGCCGCGAAAACCGAGAGTCGCGATATTGGTGAGGTCGCCGTCCGGGATTTTGGAGGTGGCGTGGCGTTCGACGCAGAGCGCGAGATCGGCCTCGTCCATGCCGGCGCCGTCGTCGATAACGCGGATCAGTTTCTGGCCGCCGCCCGCGATGGTCACGTCGATGCGCGAGGCGCCGGCGTCGAGCGCGTTTTCGACCAGCTCCTTGACGGCCGCCGCCGGGCGCTCGACCACTTCGCCAGCGGCGATGCGGTCGGCCAGAATGGGATCGAGCCGACGGATGGCCATGGGTTCGCGCGCCCTTCCTGTCAGGCGGCGGAGAGCGAAGACACCCCTTCCGGCCGACCGACGATGGCCACGAGAAGGCGCGAATCGCTGATCAGGCGCTTCGCCACGCGGCGGGCGTCATCCAGACTCACGGCCTCGACCTCGGCGTTGCGGCGGTCGAGATAATCGACGCCAAGGCTCTCGCGCTGCAATTGCAGCAGATGGCCGGCGATCTTGGTCGAGGTGTCGAAGCGCAGGGCATAGGAGCCGGTCAAATATTTCTTGGCCTTTTCCAGCTCATCGGCGCTCGGGCCGTCCGCCGCGAGGCGCGCGTATTCGGTCTCGATCACGCTGAGCGTTTCCGCCGCGCGCTCGTTCTTGGTCGAGGTCGAGCCGACGAAGGCGGGGCTGTGATCTGCTGTGCTGAGCGAGGAATAGACCGAATAGGTCAGGCCGCGCTTCTCGCGCACCTCCTGCCACAGACGCGAGGTGAAGGCGCCGCCGCCCAGAATGTGATTGACCACCATGGCGGGGATGTAGTCCGGGTCGCGGCGCGCGATTCCGGGGCGGCCGAAACGGATATTGGACTGCGGCACATCATAATCGACGACAATGCGGCGGCCCAGCCCCTGCACCTCGATATCGGGAACGGCCGTCAGATCGGCTTTTTCCGGCAGTCCGGCAAACAGCGAATCGAGATGGCGGGCGAGCGTCGCCGCGTCGATGGCGCCGACCACAGCGACCTTGAGCGTTTCGCGCGCGATGATCTTCCGGCGCAGCGCCACGAGATCCTCGCGCGTCACGGCGTCGATCTCGCCCAGTTCGCCGCGCGACGCGCGCGAATAGGGATGATCCGGCCAGGCGGCGCGGCGCCAGGCCTGCGCGGCCATCGCGTCGGGCTCGCGCGATTCCCGCCTGAGCGCGGCGTTGAGCTGGGCGCGCACGCGCTCGAGCGGCTCGGCGTCGAAGCGCGGCGCGTTCAGGGCCAGCGCCATCAGCTCGAAGGCCTTGTCGCTGTGACGGACCAAAGTCTGCAGATGGCCGTAGAACTCGTCGCGCTCGGCGCTGAAGCTCAGCCGGATGGCGTGATCGTCAAGTGCGCGATGGAAGGCCTCGGCCGTCAGATCGCCGGCGCCCTCGTCGAGCAGTCCGGCGAGCAGCGACCCGGCGCCCGCCTTGCCCTGCGGGTCCTGCGAGGCGCCGCCGGCGAAGGAAAACTCCACCGCGACCAGCGGCACGGCGTAATCCTCGACCAGCCAGGCGGAAATTCCGCCCGGGCTGACGACTTGCTGGACGCGCTCAGCGCGCGAGGCGGCTTTGACGGGGGTGTTTTTGGCAGGTGCGTTCGTGGTAGATGCGTTCACAGCGCAAACTCTCTTCTGACGGTCACGCCGCGGCTTCGTCCTTGAGCAGATAGCCCGTGACGGCGCGGCGCTTCTGCAGCCATTTCATGGCCTTGGCGACGTCCTCGACGGTCACGGCCTCGACGCGGGCGCTCCAGCCCAGCACATCCTGAACCGTGCCGCCATTGGCCAGAGCCGCGCCGAACCAGCGGGCGAGCGAGGTCTGATTGTCCTGCGCATAGACGGCGTCGGCGACCAGACGGGTCGACGCCCGCTCGACGTCCTCGCGGCTCATGCCATCGCGGCGCAGCTCGGCGAGGACATCGTCCACGCCGCGCTCCAGCTCTTCGAGGCTGACGCCCTCGGCCGGCAGGCCATAGACATAGAAGCGGCTTTCATCCACCGCATCGGCGTAATAATAGGCGCCGGCGGAGACCGCGAGCTTGCGCTCCAGCACCAGCCGGCGGAACATCAGGCTGGTCTGGCCGCCGCCGAGATGGTGGGAGAGCACGTCCAGCGCCTCGGACTCGCCCTTCTGTCCGGTATGGGCCGAGGGCGCGAGATAGATGCGCTCGAATTGCGGCTGCTCGACCTTGGCGTCGGCCAGCTTGACGATGCGCTCGGCGCGCGGCTCCGGCTCCCGCTGGCGATTGCGCTTCGGCGCCTCGCCGCGCGCGGGGATTTTGCCATAGGTCTCACGGGCGAGCGCCTCGACCTCGGGCGCCTCGATGTCGCCGGCGACGACGAGAATGGCGTTTTCGGGCGTATAGAAGCGGTTGTAATAGGCGAGCGCGTCCTGGCGGTCGAGCGTCTCGATCTCATGGCCCCAGCCGATGATCGGCACGCCATAGCTGTGATGCGTGAAGAGCGCGGCGTTCAGCGCCTCGTCGAGCTGCGCGGCGGGATCGGCCTCGGTGCGCATGCGGCGCTCTTCCAGCACCACCTCGCGCTCGGGCGCCACAACCTCGTCGGTGAGGTTGAGATTGGTCATGCGGTCGGCCTCGAACTCCATCACCACGCCGAGATGCTCGCGCGCGACGCGCTGGAAATAGGCGGTGAAATCATAGGAGGTGAAGGCGTTTTCCTGGCCGCCCAGCTCCGCCACTAAATGCGAAAACTCGCCCTGCTGGTGCTTGTGGGTGCCCTTGAACATCAGATGTTCGAGGAAATGGGCGATGCCGCTCTTGCCGCGCGGATCATCCGCCGAACCGTTGCGATACCACACCATATGGGTCACGACCGGCGCGCGATGGTCCGGAATGACCACCACATCCATGCCGTTTTCGAGCTTGAAATGATCGACGCGCGGCCCGGCGTGCGACGCCTGCCCTTCCCCCGCCCCGACCGAAGGCGTTTCCTGCGCCGAGCCAGACTGGGGAGAGCTGTTCGATAGGGCCACTGCGCGAATCCTTGTCCTGACCAAATCCTATCCATCCAATATAGAACGCAAAAGCCGGAGCGACAGCCCCGGCTCCTGAATTTTTGCTGGATGGGTTCGGCGTCAGAACAGGCCGAAGAACTTCTTGTCCTTGGGCAGGTCGCTGTCGCGCAGGCCCGAGGCGACGCCGTCAGGACCGCGAACCTTTTCGAGATAGGATTCCGGCGGCTTGATCAGATAATCGCCATTGGCGGCGCGGGTCGGCGGCGGCTCTCCGGCGACCTGCGGCGGCGGCGGCAGGGCGCGCTCCTTGGGAACAGCCAGTTTCGGGCGCTCGTTATAGTTGATGGTGTCCGGCGAGCCGTTGCCCGCGCCCACGACCGACCCCAGCATCTTGTCCCACATGCTCGGCTCCGCCGCGCGCGGCGGCGGGGGAGGCGGCGGAGGCGCGACGGCCTGGGTGGGCGAAATCGCCTTTTGCGTGGGGGCGACGGCGCTCGCCTGCTGTGTGGAGGCTCCCTGCGCGGCGGAATCTCCGCCGCGACCCCAGCCAAACCAGTTGGTCAGAAGGTTCGGACCCTGGGCGGGCGCCGCCTGGCTGACGCTTTCCTGGGGAGCAGCGCGGACCGGATTGCTGGACGTGACGTCCTGTTTCGGCTGCGGCGCCTGAACATTCTGCTGAGGCGCCGGCGCGGCTGGCGCAGGGGCGCTGTCCGGAACGGACGGAGCGCCGCCGCCAAGGCCGATTGAACCGATCGCCTTGCTCCAGAGCGAGTCGTCGGCGCGAGCGGCCGGCGCGACCAAAACAGACGCGCAGACCAACATGCCGGCTGCAATGAGCGGCTTGGCCTTCGCGTGTTTCATGTGGTTCGTCAGCGGCATCCTCACCTCGAAATCCCTCGCTTAATTATAAAACATCGCCTCTAACCCGGATTCAAGGCGTTTTCGCGGCGGGCGCCGGCGCGGTGGACGGCGGCGGGGCGCTGGCCGCGCTCGGGGCCGGGTCTTCGCCAAAGGTTTCCGAGCTGAACATGCGGTTCAGCAAATAACGCTTCGGGAACGGGCCGTTGCCCTCTTCCTCGGCGGCCTGAGCCGTGGCCGAGCCGCCGCCTGCCTGGCCGCCTGCCGCGCCGCCGGAGCCCTGTGGCGCGGGCTGAGGAGCGGGATTGGTCAATTTGTTGAAAAAGAACTGTCGCGGCATCTGCGCCCCAAAAGCCGTCGCCGGCTGCGGCGCGGGCTCCTGCGCCAGCGCAGGGACAGCCATGCCGCAGGCGACCAGCAGGCACGCAGCAAGGCGCGGCGCCGATTTGGCGCTCAAAAATGGCTTCAACCGCATCATGATCATCCCGAAAACCTTCCTGGCCGCAATCCTGTCGTCCGGCGAACCGGGCTTCGCGGCGATCTCGGGAAAATGGCCCATCAGGCCTTGTCTTCCCGGCTCGTAAACGCGTCATACACCAGCAGGACGACGCCGACAAATATGGCGGCGTCGGCCAGATTGAAAACATAGTTCGACAAAGGCCCCAACGAAAAGGGCGTGTGGAAATAAAGAAAGTCCGCCACCGCGCCATGCGCCAGCCGGTCGCTAGCGTTGCCGAGCGCGCCGCCGATCAGGCAGCCGAAGCCGAGCGTGGCGGCAAGCCCCCGCGCGCGCCATAGCCAGTATGACAGCAGGCCCACCGCCGCGAGAGCCAGCCCCGCCAGGGCGAAACGGCCGAAATTGCCGTCCGAGCGCAGCAGCGTATAGGCGATGCCGCGATTCCAGCTCATGACGAGTGCGAGAAAGGGCGTCAAGGCGATGGTCGGGCGGTCCGGCCCGTCGAGCAGGCCGATCGCCCAGGATTTACTGACCTGATCCGCGACAAGGACCGCCGCCGCCACGGCGAAGCCGATCAGACGGCGACGCGGCTCGGGACCCGAAAAGCTCACGGCCAGAGGCCCAGATCCCGCAATTCGCGCAGGGCCTGCGCGTCGCGCGGGGTCACGTCCGGAAATTCCGGGTCCGAACCGACCAGCTCCGAAATGCGCCAGGAACGCGCGCATTTCCGGCCTTGGGCGCGGCGGCTGACCACGCCGACGCCCGGCGCCTCCGGCAATGTGAAGGCGCCTTCCCGCGGGGCCTCAGCGACGATCTCGATGGCCGAAGTGATGCAGATTTCGGCGAAATCGACGCCGTCGAGCGCATCGCGCAAGGCGGAATCGGTGATGAAGACCTGCGGATCGGCTTCGAGCGACGCGCCAATGTTCTTCTGCGCGCGCTCGATTTCCAGCGCGCCGGTGACCACCGCGCGGATGCGGCGGATGGCGCGCCATTTCGCGGCGAGAGGCTCGTCGCGCCAGGTGGCCAGCCCCGACGGAAAGGCCGTCAGATGAACGGAGGGCGCAGCGCCCGGCCGGAAGGCGAGCCAGGATTCCTCGGCGGTGAAGCAGAGGATCGGCGCCAGCCATTTCAGCAGCGCGTCGCACAGGATGTCGATGGTCGTCAGCGCCGCCTTGCGCGCCACGCTCGACGGCGGATCGCAATAGAGGCCGTCCTTGCGGATATCGAAATAAAAGGCCGAAAGGTCGCCGGTCATGAAGGCCGAGAGCAGCGAAACCACCTTTTTGTAATCGAAAGCCGCATAGGCTTCCGCGACCTGCGCGTCGATTTCGGCCAGCCGGTGCAGGATGTAGCGCTCCAGCTCCGGCATGTCCTCGCGCGCCACCGCTTCAGACGGATCGAAATGCGCCAACGCGCCGAGCATCCAGCGGATCGTGTTGCGCAGCTTGCGATAGGTCTCGGAGAAGGTGGAGAGGATTTCCTTGCCGATGCGGAGGTCGTCGGAATAGTCGGAGGCCGCGACCCACAAGCGCAGGATGTCGGCTCCGGAATCCTTGATGACGGTCTGGGGCGCCACGACATTGCCGAGCGATTTCGACATCTTGCGGCCCTTCTCGTCCAGCACGAAGCCGTGGGTCAGCACGGTATCATAGGGCGCGCGGCCGCGCGTGCCGCAGCTTTCCAGCAGCGACGAATGGAACCAGCCGCGATGCTGGTCCGAGCCTTCGAGATACATCACCTCATCCGGTCCGCCGTCATGGCGGCGGCTGACGCCAGCCAGAGTCGGGAAATGGACGGGGTCTTCCAGCGTGAAGGCGTGGGTCGAGCCCGAATCGAACCAGACGTCGAGAACGTCGTCGATCTTGTCATAGTCGTTCGGATCGTGTTCGGGGGCCAGGAAGCGCTCGGCGGCGCCTTCATTGTACCAGGCGTCGGCGCCCTCCTCCGCGAAAGCCGCAACGATCCGGGCGTTGACCTTGTCATCCACCAGAATGTCGTGCCCGCCTTTCTTCACGAAAACCGCGATCGGCACGCCCCAGGCGCGCTGGCGCGACACCACCCAGTCGGGGCGGTTAGCGATCATGCCGGTGATGCGGTTCTCGCCCGCCGCCGGCACCCACTTGGTGCGCGCGATTTCTTCGAGCGCGATGGCGCGCAGGGTCGGGCCGTTGGAGCCGGCGCCCAATCCCTTCGCGGCGACCGCGTCGAGCGCGACGGCGAAAGGCTTGTCCATCGCAATGAACCATTGCGGCGTATTGCGGAAGATCACCGGCTTTTTCGAGCGCCAGCTATGCGGATATTGGTGCTTCAGGCGACCGCGCGCCAGCAGGGCGCCGACCTCGACCAAGGCCTTGATGACCCGCTCATTTGCGTCGCCCTTGTTTCCCTTGTCGTCAATGACGCGGGCGCCGGGGAAGCCGGGGACTTCGTCGGTATAAAAGCCGTCGGCGTCGACCGTATAGGGAATGCGGCCATCGATGCCGCGCTCCAACAGCAGGCGGCTGGACGCCATCCAGATGTCGAAATCCTCGCGGCCGTGGCCCGGCGCGGTATGGACGAAGCCCGCGCCGGCGTCGTCGGTGACATGGTCGCCGTCGAGCAGGGGTACGTCGAAATCATAGCCGAGCGCCGCGAGCGGATGGGCGCAGGTCATCGCCGCCAGCTCGGCGGCTGGAACGTCGCGGACGCGCTCGAAAGCCTCGACCTTGGCGGATTGCATCACGCCTTCGGCCAACTTGTCGGCCAGGACGTAGTGATCGCCGACCTTGGCCCAATTGCCCTCGGGCGCCAACGTCACGCGATAGAGGCCATAGGCGATCCGGTGCGAGAAGGAGATGGCGCGATTGCCCGGCAGGGTCCAGGGGGTGGTGGTCCAGATCACGAGGCGGGCGTCCTGTCCGCGCACCGGAAATGCGACAAAGACCCAGTCCGAGGTATGGTCCTCATATTCGACTTCGGCTTCCGCCAGCGCGGTCTTTTCCACCACCGACCACATCACCGGCTTGGAGCCGCGATAGAGCAGGCCATTGGCGGCGAATTTCAGGATTTCGCGGGCGATGATGCTCTCCGCCGCATAATCCATGGTGGCGTAGCGGCCAGACCAGTCGCCGGCGATTCCGAGCCGCTTGAACTCTTCGCGCTGCACGTCGAGCCAGCTTTCGGCGAAGGCGCGGCATTCGCGGCGAAACTCCACCACCGGGACGTCGTCCTTGTTGCGGCCCCTGGCGCGATATTGCTCCTCGATCTTCCACTCGATCGGCAGGCCGTGGCAGTCCCAGCCCGGCACGTAATTGGCGTCCTTGCCGCTCATGCGCTGCGAGCGCGTGACGATGTCCTTCAGGATCTTGTTGAGCGCATGGCCGATATGGATATTGCCATTGGCGTAGGGCGGGCCGTCATGCAGCACGAATTTCGGCTTGCCGGCGTTTTCCTTCCGCATCTGCTCGGTCAGGCCGATCTGCTCCCAATGGGCCAGCAGCTCCGGCTCCTTTTTCGGCAGGCCGGCGCGCATCGGAAAATCGGTGCGCGGCAGGTAGAGCGTGGCGGAATAATCGGGACCTGTCTTTTCGGACTTGGGCGAGTCGGGATTTGGGGCGTCTGCCTTGGGGGCGTCGGACATTTGGGGAAAACTCTCAAGCGATGGGCGGCGAAGCCCGGAATCGGCGCGGACGCATGGTCATCATGCGGAACATCCCGGCGCGCTGGCGAGCGCAGAAGCTCAGCCGCGGGCCGGGCCGATAATTCGCCGGGAGAGGAAACGGGCGCGGAACGACATGGCGCCTTGTAGCAAGAACTGCGCCCGCGAATAAAGGGCGCCGGCCCAAAATTCTCTGCCCCGCGATCCTTTGGCGCAAACAAAAAGGCGCAAGCCGGCTGTCCCGGCTTGCGCCCCTGCGCTTTCAGGAAAAGCGCGATTAGTGGGCCATGGCCTTGATGATGCTCTCGACCACCTTCTTGGCGTCGCCGAACAGCATCATCGTATTGTCCTTGAAGAACAATTCGTTCTCGACGCCGGCATAGCCCGAGCTCATACCGCGCTTGATGAACATGACGGTCTTGGCCTTTTCGACATCGAGGATCGGCATGCCGTAGATCGCCGAGGTCTTGTCGGTCTTGGCCGCCGGATTCGTGACGTCATTGGCGCCGATCACGAAGGCCACATCCGCCTGCGAGAATTCGGAATTAATGTCCTCCAGTTCGAAAACCTCGTCATAGGGGACATTGGCTTCCGCCAGCAGAACGTTCATGTGTCCGGGCATGCGGCCCGCCACGGGGTGGATGGCGTATTTGACCTCGACGCCTTCCTCCTTGAGCAGATCGGCCATTTCGCGCAGGGCGTGCTGAGCCTGCGCCACCGCCATGCCATAGCCGGGCACGATGATGATCTTGGACGAATTCTGCATGATATAGGCGGCGTCGTCAGCCGAGCCCTGCTTGACCGGACGGGTCTCCTTCTCGCCGCCGCCAGCCGCCGCGTCCTCGCCGCCGAAGCCGCCGAGGATCACGGAGATGAAGGAGCGGTTCATGCCCTTGCACATGATATAGGACAGGATCGCGCCCGAGGAGCCGACCAGCGCGCCGGTGATGATCAGCGCCAGATTGCCCAGCGTAAAGCCGATGCCCGCGGCGGCCCAACCCGAATAGGAGTTGAGCATCGACACCACGACCGGCATGTCCGCGCCGCCGATCGGGATGATGAGCAGCACGCCAAGCCCCAGCGAAACCAGCACGATCAGCAGGAACAGGAACTGGCCGCCCGTGCCGAAGAAGGCTGCGATGAGCAGCACCAGCGCGACGCCGAGCGCGAGATTGATGGCATGGCGCTGCGGCAGCATGATCGGCTTGCCCGACATGCGGCCGTCGAGCTTCAGGAAGGCGATGATCGAACCGGTGAAGGTGATCGCGCCGATGGCCGCGCCGAGCGACATTTCGATCAGGCTGGCGCGGTGGATGTCGCCGGGAACGCCGATGCCGAAGGCCTGCGGGGCGAACAGCGCGCCCGCCGCCACCAGCACGGCAGCGAGGCCGACGAGCGAGTGGAAGAAGGCCACCAGCTGCGGCATCTTGGTCATTTCGATGCGGCGGGCGAGCACCGCGCCGAAGCCGCCGCCGATCAGCAGGCCGAAGACCACCAGCAGCCAGCCGGACACGCTGGACGGCGGACGCAGGGCCAAAGTGGTGACAACGGCGATGGCCATGCCGATCATGCCGTTGCGATTGCCCTGGCGCGAGGTCGTCGGATGCGACAGGCCGCGCAAGGCGAAGACGAACAGGACGCCCGAGACGAGATAAAGAAGGGCCGCGAGATTGACGTTCATGGACCTCAGCCCTTCTTCTTGTACATGGCGAGCATGCGCTCGGTGACGAGGAAGCCGCCGAAGATGTTCACCGACGCGAGGATCAGCGCGATAAAGCCGAAGATATGCGCCCAGGCCGGGCCGCTATCCGTCGTTCCCGCCGCATCGACGCCGACCGACAGCAGCGCGCCGACGACGATGACCGAGGAAATGGCGTTGGTCACCGACATCAGCGGCGTATGCAGCGCCGGGGTCACCGACCACACGACGTAATAGCCGACGAAGATCGCGAGCACGAAGATCGCGAGGCGGAAGATGAAGGGATCGATCGCGCCGCCGCTTGCGGCGTGGGCCGCGGCGCCTGCGGCGTCCGCAACCTGATCGGCGTAACCTTGCGCGGCGTCCGCGGCGGCGCGGGCGTTCTGCGCCGCGCTCCGGGCGGCGTCGACGAGCGTTTGTGCGTCAGTTGCCATGGGATTCGCCCCTCTCTCGGGCTTTCAAAATGAGTTGTGACCGTTTCCGGTCGGTAACGCGGCCTCAGGCCGCTCTGTGGGGTCGTGAGGGCGGCGTCAGGCCGCCGCGAAACCGGGATGGACGATCGCGCCGCCGCTGGTGAGCCGCGTCGCCTTGACCAGCTCGTCCTCGCCGTCGACCTTGAGAGTCTTGCTCTCCTTGTCGATCATGGTTTCGAGGAAGGCGAACAGGTTCTTGGCGTAAAGCTGCGAGGCGGTGGCCGCGAGACGGCCCGCGACGTTGAGATGGCCTACGATCTTGACGTGGTTGTCGGTGACAACGACCTCGCCCGGACGCGCCAGCTCGCAATTGCCGCCGCGCTCGACCGCGAGATCGACAATGACCGAGCCCGGCCGCATGGACTCGACCATGGCGGCCGAAATAAGCTTCGGAGCCGGGCGGCCGGGAATGAGCGCCGTGGTGATGACGATGTCCTGCTTGGCAATGTGGGCCGCGGTGAGCGCCGCCTGCTTGGCCTGATATTCGGCCGACATTTCCTTGGCGTAGCCGCCGGACGTCTGCGCCTGCTTGAATTCCTCGTCCTCGACGGCGAGGAATTTCGCGCCCAGCGACTCCACCTGTTCCTTGGTGGCAGGGCGCACGTCGGTCGCGGTGACGACGCCGCCGAGGCGGCGCGCCGTGGCGATGGCCTGAAGGCCGGCGACGCCCACGCCCATGATGAAGATCTTCGCCGCCGGAACGGTGCCCGCCGCGGTCATCATCATCGGAATGGCGCGGCCATATTCGGCCGCTGCGTCGAGGACGGCGCGATAGCCGGCGAGATTTGCCTGCGAGGAGAGCACGTCCATCACCTGCGCGCGGGTGATGCGCGGCATCAGCTCCATGGCGAATGCCTGGACATGGGCCTGGGCGAGGCCTTCCAGCGCCTCATGCTGGCCATAGGGGTCCATGATGGCCAGAACCGCCGCGCCTTGAGCGACGCCGGCGAGGGAGGCCGGGGTCGGGCGACGGACCGCGAGAACGACATCGGCGCCCGCGACGGTCGCGGCCACGTCGGCGGCGATCGCGGCGCCGGCCTTCACGAATTCGGCGTCGGTGATGCCGGACCACGTGCCGGCGCCAGCCTGAACGACGACATCGGCCCCCAGGCCGACGAGCTTCTTGACGGTTTCGGGCGTCGCCGCGACGCGCGCTTCATTGGCGTCGGTTTCGGCGGGAACGGCAATGCGCATGAATGACTCCACATGGCCCGCAGGGAGCGGGTCTTGAAAGGTCCGGCGCGCCTTCGGCGCGCATGTGTCTTGGGATCAGAGCGTTAGAAAAGCCAGCAGGAGCACGGCGAGAGCGACGAAGATCGTCCCCCATTTTATCAATGAGGTGAACAGGCGATAGGTCGCCAGATGCGCGGGATAGTCCATGTCGGATTGGCCGAGCGCGCCATCCGCCGTCGTCACTTGGTTCGCGGCCATCTTCCTCTCCTCGCTTCGTGGGCCCCTGTTCTCGTTTTCGGGGCCTCGCAGGCTACTTTTCCCAAAAGGGCGAGCCCAAGGCAACTGTTATAAGGTAGGCGCCGCAATTTCGCCCCGTCTTTCTGAACAAGACGCGAAAATTAAGAACAAATCGTGCGGAGCCGGGGCTCACAACCCCGTTCGGTCAAGGGCCTCGCCTTGCCGCGCGGCGAGGGCGTCAAGATCGAAATCCTCCAGGGCCTCCTCGAACAGGCGATGGAAATTGAGCCGCGCCGAAAGGTGCAGGAAGGCCCCGCCGAGGCCGATGGCCGCCCGGTCCATGAAGACGAACTCGCGCGGGATCAGCACAGGCCCCTTTTCACGCAGATGGCGATGCACCTCAGCCGCCTCGCGCCGGCCATAGGCGCCGGCGGACACGCCGTCGGCGATGGTGCGGAGGCGGTCGTCGAGCAGCGGTCCGAGAATGAAGCGCGCCCAGATCGTCAGCGCCTCGATCAGGTCATGGGTGAGATTGCGGAAGCCCCAGATCCGGTAGGCCTCCGCGACCTGCTCCGCCCGCCCCTCGCGCAGACCTCGGTAAAGCTGGACCACGCCTCCGACGAAAGCCGGCGGGAAAATGCGGATGCAGCCGTAATCCAGCAAATTGATGCCGGTCGCCACGCCATTTTCGCGGAAGGCGGCGTAATTGCCCAGATGCGGGTCGCCGTGGATCACGCCGAACCGCGCGAAAGGCTCCCACCATGCCGCGAAAATCGCCCGCGCGACGGCATTGCGCTCCCCTTCCGGCGCGTCGGCCAGCGAGAGAACCTGCTCGCCCTCCAGCCAGTCGAGCGTCAGAAGGCGGCCGGTGGAAAGAGCCTCATGGACGCCGGGAACGCGGATATCGCCGCGTCCGGCCAGCATCTGCCGGTAAAGCCGGGCGTGTCTGGCCTCGCGGCGGTAGTCCAGTTCCTCGCGAAGGCGCTCGGCAATCT
Organism: Rhodoblastus sp. 17X3; assembly: GCF_030056575.1. Taxonomy (GTDB): domain Bacteria; phylum Pseudomonadota; class Alphaproteobacteria; order Rhizobiales; family Beijerinckiaceae; genus Rhodoblastus. Next base: position 96,198 of record NZ_JASHHX010000001.1, on the reverse strand, counting down.
CCACCGCGGCCTCGCGCGCGTCGATGGCGGGGTCGAGCCGGCGATGCAGCGACAGGGCGAGGTCGAGCTGGGCGAGATCGGCCTCCACCGCCGAGGCCATGTCGGGATATTGCAGCTTGCACGCGACATCTGCGCCGTCGAGCGTGCGGGCGCGATGGACCTGCCCCAGCGAGGCGGCGGCGGCGGGCTGGAGATCGAATTCGGCGAACTTCGCGCGCCAGTCCGGGCCAAGCTCGGAACTCATGCGGCGGCGGACGAAGGCCGCGCCCATCGGCGGGGCCTGGCTTTGCAGGCCCGCGAGCGCTTCGGCGTAATCGGCGGGCAAGGCTTCCGGAATGGTGGAGATCAGCTGCGCCGCCTTCATCAGCGGTCCCTTGAGCCCGCCAAGCGCGCGCGCCAGCGCCTCGGCGTCGCCGTCGCGGCCATTTTCGCCACCTTGCCCGAACAGCCGCCCGCCGGCGACGCGCGCGGCGAAGCCGCCCGCCCGCGCGCCCACGGCGAGATAGCGGGCGGCGCGCGCGCCAAAGCGATTGGCCTCATCGTCCTTCATTTTATGTCCTTCCGGACATTGATACGCGCGAAAGTCGGCGAAGGCTCAGCGGCCGTAGGTTCCCGTCAGGCTCGCCTTGCCGAGCGAATTGGCGTTGATCAGGAAGCCCGCGAGCGAGGCCGTCGCATGGGGCGGCAGGTCGAGCTTGTCCGTCTTCAGCGCATAGACCGTGAAATTGTAGTGATGCGGCTTGTCGCCCTTCGGCGGACAGGGGCCGCCATAGCCGGGAACGCCGAAATCAGTCGCGACCTGGAGCGCGCCCGCCGGCAGGCCCTTGCCGTCCTTGCCGACTCCCTGCGGCAGGCCGGTCGCGCTCGCCGGGATGTTATAGACGACCCAATGCCAGAAGCCCGCGCCGCCGGTCGGCGCGTCCGGGTCATGGACCAGGAGGGCGAAGCTCCTGGTCCCGGCCGGTGGATTGCTCCAGGACAGGGCCGGCGAAAGGTCGCCGCCCGCGCAGCCAAAGCCGTTATAGACGAAAGTCTCGGCGATCGGGCCGCCGCCGGGCGCGATGTCGGGGCTTTTCAGCGCGAAGGCCCAAACGCCCGTCGCGGAAGCCGCCAGCAGAAAAGCCGAAGCCGCAAGCCTTTTCGTCGCGAGCCTTTTCAAAGCCATTTCATTCTCCCTTGTCGTCCAGCCGCGCCAGAACGCCGCGAATAAAATCCTCGGTCTCCGCCGGGCGCGTCACCGGCAGCATATGGCCGCCCGCGATCCGCGTCAGTTCCGCATCGGGCGCGATGGCGCAAAATCCCTCGCCCTGCTTGCCGGGGTCAAGCACCCGGTCGCCCGAGCCGAACAGCACGCCAATGGGTAGATCGAGCGCGCCGTAGCGCAGCATCATCTGCGGCATTTCCTGCGGTTGCGCGACAATGTCGCTCGAGGCGGCGAGCAGCGCCGATGGCCGGGCGCCGAGCAGGCCGCCGCCATCATTCCAGAACCGCGTCGGCATGGGATCGGGCGCAAAGACTTCGTCGCGCGCGACGCGAGAGCGCAACAAGGTCGCGACCGGGCCGAGCGTCCAGGCGCCGAACCAAAGCGACAGCCGGCTGCGATTGGACAGAGCGGCGAAAGGTTTGGGGGGCTTCGCCACCAGAAGGGTCAGCGGCGCGATGAGAGCCAGTCCGCCGATTTTCTCGCGATGGTCAAGAGCAAGGGCGAGCGCCACCGCGCCGCCGAGCGAATGGCCGACCACGAGTGGCTTTTGCAGGCCTAGCCGCTCGATCGCCTCCGCGACGATATTGGCCTGGGCCGCGAGCGTCTGTGGACGGGCTGTCTGGGAATAGCCCGAGCCGGGGCGGTCGATCAGGACGACGCGCCGTTCCGGAAAGCGCGCGGCCAGCGCGAAGGAAAAATGATTGAGCTGGCCGAGCAGTCCGTGGACGAAGACCAGCGGCGGCTCGCTCTGCCCCGGCTTTTCGCCGCTGTCGACCCGATGCAGACGCAGCCCGCCGACCTCCATGAAATCGCCGATCGGCGGGACCAGTGACTGGAAGAAGCGGACCAGAGCCAGATTGAACAAGGCCAGCGCGCCGACGATGAGCAGCCAGTAAAGGACCATCCAGGTCAGGGCGGAGATCACCATGAAGGGGTCCCGGCGCGGCCGCTCACGAGGACAGGCTTTCCAGCTCGTCGATCAGGCCCTCGATCATCGACAGACCAATGCTCCAGAACGCCGGGTCCCGAGCGTCGAGGCCGAAGGGCTTGAGCAGTTCGCTGTAATGTTTCGAGCCGCCCGCCGAGAGCAGCGCGAAATATTTCTCGACGAAGCCTGGCTCGGCCTTCTGATAGACGCCATAGAGCGAGTTCACCAGACAGTCGCCAAAGGCGTAGGCGTAGACATAGAAGGGCGAATGGATGAAATGCGGGATATAGGCCCAGAAGGTTTCATAGCCGGGGCCGAATTCTATGGCCGGGCCGAGGCTTTCGGCCTGCACGCTCATCCATAGCTCGCAAATGTGCTCGGCGGTCAGTTCGCCATTCTTGCGTTCGGTGTGCAGCTTGCGCTCGAATGAATAGAAGGCGATCTGCCGGACCACCGTATTGAGCATGTCCTCGACCTTGGAAGCCAGCAGCGCGCGGCGCTCGCGCGGGTCCTTCGCCTCGGTGAGCAAGGCGCGGAAAGTCAGCATTTCGCCAAATACCGAGGCGGTTTCGGCCAGTGTCAGCGGCGTCGGGGCCATCAGCGCGCCGTTAGGTCCCGCCAGCACCTGATGCACGCCGTGGCCAAGCTCATGCGCCAAGGTCATCACGTCGCGCGGCTTGCCCTGATAATTGAGAAGAACATAGGGATGCACGGAAGGCGAGGTCGGATGGGCGAACGCGCCCGGCGCCTTGCCCGGCCGCACTGGCGCGTCGATCCAGTTCTTGTCGAAGAACTGCTTGGCGATCTCGGCCATGCGCGGCGAAAACCGGCCATAGGCGGAGAGCACCGCCGTGCGCGCCTCCGCCCAGTCATAATTCTTCTGCGGCGCGTCGGGCAAAGGCGCGTTGCGGTCCCAGTGATGCAGCCTTTCCTTGCCGAACCAGCGCGCCTTGAGCTTGTAATAGCGATGCGACAGGCGCGGATAGGCGGCGCGCACCGCCGCGACCATGGCGTCGACGACTTCCGGCTCGACGCGATTGGAAAGATGCCGCGACTCCGCGACATCCTTGAATCCGCGCCATGTGTCCGCGATCTCCTTGTCCTTGGCGAGAACATTGGAGACCAGGGCGAAAATGCGCAGATTTTCCTTCAGCGTCTTGGCGATGGCGTTGGAGGCCTTTTCGCGCATGGCGGGATCGGCGTCCTGAAACAGGTTCAGGGCCGGCTCCAGCGTCAGCTCCTTGCCGTCAATTTCGAAGCGCAGCGAGGCGATGGTCTCGTCGAACAGCCGGTTCCAGGCGGAATGGCCGGTGATGGACTTCTCATGGAACAATTGCTCGATGCGGTCTTCGAGCTGATAGGGCTTTTCGAGCCGAAGGTCCTCGACCCAGGGCCGGTAATGCGAAAGAGGCGCCTGCTCCAGGGCAGCGGCAAGCGCCGCGTCGTCAAGCCGGTTCAACTCAAGCTGGAAGAACAACAGGTCGGTCGAGGCGGCGGTCACCTTGTCCTGCGCGTCGCCATAAAACTTGGCGCGGGCCGGGTCGACGGTGTTCTCGGCGTAGGAAAGGCCCGCGAAGGACATGATTTTCGTAATGAGGTCGTCGATCGCCTCATAGAGGACGATCGCCTCATAAAGTTTCTGCGGCGCGTCCGGGCCCGCCAGCAGTCCGGCGAGCGCGCCGCGATAGATGGCCGCGAACTCCCGGCATTCATGAACCATCCGCTTCATGTCTTCGGCGAATCGAGGGCTGTCCAGCCCCTCATAGAGATCGTCGAGCCGCCAGCTGGGCAGATCCTCGGCCGGCGCAGCGCCGGAAGACGTGCTGAAGCGAACGGAAGGCGCGGAGGGATCGATCATGGACGGGCCAGGCCTTTGCAGGATTTTCAAAAACGACTGGACACCATATTGGCGAGCAGCGGCGGCAATCAACCTGTTCTCGCAACCTATTCTCGGAACCGCTTCCCGCAAGCCCGTCGTCCGCCGCGCGTTAACATCGCATTTACCGTAATGGCGCAGCATGTCGCGAAGCGGTAAAACTGCTCGCGCGAAAGAACAATAATGACCTCGACCATCCTGATCGCCGACGACGACCCCGTACAACGGCGGCTTCTCGAAGCCATGGCGCGCCGTTTCGGCTATAATGCGGAATGTGTCGAAGGCGGCGAGGCCGCCATGGCGCGGCTTCAGGCCGTCGATCAGCCCCATATCGATCTTCTCATCCTCGACCTCGTCATGCCCGATCTCGACGGCATGGGCGTGCTGGCGCGGATGCGCGACGGGAAAATCGCCACCCCCGTGATTGTCCAGACCGCGCATGGCTCCATCGAGGCGGTGATTTCGGCCATGCGCGCGGGCGCGATGGATTTCGTGGTCAAGCCGGTCGGCGCCGAGCGGTTGCAGATTTCGATCAAGAACGCGCTCCGTTTCGGCGCGCTTGAGGGCGAAATCCGCCGCATCGGCCGCAAGGCGACCGGAAATCTGACCTTTCGCGACATTCTGTCGCGCGGCGAGGAAATGGCTCGCGCCATCCGGCTCGGCGAGCGCGCCGCCAAATCCAACATTCCCGTCCTGATCGAAGGCGAATCCGGCGTCGGCAAGGAATTGATGGCCCGCGCGATCCAGGGGGCCTCCGACCGGCGCGGCAAGCCCTTCGTCACTGTCAATTGCGGGGCGCTGCCGCAAAATCTCGTCGAATCCATCCTGTTCGGCCATGAGAAGGGCGCCTTCACCGGCGCCTCCGACAAGCATATCGGCAAATTCGTCGAAGCCAGCGGCGGCACGCTCTTCCTCGACGAGGTCGGCGAACTGCCATTGGAGACCCAGGTCAAGCTGCTGCGCGCGCTGCAGGAAGGCGAGATCGACCCCGTCGGCGCCCGCAAGCCGGTGCGCGTGGACGTCCGCCTGATCTCGGCCACCAACCAGAACCTGATCGAGCTGGTGAAACAGGGCCGCTTCCGCGAGGATCTCTATTACCGGCTCAACGTCTTCCCCATTTCCATCCCTCCGCTGCGGACGCGCCGCGCCGATATTCCCGACCTCGCGCGGCGTTTTCTCGCCCGTTTCAGCGCAGAGGAAGGCAAGAGGATTCGCGGCCTGACCGCCGAGGCCATGTCCATGCTCTCGACCTATGACTGGCCGGGCAATGTCCGCCAGCTCGAAAACGCCCTGTTCCGCGCCGTGGTGCTGTCCGACGGCGACGAACTGACCGTGGCCGAATTCCCGCAGATCGCCGCCCATGTCGACGGCTTCGACGTTCGCGTGCCGCCAGCCCCGCCGCCGGTCGGGCAGCGCGAGGTCCAGCGCGAAATCGTCCGCGTCGAGATGCGCGACCCCAATTCGCTCAAGCTTCTTGACGAGAACGGCGACGTTCACCGGCTGGAATGGCTGGAAGAAAAGGCGATCCGTTTCGCGCTCACCCATTATCGCGGCCAGATGTCCGAAATGGCGCGCAAGCTCGGGATCGGCCGCTCGACGCTGTACCGCAAGATGAAGGAATATGGACTGGCGGAGAATATCGCCGGAGACGGCGTCGACGCCGCCTGAGCGGGCGCCGACGCCCCGCTCTGTGGCCTTCGCGCGACAGTCACAATATTGCGAGCCGCGCCCATTGCGGCGACTCGGCATTTGAATTTAACCGTAAGGGCGGCCAGATCCTGTAAGGTCGCGCGAACGGCGCGCGGGCGGGCCCAGGACCCGCCCCCGGCTTGAAAGGCTTTCGGATGTTTCTGCTTGGCGCGTCCGCCACAAAGTTCCGGACGGCTCTGGCCGCCGCCGCGCTCGTCGCCGCTGTACCCGCTCTGGGCCAGGCCGCGTCGAACGCTGCGTCTGGCGCCGCAACAGAAGATTCCACGGCGGCGATCCCGCCCTCGAAGGCGCCCGGCGCGGTCTGGAGCATTCCGCCGGCGTCCCGGGAAGCCAGCAAGGACGATGGCCTGACGTCGGCCAGCCAGGATTCGCCCGAGCCCGCCGCCTCCGCGCCCGCCGAAGGCCAGCTTGTTGGCGCCGAGCCCGCCCGCGCGGCGGAAGCCGTCGCGAAGGAGCCGTCCGGCCCCGCCAAGCCGGCGATGAACCAGGCTATCCGCGCCGCGCTCTCCCGCGAAACCGCCGAGGCGCTGCGGCAGCCGCCGCAATTGCGCGCGGTGCGCCAGGCCGTTGATGCTTTTTACGCCAGCCGCGGCGACGCGCCCGTCTGGCTCGCCGACGGCCATTGGACCCCGGCCGCCCGCGCCGCCTTCGAGCGCCTGCAGCAGGCGCCTGACGACGGGCTCGATTTGCGCGCTTTTCGCGTCTATTCGCTCGACCAGGGACCGGATTCCTCGCTGGCGCTTGGCGACGTCGCCCTTTCCGAGGCCGTGGCGGCTTACGCCCTTCAGGCCAGCGGCGGCCGGATCGACCCCGCCCGGATCTCCCGCCTGATCGGATCGCACCCGCCTGTCGTCAGCGCGGCCCAGGCGCTGGACGAAACCTCGAAATCCGCGGACGCCGACAAGACCCTGCACGGCTATAATCCGCAGCATCCCGGCTATCTCGCCTTGCGCGACAAGCTGGCGGAGGTCCGCTCGGCGCCGGAACTCCAGGCCCGGATCGCGGCCACGGAGCGCGGACGCCGCGTCAGCGACGCCGCTCCGGCGCTCGGCGCGCGCCGCAACGCCGATCTCGAAGCCGATATCGTGACCAATATGGAATTCTGGCGCTGGCTGCCGCGCGACCTCGGCGCCGACCGGGTGGTGGTGAACATTCCGGAATTCACCGCGCGGCTTTACCGCGACAATGCCGTGATCCTGCCCATCCGCGTCATCACCGGCAAGCCGGACAAGCCGACGCCCTTGTTTTCCGACAAGATGGAATATCTGGTCGTCAATCCGTCCTGGAACGTGCCGCAGTCGATCATCAAGAACGAAATGATGCCGAAGCTCGACGCGCTGCGGGCGCAAGGCTACGACATCCGCACGGTCAATGGCCGGCTCACGGTCCGCCAGCCTCCCGGCGAACGCAATGCGCTGGGCCAGATCAAATTCATCTTTCCCAATGATTACGCCGTCTACATGCACGACACGCCGACGCGCAATCTGTTCGCAACGTCCCGCCGCGCCTATAGCCATGGCTGCGTGCGCGTCGATCAGCCCTTCAAGCTGGCCGTAGATCTGCTGCGGCCGGAGCGCGGCTGGACCGAGGAGCGGCTGAAGAAAATGGTCGGCAAGACCGAGCGCCGGGTCAATTTGCCCGAGCCGATGCCGATCCATATCGTCTATTTCACCTTCACCGTGGACCAGACCGGACAGGCGCAGCGCTTCGAGGATATCTACGGCTACGGCCGCAAGACGCGCGAGCTGCTCGGCCTTGGCGGCTGAGCGCTGTTGGGGACAGCCGCAATCCTGCCCTAGAATCGCCGCGAATTTTGTTAATTTGGCCACAGGCGACAAAAAAGCGCCCGGCGGAACTAAGTTTCGCCCGGGTGTGGCTTTGCCGCGACAGATGATGTAATCAGATGCGCCGCCACGCTTGAAAAACGGATGTCTGTGAACCTGACGTCAATCTATTCGAGCAATAATTTCGTTACCATTTTCGCCAAGTTTGCGTCCGGACGAAACGTCAAGACAAACACGATGGGAGCGCGTTTGATTTTGCCCAGCCTCGCCGCCGCCCGACGCGCTCTCAAGCGCGCAAGCCGGCCCACCGGCAAACGCGCCCGCGTCGCCGCCCTCGGCCTTTTCGCCGTTTTGGCTCCCGAGGCGCTGGAATCCGCCGCCGCCAATGGCGACACCCGCACCATCTATCTCTATCATGCACACCGCAAGGACACGATCGCCGCAACCTTCCGAGTGAACGGCCATTACGACGGTGAAACGCTCGAAAAGCTGAATTGGTTCCTGCGCGACTGGCGAAATGACGAACCCACCAAAATGGACCCACGGCTGTTCGACGTGGTCTGGGAAGCCTATCGCAGCGCCAACCGCCTCGGCCCGGACGATCCGATCATCGTGATGTCCGCCTATCGCTGCCCCTCCACCAACGCCATGCTGCGCCGCCGCTCCAGCGCCGTGGCCGAACACTCCCAGCATATGCTCGGCAAGGCGATGGACACCAGCATGCCGGGCCTTTCGATGGAAAAGCTGCGCGAGATCGGCATGCGCATGCAGCGCGGCGGCGTCGGCTATTACCCCACCGCAGGAACGCCCTTCGTCCATCTCGACGTCGGCGGGGTGCGCCACTGGCCGCGCATGAATTACGACCAGCTGGCGCGGCTGTTTCCCGACGGCAAAACCGTCCACATCCCCTCCAACGGCAAACCGATGGAGCGCTATGAGGAAGCCCGCGCCGAAATTCTCGCGCGCGGCGGCGAGGCGGCGACCTTCGCCGAAGCCACGTCCCCGGGCGGCATCTTCGGCTTCTTCGCCAAAATCTTCGGCGGCGGCGAGGACGAGGAGGAGGCCCGCCAGACCGCGCGCGTCACACGTCCGACCCGCGTCGCCTCGGCGCGTCAGGAGGCCGCGAACGAGGCGGCCGCGGCCAACGCCCAGCGCCGCATGGTCGCAACCGCCGAGGCCGACCTGCCGCGCGGCGAAACCTATATGGGCGCCCCGGACAATGCCGGCTTCGGCCGGCGCGCGGTCGCCGCGCAGCAGCCCGCGCCCCAGCCCGCAGTCCAACCCGCGCCGCAGCCGCAGCCGCAGCCGCAGCCACAGCCGGAGGTCGTCGCCCAGCCCGCACGTCCCGCGCCGCAGGAAACGCCCCAGCAGGCGGCGGAGGCCGACGAGCCGGCCGCGGCCATGAATCACCCCGCGCCGCCGCGCCGCCCCGACAATCTGGTCGCCGCCCTCGACGCGCCGGTTCCCCCGCCCCGCCCGGTCGAACTCGCCCGCTTGCCCGATGTGATCACGCACGGTTCGTCGCTGGCGCTGCGGCCCTCCGCCAGCGAGACCGTCGCCCTCGCCTATGCCGCCCCTGCGAGCGCGGCCATCCCGCTGCCGCCGCCGCGCCCGCCGCTGCCTCCACTGCGCGCGGCCGCGCAGAGCAAGGCCGAGGATCAACGCGCGGCGAAAGCAGTCGCCAGCCAGATCACGCCCGCCCGCCTGGATCGCGCCGCGCTGCAGGCCATGTCGACGCCCGCGCCCCAGATCGAGGCCCGGCCCAAAAACAGCGCCGGATTCGCCCCCGCCCTGCGCTCCGCGGCCCGGATCGACGCGCTCGCCGCCAATGCGCCGCGCCGCGGCGCGCAGACCGGCTTCGCCTCGAAGGCGACAGTGCTGAGCGCCAATTCCTTCTCCAAGGACGACGACTAGACGGCAAAGGCGGAATGTCTCGTCCCGGGCGCAAGCCTCTCGCGCGCGCCAATTTGACCGTGATCGCCTTGGTCGAGCCTTTTGCCAATTGCGTCAGATGGACATGACCGAGCGCCGCCAGCCCCACATCCTCAACGCAGCCTCAAACCTTCTCGGCATATGCTTTGTACTGATCACCGCCATCAAGTTAAGCGGCTCATCAGATTCCACCTATCTGGATGAAATTTGCATATTAGCGGCCCTCGGATTCATGAGCTCATGCCTTTTATCTTTTTATTCTATCAGGAACCCCGTAAATACGGATAGAGTAGAGTTATTCGCTGATTACATTTTCTTTTCGGCCATGATTCTGCTTTTCTTCGCTGTCCTGCTTTACGCCCGGCATATCATCTAGCGCACCCAATCCAGCGCGTCATAAACGTGGCCGCCCCCGGATGGTTAATGCTCTGTTAAGCCTGAAGTCCTAGCCTTGTTGAGGGCGCGGCCAGAGGCGGCGCGCCGATCCCGTTGGGGAGATCGAGCCATGATTCAGGAAGCGATCAAGTCCGAGGAATTCTCCGTGGCGCGCCGGCGCCGCGTGGATAGTCCGGCGGCTTGCCGCTGGCAGCAATTCGTCCGCCTCGTGATGCTGATGGCGATCGGTTTCGGCCTCGTTTCGCTCACTCTCAACCCCAGCCGGGTAATGTCGGCGACCTCCGACATTGAAATGCGCCTCAAGAGGGCCTGACGCTCGCTTCGCCCGGCGGAATCGGCTAGCATCGCTCCATGCCGCTCCTCCGCCGTCTGTCCGTCCTCATGCTCGCGCTTGTCTGCCTGGCCGGCTCGGCTCCCCCGGCGACGGCGCAAAATCCGTTCTCCGACTTTTTCGGCTCGGTCTTCGCGCCCCGCCGCGCCCGGCCGCCCGAGGAGCCGAGGCCGCGACCGATCCATCGCCCCAAGCCCAAGCCCGCCGCGACGGCGCCCAATCCGGCCAATGCGGGCGCTCAAGGCGGCGACGGGCAGACCGCCAAGCAGGCGCCGACCTTCTTCATCGCGGTCATCGGCGACAGCCAGGCCAATATGCTGGCCCAAGGCCTCGCCGAAGCCTTCGCGGGCGACCATCGCGTGGCGGTCGTCAACAAGGCGAAGGAAGACACCGGCCTTGTCCGCAGCGATTTTTATGACTGGCGCGCGGCGGCGCGGAGCCTGCTCGACGGGCCGCAACATTTCGACGCCGCCGTGGTCCAGATCGGGATCAATGACAATCAGAAGCTGCGGCTCGGCGGCGAGCCCAGCCCGGACCCGCTGAGCAAGCCGTTCAATGAAATCTACGCCAAGAGGGCCGAGGAGCTCGCCGCGATCTTCCGTGAAAAGAAAGTTCCCCTGATCTGGGTCGGCCAGCCGATCATGCGCAGCGAATCTCTCTCCAACGCCGCGCTGGTCTTCAATGATATCGACAGACAATATGCCGAGGCGCAGGGCGCGCATTATGTCGATCTCTGGGAGGCCTTTTCTGACGAAAATTCCGTCTATCGCGCATCCGGCCCCGACGTGAACGGCGTCATCGTCCGGTTGCGCGCCGCCGACGGCGTCCATTTCAACAAAGCCGGCGCGCGCAAGGCCGCGCATTTCGTCGAGCCCGAAATCCGGAAATTGCTCGAAGCCGCCCTGCAACCGCCCGAGACGCCCGCAGGCGCCGCACCCGAGGCCCCCGCGACGCCCGCGCCGCCAGGCGGGGGCAATGAAACCGCGCCCCCCGCCGCGCCCGAGGCCGCGGCGCCCGTCGCGCCGCCACCGAAGCCCATCGCCGGTAAGATCGAAAGCCTCACCGAATCAGCGGTCTCTCCCGGCGGCGCGCTCGCGGCGCCGCCCGCCGGCCGCGCCCAGCCCAAGACGCTGGAGGCCGCCCCCGCGCAGCCCGGCCGCGCCGACGATTTCGCCTGGCCCCCCAAGTAGAACTGGCCCCCCAAGTAGAACTGGCCCCCCAAGTAGAACTGGCCCCCGAAGTAGGATGGGCCCGAGTAGGACCGCCCCTCAATAGCGACGATCAGGCTGGCTCAACCGGCGCGAAAATCGAGGCGACGAATTCAATCACGAGTTCGCCGCGCTGGTTGACGCCTCGATTGTGGCTGGTGATGAGGCCGAGGCCGGGTTTGGACGTCTCGCGCTTGGCTATAACCTGGGTGGAAAAAGCAACGCGGTCGCCGATGAGGACCGGACGGCGCCACAACATGTCCCTGAAACCCGGCGACGCGCGGCTGGCCAGTTTGCCGCCTCCAAGACGGTGGCGCGTCTCGATGAAATGGCTCATCCAGCATGAGGCCGTGTGCAGCCCCGCCGCCGACATGGCGCCCAGAAAATGCGCCTCGCCGGCCTCTTCATCGACATGGAACGGCGCAGGATCAAATTTCAGCGCGTAATCGCGGATCACGTCGGCGGTGAACAGGGTCTCGCCTAATTCCGCATAGGCGCCGACGCGCGCCCGCGCGAAATCTTCCGGCATGGCGGCGGCCGGATCGTCGATCCGCTCCGGAGGCGCGGCGTCCTGGGCCTTCGGCGCGGAGCGGCGCGCCGCGCTCGCCGGCGGTTCGGCGAGCGGCGTCCTGCGCGCGAACAGGTTCGAAATTGTCTGGGTCATGACCTCGCGGCCATCCTGATTGCGCAACGACGTCCGGACCTTGACGATTCCGGCGCCAGGCCGCGAGCGCAAGTCCGATTTCTCCAGCGTCGTAGTGTGGGCGGTCAAGCGGTCGCCGGCGCGGACCGGGGCCAGCCAGCGGTTGTCCTCAATGCCGATTCCGGCCAAAACGGAGCTTTCGCCGAGCCAATCATCGATCATCATGCGCATCAGCGCGGAGCAGACCTGCCAGCCGGACGCCGCCAGCCCACCGAGAATCGTCTCCTTCGCCGCCTCGGCGTCGAGATGGAAGGGCTGCGCGTCATAAGCGGCGGAAAAAGCCAGAAGCTCCGCCTCGTCAATCAGATAATCGCCATAAACCCTCGTCTCGCCCAGGCGAAAATCCTCGAATGTCACAAGATCCATCTATGTCTCCGCTGCCGGCGGGGACTTTGGCGCCTGACTGGAGCGCGAGCAAGACAGAGCGCGGAAAAGCAAGCTATGCAATAGTCGCATGGCAGCCCCGCTGTTTGCGAAATTGTTGTGCGCCGCACAATAGGGCATACACATATCACTCCACAAACGGACCAGCTGTCCTCCCCTGCTGTCTCCGTGTGGAAAAGACTACGCCCTGCCTTGTGTGGGCGATGCCGGACGCGAAAGCGTCCGGTTTTTTTTGTCCTGAACAGGGCGCATTTCTCCCTGCCGGGGGCCTCTTTCTCCCTGCCGGGGGCCTCTTTCTCCTTGCCGGGGGCTTGTTTCTCCTTGCCGGGGGCTTGCCCGCCCGCCAGGCTTGCGCCACTTTGCCGCCCCAGGAATCGGCCCAGAAGAATCGGCCCAAAGGTGACGCCAAAATGACCAAAGCGCTTCTCGGAATTATCGGCGGCTCCGGCGTCTATGACCTGCCCGGCCTGGAGGACGTCCGCGAGGAAGCTGTGGCGACCCCCTGGGGCGAACCTTCGGACCTGCTGCGCTTTGGCCGCATCGGCGGCACACAGGCCGTCTTCCTGCCCCGTCATGGCCGCGGCCATCGGCTGTCGCCCTCGGGCATCAATTACCGCGCCAATATCGACGCCCTCAAGCGGGTCGGCGTGACCGACGTCATTTCCGTCTCCGCCTGCGGCTCGTTCCGCGAGGAGCTGCCGCCCGGCCTGTTCGTCGCCGTGGACCAGTTCGTCGACCGCACTTTTGGCCGGCAATCCTCCTTCTTCGGCAATGGCTGCGTCGCCCATGTCTCGATGGCGCATCCCGTCGCGCCGCTGCTGCAGCAGCGCATCGTCGCCGCCGCCCATGCCGAGCGGATCGACATCATCAAGGGCGGGACCTATGTCTGCATGGAGGGGCCGCAATTCTCCTCGCGCGCGGAATCGCTCGGCTACAAGGCCGCCGACTATCATGTCATCGGCATGACCGGCCTGCCCGAGGCCAAGCTCGCCCGCGAGGCGGAAATGTCCTACGCCACGCTCGCCATGGTGACGGATTACGATTGCTGGCGCGACGATATCGCGGCGGTCGAGGTCCACGACATTCTCGCCGTGGTGAAATCCAACGCGGAAAAGGCCTCGAAACTGCTCGCCCGGCTGATGCAGGATTTTCCTGCCGAACACGCGCCCTGCCCGATCGGCTCCGACCGCGCGCTGGATTACGCGCTGGTCACCGCGCGCGACGCCTGGGACCTGGAATTGGTGGGCAAGCTCGACGCGATCCTGGCCCGCGTTCTCGCGAAATAAGCCCACGCGCCTTGCCATGAGGGCGCTCGCCTTTTATAAGCCGCGCTTCGCGTTCGTTTCCGACACCCCTGGAGGCGTGAGCGCGGCTTTATAAAGGATTGAACTATGGCCGAGATCAAGAAACTCGCCGCCACGGTTCGCAGCGGGACCGGCAAGGGGGCCGCCCGCAGCGTTCGTCGTGAAGGCAGAATTCCAGCCGTCATTTATGGCGGCGGCGAAGCGGCGACGCCGATTTCGCTTTCCTACCGCGACGTTCACAAGCTGATCTACGCGGGCCACTTCCTGACCACGATTTTCGAAATCGAGATCGACGGCAAGGCCGAGCGCGCCATTCCGCGCGACTATCAGCTGGACGTCGTGCGCGACACCCCGATGCATGTCGATTTCCTGCGCCTGAAGTCCGGCTCCAAGCTCAAGGTCGGCGTGCCGGTGCATTTCGTCAATGTGGAAACCGCGCCCGGCATCAAGCGCGGCGGCTCGATCAACATCGTGCTGCACACGGTCGAACTGCTGGTTCCGGCCGACAACATCCCGGAATCCATCACCGCCGACCTCACCGGCCTCGACTTCAACGATTCGGTGCACATCGGTTCGATCGCCCTTCCCGAGGGCGTGACCCCGGTCGACAAGTCGAACTTCACCATCGCGACGATCTCGCCGCCCGCCGGCGGCGCCGCGGCGGCGGAGGCGGAAGCTGCGGCGGCCGCAGCGGCTGCGGCCGCTCCGGCCAAGGGCAAGAAGTAAGCTTCTGGTTCCAAAATATTGCGCCGCCCGCCAAGGCCCGTCGAAAGACGGGCGTCCTTCCCCAAGGATCCGGCGGGCGGTTCTTTTTCCGGCAAGTGATTTCAGACAAGAGCCTTTGCCATGCTGCTGCTCGTCGGATTGGGCAATCCCGGAAAGAGCTACGCCGGCAACCGGCATAATATCGGCTTCATGGCGGTCGACGCCATCGCCCGCGCCTGCGAGGGCGCGCCCTTCCGCAAGAAATTCCACGGCGAATTCAGCGAAGCGCGGCTTGGCGGCGAACGCGCGCTGCTGCTGAAGCCCGAAACCTACATGAACGAGAGCGGCCGCGCCGTGGCCGAGGCCGCGCGCTTTCACAAGATTCCGCTTGCCGACATCGTCGTGTTCCATGACGAGCTGGACCTCGCCTCTGGCAAGCTGCGGATCAAGCGCGGCGGCGGCGACGCCGGCCACAACGGGTTGCGCTCCATCACCGCGCATATGGGCGGCGATTATCGCCGCGTGCGGCTCGGCATCGGCCATCCCGGCGACAAGGCTCTGGTCCACGGCCATGTGCTGAGCGATTTCGCCAAATCGGACAAGCCCTGGGTCGAGGCCCTGTGCGAGGCGATCGCGAAAAATGCCGCGACGCTCGCCAAGGGCGACGATGGCCTGTTCCAGACCCGGATTCACGAGGCCATGCAGGCCGCGGGCTTTTAATCCCAACCTTTGCTATGATGGCGCCGTTCAGCTGCGGGCAGCGCGCATGAAATCCGAACCCTTCGCTCCATCCAGACCCTTTTTGGCGCCTTTCGCGCCGCCCGACGAAGACTTCGCCGCGCTCTGGCTCGCCGCGCCGCTGCGGCCTGAAGCGCGCGAAGCGGAAAGCGCGCTCGCAATGGAGCTTTTGCGCGCGATCCGCGCCAAGCCGTCCGGCGTCGGCGGCGTCGACGATTTCCTGCGGGAATTCAAGCTTTCGTCGCACGAGGGCCTCGCGATCATGGCGCTCGCCGAGGCGCTGGTCCGCGCGCCGGACAACGCCACCGCCGACCTCCTCGTCGCCGACAAGCTGGCCGCCGGCGATTTCGACCATCATCACGCGCTTTCGCACGCCCCGCTCGTCCAGGCCAGCGCCTACGCGCTGGGTCTTTCAGCGCGCGTCGTCGAGGCGGAGGATTCGCCCCATCGCGTCGTCGCCGGCCTCGCGCGGCGGCTCGGCGTCCCGGCGCTGCGCCGCGCCGCGCGGCAGGCGATGCGGCTGCTCGGCGGCCATTTCGTGTTCGGCGAAACCATCGAAGCCGCGTTGGCGCGGGCGGCCTCGCCAAGTTGCCGGCGCGACCTGCATTCCTTCGACATGCTGGGCGAAGGCGCGCGCACGGCGCTGGACGCGGAAACCCATTTCGACGCCTATGACCGCGCCATCGACGCGATCGGCAGGACGAAGGAAGGCGCGACGCCCACACAACGGCCCGGGATTTCGGTCAAGCTCTCCGCCCTGCACCCGCGATATGAGGCGATCTCCGCCGATCGCGTCCGCGCCGAGCTGACGCCCCGCCTGCTGGAGCTGGCGCAACTGTCCCGGCAGAAAAATATCGGCCTGACCGTCGACGCCGAGGAGGCCGACCGGCTGGAATTGTCGCTCGACATCATCGCCCGCGTCGCCGCCGATCCTTCGCTCGGAGACTGGGAGGGATTCGGGCTCGCCATCCAGGCCTATCAGAAACGCGCCGGCGCGGTGATCGACCATGTCGCGGAACTCGCCCGAAGCCTTGGCCGGCGCATGAATGTACGTCTGGTCAAAGGCGCCTATTGGGACAGCGAGATCAAGCGGGCGCAGGAGCGCGGGCTGGCGGATTTTCCCGTCTTCACCCGCAAGGCGATGACCGATCTGAATTTTGTCGCCTGCGCCGAAAGCCTCTTCGCCGCGTCCCATCTCTATCCGCAGATCGCCACGCATAACGCCCTGACCGCCGCCGCCGTCGTCACCCGCGCCAAGGGGCGGACGGATTATGAATTCCAGCGGCTGCATGGCATGGGCGAGGCGCTGCACGACGCCTTGCGGGCGCATTCGGGCGTCGCCTGCCGGGTCTATGCGCCGGTCGGGCCGCATCGCGAGCTGCTCGCCTATCTGGTGCGGCGCCTGATCGAGAACGGCGCCAACGCTTCCTTCGTCGCCCGCGCCGCCGAGCCGGATTATCCGCAGGAGGAATTGCTCGCGGACCCCCTTGAGCGCCTGCGCGCCTCGGGACGCGCGCGCCACGCCCAATTGCTGACCCCGCATGATCTGTTCGCGCCGGAGCGCAAGAATTCCATTGGCGTCGAATTCGGCGATTCCGCCGCGCTCGCCGCCTTGCTGGCCGAGATCGAGCCGCATCGCAAGGCGCTGGCGGCGATCGAACCGCGCGCGCTTGGCCCCGGCGCCGCTATCGAGCGGGCGGAAAAAGCATTCGCGGCCTGGGAGGCGACGTCCGCCGATCAGCGCGCTGACAGCCTGTTGCGTGCGGCTGATCTCATCGAAGCGCGGCGCGGAAAATTGATCGCCCTGTTGCAGGCAGAGGCCGGCAAGACTTTGGACGACGCCGTCGCGGAAGTCCGGGAGACCGCCGACCTCTGCCGCTATTACGCCAGCGAGGCGCGCAAACTCTGCGCCGAAGCCCGCCTTCCCGGCGTCACCGGCGAAGACAATCTCTTCAGTCGTCGCGGCCGCGGCGTATTCGTCTGCATCTCGCCGTGGAATTTCCCGCTGGCGATCTTTTCCGGCCAGATCGCGGCGGCGCTGGCGGCGGGCAATTGCGCCGTCGCCAAACCGGCGGAACAGACGCCGCGCATCGCCGTCGCGGCGGTCGAACTGTTCAAGTCGGCGGGCGTTCCGGACGGCGCGCTGGTCTGCGCGCCGGGCGACGGCGCCCTCGGCGCGGCGCTCGTGTCCGATCCACATACGGCGGGCGTTGCTTTCACCGGCTCCGTCGAGACGGCGCAGGCGATCCAGCGCGCGCTGGCGGCGCGGGGCGGGCCGATCGTCCCGCTGATCGCCGAAACCGGCGGGATCAACGCCATGATCGTCGATTCCACCGGCCTGCTCGAACAGGTGATCGACGACGCGGTGACTTCGGCCTTCCGCTCGGCGGGCCAACGCTGCTCGGCCTTGCGGCTTTTGTGCCTGCAGGAGGACATTGCGGAGCCCACGATAAAAATGCTGATCGGCGCCGCGCGCGAATTGCGCGTCGGCGACCCGCGCAACATCGCCACCCATGTCGGCCCGGTAATTGACGCCGAGGCCAAAGCCAGCCTCGATTGCTATATCGCGCAATGCGCGGCGGCAGGGCGCATTCTCTTCGCAGGCGCGGCCCCGGTCCTTGGCAATTTCGTCGCGCCGCATATCGTCAAAATCGACCATCCGCGCGACCTGACCCGCGAAATCTTCGGCCCCGTGCTTCATGTGACGACCTGGCGAGCGGAGCAATTTTCGGAACTGATCGACGAGATCGCCGCCTCCGGCTTTGGCCTGACCCTTGGTCTGCACACGCGCATCGAACGCCGCATCGCGGAACTCGAGCGCAAGGCGCCGGCGGGCAATCTCTATGTCAATCGCAACATGATCGGCGCCGTGGTGGGCAGCCAGCCCTTCGGCGGCTTCGGCCTCAGCGGAACCGGCCCCAAGGCAGGCGGCCCCGACTATCTCCGCCGCTTCTGCCGGGAAACCGCGCTCAGCGTGAACCGGGCGTCGCTTGGCGGCGACGCCGGCCTGCTTGCGCTGGACGATTAGGCCTTTCCGGCGCCCCAGGATTGTTCCGTCACATATTTATAGGGATAATCCGGCTCGACATAGCCCTCCCGGCCCTGGCGCTTGGGGAGTTTGATCTTCTCGCGCGGCAGGTCCTCATAGGGAATGTGCCTGAGCAAATGCGAGATGACATCCAGCCGCGCCCGCTTTTTGTCGTCCGAACGCAGAACATACCAAGGCGCCCAGGATGAGTCGGTGGCGGAGAACATGGCGTCGCGAGCGCGTGAATAATCATACCATCTGCTGAAGCTCTTCAAATCCATCGGCGACAGCTTCCAGATCTTGCGGCCATCGTCGATGCGCGCCGCGAGACGGCGCTCCTGCTCTTCCTCGCCGACCTCAAGCCAATATTTCAACAGGATGATGCCGGATTCCACCATCGCCTTTTCGAAGCTTGGCGCTTGCTCGAGGAAGCGCTCGACCTGCGCATCATTCGCGAAGCCCATCACGCGCTCGACCCCGGCGCGATTATACCAGGAGCGGTCGAAGATCGCGATCTCGCCCGCGGCGGGGAAATGCTCGATGTAGCGCTGAACATACATTTGCGTCTTCTGGCGCTCGGTCGGCGCCGGCAGCGCGACGACGCGGAAGATGCGGGGGCTGACGCGCTCGCAGATAGCCTTGATGCAACCGCCCTTGCCGGCGCCGTCCCGGCCTTCGAAGACAATGCAGACCTTCAGCCCCTTGGCGACGACCCATTGCTGCAGCTTCACCAGCTCGACGTGAAGCTTCGCCAGCTCCTTTTCATAGGCCTTGTTTTTCAGCTTGCCGTTGGTCGCCTCCGCAGGCTGCTCGGCGACGCGATCGGCGCGCTTCTTGTTTTTCTTGCCCATTTCAGCTCCTCCTCAAGGACATTCCGCGCCCCCGCGCGGAGCAGCCTGCGCTTCATTCCCTCACATTTCGCCGTCGTGACGCGCGGCGAATTCCGACCGCGCAGCATAGCACAGGCTTGCAAATTCCGCGTGGCGCCGTCGCGCGACAAAAAGTCTTGCCGCGGCGCTGTTGCCGAAGCTTTTCTCTCTCGCCATCATGCTTGACGGCGATTCCCTTTTCGTCCGTCGCAACCTCGCGCGCGAACCGGCCGCCCCGGAGGAACGATGTCCCCGCTTCTCGACAATCCCTTCGGCCTTTTCATCCTGTCCCTGGCGGGCCTCTGGCTGATCGCTCTTGGCGGCTATTACTGCCAGCGGATCTGGCGGCCGCTCCGGCGCGAGGAACAGGACGAATTCAAGTCCGTGCTGGGCGCGTCGCTGACGCTGCTCGGTCTCATCGTCGGCTTCAGCTTCGCCATGTCGGTCAATCGTTACGACATGAGAAAGAGCCTGGAGGAATCCGAGGCCAATGCGATCGCGACCGAATTCGCCCGCGCCGACCTGCTGCCGGCGCCAGCCGCAACCGCGCTGAAGGGCGATCTGAAGGCCTATCTCGATCGCCGCATCGCTTTCTATACGGTGCAAGATCCGGCCATGCTCGCCCGGATCGATCAGGATACAGCCAAGCTACAGGCCGACGTTTGGTCCATTGTCCGCGACGCAGCGTCGGCGCAACCCACGCCGATCGTCGCGTTGGCAGTCGCCGGCGCAAATGACGCAATCAACGCGCAGGGCTATGTCCTCGCCACCTGGCGCAACCGCATTCCGGTCGCCGCCTGGGGATTGATGGTAATCATCGCCTCCGCCTGCAGCGGCCTGCTCGGCTTCGGCGGCCAGCGTTTCAACGCCTTTCTCCTGCTGGTCGTCCCGGCGACGATTTCGATTTCCTTCCTGCTGATCGCCGAAATCGACAGCCCGCGCGGCGGCTTCATCCGGGTCCTGCCGATCAACCTCGTCACCGTCGCGGAAAGTCTCAAAGCCCCGTGACGGCGCGCTCAAGACCGAGTATTAGCGCTAGGCGCCCGGGCGACATTTTGCCAATATGCGCCGCAATTCGCAGGCGCGAAATGGTTCTGCCGGCGTTGCCCGCTGACGTCGCGCCGCGCAAAAATGATTGTAAGTGCGATTGCAAAAGCGATCGCAAGCCAGGGAACCTGCATGATGAAGGCCAGGAAATTCGGAATATTCGCCGCCACCGTCGCCGGCTTAGCCTTGACCGCCGCCGCCGCCGCAGCCGCCCAATGCGGAAACACGTCGGCGGGTTTCGACGCCTGGAAGCAGGCCTTCGCGCAGGAAGCCAAGGCGGAGGGGATCGGCCCGACCGGCATCGCCGCCCTGATGTCCACCACCTATAACCAGCCGACGATCAACGCCGATCGCGGCATGAAGAGCTTCCACCTGTCGCTCGACCAGTTCCTCGCCAAACGCGGCGGCTCGATCATCGTGTCGCGCGGCCGCAAGCTGAAGGATTCCAATGCGGCTCTGTTCGCGCAGATCCAGCAGCGTTACGGCGTCCCGCCGGGACCGCTGCTCGCGATCTGGGGCATGGAGACGGGCTTTGGCGCGATCTCCGGCAATCAAAACATGCTCTCCGCCGTCGCCACGCTCGCCTATGACTGCCGCCGGCCGGAATTCTTCAAGGACCAGATCTATGCGGCCCTGAAGCTGGTGGACCGGGGCACGTTCTCGGCCAGCACGCGCGGCTCGATGCATGGCGAAGTCGGCCAGACCCAGTTCATGCCCAAGACCGTGCTGGAATATGGCGTCGGCAATCTCGACACCTCCAGCGGCGCCCTGATGTCGACCGCGAATTACCTCAAGGCCCATGGCTGGGTCGCGGGCGCGGGCTATCAGCCGGGCCAGACCAATTTCGCCGCCATCCAGGCCTGGAACGCGGCGAGCGTCTACCAGCAGGCGATCGCCCAGATCGGCGCGAAGATCGACGGCGGCGACCACTAAGGTCCGCGATATCGCCCGGCGCCTGCCGGCGCGATGGATGCCAAATGAAAAGCCCTCCCGGAATTTTTTCGGGAGGGCTTTTTTTATTGCCAACCGGCCTCAGATGCCGCCGCCGCCGTGAAAGCTTTCCTCGCGGGCGAAGGCCTGGGTGACATTGCTGTCGGGCGGCACGCTGTGGGTGAGCCAGACATTGCCGCCGATGGAAGAGCCGCGCCCGATGGTGATGCGGCCAAGCACGGTGGCGCCGGCATAGATCACGACATTGTCCTCGAC
Source organism: Rhodoblastus sp. 17X3 (assembly GCF_030056575.1). GTDB lineage: Bacteria > Pseudomonadota > Alphaproteobacteria > Rhizobiales > Beijerinckiaceae > Rhodoblastus. The sequence goes on along the minus strand of NZ_JASHHX010000001.1, from coordinate 74,845 downwards.
AATCGGATGACGCGGGTAATTCTTGAGCAGCGCGCCGTCGCCATCAGTCTCGAAGCGTTTCGCCCCAAGAGTCACCGCCTGATAGAGCCTGACCTTGCGGCCAATGACCGTGGTTTCTCCGATGACCACGCCGGTGCCGTGATCGATGAAGAAGCCTTCCTCGATCTGCGCGCCGGGATGGATGTCGATGCCGGTCTGCGAATGAGCACTTTCGGCGACGATCCGCGCCAGCATGGGGACGCCGAGGCGGTAGATCTGGTGGGCCAGCCGGTGCCGGATGATGGCGAAGACGCCGGGAAAGCAGAAGATGATTTCATCAATGCTTTTCGCGGAAGGATCGCCCTCAAAAGCGGCGCGGATATCCGTATCGAGCAAGGCGCGGACCTTCGGCAGCGTCGCGGCGAAGGCGGCGACGATCTCGCCCGCACGCCGCGCGACGGCGTGGTCCGGCCCGTTCTTCTCGCCGGAAAGACGCAACTCCAGCTCAACCTGGCGGCGCAGCGCGGTCAGGTTATCCGCGAGCTTGCGCTCGACAAAGCCGTCAACCTCGCGCGCACGCAGGCCGAAAGGCCCGAAATGGCGAGGGTAGAGGGCCGCCGTCAGGCCATCGACAAGACTGATGGTCGCCTCGCGCGATGGAAGCTCCGGCGCCGCGCCGCGATAGCGCCGTTTCTGCGATGCTGTCCGCAGATCACGCAAAGCCTCGACGAGGCCCGGAATCCCGAGACCGTCGGCTTCGCTTTCGATGACGCGTTGGAGAAGGTTCAAGCGGCGAGTCCCTTGGCGTCGAATACGCCTTCGAACAGGATGGAGCTGAGATAGCGTTCGCCCGAATCCGGCAGAATCACCACGATGGTCTTGTGGGCGTTCTCGGGCTTCTTCGCCAGACGAGCGGCCGCGGCGACGGCGGCGCCGCTGGAAATGCCGGAGAGAATGCCTTCTTCCCGCGCAAGGCGACGCGCGTAAACGATAGCTTCCTCATTGCTGACGCGCTCGACCGAATCGATCAGCGAGAGATCGAGCACGTCCGGAATGAAGCCGGCGCCAATGCCCTGAATCTTGTGGGGGCCGGGCTGGATCGGCTGGCCGGCGAGCTTTTGCGTCAGAATCGGGCTCGCCTCTGGCTCGACCGCGACCGACTGTATTTGCTTTCCCTTGGTCAGCTTGATGAAACGCGACACGCCGGTGATGGTGCCGCCGGTGCCGACGCCCGAGACGAAGAAATCGACCGCGCCATCGGTGTCGTCCCAGATTTCGGGGCCGGTCGTCGTCTCGTGGATCGCGGGGTTGGCCGGGTTCTTGAACTGTTGCAGCAGAACATAGCGCGAGGGATCGGAGGCGGCGATGCGCTCGGCCTCCGCGACGGCGCCGGACATGCCCTTGGCGCCCTCCGTCAGGATCAGCTTGGCGCCGTAGGCGATCAGGAGCTTGCGGCGCTCAAGGCTCATCGTTTCCGGCATGGTCAGCGTAAGCGGAATGCCGCGCGCGGCGGCGACATAGGCCAGCGCGATGCCGGTATTGCCGCTGGTAGGCTCGATGATTTCCTTGCCGTGGCCGAGCAGGCCCTTCTTCTCGGCGTCCCAGATGAGGGCCGCGCCGATGCGGCATTTCACCGAATAGGCCGGGTTGCGGCCCTCGATCTTGGCCAGGACGGTCGCCGGGGCGTGGTCGACCACCCTATCCAGCCGAACGAGTGGGGTATGCCCGATGGACTGGGAATTGTCTTCAAACCAATGCGCCATGTTTGCCTCCGTCGCTCCCGCGGAGCCGAGTTATATAATGTGTCTATAAAATTAGTATATTTAATTGGAAAGGCAATCGGAAATCTTGGCCCAGCCGGCCGCCTCGACGCGGTCCCCGTTCCTGCCGCCGATTTTTTTTCGCGCGGGTTTCGGCAATGAATATTTTCCATGGTTTTCCTATCTTTTACATATTACTGAATTTCTTTCCCGCGTCGTTTTGCTCTTGCCGCAGCCTGAAATAGGTATTAATCAGAGATCGTAAGATAAATTTAAAGTATAGAATAATTTTCTCCTAATAAAGAAAATTATTCTATACCTCTCTATTCATAGAGCATGCAACGAGGGTCATATGGCCGACGATACCGAAATTCGTAGAACACTGAGCGAATCGGCCGCAAGGCAGCTCGCAAACGCCACCAAAACGCGGGCGCAATGGTCAGGCGTCACGCCACGTTGGTTGGTGTCCTTCCTGCCCTGGACGCCGGTCGAGGCCGGCATCTACCGCCTGAACCGCGTCAAGGAAGGCGAGGCCCTGACCGACGCCGACGTCCAGTGCAGCCCGGCGCGCGACCGCGACGCCGATCTGCCGGAAACCTTCGTCGATTACGAGGATCATCCGCGCGAATATTCGCTGAACGCCGTCACCACCGTTCTCGACGTCCAGACCCGCGTTTCCGATCTCTACAGCCACCCCTACGATCAAATTCAGGAACAATTGCGCCTGCTGATCGAGAAGGTGAAAGAGAAGCAGGAATATGAAATCCTCAACAACGCCGATTATGGCCTGATCGCCAACACCGCGCCCTCGCAGATCATCCGCACGCGCACCGGCGCCCCGACGCCGGACGACCTCGACGAGTTGCTCACCAAGGTGTGGAAAGATCCTGCGTTCTTCCTGGCCCACCCGCGCGCCATCGCCGCCTTCGGCCGCGAATGCACGCGCCGCGGCGTGCCGCCGCCAACCGTCACCCTGTTCGGCTCGCCCTTCATCACCTGGCGCGGCGTGCCGCTGGTCCCTTCGGACAAGCTGCCGATCGACGAGAATGGCAAAACCAAGATCCTGCTGCTGCGCACCGGCGAGAAGCGCCAGGGCGTGATCGGCCTGTTCCAGCCGGGCATTCCGGGCGAAGTCGCGCCGAGCCTTTCGGTGCGCTTCATGGGCATCAACCGCAAGGCCATCGCCTCCTACCTGATCTCGCTCTATTGCTCGACCGCCGTGCTGACCTACGACGCATTGGCCGTGCTGGAAGACGTCGAGATCGGCAAGTTCCACGAATATCCCTTCACCTACGTGTGATCGTCAGTTCGGCGGCGCCCTCGCGCGCCGCCGGATTCCTTGCCGGATCCGCGGCCGCCGAGGCCGCGACGAAACCAATTGCAGGACCGCCGCAATGCCGCTTGGCCTCACCGCGTCAGAAGCTTCCACGAGCCCAATTCAGGACAGACCTGTCGCGCCCGGCGCGGCGCCGGGGTTTCCCGACCTTTCGATCATCGCGCGAATGGCCAACGCCTTCTTCCATCTCGCGCCGAATCAGAGCCTGACGCCGGCCGCCGACCCCGGCATTCCGATCGCTCCTCCGAGTCCGGCATTCGCGCCAGCGCCCAATGTCGTCACCTCCGTTGCGCCCCACACGCCCGCGAACCCGATGGTCGGGCCGCCGGACCTGCCCCCCACGACCATTCCGTCCATCGCGCCAACGCCCAATCTCGTCGCGCCGCAGGCGCCGAGCCTTTCCTCTCTGCCGCCCGGTTACGGCGAACCGCCGCTGCCCGGCGCCTCGGCCGGCTCATCCGTTCCCTTCGATCTTGGCGAGACGACGCAGCTCGTTCCGGCAGGGCATCGAGGCAATTCGTATGATCCGGCGGCGGCGGCCTCCAGCGCGGACGGCGCATATTTCCTGAAAGAATCGGCCCTGCTCTCCCTGCCGCAGGCGCTTGCCGCGCCGACAGTCCCACCGGCGCCTCCGGGCGCCCCCGCTTCAACAGCGCCTTCCGCTGCCCCTGCGGCGCCCGCGGCGACCTATAATTTCTTGGAGCTCGACCTGCGCCCGCTCGCCGCCCCCGCGCGCGGCGCCATTGGCTTCCCGCTCGATCCGGAAGCGATCAAGCGCGACTTCCCGATCCTGCAGGAGCGCGTCAACGGCGGCAAAAAGCTGATCTGGCTCGACAACGCCGCGACCACGCAGAAGCCGCTGGCGGTGATCGAGCGGATCTCGGATTTCTACAAGCATGAGAACTCCAACATCCATCGGGCCGCGCACGCGCTGGCGGCCCGGGCCACCGACGCCTATGAGGCCGCGCGCGAAAAAACCCGCCGCTTCCTCAACGCGCCCTCCGTCCACGACATTATTTTCGTGCGCGGCGCGACCGAGGGCATCAATTTCGTCGCCCAGTCTTGGGGCCGCGCCAATGTGAAGGAAGGTGACGAAATCCTCGTCAGCCATCTGGAGCATCACGCCAATATCGTGCCCTGGCAGCAGCTCTGCGCCCAGACCGGCGCGAAATTGCGCGTCGCGCCGGTGGACGACAGCGGCCAGATCATCCTCGAAGCCTATGAGAAGCTGCTCGGCCCGAAGACGAAAATCGTCGCGGTCACGCAGGTCTCCAATGCGCTCGGCACGGTCACGCCGGTTGCGGAAATGACGGCGCTGGCCCATCAGCATGGGATTTGCGTGCTGATTGACGGGGCGCAAGCGGTCTCGCACATGCCGATCGACGTGCAGGCGATCGGCTGCGACTTCTATGTCTTTTCCGGCCACAAGGTGTTCGGCCCCACCGGCATCGGCGCCGTTTACGGCCGCGATTCGGTCCTGGCGCAGACCCCGCCTTGGCAGGGCGGCGGCAACATGATCGCCGACGTCACTTTTGAGAAGACCGTGTTCCAGGAGCCGCCGGAGCGCTTCGAAGCCGGCACCGGCAATATCGCCGACGCCGTGGGCCTTGGCGCCGCGATCGATTATGTCGAATCGCTCGGCATGGCCAATATCGCCGCCTATGAACATGGCTTGCTGGAATATGCGACCGCGAAAATGCTCGCGGTCCCGCGCCTGAAGCTGATCGGCACGGCGCGCGAAAAGGCCAGCGTGCTGTCCTTCGTCATCGAGGGCAAGGAGACGGTGGAAATCGGCAAGGCGCTGGACGCCGAAGGCATCGCCGTGCGGTCGGGCCATCATTGCGCCCAGCCAATCCTGCGCCGCTTCGGCCTCGAAGCGACCGTCCGCCCCTCGCTCGCCTTCTACAACACCTGCGAGGATGTCGACGCGCTGGTGGACGTGCTGTTCAAGCTGCAGGGCCGCAACTAATGCCAAGGCTCACAGGTGAGAACCTGGGAGCCTTGGCTAGGCGCGACTGCGCCCGACAGCCCGTCGAAAGACGGGCGTCTTTCGACGCGCTCCGGCTTATGCGAGGGAATCTCTGACCGCGATGAGTCGCGGTCAGAGCCAAATTGTGGAAGAGCTCAAAGGGCAAAAATCTCCCGCGCCGAAACGCGCGGGTTTGCCCCGGATAATAATTGACTATTATTATAGACTATATATTTTATTTCCTGTCGGAGCTAATCGCCAGGGAGCGGCGCCAACAGAGGCGCATGATCAATCGCATGACCCACGCCTATGTCATCCAGATCGCCGGACGCACCGCCGGCATCGTCGCGCGCGACCATGCCGATCAGGCCTTCCGCTTCTTCGCTTCGAACCAGACCTTTTTGCCGCTTGAAGGCGTTCTGTTCGACGAGCCGGAATATGCCGAACGCGCCGCGCGCCGGCTGTTCAAGGCGCGCGGAGCGCTCGGGCGGCTCTCCATCGACGATCTGACGGCCTTCGGCGGCGCCGTCGTTGCGGCAAGAGGCGGCCGCGCCATCTCTGCCCATTGAGCGCAAGCGATGTCCACCGCGCCGCGCCATCTCATTCTCGTCGAAAGCGTCAGGCGGCCGCTACTCGATTCGCGGGGGCCGGCGCATGACGACCCGCTGTGGAGCAAGCTCCGCGAGGAGGCCGAGGAAGCCTATGAGCGCGAGCCTACCCTTTCGGCGCTGCTGCGCCGCGCCGTTATTGACCGCGCCAGTTTCGAAGACGCCGTGATCCACCGCGTCGCGAGCCGTCTCGCCAGCGATCTCGTCGCGGGCGCCCAGATCATCTCCGCCTTCGGCCGCGCCCTGCGCGATGATCCGGACATCGCCCTCGCCTTCCGCGCAGACATCAACGCCGTGATCGATCGCGACCCCGCCTGCGAACGCTTCATTGAGCCGTTCCTCTATTTCAAGGGCTATCACGCGATCCAGACCCATCGCCTGGCCCATTGGCTCTGGGCCCATGGCCAGAGCGATTTCGCGCTCTATCTCCAGAGCCGTTCGTCGGACGTCTTCCAGACCGACATCCATCCCGCCGCGCGCATCGGCAAGGGCGTCTTTCTCGATCACGCCACCGGCCTCGTGGTCGGCGCGACAGCGGTCATCGACGACGACGTCTCGATCCTGCAGAATGTGACGCTGGGCGGAACCGGCAAGGACTCGGGCGACCGCCATCCCAAGGTGCGACGCGGGGCGATGATCGGCGCCGGGGCCAAAGTTCTTGGCAATATCGAACTCGGGGAGTTTTCGCGCATCGCCGCCGGTTCGGTGGTGCTGCGTCCTGTCCCGGCCTACGCCACCGTCGCGGGCGCGCCCGCGAAAGTCGTCGGCATTTCGCGCAAGAGCGAGCCCTATCGCGACATGGACCAGGTCCTCGGTCAGCTTGCCTACGACTCGTTCACCTTCGAGATCTGAACCGTTCTAATCGCGCAGCGCCTGATCGAGATCGGCGATGAGGTCGGCTGTGCTTTCCAGCCCCACCGACAGGCGGACCACGTCCGGCCCGGCGCCGGCGGCAAGACGCTGCTCGTCGGTCAATTGCCGGTGGGTCGTGCTGGCGGGGTGCAGGATCAGGCTGCGCGTGTCGCCAATATTGGCGAGATGCGAGAACAGGTTTACGCGCTCGACCACCCGCAAGCCCGCCTCATAGCCACCCTTGACTCCGAAGGTGAACACCGCGCCCGGCCCGAGCGGCAGGTATTTTTGCGCCAGCGCCCTGTAGGGGCTGGTCGGCAGTCCCGCGTAAGACACCCATGACACGGCGGGGTGAGCCGCAAGAAATTCCGCCACCGCCCTGGCGTTGGCGACATGGCGCTCCATGCGCAGCGGCAGGGTCTCGATTCCGGTCAGGGTCAGGAAAGCGTTCATTGGCGACAGCGCGGGGCCGAAATCGCGCAAGGCGACCGCCCGCGCCTTGGTCGTGAAGCCGAAATCGCCAAAAGTCTCGACGAAATTGAGGCCGTGATAAGCCGGCTCGGGGCCGGCGAGCGATGGAAATTTGCCGGATTTGGCCCAGTCGAACCTGCCGGATTCGATCAGCGCGCCGCCCAGCGAATTGCCGTGGCCGGCGAGGAATTTCGTGGTCGAATGGCAGATCAGATCAGCGCCCCAATCAAACGGCCGGCACAGGAAGGGCGTCGCCAGCGTATTGTCCACGATCAACGGAATGCCCGCCTCATGAGCCACATGCGCCACCGCCTCGATATCCACGATGATCCCGCCCGGATTGGCAAGGCTCTCGATGAAGATCGCCCTGGTGCGCTCTGTGAGGGCGCGGCGGAAATTATCCGGATCGTTGGGATCGACGAAAGAGCAGGTCCAGCCGAGCTTCTTGAAGCTCAGACCGAATTGCGTGAGCGAGCCGCCATAGAGATTGCGCGAGGCGACAAATTCGTCGCCCGGCTCCAGCAGCGTGAAAAAGGTCAGGAATTGCGCGGCGTGACCCGATGCCGCCGCCACCGCCGCTCGCCCGCCTTCGAGATTGGCGATGCGTTCTTCCAGCGCCGCCACCGTCGGATTGGACAGCCGGCTATAGACATGGCCGAAGCTGTGCATGTTGAAGAGCGAGGCCGCCTGTTCGGAATCCGCGAACACATAGGAGGCAGTCTGGTAGATTGGCGTAATCCGCGCGCCGGTGGTCGGGTCCGGCGCCGCGCCCGCGTGAATGGCGCGCGTCTCGAAACCGAAGGCGCGATCCGCCTTCACAGGCTCCTCAGAAACATTTTCCAGCGGCGGCTTCGGCGCCTGCCGCCGCTTGGCGGAGACGATACCGGAATCGACGCCCGACCAGGACAATTCGCCGCCGAGGCGGCCGAATTCGATCTTAGGGCAGCGGTCCATGATGACCGTCAGTCCGGCTGCCTGCGCCTTGGCGGCGGCCGCGTCATTGCGCACGCCCAATTGCATCCAGACCGCCTTGGCGCCGATGGCGATGGCCTCGTGCACAATGGGCGCGACGGCGTCGGAGCGGCGGAAAATATCCACCATGTCCACCGGCTCGCCGATTTCCGACAGGCGGGCGCGAACCGTTTCGCCGAGCAGGGTCTGGCCGGCGGCTGCGGGATTCACGGGGATCACCCGATAGCCCTTGCCCTGCAAATATTTCATCACGAAGAAACTGGGCCGGTTCCAGTTCGTGCTGGCGCCGACCAAGGCGATCACGTTCACCGAGCGCAGGATGCGGGCAATCAGGGCGTCCGGATAAACGAGGTCCGACATGTCAGCTTCCGGTCCAGACCGGGGCGCGCTTGTCGAGAAAGGCGCCGATGCCCTCCCGCGCGTCCTGCGCCTTCAGGTTTTCAGCCATCACCTCGCGCGTAAAGGCGTAAGCCTCGGCGAGCGGCAGTTCCGCCTGACGATAAAAGGCCTTCTTGCCGATGGCCAGCGTGAGCGGCGATTTCGAGGCGATCTTCCGGGCGAATTCGCGCGTGCGCGCCTCCAGTTCGGCGGCGGGGACGAGTTCGTTGACCAGACCGAAACGCAAGGCGGTCGGGGCGTCGATCAAATCGCCGGAGAGCAGCATCTGCATGGCGTGCTTATGCGCCACATTGCGCGACAAGGCCACCATGGGCGTCGAGCAGAACAGGCCGATATTGACGCCCGGGGTGGCGAAACGCGAATCCTCTGCGGCGATGGCGAGATCGGCGCTCGCGACCAATTGCGCCCCCGCCGCCGTCGCCACGCCATGGACCCGCGCAATCACCGGCTTCGACAGGTTCACGATCGCCTGCATGACCTCGGCGCAAAGGGCGAAAAGCTCGTCCACATAGGCCGGATCGTAATTGCGGCCACGCAATTCCTTGAGGTCATGCCCGGCGCAAAAGGCAGGGCCGGCGCCGGCGAGAATGACTACGCGGGCGCTGGCGTCGGCTTCGATTTCCGCCAATGCCGCGCGCAGGGCGCGCAACATGCCGAGCGACAGGCCGTTGCGGGCGTTGGGCCGGTTGAGGACGAGCGTGACGACGCCCTCGTCGTCGGAGCGGATGAGGAAGGGCTCCTCGGTCATGTCAGTCTCCATTGTTTCGGCGGAGCGTCTATTTCTTGCGCAGAGCCCCAGTCTGATCAACCTTGCGCAAATTGGCCAGTTCTTCCGCCGTCGGCTCGGGAATGAGACGCGCATCCGGCGAAACCCTCAAGTTCCAGCCGGTATTGGCCCTGATTTCCTCGATGCCGGAAAAGGCGAACCAGCCGTTGAGCACGAATTCATTCGTTCCAGGCTCAGGGCGCAGAATGCCGAGCGTGGTGATGATGGCCGAAGGCCCGCCGCCAACAAAATGATGCCGCGCGCGGGAGTCGCCGCCGTCGAGATAGCCCGGCGAGGAAACATAGGTCACCCTTTCGGCGAAGCGCTTTGGCTCATGGGTGACCATGATGATATAGCGCTTGGCGCCGCAGGCGATGTCATTGGCGCCGCCCGCGCCGGGCAGCCGGGTTTTCGGCGGGCGGTAGTGCGGCCCGATCTCGCCGTCCCAGATCCCGGTCGTGTTGACATTGCCGTGTTTGTCGACCTGCGCCGCGCCGATCACGCCAACGTCGCAGCGGCCCGAGGCGACGAGAAATCCCAGCGCATCGAGCGCCGAGGTGAAGCTGGTGGCGTTGGAGGAAATGCGGTTGCATTCGATGCCCCAGGGCAGGCCGCCCACCGGCGTCGCGCCATAGACGCCGCCTTCCGTCATGCTGCGCAAATTGGGCGCGTGATTGGCCTGGGCGAAGAAGCCCGCGAGCATGGACAGGCCGACGCCGAAAATCGCCAGTTCGCCGTCGCGGATCTCGCGGCCGGTGGCGATGGCCATCATTTCCTGACGGCTGTAGTCGAGGGCGGCGCTCATGCGGCGAGCTCCGGAGCTGCCAGACCGGCGACGTCTTCCGGCGGCAGGATCCAGCGCCGATAGGGATCGAGCAGGAAGCTGGAGCTGCCCTGCGACAAAGCCTTCGCCTTGTCGCGTCCGATCAGGTCAAGATAGGAGTCGAGATCGTCATAGCTTTCGACGAATTCGCGGAGATAGGCGGCGGTTCCCTCTTCCGTCGCCAGCGCCATGTTCATGAAGGCCATATGCGATTCGTCGATGTCATACATGCCGGGCGAGCCTTGCGGCCAGGCGGCGAAGGGCCAGTGGACCACAGCCTCGACAATGATGTCAGGAATGCGCACGAGATTGGGAAACTGCCGGATGCAGGCGGGATCGACGATGGCGTCGGCGATCAGCACCACCTTCTTTGCCGCGCGCGAAAGCTCGTAACGGCTCCATTCGGTGCCGAGCATGATGGCGTTGCCAGTCGGATCGGCCAGCGTGACTTGGATCGCGGCGAGATCCGGCCGCAGCGGTTTGAGCGCGCCGAATTCCCTGCCGGTGAAGGGATCGACCACGGCGGGGATCTTGGAGCGCGCGGGATAGTCGTCGGGCGCGAAGGCGCTGCGGTCCTGCAGGTCGGAGCCGATATTGACCGTCGCCGGGACGAAGGGCCAGTTCAGCGCGCCGCCGAGAAAGCGCAGCGCCATCGACAGGTTGGAATAATCCTCCAGCGCAAGCTGGCCATTCTCGACCGCGCGGCGCAGGCCATTGGCGAAGCCGAACACTTCGAGCGCGGAGAAGCCGCATTCGGCTTTGGTCACCGCGCCGGCGGCGGCGAGCAGGTTGAGCTGCTGGCTGTTGCAATGGAAGATGGCGTGCAGGTCCTTGTGCTTCTGCCGCAGCAGTTCGCGGCCGAAAATCACCGCGTCCGAGCCAACCGGCAGCGCGGCGCCGCTCGCATATTGCATGCCGTCCCAGGCGAAGCGGCGCGCCGCCTCGCTGAGCGAAATCAGTTTGCTGGTCATGGGTTTTGATTGTCTCTCGTCCGGGCCGCGCGCTTACCAGGAAGCGTCGAGGCCGAGCAAAGTGAGGATTTCCCGGCGGCGCGCCACGAGGTCGGGGTCGTCGCGATGGCGGGGATAAGGCTTGTCGATGCGAATATCGGCCTTGATCGAGGCCGGGCGCGCACTGAACACGACGACGCGCGTCGCCATCAGCAGGGCCTCTTCGATGTCATGGGTGACGAGCAAAGCGGTGAAGCCCGCGCGCCGCCAGAGATTGACGATCTCGCCCTGCATGGAGAGCCGCGTCAGTGAATCCAGCTTGCCGAGCGGTTCGTCGAGAATCAGCAGATCCGGGTCGTTGACCAACGCCCGCGCCAGCGCGACGCGCTGCGCCATGCCGCCGGACAATTGATGCGGAAACGCCTTGGCGAAATTCTCCAGCCCGACGAGGCGCAAGGTCGCGTCGATCCGGGCGCCGCTGGTCTTGAGCAGCCCCTGCGCCTCCAGTCCCAGCGAGACATTGTCGCGGACATTGCGCCAGGGGAACAAGGTCGGGTCCTGGAACACCACGACACGCGACGGGTCGGGTCCCGCAATGCGCTGGCCATCGGCGGCGACCTCGCCTTTGGTCGGCGGCTCAAGCCCGGCGACGAGCCGCAGCAGCGTGGATTTGCCGCAGCCCGAGGGTCCGAGCAGCGCGACGAATTCGCCGCGCGCCGCCGTCAGGCCCACATTCTCCAGCACCGGCAGAGGCGCGCCTTCGAGATCGAAACTGTGCGACACGTCGCGGATGGCGATCTCGACGCCCGCCGAAGCCGGGGCGGTTTTCAGAGCGGCGCTTACCATTTCACGTCGGCCTTCTGATAGGACAGCACGCGGTCGCGCAGCTTGAACAGCAATGTCACCAGCCCCGAACACATCAGCGACATGATCAGCAGCGCCGCATACATATTGGCGTAGGCGGCCCAGCCCTGCGCCCATTGCAGGTAAAAACCGAGGCCCGCCTTCACGCCCATCATCTCCGCCGTGACCAGCACGGCGAAAGACGCGCCCAGACCCATGAACAGCCCCACGAAGACATGCGGCAAAGCGGCGGGAATAGCGACCTTGAAGATCAGGAAAACGGGGCTCGCGCCGAGCGTGCGCGCCACGTCATAATAGGCCATGTTCACGCTGGCGACGCCCGACCAGGTCAGGATCGCGACCGGGAAAGCCGTGGTGAGGCCGATGAGAAAGATCGACGCGCTCCAGCTCGACGGAAAGGCGAAAAAGGCGATGGGCAGCCAGGCGATCGCCGGCAGCGGGCCGATCAGCCGCATGACCGGATGCGCCCAATAGCCGAACGCCCTTGACCAGCCGAGCAGCACGCCGATCACGAAGCCCGCGCTCGCGCCAGCGGCGAAGCCCAGCATTTCAAGCCTGATCGAGGCCGCGACGCTTTCCGCGAGCTTGGCCCAGTCGTCGACAAAGACTTCGAGCATGGCGTGAGGCGGAGGGAAGAAAGGCTGCGGCAACAGCGTGGATTTCGCCGTCGCCGCCTGCCACAACGAAAAGAATAGGCCCAGCACGAGAAACCACGGCGTCGAGCGCCGCAGGCGTTTCGCCGCGCGGGGCCACAAGCCGCCGAACAACCCGCCTGCTGCCAGCAGACCGCCGAAGATCGCGGCGGCCCAGGCCAATTCGGGGCCGCGTCCCCAATCGCCGATATCAGGCCAGCGCAGGGTCAGGAAAGCGAAGCCGAGCCAGACGGCGCCGGCGGCGAGCGCCAGAGCCGACTGCCCGAGCGAGGCGCGTGAGGCGAAGGCCCCGAACGCGGCTTCATCCGGCGCGCCGCGCGCCGCATCGAGGGAGGCGAGAGACATGGCGAGCCCTCAGCTCAACACGTCGACATAGATGCGCTCGGCATATTTCGCCGGGTCGGTCGTGGGCTTGAAGATCGAGATGAGCTTCAGCTCCTCGGCATAGGCGGCCAGCTCCTTCTTGAGGTCGGCTCCTGCGGGATGGTGATGATGGGTGTGGTATTTCGCCAGCGTGACGAGATCGGCGAGTTCGATCTTGCCCGGCGCATAGGGGACATAGGTCGCAGCCGCTTCTTCCGGGTGATGCGCGGCGAATTCCGCCGCCTCGACCAAGGAGCGTGCGATGGCGGCGGCGGTCGGCTTGTCGTCGCGGATCAGGCTGCCGCGCACGCCGACGATGCAGCAGACGCGGTTCGCATATTCGCTGTCCAGATTGCTCGACACCTCGCGGAAGGCGCCGTCCTTCTGGAACAGGAAGGTGATCGGGTCGTTATCGGCCAACGCATGGGCCTCGCCCTTCTCAACCGAAACGCGCAGCAGCGGGCCCGGGAATTGCTTGAACTCGACGTCGGTCTGCGGGTCCAGCCCCGCCTTCTTCAGGCGGATCGAGAAGAAATTCTTGCCCGGCGAATTCATGTCGCTGACCGCGATGATCTTGCCCTTGAGGTCCTTCAGCTCCTTGATGTCGGAACTCGTCGGCGCGAGCAGGCGCAGGCAGCCGCCATGGGTGCTGGCGATGATCTTGACGTCAAAGCCCTGCTCCATCGGCTTGAGCCAGCGCAGGGCCATGCCGGCGGCGGCGTCGGCCTTGCCGGTCGCGAGAGTTTCCAGCAATTGATCGGTCGAGCCGGAATAATTGATCAGATCGACGTCGAGACCATTGCGGGCGAAGAAGCCTTTTTCTTTCGCCACCGTGACGCCGACCAGACACGGCGCGCCGGCGTTCCAAGCGAAGGAGATCTTCTTCAGCGGGCCGGTCGCGGCGGCGGAGTCGGTCGCGGCGGTCTTGCAGATCGGCAGGTCGCCGATCAGGGGAACGGCGATTTTCGGCGTGGCGAACACCTTGGAGACGCCGAGGCCGAGCGGCGCGGCCGCGCCGACCGTCGCCGCGCCGACAAGAAAGGCGCGGCGCGACCGCGTTCCGGCGCCATTGTTCTGATCTGTCATGCGATTTTCCTTTCGGTCCCGCGCCTCAAGGCTTCGCGCGACCGCGTTGCAAAAACATGCTTAGCCCTTCGCCCCGACAAGGAAGCGGGAGGGCCATCCGTTGCCACCTTTATATAGTATATTAAATTTATCGACAAGATGCTCTTAAGGCGCGACGGTTGGCGTTGCGGGCCTGGGTCAGCTTTCTACGGCCTTTACAAACCGGGAGTCATTCGCCGACAAAAGCCTTGGCCTTCAACCGAAACCGGCGCATTTGCGCTATGCTGGAGCCGCCCGCATGATCGGTCTATTGGCGAGGAGCGCGTAAAATGACGAGCTGGCATTCGCAATTGGCATGGCTGCCGACCGACGCGCCGCAAAACCCTTTTCCGTTCGCCGTGCTCGATTGCCGCGCTGCTTGCGCCGCCCTTGCCGAAGCCACCGGCCCCATCGTCGACTCGCAGGGCCTGACCGCGATCGAGGACATGGTCCGCTCCTCGCAATCAACGCCGCTCCCGACCGACAGTTTGAGCGCGAATTGCTCGATCCGGATTCACCTGCGCGAACCGCCCTCGGCGCTGACGAGTTTCGCCACGGGCGAACATGGCGACAAGTGGATTTTCCATATGTTGCCGCGCAACATCGTGGCGCGCCGCCGTTGGACCGGGCAGACGATTCATGTCGCGGAATTCGAACTCGACGGCGAACTTCTGACGATCACCCATGTCGCCAGTCAAAAAGACTTCGTCCACGGCAGCGCCGATTACGCCGTCGCCGAAATCGAGTTCCTTTTGCGGAAATATCTGGAAGGCGCCCCCGCTGCCTTCCCGATCCCGCCCGGGCTGAGCGAAAAGGACGGCGTCAGGATCGCCTTGATTGGATGGAAGGCCTATGGGGCCATCGCGGAATTCGGCAGAATTCTTCCCAGGCCCTTTCGTCGCCAGGTTTGATCGAAGCGCCTGATCGAAGTGTAAGCTCAGACGGCGCCGGTTTCCTGCGCGACGTCCGAGCCTTCGATGACAATGTGGAGGACTTCGGGAGGAACGCCGATTCGCACAGGCCACCAGGAACATCCCAGGCCGCCGGAGACGATCAGATGGCGGCCTTCGTCGGTGTAATGCCCGTAATTATAAACGAGGCTCAGGTGCGACGGGGCGACAATCGGCCGGCCGAGCAGACGGACTTGCCCGCCATGGGTATGGCCCGAAAGGGTCACCGCGACGCGGTTCGGAACCTGTGGGAAGATATCGGGTTCATGCGCCAGCAGGATAACAGGCGAGTCGTCTGAAACCTTGCTCAGGGTCAGGTCGAGATCGTGGACGCCGGGGCCCGCCGAACTGCGCAAGCTTCGTCCGTGAAGAAAAGCCTGCTGATCGCCAAGACCGGCGATCCAGTATCCGCTTCCGCCCTTGTCGAGTTTGAAGCAGTCGTTTTCGAGCACGGGAATGCCCGCGCGCTCCAGCGCGATGCGCGCCCCGATCGGGCCGCGCCCCCTCAATTGCGCGCGTTCGTCCTCCCACCAATCGTGATTGCCGAGAACCGCGAACACGCCGGCCGGCGCGCGCAGCGCCCCAAGGGCGCCCGCCCAGTCCGCATCGGGCACGACCGCCGTGATCTTCTTGTGTCCGGCGACATAATCGCCGAGCAGCACGACGGCGTCGGCGCCCAGAAGGTTGGTCACATGCACGACCTGCTCGATCTGCCCGACCGTCATCCACGGATCGCAAGCGTGGAGATCCGCGATCACGGCAAGGGACAGCCGCAGCTGCGGCGGCCAGCCCTCGGGCGAGATGCGGTAGCGGGTGATGCGCGGGAGAAGCAAGGGTTCTATCGCCACGGCGTTGACCGCAGTCGCCGCCCCGACAAGTCCGACCGCAGCGAGCGAGGTCGCCGCGATCAACTGGCGTCGATTCAGCAGCCGCCCGCCGCCTGTCGGCCTGCGCAGTTCCGCCTCGAACGCATTCCCTTCATTTCGGCCTGCCGTGAATTGCTCGCCCGACCCTTGGCGAGACGATCTGTCAGGCATGCGTCATCGACTCCGCGCCGCCATCCATCGTCGCCAATTCCTCCGCGCCGGCTGCGGTGACGCAAGTCGCCTGCAACTGCGTCTGGAGATGATCGGCAAGGCGATGCGCCAACGCCATCAAGGTCAGCGTCGGCATGTCATTCGCGCAGGTCGGGAAAACCGAACTTCCCGCGACATAGAGATTTTGCATTCCGTGAACCCTGCAATTGGCGTCGACGACGCCTTCAGAGGGATTTTCGCTCATGCGCGTCGTCCCCATATGGTGCCAGACCCATCGCGGCGTTTCGAATTTCTGGTTGGCGAGCGGGCCGCCCGAACCTTCGACGAAGGCGTTCAAACCGTTCTTGCGCAACGCGTCGACAATCAATTCCTGCGTGACGTTCAGCGTGTGCTGCGCCAGGGACGTCAACCGCCAATCCAGTTTTACGCGCGGCAAGCCCAGGGCGTCCGTCCGGTCGTCGAGCAGCACCCGGCTGTCCGGATTGGGCTCCGGTTCGAGAATCGTCAGGAATTGCCAATGATTGCTCCGTCCGGCGATGGAGCGCAGATGGGCAATCGCCGCCGCTGCGGCATTCGGGACGTCGCCGATGATTTTTTTCCCTCTCAAGACAATGTCGGACGGAATGCGGCGCCGCGTCGCCCAGAGTACGACTTCGCGCAACTCCCGCCCGCCATCGCGTTCGCCTTGCGGCGCAACGGGCAAAATCCAGGTCCGAGAGGCGAGCGTCCTCTCGCGTTTTTGAGCGGCTTCGCTGAGCGCAATGCCCGCGCCAAACAGCGGAGCGGCCCCCGGCGGCGGCACGCCATAACGCCTCTGGCCGACGCCGTGAGTCGGGTTATAACGTTGCAAAATGGCAGCATTGCGAACCGAATTGATCTGGCCCCAGGCGTAGCGCGGATGGTCCATGAAGCAGCGCCCGACCCATCCGCCGCCGTTGCCGAGTCCGCTGGCCACGGTCTGGTTGGAGAGCAGCATCAATCTCGCGTTTTCAATGCCGCCGCTGGCGATCACCGTGAAGCGCGCCGAGACGCGATGTCGCCGCCCATCGAGCGTGGCGAACCGAACCGCGGTCGCGATGCGCCCGTCGGAATCCGTTTCGATTTGCGTGACGTTCGCATGCAGGATCACCTGCACATTGGCTGACGCCTCGATGCTTTCCAGGAATGTTTCGGAGAGATGCGGAGCCGTGCTCAGGGCGACCGGGTCATTGACGCAGTCGCCGCCCAGCGGCAGGCAATCCGCGGATTTCCCGTCTGCCCGCGCGAGCTGCTCGAGGTCCGGCGGCAACATGACGCTCGCCAGCGCCCTTTCGTAATAGGGATCGAGATGGCCTTTCGCGATCGGCCAGCCGCTGTGCTGAACCCAGTCGCGTTTCTCGAGGTCGAACTGGCTGAACGTCTTGCACCAGCCCGCCCAGCCGCGCCGATCCGTGCTGCCGCCAAAAATTCGCACCCGGCAAAGATCCAGCGGCTCATAGCGCAGGCCGATATTCTCGCCGCGGCAGAGCGCCTGCGTTGAGCTTTCATAGGTCAGCCCTCCGCTTTCGAGAATGACGACCTTGACGGCCTTGTCGAGGAAATTCGTCGCCAGCGAAATGCCGGCGGCGCCGGCGCCGATAATCAGGATATCGGCATCAATGGATGTGTTGTCCGGGAGTGTTTTGGCGTCTTCGATCATGGCTGCCCCCTGTCCTCTTGCTGACGAACGAACTTGTGGCGGGTTCGAGCCGTGGTCATGAGGCCGGCGCTGTCCTGAAGCGCGAGCCACACCGGACTCCCATCATTGTGGATGTCGAATTGATCGTGATCGTCCTGCGGATATTCGTTGCTGTCCTGGCGCGAAACCAGCCGCCAGACCAGCCAGCCGGCGCAGCGGTCGTCCGCGGCGATCCGGGCCAGCCAGTTGCGATAGATTTGCGGCCGCTCCGGGTCGGACCGGGGGACGCCGAATTCTTCCAGAATGACCGGCTTGCCGTAGGAAACGGCGTAGGCGCAATATTGCGATATCTGATCCGCGAATTGCCCGGCGGAAATTTTCTGATAGCTGGCGTAGCCATGCCAGGTGCCGAAATCGACCTGGGGCAAGCGCAGCTCGGCCAGTTTGTACTGGAGGCTGGACTGTCCGCTGGCGAGCAGATGGCGGCTGTCGAGCGACTTGACGAAAGCCGCCATTTCCAAGACCCAGCCGTTGAACACCGAAAAGGGCTGGATGTCCGGCTCGTTCGCGAGCTCCCAGGCGAAAATCGTCGGGTCGTCCCGGTAAATCACCTTGGACAGGCTGTTGCGCCGCGTGACGATCGCCTGAACCAGCCGCTTGTAATCGGCCTTGGCGCGCGCATCCTCCGCGAAAAAGCGATCGTCGCCCTTGTTGCCATACCAGGCGCTGATCTGCCGCGAGCCGCCGGTATAGGCCCAGTAATCGACGAAGGCGACGATCAGGCGCAACTTGCGCTTCGACGCTTCCTTGACGACGAAATCGAGGCGCCGGAGACCATTCGCGCCTTCGTTGATCTCCATCGCCTGCGTCCTGGGATTGAACGAGGCCATATAGACGCCATTGACGCCGAGATTGCTCGAATCCGCCTTGCTGTTCCAATTGAAGACATTGGCGACGCTTCCATCAGTAGATCCGATGATCGGCGAGACGAAAATGCGCACGACATTGGCGTTCATCGCGGCGGCGTCATCGAGCACGCGCGTGACTTCGACGCGAGAGCCATAGGTCAGGTAATGGTTGTTCACGCCGGCGACGCGGAAGGTCTTGCCGTTCAGCACGAATTCATGGCCGCTGCGGGTCACGAAACCGCGCGATCCCTTTTCCGGCGCTTTCGCCTTGGGCGCCGCCGCGACGTTTTGGCCGGCGGACAGCCAGGCGAAAAGCCCCAGCCAGAGCAAATGGGAGACCGTCGCGCCTCGCGACATACGGCCATGTTTGGGAGAAGCCCTCATCGGGGCTTCTCCAACCCCTGCGAAGCAAAATACTCGGACCCCGCCGCCGCCGTCGCAACCGCATAAGCCGGTTGCGGCGCGACGCGCGGCGCAAGTCCCTGGGCCGTCGCGCCAATCCGCAAGGCGCGAAAGACGACGGGGGCCATGGCCGTGGTTTCGATCAGGAGGCCCAGCAGCCAGCCGAGCGTCAGGTCGTGCAGGTCGCCGCCTCGGCCGCCGAACAAAGCGCCGCCGAGTTCCAGAGCGCAGCCCAGCGACACCAGAACGCTGGCGCTCAGCATCTGATTGCGGACCCGCTGGATCGCAACATAGTGATATTTGATCGCGATCAGGAAGAAGCTCAATCCGAGCAGCCGGAAGCTGTCGGCTGCGACCGCCGCATAGGCCGGCGAAAACAGGCTCAGGATGAATTCCGCGCCAATCCAGCAGACCGCCGCGACGACCAGGCCGATGGCCATGGACACGCCGAGCGACGTGCGAATGCGCCCGGCCAACTCGGTCGGGTTGTTCGCGCCGACGGCATAGACCACCGTGGCCAGCGAGGCCGGCGCGAGATAGGCCACGTTGATAAGCGTCCAGGAGGCGTAAAAGGCGGCGTTGATCGATGGCGAGAGCACCACCGTGACCAGAAACGGCAACAGCAGGCTCGGCGCGAGATTGGCCATGTTCAGCCCGTGATGGCTCAGCACGTCGCCAAAATGAGACCCGAGCAGATGGAAATCGGGACGGCCCACGACCGCCTCCGCGCTTTTGCGCCGGAACGCCGCGAGCAGGACAATCGAGGCCAATTGGCCGCCGAACCAGGTCAGGAAGATGGTTTTTTCGTCGAGGCCGGCGGCGCCGAGCAGCAGCGGCGCCCCTGCGAGCAGAATGAGCTTCGTCACGGCGAAGGCGACATTGCGCGACACCTGCAACTGGCTGCGCATGAGGCCGACCAGCGACTGATCGAGAACCAGCGTCAGGCCCGTCAGGCCGCAGGCCAGGATGAAGACGACGGCGCCGCTGGAGCTGGCGATCTCGCCGAGCGACACCTTGAAAACGGCGTTGAGCGCGAGATAAACGAGGGCGAACAGGGCCGAGAATGCGCAACTCAGCGATAGGCCGGCGGTGATGAAATTTCGCGCGCGGGGGCCCTGGCTGCGCGCCTTACCCATCAGCAGCGCGCCGAGCCCCACCTCGCCAAGATGGCCGATGAAATTCATCAGCGAGATCGCCGCCGCGGCATAGCCGACCGCCTCGGCGGGAAAACTGCGCGCCGCCAGAAACCAATAGAAGAAGCCGAGCGCCGCGGAGATTCCGGTGCCCAGCGACAGCAGCGCGGCGTTGAACAGCAGCGCGTGCTGAGCGCCCAGCGCAGTGCTGAGCCGGCCCCGAGCATAACCGGCCCCGGCGCATCCCAGACCCAGCGCAACCGCTCCGGCCCGACCCATTCCCGCCGGGTCCATGCGGCGCGCGACGTCGCCGAGGTTTCGCATGACCGAACGCGTCAGCGTTTGCGCGACATAGGCGCGCTCGCTCGCAAGGGAACGCTCGCTTCCGGCCAGCGTGCTGAGGCGGGCCTTGGACATCCCTTCGGCGTAACAACGTTTGGAGAAATAGGACGCGGTCAGCCGCGCGGCGGGGACCTTGTGCAGAATGCGCGCGGCCGGCTCATGGATGAAATGACCTCCAGTTTCCTTGGTGGCGCGAATGCAGAATTCGGTTTCCTCGCAGCCGTGCGGCAATCCCTTTTGCGAGCGTCCGAGGCTGGCGTCGAAGCCGCCGACCCTGTCGAAAATATCGCGGCGCAGGCACATCGCCGCGCCGAGAAGATTGCGGGTCGGGCCGGGCTGCAATCCCTCGTAGGAGCAGCCCACGACCCAGAGAAATTCCGACGGAAACCAGCGCGGGCGGGCGGCCAGAAGGGCCGGCTCGATATGCGCGCTGGCGCCGATCGCGCCGGCCTCAACGCAACTGCGCGTCAACAGCGCGACGCAATCCGGCGCCGCGACGGCGTCGTCGTCGAGAAAGAAAATGAAGTCGCCCCCGGCCTGAGCGACGCCCGAATTTCGCGCGCCCGACAGTCCGGGATCGAAGACATTCTCGATCACGATGATCTCATCCGCGAGGCGGCTTCGGATTTCCACCTTGAGGTCCGGATTATGATCGACCACCACGATGATTTCGGCGAGCCGAGGCTGCTGGCTTTCGAGCGACTGAACCGCCTCGACGACGTCGTTCAACCGGTCGAACGTATAGGCGCAGACGACGGCGCTGACTTGTGGCGGCTGTGAGGTCATGGTTTTGATTCCCGATGCCTGAACGACGAAATCATGGCGGCGGCGTCAGCGCCGTCACGATTGATGCGACATGTGCGCGACGCGCGCTGCGCCGCCTCCAGGCTGCCGGACCTTGTTCGGGCTGCCATAGATCGTCTCGATCTTGGGCACAACCGACCTGGCCTTGAAGGTTTCCGCCCTGGCGAGGGCGCCCTCCTCCAGCCTTCTTCGCAGGTCCGGGGAGTCGATCAGCAGTTGCATGGTCTCGGCCAGCGAGCCGGCGTCGCTCGGCACGACATGCAAGCCGCTGCGGCCGTGTTCGACCAGCTCCGCCAGCCCGCCGTGATTGGCGGCGATCATGGTCTTGCCGACCACATTGGCTTCCATCACAATGGTGCCGCACGGCTCAATGAATGTGGAAGGCGCAAGGCCGAACAGGCATCTCTGCCAGGCGTGCATGACCGCGTGATGCGGCCAACTTTCAAACAGGAAGACGTTCGGAGGGAGTTCGTTCGGCGTCCCCGGCGTGCGCCTTCCGATCAGCACCAGCGGCGGCGCCCGCTCCAGCCGCGCATAGGCCTGGAGCAGAATATGCACGCCCTTGTGGCGGTTCAGATCGCCGACGAAGAGCAGGTAGCCGTCGGGCGGAAGCTGGCGCAATCTCGGATCGATCGAGGCCGGAGGGGAGCCCAGATCGTCCGGGATGAAAGTCGGGATCACGCTATACGGGGTCGAACCGTCGACCAGCCCCGATTTTTCCGCGACCGCGTGGCTGACCGCTATAAAATTATCGACGCCGCGGTGAAGCAGCGGCTTGGTGAGGAAATGCGCGGCCGCCGTGACCTGTCCCTTGACGAGGCCGAAATGCGCGCCCGCGCAGGAAAGGCATTTAGCCACCCCCGGTCCGCTGCAATAGTCGCCATTGCGAAGAAGAGTCTTGATCGAACAGGTGAAGCTGTAATCATGCAATGTCGACACGAGCTTGGCTTTGTTGGCCAGCTTCAGCGGCAGATATTGATGGATCATCCAGTTATGGCCGTGGACGACGTCCGGCTTGAATTTCGAAACCAGCCGGCTGAGGCGAAATGTCAGCTCCGGATCCGGGAAGGGCGGCGCATGCGGACGCTCCTCTTCGCTGAACAGCGCCGAGGCTCGCTGCATCGAGCCTTGCAGGCTGTGAACGGCGACGCCGTTCAGATATTCGACCGGCGCGCGATCCGGGTGGGGCATGGTCGCGACCGCCACCTGGTGGCCGCGGGCGACCAGCGCTTCGCTCAGCGAAAAGACATGCCGCTCTTCGCCGCCGATCACCGGCGGAAAGAATTGGGCGAGCATCAAGACACGCATTACCGCACCCCCACTGTTGGCTTGGACAAGGAAACGCGGCGGTAAAGGACTGGCTGTGATCCATTCCGAAAGAGCCGCGCTTCAATTCGCTGTTCGGGACTGGCTTCGTCGTCGGGCGCCGTCATCTGCTCGACAATCTGTTCATTGTCGGCAAGAACCAGATTGGTGTGGCGCGCGACGATCTTGCCGTTGAGCGTCAGCTCGAGATCGTAGCTAACCGTCTGCCTTTCCTTGTTGTGGACGCCGATGACGACCCGGTGATGGTCGCGGCCGTCGTAGGGTGTGATCCAGAATTCCGTATAGGCGAACTGCTGGTGCGCGAGAGCGCCATTGCGGGCCGTCACAAGCGCAAACGCGACCAGCCCGCACACCGTCAAAAGGCTCGCCGCCTGATAGGGATTGATGGCGAGCCGACGCCGGGGCGCTCCCTCGGGCGCCGCTTGCGCGTCAGCGGCGTTGCGACGCGACAGCAGCCAGGCCCCAAGGCAGAAGGCGGGCAGCAGAAGCGCCCATCCTGAAGGCGCGAGGGCGTTGAACCTGTGCAGGACCAGCGCCAGGATGATGACCAAGGCGACACTCACGCCAAGCGTCAGTATGGCGCTTTCAAAACTGGGCATGGGCTGGGGCCGGACGTTTTGCAGCAGCAGAAATCCCGGCAGGACGAAGACCAGGGCGACGGCAAGAGCCGGCCTGAAGCCGAAATAGACAAGCGCGATCGCGCCGGCTGCGGCGACGAGCCAGCCAAGAACATAAGGGGTCGCGGCGGCGTTACGGTCGTCCACTGAGCGCCCTCACGTCATAGATGATCGAATAGCCGTTATCGAAGATGCGGTTCACGCCCTCGATGGAGTCATATTTGAACGTCGCGGCGGGCAGAGGCGGCGCGTCGAGCATCTCGTCGGCGCGCGCGCCGTCGAAATAGGCCCCGACGACCGGCCGTCCCGTGGTCAGGCGCAGGTCCGCGAAGAGATATTCCATTCCCAGCTTGCGAATGACGTCCAGCTCCTCGTCGCCGAAGGTCGGCGCGGCCAGCGTGACGCCGGCGTCATAGCCGTGCTGGAGCGTCGTCGAGACAAGCTGGCGCCCGAAGCCGGCAAGCAGCAGACGGTTGACGCGATCGGCGGCGAAACGATTGCCGGGGCCGAGCCATTCCTTGGTCCATTCCGCCGCGCGGATGCCCATGGGCTCGATCGAGGCGCCGTCCGCCGAGACCTGATAGCGCGCGGGCACCAGAATGCGCGGACCTTCCGAGCTGATGATTCCGCCGATCAGGATGACCGTCATCGCTGCGCCGATCACGGCGGCGCGCAGGACATTGCCAGATTTTCCCTGCAACAGGCTCGTTACGCAGATCGCGAGCACGAGGCCGACGCCGAGGAAGGCAAAAGGACCGATGCGATTGCCGATTTCCCATCCGCTTCGGGTCATTCGGAAAACCATGCTGACCGGATAGCCGATGGTGATGAGCGTCAGCAGGATGTGCCGGCTGTTGCTCCAGCAAAAGATCGCCGGCCATGACGAGGGACTGCGGCGGCTGAAAAGCCCCGCCCAGGACAGGCTGCGAAAGAACCCCAGCGCCAGCCCCACGCAGATGAAGCCGACCGATCCCAGCGTCAGGACCCTTTGCCAGAGCGGCGCCACGACGCCATCGTCGCCGGTGAATAATTTGCGGTTCGACTCGCCCAGATGCAGGATGAATTGCGACACTTCCCGAAGCCCGTTCTGGAAGACAGGTCCGAGATAGCCGGCGCCCGGATTGCCCATCGCTTTCGACCACAGCACGGGAACGAGCACCGCCAGCGCCGCCGTGACGCCGCAGCGCCACAAGGTCCCCTTGCCCGGATCGCGCCGGATCGCCTCGACGAGGAAAAAGCCGAGCAGCAGGAACCCCAGCGCATAGGCGGTGACATGATGCGTCATGGACAGGGCGAAGAGGGCGACCAGGAACAGCGGCAGGCGCAAGAGCCAGCGGCCGCCATCGTCGCCAAGCCTCAGATCCAGCAGCAGCGCCAGGGTCAGGAGGAACATGGCGAGGCTGGCGTAAGAAAAATTCGTGTCGAAAAAGACGAAGGTGGACGAACCCATGTAAAACAGGCAGCCGAGCGCCGCGACGCGGGCCGAGCCCGAGATCCGTTCGTAGATAAGGAACAGCGCGCCGATGAACAGGGAGCGCGCAACCATCAGCACGAGGATCGCAGACGCGAAGAACGACAGACCGGAGAGATTGGCGAAGGCCGTCGTCACGATTTCGAGGCCGGGATAATAGGGGCCTATGGGAAACAGCACATTGGCCGCAAACAGATGTCGGTCTTCCATGATCTGCTGCGCGCCGACCCAATGGAGATATTCGTCATGGCCTACGAAGACGACGGGCGCCCGGATGACGCGCAACGCGAACAGGCCGAGCGTGACGATCATCACATTGGCGATGCGTTCCGTTCGCGAAACATTCACCAGGACGAGCCGCGCCGCGATGGGCGCGAACATCAGGGCGATGGAGCAATAAAACCCGGGGACGGCCCATGACTGGCCGACCCGGCTGGCGTTCGCCGCGCAAGCCGCAAGCACGAGCGCCGCAGCCACATTGATCGCCAGCAATTGGGGCCAGATCAGCCCGCCGGAATCGATCTGCGCATCCGCCTCGGGCTGAACCGCGCCAATGCCGAGCCACCGCATTATCAGCCGCCAGACGCCAGACTTTCCCGCGCGACGGGAGGGCGGCTGGTAGGACGCCCGAGCGCCCGTTCCCAACGCCCCGTCGATGAACTGCAGAACAAGTGGGCGACGAGCGCTCGACATTTTCACGTCATTCCTGAAGCATCGCGCAATAAGATCTTCCGAGCCAATTCGATGGACCTGAAAGACTCGGAACCAGAAAGACTCGGGACATGGCCTCGAAATCGGTCGAAGCTATTCCGCCGGCGCCGGCGCCAGGGCCTTTGGCGTGACCCGTTCCCGCAGGATGGCTTTCAGGATTCGCCAGCCGTCGGGCAGCGCGCGCAAATTGCTCTCGCCGTGGATGCGGACGGATTCGAAGCTGGCGACCTCGACGATCTTCAGCTTGTTCTGAAGGGCCTTGATGTTCAGGATCGTCTCGACCTCGAAGCCGGAGCAGTCCGAGCGCAACACAGGGAAACAGCGTTTCCAGAAGGCGACATATCCGTAGCAGAGGTCGCTGAAGGATCCGCCATAGAGCGTGCGGACGGCCATGGTGAGGCCCCAGTTTCCGAGCTTCCGGATCAGGGTCATGTCAACCGTGCCGGCGCCCTGGATGAAACGCGAGCCCTTGACGAAATCGGCGCCCGACATCAGCGTCGCGACATAGAGAATGATCTCTTCCGGATCCATCGATCCATCGGCGTCGAGCATGACGATGATGTCGCCGGCGGCGGCCTCGAAACCCGTCATCAGCGCGACGCCCTTGCCGCGGCGTTTCTCAGTGATGATGCGCGCCCCCGGATAGAGCCGGCGCACGACCTCGACCGTGCCATCGGTCGAGCAGCCGTCGACGATGAGCAATTCGAAAATCCAGGACGGCAGGCGCGGCAACAGCCAGGCCAGGTTCTCCGCCTCGTTGAGCGTCGGGACCACCAGCGAAACGCGAGGCAAAGGCATATTCGACGTCAAGTTGGAATTGGCGGGGTTCGCCGCTAACGCTGTTGAGCCTGCATATGACGCGTTTTGCATGATGCTCTCCTACACTTGACTTCCAGAACAGATGAAACCTCGAGTATCGACCGCTCGCGATGGGCGGCTCGCGGCAAACTAGTCTTTCGCGTTGAGCGCCGGACGGGTCCGCGCCTGGACGAGATCGCCCGGCTGAAGCACGGTCGTGCCCGTGGCGGTAAACTGGGCGACGCCTTCTCCCTGGCGCCGGACGATCACGAATTCCGTATCGAGAGCCCCCGGCGTCGAAAGCCGCGTCCGCGCCATAGCTCTCAGCACATTGGCCGCGGCGTCGCTTTCTCCCGCCGCGATGGTCGCCTCGGCGCGGGCTTCGCTCGCGTCCTTCTGGGCGTTGACCTCCGCCTGGTCCTGACGGGCCTGCAATTGCTGGCGCGCCTGGTTGTAGCGGTCGCGCGCCAGATTGAGGGAATTCAGAGTCTGCTGATTGCGATCCTGGACTTCCATCAATTCCGTCTGGGCCTGAATCAGCACCGGCCGGGCGATCGTGCCCGAGTTCATCAGCTTGTTCAGATTGGCGACGCGCTCCTTCCTCAGTTCGATCGACTGGTTCAGGATCGGCAGGCGCGCCTGTTGCAATTCCATTTCGGCTGAGGCGGATTCGACCGCGCCCTTCATGGAGGCTTCGTCCGAGGCGAGCGCCTGCATTTCCGCGCGGCGCGGCGCGAACTCATTGAAGACGAGCGCTTTCGCCTTCTCCTGGCCGGCGAGATTGGCGAGTTCAGCCGGGATGGCCGGCCGCCCCGTCGTGCGCGCGGCTTCGATCGCCGTGCTGCGCGCCATCATGCGCATGGCGCGGTCGAGCGCGGTTTGCAGCCGTTCTGTTTCGCGGGTCAGCTCGGCGACAACCCATGGCTCGACCGGCGCCTTGTCGAAACCGCCCGCGAGCGCGACGGCGTGCAGCACAGTCATGCCGGGCGTATAATCATAGCTGCCCGCGTTCTTGATCTGGCCGATTACATAGATCGGCGGATTGACGACGCTCAGGACGTTGACGAAGCCCTTACGCCCCAGAAAGGCGTCGAAGGCGCATTCGACCTGCCGCTGAAAGTCGCCCGTCCTGCGGCCCGCGGCGTTGAATTGCCCCAGCATCGGGATCGAGATCGCGCCGTCGTCCTGGACGATATATTCGGCGGACAATTCCGCACGCAACTGGAAGGCTTTCGCTGGCTCCTGATGCTGCCTTTCGCCGCCCCACTTGCCGTCTTGCGTCGGCAGCACTTCGTAGAAAGACATCTTCACCTTGTCGCCGCGACCGATCGCGACGCCCTTGCCGCTGTTCCCGGTCTGATCGGCGGCATCCTTCTGCGCGCAATCCTGCGCAGGCGACACGATTGGCGTCGCGGCCGCGTTTGCGTTTGACGAGACGGCGGTCACGGGCGCGGCCGGCGACGACTGGTCCGCCTGCGCCTGAACGGGACGCTTGGCTCCGCTTTCCTGTCCGGCCATGGCAGGGGTGTAGGCCGGCCTTCCGTCGGCGCAAATCAGGACAAACCCGGCGGCGAGGCCCAGCGCGACGAGCGAGGTGCTTTTCACCTTGTTCGACCTGGCGGATTTCGGCATGAAACCGCCTTCATTGACGGGAGCCGGTTGCGGCGCCGCCGCAGGGATGTCATCCGCGAATCCTTGCCGGAATTCCTCGCGGATTTCCGCGGCGGCCACGGAGCCCATGGGCGGCAGCGAGGCCAAGGGCGCCAGGGAGGCCAAGGGCGCCGCCGGTTTTGCCGCGCGACCCGATCTGGCCCCGATGACGACGCGATAGATGTCGAGGAGATTGCTCGTGCAATCGTCCCAATTGGCGATCTCCACATTCGGCGGGCGGCCGGGCGGGCAGTCGATGAGATCGAGCACGGCGTGGGCGATCTCAGCCGGCGGCGCGTCGGGATCGATCGTGCGCAGAAGGCCCTTGGCGGCCATTTCGACGAAGCCGGTCGAATTGCTGGCCAGAACGGCGCGTCCGAGCGAAATCGCCTCGAGCGCCGCCACGGGATGGGCTTCGTAGTCGCTCAGCAGGACGACCGCCGAGGCTCCGGCGAGGAAGTTCGACATGTGCCGGCGATTTTCGGGCGGGATGCCGCCGATCGTCACACGGTCTTCGACGCCCAGCTCGCGCGCCGTCTCGATCAGCGTTTGCTTGTACGGCCCCTCGCCGAGGACGCGCAGCCTCGCGCCGGGACGCGTCTTCAGGACTTCCGCGAAGGCCCGGATGACCCGATGATGTCCCTTGTAGCGCTCCAGCCTGCCAATCGTCACGATCAGCGGCGACGCCGGATCCAGCGCCGACGATTCATCCCCCGGCTCGATCTCGGCGCCGTTCGGCACGACGATGAATTTTTCGCGCGGGATCCGAAGAGTGCGCGAAAACAGATCCGCCTCGAATTCCGATACGCCGATCAGCTTGTCGGCGCGCTTGATGAGCGGCCTTAGCACTTCGCGCTGAACCCCCCGGATCAGATTGCGGAAATCCGACGAATGGCCGCCGCTATGGAAGGTCATGACGAAGGGAGCCTTCTTGCGGATCGCCGCCAATTGCGCGATCGGCGGCACGAAGGTGTGAAAGCCCTGAACATGGACGATGTCGGAATCCGCTTGCAAAACCTCGCGGTAAAGCTCCGGGGCGAAGAAAGCGTCGCTGGATTGCGGATAGACCGGGACGCGCGTCACGCGTATCCCCGATACGATCTCTTCCCGGGGCAACTCGCCTGTGGGATCGCCCGTAAGGACCCGCACATTATGGCCCCGTGCAGCCATTCGTCGCCCGACCTCGAACGTGTGCATTTCGATTCCGCCAATAAAAGGCAGAAATTTATGCGCGACCAGGAGGATATTAAGGCGGTCCGGGGAGTTGCTTGCAGAATTGGACTCGCCCGACACGCGCTTACCAGGAGTTTTCGTCGCCGACTTTTCCATTGGAGCCTCGTCTAAGCTTGAAAAGACGCCGTGCATTCTGTGTAACGCCAACTAATATGCTGGCGTCGCGCGCTGCGATCTCGGTCTTGCTGGCGAGAGCGCCGCCTGCGCGCCTCACCCTTTAATGAGCGCATTAATTAACTATTAACTAATCATTGATTAATTTGGCTGTCAAGGCGCTCGGGATTAAGCTCTGCCTTGAGCGCCGCTCTCGCAAGGCTCAAGCCTGTAGCGCAAGCATCGCTGCATTTCTGCGCCGCCCTTGAAATTGCTGCCTTTTCGTCGAGCCTCCCGTCTTCCGGATCATTTTGGAACGAGGCAATGGAATCCGGCCAAAAACGGCGGCACAATTCGCAGATTCGGCAGAGTTTCGCCTCTTGGGACGGCTGTTCACGCCAACGGCCATAGGCTGGCGCCTTCCGGAGCAGGCGGTCGGAAGTTTAATTCAAATCGTTGTTTTTATTTGATGATCTGGGAAAGGGCGGAGCCGCTTATTCATGCGGTGCGCAAATAAGGAAACATGTGACTAATGAAGCTTTGACCTTGACGATCCCAAGCCCGGTAATTAATTATCACGTTTTAGTGAGGCTTTCCGCGGCTGATCGGCAGGCAATGATAGCGGAGGACCAGCCGGCGGCGCGGATTCCGCGAGAATGCGCTTGATACGCTGAGCGACCTTGCTGGGAATTTTCGCCTGCAGCTGGAAACGGACATGTCCGCCAGGAACGCCGCTCATAAGGACAACCAATTTGCACGTAACGATCATGAACGCCCCAACCATGTTGTAACACGCTTGAGCAAGACTTTTAATTAAGAAGGCGTACCCTTAAATAGGGTGGCACTTAAGTCATATGATCGCCACACTATCATAGTCATTATTGCGCCGCAACAAAGCGTCCTTTAAAAATCAGCGGGCGAGGTTCGGATGGCTAGCAGGCGGCGATTTGCCCTTAAATTAGAATGCGCTTAATATGAAGCATGAAGAGCAAATCGCGATGCTGATTCCTGATACGCCCGGCCTTTCCGGCACTCCCTCGAACGATGGGAAGAAGGCCCTGTTTGCGGAGCGTTTGCGCGCCGTCATGGCCGAAAAGCGGCTGTCCGTTTCTTCATTGGCCAAGCTTGTACAGAACGAACTGCCGGGCGAGACCTTCAACCCGGTGAATATCTCGCATTACCGCGCGGGACGGTCCATGCCGCGTCCGCGCATCTTGCGCGCGCTGACGCAGGCGCTTGGGGCCAGCTTCGAAGATATCGCGCCATCCGCGGCCGAGGACGCGTTTCGCACGCCGCCGGCCATCACCGACGAACATAAGGTTCCGGGTGACGCCTCAGGGTCGGGCCCGGATCTTGCCCAGCTCGCGGGCGCCGACGCGGCGGGAACAATTCCTTCGTTTCACCTCGAGGATCTGGCAGGCGGCGAGGCGTGGCTGCAAATCAACCAGCGCCTGTCATGGTCGACCGTGATCAAGATTCTTCAAGCGTTGAAGGGCAAGGACTGAGCGGGGCGCAGGGTCCCGTTGCAGCCGAGCAAAGACGCCGCCGGGTGCGTGCGTTTACGCTGCGGCTAGACAGGCGATCCGCGGAGAAATCGAAATAGCGCGGCGGCTCGAAATCCGCCAGCGTCGGGAGCCGAAACGCCCGACGCCAGCGAAGTTCGCGTTCAGGAATGTCCCGGCCGGCTCAGGAACGACTCGTCGTGCGAGAACGCCGCCGCCATTTTCGTCGTCAGCGGCGCTGCTCCCTGATCCTTCTCGAAGCCGCCAGCGATATACTGATTCAGCAGCGCGACGGCGTTCGCGGTCGAAGCCGGCGTCATGGGCGGCGGATCGACCACGACGATTGACTGCTTGGCCGAGGTCGCAACAGCCCCGCCAATCGTGTCGCTCGCCGACACCGACAGCGTCGCGATCGGGTGCTGAGAGCCGGTATAATGCGACGTCAGCGTCAGGCCGCTATTGACCTCGGCCGCGCTCAACGGGATCGACTGGCCAGAGTAGGTATGCCCGAGACCGTCGGAAATGGTTTCGTAGGACGGGAGTCCTGCGATCGTGACCTTCACGTCGGTTGCGGAGGCCGACGCCGCCACCTTCACGCCCAGGGGGACTGTTCCGCCGCCCCCGGCGACGTTCAGGCTTGGATCGGCGATCGTGAGCGTGGGGGCCATGCTCGCGTCGGTCTCTGTGCTGATCCTGAAATTATTGGCGCTCAACTTGTCCGGCGTCACGCCCGCGATATCGATCGATCCCGTAGCCCCCAGCGCGAGCAGCGTGCCGCCGTTTCCATCGCTCTTCAAGGCGCCCAGGATGCTGCTGACCGAGCTATAGCCGCCCGCATTGTTGCGAAGTTCGATATAGCCGTTCCGGTCCTGCGCGAATCCATTGATGACGTTGGCGCCGGAACTGGTGTCGACCGCGATGCGCAGGCCGGAGCCGGTGTCGAATATGGTCGCATTGACGCCGCCGCCGAGGATCGCCGTTTCGTTATTGCCGCCCAGTCGAAGCGTCGCCGCGCCCCCGGTCAGGATGATCGTATCGTTGCCCTGGCCGCCATTGACGACGTTTGCGCCCGCGCCGAGCGTCACCGAATTGTTCCAGCCGGCAAGGGTGATCGTGTTCGCGCCGCCGCCCGCGACAATGGTCGCATTGCCTTGGCCGCCACTGACGACGTTCGTTCCTCCTCCGAGCGTCACTGAATTGTTCCAGCCGGCAAGGGTAACCAAGTTCGCGCCATTGCCCGCGACGACGGTCGCGTTGCCGGCGCCCGCATTGATCGCGTTCTTGCCATTGCCGGCGGTGACGACGTTATAATAGCCCCCAAGCGTCACGGTGTCGGAGCCGTCGCCAAGCGTGACATTATTATTTCCGCCGCCGCCGATGACCGTGTCATTTCCGCCGCCGGCCGTCACGACATTGTAATAACCGTTCAAATTGACAGCATATGGATTATCGCCCAGCGCCAGCGTCTGATTGCCGGAACTGCTGTTGATGTTGGTTACAGTGGCGACAGGCGCCACCGGCGTCGTCGGCGTGACCGGCGCAGTAGGTGTAATTGGCGCAGTCGGCGCGACCGTCGTCAGGTTGAAGGTCACGGCGTTCGACGTTCCCGTGCCGGCGACGTTGGAATCCGTCGCGGTCAGGACATTCGCGCCCGTATGGGCCAGCGTCACATTCGTCGACCATTTTCCGTCCGCGCCGACGACCGCCGTCCCGACCTGAGCGGTTCCGTCCAGAATCTTCACCGTCGAGCCGGCGTCCGCGATATCGACCGTGCCCGAGATCGTCTGGCTCGCCTGCGCGACCGTTCCGCCCGCGCTGGTGATCGCCACTGTCGGCGCCGCCGTCGTCAGGTTGAAGGTCACGGCGTTCGACGTTCCCGTCCCGGCGACGTTGGAATCCGTCGCCGTCAGGACATTCGCGCCTGTATGGGCCAGCGTCACATTCGTCGACCATTTTCCGTCCGCGCCGACGACCGCCGTCCCGACCTGCGCCGTTCCGTCCAGAATCTTCACCGTCGAACCGGCGTCCGCGATGTCAACCGTGCCCGAGATCGCCTGGCTCGCCTGCGCGACCGTTCCGCCCGCGCTGGTGATCGCCACCGTCGGGACGGTCGCGGTCGGGGCGCTCACATTGGAGCCCATGATCGTGTCGCCGCTGCCCGCCTTTTGATAGAGCTGAACGTCATTGACCAGTATTTGCATCGATTGCGGAGTCGAACTGTCCATGCTGGTGCGCCATGAGGATGCGGCCGAAGTCGCAACCTGATTGCACATGATCAATTCCATCGGCTCGTTAGGGATCGGCGCCTCGGCGCTGGTGATCTGCGCCATTTGCTTGCCGTCGAGGTACCAGGTGATCGACTGACCCGGCACCCAGTTGATCGCATAGGTGTGGAAGCCGGCCGTCAGGTCGACGCCAGTATCGATCACGCCGCCGAAGGTGCCGACTGGCGTATGAAGATGATAGGAGAACGTATCATTCGGATTGGCGGAACCATTGGTAAAGCCGCCTTCCTGGATGTCGATTTCAAAATTATTGCCGACATTTCCTGCGCCGGAGGCCGGCAGCAGCCACAGGCCGGGCCAGGAGCCGGCGCCGCCGGGCTGCTTCATGCTGATTTGAAGGTAGCCGCCGTTGAATTCGACCTTGCCATAGGTGTCGACGACACCCGCCGTCACCGGAAAGGTCTGGGGCACCACCGCGCCGTTCACATAATTCGCGCCGAGGACGCTTTTCTGCTCGGCGTTAAGCGTCAAGCCATTGTTGACCGAGACTTCGTAGGGCATGAAATATTCGGCATCATAAATGCCGCCCAGCCCGCTTCCACCATTTCCATTGCTGTCCCATGGACCGCCCTGGGTGGAATTGCTGGTCATATAGGTATTCCAATAGGCGGAATTTAAACCCGAACCGGAAAAGTCATCGCTGAAAACGAGATCGCTCGAGCTGAAGCCCGAGGGCGGGGGGAGATTTGCAGACATTTTCGTTCCTTGGTTCGACGAAAAGTATCCGAAGCCCCCACTCCGAATAGCGTATTTGTTTCCGTTGCGAGAAGCGCCTCCACAGCAACAACAACTCAAGCAACCCTTGGCTGCCCCAGAAACCAGGCTCGATTACGAATCACTTGTACGAGCCATATATTCCAGACCTAAATCGCAACTATGGCAAAAACGTGCCAGCGACACTTTATCCCGCAACGCAGCAACGACTTGTCCTTGCTAAACTTCGCAGTCCCTCGCGATTAATCCGCTAATGGCGCCATTAAGCGGAGAGGATCGGCCGCCGGCGTCGCGCGCCCTCAACCTTCGCGCCGCCGCCGCCCCGGCACGAGCCTGAATATGCCAATCATCGCTTTTGACGAGCCCAAGGAGGCGCAAAGGCGAAAACCAACGGCCCATTCCGTTCACGTCCCTTTCATTTCGTCGCCCAATCTATTTTCGCTGTTTTCATACTGCTTAATTTAATGTAATTTATCTTCATGGCATTGCTCGAAGGCGGTTCCGCGTGAAAGGGCAGATGGATCGATGACGTTCATTTCACGCGCATTTCGCAGTCCCTTATCGGCCGGAGCGCAACTCACGTCGCGCCAGCAACGTGAATCCGCCGTCCTGACGCCTGCGACAGGCCCGGCGGCGAGATTAAAGCCGTCGACATTCGGGAGATGGCGCTGAAGTAAAACATTGGCGATCGAGAACGTTCGGGGGCGTCTCGCGCCATTTGCTTTCGCAGCGCGTCTAAACAAATTCAGACATTGCTTTTCTGGTGTGCCCCCACATGCCGGAGAACGGCCCGGCGGACGCTTTGCGAAAGGCGTTGTAGGGATTCGAGCACGCTCGATCAAAACCCTGGGTATCCCTCGCGCCGGGTTCGAATTCGCCAGCCGCTCGGTTTTCGTGTGAGGCCGCTGGCAAGCGAGCGATTTGATGACGCGCGCGTCGCGGGCGTTTGCCTCCTCTCAAAGAGCCAATCGGCGGCCCGTAGGGCCGCCCCCCAAGAAAGGAAGCCGGCCAGATTGGACAGGATCTGAACGGGAAATGACAAGTAGCGCCAATTCCAGCTGACCATGGAAGTCCACATCGCCGCCCATTCCGGGAACAGGAGGATTGTTCAAATGACCAACCAGTTCGCTGTCATCGTGGGCGCGGCGATTATCGCCCTTACAATCCTTCTCGGGAATGTCAGCGATTCATACCAGATCTCGGCGGGCACCGACTCGCATGGCAATCCGTTCGTCTGGCGCGTTAATGTGCGCTCCGGAAAGATTCAGAATTGCTATCTCGATCGCAATGCGCCGAGTGCGGAGGTGCAGCCCCAGGGCGCCCCGCCGAAGATGATCATTCAATGCAACCCCGAGTGATAGGCGCTGGGGCCTTCTTCGGCGAAGCATCGGATGAACAGAAACGCGTCTGACGCGTCCCGCGCGTTCAGCAGATCAGGGCATGGCTGGAAAATCGCTCCGCCTGTGGGCGGCCACCAGTTGCTTCAATGACTGGGGCTCAATGACCTCGACCTTGTCGCCCCACGCATAGAGGTGCCAGCACATCTCCAGCTGGCCAGACGCCCTGAAACGAACGACGAGCGAGCCATCGGCCTCGTCCTCCATCGTCTGATCCGGGTGAAACTGGTAAAGCCGCGCATGCTCCGCCGCTTCGGGACAGAACCGCCACGCCACGTCGCCATATTCGGCGTCATTCTGATAGACGCCGAAGGCCCGGTTGGCGAAAGTCTGAAGATCGAAATTGCCCGGGCGGACGAAAGGCTGGTCGGTGACGCGCGCCGCGTCGACGCCGTCAAGCCGATAGGTGCGGATTGCGCCATGCGGGTCGTTGACGGGGCGCCCGACGATATAGCGGCGCGCGCCGGCAAGGACCCCATAAGGCGCGACAAGGCGGATTTTTGCCGCTTCATCCTTCCGGGAGCGGTAACGCAGCTCGAGAATGCGGCAGCTCTTGAGGGCTTCGAGGATCGCTTCTCCCGCCGCCTCGTCGAACTTGGGCCGCGGGCCGGGCCGGGCGATGACCCCCTGCGCCTCCAGCAAGGCTTCGTGGTCGGTTTCGAGCCGCGCCATCGAACGCCGGGGCACCAGAGTCAGGATCTTGTCCTTCAGCCGGTGCAAAGCGCGAACTTCCGGCTCCGATCCGGAGCGGCCCAGTTCTGAGATGGCGAGGTCGAGCGCCGCCAGTTCCTCAGGCGCGAGGCTCATCAGATCGCGGAGGTGTCCGCCCTCGAATCGCCAGCGTTTGCGCCCGTCCTCGCCAAACGAGGCGACGACGTCGGGAAACGAATCCTCGAGCGCGCCCATCATCCTCTGAGCCGTGCGATGTGCGCAGCGGAAACGCTCCGTCACATCGTCCAGCGTGATGCCGGTATGGCGACCAGCCGCCAATGTCGCGAGTTCGAGAAGCTGATCGGCCTTGGCGAACGACATCCACCCACTCCCATGACACTATCTGTCACCCCCATGCTACAGGCGAAGCCTTGAACAGGACAACAGGGGGCGGGCGCCGCCGGTCGACTTCAGCGCCGCAGGGCGCCAAGCGGGCGAATTCGGCGTCCAGGACGCCCTGAATATCCCGTTTATGCTTTGTTCAGATGTCCGTTTCTGTCGTCCCGGCGTGCAATTTTCATTTCAACGCAGATGAAGGAAATCGCCATGCTTACGAGACACGCTGAAATGCGCTGCCAGCAGCGCGGCGTCCGCCCCGAAGTCGTCGCCACGCTTCTTGACTATGGCCGGAGCGTCCGCCGGCACGGCGCCGACATCTGCTTCATGGATCGCTCGGCCCGCCGCCGCGCCCGGAACGCCTTGGGAGCCGACGCCTATGCGCGGGTCGCGGACCGGCTCGACGGCTATCTCGTCGTCGCCGACGACGGTCAGATCATCACCGTCGCCCCGCGTCTCAAGCGGCTCAAATTCTGACGCCGGCAAGACACGGGGAGTTCAAGCCTGCCTTCAATACCAACTACGTCGATATTGTTCCTGCCGCCGACAGTAAATCCAGCCTTTTTGAAATTCCTTTGTAGAAAAGAGAGTGCTTATGTGTGAGCGTAAATCATATCAACAAACCCGATCGCCGAGCGATCCCGCCGAGACCAGATATCTGGTCTGCCTCAACGGATATCCTGTGGCGTCCGCGCCGGATTTCGACGACGCAGTCGCTCAGGCGCAGCAGATATGGCCGCGCTCCTGCGAGGATTCCTTTTCGATTTACGAGATTGAGAGCCGCATTCATTTCGACCTGATCACGGGCGACGGCGGCAGGCGGATAAATCCGCGGTGATCGGCGCCTTTGCGCGACGGGCCTTGTCCAGGAACGAGGCCCGCCTTTCCGAGCAGAACCGGGAGGAGATGGTTCGCTCCAAGCCTCGATTTCCGGCCGGTCCGTCGGCTTCTCCCTGGGCGCGCCAATTCAATTCGGGGACGAATATATCGCTGTCAAGTTTCCTCTCCGAAAACCGGGCGCGGCAGGCAGGAGAGCGTCCGCTTCCAGACGCTGGTCGACTGATCAATCCGCCATTGTCTCGGCGGAAATCCGGCTCCCGAACACTGAGACGACTTTCGCGATGGCGCCGTGAGATTTGTCGGGCGCATCAATTCGTCAGTTGCGCCGCCCGTTCGCTGGCCGCCTTCACCGCCCCCCAATCACCCGCCGCAATCAATTCGGGCTTGAGCATCCAGGAGCCGCCGACGCAAATGATGTTCGGAAGGGCAAGATAGCTCGGCGCGCTTTCGAGCGTCACGCCTCCCGTCGGACAAAAGCGCAATTGCGGCAAGGGCGAAGCCAGCGCCTTCAGATAGGGCGCTCCGCCCGCCGGCTCGGCGGGGAAGAACTTTGCGAAGCGGTAGCCCCGCTCGATCAACGCCATGGCCTGGGACGCATTGGCGACGCCCGGCAAGAGCAGCGCGCCCGAAGAGTCTGCCGCGTCCAGCAAAGCTTCCGTCGCCCCCGGCGACACCGCAAAGCGCGCTCCAGCTTCCTGCGCCGCCGCAAGTTGACGCGGATTTAGCACCGTCCCGACGCCGACCACCGCGCCTTCGACTTCGGCGGCGATGATGCGGATCGCTTCCAGCGCCGCCTCGGTCCGCAGCGTCACTTCGATGGCGGACAGTCCGCCGGCCACAAGGGCGCGCGCTAATGGCGCCGCGTCAGCCAGCTTCTCGATCACGACGACAGGGACGACCGGCGCGCGGCGTAGAATGTCTTCGAGGCCGTCTTGCGGAAGTTGCGTCGTCATGCTTTCGCTCCTGAGAAGATGCTTGCGCCCCTGTCGGCGGACCCGACCGAAGCGCGAAACTGGGAAAAGAGCTCGCGGCCCGTTCCCACATGCGAGGCGGAGAGATCTTCGCTGGCGAGCGGACGCGCCGCCCATTCCTCGGCGGGAACCAGAACCGTCAGCGTACCGGCGACAGCATCGAGCCGAATGATGTCGCCATCCTGGACTTTGGCGATGGGGCCGCCGTCCAGAGCTTCCGGCGTCAGATGGATCGCCGCGGGAACTTTGCCCGAAGCGCCCGACATCCGGCCATCGGTGACGAGCGCGACCTTGAAGCCTCGATCCTGCAAGACGCCGAGCGGCGGCGTCAGCTTGTGCAATTCCGGCATGCCGATCGCGCGCGGCCCCTGAAAGCGTATGACGGCGATGAAATCGCGCTCGAGCTCCCCCGCCTTGAAGGCCGCCTGCAGCGCCTCCTGCGAATGGAACACCAGCGCCGGCGCCTCGATGATATGCCGCTCCGGCGCGACCGCGGAGGTTTTGATCACCGCCCTGCCGAGATCGCCTTCGAGGATGCGCAAGCCGCCCGTGGCGCTGAAGGGCGCCTGCACGCCGCGCAAGATCGCATCGTCCCCACTCGACGCCGGACCTTCGCGCCAGGCGACTTCTCCGTCGTCGCCGAGGGTCGGCTCCTGGCAGTAGGAGGCCAAGGTCCCGCCAAAAACGGTGGCGGCGTCCGCATGCAGCAGCCCGGCGCCCAGCAATTCGCGGATGACATAGACGGTGCCGCCCGCAGCATGAAACTGGTTCACGTCGGCCTGACCGTTCGGATAGACCCGCGCCAGCAGGGGCGTGACTTCGGCGACCTGTTCGAAATCGCGCAGGTCCAGCGTCAATCCTGCCGCCGCCGCCATGGCGACGAGATGGATTACGGCGTTGGTCGAGCCGCCGGTTGCGGCAAGGCCCGCCATCGCATTGACGACGGAACGCTCGTCGATCATCTGGCCGACAGGCAGGAATTGCGCGCCCAATGCGCTGTGGGCGATGACCTGCCGGACCGCAGCCCGGGTCAAGGCGTCGCGCAAGGGCGTATCCGGGTTGACGAAGGATGAGCCCGGAAGATGCAGGCCCATGAATTCCATGAGCATCTCGTTGGTGTTGGCCGTGCCGTAGAATGTGCAGGTGCCCGGCGCATGATAGGAACGCGCCTCCACCTCCAGCAGTGCGGCCCGATCGACCTTGCCCTCGGCGAAGAGCTGGCGGACGCGGTTTTTCTCGGCGTTCGGGACGCCCGAGGGCATAGGTCCCGAAGGAATGAAAATGGCCGGCAGATGCCCGAAGGACAAGGCGCCGATCACGAGCCCCGGAACGATCTTGTCGCAGATGCCGAGCAGCGCCACGGCGTCGAAGGTCTGATGCGACAGCGCGACGGCCACCGCCAGGGCGATGACGTCGCGCGAGAATAGCGACAGCTCCATGCCGGCCTCGCCCTGCGTGATCCCGTCGCACATGGCGGGGACGCCGCCGGCGACCTGGGCCGTCGCGCCAAACGCGCGCGCCGCGGACCGGATCAGTTCGGGATAGCGCTCATAGGGCCTGTGGGCGGAGAGCATATCGTTATAGGCGGTGACGATGCCCAGATTTGGCGTCGAACCCTTGCGCAGCGCCTCCTTGTCATCGGCAGCGCAGGCGGCGAAGCCATGCGCCTGATTGGCGCAGCCCAGGCGCCGGCGCTGAGGCGCGGCGGACGCGGCGGCGGCGATCCGGTCAAGATAGCGCGTCCGCGCGTCCCTGCTGCGCCGGGCGATCGCCCCGGTGACGTCGCCAATTCTGTCGTTCAAAATAGCCATGATCTGTCCTCGATTTCTGATCGCCTTGCGTCAGCAACGTCAGGCGCGCCAGAACGTCTCCAGCGGCCGGTCGCCGCGCAAAAATGCGCGAATGGGCATGTCTTCGACCGGCCCCGGCTGTTCGGCCGCGCGCAAGGCGCGCAGCTTCGCCTCGCCTTCGATGTGCAGAAGGATCAGGCCGGCGTTCCTGAGCGTTGGAAAGTTGAGCGTGACGCGCGGCTCGACGGCCCCGGGCGCGCGGACGATCGCCACTTTCCGCTTGGTCGAAGGGTTCAGGGCTTCCGCCAGACCGTCGCCGTTCGGGAAGAACGAGGCGGTGTGGCCGTCCTCGCCCATGCCAAGGACGGCGACCGCCAAAGGGAACGACAGAGCGTCGATACGAGCGGCGACCTCCTCAATTCCGCCTTCAGGCGACGGACTCGGACTGGTCAGCGGGATGAACCGCGCCGCAGCCGCGCCGCCGCGCAAAAGACAATTGCGCACCAATCGGGCGTTCGAGCGTCCGGACAATTCGCCGACCCAACGCTCGTCGACCAGCGTGATGTCGACCGCGCCCCAGTCGATTGGCTGCGCGGAAAGCGCTTCGAAAAACTGAAGCGGCGTTGAGCCGCCCGACACGGCCAGAATAGCACGGGGGGCAGTTTGCAGCCGCTCCGCCAAAGCTGCGGCGACCCGACGGGCCAGCGCGCTGGCCAGCGCCTCGCTTGTCTCGAAAGTTCGCAGCGCGACTGGCGTTGGGCCTTTGGACCGGGACTCGCTCATTCGCCGTCCTCGACCCAGGTCCGGCCGTCGCGCTCGATCAGGGCGATCGAGGCCGACGGCCCCCAACTGCCCGCGACATAGGGACGCGGCGCCTCTTTCGACTCCGCCCAGGCCTGACGGATCGGGTCGATGAACGCCCAGGCGGCCTCGACTTCGTCGCGCCGCATGAACAAGGTGGCGTTGCCCCGGATCACGTCCATCAGCAGCCGCTCATAGGCCTCGGGGGTATGAACGCCGAAGGCTTCGGCGAAGCTCATATCGAGCGGCACATGCTGAAGGCGGAAGCCTCCCGGCCCCGGCTCCTTGATCATCAGCCAGAGCTTGATGCCTTCATCGGGTTGGAGCCTGATGACAAGCTTGGTCTGGTGAACCTTGCCGGCGCTCGATGGAAACAAGGCGTGCGGAGCTTTGCGGAAGACCACGACGATTTCGGAAATGCGTTCGGGCAATCTCTTGCCGGTGCGCAGATAAAAGGGAACGCCCGCCCAGCGCCAGTTCTCGATTTCGAGTTTCAACGCGACGAAGGTCTCGGTGACGGTGTCGGGATCGCCGACTTCGTCGACATAGCCGCGCACGGCCTCGCCGAACGCCGCGCCCGCGCGATATTGTCCGCGCACGGTCCGCTCCGAGGCGTTGCCCGCGTCGATCTTCAGCAGCGACTGGAGCACCTTGCGCTTTTCATCGCGCACGGCGTCGGCGGTCAGCGACGCCGGCGGCTCCATCGCGACGAGACAGAGCAGTTGCAGGAGATGGTTTTGCACCATGTCCCGCAGCGCGCCGGATTTGTCGTAATAACCTGCGCGGCTTTCGACGCCGATGCTTTCGGACA
Organism: Rhodoblastus sp. 17X3; assembly: GCF_030056575.1. Classification (GTDB taxonomy): domain Bacteria; phylum Pseudomonadota; class Alphaproteobacteria; order Rhizobiales; family Beijerinckiaceae; genus Rhodoblastus. The sequence goes on along the minus strand of NZ_JASHHX010000001.1, from coordinate 33,686 downwards.
CGGTGATCTGCACGTGATCGATATGGCCGGAGTTCCAGAGCGGCTCGAACAGGGCGTTGGCGAAACGCAAGGCCATCAGGTTCTGAACCGTCTCCTTGCCGAGATAATGATCGATGCGGTAAATCTGGCTTTCCGCGAACACAGCGCCCAGGGCGTCGTTGATCGCGGCGGCCGACGCGCCATCCTTGCCGATGGGCTTTTCGACGATCACGCGCGCCGCCGGCGTGATCAATTGATGCGCTGAAAGCCGGTTCGCGATCTTGCCGAATAATTCGGGCGATGTGGCGAGATAGAAAGCCCGGACGCGCGCCGGATCGTCTCCCAGAATTGTCCCGAGATCGGCCCATCCTGCGTCGCCGCCCGCATCCACGGTGACGTAATCCAGCAAGGCGACGAAGGCTTCAAGCGCGTCGGAGTCCTTGACGTGGGCCGGATCGAAACGCTTCAGCGCATCGGCGACGGCGAAGGCGAATTCGTCGCGGCTCATGCGCTGGCGCGACACGCCGACGATGCGTGTCCCCGGCGAAAGCTGGCCCTCGATATGGCGGCGGAACAAGGCCGGATAAAGCTTGCGATAGGACAGATCCCCGGTCCCGCCGAAAACCACCAGATCGAACGGCTCGACTTGCAGAATTTGTGTGGTCATTGCAGAGAAACCTGTCTCGTGTTTCACGGTGATCGATCCGCATGTTCGTGTTCAGGCGGCGCCGGCGCGCTGAGGCGGCCCGGCGGCGTAGGGTGAAAATTTTGCGCGAAGTTCGGGAGCGGCGCGGCTGAATGTCTTGACGACAGAATTTTCAGCCACGTCGGACGAGGTCAGAACACCTTCAGCTGCCGCTCATTCCTGCTGATATCCTCGGCGCCAATCCCGGCTGCTTTCGCGAGGTCGACATTCAATTTGAAGCCGACGATGAAGGCGCTCGGAATATTGCTCGCCCGCTTCGGCTCGTTGAGGTTGTCCGGGTTGATGATAGCCTGCAGGTTCGGCGAAAGCTGGACCGCCGGCGTGATCTGCCAGCCGTAGTTCAGCTCCATCATGACCATGTAGGGCGGCGGCTTTGTGAAGCTGCCAACCGTCGCGCGCGCCAGCCGGACATTATTGAGCGCGTTGTCGCTCCACTTCTCCAGGTTGACGACGAAACCGAGCGTATCGGCGTCGCGCCCTGCGAAGGTTCCCTGCTGCAGCAGCCCGAGTTCGTAATATTGCTGCATGACCGGCTGACCGGAGGTCGCGCTCATGAAGACGCCGAAAACGGTCAGGCCGCGATTGGAATGGGGATCGGGCCGCGTGATCATCTGGTCGAACCGCGCCCAGACGCCGGAACGGCCGAACAAGGTCGCGTAGGGCTGGCCATTGATCGCAGCGAAGCCGCCGTTTTCGGAATAAATCGGGCTGGTATAGGTGGAGCGGTCAACCCAGCCGCCAATCTGGTAATGACGCGGCAGATCGTCATTCTTGAAGCTGGTCGCATAGCCGGCCTCGAAGGGGACGATCGCGCCGGTCGCATTGGCCGTACTCCAGATGCCCCATGGATAGGCCTGGTCGTGATCGAGAGGATTGACCTCCCAGACGCCGCCGTGGAGGTAGATCTTGTCGGTCAGCCAGGCCTTGACGTCGCCGCCCCAGCTCGACGACGGAAAGCCGGAAAAATTACTGGCGAAATAGATCAGCGCCGGATTGCCGCAGGTCGAGTTCACCATGAAATGGCAATAGATCGGCGAATCCAGGAAGGCGATATTGGCGGGGCTGCGCCCGATCGTGACATCCAGGCGATCGTCGAAGAACTTGCGCTCGAGCGTGAACACCGCGAGATGCACGCTCTGGATGCCATAGATTTCCTGAGGTCCGATCGAGCTTCCGATATAATAGCGGGACAATTGGATGCCCTGCCGATCGACCATGGCGAAATGGACAAAAGTGTCTTTCGCCGCTTGCGAGGCGAGCATTTTGCCGAGGTCGATGTCCAGGCCGAAATAGACCTGGCCAGCATAGGTGGCGCCTCGGCTTATTCCGCCGACCGGATTGCCCGCCGGCTCAGCCGTATAGCTGGACGACACGGTAACGCCATGGTCGTACAGGGTCTGCCCGACATTGGCGAAACTGTTCTGCACCTGCGCGCCGACAAGGTCGCTGGCGCTGGCGCCGAAACCGGGCGTGGCGACCGCCTTGTCCGAACCCGCTTGCTGCGCGAAGGCTTGCGCTCCCATGAACAGCGCCACCGATCCGGCCAAGGCTGCGATTGAAACTCGTGTCATTTCGTCCTCCCTCCCGACCGATTGCGCTTAACGATGAGATTCCCAGCCCGCATAGTCGGACACGTTTTTCCGGGTCACAAGCTGAGGCGGGATGAGCGTGGTGGCGGCGGCAGGCTTTTTCCCGTTGAGCAGGTCATTGCCGAGCTGCACGCCAAGCTTCGCCATCGCATAAGGGTCCTGGCTGGCGGACGCCTCGATCAGGGTGTTCGCCTTCAGCGCCTTTTCGATATCGGGCGCGCCATCGACGGACGTGATGACAATATTCGTGCGCCCGAGCTGCTTGGCGGCGAGATCGCTGCCGATGGCCTGCGGATCATTGATCGTGAAAACGGCGTCGAGCTTGGGGTAACGGGTCAGGTATCCCTGCATCACGGCAAGGCCGCCGTCGCGCGAGCCTTTGGCGTCCTGATCGGCGGAGAGAACCTTGATTCCGGGAGCAGCCGAGAACGCCTTCTTGCAGCCTGTCACGCGATCGATCACCGAAGAAACCTGCGGGCCGTTTTCGATGATAACGTCGCCCTTCCCGCCAAGCTTGTCGACAATGAACTGGCAGGCTTCTTCGCCAGCTTTCACATTGTCGGTCATGATCGTGATGTCGGCGCCATCGGCGGCGGTGTCCACCGCCACCACGACAATGCCGGCGGCTTGCGCACGCTTGATCGCGGGGGCGACCGCATGGGGGTCGCCCGGGTTGAGCAGGATGAGATCGACGCCGGCGGCGATGAAATTGTCGATCTGGTTGAATTGCTTGTTGAGGTCGTAATCATAACCCAGGGTCGTCACCTTGACTCCCGGGTTGATTTTTTGCGCCTCCGCCGCCGCGCCCTTCGAGATGGCGACGAAGAAGGGATTGCCCAGCGAGGCGAGCGAAATGCCGACCGACTTGAGTTCCTTCGCTTCCGCCGGCAGCGTCAGCATGACGGCAAGCAGCGCGCCCGCGATTTTCAATTTAGACATTTTCTTCCTCCCGTTGATTTTTTCGTGTCGTTTCAGGTCCGCGCGGAGCCGCGCAGGCGATAGCGGTCGAGCGCAACAGCGCCGATGATGACGAAGCCCTTGATGATGAATTGCCAGATGTCCGAGACGCCGGTCAGGACAAGGCCATTGGTCAGGACCGAGATGATCAGCGCGCCGATCAGGGTTCCCCAGATCGAACCGACGCCGCCGACGAAGCTGGTTCCGCCCAGAATGACCGCGGCGATGGCGTCGAGCTCATAGGACTGGCCGAGCTGCAGGCCGTTGGCGGCATAGAGGCGCGCCGCGGACATGGCGCCGCCGAGGCCGGACAGAAGGCCCGAGACGCCATAGACGAAGAGCAGAACAAGCGGCACCCTGATGCCGGATAGCCGTGCGGCGTCGGGGCTGCCGCCGACCGCATAGATGTGCAGGCCGAGCACCGTACGGCGCAGGACCGCCCAGGAGATCACGACGGTCGCGAAAGCGATGACAACGAGCCAGGGGATGTTGAAGATCGAGCCATTGCCGATGAAGGCAAAGGGTAGATCGGGATTGAAGACGGTTGTGTCATTGCCGAGCAACCGGGCAAGACCGCGCACAGCCGTCATCGACCCAAGCGTCACGATGAAGGGCGGCAGCCGCAGGAAGGCGATCAGTCCGCCATTGCACAGGCCCAGGACCAGACCTCCGGCGAGCGCCGCGGGGAAAGCCAGAAAGGAGGCGCCGGGGACCAGGGAAATCGAGACGGCGACCATTGCGGAGGCTGCAAGGATCGACCCGACCGAGAGATCGATTCCCCCCGTCAATATGACGAAGGTCATCCCGGCGCCCAAGACCGTATTGATGGAAGCCTGCTGGGCGATGATGGATAGATTTTGCCAGCTCAGAAACCGGCCGCTTTGCCACGCATGGCTGAAATCGGCGGTTTCCGCATATCCCGTGACCAATTGGAACAGGATGCACAGAATGAGGAGAACCGGCAGCATGCCCATCGTCTGGATGAGCGGCATGAAATTGAGCTGATGCTTCTTCAAAGCATCCTGCAAGGCATTCCCGGTTGATGCGTTCATGATGCGCGGCTTTCCAGGTTTGAATAGTGGGTGTGGCGATGCTCGGGGACATCGCATTCGGATGCGGCCGTCAGAATGGCGGCGATATTGTTCTGGTTGATCGCGGCGTTGGACGGACCGCCTAGTTCGCCAGCGATGCAGCCCTCGCGCATCACCAGAACCCGATCGCAAATGCCGATCAGCTCGGGCAATTCCGACGAGATGACGATGACGCCGATGCCTCGCTGGGCCAGATTGTCGATCAGGCGATAAATCTCGGATTTGGCGCCAATGTCGACGCCCCGCGTGGGCTCGTCGAGGATCAGCACCCGAGGATTCAACTCCAGCAGCCGCGACAGCAGGACCTTCTGCTGATTGCCGCCCGAAAGCGCGCCGACGAGTCCCTTCGGCGAAGACACCTTGATGTTGAGATCCTTGATCGCCTGGGCGCTTCGTTCCCGGCTTCTGCGGAAATTGAGCAGTCCGCCCATCCGCGCGTCCCGGCTGGCGACCCCGACATTGATGTTGTTGCAGATGGACATGTCGAGGAAGAGCCCAAGCTCCTTGCGATCCTCGGTCAGATAGAGAATGCCGGCGCGAATGGCGTCGAGCGGCGTCGCGATCCGCTTGACGACGCCATCGACCGCGACGCTCCCGGCGCTCGCTTTGTCGGCTCCGTAAATCAGGCGCGCCAATTCGGTGCGTCCGGCGCCAACCAGTCCGGCGATGCCGAGGACCTCGTTCTCATGCAGTTCGAGCGAGCAGCCCTTGACGCGCCGGGCGTCGGACATTCCCTTGACCGAAAGGATCGGCTTGCCGCGAAGATTATGGGCGTCGTGATTCTTTTTGTAGAAGGTCGAAATGTCGCGCCCGACCATCATCTGCACGATGGCGCTGGGGCTGATCGCATGCGTTTCGAGCGTTCCGACATAGGTTCCGTCACGCAAGACCGTCACCCGATCGGAGAGCTCATAGATCTCTTCCATGCGGTGGCTGATGTAGACGATGGCGAGACCTTCATCGCGCAGCGCGCGAATGATCGTGAAAAGCCGTTCGGTTTCGCGCTCGGAAAGCGTCGTCGTCGGCTCGTCCATGATCAGGATTTTCGAATTGGAATGGACGGCGCGCGCGATCTCGACGAGCTGCCGCTCGGCAAGGGTGAGATCGCAAACCTTGGCGTCCGCCGTGAACGAAGCTCCGAGGCGGCGAAGCACATCGGCCGAGCCTTCGATCATCGCCGCCCGATCGAGCCAGCCGGCGGCTAGCCCTTTCCCCCGAAGCTCGCGCCCGAGATAGATGTTCTCGGCGACGCTCAGATTGGGAGAGAGCGAAAGCTCCTGGTAAATGACCGCGACGCCGAGCGCCTTTGCGGCCATTGGCCCGGTCATGGCGACCAAGGTTCCGCCGATTGAAATTTCGGATCCGGCGTCGGGGCGGATGGCCCCGGCGAGAATTTTCATGAGCGTCGATTTCCCGGCGCCGTTTTCGCCCATCAAGGCGTGGATTTCGCCTTGGGCGACGCTGAATTGCACATTGCGCAGCGCCCTGAGCTTGCCGAACGTCTTGGAGATATTGCGCATCTCCAGGATCGGGCCAGCCGATCGCAATTCGATCTCCGACATGTTTCCCTCCCCGACTGACACGGTCTTGAATGAGCCTTGCTCATCGATCGGACGCTGTTTGTCGCGCCTCTGTGTCTGTTCTGGTGATCCAACCTCCCACCAGTTCGCTCCCTTGTCAATAGATAAATCATTTTGGTTTAATAATTGACGCAGACGCCGATCTGGTGCATGTTGAGAACAACGCACAGGCCTCGACGCCAAAAGGCGGCGCTTGCGCCGCGCCAAGCCACAATAGAGAATTTCCGCGTTTCTTCGTTTCTGGACAGCCCTGATGATATTTGACGCAGCTGCGACGCCCCTGGCCGGAGAGAAATCTCGCGGCACCAATCTTCTCGGAGTTCGGGCCTATAATGAGCGGCTCGTCCTTTCCCTCGTGCGCCGTTTCGGCCATCTGCCAAAGGCCGAAATCGCCAGGATGACCAGCCTGTCGGCGCAGACGGCTTCCGTCATCGTGAGGTCGCTTGAAGCGGATGGATTGCTGCTGCGCATGGAGCCCAGCCGCGGCCGGGTCGGCCAGCCCTCGGTGCCGTTGAAACTCAATCCCGACGGCGCCTATGCGCTCGGGCTCCACATCGGCCGCCGCACCGCCCACCTCATGCTGATGGACTTTGTCGGCTCCGTTCGCGACCAGATCCGCTGCTCCTACGCCTATCCGGATGTTGGCGAAATTCTGACGTTCACCACCAAGGGCCTCAACGAGCTGACCAGCAAATTGAGCGGCGCGCAGCAGCAAAGGATCGCCGGCCTTGGCGTCGCGGTTCCCTTCGAACTGTGGAACTGGTGCAGCGAAGTCGGGGCTCCCGACGCAGCACTCGAGGCCTGGCGGAACTGCAATCTGCAAACCGACCTCGAAACCCTGTCGGGATTGCCGGTTTCAATCTCGAATGACGCGACCTCCGCCTGCGGCGCCGAGCTGACGTTCGGCAAGGGCCGCGAACACGAAGACTTCCTCTATTTCTTCATCGGCTATTTCGCCGGAGGCGGCATCGTTCTGAATGGCTCACTCTATCCGGGGCGTCAGGGCAACGCCGGCGCGCTCGGCTCGATGCCTGTCCTCGTCAGGAACAGAAAGACCGGCGTTTTGGAAAAGCGACAACTGATCCATTCGGCTTCGCTGCACAGCCTGGAGCAACGTCTGATCGCCGCCAACATCGATCCGGTCGCCTTCTTCAAATCCCAGGCGTGGGATGGCCTCGGCTCGATCCTTGACGATTGGCTCGAGGAAGCTTCGGACGCCCTCGCCCAGGCCATCGTCGCCTCGGTGTCCGTACTCGATTTCAGCCGTGTGATCATCGACGGCGGCTTTCCCGCCGAAATACGGCAGCGGCTCGTCGCTCTGGTGCGCGAAAAAGCGCGCGCCTCCGATCTTCAGGGGCTTTCGCCTTTCGAGATCGACGAAGGGTCGATCGGCGCGACCGCCCGCGCCATGGGCGCCGCGAGCCTCCCTTTCTTCTCCCGTTTTCTGCTCGACCAGAATGTTCTTTTCAAAGGAGACGCATGATGCTCAAGGGCATCGATCCCTTGCTCGGACCCGAACTGTTGTGCGCGTTGCGCGCGATGGGGCATGGCGATGAAATCGCCATCGTGGACGCCAACTATCCCGCGCAGGCCCACGCCAAACGCTGCCTGCGCGCCGATGGCCATTCGGCGACCGCCATGCTCGAGGCCATCCTGACCGTGTTGCCGCTCGATCGCATGGTTGAAGCAGCAGCCTTCCGACCCGTCCCGCCCGATCGCCCCGCGCATGCAATCCATTTTGAATTCGACGAACTCGTCGCCGCCTATGAGCCGGGACTCCCTGTCGCGCCACTGTTGGGCGAGTCGTTCTACGAACGCGTCAAATCCGCCTATCTGATTTTGGCGACCGGCGAACGGCGTCTTTACGGCAATATCATCCTGCGCAAGGGCGTCATTGAAGAAGACGTCGAGGCGCGCGACGACGTAACCGAAAAGGGCCGGCGGCCCCGCCAGATCGAAAGGCTTGCGCAATGATCCTCGTTTGCGGCGAAGCCCTGGTCGATCTGTTCGTCGATGAAAATCCGGATTCAGGACTGGCGGCGCGGGTCACGCTCGGCGGTTCGCCCATGAATGTCGCGATCGGCCTCGCCCGTCTCGACGAAAAGGTCGCCTTTTGCGGCGGGATTTCCTCCGACCGTTTCGGCCTGGCCCTGCGGCGAAAGCTGGAAGCCGAGCGGGTCGACCTCAAATTCGTCATCGACTCGGACCGGCTGACGACCATTTCAGTCATCACGACCGATTCCTCGGGCCAGCCCAGCTATTCGTTTCACGGCGAAGGCAAGGCGGACCGGGAAGTCGCCTTCTCGATGATGCCAAACCGCTTGCCGGACGACGTTCACGCGCTGACTTTCGGCTCCTACACATTGGCTGTGGCGCCGGTTGCGGATTCCTATCTCGCGCTGGCGCAGCGGGAAGCCGCGCGCCGGGTCATATCGGTCGATCCCAATCTTCGCCTGACCGTCACGCCCGATCTCGCAGCCTGGAAGAGACGCTTTGACGCCTTTCTGTCGCTGGCCGACATCGTCAAGGCGAGTGAGGAAGACATCGCCCTAGCCTATGGGGAAGAGGCCTCGATCGACGAGGTCGTCGCCGGATGGTTCGCGGCGGGCGCAACGCTGGTGCTCGTCACCCACGGCGGCAACGGCGCGACCGGCTATCTGAAAAGCGGCGAGACAATTGCCGTCCCCGGAAAACGGGTCGATGTCGTTGATACGGTCGGCGCGGGCGACACCTTTCACGCCGCGATCCTGAGCTATCTCAACAAGTCCGGGCAATTGAGCAAGAGCGGCGTCGCCGGTCTGACCGCGCAGGAAGTCGGGCGCGCCATTGATTTCGCGGTGACGGCGGCCGCCATCACCTGTTCCCGGCAAGGCGCGGACCTGCCGAGCAAGACGGACGTCGCGGCGATGGTCAGCGGGTAAACGACGCGACATCCGGCGCTCGCTCGCCCGCGTGCAAAGCAAGACAGAGGCAGTCCATCACGACGTTCGCGAGACGGCGGCGGCTTTCGGCTGCCTCGGATTAGCCGCCCGATGACCCAAATGAGGCTTCAAAACCATGAAAAGCGATGCAATCGAAAAGATCTGGAAGCAGCTTGCAATCGAGCATGAGAGAACGGCGCATCATTCGCTCATCGATCTCTTCGCCGACGACGAGACCCGCTTCGAAGCCTTCTCGGCCGGGCTGGACGATCTGCTGCTCGATTTTTCAAAGACCGCGCTGAGCAAGCCCGCGCTCGAACTTCTCCTTCAACTGGCCGAGGCCTGCGAAGTCGCCCAAAAGCGGGAAGCGATGTTCGATGGCGCGCCAATCAACATCACCGAAAATCGCGCCGTGCTGCATACGGCGCTGAGAAATCAAACAGATCGTCCGGTCGTCGTGGACGGCAAGGACGTCATGCCGGGAATACGCGACGAACTCGTGCGCCTCGGCCGTTTCGCCGAAGGCGTCCGCTCCGGCTCGATCAAGACCGCGCGCGGACAAAGCTTTTCCGATGTGATCCACATCGGCATCGGCGGTTCGGATCTGGGCCCCGTCATGACCGTGCAGGCGCTCGCTCCCTATCATGACGGGCCGCGTCTGCACTTCGTTTCGAATGTGGATGGCGCCCATCTCGCGGATACGATCAAAAATTTGGATCCGGCGCGGACGCTCGTCATCGCCGCCTCCAAAACCTTCACGACAATCGAAACCATGACCAACGCCAATGGGGCGCGCGATTGGCTCGCGAACACGCTTGGCGACGCGGCGACGACCGCGCATCTTGTGGCCCTTTCCAATGCGGTCGATCGAGCCGCCGAATTTGGCGTCGCGCCAGATCGAATCTTCGGTTTCGGGGACTGGGTTGGCGGCCGCTATTCGATCTGGTCGTCTATCGGCCTCCCCTTGATGCTGGCCATCGGCGAGGCGCGCTTCAAAGCTTTTCTCGCTGGGGCCTTCGCGATGGACGAACATTTCCGGTCCGCGCCCTTGCATGAAAATTTACCGGTTTTGCTCGGCCTGGTCGGAATCTGGCATCGCAATATTTGCGGTTATCCCTCGCGGGCCATCCTTCCCTATGACCAGCGGCTTCACCGCCTGCCCGCCTATCTTCAACAACTCGACATGGAATCGAACGGTAAAGGCGTGACCCTTTGCGGCGCGCCCGTGACGCGGCCGACCGGCCCGATCATCTGGGGCGAACCGGGCACGAACGGCCAGCACGCGTTCTATCAACTGCTGCACCAGGGCGCCGACGTCATCCCGTGCGAATTCATTGTCGCGGCGCAGGGACACGAAGCGGATCTCGCCCACCACCATTTGCTCCTGGTCGCAAATTGCCTCGCGCAATCTGAGGCGCTGATGATTGGGAGGAGCGCCGCCGAAGCCGAGTCGATCCATCTTGCAAAAACAGGCGACGCGGCGGCGGCGCGAGCGCTCGCGCCGCATAAAGCCTTTCCCGGCAATCGCCCGTCGACAACAATCGCCTATCGCAAACTCGACCCCTATGCGCTGGGACGTCTGATCGCGCTCTACGAGCATCGCGTTTTCGTGGAAGCCGCCATCTTCAATATCAACGCCTTCGATCAATGGGGCGTCGAACTCGGCAAGGAACTCGCGACAAACCTCCTTCCCATCGTTTCGGGCGTCGAGACTGCGACCGGCAAGGATGCGTCGACCTTCGGCCTGATCGCGCATCTTCGAACGCTTGCATCGCCGACGCCGCAATATTCCCGCCCCGCCGAGGTCTCGCCATGCCCCTGACTATCGCCGTCATCGCCCATGACGAAAAGAAAAGGGTCCTCGCCGAATGGGTCATCCGCCATCAGGCGCATTTGCGCGCCCATCGGTTGATCGGCACGGCGTCGACCGGAACATTGCTCCACGAGTCCTGCCCGGACCTCCACATCGATCTCGTGAAGTCAGGTCCCCTCGGCGGCGACCAGCAAATCGGCGCCATGATCGCGGAAGGAAAGATTGATCTTCTGGTCTTCTTCCCCGACCCGCTCACGTCCATGCCGCATGACGTCGATGTGAAGGCGCTCCTGCGGCTCGCCCTCGTCTACGACACGCCCTGCGCCTTCAACTCCGCCAGCGCCGACCAGATTGTCGCGAGCGGAATGCTCAGACCCAAGTCGCCAGACGCGAACCTGAGCGGACAAAAATAGCAGATCCGCCCAAAACTCCGCCGCCCGCATGATGGCCTCTTCGGGTCCGGAAGGCGCGTCATGCTCCGGCCCTCAAGGAGAAGCCGCGTGCGCCATGACTTTAAGCATCCGTTTAACGGCAAATCATTGCCGTCAACCACCGCGGCGATCGTGGGCGCACCCTGATTTGCCTCCTTCGGGAGGTCTAAACGAAAAAAAACTCCGGCTGGAGGGCCGGAGCTTTTGGTTGAGCAAATCCATTTGGTTGCGAGGGGGCGCAACCACCGAAAATTGACGCTTAATTGCAAAGCCTAAGGTCGCCAACGAAATTTCGATCGCCGAACGTCTCAGACGGCCGTGGCGTGTTGCAGTTGACCGCAGTCGACCCAATTCGGAAGTTGGCGGCAGGTGCGCCAGCGGCTGCCGTCGGGGACATTGCGGACCTTCCCGAGGAACTTGTCTCGGCGGTGTGGAACATTCGGCAGGCGACGTCAGGATTGTCATGTATTGGTGTCGAAGATGATCGATTTGCTCATGCCCTGATCGATGCGGTTGCACGAGCGTCGAGTCGTAGGACAGAATGTTCGATCATGGGCTAAAGGCGACATGGCGCGATCCATGTTGACGATCTCGGCCACCCGGAACTGGCTATCCGCTCGCGCCGCTATCGGCCATATCCCGAACCTCTAAGCGCAGCAATCATATTAATGTAATCGTCCGTCCACGGCGCAATCGTTGGAAGATTGTCATCTCGTCCCAACGCCGACCACCGCTTTTCCGTCAGCAAAGGCGCCAAACGTTCAGGCTGGCGCGCCAAGACGACCACAGACGAGGAGGTGTGGATGACGTTCGATCTATCAAGCGTCACGGTCACCGCGCCTGAGAGACCTCGTCTCAACGCGATGGCTTTGATTATGGGCCTCAGGTCGTAAAACCGATTGGAAACATGAAATACGATCACGCCGTCCGCGGCTAGGTGAGAGAGGTAGACGTCCAACGCCTCCTGCGTCACAAGATGGGTTGGAATGGCGTCACCGGAGAAGGCGTCGACTAGAATAAAGTCATATGGCTCCGCATTGCGGTCGCGGGCGGCAAAATTCAGTCGGGCGTCGCCGATAATAACCTCAAGCCGGGCAACGGAGTCCTTTAGATACGTAAATCGCTCCCGGGCCAAAGCCTCGATCCCCGGATCAATCTCATAGAAGTCCACATGCTCGTTCGCTTCGAACCATATCGCGCTCGCGCCTGTGCCCAGACCAATCACGGCGCTGCGCGACGGGTGCACTCTGATGCTTGCCGCTTGCTGTAAGGCGCCTCCGTGATAATAGTAGGTAACAGATTCGTCGCGACGCGCGGCGTTCAGGAACTGCGCGCCATGGATCGTCCACCCATACGCAAGTGTGCGATATGCCGGCACATCGTTCTTTGCTGCCATATCCCGGACGGTTTTGACCCCGTAGAAATTGCGAAAATGCTGACTATGCCCCGTTACCCAATCTGCAACGACAAGAAAGCCGATGCAGGCAACCGTCAGCAGCGTTAACAGCGTAAATCGCATCCCACCCTTAAGAATCGGCAAGCGCCACCATCTCAGGATGCGGTTGGAACGCCAACTAGCGGCGACGACTGCGAGAGCGGCTATCGGGAATTCCGCCACGGTCGTAAAGGCGACGGGCGCAACAAGGCTGACCACCATGCCACCAATCAGGCCGCCGACTGCAATCGTCAGGTAAAATGCAGTCAGTTGGCTGGAAGGAGGCCGGAGGAGATAGAGACATCTATTCGCAATGAGACATAGTGCAAAAAATAAAATCAAAACTCCAGCGATTGCCCATATGCCCAAGAAAAAGATACGGCCGAATATCAACGCGCAAATTGCGATTTCGATCGCGTAGGCGTCCAGGACGCGAACGAGACCGATGGGCCTCCTCGCGAATACGACGATGAAGCTTCCGAGATATAAAGCCAGCGGCAAGACCCATATCAGCGAGATTGAGCCAACCTCATAAGCGATGACATTCGTCGTGGCGACGAGCAATGCGGAAGACGCCGTGCTCAGCGCCAACCATCTACCGACGACGGTCCAGGCGACGCGATCCGTGTTGGCGGGTGGAATCACGCTGCGTGTTTCTCGTCGAGGCCGCAGCATCAGCCATGTGAGGGCTGTTGCTCCGATATAGGCTAAATAGATGACGCTCCATATCCAGCGTTGCGCCGTTACGCCCAAAAAAGGTTCGATCACGAATGGGTAGCCGAGCAGCCCGACCATCGCCCCGAAGTTCGAAACGCCGTAGAGGAAAAATGGCTCCGACAAGCTCTCGGCGGTTGAGGTCCGATACCACCAAACCTGCGCGACGACGGCGGTCGAGCTGAGAACAACAAAGGGCAGCGATATCTGACTGAACAATCCGAACGTCAATGCCGCAATCGGGGCTTGAGGCGCCACGGCGGAACTGAAGCTCAACGGCAACTGAACGATTGGCATTAGAACGATAATAAGGTGCCAACCGCCAATTCGAGGCGCTACAAGGTGTGCATAGAGATATCCCGCAAGGAGCAGCGCCTGAAAGACCATCAGGCTGACGGCCCAGACATGGACGGCGCCGCCGAAAAACGGCGTCACCATTCTTCCGACGATTGGCTCCATCACAAACGTAAGAAACGCGCCTATGAAAACCATGGCGGCGGTAGAATATGTCAAACCCCGCTGAGGCGAATTCCGAGCGAACGTCAATTTCAATTTGAGATTCCCGGTAAGTAGTTACACTAAAATTACGGCACGTCGACAATGGGAGATAAATATAGAGCCTCGTGTCGATATCGACGGTTGTGAGATGCACAACTTCGAAATCGCCGCTAGCAACTGCCGAAAGCTCGCATTGGTCTTCTTGTCCCTGAAGGAGACTGCTCCCCAAGCCGTGAAGGATTGGTAAGCGGCGATTGGTTCGCAACTTGACGCGATGATAGCCCCTCAGGCCCCTTTCCATTTAATCTCTGCCTTTCGGCCTAGGACCTGTTCCCGCCCATTTGAGCCGATGAGGATTCCCGGCGCGAATTTCCGCCTTGGGTCATTATTACCGGTTCGTTCGCTGAATCCAGAGTCTGCTATCTCCAAAGTGGCGGTCCAATGAGGAAGGACAACTCGGCGCCAAGTCCGGACATTGCCGGGCACTATGGCTATCTTCCGGAATCGGATCGAAGCAGTCTTTCGGAGAAGACACTGGCGAGCGATAAGCGTCTCCGGCGTCTGCGCGGCCGGCGTTTCCGGCTTGGCCAAACGCCACTCGTGGGACAATGTCGGCGCGTGGTTCCTATTCGAAACGCAATGCGACGATCGGATCCAGCCGCGCGGCGCGTTGAGCGGGATAAAGGCCAAACGTCGTCCCGATCAATCCGGCGAAGCCACAGGCCACAAAAATTGACTGCGGACTGATCAGGACAGGCCAGCCGGCCTCCCATGCGATCAGGACCGCCGCGACGGCGCCGAGTAATGCCCCGCTCACGCCGCCGACCAGGGCCAACAGCGACGACTCGATCAGAAACTGGCTTCTTACATCGCTGCGGCTCGCCCCGACCGCCATACGCAGGCCGATTTCTCTGGTGCGTTCGGTAACCGACACCAGCATGATGTTCATGATGCTAATGCCGCCGACAACGAGCGAAACCGACGCCACGGCGGTCAACAGAATGCCCAGGATCTGCGCCGAAGCCCCTCTCGCATTCAGGACGTCAGCTGGATTTTCGATTCCGAAATCGTCAGGCTCGTCACGCTGAACGCGATGCCGCTGCCGCAGCAACATTTGTATCTCGCCGGTCACATCCGCCATCGCCGCCGCGTCCGTGACCTTGACCGCAATGAAATCCATGGCGTCACGGGAGGCGCCTCGCACGGCGCCAAGAACACGGCTTTTCGCGGTCGAGAGGGGAATGAAGACGACATCATCCTGACTACGGTTGGCCGCGCCTAATCCTTTCTTGTCCAACACGCCAATGACCGTGAAGGGCGCGGCGCCGATCCGGACCGTCTCGCCGATTCCATCGCGGCCTTCGAACAAGGCCTCGACAATGGCCGATCCGACTATCGCGACTTTCGCGCCGGATTCCATCTCACTGTCCGCGAACGTGCGGCCCGCTGTTATCTGCCATTCACGGGCCACCAGATAGTCGGTGTTGATCCCGGCAACCAGCGTCTTCCAGTTTCTGTTTCCGGCAACAAGGGGCATGGAGCGCGACAATAAGGGGGCGGCGACTTGTACATCCGTCAGTTCGCGGCGAATTGCCGCCGCGTCTTCTTCGGTCAATGTTGGCCGCGTTCCCGCTTCCAGCCTGACTCCGCCGGAACTTTGCGCCCCGGGGACGACGAACAGGAGGTTGGCGCCAAGGGTGCGGATCTTTTCGGAAACTTCCGCCTGAGCGCCTGCTCCGACCGACACCATGCAAACCACCGCCGCTACCCCGACGACGATCCCCAACGCCGTCAATGCGCTTCGCAGCTTGTTGGCGCGCAGCGCGGTCGTGGCGATGCGCAGGCTTTCCAATAGATTCATAGCTTTTCGCTCAGGATAAGATCGTCGGGTTTCGGTCCCTCATTCGGCGCCGCGTCATCCTTGATGATCTTCCCGTCATGCAAGGTGATCTGGCGTTCAACGCGCCGCGCGACCTCAGCGCCATGCGTGACGATGATGATCGTGCGGCCTTCGCGATGAAGATCTTGGAACAAGGACAGGATTTGGTCGCTGGTGACGCTATCCAGCGCGCCGGTCGGTTCGTCGGCCAAAATGAGCGCTGGATCGTTCACAAGCGCGCGCGCAATGGCGACCCGCTGCTGTTCTCCGCCGGACAGCTGGTTGGGGTAGTGGCGGATGCGATCGGACAGACCAACCCGATCCAGCGCGGATTCCGCTCTGTGGCGCCGCTCGCGGCGGGTCGCGCCCGCATAGATCAGCGGCAGTTCGACGTTCTCCCGCGCGGTCGCCCGCGGCAAGAGGGCTGGCAATTGGAAGACAAAGCCGATTTCCCGGTTCCTTAGTACGGCGCGGGCAGACTCGCTCAAACTGGCCACCGCGCGACCGCTCAAAACGTATTCGCCGCAATCCGGCCGCTCCAAAAGACCGAGAATATTGAGCAAGGTCGATTTCCCGGAGCCCGATCGCCCGCGAATGGCGATAAATTCGCCGCTTTCGACGGACATTGAAACGTCCGAAGCTGCATGAATGACCGTCCCGCCTGAGGGGTATAATTTCGAAAGTCGGCGGGCGCTGATGAGTGGCGGCATGTCAGAACCCCAACCGAAACCCGAAATAATCCTTCCGCTTCTGCGAATTCGCGAACCCGATGATTAACGCCTGGCCCTTGGTCAACGGGCCGTCAAGCAACGCCGCGCCGGTGTCGTCGCTGGCGCCCAGCTTCACGGCGAGCGGATTCGGCCGTCCATCGCTGCCGAGCACCCACACGATGGCGCTCGAACGGGGCGGGGTTTGGTTCCCGAGTCGGCTGCCGGCCAATCCGCTTCCCGTTTGGCCGCCCTCGATTTTTGGCCGGAACCGCAACGCCTGACCGGGGATTTTGAGAACCTCGCCGGTATCGCTCACTGCGATCCGAAGCTGGGCCGTCATTCCCGGTAAGAGCAGGAGATCCGGATTTGGGGCGGAGATGATCGCCGTATAAGTGACGACGTTTTGGACGACCTCGGGAGTTTTGCGGATCTGTATGACTTTGCCGCCGAAGGTCTGGTCTGGATAGGCGTCCACGGTGAACCTGGCGATCTGGCCAATTCGAAGCTGCCCAACGTCAGCCTCGTCGATCTTTCCTTGGACGTCCATCTCCCGCAGCTCATTCGCGATTTTGAACAATGTCTTCGCTTCGAGGCTGACAGCGACTGTTTGGCCCGGATTGACGTCTCGTTTGATGATAATTCCATCAATCGGAGCGCGCAGGACGGTGCGATCGAAGTCGACCTTCGCCTGATCGAGCGCTGCCTGTTTTTGCTCGACGACCGCTTGCGCATTGTCCAGATTTGCCTCGGCCATATGCGTTTCTGCTTCAGCAATCGCAATGGCTTCCGCTTTCATCTGAATTTGCGCAAGCGACGCGCGCAAATCGGAGGCTCCGGTGTCGCGCAGCGCCCGCGCCTGGCTCAAATCTCGTTCCGAACCGCTGCCCGTTCGCTCCAGCTGGACCTTCCTTTGGAAATCCCTTTCCAGTTCGCCTTGTTTCGTCTTGATCGCGACCGCCTGCTCTTCCGCAAGCGATTTGGCGGTTTGCGCAGTTGTCACCTCGACTTTCGCCCGTTCGAGCGCCGCATCTTGCACCAGTGCGGTCGCGCGGGCGACGCGCAATGCGGCGCCCGCCTCGTTCACTCGGGCTGCGTAAATGTCTTGGTCGAGCTGTGCAATCGGCTGTCCGGCTTTGACAGAATCATTGAAATCGACAAAGACGTCGGCAATCCGGCCCGAGAGTTGCGAACTGACATCGACAGTGACTACCGCCTCTACGGAGCCGCTCGCTTTGACAAAAGTCGCGATCCTCCCCGGCCGGACTGGAGCGGTGAGGTAGGTCGGCGCCGAGCCCGTCTGGTCGTAAAAAAAGCCTAGCCCCGCGATCAGGACGCCGACCGGAATAGCGAGTTTCAGGAAAGGCATGGCGCCATACCTCTCGCGGATGCCGACCGCCCCCTTTAGCCAAAGGGGGCTGAGGCAAAGTGACACGCTGCGTTAGGGCTTCTGTGTGACATTCTGACAGGCGATGTCATATTGGGAGACCGCGTTCGGACTTCCGGCATGGATGGCCGACGGACCCGATCCGGCGTAAACCTGTCCGGCCTTGCCGCCCGAACTCGTCGCCGATGGCTCGTTGAACGGCGCACCTGGCGACGCCGCCGAATGGCCGGGCGTCAATAAGGCGGAGCCGGATCCACAATTCACGCCCGCTGACGTGCCCGGTTGTCCCATGGCCAAGACCGGTTGCGCAGCCGATAACGCAAGGACAGCACCGACCGCAAAAGATGTAATGATGGTTTTCATGCCTAAGCTCCTTTCGCAATTCCGATCAGGTCGCAGAGCTATATCTGTCATAACAGACGCCGCTGCGCCCTTCGCTAACCGACGCATGAGGCCAACGGCCGCAGTGGAGCAGCAATGGAGGCAAATATCACAAGAACGTCAGATTCTCCGACCACGGGTTTTGCGCTACGAGGCCAAGGCCACAGCAGGCTGGCGCATTACGCAGACGATCGCATGGCGATCAATGGTTCCTGATCGCCGGTCTCGCAGGCGCTCCAACGTCGCGAGAACGGATTCAGGCAGAAAACACGTGTATTTTCAAATGACTAATTCGACAGATTCTGACAAAATTGTTAGTTTCGGAATATCCGAATTTGGATCACGAAAACGTGGAAATACTTATCGGCAAGATGATCTGACCGGTTTCGCCTTGACGTCCATTTTTGAATCAGCCGGCGCCTTCCGAACTGAAAGGACGCAACTCGCCGGATTGTTGAAGCTTAAGTCGCACGACAAGTCCCGGCGCTTTGTCGATAAGTTCGACACGCGCCCCATGAAGACGCGCGACCGCGGCGACGAGGCTGAGGCCTAACCCGTTGCCCGGGCTTTGGCGGCTTCGCTCGAGCCTGTAGAAGCGCTCGAAAACATGCTGATGTTCGGATAATGGAATTCCCGGTCCGTCGTCGGCGACGGAAACAACCGAATCGCCGTCGCTTTTTTTGACTTCCACCGACACCTGGCCCTTGGGGCGACCATGCTTGACGGCGTTGTCGACGAGATTGGCGACGGCGTCGAACAGGAGATCTCGGTCGCCCATCGCGACGACGTCGGGATCTCCAATGACTTTGAGATGAACTCCGGATTCTTCGGCGGCGGCGTCGAATAATTCGACGACCTCATTCGCTATGGCGAACAAGTTGACCGGCCGAAGCGGCGTCGATCCTTCATTTGCTTCGATTTGGGAAATTCGCGTAAGCGAGGCGAACATGCGCAGGACGCCATCGAGTTCGATGATAGCTTCCCCAATCACGGACTGGTCGCGCGCGGCTTCGCGCTCCCCATGGTATGCTTTTTCGAGCCGTCCGCGCATGCGGGCGAGCGGCGTACGGAGATCATGCGCCACATTGTCGCTCACCTGTTTCACTTGCTCCATCAATTCTTCGATGCGGTCGAGCGACCGATTGAGGTTTGCAGCCAGTTCATCCCATTCGTCATGTGTCCCGCGCAGCGGAATTCGCTGACCCAGACCGCATTGCATGATGGCGCGGCTGGTCGCATTGACAGCCTCGATGCGCCCCACCGTTCGCCGCGTCACAGCCACGCTGGCGAAAACTGCAAGCGCGAAAATGAACGCCAGGCTGAAAACAAAGGCCGCCTTGATTTTTTCGGTGAAACGGTCGAGCTCGGCAATGTCCCGACCGACAAGCAGGTGGCTGCCATCGGGCAGCGTCGCGGCGACGGCGCCCAACAAAGGCGCGCCATTACGCATTCTGAATTCCACCCATCCGACCGATGTTTTCGCGGACGGCGGCCACCCAGCGAGATTGCCGGCAACAGGCGCAAAAGACGGATCGGCGAGCAGATAGACATTGCTTTTGGATGCCGGGACGGAGGCTTTTTGCGACAGTGCGGCGATCAACGCATCTCGCCCCTTCGTCACAAAGACGTCCCGCAACTCGCCCATCTCGGTTTCGGTCGCGCGCGTCGAGTGATCCAGGACATAATTCGTCGTCGCCCAAAAGACATAAGCGAATAGCCCGACGACGACCGCGCCAAAGATCAGGATCGCAGCGAGGGCCTGCCGGAATGTCGAGGATCGAAGCGTTTTAGCCAGGAGCTCGGACACAGAAGCCTACGCCCCTTATGGTGTGAATGAGTGGATATGCTTGACCGGCCTCGATCTTCCGGCGCACGCGGCCAACATAGACGTCGATGATGTTGGTCATGGGGTCGAAATGCAGATCCCACACATGTTGCAGAAGCATCGCCCGTGGGACGACATGGCCCTGATTGCGCACGAGAAATTCAAGCACCTGAAACTCTCTTGGCAGCAAGTCGATCTTCTGGTTGCGGCGGGTGACTTCCCGCGACACCAGGTCGAGCTCAAGGTCGCCGACGCGCAAGACGATTTCCTTGCCGGGGCTTTCACTTCGACGCAAGAGGGCCTCGACACGCGCAAGTAGTTCCGCGAAGGCGAAGGGCTTGACGAGATAATCGTCTCCGCCAGCGCGCAGGCCGCGTACGCGATCGTCAACCTCGCCAAGTGCGCTCACGATCAGGGCGGGCGTGAAAACACCCTCGTCCCTCAGCAGTCGGATCAGTGAAATTCCGTCAATGCCCGGGAGCATGCGGTCTATCGTCATTGCGGCGTAATTGACTGAACGACCGAGCTTCAGACCTTGATCGCCGTCGAGGGCGAGGTCGACTTCGTAGCCATGCGTCGCAAGCGAATCCACGAGCTGCTCAGCCGTCTCGCAGTCGTCTTCAATGACAAGAATGCGTGATGGTTTGCCGATCATTTCGCGGCATCTCTAAGTTTGCGCCGGAAGCTGCTTGCGATGATGATCCTGTCACAACAATAGACATCCGAAAACTAACTTTTTTGTCAGAAACTGTCGCATTAGTCATTTGAAATAATTTGACTATTCTGGTTCCATCGGATCCCGCGATCTTGGAGCGCCGGTGCGCCCGTCTCGCTTATCGAGGATCGGATCATGAAAAACCGACGGTTGATTGGCTTGGCCGCTGCGGCGCTCGGCGGGGCGATGATGGTTGCGGCGCCGGCTGCGGCGTTCCGCGGCGGCGGGGGCTTTGGGGGCATGCACGGCGGCGGAATGCATTTCGGCGGCGGCGGCTTCGGCGCGATGCGTGGCGGCCCGGCGCATTTTGGCGGCGGCGGATTTCGCGGGGGCATGGCGTTTGGCCCAAGAGCCGGAGCGCCATTTGTTCACCAGCGCGTCGCCTTCCATAATTTCGCCTTCCGGCGGCATCACCGTTTCAACAATGTCGTGTTCGTCGGCGCGCCCTTTGTCGGCGCAGGCTATTATGGGGATACGTGCTGGCGCCGCATATGGACTTATTACGGCTGGCAATGGGCCAACATTTGTAATGACTACGGCTATTGAGCCGCCCGACCGGCGATGACCCAGGCTTCCTTCGGACGCCGGCGCTCGTGTGCAGGTGAAATCGACTATGTCCGTGCTCACGATCAGAGGCTTGACGATGCCTGGACGGAGCTGTTGGCGCTCAAAGGCCGGTCACTGGGCGTCGTTCGCCCTGGCAGCCGCGATTGGCGTAGGCGTCGTCGTGGGATCGTCCGCACGCTTCAGCGCCGCTGCGGCTGAGATTGATCCGCAGGACGCCGAATTTCTCGCCACCATCAATAGGATCATCACGGAATCCGCAGCCCATCCTGCAGCGCAGACCCATCACGCTTGCGATCGGATTGTGACGACGGCGATCAATATGGACGCCGTCGCCCAGAGCGCGACGGGACCGGTCTGGGTCCGCATGTCGCCCCAGCAGCGCGTCGCCTTTCGCGCGGCTGCGCGACGATGGGCGATCCGCGATTGTATTCGGCAAAACCAGGGGGCCGAGGGAAACCTTCTCGAATTGCTTGGATTGAAGCGGGGCGAGGACAGCGCGCGTCTCCTCGCCACGCGTTCCAGCAAGCCGGCCCACATGATTATCTGGCGTCTTCACGGCGTCGGAAAAGCACAGGCAGTGGATGTCGTGGTCGATGGTCGCAGCGCGGTCATTTCACTGCGGAACGAAACGAAGGCTCTTCTCGGCCGCAACAATGACGACATTGACGTCGCGACGGAGATGCTGGGCCGCTAAATGCGGGATCGTGTTTGAGAGACCTTTCGATATGACGGCTTTGTCTCCGTTGATCCGCCTCGAGAATGTCAGCCGCAAATTTGATGACGGCGCGGTTGTCGCATTATGCGACGTAAGCCTCTCGACCTATGCGAGCGACTGCATCGCCCTCTTGGGCAAGAGCGGCAGCGGCAAGAGCTCTCTCATTCATATGCTGTCCGGCTGCGACGAAGCGACGACCGGCAAAGTCTTTTGGCGCGAGGAAGAAGTGTGCGACCAGCGTGGGTGGCGAAGACTTCGCGGGCGCCATATCGGCATCGTGTTCCAGGAATTTTATCTGCTGCCGACATTAACCGCGATGGAAAATGTCGAATTGGCGCTGATGGATGGACGCTCTTCGCGCGAGCGCCGGCGCCGCGCCGCCGAACTGCTGGCGAGGGTTGGATTGGAAGCGCGCATGCGCCACCTTCCGGCGGCTCTATCAGGTGGCGAGCGTCAGCGCGTCGCGATCGCCAGAAGTCTGGCGAACACGCCGGCCCTGCTGCTCGCAGACGAGCCGACAGGCAACCTCGATTCCGCCAATGCCGCATCGATCACGGAGCTCCTGCTGGAAATCCAGCAAACGCACTGCATGGCTCTGGTCATTGCGACCCATGACGAAAATCTCGCCGGGCGTTGTCGCCGCCGCGTCACGATCATGGATGGGCGCATTGTCGACGACTCGAGCGCACCGCTGGCGGCCGTTGAAATTGGGAAAGCGCGTCAGCAACGAACGATGGGGACATCGCCGTGAATCTGTTCACGCTCGCGCTTCGCAACCTGCAACGAAGAGCCACGCGTACGGCGGTCGTCTCGTTCAGCGTCGGCCTCGCTGTCGCCTCTGCTCTGAGTTTGGTCGCGCTTGCAGACAGCGTCAGCCGTGGCGTCGCAGAAGGGGTGGATGAGCGCGGCGCCGATCTCACCGTTCTCTCACGCAACGCCTCCGATATTTTTTCCGGCTTCATTGCCGAAGATGTCCAGAACAAGCTTGCGTCGCTCCACGGCGTCAAGGCTGTCGCAGGCGAGCTCTTGATGTATGCGCCGGTGGATCACGATCAACAGAAAGTCCTGACCGGCTGGGCCGCAGACAGCTTCTTCTGGAAAGGAATGCCAATCGCCAGCGGCCATGTTCCCGGGCCGCACGAAGGTAGGGGCGTCGTCCTTGGGGCGGGAGCAGCGGAAGCATTGCACAAGGATGTCGGAGACACGCTCGACATCCTCGACACAAGGTTCCGCGTCGTCGGGATCGCGAGTTATCAGTCCGCGCTCAACCGCTCGATGATCTACATGGCCTTGTCCGAAATGCAGGAGATCGCCTACAGGCAAAATCAGGTCACGATGTTTGAGATCAAGCTACAGCCGACGCTTCCGCCGGCTGCGATCGAGGCGATCAAGTCGGAGATCGGGCGAATGGATTTGCTATTCGCCACGCCGACAGATCAATTGCTCCAGCGCGACCGCAATCTTCTGGTCATGAAGGCCATATCGCGATCGGTATCGCTGATCGCGCTCACGATGGGGGGGCTGAGCGTCCTCAATTCACTGCTGATGGCGGTGCAGGAGCGTACGCGGGAGATCGGAATCCTATCGGCGATCGGATGGTCCAGGGCGCGAACAATGGCGTCGATCGTGTTCGAGGGCGTCCTGATCGGGATAGCGGGCTGTATCATCGGGATTCCGCTGTCCTACGCCATATCCCTGCTGTTCAAATACCTCCCGGCCATTGGCGATATTTTATCTTTTCACCCCAGCCTCTCGATGACGCCGCCGACGCTGCTGGCGTCGATCGCCCTCTGCGCGGTCGGATCGCTTTATCCTGCCTGGCGCGCGGCGTCGATGAGCCCGGCGGAGGCGCTGCGGAGACCTTGAATCCTGGCCGTCGCGGCGAGGCGACCGCCCCGGACACACTGCTCGCAAAACGAGAGGAGAGAATGAAATGGCGTCTTTGTCAGACTACGAAATTCTTCTCGCCCCCGCTCGCCAACGCTTCGACGAAAGCTTTGGCGTGAAAAGCCTGCAGGCAATGGAGGATGCGACCCGCGCGGAACTGTTCCTGATGAATTTCTGCGCCTTGGGCGCGCATATGACTCAGCCGGTAGAGGGCTGGATTCGCCGTGCGGGCGTTCGTTGCGAGCAGATCGGGTTCACGCAGGTCGGACGCGCATTGGCCCGTCATGCCTCCGCGGAGGCTGATCATCACCTCTTGATGATCGCCGATCTGCGGTCTCTCGCCGCGCGATGGAACGCAACCCACGCGCCCTCCGTGGACGCCGATGACATGCTCGATCAGGCGCCCAGCCCCGGCGTCATGACATATTGCCAGATGCACGAAGAAAACATCGCGGGCGAAACGCCATTCGCTCAGGTCGCGATCGAATATGAAATCGAGATGCTGCCCTTGCGTTACGGCCAGCTGGTTGTGGGGCGTTGCATCGAATTGCTCGGTCCCGACATTATTTCCTGCCTTAGTTTTATCACGAAGCACATCATTCTGGATGGCGCCCACACGGCCCTCAATGCGCGAGCGCTGAACGATCTGATCGAGCGCGCGCCCTGGAGTCTTTCCGCGCTCGCAGCAGCGGGTGATGCGTCTCTAGTGGCTTATCCAAGCTTTCTTGGCGACTGCGTGCGGCTCGCCGATATGCAAGCGAAGGGCGCCCAAAGCCATTGCGTCCCTCGCGCGTCGCTCAGCTGGCGGCTGAAAGAGCCGCCCGGTTGGAAACTGGATCGGGACAATAACAGGTCAACTCTCGATTGGCTCGCAGAGGTCAGGGCTCTTCGCGGGAAGGCTTTTTACGAAGGCGGCCGCCGGCCGGCGTTCAGGACTCCGGCCGGCGCCTTTCTCGATCCTGATCCAATTGATCGCCACGCCTTTCATGTCCTGGCCTATGACGGGTCCAAACTCGTCGGTTGCGTGCGGCTCTATCACCTCGATCGTGATGGACCCGCGTGTCTCACCGAAAAAACTCTCGGCGCGGAAATGTTTTCGCAGATGCTGCGAATATTGGGAGCAAGACACGATGAAATTGTGGAAATCGGGAGATGGGTCGTCGACCCTGAATATCGCGCGAAAAATCGCGATTTCGGACTGAGCGTTCAGTTGGCGGCGGCATCGGCCGCCGTTGCTGACGCTATCGGGAAAGCTTCCGGCACGTTGCATGGCTTCGCGATTTGCGGCGCGGGAACAAGAGATCGTCAAGACAGGATGCTGACCCGGCTCGGCATGGCGCCGATCGCCGGAATCGGCCCCGTTTACTGCGAAAAATATCGCGACGCTATCAGCGTGCTCTGTTGTTCCTCGGCACAGCGATTGTCTCCGCTGTTAACAGGGCTAATCGATAAAATGGCGGAAAAAATTGGACTGTTTAACGCCCTCGGGGATCCATTCCTTTTCGGACAGGAACTTGTCCAGCGGCGAGATCCTGGTTCATATCCTGCCGGATGAAGAACTTTGCAATCAGTCGGAAATTCATGGGGCTCCATCCGGCGTTGTGAGCGCAAGCGCGGCCAAGACTCGTTCTGTGATCCTGCGGCACCTCGCGCCCTCGAATGAGAACGCTTCGTTCAGGTTGGCTCCGACGCGTTGTTCGAGCGTCCATCTGAGCCTGGCGCGAGCGCGATGCAGCCGGGTCTTTACTGTGGCCTGCGGTAAATTCAGCGCGGCGGCCACCTCATCGATGGTCATGTCCTCGACGGCGCGCATCATGAAGACCGTACGAAACGGCGGCGGAAGGTCGTCGATGGCTTTTTCGAGCATTTTACGGATCTGCGCCCGTTCGGCGTCTGTTTCCGGATTGCTTCGGTTTGAAGGGAAGGCGATGACCTCGGCCTCCAATCGGTCATCCAGCTTTTCGATCTCGATCATGGGACGTTGCTTCCTTCGCCGCCCGAAAGCTTCGTTGAGGACAATCCGCACGAGCCAGGTCGACGCCTGGGATTCGCCGCGAAAGCCGCCTGCGGCCGCAAAGGCATGCGTCCAGCCCGCCTGGACAATGTCCTCGGCCTCGACGTCATTGCCCGCCACCGCTCTCGCGACCCGATAAAGGCGGCGATTGTGCCGCTGCATCAACGCGACAAATGCTTGCGTGTCGCCGGCTCCCGTGCGCGCCAACAGTTCGATGTCTGATACGGCGTCAAGAATCGTGGCCCGGGTCGTGCTTTCTTTCATTTGAATGCTCCGAACTGCCTGGCCTGCGATGTTGATCCGCCCGCGACGCACAAAAAAGCGCGCCGCAGCGTCCGTCAGAGAATTGACGGTCGCGCCGGGAAAAAGTTCCCGGGAACCTTTTTTCAGGACCGGCATCCAATGGCCGCCGTCAAAAAGGGGCGGAGCTTGTTGGCCTCCGTCTCCCCAAGGAGAACAACCATGATCCATGCACGAAGCATCCTCGCGGGCGCGGCCCTGTGCGCTTTGGCGATCGGCGCGCAAGCGCAATCGCCTTCACCGCTAACCGACCCGCAAATCGCTCACATCGCCTATACTGCGGGACAGATCGACATTGAGGCGGCGAACCAGGCGCTGCAGAAGTCGAAGGATAAAGACGTCCGCGCATTCGCGGAAGAAATGGCCAGAGATCATGCGGCCGTCAATAATCAGGCGCTTGCGCTGGTCAAGAAGCTCAATGTCAAGCCCGAGGACAACGCCACCAGTCAATCCCTCGTGCAAGGGGCCGACAAGAAAAGAGGGGAATTGGCTAAGCTGAGCGGTTCCGCTTTCGACAAGGCCTATGCCGAGAACGAAGTCGCCTATCACAAGACTGTCAACGGCGCCCTTGCCGGCAGCTTGATTCCTTCAGCGAAAAACACCGAACTGAAGGGACTCCTGGAGACTGGATTGAAGCTTTTTACGGAACATGAAAAGCACGCCGAACATCTCGTTGGCGAGCTGAAATAGGTTGCTTGCATGATCAAATCTATGGTCACAAGGACGCTGACAGCCTCGCTCGTAGCCTTGATCGCGACGGGCGGCGCGACGGCTGATCCGTCGGTGCATTCGATCGTCGTGAATCATCTCGCCTATGGCGAGGCGCCAGAGGGACTGCGGGTCGGCGACGTCATTGAATGGAACAACGCCGATATCTTCCGGCATACAGCGACCGCCACGGACGGCAGTTTCGATATTGACCTGCCGCCCGGTGCGAAAGGCAGGACTATGCTCAAGCGAGAAGGCGACATCCATTACTTTTGTCGCTTTCATCCTGGAATGAAAGGCGCGCTGAATATTGCCCCCTGAACCGAAGGAGACCTTTGCGTGGCGCTCGCCGATTCTCTCCAATTTCGAGGGGTCTGTTACGTGCGTTCGAATTGAACCGCACTTTCCGTCAATTTTGGATGATCGTCGCGCGGTCGCGCAGTCTGCCGCCAATACACCAATCGTCGATTTTCAGGCAGGCAAGATCGCGGCGTCTCAGTTTGCAGTCGATCGCCAAGTTGAACATCGGGAGGTCGCGCTTTCACCATGCGCCATGTCGAACTCAAGATTCCTCTGGCGGTTTCAGATGCCGGAATTGGCGCAGCAGCAAGAGGTCATAGACGATCTTGAGGCTGCCGCAGATGACGAGCGGCGCCGCCGGCCAGGACAAGGCGAAAAGCGCGCCGGCGAGCGCCGGGCTCAGCGATGAGGCGAGGCTGCGCGGAACAGAAGTGAAGCTCGCGGCGGCCGCGCGTTCAGGCGGGGTGACCACGGCCATGACATAGGATGAGCGTGTCGGCACGTCCATCTGCGAGAGCGCCGCTCGCGCCAGCAACAGCCCCAGGGTCAAGGGCAACGACGGCGCGAAGGCGGCTGCGATGAGGCAGGCGCTCGACGGAATGTGGGTGAACACCATCGTATTGACGAGGCCGATGCGGGCCGCCAGCCATGCGGCGACCGGAAACGAGAATGCGGAGAGCACGCCGGTCCAGAAGAAGAACAGGCTGGCTTGAGAAAGCGACAGATCGAAACGCTGGAATAGCCAAAGAGCCAACAGGGACTGAACGACAAAGCCGCCAGCGAAAGCGTCGAGGCTGAACAAGGCGGCGAGCTTGTAGACGATCTTGCGCGACGGACCGAGCGCTGCGCCTGCCGCCTGTTCGGGCGGCGGCGGGCGGCGCGGAACGCAAGCATAGAGAAGACCGCCGCCAAGCCCGAGCGCCGCATAAAGAAGGAACATCGCTTTTGTGGCGGATGGCTCCGACGCGCCAGCTCTGACGAGAAAGTCGGGCAGCGACGCGGCGAGAGCGCCTCCGGCCCCGGCCAAGGCCCCGACGAGGCTATAGCGGGCGAACACCCGCGTGCGATCCGCGTCCGTCGCCTCGCGCGTCATGACGGCGTGTTCGATCGGGACGAAGGCGCTGGCGCTGCCGCCGGAGGGGTTGATGGTCCCGACAAAGGCGACGACGAGCAGGGGCGCGTAGGCGTCGACAAGCGACAGGGCCAGACCGGTCGCCGTCATCAGGCCGGCGGCGCAGAGCAGCAAGCGCCGGAGATCATGGCGCGTTCCAAGATGGCCGATCGCCAAGGTGAGCAAGGCGGAACCGAGCAGCGCCGTCCCCGCCAGCGCGCCGACTTCGAATGCCGAAAAGCCGAGGCGCAGCAGGTGAAGCGGCAGCAGCACCGCGACGAAGCCATCGCCGAAGTCGCGCGTTCCACGCGCCAAAAAGAGAAGCGTTAGCGGCGCGCCCATTGGTTGCAATCGGGAGCCGCTTGTTGCTCGTTGTTTGGTCACCGCACAAAACCGTCGAGTATGACTTCCGTCCCTTCGACGACGAGCTTCACCGCGGCGCCCTTCTTCCAGACGACATAGCAGCTCTGACCAAAACTGTCGGTCACGCAGAGGCGATTGCCCTGGATCACCCATTTGTCCGTGACTTTGCGGCCCATGCTCATCCCCTCGATCACGCCCTTGGGGCGATAGCGAAAGGAGAAATGGATGTCATCGGAAAACGTCCTGCCGACGAGCGCCTGCGTGATTTGGGGACCTGTAAGCTGTCGAAACCCTTCGCTCTGCGGTGAAGCGCCGAAGGCCGCAGAGCAGACTATGAGGCTCGTGGCGAATAGCCCCATTCCGGTCATTTTCCGCATTGCGATCAATTCGTTCCCACTTGGTTGCTGTTCCGCGCCCAAGAGCGCGTCATTTCGGCCGATAGGCCCGGATTTCGGCTGGTCGGCCCGCATGGGCTGGAACGGCGACGAACAAACGGTCGCGTTCAGGCGCAAACAGGCCGGTGCGCGCGCCAGAGCGGGTTTGCAGCAGCGACTGGCTTCGAAGGCCGCCATGGCTGGCGTCGAGCACGGCGATCGCGCCTTCGCCGCAGATAACGTAAACGCGGTCGCGCGCGGCGTCGTGAAAGACGTCGTCGGCGTCGCGGCAGGTTGCGAACTGGCTCGAAAGCGCGCCGCTGCTTGTGTCGATGGCTGCGATCAGGGCTGGCAAGCGGTAGACGATGAATAGCCGGCGCCCCTTCACGTCCAGCGCCATCGGAAAATTGGCCGCCGCGCCCGGCGCGCCCCAGTGCGCCGTCTCCTGTCTGGACGCGCGCGCGATCACGGCGGTCCGCAAGACGCGCGGCTCATTGACAAAAATGCGGTCGCCGCCCGGCTCGGGCAGAAAAGCCTCAGGATGCGCCGCAAGCGGAATGTCCGTGGTTTTCTCGCTGCTTGCCGCGTCGAGCACTGCGAGGGCGCCGCCGCCATAACCGACGATGACCCTGTCAGGACCGTCCAAGCGGATATTGTCGGCATCCTCGCCCAAGGCGATTTCCCGGATGAGCGCGAGATCATCGCCCTTGCGCATCTGGACGACGCCCGTGCCGCCATTGGCGATGAACAAGCGATCCGTTTCCGGCGCATAAGCGACGCCCTGCGGCTCGCTCAGTCCTTTTATCCGCTGAGCCAATTTGCCCGCCTTCAAGTCGATGACGGCGAGGGAGTTGTTCGCCAGTTCCGCGACAAACAGCCGTCCGCGGCGCAAATCGATGGCCATATGGTCGAGTCGGCCTTTGACCGCGCCGAGCGGAATAGCTTCCGCCAGGGTCAATTCCGGAACTGTCGCGGCGGGAGCTTCGCCGAGGCCAAGCGCCGTCGCCACATCGGTCGCGAACAGCACGCAGATCGGGAAGCACGCAGCCGCGGCGGCCAGCATAAGGGCCGGCGCGCCAACAACGTAGCCTGAGTGAGGTTTCATGGGATCGTCGTCCAGCGGCGCCTTTCGATCGCAGCGAAGAGGAGCACGGCGTCGGGCTCACTCCTCGCGGCTATATTGGTCGAAGAGCTTGGCGGCGTTGTCCCAGCGGATCGCCTCCATGAAGGCGTCGACATAGGCGCCAGCTTTCGCTCCATAATCCATGTGATAGGCGTGCTCGTACATATCGAGTACGAGAATTGGCCGACCGCCGGCGATCGTCGTCGTGTGGTCGGCGGCCCATTGATTGACCAACCTCTTGTCGCGCGGAGAAAAAGCGAGGATGACCCATCCGGACCCGCCGCCCTCGGCCTTGCCCATCGCGGAAAATTCCGAGCGCCAGCGATCTAAACTGCCGAAGTCGCGGTCGATCGCGTCGGCGAGCGCGTCCAAGGGCGCGCCGCCGCCGCCGAGGCTGTCGAAATAGGCCTCATGCAAGATCATTGAATTCAGGGCGATGAGTTCTTCGCGCTTGAGGCCGTTGACGATAAAATTCGGCGCCTTAACGAAATCGAGTTCCGCCAGTTGCACGCCGATGGCGTTGAGGCGCTTCACCGCGCCAAGGTAATTGTTCTCGTAATGGCTGACGAGGACTTTATCTGAAATGCCTTTGACGTTTTTGGGGTCGAAAGACATCGGTTTTGGTTCATAGGACATCGGCTTCTTCCCATGAATGGACACAGTTTCAGCGCGAGCGGAGGCTTCAGCGTTGACGGCGAGGATTGCGGCCCCCGAAAGCGCTCCGGCGCCCTGCAAAAAGCTTCGACGTTCGATTGGATGTGGCATGGCAGTTCCTCCAACTGCGGCGAATATGCGGCCACCCGGTTAGAAGCAGCAGCGTCGTCAATTCCGTCATTTCCTTTTCCCGGGCGCGGCGGCGTGCGCGGCGTGCGATTCGTCGACGGCGTCGCGACACCAACGGTAGAAGGCGTCGTAAAGCGCGAGCCCGGCTTCAAGCTGGTCCAGATCGTCCGCGTGAAGGCGCGACAGGCCGAGCGAGGCCGCGAGCAGTCCGGCGGCCTCGGGAACGAGATCGAGCCGCGCGGTGTCTGCGCCGCGCACTATGGCCGCCAGCCGCAACAGCGGCTCCGTTTTGAGGCCGAGTTCGTCGACCATCGCGTCGAAGACGCAATTGGCGCCGCGATGCGACCAGAACACGCCTTCGACATCGAAGGGCGCCGCCTGGAACGTTTCGGCCACGCCGAGAACGTCCGCTGGGGGAACGAAGAGAAACACGGCGTTGGGATCGACGAAGCGGCGGATCAGCCAGGGACAGGCTATCCGGTCGACCTTCGGCCTCGCGCGCGTCACCCAGATGGTGCGGCCTTGCACGTCGCGCGGGGGCAATTTCATTTCGGGAACCAGCGGCAAACCTGCCGCCGCCCAGGCCTCATGGCCTCCTTCCAGCGTCTCGGCGCGCACGCCCTCGTGACGAAGCCAGGCCGCGACGCCGTGGCTGCGATCCGCCCCTCGTTGGCCGATCACGATCGTCGCCGTTCCTGCGAGAGTTCGCCCCCAGAGCGGGATGGCGCCGGCGTCTCGACGGACTGCACCGGGAATTAGGCGCGGGTCGGAGGCGAATTCCGCTTCCTGGCGGGTATCGATCAGAGTGGGCCCCTTGGGCGAGCCCAGCAGGCGCGAGAGCTTATCGGGAGATATCGTCGTATAGGCAGACATGCAGCGTCCTCGGCTTAAAGAGCGGGACGCGATTCTTCGGCATGTCGCCTCGTGGGGAGACCGCGTTCCCCATGGCGCGGAATAGAACTCCACGCCGCGCATTTGTCAATATTGGTCCCTCCCTCGCCCAAAGCGCCCGCTTCTGCTGGTCGTGGGACAAATATGTTAAAGGGGCTCCATTTGCCCGAATGACCGCTCCCATCTCTGGCCTGGCGTTCCGATGGCGTTTTTTGGAGCCTCGACGCCATTGTCAAAGCCGCTGCTCGGCGCCATCGACCCTGGTGAGTTCGGCTATGGTCGAACCGACCCCCGCCTTCAGCAAAAAGCGATCGTGCGACCTCATCGACGGAAACGATCACAAACGGCAACATCCCCTCAATTCCAACGAATGGATTTGATAGCGCCTGCGGGAACGAAGGGCCGTGAACCGATCAAATCGGCGCCGTTCAGCACTGACATATTATTCGGCCAGAACTGACTTCGGCGCTTTCCTTGCGATCGAAGATATCGGCGCAGTCCGCGAAGCAGTCAGCTAACAACTGGCCGCGTTTCAGCGCTCCGGCCCTTTGCGGCTTAAGATCCAGCACAAGGGTCTTGCGCGTCCTATCTAATTTCATAAGCTTCGTGCGACTTTGAAAGCCTCGAAGGGATCTAGCGATGAGCGGAACAGATTTCGGTACGTGGCGGCCCATCGCCACAGCACCAAGGGACGGCGCGCGGCTTCTCGTGATCATTCGCGCCTCGGAGCAAGGGGCGGGCGAAGTCGATGTCGTCAAATGGGGACGTCCAAAGCATTCGAGCGACGACTGCTGGATCGCAGTGGATTCGGATGCGGAATGCCAGTTCGTCTATACTGATACGGAGTTGGTTTTCTGGATGCCGCTGCCGACGAATTTTCCGACGCGCCGCGCTGCTCTTTTGGATGCCGATTTGCCTGAGCCTCCCTTCCTGAGCGAGGACAGCGGATCGGGGATTTAGCCATACCGTCGTGCATTGGTTGTTTGCCAATCGAGTACAATCGTCGCGGAAAGCGGGACTTGCCACGTTGTAGAAGCGGGTCAGGCTAACCGATGTCGCCCGTCAATTGATAAAG
This sequence comes from Rhodoblastus sp. 17X3, assembly GCF_030056575.1. Classification (GTDB taxonomy): domain Bacteria; phylum Pseudomonadota; class Alphaproteobacteria; order Rhizobiales; family Beijerinckiaceae; genus Rhodoblastus. The sequence goes on along the minus strand of NZ_JASHHX010000001.1, from coordinate 867 downwards.
TCAGCTTTCCGCTAACAATTGCTGCACCAGGTGATATCGACGGACGACCGGAACGGGTCAACTTGAGACCGTCGCGGGCTTGTTTGGGAAAGTCGGCTTCGAGCCGCATGCCGCCGCTTCGGCGATGGACGCTTTCCGCGGAAAGGCGTCATTCGTCCTCCCTGCTGGTCCGCCCCCTTCTTGGCCGCCAAATAAGCCCTCCCTAATCCTTGACCATGCGGATACACGATCATTGGCAAGAACCGCTACGGCTGCGCCACGCGAAAGCAGAAGGGAGCCTGCGACAACAATCGCACGATCACACGGCAAGAAATTGAGGCGCGCGTTTTTGACGGGCTCAAGGAAAGGCTTTTGGCGCCCGATCTCGTCACGGAGTTCATCAAGGCGATGCAGGACCAAGTCGCCTCCCTGCGCCGTGCACGCAAGGCAAATGACGCAAAACGAGCGCGTAAATGCGCGGAGATCGATCGCAAGATATCCGGAATGATGCGGGCGATCGAGAATGGCCTTTACGAACCTTCCATGAAGGAACGGCTGAAGACCCTTCAGAATGAACGCCAGGCGCTCGATGTCGGTGACGTTGCGGCGGCCGAGACCGAGATGACGATCCTTGCGAACCCGAACCTGCCGGAGCTTTACCGCCGTAAGGTCGAACGACTGGAAGCGATCCTAGAGGGGCCGGACCGGGTCGAGGCCATGGATCTTATCCGTTCGATGATCGATCGGATCGACCTTCACCCTCGCGCGGAAGCCAAGGAGCACGACGCTATTCTTCACGGCGACCTCGCGGCGATTCTCGCGGCCTGCGCGGGAGCCGCGCAAAAAGAAAACGCCCCGGATCTTGCGATCGCGCGGCGTCAACTATCG